>JAYRSJ010000062.1:0-1511 GCA_041920215.1 Burkholderiaceae bacterium | reverse complement strand
ATACAGCGCCTGCTCACGGTCCGCACGGATCAGGCTCTGCGCCAGCATCAGGTAGGACAGGTTCGCTTCGCGGATCTCGGCGAGGATTTGGTCTGCGTTCATCTCGGGCTCCTTCGGATTTCGTCTGTTGTTTCACTTGCGTGCCAACGTGATACGAATTGTGAAGACCCGAACAAAACCCAAACATCAGCCCAAATCCGTCCCGCCCCTACGACTTTGCAGCCCTCCCCTGTCAGGCTTCTTCCTACACGCACGTCAGCGCAGCAGGCCTTGCGCCCAGGCAAACCATGTCAGAAGTCATGACTGTGTCGAAACCGACACAGTCAGTCAGGGCGCCACAAAGGCCGCGCGCAAGGCCTCGGCCTCGGCCTCCCGGCCACTCAGCGCCAGCACCAGGGCGAGGTTGTGGGCGGCCAGATGGCTGCCGCGACCGGCCACCGCACCGCTGAGGTCGGGGCGCTCGCCGATTTCCAGGCAGCGGCGCCAGGCCTGCTCGATCATCGGCAGCAGGGCCTCGGCCTGGGCCGGCGTATCGGCCGCGAAATCCAGCAGCAGATCGCCGAGTGCGAAGAAGAAGTCCGGTGACTCGCCGCAGAGCTGCAGCTGGCTCTCGGCCAGCTCCAGGCCCTGCGCGTGCCGCTTCAGCTGCTTCAGCGCATAGAGCCGGCGTGCGATCAGATCCAGCCACCAGCCCTGCACCGGGTGGGGCAAGGCGGCAGCGCGTGCAAACGCGGTCTCCGCCAGTTCATGCTCATCGTAGACCGCGGCGTCCTTGCCCAGCTGGTACCAGAGATAGGCGTCCTCGGGATGCTGGGCCAGGGCCTGCTGCAGCAGACCTCGGTTGCGGCCGCGCTTGGCGGCCAGGCGCTGGGGCAGATAGCCGTCATGCCCTATCGTGACGGCCAGTTCGCGCAGCGGCAGCTGATGCTGGGGCTGCTCGTGGATCCGCCCCTGGTAGCGCAACGAACCAGGTAGCAGCCGACTCAGGCGGCTGTGGGCGCAGCGCGGCTGGCCATCGTCGAACTGGTCCAGCAAGGCCAGGCTGCCGACGAAGTCGGGGCGGATATGGCGCAGCGTCTGCAGAACCTCGCCACCGGCCAGCAGCCATTCATCGGCATCCAGCACTAGATGCCAATCGGCTGCGGCAAGGTTCAGCGCGCGGTTGCGCGCCGCGGAGAAATCGTCGCACCAGGCGAAATGCTCGACCCGGGCGCCGCAGGCGGCGGCCAGGGCCGCGGTGGCATCGCGCGAGCCGGTGTCCAGCACCAGCATCGCATCGACCCAGGGCCGCACGCTCAGCAGCAGACGCTCGATTTGCGCGGCCTCATCGCGGGCGATGACGACCAGGCAGCTGCGGTAGTGCGCCACGCCCCGGCCAGCAGGCTCAATGCATCTGCAGGGCGCCGGCGGCGCGGCCCTTGCCCGCGCGGGCCGGCGGATTGCACATGCCGCACACATAGTGCCGCGCAATCTCGTGCGGATGCGTCACGAAATGACCGCCGCACTTGCTG
>JAYRSJ010000061.1:0-1612 GCA_041920215.1 Burkholderiaceae bacterium | reverse complement strand
GGCGCGATGCGGCCGAGCCAGCCTTTCAGCCGATTGCCCATGGCAGCCAGCGTGCTGTTTGGGGGAAGGATGATCAGTTGGCTGGGTTGCTCGGCAGAGAGGGTGATCCAGCCGCCGTCGGCGAGGGTGTGGCTGGTTTCCGGGATGAGGGGCTGGCGCGGGGCGAGGCTCTGTTCTGCCAGCCAGACAAGGCCGAGGTGCAGGGTGACCTGGCCCGAGGTCAGGACCAGCTGGGTGCCGCGTTCGGTGAGCAGGTCCTGGCGTTGGCCACGGTCGAGCTGGAGGGTGAGGGAGGCGGTGCGGGCCATGATGTGCTCCTGTGTTGAGGTCTGCACATCGTAGGCAAGCGACGGTTTGGGCATCAGGCACAGGCGGGGGCGCTTGGGGGCGAAACAGAAGCGTGTTTTTTTCAACTGTTCTGGTCCAAAATCCGGGCATCTATATCTGTCTGCCGCGCAGGCGTCGGGCGATGATGCGGGAATGAACATGCCGACTCCTCTCTACCAGCGCCTGGCGGCGCATTACCGCGATGCCGTGGCGGCGGGCAGCCTGACGCCGGGGGCGCGCTTTCCATCCGTGCGCAGCCTGATGGCGCAGCATGAAGTGAGTTTGACCACGGCCTTGCAGGTGTGCCGCGTGCTGGAGCAGGAAGGCTTGCTCGAGGCGCGGCCGCGCTCCGGCTATTTCGTTTGTCATCCGGCCGGTCGACCGGCGCTGCGCCTGAACGAGCCGGAGGCCCGCCCGCTTGATCCGGCGGCTTATGTCGGCATGCATGCGCGGGTTTCGGAGTTCATTGCGCGCGGGCGGCAGCAGCCGGTGAAGGTGAATTTCTCCGGTGCCCGCGGTGCGCCCGAGCTGTATCCGGCCGAGGCGCTGCGTCAGGCAGCGGGCCGCGCCTTGCGCGAGGACCCGGAGTTGTTCGTGCGAGCAGGCCCGGTGGCCGGCGAGCCGGTGTTCCGTGAGGTGCTGGCCAAGCGAGCCCTGGCCAGCGGCATGGTGATCGCGCCGGAGGAAATCGTCGTCACCCAGGGCTGTATCGAGGCGCTCAATCTGGCGCTGCGCGCCGTGACCCAGCCGGGCGACATCGTGGCGGTGGAGTCGCCGACCTTTTACGGCCTGATGCAGGTGCTGGAGAGCCTGAGCCTGCGCGTGCTGGAAATCCCGACCAGCCCGCAGACCGGCATTTCGCTGGAGGCGCTGGAGCTGGCCGTGCATCACGGCAGCAAGATCGCCGCGCTGGTCGTGGTGCCGTATCTGCAAAACCCGCTTGGTTCGGTGATGCCGGCGGTCAACCAGGCGCGGCTGGTCAATTTCTGTGCGGAGCAGGGCATCGCCCTGATCGAGGACGACACCTACAGCGCGCTGCTCGACGAGGACGTGCCGCAACGCGCCCTGAAAGCGCTGGACCGGACAGGCGGGGTGATCCATTGCGCCTCCCTGCACAAGGTGCTGGCGCCGGGCCTGCGTCTGGGCTGGATGACGGCGGGGCGCTGGCAGGCGCGGGTCGAGATGCTGAAGTACGCGCAAAGCCGCCATAACGATGGTTTGCCGCAATACGCGGCAGCGGCGGTCATGGGCAGCAGCCAGTACGACCGTCATCTGCGCCGCCTGC
>JAYRSJ010000060.1:0-1617 GCA_041920215.1 Burkholderiaceae bacterium | reverse complement strand
CGGCCAGCGGCGCGTGGAAGTCGCCGGGCATGCCACGGACCAGCACGGCAGCACGTTCATCCAGATGGACCTGTCCATCTTCGGGGGTGTATTCGAAGACACCGAGGTCGGCGGCTTCTTGCGCCAGATCCAGGCGGCGGGAGGTTTCCTGGATGGCTTGTTCGGCAGCACGCCGGCGGGTGATGTCGCGGCTCACGCAGACCACGCGCTCGACGCGACCTTCTCCGTCCCGTACCGGATAAAGGCTATGGTCGAAGCACTGCGCTCCTTGCTGATCTTCGAACAAGGCCGGAGTGCCGTCGCTGACCACCTTGTCGAACCAGGTTTGGCGCTCGGCCAGAATCTCGGCGGCCAGGAGGGCAAAAATCCGCTGGCCGAGCAGCGTCTCCGGCGAGCTGCCCAGGCTGCGGGCTGCCGCTTCGTTGATCCGGAGGATGTGGCCCGCGCGGTCGAGAATGCAGACAAGCAGACCCGGGGCCGCGATGATGGCCTCGATGTTTTCCTTGGCAGCCTGCAGCGCCGCCAGCATTTGCCGACGTTCCGTGATGTCCTCGAAAATCCAGATCGCCGCCCGCGCATAATCCGGTACCTGAACCGCGGTGCCCTGCAGGCGTCCCCAGAACACCCCGCCATCGTTGCGGCGCAAGGGCCACTCCAGCTCGCCATGGCCGGTCGCCAGCAATTGTGGCCGGATCAGCTCGGCGAAAGCCTGGTAGCTCTCTTCCGACTGGAAAATCTGTGCGGTGGGGGCACCCAGCAGCGGCTGCTCTGGGGTGTTGACGAAGGTATTGAGGAAATTGCTGTTGGCCCGGATGAAGCGCCCATCCCCGCTGAAGCCAATGCCGACAGGCACGTTCTCGAGCAGGATGCGCTGTTCTTCAGCCAGCGCGACGATCTGGGCACGCTGGGCGCGGCTGGCCGTGATGTCTTCGACATAGCCGTTGTAAACCGCGTCACCATTCTCCTGAACCTGCGGTGAGGCCGTGCTGTAGATCCAGCGCTCGATGCCGTTGATATTCAGCCGCAGTTCGGTGGCCCAGGTGACTTGGCGGGCCACCGCGTCGGCCAGAACGGCTTCGTATGCATCGCGGTCCGCATCGGTGACATAACGGAACAGATGACGCCGGTCCTGGGCCAGTTCTTCCGGCTCAATGCCCATCAGTTCAGCGAGTTTGCGGCTGTAATAGGTGGCATGGCGTTGACCGTCGGGCTGGCAGCGTAACTGGAAGACCCCGATCGGCGCATGATTGGTGATCTGTTCCAGGCGCCGCTGAATACGGAGCGCTTCGCTGCGGTTGCGCAGATTGAGGAAGGCGAGCGCTGCGATGATCAGGGTGGCGAGCAGACCGCCAAAGAGCGCCAGCGGCGCAATGTTGTCCGTCTTGTTTTGCCATGAAGGGCCGGGCAGGATCTGCAGGTGCCAGCGCTGCCCCGTGATCGAGATATCCTGGCTGTAGCGCGCTGCTTCGGCCGCATCGGCGGCATCCTCGCCCACCCGGATCAGCGGCGTGCCTGTACCCGCCTGGCCTTCCCAGATGCTGAATTGCAGGTCGTTCGCCAGGGCCTCCTCGCGCGCATGGCTGATCAGGCTTTCCAGTTCGATGACACCGAGGGCGA
>JAYRSJ010000059.1:0-1782 GCA_041920215.1 Burkholderiaceae bacterium | reverse complement strand
AACGAGCACATTGCCTCGCTGGATGCGCCGCTCGAAATCGATTCGGCACACACCATGGCCGAAGTGATCGCCGATGACAGCGAGAGCGCCGATCCGGCTTCCCTGCTGCAGCACAGCGAGGTCGGCCATTTGCTGGAAGATTGGCTGACTCAACTGACCGATCGTCAGCGTTTCGTGCTGGAGCGTCGCTACGGCCTGAACGGTCATGACATTGCGACGCTGGACTGCATCGCCACGGAATTCGGCCTGACCCGCGAGCGGGTGCGGCAGATTCAGATGGAAGGGCTGGATCGCCTGCGCAAGATCATCAAGCGCGGCAACATCAGTCGAGACTCTCTGCTCTGATCGCGATCATGGCCTGATCTCAGGCAGCAAAAAGCCCGCTTTCCGACAGTCGACCGTCTGAAAGCGGGCTTTTTCAATGGCGGGCCAGGCCGGCTTCAGCGCGGCATGCGTTCGCGGATGGCTTCCGCCAGTTGAAACACCGACATGGCGTAGAAGCTGGAACGGTTGTAGCGGGTGATCACGTAAAAATTGTCGTAGCCCAGCCAGTATTCCGTTTCCTTGCCGGGCGAGGCGAGGTCAATCAGGGCGACCTTGGCCTGCTGGTCTGCGGTGCTGGCTACGCCTTGCTGCTGCAAGGCTGCTGCGGAGAGCGTGGGACGGATGCCGGCTTCCAGCCAGGCCGGATCCGGTTGGCCGGCCAGTTGTGCCGGAACGGCGACGGGTTGGCCGGCCTGCCAGCCATGTTGTTCGAGGAAGCGGGCCACGCTGCCGATGGCATCCTCGACGCTGCCGGAGAGATCCACGCGCTGATCTCCGTCGAAGTCGACGGCGTAGCGGCGCTGGCTGCCCGGCATGAACTGCGGGATGCCAATGGCCCCGGCGAACGAGCCCTTGACCGCGAGCGGGTCGAGCTGGTTTTCGCGGCTCAGGATCAGGAATTGTTCGAGTTCGGTCCGGAAGAAGTCGGCACGGGGCGGGTAATTGAAGGCTAGGGTGGCGAGGGCTTCGAGCACACGGAAGCCTCCCGTGTTGCGGCCATATTCGGTTTCGACGCCGATGATGGCCACGATCACCTCGGGCGGGACGCCGTAAAGCGCACTGGCGCGCAGCAGGGTGGCGCGGTTTTCCTGCCAGAAGCGGATGCCGTGATCGATCCGGCGGTCATTCAGAAAGCGTGGGCGATAGCGTTCCCAGGAACGCTGCGTCGGTGTGCTCGGCGGCTTGATCAGTTGAATGACCTTGGCGTTCGGGCGGATCTGGGCAAACTGGCCGAGCAGGGTGTCGGCATTGAAGCCGTGGCGCTGCTCCAGGTCGCGGGCGAAGGCGACAACGGCGGCATCTTCGGCAAAGCTCGGTGAGGCCGGCGTGGCGGCGGTGAGTGTCAGCGGGAGGGCGGTGAGTGCCAGGGCAAGCAGGCGGCGGGCAGACAACTTCAATCGGTTCTCCGTGAGGCAAGGCGGGCCACGGCGGCACGCAAGTCAGTCAGGTCGGTCTGGTTGCCGTAGCGCACCGCCAGGTAGGCGTCGACCACGGCGCTGAAACGGGGTGCCAGGCCGGGCGCTGTCTGCTCGACGCGGGCCAGCAGGCACAAGGGCGTTTCCCAGGGGGCGCAGTCTACCTTGCTTCGCTGCAACTGTCTCAAGGCCTGCTGCCAGAGCTGCCGGGCCGGGTCTGTGCTGCGCTGCGGGCGCAGGGTCCAGGCCAGCAAGGCGAGCAGCAGGGTCGCGATGCTCCCGCCCAGAAAAATGGCCAGGGTTTGCCAGTCGACCGTCTCCA
>JAYRSJ010000058.1:0-1845 GCA_041920215.1 Burkholderiaceae bacterium | reverse complement strand
CTCGGCGGCCAGCACCCAGCCGGTGAGCATGGAAATCCGGGTTTCCGCATCGTTGACCGTCGCCGTCAGCGCCCAGTCGAGCATCAGGGCCGTTTCGCTGCCGCTGCCGAATTCCTTGATCAGCAACGGGCGCGCGCCGTCATGGCGGGCATCGATTTTCCAGGCCACATGATTGAGTGCATCGGCCGGCTGCCGTTCGCGCAGGCCGGCAAAGTCATCGTCACCCCGTTGCTGGCTGAGCGGGCCGGCTTCGCCGCCCGCGGCGGCGGGTAACGGCATCTCGATCGGCGTGGGATAAACCAGGCAGCGCATGCTGGGCTGCGGGTAGGCCCAGGCCACGTACAGCCCGAGCGGGTAGCGGGTGCTCAGGCGGAGGCGGGGCAGGACCAGCCAGCCGCGCTGTGTCGTGGGCAGCGGCACAATCAGGCGTTGCAACTGCTGCGGGTCGAGGTGGGTTTCGATTTCCAGTGCGGGCCCGGCGCGCAGACGCAGGGCGGGGCGGTGGCGTGTGCTGCGATTGTCGAGCAGCAATTCGAAACGGGCCGCTTCCCCGGCAAATACCGGCGGGCTGCTGCCGGCACCCAACCAGAGGCCGTGCATGTTACGGAAGGTTTCCAGCATGCCCGCCAGTGCAATGCCGGCCAACAGAAAGACCAGCGCGTGGCCGAGCGCCAGGCTGTAGTTGATCGCGGTGAGCAACATGGCGATGAGCAGGAGGGCATAGAGCAGTCCCTGTCCGCTGGGCAGGATGTAAATCCGGCGCTGTGTCAGGCAGAAAGGCGCTTCACCATCCGGGCGCGGGTGCAGGAAGGGCGGTACCAGACGTGCCGGCACGCGGGGACGCCAGGAAAACCGGAAGGCATGGGGCTGCGCCACGGTCAACGCTCAGGAAGTCAAGGAATCGAGACGCGCTGGATCAGGGCGGCCAGTTCGGCAGGGCTGGCGCTCCGGCTACTGTGCGGGCTGCTCAGGCGGTGCCCGGCGACGGCGGGAAACACGGCCTGGACGTCGTCCGGCAGGACCATGTCGCGCCCGGCCAGCCAGGCCCAGGCGCGCGCTGCATGGAGCAGGCCGAGTCCGGCGCGCGGGGAAAGTCCGTGGCGGAAGTGGGCCGTGTCGCGGGTGGCGGCGAGGAGTGCCTGGACGTAGTCGATCAGTGCCGCCGAGACGGTCAGCTTCCGGATGCGCGCTTGTAGTGCCGGCAAGGTCTTCGGATCGAGTTTGGCCAGGCAGGTGTCGGCCAGCGGGCGCACACTGCCCGTGGTGAGCAGGTGCCGTTCCGCAGCGTGATCCGGGTAGCCGAGCTCGATGCGCATCAGGAAACGATCCAGCTGCGATTCCGGGAGGGGATAGGTGCCGATTTGATGCGCGGGATTCTGTGTCGCGATGACAAAAAAGGGCGCCGGCAATGCATGGGTGACGCCGTCGCAGGAAACCTGGCCTTCCTCCATGGCTTCAAGGAGGGCGCTCTGTGTCTTGGGGCTGGCGCGGTTGATTTCGTCGGCCAGCAGCAGTTGGGCGAAGACAGGTCCCGGCTGAAAGCGGAACTGCTGCGCCGCGCGATCGAAAATCGATACCCCCGTGATGTCCCCCGGAAGCAGGTCGCTCGTGAACTGGATGCGTGAGAACTGCAGCCCGAACAGCCGCGCCAGGGTGTGGGCCAGCGTGGTCTTGCCCATCCCCGGCAGATCCTCGATCAGCAGATGTCCGCCGGCCAGCAGGCAGGCACAGGCCAGGCGGATTTCCCGGGGCTTGCCGAGGACGATGCGCCCAGCCTCCTCAAGGAGGTCGGCGAGGCGTGCGGCATGATCATGGTTGGGGTTTTGCATGCGGGTTCCGGAGGGT
>JAYRSJ010000057.1:0-1950 GCA_041920215.1 Burkholderiaceae bacterium | reverse complement strand
GGTCAGCTCCATCAAGCGGGTCACCGACATCGTCGGCGAGATCAGCAGCGCCACCAGCGAGCAAAGCCTGGGCGTGGCGCAGATCGATGCGGCCATCACTTCGATGGACCAGGCCACCCAGCAGAACGCAGCCCTGGTGGAAGAAGGCGCCGCCGCCGCCGAGAGCCTGCGCCAGCAGGCCGCGCAGCTGGTGAGCACGGTGGCCACCTTCCGCCTGCGCGCGCAGCGCTGAGCCGCCTGCCACGCCGGGGCGGGGCGGGCTCGCCGCTCAGCGAGAATCCCGCCCCATGTTTGTGTTGTTCGATGACAGCGGCAAGGCCCAGGCCGGCCGCATCCTTTCCGAGGCCGACGCGTCCCTCCAGGTGGAGTTGGACAGCGGCAAGCGCGTCAAGCTGAAAAGCCAGCAGACGTTGCTCAAGTTCTCGGCCCCCCAACCCGCCGAGCTGCTGCGCGACGCGCAGGCTTTGGCCGACGAGCTTGACCTCGACCTCGCCTGGGAGTTCGCCCCCGAAGGCGAGTTCGGCTTTGCCGACCTGGCGCGCGACTATTTTTCCGAGAAGGCCAGCAGCGCCGAACAGGCCGGCGCCTGGCTGGCACTGACCAGCGCGCCGCATTACTTCCGCCGCGCCGGCAAGGGCGGCCTGTTCAAGAAGGCGCCGCAGGAGCAGGTGCAGGCCGCATTGCTGGCGATCGAGCGCAAGAAGCAGCAACAGCTGCAAATTGAAGCCTGGGCCAACGAGCTGGCGGCCGGCCGCTGCCCCGAGGCCTTGAGCGCGCAGATTTACAAGCTGCTGTTCAAGCCGGACAAGAACGGCCCCGAGTACAAGGCCCTGGTGCAGGCCGCGCTGCAGGCCAAGAAAGCGCCGCTGGACCTGCTGACGCAGTCCGGCGCCATCGCCAGCCCCTACCAGTTCCACTGGCAGCGCTTCCTGTTCGAGCAATTCCCCAAGGGCACCGGCTTTCCGGCGCTCGACGCCCCGCCGATCGAGAACCTGCCGCGTGCCGAGGTCGCCGCCTTCTCGATCGACGACAGCAGCACCACCGAGATCGACGATGCCCTGTCCGTCCAGGGCCTGGGCACGGGCACCGTGGTGTTCGGCGTGCACATCGCCGCGCCCGGCCTGGCCATCGCGCCCGATTCGGCGCTCGACCAGGTGGCGCGCACCCGCCTGTCCACCGTCTACATGCCGGGCTGGAAGATCACCATGCTGCCCGACAGCGTGGTGCAGAGCTACACACTGACCGAAGGCCGCGACTGCCCGGCGCTGAGCCTGTATTGCACGTTTGACGAGGCCACGCTGGAGCTCACGTCGAGCGAGAGCCGGCTGGAGAGCGTGCCGATCGTGCGCAATCTGCGCCACGACCAGCTCGACGACGTCATCACCGAGGCCAGCCTGACCGGCGCCGCCCCGGCCGATTACGAGTTCGCGCCCGAACTGGCCTTCGCCCACCGCCTGGCCAAGCACCTGAAGGCCGGCCGCGAGCAGGTGCGCGGCAAGCCCGAGAACTTCAACCGCCCCGACTACAACTTCAAGCTGGCGGGCGAGCGCAGCGCGGCGCCCGAAGGCCACGAGACCGTGCAGATCAGCCAGCGCGCCCGCGGCACGGCGCTGGACCTGATCGTGGCCGAGGCCATGATCCTGGCCAACAGCCGCTGGGGCGCCTGGCTCGGCGAGATGGGCCTGCCTGGCCTCTACCGCAGCCAGGCCAGCCTGGCCCCGGGCATCAAGGTGCGCATGGGCGTCAAGCCCCTGCCGCATGCCGGCATGGGCGTGGCCTGCTACGCCTGGTGCACGTCGCCGCTGCGGCGCTACGTGGACCTGGTGAATCAGTGGCAGCTGATTGCCGCCGTGCGCAACGGCCGCACCGCCGCCCTGGTGGCGCCCTTCAAGCCCAAGGACGCCAATCTGTTCGCGGTGCTGTCCAGCTTCGACGCCGCCTACAGCGCCT
>JAYRSJ010000056.1:0-2106 GCA_041920215.1 Burkholderiaceae bacterium | reverse complement strand
GACCATCTTGTTGGACGTGGACGTGCCATTGGTGACGAAGAAGCAATGATCGGCATTGAAGATGCGCGCGGCATTTTTCTCCGAGGCCGCCACCGGGCCGGTGTGATCCAGCAGCTGCCCCAGTTCCTCGACCGCGTTGCAGACGTCGGCACGCAGCATGTTCTCGCCGAAGAACTGGTGAAACATCTGGCCCACAGGACTCTTCAGGAAGGCCACGCCCCCCGAGTGGCCGGGGCAGTGCCAGCTGTAAGAGCCATCCTGCGCATAGTCCATCAGCGCCTTGAAGAACGGCGGCGCCAGGCCGTCGAGGTAGCTCTTGGCCTCGCGGATGATGTGGCGAGCCACGAACTCCGGCGTGTCCTCGAACATATGGATGAAGCCATGCAGCTCGCGCAGCACATCATTGGGCAGATGCTGGGAGGTGCGGGTCTCGCCGTAGACATAGATGGGGATGTCGCGGTTCTTGAAGCGGATCTCTTCAATGAACTTGCGCAGATTCAGCACCGCGGGATCCAGCTCCGGGCCGCCGGCGAACTCCTCGTCGTCGATGGACAGGATGAAGGCGCTGGCCCGGCTTTGCTGCTGGGCGAACTGGCTGAGGTCGCCATAGCTGGTCACGCCCAGCACCTCGAAGCCCTCTTTCTGGATCGCATCCGCCAAGGCACGGATACCCAGACCCGAGGTGTTTTCGGAGCGATAGTCCTCGTCGATGATGACGATGGGAAAGCGAAAGCGCAGCATCTGAATGCCTCCGAGGGCGGTGCAAAAAAGAAAGGCGCGAAGTGTAGGGCCAAGACCAAGCCGCACCATGGGCGCTAGCGGCTTTGTCGCACAAACAGGACGCCGCGCCGCCGCCCCGGCTCGCGATCGCACGACGATACACTCGCCCGCGACAGCTCAATGATGCGCTACGGGAGGTGCTATGGATATGAACGACGCGACCGCGTGGTGGATTGCCAGCGGCGTTCTGGTGGCCGTGGAACTGGCCACCGGCACTTTCTATCTGCTGATGCTGGCGCTGGGGGCGGCCGCTGCGGCCCTGACGGCTCATCTGGGATTCGGCGGTGCCGCACAGATGGTGGCTGCCGCGATCGTCGGCGGGGCAGCAGTCGGGCTCTGGTATCTGAAGCGCCGCCATGACAGGCCGACGCAGCAGGCGGTATCGGCCAATCCGGACGTCAACATCGATATAGGCCAGACCGTGCTGGTCCAGCAATGGGGCAACGACGGTCATGCCACCGTGCGCTACCGCGGTGCCGACTGGCAGGCGCAGTATCAGGCAGCGAGCAACGAGCCCCCCGCGCCTGGCCGCTACACCATACGCGCCGTCGAGGGCAGCACCCTGGTGCTGGGCCGTTGAGAACAAGCCATTCACAAGGAGGATAGGACATGGAAGTTGCACTCGTCTTGCTGGTCATCGCGGCGATCTTTGTCGTACGCTCAATCAAGGTCGTACCGCAGCAGAACGCCTGGGTGGTGGAACGCCTGGGCAAGTACCACGGCACCCTGACCCCCGGGCTGAACTTCCTGGTGCCTTTCGTCGACCGCCTGGCCTACAAGCATTCGCTGAAGGAAATCCCGCTCGATGTGCCCAGCCAGGTCTGCATCACCAAGGACAACACTCAGCTGACGGTCGACGGCATCCTGTACTTCCAGGTCACCGACGCGATGCGGGCCAGCTACGGCTCCAGCAACTACATCATCGCCATCACCCAGCTGGCCCAGACCACGCTGCGCTCGGTGATAGGCCGCATGGAGCTGGACCGCACCTTCGAGGAGCGCGATGTGATCAACAGTTCGGTGGTGCAAGCCCTCGACGAGGCCGCGCTGAACTGGGGCGTGAAGGTGTTGCGCTATGAAATCAAGGACCTGACCCCACCGCCCGCCATCCTGCATTCGATGCAGGCCCAGATCACCGCCGAACGCGAGAAGCGCGCGCTGATCGCCGCGTCAGAGGGACGCCGCCAGGAGCAGATCAACATCGCCACCGGTGAGCGCGAGGCAGCCATTGCCCGCTCCGAGGGCGAGAAGCAGGCCGAGATCAACAAGGCGCAAGGCGAGGCCGCGGCAATCACGGCGGTGGCCGATGCCACCGCCGACGCGATA
>JAYRSJ010000055.1:0-2153 GCA_041920215.1 Burkholderiaceae bacterium | reverse complement strand
GGTGTCACCTCAGCCTGCAGCAGGCCCTTTTGTGCCCATCCGCGTACCGTGACTGGCGACACCATCATCCACTGGGCGACCTCGTTCGGTGTAAGGTAGGGCCTGTTCTTGAAATCTTCGTTCATGGAGCCTGAATCGGGCTGTATAGCCATCTTTCGATCGATTTTATTGGTGTGATCGATTTTTGCTGCGTCGCATGAATGACTTCAGCCGCGTGCCAGCTGCAGCGGCGATCCCATCGGCGCCTCGTCAATGGCATAGGCCGCGGTGTTGGCCAGCCGGAAGACGCTGACGGCCTGCACGAGGTCCTGCGCTTGGCTATTGAGGCTGGCGGCAGCCGCAGCCATCTCTTCCACCAGCGCGGCGTTCTGCTGCGTGGCCTGGTCCATATTGGTGACAGCTTCGCCCACCTGCGACACGCCGGCGCTCTGCTCTGAGCTGGCAGCACTGATCTCACCCATGATGTCGGTCACGCGACGGATGCTGGCCACCACTTCCTGCATGGTCCGGCCGGCCTGGTCCACCAGGGTCGTGCCTTGCTCGACGCGCGACACGCTCTCGGTGATGAGCTGCTTGATCTCCTTGGCGGCTTCGGCGGAGCGGCTGGCCAGGTTGCGGACCTCGCTGGCCACTACGGCAAAACCGCGGCCCTGTTCACCCGCGCGGGCGGCCTCCACGGCCGCGTTGAGCGCCAGGATATTGGTCTGGAAAGCGATGCCGTCGATCACGTTGATGATGTCAGCGATACGGCGGCTCGAATCATTGATACCCTGCATGGTGTCGACCACCTGGGCCACGACCTCACCGCCCTTGACAGCGACGGTGCTGGCGCTTTGCGCGAGCTGGTTGGCCTGGCGGGCGTTGTCGGCGTTCTGGCGCACCGTGGAACCCAGTTCCTCCATCGAGGCCGCAGTTTCTTCCAGCGAACTGGCCTGACTTTCGGTACGGGCGCTCAGGTCCTGATTGCCTTGGGCAATCTGCTCCGAGGCGGTCGCGACGGACTCGCTGCCGGAGCGCACATGGGCGACGATGCTGCTCATGTTGTCGCGCATGGACTTGATGCCATGCATGATGCTGCTCTGGTCGCCTGGCTTGAGCGTGATTTCCATGCTGAGGTCACCCTGCGCCATGCGATGGGTGATGGCGTTCACGTCAGCCGGCTCGCCGCCCATCTGGCGCAGGATGCTGCGCGCAATCAGCAGGCCGATGCCCAGCAGCAGCAGGCCCAGCACCAGCGCGCCCAGTCCCGAGTTGAAGGTGCGGGCCATGATGGCTGCGTTCACCGTGTCGACATAGACGCCCGAACCGACGATCCAGCCCCAGGGGGCGAAGCCCTTGACGTAGGAGACCTTCTGCACCGGCTGGTCGCTGCCCGGCTTGGGCCACATATAGGGCACGTCACCGGCGCCTTTGGCCTTGACGACCTCGACCATCTCCACGAATAGATGCTTGCCGGTGGGGTCCTTGTTCTCGCGCAACTCCTTGCCATCAAGCTCGGGTTTGATGGGGTGCATCACCATGCGCGGCTGCATGTCGTTGATCCAGAAGTATTCCGTGCCGCTGTAGCGCAGTGCCTTGATGGCTTCCAGCGCACGCTGCTTGGCTTCGTCTTCCGTCATCCGTCCCTTGATGGATTCGCTGTGGAAATGGACCAGCAGGTCATGGGCGACCTCCACGGTCTGGCGCACTGCGCTCTGGCGTTCGCTCATGAGCAGCTGGCGCTCCGAGACGAGCAGGTAGGCAAGCAGAAGTACCAGGCCCAGGATGGCACTGGCGATCAGGAGACCCAGACGGCGGGCCACGGGGATGCGATGGAGTTTGATCATGGTGGTGAGGCTGGCTTTCGAGCTTGTGACTCTGGGCACAGGAATGGTGGATCGGGGGTAAGGAGATTTCGGTGTCTTGGGGACGGCCTGGCCTGGTGGATCAGAAGCTTTCCCAGTCGTCGGTGCCGGTCTTGATGGCCGGCAGTTTGTTGGAGGTCTTGAGAGCCGTGACAGGCTGTGCCGGGAGGCGGGCCACATTGGTTGCGCGGTTGGGGCCGCGGCGCTCGGGGCCGTTGTAGGGTTTGCGGTCGGTGTCGGCGGCACGCGTCGAAGTGCGGTCCAGTACCGGTGTCGTGGTGCTGCTGGCGTTCTGCGCGAGCTTGAACA
>JAYRSJ010000054.1:0-2209 GCA_041920215.1 Burkholderiaceae bacterium | reverse complement strand
CCAGCGCCGGGCTTTCCTTCATCTACGTGACATTTGACTGGAAGACCGACATCTTCCGGGCGCGCCAGATGGTCTCCGAACGCCTGACGTCCATGGAGGAAGGGCTAGCCCCGGGCGTGACGCCCACTATGGGGCCAATCAGCTCAGTGATGGGCGAGATCATGCAGATTGCAATCCCCATCGGTGCCAAGCCCTCAGGGCAGAAGAACGCAGCCCCGCCGCTGTCGGCCATGGACACTCGCGAGTACGCGGACTGGGTGCTACGCCCCCGGCTGATGGCCATACCTGGTGTTGCCCAAGTCATCCCGATCGGAGGCGAGGTCCGTCAGTTCCAGGTCCAGCCCAACACCACGCGAATGTCAGAGCTGGGCGTGACTGCGTCCGATCTGGATGCGGCTCTCAAGGGCTTCTCCGCGAACACTTCCGGCGGCTTCCTGGAGATCAATGGCCGCGAGTACCTGATCCGCAACCTGGGCCGCACGTCCCGACTCGACGACCTGCGTAACCTGCCTCTCGCGGTGCGTGCGGGCCAACCCATCCTGCTCCACCAGGTCGCCGATGTTCAGTTTGCGCCAGCCATCAAGCGCGGCGATGCGGGCTTCGAGGGCCTGCCAGCCGTGATCCTGGGCATCCAAAAGCAGCCCACGGCCGATACGATTGCACTGACCCGCTCGATCGAGTCAGCGTTGGCGGACATGAAGGGCTCACTGCCGGCTGGCATGGCCGAGCCACAGGTGACCTTCCGACAAGCCAACTTCATCGAGGCGTCCATCAGCACGCTGCAAGGCAAGCTCATCGGCGCATCGGTCTTCGTGGCGGTGATCCTGTTCTTCTTCCTGGGCACTTTGCGCCCCCTGGTGATCGCGTTGACCGCGATTCCTGCCTCGATCTTCGTGACCGGGCTGGTGTTCCACTATTTCGGCCTATCAATCAACACCATGACGCTCGGTGGGCTGGCGATCGCCATCGGCGGTCTCGTGGACGATGCTGTGGTCGATGTGGAGAACATCATGCGGCGGCTCAAGGAGGACCGCACCCGCCACCCTGAGAACCGGCTGACGCCCCTGGTCATCGTTGCCAGGGCCTCGATGGAGGTTCGCTCGGCGATTCTCTACGCCACGATGATCATTGTGCTGGTGTTCCTGCCCCTGTTCGCGCTGCCGGGGATGGAGGGGCGCTTGTTCGTGCCGCTGGGCATCGCCTTCATCGTCTCCACGCTGGCCTCGCTGCTGGTCTCTGTGACGGTCACTCCGGTGCTTTCGTACTACCTGCTGCCCAAGATGAGGACGCTGGACCATGGCGACACTCGGCTTCTAGCCTGGTTGAAGACGCGCTATCAGGGCGGCCTGCAGCGGGTCTTGCAGCGGCCGCGTGCCGCCCTTGGCATGGCCGCTGTGGCTGTCACACTGGCTGTCGCCGCGGTGCCATTCTTCCCGACCACGTTCCTGCCCCCGTTCAATGAAGGAACGTTGCTGGTGGGCCTGCGCCTGAATCCCGGTGTGACGCTGGCCGAATCTTCGGCGCTTGCCCAGCAAGCCGAGCTGCTGGTCGCGCAGGTGCCAGAGGTGCAGCACGTGGGCCGGCGCAGCGGACGGGCCGAGCTGGACGAGCATGCCGAAGGCGTGCATGTCAGCGAGCTGGACGTGGGCCTGCTGCCCGCCTCGGAGCTAAAGCGCTCCATGGAGGAGATCACCGCCGACATCCGTTCGCGTCTGGCTCACTTGCCCGGCTCCATCGGCATTGGCCAGCCGATCTCGCACCGCATCGACCACATGTTGTCGGGGGTGCGCTCGCAGATCGCCATCAAGGTGTTCGGCGAGGACCTGGACGTCCTGCGCGGGCAGGCGGATCTGCTGCGCGCCAAGCTGGCCGGAATTCCGGGGCTTGCTGACCTGGAGATCGAAAAGCAGGTCCTAGCGCCGCAGATCAAAATCCGCGTGGATTATGCGGCGGCGGGACGCTACGGCGTGGCCGCACCGCAAATTCTGTCCACGCTGCAAAGCCTGGTCGAAGGCGAAAAGATCACCGAGGTCATCGAGGGCAACCGCCGCTTCGCGCTGGTGGTTCGCCTGCCCGAGCAGGCGCGGTCGATTGAGGGCTTGAGCCGCATCCTCATCGACACGCCCATGGGTCGGGTCCCGTTGTCGCGCCTTGCCACCATCGAAGACAGCGACGGCCCCAACCAGGTCAGCCGCGACGATGGCCGTCG
>JAYRSJ010000053.1:0-2615 GCA_041920215.1 Burkholderiaceae bacterium | reverse complement strand
GGCGCTTTACCCCGCATGTCAGCCTTGATGCCGGCGGCTTGCGACTGGAGGTGGGCGGCTGCCTGCGCCTGTTTGGCGGGCGGGATGCCTTGCTTTCGGCGCTGCAAGCCAGCCTGCTTGAACAAGGCTGGGAGACGCATTGGGCGCTGGCGCCAACGCCGCTGGGGGCAGCCTGGCTGGCCCGTAGCGCTGAGTCGGGGGGCAGCGGCGTGATCTGTGATCGTCCGGATGCGATGTATGCAGCCCTGGATGCCTTGCCCTGGCGTGTCGCAGATTGGCCTGCCGCCGTGACGGACCAACTCGATGCGTTCGGTTTGCCGACGCTGGGAGCGTTGCGCAGCGTGCCGAGCGCCGGCCTGCGCCAGCGGCTGGGGGAAGCCGTGGTGAATGCGCTCTGGCGGGCGTATGGCGAGTTGCCTGATCCGCAGGCGCCGTTTACCTTTCCCGAACACTTCGAGGCCCGCTTGGAACTGCCCGGCCGGGTCGAGCAGGCGAGCGCCTTGCTGTTTGCCGCCCAGCGTCTGCTGGCGCGTCTGAGCGGCTGGCTGACGGTGCGGCAGCAACGCGCCCGCCAATTGAACCTGACCCTGCTGTACAGCGATCACACGGCCAGCGACCTCCCCTTGCACTTGAGCGAAGCCTCCGCCGATGAAGCCCGCTGGCGACGGGTCTTGCAGGCACGTCTGGAACGCCTGGAACTCACGGCGCCGGTGGAAGGATTGCAGCTTTCGGTGACGACCTGCGAATCGGCGCAGCACGAAGCACGCTCGCTTTTTTCCGGCAGCGCCAGCGGCGAGGGGGCGGCGGCCTGTCTGGAGCGCCTGCAGGCCCGCTTGGGCGAGGGCGCGGTGCACGTGCTCGATGCGGTGGCGGATTACCGGCCGGAATGCGCCAGTCGCCTCACCCCCTTGCAGGCGGTCAGGCCGGAAAGCACCCCTCCCGGACGGTCGACCGTCGGAGCGCGGCCATTTTGGCTCCTGCCGGCCCCTTTGCCCTTGGATGAGCGCAAGGGGGCACCGTACTGGCAGGGGCCTTTGCAGCGATTGAGCCGTGCCGAACGTCTGGAGAGCGGCTGGTGGGATGAGGGCGAGGCCGGGGCGGTGGGCGACTTGCGGCGCGACTATTGCGTGGCCCGCAGCACGACGGGCGCACTGCTGTGGATTTTTCGCGATGCGGACGGCTGGTTCCTGCATGGCTTTTTTGCCTGAGAGGGGCTGCCATGTCGTTACCGGCCTACGCCGAACTGCATTGCCTGTCCAATTTCAGCTTCCTGCGCGGGGCCTCGCACCCGGACGAACTGGTCGAGCGGGCGGCCGCGCTGGGATATGCCGCCCTCGCGCTGACCGATGAAGCCTCGCTGGCCGGGGTGGTGCGTGCCCATCTGGCGGCCCGGCAGCATGGGCTGAAACTGATCGTCGGGAGCGAGATGACCACGGTCGACGGCCTGAAACTGGTGTTTTTGGCGTGCAACCGGGAAGGGTACGGCAATCTGTCGGCGTTGATTTCCTTGGCGCGGCGGCGTTCGGACAAGGGGCGTTATTGCCTGCAACGCCATGACCTGGGCGGCGCTTCACCGAGCGGCGCCCTGCCGGATTGCCTGGTCCTCTGGGTGGCCTCTCCGGATGCCACGGAGGCCGATGCCTGCTGGCTGGCCGAGCGTTTTTCCGGACGCCTCTGGCTGGCGGCCGAGTGCCATGCCGGCCCGGACGATGCGGCCTATCTCGCCCATCTGGCGGGGCTGGGCGCGGCATGCGGGCTGCCGCTGGTGGCCTGTGGCGATGTGCATATGCACGAACGGTCACGGCGTCCGGTGCAGGATGTGCTGACCGCGCTGCGCCTCAAAACCACCGTCTTTGCGGCAGGCGGCGCCCTGTTTCCAAATGGCGAGCGGCATTTGCGCACGCGCCTGCGCCTTTCCCGTCTCTATCCGCCCGCCTGGCTGGCGGAAACTGTGCGCATCGCCGAACGCTGTCAGTTTTCGCTCGACAGCCTGCGCTACGAATACCCGGAAGAAATCGTGCCGCCCGGGGAAACGCCGGCCAGCTGGCTGCGGGTGGAGACCGAGCGCGGCCTGGAGCGGCGTTATCCGGGCGGCGTGCCGGCGCCGGTGCGCGCGCGCATCGAGCATGAGCTGACCCTGATCGGTCAACTGGGCTACGAGGCCTATTTCCTGACGGTCTACGACATTGTCTGTTTTGCCCGCGCTCAAGGCATTCTTTGCCAGGGACGGGGGTCGGCGGCCAATTCCACGGTTTGCTTTGCGCTCGGTATCACCGAGGTCGATCCGGCCCGTTCCGCTCTGCTGTTCGAGCGCTTCATCTCGAAAGAGCGGGGCGAGCCGCCTGATATCGATGTCGATTTCGAACACGAGCGGCGCGAAGAGGTCATCCAGTACATCTATGGCAAATATGGACGCGAGCGGGCGGCGCTGGCGGCTGCCTTGATCACCTACCGGACCAAGGGCGCCCTGCGCGATGTCGGGCGCGCGCTGGGTTTCGAGCGGGTGCAGATCGATGCCTTGACGGCGTCCCTGGCCTGGTGGGACCAGCGTGCCCAGTTGCCGGCCCGCTTTGCCGAGATGGGGCTCGACCCGGAGAGTCCGCGTGTGGCCAAGT
>JAYRSJ010000052.1:0-2872 GCA_041920215.1 Burkholderiaceae bacterium | reverse complement strand
CGGCCTTTGACTAGAGGCGAGTTGACCAGCCGCTCCCAGCCTTGACCGGGTACTTGTCAAACCAGCCCGAGCACCTGCTCCCGACCAGGTGCGGGTGCCTGCCTAGCCAACTTCATCGCCGGAGAGCAGTCGCTCAGAGGTTGCGTCCTGAACGACCGCTTCAGAGCGAGCAATTCCGAAAGCTGGCGGGCTCCACTCGGCCAGTGGACTAAACCGCTCGCGCGGTAGTCGCTGCGGTCCGACCGAGGACGTTCGCTGAGCGCCCATTTCTGCGATGTTGGTTATCGAGGCAATCGGCCTCGGTCACCACCAGGAGCAGGATCATGGACGTCTCCATCCCGACCCCAGCAGCCCCCGTCTCGCCGCTGCGCCAGCGCATGCTCGACGACATGCGCATGCGCCAGTTCGCCGAGCGCACACAGGAGGGCTACATCCGTGCCGTGCGCAAGCTCGCCGACTACCTCGGCCGCTCGCCCCACAAGGCCACGGCCGAGGACCTGCGTCGCTTCCAGTTGCACCTCGTGGACACCGGCACCAGCCCGATCACCATCAACGCCACGCTTTCGGGGCTGAAGTTCTTCTTCGACATCACCCTGTGCCGGCCCGACGTGATGCTCAAGATGACGCACGTGAACGTGCCGCGCAAGCTGCCCGTGATCCTGAGCCCCGAAGAGGTCGGCCGCCTGATCGCCGCCGCTCCCAACCTCAAGCATCAGGCAGCCATGTCGGTGGCCTACGGCGCGGGACTGCGTGTTGGCGAAGTGGTCGCGCTCAAGGTCGGCGACATCGACGGCGAGCGCATGACCTTGCGCGTGGAGCAAGGCAAGGGGCGCAAGGACCGCTACGCCATGCTCAGCCCGGTGCTGTTGGAGCGCCTGCGCGCCTGGTGGAAGCTCGGCCATGCCCAGGGCAAGATCCGGCACGGGGGCTGGCTGTTCCCGGGCCTGGACCCCACCGACCATGTGACCCCGCGCCAGCTCAACCGTGCCATGCACCTGGCCGCTGCCACGGCGGGCATCGACAAGCGCATCACGCCGCACGGGCTGCGTCATGCCTTCGCCACCCATCTGCTGGAGCAGAAGGTAGACATCCGCGTCATCCAGGTCTTGCTGGGCCACAAGCGCTTGGAGACCACGAGCTTGTACGCGGCGGTGGCCACTGACTTGCTGCGCAGCGTGATCAGTCCGCTGGATCAGACGTCCAGCAAGCCCACGGCAGACCCTGCGCCGGAGCCCACGCCGCCCGCCGAGTAGCGACTCGCCATCGTGCAAGGGCGACCCGCCCTGGAGGTCGCCGACATCTTTCGCGCCCACGGACCGGCCTGGCGCGAAGTCCAGCGTGGTCACCTGAGCCTGGCGCAGCTCAAGGTGATGTCGGCCATCGAGCAGTGCCGCAGCGCGGCGCTGGGTGGGCATGTCTTGCGCTGCGCGGGCTGCGGTACGGACGAGGTGTCCTACAACTCGTGTCGCAACCGACACTGCCCCAAGTGCCAGAGCAGCGCGGCGCAGCGCTGGCTCGATGCGCGCCAGACCGATCTGCTGCCCGTCGAGTACTTCCACGTGGTCTTCACGCTGCCGGCGCAGGTGGCCGACATCGCGTACTCGAACAAGGCCTTGCTGTACGGCTTGCTGTTCGACGTGGCGGCCGAGACGCTCCTGACCATTGCAGCGGACCCCAAGCGCCTGGGCGCCAAGATCGGCGCCACGCTGGTGCTGCACACCTGGGGTTCGGCGCTGACGCACCACCCGCATGTGCACGGCATCGTGCCGGGCGGCGGGCTCTCGTCCGATGGCAAGAGCTGGGTGGCCTGCCGGCCTGGGTTCTTCCTGCCGGTACGAGTGCTCTCGCGCCTGTTCCGGCGGCGCTTCCTGGAGGAACTGCTACAGCTCCACGCGCTGGGTCAGCTGAGGTTCTTCGGGGAGCATGCCGGCCTGGCCGATCCAGCAGCCTTCAAGACCTGGCTAGCGCCACTGCGCAAGACCGAATGGGTGGTCTATGCCAAGCGGCCGTTCGCTGGGCCTGAGGCCGTGCTGGCTTACCTGTCGCGTTACACGCACCGGGTGGCCATCTCCAACAGCCGGCTCGTCAGCATGGACGAGCAAGGCGTGAGATTCCGCTGGAAGGACTACCGATCCAAGGGCCAGAAGGGAGAGGGGCCGCGGCACAAGACCATGACGCTCTCGCCCCAGGAGTTCATGCGGCGCTTCCTGCTGCATGTGCTGCCCAGCGGCTTCCATCGAATCCGGCACTACGGGCTGCTGGCCAACGGCAGTCGGAAGGCCAACCTCGCGCTGGCGCGCGAGCTGCTGCACGTCGTACCGCCAGTGCCTGACGCTGCGGCCACCGAAGAGAAAGAAGCGCCGGTGCCGACCTTCGTGTGCCGGCACTGCGGCCAGCCCCTGATCGTGCTGCAGGTGTTCCAGCGCGACTGCTCGATCCGGGCGCCGCCAGCGCCATGACCGAGCTGCCTTACAACTCACCTGCGCGACGTCGATGGCGCCGCTCGGCATGGCTCTGCACGCGCGGCATCGATGCGGTGCTTGAGGGCCGCGCAGTGGGGCGTGCAGGCACCGCCATCGCACCGGCCAGACCGAGCAAGATCGTCGGCGCGAGCGCGGAGAGGCTTGAAGAGCAGCACGATCACGGCATCAGAGCCGCGCAATCGCCATAGCCGGTGCGCTGAACACCCACCGAGGCGTTCGCCGCGGTTTCCTCCCTCGGGGCTTATGCAACACCTGCCCGCCGGCATCGGTGGCCTGCGAACGTCTGCGCTTGGGCAGATGTCGCACAAGCCTTAACTTGACCGGGTACTCGTCAAACCAGCCCGAGCACCTGCTCCCGACCAGGTGCGGGTGCCTGCCTAGCCAACTTC
>JAYRSJ010000051.1:0-3711 GCA_041920215.1 Burkholderiaceae bacterium | reverse complement strand
CTCGCATCAGAAGTCCGGATGTACGGGTGCAATCTCTTCCTCAGTGCAGCAGTGAGCTGGAAGCTTGGCAAACCGGGGGCGTCCATGTACGTCCGGCGAACCCATCTTGAACGCTGAGGTCGAGCCAGCCAGGATGGTGTCCACCAAACGAGTGAACTGACCCCCAGAAGTTGGACAGTCAGTGTCCGTGCCTAGGCGATGATGTGCAACCGGGTTGAACAAAAGATCGGCGGACGGCTTTGCAGCGGCTGCTGACGGCTAGTCTTACGTATGTTTTCCGCAATGACGTTGGCGCACCGCCCTCCCTTGGCCGAAACGGTCGAGGCGATATAAGCTGAGAGCATGGGAAGGTCTTTGACCCCACCGAGCAAGCGCGGTCTCGCACTTCTTCTTCTCCTTGTCTTGGTTGGCACAGGTGGATCGTTGGCTTACTGGCGACATCGGGATGTGGCCGCAGTAGTGAGCGAGGTTGCGGCGCCCATTGGTGCGGCATCCGCCGGCTACATGGCTTCAAACTCCGGAACTGCAGTTGGGTCCTCGCGCGCTCGCGTTGCGGCTCCCGCACCATCCCTGGCCATCGAGGCCGAAGCAGCGACTTCAGGGGAGATGGATATCCCACCCGAAGGCTTTGAATTCTGTGGCGTCCGGCGGGTGCCGGCCAATGAACTTCGCCGCTGGAAGGCCGACCCGGTCTGGGGCAAGACGCAGCTTCAGCAGATCGAAGACCAGAGGGAACGCATCAGCGCAGCTGGGTTGGCCCGGATTTCTGCGCGGTTGGCGGCTGGCAATGACCGCCAGCAGGTGGCGGCGCGGTTGCTGATGCAGGACCGCGATGGCGCTGCCCTGCTGGCCGAACGCAGCACCGATGCACAGGCCTACCAGATGGCGTTGACCGCCTGCGCTTGGCCTCGCCGCGACACGCCGAACTGCGCACGATTGAATCCGGGCCGCTGGGCCCAGCTGGACCCGTTGGACGCACGGCCCTGGATGCGGATGATGCAGGCAGCGCAGTCGCGCAAGGACCAAGCCGCGGTGGACTCCGCGTTGGCGCAGGCGGCTGCACGGCCTGGGCTTTCGCGCGGGTCTTTCCTGCTGGAAGCCTTGGCGGTAGCAGCGGCGGACGCCGTGCCGGACGCTGCCGAATTGGGCCAGGCGCTGGCTGTCGTCATTGGCATCGATGCTGCGATGCCAGGCTTCGACATGGGAGCACCGTGGCGGGCCTGCCGAGGCGAGGCGCTGAATGACGCGACGCGGCTTGCACATTGCCGCACGGTTGCGCGCCAGGCGCTTGCCAGCGCCACCGACCTAGGCGACGCGCAGATGGCGCAAAAGCTGGCAGATCGCACCGGCGTGCCGCCTAACCAGCAAGCCTATGACGCGGTGACGCTGAAGGCCGCGGAAGAACGCTTCCATGCGAGGGCATTGGACCTAGACGTGGACTGCGAGTCGATGCGCCGTTTGAAGCAGCTGTCCGCCGAGCGCGCCGCTTCTGGCGATCTCGCAATGGCCATGGCGTTGTTGCCGCCTCGTGCGCCGGCGCGCTGACTCGCCCTACACCTGGCACGTATTGCACTGCGCGCAGGTGCGCTGATCGGGTGCTCAGCAGTTGACGGACCGGCGTCGACGCAAAGTGACTGTCCGGTAGACGCGTGATTCCTGCTATTCGAAGAACCGGTCTCGAAGGGCGGCAACCAGTCCGAAGCCCCCGGCCGCTCCGGGACGATGGTGCCGATCTATGCGCCGGCAGCGAGCTCTCGGTACTCGACAGGGCTCATTCCGCGAAGGCCGCACCGTATTCGGTCGTGGTTGTAGTACCGGATGTACCCCCGCAGTCCAGCCTCGAGCTCATCTAGGCTGCTGAACTTGTTGACGTGGAAGTATTCCGACTTCAGCGTCCCGAAGAAGCTCTCGACCACGGCGTTGTCCAAGCAATTCCCCTTGCGCGACATGCTCTGCGTGACGGCATTGGCGCTGAGACGCTGGCGGTACTGCTCCATCTGATATTGCCAGCCCTGATCGGAATGCAAGACCGGGCGGTCACCCGGACGAAGCTTCGCAAAGGCTCGATTCAGCATGGCGCCGACCATCGTGAACAAGGGGCTTCGCGAGGTGGCGTATGCAACGATCTCGCCGTTGAACAGGTCGACGACGGGCGACAGATAGAGCTTCTTGCCATCGACCTTGAACTCGGTCACGTCAGTCGCCCACTTCTGGTTCGGCCCTGACGCGCTGAAGTTGCGCTCGAGAACGTTTGGCGCCACCTTGCCCACCTGACCGCGATAGGACCGGTACTTCTTCGGTCGGACGATGGACTTCAGTTGCAGCTCGTCCATGAGCCTCTGCACCGTCTTGTGATTGATGACGGTGCCCAGCCGGCGGAGGGTCGCAGTGATCCGTCGATAGCCGTACCGCCCCTTGTGTTGGTCGTAGACGGACTTGATGAGGTCCTTGGTGGCGGCGTACTTGTCCTCAGCTGCAAGCGCGGCCTGCTGGTAATAGAACGTGCTTCTCGGCAAGCCCGCTGCACGAAGCAGTGCAGGAAGGGCGAACTTCGGCCTCAGTTCAATCACGACTTGCGCCTTCTGCCTGGCGCTGATGCCGCTTGAGATTGAACCAAGGCCCTCAATTTTTTTAGGTATGCGTTCTCCGCGCGAAGGACCTCCAGTTCGTCGAGCAACGCTTGTCGGCTCGGTCCCTCCTGGCCAGTGTCCTGGGGCGGCGGTCCGGCCGGGACCTCTGGCACCCTGTTGGCCCTGCGTGTGGCGTGATGGGGCATCAGACCGGCAATTCCATCCCTGCTGTACGCGCGCTCCCACTCAGCGATGCTGTTGCAGCGGCGGACGTTGAAGATTGCCCCAGCCTGTCGGCACGACAGTCCGTCGGCCTTCATCCGCTGAAGGACGTCGAGCTTGAATCTTAGGTCGTAGGTCTGCCGTCGTTTCTGTTGGATGCCGGCGATGCCGAGCGCCGCAAAGCCGGCAACCCACTTGCGAAGCGATGCGACATCGACGCCGTGAAGCTCTGCTGTCTTCTTAAGGCCGAGCTCGCCGGATCGGTAGGTCTCGACAGCATCGAGCTTCTGCTGCTCTGTGTATTTGTTCAAGTTGGGGTCTCCGTGGAGTCCAACTTTCTGGGGTCAGTTCACGAGATGGGTGGGCACCATGCCAGACGCCAAGCCGGACACGCGCCGGCGCCACGACCCGGAGCTGAAGCGACAAGTCCTTGCCGAATGCGCGGCACCTGGTGCGTCGGTGGCCAAGGTGGCGATGAGCCATGGCCTGAACGCCAACCTCGTCCACAAGTGGAGGCGCGCGGCGGCCATGGATCGTGATGCCGCCATCGCCAGCGCGTTCGTGCCGGTGAGCGTCGTGCCGGCATCCCCGTCGGCTGTCGAGATGCCCCAGTTCATTGAGGTGGACCTCCAACGCGGCCCGGTCGCCGTGCGGGTGCGCTGGCCGATGGCGAGCGCTGCGTCCTGCGGTGCCTGGCTGCGCGAGATGCTGCGTTGATCCGGGTGGACGCGCTGTGGCTGGCGGTCGAGCCGCTGGACATGCGGGCCGGCACCGAGGCTGCGCTGGCTCGGCTGGTGTCGGTCTTCGGCGCGGCACGGCCGCATCACGCCTATCTGTTCGCCAACCGCCGGGCCAACCGGATGAAGGTGCTGGTGCATGACGGCATCGGCGTGTGGCTGGCCGCACGACGCCTGAATGC
>JAYRSJ010000050.1:0-4175 GCA_041920215.1 Burkholderiaceae bacterium | reverse complement strand
CCATTTTGACCTTCATAGGAACAAAAAGTTCCTAATAGCGACATGATTCATTGCCGCCTGGCCATGCTCTTGGGGGAGCGAAAGCTCAAGATTGCAGACGTCGCGAGGGACACGGGCGTCAATCGGGGCACGCTTACTCGCATGTATCAAGAAACCGCTGAGCGGTTCGACGTGGATGTGCTTGATGTCCTCTGCGCGTATTTGCAGTGCGGTCTGGACGAACTCATCGCCTTTGAGCCTGACCCCGATCTGAAGGGGAAGTACAGCCCCTTGGGTCCGCGGCGTCAGGGTTGAACTGCAGGTAGGCTCGTCACCATTTAGAGATTCGGGCTACTCAAGCTTGCCTTCAGGGCGGCTGCGGACGGCTTGAGCTAAGGCTTGTGCGACACCTGCCCAAGTGCGCAGGCGGTCGCAGGCCAGCGATGCCGGCGGGCAGGTGTTGCATAAGCCCCGAGGGAGGAAACCGCGGCGAACGCCTCAGTGGATGTTCGGCGCAGCAGCTATGGCGATTGCGTGGCGCTGATGCCGAGATCACGCAGCGCTTCAAGCCCGGCAAGGCGCTCGCCGACGAAGATGCTCGGCCTGGCCGACGCGGCGACCGTGCTGCGGCGTCTCACTGCACGGCCTGCGAACACCGATTCCACGTCGTGCACGCAGGACCGCGCAGGACGCCGCCATCGACGTCGCGCAGGGGGTCGGTGATGCAGCGCCGTCATGTCGTTGGCGGCGCCCGAATCGCGCAGTCGCGCTGGAAGACCTGCAGGACGATCAGGCCCTGACCGCAGTGCCTGCACACGAAGGTCGGGACCGGCACCTCCTGCTCTTCGCTGGCCGCCGCGTCGGCTGCCGGCCGCGGCACCTGCAACAACTCGCGCGCCAGCGCGAGCTTGGCCCTCCGATTGCCGTTGGCTAGAAGCCCGTAGTGCCGGATGCGATGGAACCCCGCGGGCAGGACATGCAGCAAAAAGCGGCGTATGAACTCTTGGGGCGAGAGCGTCATGGTCTTGTGCCGCTGACCTGCGCCCCTCCCGCTCTTGGCGCGGTAGTCCTTCCAAAGAAAGCTAACGCCGCGCTCGTCCATGCTCACGAGCCTGCGGTTGGAGATGGCCACCCGGTGCGTGTAGCGCGACAGGTACGCCAGCACCGCCTCGGGTCCGGCAAACGGCCGCTTGGCGTAGACCACCCACTCGATGCGGCGAAGCGGCGCCAGCCAAGCCTTGAACGTAGCAGCGTCGGCCAGGCCCGCGTGCTCGCCGAAGAACTTCAGTTGCCCGCCCTCGTGCAAGTGCAGCAACTCCTCCAGCAAGCGCCGCCGGAACAGGCGCGAGAGCACGCGCACCGGCAGGAAGAAGCCAGGTCGGCAAGCCACCCAGCTCTTGCCATCGGCACTGAACCCGCCACCGGGCACGATGCCGTGCACATGCGGATGGTGCGTCAACGCCGAGCCCCAGGTGTGCAGCACCAGCGTGGCGCCGATCTTGGCGCCCAGGCGCTTGGGGTCCGCCGCGATGGTCAGTAGCGTCTCGGCGGCGATGTCGAACAGCAGGCCGTAGAGCAGCGCCTTGTTCGTGTACGCGATGTCGGCCACCTGCGCCGGCAGCGTGAAGACCACGTGGAAATACTCGACCGGCAGCAGATCGGCCTGGCGCGCATCGAGCCAGCGCTGCGCCGCGCTGCTCTGGCACTTCGGGCAGTGGCGGTTGCGGCAGGAGTTGTAGGAGACCTGATCGACGCCGCAGCCCTCACAGCGCAAGACGTGCCCACCCAGCGCCGCGCTGCGGCACTGCTCGATGGCCGACATCACCCTGAGCTGCGCCAGGCTCAGGTGGCCGCGCAGGGCCTCGCGCCAGGCCGGGCCGTGGGCGCGGAAGATGTCGGCGACCTCCACGCTGGGTCGCCCCTGCACGATGGCGGAGGGCTACGTGGCGGGAGGCTCGGGCGATGGCGCCGCTGAAGGCGTGTCGGAGGTCTGGTCGAGTGGGCTGATCACCCGGCGCAGCAGGTCGGTGGCCACGGCGGCATACAGGCTGGTGGTGTCCAGCCGCTTGTGCCCGAGCAGCACCTGGATGACGCGGATGTCCACCCGCTGCTCCAGCAGATGGGTGGCGAAGGCGTGACGCAGGCCGTGCGGCGTGATCCGCTTCTCAATGCCGGCCGTGGCGGCGGCCAGGTGCACGGCGCGGTTGAGTTGGCGTGCGGTCACGTGGTCGGTGGGGTCCAGGCCAGGGAACAGCCAGCCACCGTGCCGCACCTTGCCCTGCGCATGGCCGAGCCGCCACCAGGCGCGCAGCCGCTCCAGCAGCACCGGGCTGAGCAGGGCGTAGCGGTCCTTGCGCCCCTTGCCCTGCTCGACGCGCAAGGTCATGCGCTCGCTGTCGATGTCGCTGACCTTGAGCGAGACCACCTCGCTGACGCGCAGACCCGCGCCGTAGGCCACCGACATGGCGGCCTGGTGCTTGAGGTTGGGGGCCGCGGCGATCAGGCGGCCGACCTCCTCGGGGCTCAGGATGACCGGCAGCTTGCGCGGGACGGCCACGTGCGTCATCTTGAGCATGAGCTCAGGCCGGCCCAGCGTGATGTCGAAGAAGAACTTCAGCCCGGTGAGCGTGGCGTTGATGGTGACCGGACCGGTGCCGGTGTCGACCAGATGCAGTTGGAAGCGACGCAGGTCCTCAGCCGTGGCGGTGTGCGGCGAGCGACCGAGGAAGGCGGAGAGCTTGCGCACCGCGCGGATGTAGCCGTCCTGCGTGTGCTCAGCGAACTGCCGCATGCGCATGTCGTCGAGCATGCGCTGGCGCAGCGGCGACGCGGGGGCCGTGGGGGTCGGGTTGGAGACGTCCATGATCCTGCTCCTGGAGGTGACCGAGGCGGATTGCCTCGATCACCAACATCGCAGAGATGGACGCTCAGCGAGTGGCCTCGGTCGGGCCGAAGCGACTACCGCGCGAGCGGTTTAGTCCTCCGCCCTATTGCGGTCGTTCGAAGTTACGTCCTGGACGGCCGGTTTCTGGCGAGCAATTCCAAGCGCCGGCAGTCTCGACCCGGCCAGGAGCGGACTCTCACCAACGTCCGCTGGGTCCGGTGTTAGGGTGATCGGTAACGATCCAACCACAACACGTTAGGCCTCAAAGTGGACACATCTCTGACGCCCTTAATGCGCGACCTTGAGGCGCGGTTCAAACGCGCCAGCGGGCTACCAGATCGGGCCCATTACAAGATCTTCTACTGCCAAATCAAGCAGGCACCAATCCTTACGCTGGGCATCAATCCTGGCGGCGCTCCCGACAATACGAATCCAGATGGCAGAACCCACAAGGATGGGGTTGTCGCTGCCGCCTCGGCCTCGTACTACGAGAACGACGAGCATGACATTCTTGACTGCGAGTGGCGCGAGAACCCGGGGCTTCGCGCGGTCTTGACACCCTTGGTCGGCGGTAACTTGTCCTCGATCCGCAGTGACGTGGTCAAGACGAACATGGCCTTCCATCGTTCGGCAAAGAAGAAGGACATCGACATTGCTCGCGCCATGGACCAAACATCGCCGTTCCTTGCCGAGATCATCAAAGTTGTGAGGCCGCGTTTGGTGTTGCTCACAGGTGTACCTCTTGCCGAGTTCACCGACCGGTTCGCGTCGGGTGTCATGCAGATCGCGTCCCCGGAGCGAGACCCCGGCGTCAAGCAAGTGGTCTTCGCAGCGTGCTCGGGGCTTCTACGCGCTACCCAATCCAACGCTGTTGTGGTCCAACTCGCTCACGCCTCGCAGTTCGGGTGGACTTACGACAGGTATCAAGTCGCGCAGCGCATTCTTGCGATTGAGGCCTAACTTGACGCGCGCGCCGACCCGCTACGGCAGGCCGCGTCTGGCCGCTCCAGGCCAGCTACGTCCTGCCTCCGCGGGCGGCTCAGCTCTACGTTTTTGAGCGACAGCTTTCCGATGGGTTGGTGAACTTGGCTGGCCGACAGCTCCGGGTCGATCGCAGGCTCTCCTGAATGACCGCTCACCGGCATCGGGCTTTCGGCTTCGCCGCGCCGAGTCTGCCCAAGGGCGACTGACTGCAATCAGCCTACCGGACTAAACCGCTCGCGCGGTAGTCGCTTCGGCCCGACCGAGGCCACTCGCTGAGCGTCCATCTCTGCGATGTTGGTGATCGAGGCAATCCGCCTCGGTCACCTCC
>JAYRSJ010000049.1:0-7112 GCA_041920215.1 Burkholderiaceae bacterium | reverse complement strand
GCAGCCTGGGCAGCGGGGCGGTCTCGATCTCCTCGGTCATGCGCCAGGTGAAGGGGGGCAGGCTGACCAGCACATTGACACCCACCAGCAGCATCAAGGCCAGTAGCGCGAAGCGCTTCCAGCTCATCGCCACCAGCCAGCTGGCATAGGCGCGGAAGCCGCGCATCACGGTGGCGGCAAAGGCTTGCCAGCGCTGGTAGGGGGTGGGTGCTGCTGCGTTCATGGGGACGGACCTGTTGTTGCTGCGCACTGTACGCAAGCCGGCCAGCCTGTCCCACAGGGGCGCGATGTGCCGTGCGAGCAGCGGGACAGCCTGCAGCAGTCTGCGACAGTCGGTAGACGCTCGGGCCCAAAGAAAAGGCCCCGGCATGCCGGGGCCTCTTTGCTCTCTGTTATTGCGGGGCCGGCCCCGGGGCTTCAGTCAAAGGACTGCAGCACCAGCAGCAGCAGCAGCACGGCCACCATGGCCCACTGAACGCTCCGTTGTTGAAACACGCGCTTCCTCCCAGAATTGCTGCGCTGCAGCTTAGGGGTTTCCTGGGGTTTTGGCGCTCCCAAACTGTAGGGGAAGGGCGCGATTGTGTTTCCGAATGTCAGCGGACGAGGTTGCAGCGTTACTGGCGCACGGCCTCGACCTGGATCACCAGCTTGACGTTCTTGGGGAAGCCCCAGGCCAGGCCGTAGTCGATGCCCCACTGGGTGCGGTCGATCGTGGTCTCGAAGTCGCCGCCGCAGACCTCGCGCTTGAGCATGGGGCTCTGGTAGCAGTTGAAATGGTTGGCTTTGAGCGTCACCGGGGCGCTCTTGTCCTTGAGGGTCAGCTGGCCGCTGACCTCGCTGACCTTGTCACCGTTGAAGACGAACTTGTCGCCGACGAACTTGGCGGTCGGGAACTTGGCGGCCGAGAAGAAGTCGTCACCCAGCAGATGCTTGTCCATCGCGGCAACGCCGGTGTTGACCGAAGCGATCTCGAAGCTGATCTCGACCTTGCCGGTCTTGGCGGCACGGTCCAGCTGCACCATGCCTTCCTTCTTGTCGAAGCGGCCGCGGTTGGTCGAGGTGCCGAAATGGCTGATCTCGTAGGTCACGAAGGTGTGGGTCGGCTCGATCGCGTAGTTGACGGTTTCGGCCTGGACAAGGCCGGCGGCGGCCAGGGCCATCAGGCTCAGCAGGGTCTTCTTCATGGGGTCTTCCTTCTTGATGGGCAGGGTTGAAATCAAAGAACGGTCAATGAGAACTCAAAGAGCAGCGATGCCGGTGAACTGCAGCTTGAAGCGCACCTGTACCTCGTTGGCCACCATCGAGGTGTCGGCCCACTCGCCGTCGCCGATCTTGAACTCGAGGCGCTTCAGGGCGAAGCTGCCGCTGGCGGTGGTCAGGGGGCCGGACTGGGCCAGGCTGAGGGGCACGCTGATGTCGCGGGCCTGGCCCTTGATGCTGAGCTTGCCCTGCACCTCGTAGCGGCCGCCGCCCAGCGGCTTGATGGCGCTGCTCTGGAAGCTGGCCTGGGGCAGCTTCTTGCTGTCGAACCAGACCGGCTTGGCCAGTTCGGCCTCCAGCTCGGGGGCCCCCAGACTGACGCTGGCCAGATCGATGCTGAAGGCCACCTTGCCGGCTGCCGGCTTCTTGGGGTCGAAATCCAGCTGGGCGTCGAAGCGCTTGAAGTGACCGTCCACCGGCACGCCCATCTGGCGGCTGGTGAAGGCCAGTTCGCTGGCTTGCGGCTGCAGCTTGGGTGGGGCGGCCTGGGCCAGCAGGCTGGCGCCGAGCAGGGCCAGGGCACTCAGGGCCTGGGCGACCGGGCGCAGGGTGTGGGCTTTGGTCATGGAGATGAGTCCTTGCATGGGGGGCGGTTCAGTGCTTGGGGGCGGGCCACATGCGCTGCAGCAGCGCCTGACCTTGCAGGAACTGGTGCTTCAGCGCGGCCGCAATATGGGCCAGCACCAGCAGCGCCAGGCTGTAGTTGAGGAGCTTGTGGCTCAGCTTGAGCGTTTCGGCCAGGGCCTTGTCCACCGGCACGAAGTCAGGCAGGGGCAGGACGCCGAACCAGACGATGGGGAAGCCGGCCGCCGAGCTGTAGGCCCAGCCGCTCAGCGGCACCGCAAAGAACAGCAGGTACAGCAGACCATGCACCGCATGGGCCGCCCGCTGCTCCCAGGCCGGCCCCGGCAGGGCTGCCGGTGGGCGATGGCCGAGACGCCACAGCAGGCGCAGCGCCGAGAGGCTCAGAATCGTCACGCCCGCCCATTTGTGCCAGTTGTAGAGCTTGAGCCGGCCGGGCGAGAAGGGCAGCTCCACCATGGTCAGGCCGACGCCGAAGGCGCCGATGATGGCCAGCGCCAGCAGCCAGTGCAGGGCCATGGCGGTGCTCGTGTAGCGTTGTGTGCTGCTGCTGTTCATGCAGGGGGCTCCGTCTTTGATGCCCGTCAGTGTCCGGGGCGCAGACCGCCCGGCGATTCATGGACCTTGATTCCAGAGTTCAATGAATTTGAACGACCGCGTCATGTCACGGTCACGGGCGGCCGTCAGCATCTGCTCCGTCACCGCAGTCAAGGAGTGGGCGATGGACCTGATAGGCAAGATCGAGGCGCTGTTCCAGCGCCGCGGCGCCTGCTGCTACGAGGGCGAGCGGCGCGAGGGCGTCAGCGCCCTGGCCCATGCCCTGCAGTGTGCCCAGTTGGCCGAATGGGCGCATGCCGACCTGAGCCTGGTGGCGGCGGCCCTGCTGCACGATCTGGGCGCCCTGATGGATGGCGCACCCGGCGATCCGCTGATCGACGATCAGCATGAGAGCCGCGCACTGGCAATGTTGGCGGCCGGCTTCGGCGCCGAGGTGCTGGAACCGATACGGCTGCATGTGCAGGCCAAGCGCTTTCTGGTCAGCACCGACGAACGCTATGCGCAAGGCCTGTCGCCCGCCTCGCAGCACAGCCTGGTGCTGCAGGGTGGTCGCATGAATGCGGAGCAGCGCCTGCTCTTCCTGGCCCAGCCTCACGCCAGCGCGGCGCTGCAGCTGCGGCGCTGGGACGACCTGGCCAAGATCCCGGGCAAACGCACGCCGCCGCTGGACTATTACCTGAGCCTGCTCGAGACCCTGATGCAGGAGCGCCAGCGCGGCCGTAGGCTGGCGATCGCCTGAGGCCGGATCGGGCGGCTGACACCCCCTTGAGGGGGATGGTGGCGCCGGCTGCTGACGCGGATACTGCGCAGCGGATCGACGCACTGCCTGGACCTCAGGGCGCCGGTCCAGGGGAGGAGAAGCGCTGTGCCGGTCGTCGCAATCTGCAAGGCTTGCGGCGGCCGGCATAGTCATTTCCGGGCCCTGTTGCAGCTGGCCACATCCCGGCGCGTGCAATTTGTCGCCCCGCTTGATATAAGGCAAGTCAGGCGCGGCACGCGCTTTTGCGCATGCGGAATCCGGCGCGCCAGGGAGGCACGATGAGGGCTTGTCCAGAGACGCTCGACACGAGCGCGTTGCAAAGCCTGTTCGACAGCGATCTGCCGCTGGGCCTGGCGGTGCTGGACCGCGAGCTGCGCTATTGCCGCGTCAACGGGGTACTGGCCGAGGCCAACGGCCTGAGCGTCGAGCAGCATCTGGGCCGCAGCGTCGCCGAGGTGCTGCCGGATGCGGCGCCGGTGCTGCTGCCCTTGCTGCGCGAGGTGCTGGAGCAGGGGCGCGCCCATCGCAATCTGCAACTGGCCGTCGAGGTGCCCAGCCTGCCCGGTCGCGACTCCGACTGGCAGGCCAGCTATCTGCCGCTGCACGGCCCGGACGGACGGGTTCAGGGGGTGCTGGTGCAGGCGATGAACCGCTCGCTGGAGCGCCACGCCCAGCGCAGCCTGGCGCAGAGCGAGCAGCGGCTGCGCCGCGTGCTGGACAGCCTATTCGTCTTCGTCGGCGTGCTGAGCCCCGAGGGCGTGCTGCTGGAGGCCAACCGCGCGCCGCTGGAGGCGGCCGGCGTGGGCCTGGACGAGGTGATAGGCCGACCCTTCTGGGATACCGTCTGGTGGAGCCATGATGCCGAGCTGCGCGACTGGATGCGCAGCGCCGTGCGGCGGGCCGCGGGCGGCGAGACGCTCAGGCGAGACGTCACTGCCTGCATGGCCGGCGATACCCGCATGGCGGTGGACTTCATGCTGGCGCCGCTGCTCGACGAGCAGGGCCGGGTCACGCATCTGATCCCCTCGGGCATGGACATCAGCGCGCGCCGCGCCAGCGAGCAGGCCCTGCAGGCCAGCGAAGACCGCTTCCGCCGGGTTTTTGAGGGCGCCACCGTCGGCATGGCGCTGATCGATGCAGCCGGCCGCATCCTGCTGGCCAACCAGAGCATGGCCGAGCTGTTCGGCTACAGCCGCTATGCGCTGGCCGGCATGGCCGTGCACCAGCTGGTGCCGGCGCGCCAGCGCGAGCAGCATGTGCAGCATGTGGCCGGCTTCATGCAGGCGCCGGCCCTGCGCTATATGGCCAAGCGCCAGGAGCTTTTTGCGCTGCGCCAGGACGGCAGCGAGTTCGCGGTCGAGATCGGCCTGAACCCGCTGCCCGGCAGCGAGGGGCAGCAGGTGTTGGCCACCATCAACGATGTCTCGGCGCGCCGCGCCGCGCAGGCCGAGATCGAGCGCGCCCTGGTCGAGAAGACGGTGCTGCTAGACGAGATCCACCACCGGGTGAAGAACAATCTGCAGGTCATCACCAGCCTGCTGAGTCTGCAGTCGCGCCATGCCGAGGCGCCGGTGCAGCGTGCGCTGCGCGACAGCCAGAGCCGGGTGCGTGCGATGGCGCTGATGCACCAGCTGCTGTTCGAGGGGCGCGATGTCAGCGCGCTGGAGCTGGGCCCCTATCTGCGCCGCCTGGCGGGCCTGCTGCGCGACACCTATCTGAGCGAGAGCGGGCCGGTGGAGCTGCGGGTGGAGGTGCCCGATGAGGGGCTGCGCCTGGACCCGCAGCGTGCCATCGCCTGCGGCTTGCTGGTCAATGAGCTGGTCACCAATGCGATCAAGCATGCCTTCCCCGAGGGTCGCGGCGGCCAGGTCTGCGTGCGTCTCAGCCGCGGCGCCGACGGCGCCTGCGTGCAGGTCAGCGACAACGGCTGCGGCCTGCCCGGCGATGCCGCGCCAGGCCGCGGCGGGGGCCTGGGCCTGCAGCTGCTGCCGCTGCTGGCCGAGCAGTGCGGGGCCCGTGTCGAGCTGCTGCGCGAGGGTGGCACCTGCGTGCGCCTGCTGCTGGAGATGCCGGAGCCCAGCCATGCTTGATAGCGTCGAACGTCCGCTGCGCATACAGATCGTCGAGGACGAGCGCATCGTCGCGCTGGACCTGCGCAGCGGCCTGGAGCAGCTGGGCTTCGATGTGGTCGGCATCGCCGCCAACGAGCCCGATGCGCTCAGCCTGGCCGAGCATGAGCGGCCCGATCTGGTGCTGATGGACATTCATCTGGACAAGGGCAGCGATGGCGTCGATGCGGCGCGCCAGATCCGCGAACGCCTGGCGGTGCCGGTGGTGTTTCTGACGGCCTATGGCGAGGCCGAGACGCTCAAGCGCGCCGCGGCCGTGGCGCCCTATGGCTATCTGCTCAAGCCCTTCGAGCTGCGCGAGCTCAATGCCACGGTGCGCATGGCGATGGCGCGGCGCGAGGAAGAGCGCAAGACCGAGCGCGCCGAGCGCCGGCTGCGCCTGGCGCTGGAGTCGGCCCGCCTGGCGGTGCTGGAGCTGGAGGCCGACAGCGGCCTGCTGCACTGGAGCGGGCACCAACTCGGCGGCGGTGGCGATGCCGAGCCGCCGCCGGCGGGCCAGTTGGCGCCGCTGCGCCTGCAGGAGCTGCGCGAGGCGCTGGACGAGGAGGGCGGCCGGGCGATCGACGCGCTGCTCTGCGAGGGCCGGCCCATGGACCTGACCTGCCGCTGGCAGCGCCCGGGGGCACCGCAGCGCTGGCTGGAGATCCATGCCCGGCGTTTCGAGGCCGAGCAACTGGTGATGGGCATGCTGCGCGATGTCAGCGACCGGGTCGAGGGCGAGGCGCGGTTGCGTCAGGCCCAGGTGGCTTTTGATGCCACCGACGAGGCCATTCTCTTTCTCGATGCCGAGCAGCGCGTGCTCAGCTGCAACCCCGCCTTCAGCCATCTGACCGGCTGGCGGGAGCAGGAGGTGCTGGGACGCCGGCCCGACGATTTCCTCTATGCGCGTCGCCACGGCGACCGCAGCAGCGACAGGCCGGCCCAGCATCGCCAGGCCGAGATCAACTGCCAGCGCCGCGACGGCTCGGCCTTTCCGGCACTGGAGCATCTGTGCGCGGTGACGGATGCGCAGGGCCGGGTCAGCCACCATGTGCTGAGCTTCTCCGACATCAGCGAGATCCGCTCGGCCCAGCACAAGCTGCGGCATCTGGCCCTGCACGATCCGCTCACCGGCCTGGGCAACCGCCTGCATCTGCACGAGGCCCTGCATGGCCATGCGGCCCGTGGCGCGGAGGCCGCGCCGCTGGCCCTGCTCTTCATGGATCTGGACGGCTTCAAGACCATCAACGACACGCTGGGCCATGACTGCGGCGACGAGCTGCTGAAGGCCCTGGCCCTGCGCCTGCGCCAGGTGCTCAGGCGCGAGGACGTGGCGGTGCGGCTGGGCGGCGACGAGTTCGTCGTGCTGGTCAGCGAGCCCGGTGGCATCAGCGCAGCCCTGGTGCTGGCCCACAAGCTGCTCGAGGCCATCGCCCAGCCGGTGGCGCTGGCGCCGCAGACCGTCAGCGTGACCGCCAGCATCGGCGTGGCCCTCTATCCCCAGCATGTGGACAAGCCGGCTGCTCTGCTGAAAGCGGCCGATGCCGCGATGTATGCGGCCAAGGCCCGCGGCCGCAATCAGGCCGCACCCTTCGACGAGGCCCAGAGCGCGCTGGCGGCCGAGACCCTGCAGATCGAGCAGGGCCTGCGCCAGGCCCTGGCCCTGGGTCAGCTCAGCCTGCACTGGCAGCCGGTGGTCGATCTGGCCAGCGGCCGGCTGTGCGGCGCCGAGGCCCTGCTGCGCTGGCAGCATCCGCAGCTGGGCATGGTCGCGCCGGCGCGTTTCGTGCCGGTGGCCGAGGCCGCCGGCCTGATCGTCGGCCTGGGCGCCTGGGTGCTGGACA
>JAYRSJ010000048.1:0-7613 GCA_041920215.1 Burkholderiaceae bacterium | reverse complement strand
GCCCCGCCGGGGCCGCGCCCCCCCGCCGCCCGCGGGCGGCCCCCCCCCCCCGCCCCCCCCCCCCCCCCGCTCCATCAGCCATGTTGTGCCTCAAAATCCTTCAGGTACGCCGCCAGGGCTTGCACGCCTTCCAGCGGCATCGCGTTGTAGATGGATGCACGCATGCCGCCCACTGACTTGTGGCCTTTGAGTTGCAGCAGTCCGCGCTCCTTGGCTCCGGCCAGGAAAGCGTCGTTGAGTTGCGGAGTGTTGTAGTCCCCGCGCAGATAGAAAGGGATGTTCATCCGCGAGCGGCAGTCCGCCGCAACGCGGTTCTCGAAGAGGCTGGAGCCGTCCAGCGTCGTGTAGAGCAGCTGTGCCTTGTCGATATTGCGCTGCTCGATGGCCGCCACGCCGCTCTTGCCGGCATAGCGGAAGTCTTTCAACCACTTGAACACCAGCCCGGCGACGTAGATCGCGAAGGTCGGCGGGGTGTTGTACATGGACTGCGCCTCGGCCACGGTCTTGTAGTCGAAGGCCGAGGGGCAGATCGGCAGCGCGTGGCCCAGCAGGTCTTCCCGCACGATGACCAGGGTCAGGCCGGCGGGGCCGATATTCTTCTGGGCGCCGCCAAAGGCCAGGCCGACGCGGGTCCAGTCAACGGGGCGCGAGGCGACATGCGAGGAGAAGTCCACCACCAGCGGCGCGTCCGATCCCAGCGCCCGCAGATCGGGCAACTGCTGAAACTCGACCCCGTCGATGGTTTCGTTGCTGCACAGATGCACATAGGCGGCGTCCGGGCGCAGCTGCCAACTCGCGGCTGGTGGGAGGCTGCGATAGGCATGGGCGCCGCCATCGGCCGCGATCCGCACATCGGCATAGCGGCGCGCTTCCTCGGCACTCTTCTTGGACCAGGAGCCGCTGACGACCACGTCGACCTTGCCGCCCGGCTTCAGGCCGGCGAGGTTCATCGGCACGATCGCGTTCTCGGCCAGACCGCCGCCTTGCATGAAGAGGATGCGGAAATGGGCCGGCACCTGAAGCAGCTCGCGCAGGTCGGACTCGGCGGCCTCATAGATGGAGATGAACTCGCGGCCGCGATGGCTCATCTCCATCACACTCATGCCCGAGCCATGCCAGTCCAGCATCTCCGCCGCCACCTGCTGCAGGACCGCTTCGGGCAGGGCGGCCGGGCCGGCGGAGAAGTTATAGGGGCGCTGGGTCATGGATCTCAGGCTCGGGGCAGGACGGGCTTACTTCTTGGGGGCGGGCGCTGGCGCGGGCTTGCTGGCCGCCTGGGCCGGAATGCCCAGATGCTTGCGGACACTCTGTTCAAGGGCGATCAGCCGGGGCTCGACGGTCGGGCGTGTCTCGGTGAGCAGCTTCTCGCTCAAGGCGCGCTGCATATCGCCGGCCATCTGGCCGTACTTCTTGAAGGTCGGCGACTCAAGCCAGGCGGCGATCTGGCGCAGCTCGTCTTCGCTGAAGCGCTCTTCCAGCAGGGTTCCAACCGTGCTGGGCGCCAGCTTGGTTGCGCGCTCGCGCAGCATGGGGGCGGTCTCGTCAACGAACTTCTTGATGTCGGCTTCGATGGCCTTGGCAGCCGCTTCGCGCTTGTCAGCCGGCATCTGCTGCAGCGCGGCGCCGGCGTTCTGCATCAGGGCGCTGACGGGCTGCTGGAGCATGCCGCGCGACACGGCATCAACACCGCTTTGCTGCTGCACCAGGATGCGGTTGACCAGTTCCTTCTTGGCCGGGCTGCTGGCGGCGGCGGGCGTGGCCTGAGCCAGGGCGATGAAGGGTGCGCAGCTGAGCAGGGTGGCGGCAGCAAAGAGCTTGAGTTTCAAAGTCATTCCTTCAGAGTGTCATCGTCGGCGCTGCCGGCGGCTGGGGTTTCAGCATCGCTGCTGTCATTGGCATCGTTCTCGACGATGCGTTGCAGGCCCGACAGCTTGGCGCCGTCGTCCAGCGCGATCAGGGTTACGCCTTGCGTGGCACGCCCCAGCTCGCGTATCTCCGAGACACGGGTGCGAACCAGCACGCCCTTGTCGGTAATCAGCATGATTTCGTCGTCGGCATGCACCAGCGTGGCGGCGACGACGCGGCCGTTGCGCTCGCTCTGCTGGATCGCGATCATGCCCTTGGTGCCTCGGCCGTGACGGGTGTACTCGGTGATCGCGGTGCGCTTGCCATAGCCGTTCTCGGTGGCGGTCAGCACACTCTGGTTCTCGTCCTCGGCCACCAGCATCGCGATCAGGCGCTGATCCGGTTCCAGCATCATGCCGCGCACACCGCGGGCGGTGCGGCCCATCGGCCGCACATCATCCTCGTCGAAGCGCACCGCCTTGCCGCCATCGCTGAACAGCATCACATCGTGCTTGCCGTCGGTGAGCGCAGCGCCGATCAGGAAATCGCCTTCGTCGAGATCGACCGCGATGATGCCGGCCTTGCGCGGATTGCTGAAATCCTTCAGCGAGGTCTTCTTGACGGTGCCCAGGGCGGTGGCCATGAAGATGAAGTGATCTTCCGGGAAGACGCGGAACTCACCGGTCAGTGGCAGCACGACGGTGATCTTCTCGTCCTGCTGCAGCGGGAACATATTGACGATGGGTTTGCCGCGCGAGTTGCGCGAGCCCTGCGGCACTTCCCAGACCTTGAGCCAGTAGACGCGACCGCGGTTGGAGAAGCACAGGATCCAGTCGTGCGTGTTGGCGATAAAGAGCTGGTCGACCCAATCGTCTTCCTTGGTCTGCGTCGCCTGCTTGCCGCGGCCACCACGCTTCTGGGCGCGGTACTCGCTGAGCGCCTGGCTCTTGATGTAGCCGGTGTGAGAGAGCGTCACGACCATATCGGTCGGCGTGATCAAGTCCTCGGTGCCCAGCTCCTGGGCGTTGTGCTCGATCACGCTGCGGCGCGCGCCCAGCTTGGTCTGGCCGAACTCCTGGCGCACTTGCAGCAGTTCTTCGCCGATGATGACGGTAACGCGCTCGGGCTTGGCCAGGATGTCGAGCAGGTCGGCGATGACGGCCATCACCTCTTTGTACTCGCCGACGATCTTGTCCTGCTCCAGGCCGGTCAGGCGCTGCAGGCGCATCTGCAGGATTTCGCCGGCCTGATCCTCGGACAGGCGGTACAGGCCGTCGGCCTGCATGCCGTAGTGCGCGGGCAGGCCCTCGGGGCGGTAGGCTTCGCTGCCACCCTCGGCACGGCTGAGCATCTCGCGCACTAGCGAGCTGTCCCAGCTCTTGGCCATCAGCGCGGCCTTGGCCACCGGCGGGGTCGGCGAGGTCTTGATCGTCTCGATGAACTCGTCGATGTTGGCCAGCGCCACCGCCAAGCCTTCCAGCACATGGCCGCGCTCACGCGCCTTGCGCAGCTCGAAGATCGTGCGGCGGGTGACAACCTCGCGGCGGTGCTCCAGGAAGACCGTGATCAGGTCCTTCAGATTGCAGAGCTTGGGCTGACCGTCGATCAGCGCCACCATATTCATGCCAAAGGTGTCTTGCAGCTGGGTCTGCTTGTAGAGGTTGTTGAGCACGACCTCGGGCACCTCGCCGCGCTTGAGCTCTATCACCACGCGCATGCCGGACTTGTCGCTCTCGTCCTGGATGTGGCTGATGCCCTCGATCTTCTTTTCGTGCACAAGTTCGGCAATGCGCTCAAGCAGGGTCTTCTTGTTGACCTGATAGGGGATCTCATCAACGATGATGGCTTGGCGGTTGCCGCGGTCTATGTCCTCGAAATGGACCTTGGCGCGCATCACCACCTTGCCACGGCCGGTACGGTAGCCGTCGCGCACGCCGTTGATGCCGTAGATGATGCCCGCGGTAGGGAAGTCGGGCGCCGGGATGATCTCCATTAGCTCATCCACCGAGGCCTGAGGGTTCTTCAGCGCATGCAGGCAGGCGTCAACCACTTCATTCAGATTGTGGGGCGGGATGTTGGTCGCCATGCCCACCGCAATGCCGGCCGAGCCATTGACCAGCAGGTTGGGGAGCCGGGTTGGCAGCACCAGCGGCTCTTTCTCGCTGCCATCGTAGTTGGGACCAAAATCGACGGTTTCCTTGTCGATATCGGCCAGCATCTCGTGTGCGATCTTGTCGAGCCGGATTTCGGTGTAGCGCATGGCCGCGGCGTTATCGCCATCGACCGAACCGAAATTGCCTTGCCCATCGACAAGCATATGGCGCAGCGAAAAATCCTGGGCCATGCGGACAATGGTGTCATACACGGCGGTATCGCCGTGCGGGTGGTATTTACCTATGACATCACCGACGATACGGGCCGATTTCTTGTAGGGCCGATTCCAGTCGTTGTTCAGCTCGTGCATCGCAAACAGCACGCGCCGGTGCACCGGCTTCAATCCGTCCCGCGCGTCTGGCAGGGCCCGACCGACGATCACGCTCATTGCGTAGTCAAGGTACGAGCGCCGCATCTCCTCCTCAAGGCTGATCGGCAAGGTTTCTTTTGCGAACTGGGTCATGCGCTGCTTGTGATTGGCCCCACGGCCTGCCATCACATCGTTAGAGTCGGAAGCGGTGATTCTAATTGCGACGCGTTGTCGTGGCTTCGCAACATTGGCCATTCGGCGCGCGAACAGCGCCGCGACAATGCGGCTGGCTGGGTGCCCTATGGCACAATCGTTAAGTCCCTAGGAGAAACCCGAGCATCGGGAGCTCCCTGTGGTTTTGTTCCAGCTTTGGACTTCGCAGGGCAACTGCGACCTTCCTTGAGAGGAGAATCATGAAGAAACTGAACCGTGTGGCGTCGCTCTTCGCTGTCGCCGCCGTCGTCTCGTCGGGCGCCTTTGCTCAGTCCGTCGACAACTGGCGTGCAACCGATGGCACCGTCTGGAAGAACGGCACCAACGAATATTGCTGGCGCGATGCTTTCTGGACGCCGGCAACGGCTGCCAAGGATTGCGATGGCGCGCTGAAGCCGGCTCCCAAGGTCGAGCCGCCCAAGCCTGTTGCCCCGCCTGCTCCTGTGGCTCCGCCTGCTCCTCCGGCACCCGTCGCTCCGCCGAAGCCTGTCAGTGAGAAGGTTACCTTCGCTGCTGATGCCTTCTTCGACTTCGACAAGGCCGTGCTGAAGAACGAAGCCAAAGCAAAGCTGGACGATCTGGTCAGCAAGACGGGTGGCATCAATCTGGAAGTCATCATTGCCGTCGGTCATACCGACAGCGTGGGCTCGGACGAATACAACCAGAAGCTGTCGGTGCGTCGTTCGGAAGCCGTCAAGGCCTATTTGGTGACCAAGGGCGTCGAGAAGAACCGCGTCTACACCGAAGGCAAGGGCGAGAAGCAGCCCGTGGCTGACAACAAGACCTCGGAAGGCCGTTCCAAGAACCGCCGCGTTGAGATCGAAGTCGTCGGTACTCGCGCAGTGAAGTAAAGCCTGGTCGGGCTAGCCCCGGCTTCGCAAGCTACAAGCCCTGCCAAGCTATGCTTGTGCAGGGCTTTATTCATTTGCAGAAGGTGTTTCTGCTGGTGCTCTTTCTCATCAATGACTATCAACGCTGATCCACAGGAACTCGCAAAGTTTGGCGATCTCGCTCATCGCTGGTGGGACCCGGAAAGCGAGTTCAAGCCGCTTCATCAGATCAATCCCCTGCGGCTTGCTTGGCTGGAGGGGTTTTGCGCGCTTGCCGGCCGCCGGGTGCTCGATGTGGGCTGCGGTGGCGGCATTCTTGCTGACTCCATGGCGCGCAAGGGGGCGCAGGTGCTGGGCATTGATCTGGCAAGCAAGGCGCTGCGAGTGGCGCAATTGCACGCGCTGGAGGCGGGTACAGAGAATATCGACTATCGCGAGGTCGCGGTTGAGGCCTTGGCGGCAGAGCGCCCGGCCGGCTATGACGTCGTGACCTGCATGGAGATGCTTGAGCATGTGCCTGACCCGGCATCGGTGGTGTGTGCTTGTGCGCAGTTGGTCGCCCCGGGTGGGTGGGTCTTCATGTCCACGCTCAATCGCAATCTGAAGGCCTTTTTTCTCGCGATTGTGGGAGCCGAGTACCTGCTGAAGATGCTGCCTGCCGGCACACATGAGTACGCCCGCTTCATCAGGCCGGCGGAGTTGGCGCAGATGGCTCGTGACGCCGGTTTGGAGCTGCAGGCCAGTTGCGGACTTCAGTACAACCCACTGACCCAGCGCTACAGCCTCGGTGAGGACACTGGCGTGAACTATCTCTTTGCTCTGCGACGTCCGGCATGACGGCGTCTCTGCGTGAGCCGGGCGTCTTGCCTGATCGGGTTGGACAGCTCGGCTGCCATGTCGACTTCTGCATCCGAGCGGTTCTCTTCGACCTTGATGGCACGCTCGTGGACAGTGCGCCAGATCTGGCGGGGGCGGCGAATGAGCTGCGGTGCGGGCGGGGGCTTGAGCCACTGCCCCTGGAGGCGCTGAGACCTTTGGTAGGTTCAGGTGCTCGCGGCATGCTCAGGGCGGCGTTGGACTTGATGCCAGACCATGCTGAGTTCGAAGCGCGCAAGACAGACTTCCTGAACTGTTATGAGCATCGCATGCTGGCTGAGTCGGGGCTGTTTCCGGACATTCCGATTCTGCTGGAAGGGTTGAGATCGGCAGGGCTGCCCTGGGGAGTTGTGACCAACAAGGCTGAAAGGTTCGCCCTGCCGATGTCCAGGGCACTGGGCTTGAATGCTGCGGCCGCGGCGATCATCGGTGGCGACACGACGCCCCATGCGAAACCGCACCCGGGGCCGCTGCTCGAGGCGGCGCGGCGCATCAATGTTCCACCTCGGCAATGCGTTTACATCGGCGATGATGAGCGCGATATCTTGGCAGGGCGCGCCGCGGGCATGGCGACGATAGCGGTCAGCTGGGGCTATCTCGGATCGGGTGCGCCCATTGAAGCCTGGGGTGCGGACCTAATCGTTGATAGCCCGGTGCGGCTGCTGGATGTGCTGCTTGCCGGCGCAAACGGGGGCTAGGGCGAAAGACTTCTTTCGCGGGGCCTCTTGAAAAGCGCTTCGCTGGCATAATGTAGGACTTCTCTGGGGCCGACTTGGTTTCGACGTGGGTGCGGATCCGGAGTAGGGCATGCCGAGCACCAGTTCGCTCGTAAAACCACTGGAAACAAGTAACTGCAAACGACGAAAAGTTTGCCCTCGCTGCTTAATTAGCACGAGGCTCCGCAACAGTCGGCCTATGGGCTGGGGTGGCAACACCTGCGGAGTCATTCACATAGGCTGGTTTCGGGTTGGGCCGCACAGCACGAAACGAGATTTAGCGGCTGGCGATGTTGACAGCGTGTTCCTGCGCGGTCACATCGTGAGAATCAAATCAGAGGACTAAGCATGTAGAACTGCCCGGTGATGGCTTGCGGACGCGGGTTCAATTCCCGCCGGCTCCACCATCTAAGCGTTCGGCGAGGTTCGCCGACACCCGAAAGGCCCAAGTAAATCAACGACTTGGGCCTTTTTCTTTGTCCGCTACAGTGCAGTAACTTCCGGGGCTGACCGGCCCTGGCTTGCAGTAACTTCCACAGTAACGTAAGCAATGGGATGGACGCCCCCACCCGTAGACGGCATCGAAGTGCCACAGTGGATGTGTCAGCAACCACTCGATCGGAAGGAGCGTCCGCCATGGAGATTACGACGATCGGCCTCGATCTGGCC
>JAYRSJ010000047.1:0-12463 GCA_041920215.1 Burkholderiaceae bacterium | reverse complement strand
GATCTTGGTCAGCTCGATGCCTTCCACGTCCTTGACCGTGCGGTGGATCACCACCCCGGCGGTCTTGCAGCGCTGCTCGAACAAGGCCTTGGCCCGGGCGTACCTCTCCTGATAAGCCCGCTGCTCGGGATTCAGCGCGGCGCTGCCGCAGGCGCCGAGGCTGAGCAGGGCGGCCAGGGCGAGCCCTGCGCGATGGCGGCTGAAACAACGGTCGGGCCTTGGGTTCATCATGCGTTCACCCCCTCCTGGTTGGGCTTGCTTGTTGTCATGGCGGGTTTGATGGGGGCCTCGGCCTGGCTGGGACGTGCAGGATGGAGATTAGCGCCTGGCTGCCACGCGGCTTGAGGTGCTAGCAGCGCTTCCACGGCCCGGCGCCCACCGGTCTGCGGCCAGCGCTGGCGGACTTGTTCTGACGCACGCCGGCGCAGCCCGGCTTGCTGCGGCGGAGGGGTCTGCAGGGCCGTTAGCGCATGTTGCGCCAAGGCCGCGGCATCCAGCGGCCTGACCAACAAGCCACTCTCCCCCTCGCTTATCGCCTCCCTCACCGGCGCCACATCACTCCCCAGCACCAGGCAGCCCGAGGCCATGGCCTCCAACATCGACCAGCTCAGCACAAAGGGGTAGCTCAGGTAGGCATGCAGGCTGGAGACCTGCAGCACCTTCTTGTACTGGGCATAGGGCAGCTTGCCCAGGAAGTGGGTGCGAGTGGGGTCCAGCTGGCTGCCCACTTCGGCCAGCAGCTTGTCCTTCCAATGCGTGACGTCCCTGGGGCGTGAGCCGTAGCTGACGTCGTTGCCGCCCACGATCAGCGTGTGCAGTCCCTTGTGTTCGCGCTGGATGGCCGGCAGGGCCCGCATGAAGGTGTGGAAGCCGCGGTAGGGCTCCAGGTTGCGCGCCACATAGGTGAGGACGGGCTGGTTCGGGTGGTCGGGCTTGAGCGTGAGGCCGCTGGGGGTCTTGAACAGAGCGCTGGGGTCCGGGCCGAGGTTCTCGGTATCAATGCCCTCGTGCGCCACCGTGATCTTGTGCTGGTACTCGCGCGGGTGCTGGGCCTTTTGCCACTGTGTGGGGCTGATGCCGGCATCGCAGTTGTGCAGGTTCAGCAGGTGCAGTGCGTTCCAGGAGCGGATGCGGGCGTGGTCGTCGAAGCTGGCGGGGAATTCAGGGTCGAAGCCGATGTCGGCGTAGGGCCAGTGGCTGCGGTCGATGTGGTCAAGGTCCCGCTCGGGCGGGGCGTTGTAGAACCACTCGCAGTAGTGCACCAGGCGGGCGTCGGGGAAGACGTCCTTGGCGTACAAGGTTTCGCCCCAGCCGGGGTGGGCCAGGATGGCATCGGGCTGCCAACCCTTCTTCTTCAGGTCCAGCAGGATGCGGGCCACCGCCTGGCCGTGCAGCACGGCATCTTCCATGCGGCGCAGATAGGGATGCTGGCCCTTGCCCACGGGGCGGTGCGGCTTGTAGCGGATGAGCTTGAACCCCGGGTTGCTGGGATAGCCCGGCGCTGTGTCCCGCCCGATGCCGATCACCTCCCAGCCCGGCCGCCGTGCCCAGTCGGCCGCCATGTGTTTGAACTGGCCGGGGAAGTTCTGATGGATGATCAGCAGGCGCATGGTGGGTGAAGGCGAACGAACGAATGAAAGGGCGCGCGTCAGCGCTCTTTGAGGCTCTCATCCACATGCTTTTGCACGGGGCTGAGCAGGAAGTCGATGACGCGACGCTTGCCGGTCTTGATCTCGGCCGTCAGGTTCATGCCCGGGGCCAGGCGGATGGTCTTGCCGTCGATGGCTAAAGTGCTTTGCTTGAGCACCAAGGCGGCCGGGAAGATCGCACCGCGCTTCTCGTCGTTGACCGCATCGGCGCTGATGCTCTTGACCTCGGCCGCCACCGTGCCGTAGCGGGTGAAGGGGAAAGTCTCCAGCTTGATCTCCGCCGCCTGACCCTCCCGCACAAAGCCCACGTCCTTGTTCTCCAGCACCACCTCGGCGGTCACTTCGGCGTCATCCGGCACCAGCACCAAGAGCACCTGCGCCTCGGTGACCACGCCGCCGGCCGTGTGCACGGCCAGCTGCTGCACGGTGCCGGCCACCGGCGCCGTCAACCGGGTCAGCGCGTTGCGCTTGTCTGCCTTGCTGGCCTCTTCGCCGAGTTGCCGGGACCTCAGCTGAGCCTGGGTCAGCAGCTCGCGCAGGGCACGCTGGGTCTCGGCACGGTAGGCACTGCGCGACTGCTCGCTCTCCTTGAGCGCGGCCTGCGTCTCGCTGCGCCGGGCCAGGGCCGTGGCGAGGTCGCGCTCCAGCTCGATGCGTTCACGCTTGCGGTCCTGGCCGGCGTGACCGGCCATGAAGCCCTGCTCGGCCAGGTCCTGATAGTCGCGCTCGCGCGCTTCAGCCAGCGGCAAGGTGGTCTGCAGCTTGCTGACCTGTTGCTCAACGGTCGCAATCTCGGCTTTGCGCCGGGCGATCTCGGCGTCGAGCTTGGCGAGCTTGGCGCTGATGTCGGCCCAGTCGCTGGCGAGCTGGGCCTGGGCGGCCAGACGCTCTGCGGGTGTCAGGTCTTGCGAATCGGGCAGGCGCGGACTTCCGCCTCCGTTCAAGCTCGCTAGCAGGGCCTGTGCCCGCAGCAGATCGCTGACGCTGGCGCCGCGCTCCTGACCCACCCGGTTGGCATCGGCCTGGGTGGCGGTGGCATCTAGTGCGATCAGGAGCTGCCCCGCGTGCACCTTGTCGCCATCCTTCACATGGATGGAGGTGACCACGCTGGTCTCCAGCGGCTGGATCAGCTTGGAGCGCTGGCTGACGATGATGCGGCCTTGCGCCACAGCGACGATGTCGATCCAGCCGAAGATGGCCCACAGCAGCGCGATCATGAACAGGCTGCAGATGATGATGATGGCCCGGCGCGGGGCTGGGTGCGGCGGGGTCTCTTGCAGCGCCAGGGTGGCGGGCAGGAAGGCGCGCTCATCGGCCAGACGCTTCGGGCCGGCGAGCTGATCTCGGTGCGCCCAGGCGGCCTTGAAGATGGCGCCATAGCGGGCCAGCAGTTCACGGGCCGGGTGGCGGGCGGCGGTGCTGGTGCCGGTGTTGTCGATGGCCGCGCTCATGCCTCGGCTCCGGTGCCCGCCTGCATGCGCCACAGATAGGCATAAAGCCCTTGCGGCTTGGCCAGCAGTTCATCGTGAGTGCCCATCTCGACGATGCGGCCCTGGTCCATCGCGAGGATGCGGTGGGCATGGCGCACGGCGCTGAGGCGGTGGGCGATGATGAAGACGGTGCGGCCCTGGCAGATGGACTTCATGTTCTTCTGGATGATGGCTTCGCTCTCGTAGTCCAGCGCGCTGGTGGCCTCGTCGAAGATCAGGATGCGCGGCTGGGTGAACAGGGCGCGGGCGATGGCGATGCGCTGGCGCTGGCCGCCGCTGAGGCTGGAGCCCTGCTCGCCGACCACCGTGTCATAGCCCTCGGGCAGCTCGCCGATGAAGTCGTGGGCGCCGGCCAGCTTGGCGGCGTGGATCACCGCCTCCAGCGGTGCAGCCGGATCGGCAATGGCGATGTTTTCGCGCACGCTGCGGTTGAACAGCATGTTCTCTTGCAGCACCACACCAACCTGGCGGCGCAACTGGGCGGCATCGATGGTGGCGATGTCATGGCCGTCGACCTGGATGCGACCGCTCTCGGGCACATAGAGGCGCTGGATCAGCTTGGTCAGCGTGCTCTTGCCGGAGCCGCTGCGCCCGACGATGCCGATCACCTCACCGGCCTTCACATCGAGGCTGATGCCCTTGAGCACCGGCTGGGCATCGGGGCGGTAGCGGAAGGTCAGCTGGTCCAGCGTCACCCGGCCCTGGATGCGCGGCAGCGGGCTGACACTTTGCGGCGGCAGCTCGGTGCGAGTATTCAGGATGTCGCCGAGGCGAGCCATCGACAGTCCCGTTTGCTGGAAGTCGGTCCACATCTGCGCGATGCGCATGATGGGCTGCGCGACCCGGCCGGCGAACATATTGAAGGCGACGAACATGCCGACGCTGAGCTGGCCGTCGATCACCAGGTGGGCGCCGTACCAGAGCGTGGCGGCGTTGACCAGCTTGCCGATCAGGTTGACGCCTTCGTGGCCGTACTGGGCCAGGGTCTGCGTCTTGAAGCTGGCCGAGACGTAGGCGGCCAGTTGCTCGTCCCAGCGCCGCGCCATCTGCGGCTCCAGCGCACTGGCCTTGACGGTCTGGATGCCGGTGACGGTCTCGACCAGCAGGCTCTGGTTCTCGGCACCCCGGGCGAACTTCTCGTTGAGCCGTCCGCGCAGGATGGGCACGATGGCCAGACTCAAGATCAGGTACAGCGGCAGCGAGACCAGCACGATCAGGGTCAGCGGCACGCTGTAGGCAAACATCACCGCAATGAAGATCACCGAGAACAGGACATCCAGCACCAGGGTCAGCGCGTTGCCGGTGAGGAACTGGCGGATGTTCTCCAGTTCGCGGATGCGGGCCACCGAGTCGCCGACGCGCCGCGCCTGGAAGTAGGCCAGCGGCAGGTTCAGCAGATGGCGGAACAGCCGCGCGCCCAGTTCCACATCGATGCGGCTGGTGGTGTGGCTCATCACATAGGAGCGCAGCACGTTCAAGACGCTCTCGAACAGCATGATCACCACCAGGCCGATGACCAGCACATCCAGCGTCGTCAGGCCCCGGTGCACCAGCACCTTGTCCATCACCACCTGGAAGAACAGCGGCGAGACCAGGGCGAAGAGCTGAAGGAACAGCGAGACCATCAGCACCTCGCCCAGCAGCTTGCGGTGCTTGACGATGCTGGGGATGAACCAGGAGAAGTCGAACTTGGCCAGGGCTCCGGTCAGGCTGGCACGGCTGGCGATCAGCACCAGCTCGCCGCTCCATTGCGTGGCGAAGACCTCCATTGGCTCGATGGTCGGTCGGGCGGGCTGGCCCTCGGCGGCGCCGGCTGGATCCATGAACAGCACCCGCTGGCCGTCGCACTGGGCCAGCACGACGAGGCGGCCGTCAGTCATGCGAGCCAGTGCCGGCAGTGGCAGCAGACTCAGGCGGTCCGCGCTGCTGCGGCTGGGTTTAGCCTTGAGGCCCAGGCGCTTGGCCGCCAACAGCAGGTCCTGCGATGTCAGCGGCTCATGTTCTCCCAGGCCCAGCTCATGGCGCAGGGCTTGAGCGTCAGCGGCGATCTGGTGCAGTCGGGCGATCAAAACCAGGGCGGCAAGCTCGCAGTCCACTTGGGCTGGAGACGCTGTATCCACTCGTGCTCGCGACGAGCCAGGCATTGGCGCACGCGCGGCGTCGCCCAACGCTGCAACTGTTGGTTTCATTCGAAGTCGCTCGGGACGCTGAACGCGCCCCTCCCCCCTGGATTCTTTGTGCGATCTTCGCTCAGGGTCAGCGATCGACCCATCCCACCTTGGGGGGGATTGACCGTTGGAACACTGGAGACGGCGGACGGCCCGCCTGCGGACATGAAACCTTCGAGCTTTGTGTTGCTACGGACTCACCGGATTGCTCGGTCGCACTACTGCGGGCCGCCGCACTCAAGGGGCCAATCGACTTGCCGCTTACGCAAGTCGATTCGACACGACTTCTGGTTCACACGAGATCTCGGTGAAGCGCCAGTAATGCATGTCTAGCAGAATCGACTGCAACTCGTCAGGCGCGACGAACTGGAACTTCCGCTCGAAGGCGCTCACTGATCCGCACTTGCTTACGCTCGGCCCAAACAGCCCCATAAAGAACGAACTGCTGATCGAAAATATTTCCGCTGGACAGACGACCCTCACCCGCGCGACTTCGTCCTCGAGCCGATGCAAGTCGTAGTGCTCTCGCAGCGCAACGCCCCGGTCATGCCCGTAAGGAACGGCCCCCAGCGCTTCTGACAGTTCGATGACGAGTTCGCTCATGGACTGCAAGCCTCCGGCCACGCTGCCGCCAAAGCGCATAAGCAGCTGCAAACGATGGTACGCTGATCAAGTGCACGGTCCAACCATTGAGCAACGTGCCGGCGTAGGCCGATCATCATTTGCCCACTTCCACGCAGCAACCGGCCCTAGTCGCCAAACCGCGAGGGCGAAAAGCCTGCTGCTGCCGTGTATGGCGTCGCACCCTCGATCAAGTCCGCCAGCAGCCTCGCGCTCGCAGGCCCAAGGGTGAAGCCCTGGTGCCCATGCCCGCAGTTGATCCATAAGCCCGGATGCTTGGGTGCCGCGCCGATGAGCGGCTTCATGTCGGCACTGCAGGGCCGGCTGCCCATCCAGGGCTCGGACTCCAACGCTTCCCCCAGGTCCAGCAACTGCCGCGCCGCGGCCGCGGCGCCCCAGAGCGGACGCGGCGTGGGCGGGGCATCAAGGCGCGCGATCTCGGCCCCACTGGTGATGCGCAGGCCGCGCCGCTGCGGCGCCAGCACATAGCCACGCTCCGCATCCAGGGTGGTGAGATTCAGCGTGGCACCCCTGCTGTAATGCCGGTGGTACCCGCGCTTGACGAACAGTGGCCACCGGTAGCCCAGGCGGCACGCAAAGTCGCCCGCCCAAGGCCCCAGAGCCATCACCACCTGCCGCGCCTGCACCGGGCCATCATGGCTCATCACCCGCCAGCCAGCGCCGTCGGCCTGCAGGCTGCCGGCATCACCAATCAGCAGTCGCCCACCCCGCTGTTGAAACAACGCCGCATAGCGCTCCACCAGGCGGCCGGGATCGCTCACGTTCCAGGAGTCCCGCCAATGCACGGCGCCAGCCAGTGGGATCTTGAAAGCCGGCTCGGCCACGGCGAGCGAATGCGTATCCATCGCGGCGAACTCAATCCCGTGCTCCCGATTCAAGCGCCGAGCCTCAGTCAGCGCGGCATCCAGCGCGCGCTCGGTTCTGAACATCAGGCGCAGACCGTCGCGTCGCACCAGGTCGTGTGCGCTGGCGAGCGTCATGTAGCGATCGTGCTCAGCCGTGCAATGCGCAATCAGCCCGGCGTACTGCTGTCCAATCTGGCGATGGCGCGACGGTGCCGAGGCATGCCAGTAGCGCAGCAGCTGCGGCCAGGCGGCCAGCAGCCCGCCCAAGTGATAGTTCACGTCCAGCCCTTGCTTGAACGCGACGGACAGCAGTGAGCGCCAGTCCCGGGGCATGGCATAAGGCTCGACCGCCTCGCGCTGGATCACGCCGGCATTGCCGTAGGACGTCTCTTGCCCTGGTCCTCGCCGATCAACCAGGGTGACGCTGTGCCCGCGCAGCTGCAGCTCCAGCGCCGTACAGGTGCCGACCATGCCGGCGCCCAGAACCAGTATTTCCTGTCCCATGAAAGAATCATCCCGTCGTCAACCGACGCCCCAAGCGGGCTGCGCCTGATGCAGTATGCGGTCTTGGGGATCGCGTCTTGAGCACCCGCGCCCCCGAGTGCCTCGTCGATGATCTCAAGCACCGACAACCACCGAACCCATGCTGATATTGTTTCTGGACTTCGACGGCGTCTTACATCCAGCAGATGCCACGCCGGATCAGTTCTTCTGCTATCTGCCAGCACTCGAGGACACGCTGCGTCCCTTTGACGAGGTTGAACTGGTTCTGTCGACGCTCTGGCGCGAGGAGCGCTCGCTGGACGCGCTGATCGAGCACTTCGCACCGGACATCAGGCCGCGGATTCTTGGCGCGACACCTCAGCTGCCAGCGTGCGAGCTGGAGCGTGGCCATCGCCAGCGCGAGATCGAAGCGTGGCTGGCCATGCACCGACCCGGCGGCGATTGGTTGGCCCTGGATGACCGCCAAGAGAATTTCGACGCCGACTGCCCCCATTTGCTCTGGGTTCCCCGGGCGGGCTCCCTGGCGCCGGGGCTGAACCCCCAGCTCCTGTCAGCGCTGGCGCTCCGGCTTGCCGAACACAGCCGTACGGCAGGCAGATGCGGCCTTGTGTACACGGCCTCGTGACGCCCAGGTCAGCACGGCGTGATGTCGAGCTGTATGCAAGAAGGCGCATAGGTCGTGCCTCGCGCATGACGACGATGCCGCTCGCCGTGCCCTGCTGACGATTCAGGCGGCCGAACATGCAGCTCGTCGCCTATGCGTGGTGCATTGAGGGGTGACTTCCGATACTGACTCCATCGACACAGCAATTCGCTGAGACACGCCAGGAGCCAAGCATGAACACCACGGCCATCAAAGCCATCGCCGCCATCATCGTCGCAGCAGCCTGCCCCCTGACCGCCCATGCGGATGCAACGACGATCAAGCAACTGCCCCGCGTCGTGATCACCGGCAAGTCGCAGCCGGTCACTTCGACCACGCGGACCATTGTTCAGCTGCCCCGCGTGGTGATCGAGGGTCGCCGGAGCTCGCTGATGGCGCTCAACAGTGCCACCCCGTCCGAAGCCCGTCGCGCTTGATCAGCATGGGACTGATCGCTCCTGACTTTGGCGAGCCGATGCGCGGACGCAGCTGAGCCTGCTTCTTCGCATCGGCTTGAGCAAGCGCACGCCATCCCGGCGTGCCAACACTTAGCTGGTTGCAGCTTCTGCAGCAGCAGGCGCTGTCTTGGGCGTGCGCGGTGCCGCCTTCTTGGCTGCAGCCCTTGGCGCCTTGGGGGCCTTGGATGCCTTCGGCACCGCCGTCTGCGCGACCCTGGGACTTGCCTTCTTGCGCGCGGTCCCGTTGGTCGCCTTGATCGCCTTGATTGCTTTGGCCTTGGCGGACGATTTGGGCTTCACGACGCGCTTGGCCTTGGTGGCCGCAGCTGCGGTGGCCGCCTTGGCAGGCTTGCCCACCAGAAAGTCCTCAAGGGCCCTACCGGCGGCCAGCGCCTGGCGCAGCCACTCCGGGCGCTTGCCCATGCCACCCCAGGTGTTCCCCGCTTCATCCGCAAACTTCGGTGTCGTTGTTTTGGGCTTTGATTTGAGCTTCGACCTTGCGGCGGCCTTTGTGGCTGGCTTCATCCCAGACTTGGCGACCTTTTGCGGGGCAGCGCCAAACAGGTGCTCGGGGGTCAGTCCAAGCTGGGCGATCTCCCGTCGGATCCGAGCGATGGCTTCTTGTTGAATGGCTTCGGCCTGTTTTTGCAGGCGTTCAATCTGGTCCATGATGCGGGAAATCGATCTCGCCATAGGTGGCTCCTGGTGTTTTTTAATGACCAACGACGCGGCTGTACCGCTGGCAGGACGATAGCACCCGGCGGGCGATATGCGACCAACAGCAAGGTGACGGATCGTTGTTACTACCGTGCGTTGTGGTGCTGACGGGCTCGCTCAATCCTGCGACCAGGATCCTTCGTCCTGGTGAAGGTGGCGTCGTCCATCCGCAAGTAAGGCGATGGTCCGCGTCTGGCAACCTGAGGGCTGTTTCACCGTGCAGCGATGGATCTTCCGCTGGGCGATCGATGGCGCCCTTGCCAGTTAGCTAGTCAGCGCTCTGGCTGTCCAATGCCTAGCCACCGTCTTGATTCGATGGCGGACTCGCCGGGCTATTGCCGACCAGATCACGCAGGATCTGTTTGGCAATTTCGTGCTCCCCGTTGCGGGCCATCTCGATTGCCTCATCGATCAACGCCAGAGCAAACGCAGGATCGTTTTGCATGCGAGCAATCACGGTGAACTTGGCGTCTCTGGTGACACCGCCTTCGAAGTCCTGAATCACTTCACTCGGCAGATCGTCATCGAAGCTCGGCGGGACGTCCAACTTGCCCTTCAGAGACCCCAACGTTCTACGCTTCCGTGCCTCGTCAACCTTGGCACTCAGTCCGGCAACGACCACGTCCGCAGGAGTCCAGTCACCAGCGGACTCGGCGCGTTTGATCGCCTCTCGGCCACGGCGCACAAACTCGGCTTGCCTGCGTCGACGAATCCGTTCAGTCCAGGCGATCCGTTGGTATTCCTGCCGCAAGCCCCGAATCGATCCCGTCAGGGGCGCGAAGAAGACGCGCATGCTGTGCTGCAGCACTCGCCGGACGGGCGCCAGGCGATGATCATGACCCTCTAGCATCATCCAGGCGCGGCGGTCTTGCAGTGCCAAGTCCTCTGGCACCGGCTGTGGGTCATCGGCAACTGCGGGGAACTCCCCACCGTGTCTTTGCGGATCGAACTGCTGGAGCCGATCCGCGAGTGCTCGCTGCCGGCCTTCTGCGTCGCTGACTCGCAGCCACGTACCCAGCGTTGCCTTCAAGCAATGTTGGCACAAGTCGAGCTGTACGTCATTGCCGTCACCGAATATGGAGGCATAGCCGGCCTTCAGGTCGATGCTGACGAACTCCTGAAACTCAGGCTCGCTCACGTCCGCCAGACGACCACAACGATCGCAGCGAAGCTGTTTGACGAAGGTTTCGGGACGCACATCCTTGATCTGCATGTCTGAGCTCCGACGCCCGAGGGGCTTGTGGCAAGGCGGTAGCGGCTCAGGCGCAGGAGCCAAGCAGACCTCACTCAGCACACATACTGAGCCGCTATCATCATAGTCGCCCTATCAATCAACGATTGATCCAGAATCCAGCCGTAGGACCGTATGGGACCGATGCCGGCCGAGTGCGGTGAGTCGTTGCCCGCCCTCCCGGGGCCGGAGTGGGTCCCGGATGTAGCCAGCAGGAGTGCCCATGACTGACTTGCTCATTCCACCGCCTCTCCGACGCAATCGCTCCAAGCGCCTGCGCAAGAAGCTGCGCATCGGCGAATTCAAGACGCTGGGTTTTGAGTACGAACTGACGTGGCGGACGGCGCCATCGATCGACATGCAGGAGCAGTTCATCGATCATCTGCTTGGGGATATCGTTGATCCCCGGGCGCTGAGTCTGGGTGGCGGCGTCAATTGCGGCTTCGTGGCCGCGCGCCGCGGCAGTGTTACGGACGCCGATCGTGCCGCCTTTGATTGCTGGGTTCGGCGATGGCCAGACATCATCGGAGTTGAGGTCGGCCCACTCCGGGATGCGTGGTACGACGAGGCCCCTTGAGCGGTAACTTCTCGCAAGTCAACTTCACCGGAAGAACATAGGGACGAGACCATGGAATGGGACATCGGTCGCGCGGGCCATAGCTGGACCGGGCCGGAGGGCCTTGCCAAACTCGAACGGTTGCCCGGTCGTCTAGAAATGGTGGCCGGCAAGGTCTGCAGCAGCGAATCCGAGAGGCGCAACCTGCTGGCCGGCTTGCTGGAAAACCTCGGGCTCGATGCAGTCGTCCGGTTCGGCCGCATCGAGGACTGGCAGCAAGCCCTTGCCGCGCGGGCAGAGGCTGAGCGCAACGCTCCGGTTGCAGCGGCCGCTGAAACACCTGCAAGGCACTGGAACTGCCGCGTTATCGAGTTTCCCTCCGAAGAGGAGACCTGGTGTTCGATCCATGAGGTGTACTACGAGCATGGTGTGCCGGTGGCGTACAGCAAGTCGTCAGCAGATCCTGGTTGGACCCATGACGATGGGCCAGATGCCGGACTCCATCGACTGGAGAAGTTCAGGGAAGCACTGCGCAAGCCCGTCTTGAAGGACTCCGACTTCGAGAATGCCCGTGCCAAGGTGGATTTGCTGAACAAGCTGGGCCAAATGATCGACGACAGTGGCGGTGTCCGCGACGGGGTCTCACTCTTGGCATGGTTGGATGGTTGGCTGGTTCAGCCCCAATCGGAACTCGGCGGCGCGACGCCAGCGCAAGCACTGACCAGCGAGGATGGCAGGCGCCGCGTGGAAGCGCTCCTTGAGCGGATGCGCAGTGATCTTCCTGGTCACTTGGGCTAGATGAAGGCCGACATGTTTGAGATCTACAGCCAGGTCGTGTTGTCAGAGGCGCTGCCGCTGCCTCAATTGAAGGCGGGAACGCAGGGCGTCGTGGTCCATGTGCACGGTGCGGGTGAGGCCTACGAAGTGGAGTTCATGACGGACGATGGCCAAACGATTGCAGTCGCCACCGTCGCCTCCAATCAACTCTGGCAATCACCTGCCGACTTTCATGCCTGCCTCGACGGCCCTGAACAAGAGTCTCGCCCCTTGTCCGACCCAGTGGTCGCTGAACGGCTGCGGCAAGACTGGGCCAAACGCCAGTTGATCTACGGAGAGGACCGACTGCCTTCGCCCGAGCCAAACACGCAAGGAGAGCAGAGTTGACGATTCTGCTTGGCAATGAGCGCGACGCACCATCGATCGACGCACAACCGCAGATGGAGGTGTACTCGTGGCGGATGCTGAAGTCGACCGATGGCGAACTGCATCTGGCCAAACTCAGAGACCGAGATATGGGCCACGGTGTCGTTCGGCTGACGTCGGCGATCGCCGCCATCGACAACAGCGCGCGCGTAGTCACGACGTCCTCAGGCAGGCAGTACTCGCTGTTGGGGCCGCCAGAGAGCAGAACACTGGAGCAGCAACTCCTGTGGGCAGGTGTTGGCGCCGACTGAAATTTGACCCACCGGGGATGCGGACAAAAACTTGGACTGGTTATGCGGCGATGCCCAGGCGCCGACGATGCTGGGCGGGACTGCAAAAGCCCAGTGAACTCTTGAT
>JAYRSJ010000046.1:0-13567 GCA_041920215.1 Burkholderiaceae bacterium | reverse complement strand
CATGGTGATCACTCCTCACACCCCCGCCCAGCTGTGGATATCTCGGGCAGGGTAGGTTGAACACCTGGGTCAAATTTCGGTCGGCAGAGCCCTCACGGGTGGGTCAAATTTCAGTCGGCGCCAACAGACATGCCGCCTTCGGGGAACCTGAACTCGTCCACCGCCCTCTTCGTCAACTTCTGCATCTTGCCCCTCGCTTGAAAAAGCCCGCTGTAAGCAGGCTGGGCAAATGCTGGACGAGTTCAATAAAGCCCGCAACTTCATGAGACTGGGCTGCTTGCACGCCACACACAGCTGTGGCAAGCAAGGTAAAGCTGCGTGATGTTCGGGGCTGTCAAACTTGAAAACCGCCGAGGGCTTATCCCCTCCGTGAGTTCGAATCTCACCGTCTCCGCCAGCGGCAACACCCCTGCCCCCCTCATTGACGTGATGGCGCGCCGCGCGCCAAACGCGCATGCTTGCCTCAAGCGTCGTCAGCAGCGACGCTGTTCGCAGGAGGCCGCCATGCAAGCCAAATCCAGAATCCACCCCGCCGCAGCTTTTGTCTTCGGCCTGGGGCGCGCCGCCGGTCAGGTGGTCGGTGCCAGCCGTGGGTCAGAGCCCTTGCTGCCGCTCAAGGAGGGTGTGGAGGTCAGCGAGAGCAGCTTCGATGACTGGGAAGCTGCCTGCACCCGCTTCGATCTCGACAGCCAGGTCTCCGCGTTCGAGCGCATAGACCCCAAACGCTGAAGCGGATAGCGGGCTGGGCGCTGCGGCCCACGATCGAACGACCAAAACACGAGGGCGACACCCTACCGGGTGTCGCCCTTCGTTGTTGCGCTCGGGCTGGCTTACTTCTTGATCGTCACCCAGCCGGCCTCGAACCAGTTATCGGCACGATGCACAACGTCCACATTGCTGCGCGCGGCCCAGGGGATGACCTGGCGATGCAGCGGGATCACGTGAACCTGCTCCTTGTACTCGGTCAGCGCGGCCTTGATCAGCGGCTCGCGCTTCTTGGGGTCGGCCTCGACGCTGGACTGGGCGGCCAGCGCGTCAAATTTGTCGTTACGTGAGCGACCGTAGTTGTAGAAACCAATGCCCGAACCGTCGCCCAGGTTGTTGCGCAGCACCGGGGTTAGGGTGGTCTCGGCGTCGGTAACGGCACCACCCCAGCCCAGCATATACATGCTGGTGTCGTGCTTTTCCAGCTTGGGGAAGTAGAGGGCGCGCGGCATTGCGTTGACTTTGACCTTGACCTTCAGTTGCGCCCACATGCTGGCCAATGCCAGGCAGATCTCCTCATCGTTGACGTAGCGGTTGTTGGGGCAGTCCAGCGTGACCTCGAAACCATCGGCATAGCCGGCATCAGCCATCAGCTTGCGGGCCGCGGCGATGTCGAAGGGGTAGCGCGACTCAATCGCAGGGTCGTTGTAGCTACCCAGCGGTGAGGGGGTCAGGCCGCCAGTGGGCACCGACTGCCCGTTCATCAGCTTGGTCTTCATCGTCTCGATGTCGATCGCCTGATACAGGGCCTTGCGTACGCGCTGGTCCTTGAACGGGTTCTTGTCGCCGGGCACCTTGCCGTAGAGCAGCTTGTCGCGGGCCTGGTCCATGCCGATGAAGACGATGCGGTTCTCCGGCCCGTCGACGATCTTGACGCCGGGGGTATTGCGCAGGCGCGGCACATCGCGTGGCGCGGGATCGAGCACGAAGTCGATCTCGCCCGAGACCAGAGCCGCCAGGCGGGTCGCGTCATTGCCGATGGGCGTGAACACGATCTCCTGCACATTGCCCTCGAACTTGCCCCACCAGTTGGGATTGCGTTTATAGGTGGTTTTGATGCTGGGCTGGCGACTCACCAGAATGTAGGGTCCGGTGCCGTTGGCATTGAAAGAGGCGAAGCTCTCCTCCTTGTTCTTGAAATCCAGCGGTCGGGTGACCTTGTGCTTCTCGCTCCAGCTCTTACTCATGATCCATAGCGGCGCGGCAATGTGCTGCAGGAAGATGGGATTGGGAGCACTGAGCTGGAATTCGACAGTCAGATCGTCGATCTTTTTAGGCGTACCAACCGCGCGTGCATAGGCGTTAACCTGCGAAGTCTGCGCCTGACCGCGTTCAATTGAATACACGACATCGTCGGCAGTGAAGGGCGTGCCATCGTGGAACTTGACGTTAGGGCGCAGCTTGAAGCGCCAAGTCAACGGACCAGTCTGCTCCCAACCTGTGGCCAGGGCCGGCACAAGGCCAAGCTGCTTGTCGCGCGCCACCAAACCCTCGTAGACCTGGCCGTTGATCATATTGGTCATGCTCTCGTTCTGAGAGTGCGGATCCATGGTCTGCGGATCGCCCTGGCTGGCCCAGCGCAGGGTTTGCGCCTGGGCACCCAGCGCGCAGCAGCAGGCAGCCGCTACGACGCCCAGCAAGAATTGAGCTTTCATCTCGTTCACTCCCAACAGGTCAACACAACAGTGCGGCGAGTTTAGGGAGAAGCCTGCACCGCCCTCCCCTGGGATTGCCCTGATGGGACTACTACTAGCCGGCCGGCCTGGCCCAGAGCTCGTCGAGATGCTCGAAACCCCAGTCGGCCGGCGCCTCGCGGCCGACGATGCGGTCGGCGCAACCGGGCTGGGCCAGATCCAGCACCTGCAGCGGAATCGGCAGGCGCGACTTGGTCGAGTAGAAGACACGCACGATCGGCGTCACCAGGCTGGCCGGATTCTGCTCGATCACCACCGCCAGGCGGCCCGACGCCAGCTTGACCAGCGTACCCACCGGATAGATGCCCACCGAACGCACAAAGGCCTGGAAGATCACCGGGTCGAAATGCCCACTCCACTGGGCCATGCGCTGCAGCGAGCCGGCCGGATCCCAGGCATTCTTGTAGGGCCGGTTCGAGGTGATGGCATCGTAGACATCGCAGACCGCTCCCATGCGGGCCAGCCGGCTGATCTCCTCACCCTTGAGCTTGCGCGGATAGCCGCTGCCGTCCATCTTCTCGTGGTGGTGCAGGCAGACATCCAGTGTCGAGGCTGGCACCGCCCCGCCCTCGCGCAGCGCCTCGAAACCGCGCACCGGGTGCGAGCGCATGATGGCGAACTCGGCGTCGGTCAGCGCACCCGGCTTGTTCAGCACCTCCAGCGGCATCATCATCTTGCCCACATCGTGCAGCAGGCCGGCCAGGCCGGCCTCGCGGGTCTGCTGCTCGCTGAAGCCCAGGGTGCGGGCCAGCGAGATCATCAGCGCGCAGACCGCCACCGAATGCATATAGGTGTAGTCGTCCTTGGTCTTGAGACGCGCCAGGCTGATCAGTGCGGAGGGGTTGCGGGCCAGCGAGCTGGCCACATCCTCCACCAGCGGCAGGCATTGCTCGGCGTCGATCGCACGGCCCAGCCGCGCCTCGCCAAAGAGGTTCATCACCTGCTGACGCGAGCGGTTGACCAGCTGGGCCGCGCGCGCGAGCTCTTCATCCATCGTCAGGCGCTGCGGTCGCGAATCGGCCGGGCGCTCGGTGACGGCGGGGCCGGGCTCGGCAGGTTCAGAGGGCAAGGCGGGCACGGCGCGCAAGGCCGGCGCGGCTTCGGCCATATCGGCCGATGACGCGAACACCACATCGTCGCCCTTCTCGTCATCGATCCAGACCGCGACCACGCCACTCCCGTGCAGCGCCACCAGATCGGCCGGGTCGCTGAGCACGAACTTGGTCTTCCAGAAGGGATGCGACAGCCAGGAGCCCTCCATGCCATGCAGGTACATGCCCAGCTTGACCTGGGAGGTCGGGATCTTCTTGAGCATCTTCGCGGCGGCCAACGACGAACAGTTTCGCTATCCGCGCAGTATCAAGGGCGAACAGCGATGCTGAGAAGGGCTTTAGACTCAAAAAAGCCGCCCAGATGGGCGGCCTTCGCGGTGCTGCACCGTCGCTGTGCGATCAGCGCATCTTGCTTTGCGGCTGCACCTTCAGCTCGCCGGGCAGCGAGGCCAGGTACTTGGACATGGCTTTGAGCTCGGCCAGGCTGAACTGCTGCACCTGGCCGGCCATGATGGCGTTGCCGCGGCCGACCACCGCATTGCCCTGGGTCTTGTAGGACTTCAGCGCCACATAGAGATAGTCGGCGTACTGGCCGGCGATCTTGGGGTAGCTGCCGTCGATGGGCTTGCTGAAGTTGGCGCCGTGGCAGGAGACGCAGGCGCCCTTGTCCAGCAGGGCCTTGACCTCGGCCGGGGCGGCGGCCACCTGCTCGGGCGCGGCCTTGGCCGGGCCATGCTGCTCGTAATAGGCGGCAATGTCGGCAATGTCCTGCTCGCTCAAGGTCTGGGCGATGCCGCGCATCGTCGGATGCTTGCGCTCGCCCTTGGCATAGGCGGTGAGCGCGCTGCTGATGTACTTGGCACCCTGGCCCGAGATCATCGGCACCTTGTGCACCTCGGGGAAGGACGCCTGGTAGCCGGGAATGCCGTGGCAGCCTATGCACATGGCGATCTTCTTCTCGCCGGCCTTGACGTCCTGGGCCTGGGCGGTGGCGTGGGCAACAAAGGTGGCGGCCAGCGCCAGCGAGATCTGCAGAAGTTTGTTCATGGTCCCGGATACTTGCTTTATGGGTGCATTGATAGGCTTTGCGCTATCGCAAAGCTCAAGCCGGGCGCGATTATAGGGGCCCCGTATACTGGCCCGCCGCCCCGTTGTCGTTGATCTACACCATGAAGTTTCAAGGTTCCGAGCAGTACATCGCCACCGCCGACCTGCGCCTCGCTGTCAATGCCGCCATCACGCTGCAGCGCCCGCTGCTGGTCAAGGGCGAGCCCGGCACCGGCAAGACCATGCTGGCCGAGGAAGTGGCCAGCAGCCTGGGCCTGCCGCTGCTGCAATGGCATGTGAAGAGCACCACCAAGGCCCAGCAGGGCCTGTACGAGTACGACGCCGTGAGCCGACTGCGCGACAGCCAGCTGGCCGGCATCGAGGGGTCCGAGAAGGTGCGCGACATCGCCAACTACATCGTCAAGGGCGTGCTGTGGCAGGCCTTCGAGTCGGACACGCCGGTGGCGCTGCTGATCGACGAGATCGACAAGGCCGACATCGAGTTCCCCAACGACCTGCTGCGCGAACTCGACCGCATGGAGTTCTACGTCTACGAGACCCGGCAATGGGTGCGCGCCAAGCACAGGCCCCTGGTCTTCATCACCTCCAACAACGAGAAGGAGCTGCCCGACGCCTTTCTGCGCCGCTGCTTCTTCCATTACATCAAGTTCCCCGATGCCGAGACGATGCAAAGCATCGTCGACGTGCATTTCCCCGGACTCAAGAAGGAGTTGCTGGCGGCGGCACTGAAGACCTTCTTCGAGGTGCGCAATCTGCCGGGGCTGAAGAAGAAACCCTCGACCTCGGAGTTGCTGGACTGGCTCAAGCTGCTGCTGGCCGAGGACATTCCGGCCGCGGCGCTGCACAGCGGCGACGGCAACGGGCAGGGTGTGGCGGTGCCACCCCTGGTGGGCGCGCTGCTGAAGAACGAGCAAGACCTGACCCTGTTCGAGAAGCTGGTCTTCATGCAGAGCCGCAATCGCTGAGCCCATGAGCCTGTGCAGCCCCGTCACGCTGAGCGGCCGCCACGCCAGGCTGGAGCCGCTCGCCGCCGAGCAACTGGCAGGCCTGCAGGCCGCCGCGAGCGACGGCGAGCTGTGGCGGCTCTGGTACACCTCGGTGCCGCATCCGGACCGCATGGCCGACGAGATCGCGCGCCGCCTGGGCCTGCAGCAGGCGGCCAGCATGCTGCCCTTCACCGTGCTGGACGCATGCGGCCGCATCGTCGGCATGACGACGTTCATGAACATCGACAACGCAAACCGGCGGGTCGAGATCGGTTCCACCTGGATCGCCGCCAGCGCCCAGCGCGGCCCGCTCAACACCGAGTGCAAGCTGATGCTGCTGGGCCATGCCTTCGAGCAGCTGGACTGCATCGCGGTGGAGCTGCGCACCCACCGGCTCAACAGCCAGAGCCGGCGTGCGATCGAGCGCCTGGGCGCCCAGCTGGACGGCGTGCTGCGCAGCCATCTGCGCATGCCCGACGGCACGCTGCGCGACACCGCCGTCTACAGCATCACCGCGGCCGAATGGCCGACGGTGCGTACCCATCTGAACTGGCAACTGCAGCGCCCGCGCTGACAACGAGACAAGAACCATGGCGACCTCTGTGAGCAAAAAGACCCCCGGCAAGCGCTCTGGCAAGAAGCGTTTCGATGTCAAAGCGCTGTGGCAGATCGAGCGTCTCGGTGCACCCAGCCTCTCGCCCGATGGCGCGCAGGCGGTGGCCAGCGTCAGCCGCTACAGCATGGAGGACAACAAGGCCGGCAGTGCGCTATGGCTGTTCTCGACGCTGGGCGGCCAGCCGCGTGCGCTGACCAGTGCCGGCAGTCCCGACAGCAAGGACGGCGCGCCGCAGTGGAGCCCGCAGGGCGACCAGATCGCCTTCATCGCCCGGCGCGAGCAGGAGGGCAGCAAGGACGAGGAAGCCCAGCTCTACCTGATCGCCCCCGACGGCGGCGAGGCCCGTCGCCTGGGGCCGGTGGCCACCGGCGTGCAGGCCTTCAAATGGTTCCCTGACGGCAAGCGCATCGCGCTGATCTCCTGGGTCTGGCCCGAGCTCAAGGGCGCGGCCGCCCAGGCCAAGGCCCTGAAGGCCTTCAAGGCACGCAAGGAAAGCGGCTATGTGACCAGCGAGGCGGTCTACCGCTACTGGGACCACCATGTGCCCATGGGCCGGGTCGCCCATCTGCTGGTGATCGACGTGGCCAGCGGCAAGACCCGCGACCTCTTCGAAGGCAGCGCCTACGAGCTGAGCCGCGCCGACGCCGACGCCCACTGCTTCGACATCTCGGCCGACGGCCAGCGCATCGTCTTCGCCCATGATCCGGCCGCCGAGAAGCGCCTGGACAACTGCCAGGCCCTGGCCGAGGTCGATCTGAAGAGCGGCAAGATTCGGCCGCTGCTGCAGGACAAGGACTGGGACTTCAGCGCGCCGCGCTACAGCCATGCCGGCCGCCACCTGGCCTTTCTGGCCAGCCATCAGGGCAAGAAGCACACCATGCCGGCCCAGCTGGCGGTGCTGGACACCCAGGGCCAGTGGGCGGTGTTCTCGGCCGGCTGGGACCATGAGGTGACCGCCCCCCTGGTCTGGGAGGACGAGGACCAGAGCCTGCTGTTCGGCGCCGAGGACCGCGGTCGCCGCCATATCTGGCGCTTCGTGCTGGCCGAGCAGCGCGCCGAAGTCGTGTTCCAGGGCGGCAATGCCACCAGCTTCGCGCTGGCCGCCGGCACCCTGGTGGTCAACCACGACAGCGTCCAGCATCCGCCGCGCCTTTCGGCCCTGCCGGTGGAGGGCGGGCTGCAGCGCATCGAACAGTTCAACGACAAGCTGCTGGCGGGCTTCGAGTTCGGCCGCGACGAGGCGGTGGTCTACAAGGGTGCCAATGGCGACGATGTGCAGATGTGGCTGCTGCACCCGCCCGGCTTCAATCCGAAGCACAAGTACCCGGTGCTGCACCTGATCCATGGCGGGCCGCACACCGCCTTCGGCGACAGCTGGCATTTCCGCTGGAACCACCAGGTCTTCGCTGCCCAGGGCTATATCGTGGCCTGCGTCAACTACCACGGCTCGTCCAGCTTCGGTCACGCCTTCCTCGACTCCATCACCCATCGCTGGGGCGAACTGGAGCTGCAGGACATGGAGCGCGCCACCGACTGGCTGATCCGCAAGCCCTGGGTCGATGCCAAGCGCATCTTCGCCACCGGCGGCAGCTATGGCGGCTATCTGGTGGCCTGGATGAACGGCCATGTGAAGCCGGGCCGCTACCAGGCCTATGTCTGCCATGCCGGCTGCTATGACTGGCAGGCCATGTTCGCCGACGATGCCTACACCTGGCATGCCAAGGAGCTCGGTGCCTGGTACTGGGACGATCCGGCCAAGATCGCCGCCCAAAGCCCGCAGGCCTTCGCCCAGAACCTGCAGACGCCCACGCTGGTGATCCATGGCGCGCTGGACTATCGCGTGCCCGACGCCCAGGGCCTGGCTTACTACAACACGCTGAAGGCGCGGGGCGTGGATGCGCGGCTGCTGTGGTTCCCCGACGAGAACCACTGGATCCTGAAACCGCGCAACAGCCAGCTCTGGTATGCCGAATTCTTCGACTGGCTGAAAAAGCATGACCCGGCCCATGCGCCCAAGCCGGGCAAGACAGGCAAGCCCCGCAGCCCGCGCACCTCCGGCTGAACCGGCTGAGCGGCGGGCTCAGTCGGCGGCGCCGGCCTCGCCCCAGTCCACGTCGCCGCACAGCACTCGCAGCTGGCCACCGCACCAGAAGGCCACCGACAGCGTCACGCACATGCGAGCGCCGTGCAAGCTCAGATAGGGCCGGGTGACCTGCACCTCGCCCACCGTGGCCAGCGCGCGGCGGAAATAGGGGCGGCGCGCCCAGCGCGCATCACCGGCCCGCTCCAGTGGCGCATAACGCGGATCATGCGCGGGTGCCGCACCGCTGGGCGCGACCCGCTCGCCCAGCTCGCGACCCTGCTCATCGAGCTGGTAGCAGAGCTGCGCGTCGCCCAGCTGCAGAAAGGCCGCGCAGGCCTCGGCCAGCGGCCGGCCCTGCTGCAGCGGCTGCATGGCCAGCGTGATCGCGGCCTGGAAGGGCGCCAGGCGCTCGGCCTTGCGGTAATGGCCCAGCGCATGGCGCTGGTCGAAAAGGGCCCAGGCATCCTCCACCCCATCGCTGATCCCAGGCTTGAGCAAGGTGGGCGCCGGCTTGCCGAAGGCCCAGCCCTGCACCAGGTCGATGCCGGCATCCAGCGCCAGCAGGCCCTCGTCGGGGCTCTCCACCCCCTCCAGCAGCACCAGGGCGCCGCACTCGTGCAGCAAGGCCACCATCTGGCTCAGCACCCGGGCGATGCGGCGCGAGTCCATCGCCCGCACCAGCAGGCTGCGGTCCAGCTTGACGATCTCGGGCTTGATGCGCCAGATGCGGTCGAAGTTCGAATGGCCGGCGCCGAAGTCGTCCAGGGCCAGCAGACAGCCGGTGGCGCGAGCGCTTTCCACCGCCTCCTCGAACTTGGCGTCCTGGGCCATCACGTCCTCGGTCACCTCGAAGACCAGGCGCTGCATGGGCAGGCCCAGATGGTGCACCACCTCCACCGCGCGCGCCAGCATCTCGGCCTGGCGAGCCGCGTGGACGAAGACGGCCGGATGGATGTTGAGGAACAGCCAGCAGTCCGGCGCGGCCTGTTCGACGAAGTTGTGCACATGCAGCAAGCGGCACAGCCGGTCCAGCAAGACCTGCTCGTCGAAGCTGCCCACCCGCTCGAACAGGCTCACCGGCGCCAGCGGCCTGCCGTCCATGGCGCTGACCCGCACCAGGGCCTCGTAGCCCACCGGCCGGCGATGCGGAAAGCTGTAGATGGGTTGAAAGACGCTGGACAGCCGGTGCTGCTGGAACACGCCCTCCCACAGCCCCTCGCGCTCGCGGATCGCGTCGTAAAGCGCCTGCAGCGTCTGCTCCACCTCGGTGACCATATGCGTTCCGCCTGTCAATGCCAGCTCGGTGATGCTAGCGCCGCCGCGAGACATGTGCTTACAAATGCACCCTGATCGGGTAATCCCGGGCGCGCCAGTGATAATCGTGCGCAGACGCGCTGCCCCCGTCCCGATACCACGCCCGCCCAGCCCTCCGTCACGCCAGAGCCAGCCCATGCTGATCCCCTTCTTCTACACCCTGCGCGCCGCCAAGCTGCCGGTCTCGGTGAAGGAATTCCTGACCCTGCTGGAAGGCCTGAAGGCCGGCGTCATCGCCGACGAGGGCGGGCCGACGGTGGACAAGTTCTACTTCCTGGCCCGCGCCACCCTGGTCAAGGACGAGGCCCATTTCGACAAGTTCGATCGCGCCTTCGCCGCCTACTTCAAGGGGGTGGAAATGCTCACCGCCGATCTGGCCCAGGAGCTGCCGCTGGAATGGCTGCGCCAGCATCTGCAGCTGGAGCTGACGCCCGAACAGAAGGCCGCCATCGAGAAGCTCGGCTGGGACGAGCTGATGGAGACGCTCAAGAAACGGCTCGAAGAGCAGAAGGAGCGCCACGAGGGTGGCAATCGCTGGATAGGCACCGGCGGCACCAGCCCCTTCGGCAACGGCGGCTACAACCCGCAGGGCATACGCATAGGCGGCAAGGGCGGCCAGCGCTCGGCGGTCAAGGTCTGGGAGCAGCGCGCCTACCGCGACTACGACGACACGCTTGAGCTAGGCACCCGCAATATCAAGGTGGCGCTGCGCCGGCTGCGCCGCTTCGCCCGCGAGGGCTCCGATCTGGAGCTCAATCTGGACGACACCATCCACAAGACCGCGGCCAATGCCGGCATGCTGGACATACGCATGCAGCCCGAGCGCCACAACAAGGTCAAGGTGCTGCTGCTGATGGATGTGGGCGGCACGATGGACGAGCATATCCATCGGGTGGAGGAGCTGTTCTCGGCCGCCAAGAGCGAGTTCAAGCACCTGGAGTTCTACTACTTCCACAACTGCGTCTACGACTTCGTCTGGAAGAACAACCGCCGCCGCTATGCCGAGAAGTTCCCGACCTGGGACATCATCCGCAAGTACAACAAGGACTACAAGCTGATCTTCGTCGGCGACGCGACGATGAGCCCCTACGAGATCCTGCAGCCGGGCGGCAGCGTCGAGTACAACAACGAAGAGGCCGGCGCCGAGTGGCTGCAACGCCTCACCCATGCCTTCCCGAAGTACGCCTGGATCAATCCCGAACCGCAAGGCGTCTGGCAGTACCGCCAGAGCATCGCGCTGATTCAGCAGCTGATGCACCAGCGCATGTTCCCGCTCTCGCTGGCGGGACTGGAAGGCGCGATGCGGCTGCTGAGCAAATGAGGGGCGGCGCACTCATCAGGATCCTGCTGCTGAGCCTAAGCCTTGGACTGAGCGGCTGCGCGAGCCTGGGCCAATGGCTGCTGCCCGGTTCATCGGAGCAGCCTGCGGGCGGCGTGGACGGCAGCATAGCGGCCACCCACATCGCCTACGAGCTGCAGGTGCAGGCGCCGGCCGAGCTGCGCCAGCTGCTGCTGAGCCATCTGGACCTGGCGCGCTTCCAGAGCGTCAGCGCCGGCGAGCGGCTCAGCGCCGCCGAGCTGAACCGGCTGGTGGCCGCCGCCCCGGCGCAGGCGCGCAGTCTGCTGGAGACCGAGGGCTATTTCGAAGCCCTCATCACGATGCGGCGCGAGCGCGAGGCCGGTCTGCAGCGGGTCATCCTGCAGCTGGAGCCCGGCGCGCGGGTGCAGATCGCGGCGGTCGAGATCGGCTTTGTCGGTGCGCTGCAGGATGCCGATGCGCAGAGCCCGGCCGATGAGCAGGCCCTGGTACAGCGTCTGCGCGCCAGCCTGACGGCGGCCTGGAGCCTGCCGGTAGGTGAGCCCTTCCAGCAAGCCCGCTGGTCGGCTGCTAAGGGCGAGTTGCTGGCGCGCGCCCGCGCCGAGGGCTACCCGCTGGCGCGCTGGGCCCATAGTGCCGCCCAGATCGATGCCGAGCAGCGCCAGGCCCGGCTGACCCTGCTGCTGGACAGCGGCCCGCTGGTGCGACTGGGCGCCCTCCAGATCGAAGGCCTGAACCATCACAGCGAGCTGGTGGTGCAGCGCCTGGCCGGTTTCAGCAGCGGCCAGCCCTATACCGAGAAGCTCTTGCTGGACTTCCAGGAGCGGCTGCAGCAGACCCTGCTGTTCGACGGCAGCAGCGTGGATATACAGCCCGAGGCCGAAAATGCGGCCGCCACGCCGGTGCTGGTGCGGCTGCGCGAGGCCAAGCTGCAAGACCTGACCCTGGGCGTGGGCTACAACCTGGACACCGGACCGCGGGTGACGCTGGAGCATCTGCACCGCAAGCCCATGGGCCTGAGCCTGCGCAGCCGCAGCAAGCTGGACCTGGGCCGCGACCGCAGCAGCGCCGAGCTTGAGATCAGCTCGCATCCGCAAACCGATATGCAACGCAATATCGGCGCCATCGCACTGATCGACGACCGCTCGACCAGCCTGGCCAGCCGCAGCCTGGGCCTGCGCCTGGGCCGGCTGCGCGAAACCGCCAGCGACGAACGTCTGCTGTACGTCGAAGCGCTGCGCGCGGTGGCGCGCGGCGAGGGCCAGCGTGTCAGCGCAGGGGCCTACTCGATCAACGGTCAGTGGATACGGCGGCGCCTCGACGACCTGCTGCTGCCCAGCCACGGCCATGCCGCGCTGCTGCAGCTGGGCCTGGGCCGGGCCGACGACTCGACCAGCGCCAGCGGCCCCTATGGCCGGCTGCAGCTCAGGCTCAGCGGCTACCACCGCCTGGGCGGACGCTGGCAGGGCCAGACCCGGCTGGAGCTGGGCCAGGTCTTCGCCAAGCAGACGATCGGCCTGCCCCAGGCCCTGCTGTTCCGCAGCGGCGGCGACGACACGGTGCGCGGCTATGCCTATCGCAGCCTGGGCCCGCTGAAGGATGGGGTCGAGGTCGGCGGCCGTGCGCTGCTGAACGCCAGCACCGAGCTCCAGCATCCGCTCTCGGCGCGCCTGCCGATGCTGTGGGGCGCGGCCTTTGTCGACGCCGGCCAGGCGGCCGAGCGCTGGAGCGATCTGAAGCCGGTCTGGGGCTATGGCCTGGGTCTGCGCCTGCGCAGCCCGGTGGGAGCGCTGCGCCTGGATCTGGCGCGCGGCCATGCGCTGCAGCGCTGGCGCCTGCACTTCAGCGTGGGGATCGCCCTGTGAGCGTGCCCGCCAAGACTGACGCCCTGCCAAGGCCGCGGCGCTGGCGCTCCGCCCTGCTGCTGGGCAGTCTGCTGCTGCCCGGCCTGCTGCTGGCCCTCGTGCTGGGCCTGATCTGGCTGCTGGGCAGCGCACCGGGCAGCGCCTGGCTGCTGCGCCAGGTGCCGGGCCTGACGGTGGAACAGCCCGAGGGCGCCCTGCTGGGCGAGCATTTCAGCGCCGCACGGCTCGACTACCAGGCCCTGGGTCTGGATCTGCGCATCAGCCAGCTGCGCCTGGAGGGCAGCACGCTGGGATGGGAGCGCAGCGCCGGCCTCTGGGGCCGGCTGAGCATCCGCAGCCTCGGCGCGGCGCGCATCGATCTGGCCTGGACCGAAAGCAAGGCGGCCAGCCCGCCTCCCGAGGTGCCGGCCGATCTGCAGCTGCCGCTGGCGCTGCGCATCGAGGCGCTGCAGATTGCCGCCCTGCATGCGCCGCAGCTGCATGCGCAGCCGCTGCGCGCGCTGCGCGCCAGCCTGGAGCTGGGCGCCGACAGCGGTGCCCGTCACCGCCTGCAGCTGCAGCACCTGGCCTGGCAGCAGATGCAGCTGGCCGGCAGCGCCGAGCTGGGCAGCGCGGCCCCGCTGCCGTTGCAGGCCCGGCTGCGCCTGCAGGACGACGCGGCGGGCTGGCAGGCTGCGCTGCAGGCGCAGGGACCGCTGGCTCAGCTGGCTTTGCAAGCCCAGCTGAGCGGCCGCGGCCAGCGGCTCCAGGCCAGCGCCAGTCTGCAGCCCTTCGCGGCCTGGCCGCTGCCCCAAGCCAGTGTGCCG
>JAYRSJ010000045.1:0-16520 GCA_041920215.1 Burkholderiaceae bacterium | reverse complement strand
GCTCGGGCCGCGAGCATAGGCCCGTCGGAAGGCGGCGCGCCGCCCGGCCGTCCGCCCTCCCCCATCGGGGGGGGCAGGGTTGGCCCGCTCCCCCTGCAACCCGGACTGGACCGTCGCCATGCTCAGCGCCCGCTGCGGGTGCTGCTGGCTGCAGCCGTGGCGCCGGCCGCCGTCACAAGTGCCCGGCCCGCTGCCACCGCCTCCAGGGCGCCCCCTTCCGACAAGCCGCTCTGCAGCATGTCGATCGCCTGCTGGATCGACACCGCTTGCGCTTGTTTCTGCGCCGCTGACATCAGCTCGAGCTGCGCCGCAAAGTACTTGAGCGCCATCGGCTGGTTGATCTCCGTGAACTGGTAGTAGTTCGACATATTGGCGATGGCCTCAATCTCGCCCTGGTCGGCGGCTTGCCTGACGTAGGCCCTCGAGCGCCGCATCCATTCGGCAACATGCGCTTCCGCTACGTTCGCCGACGCGTTCAGGGCCGGATCGCCCAGTGGCCCTTCATGGAGATAGGCCATCGCCGCGCCCCGAATGCCGGCTTTGGCCGCAACTTCCAGATACTGGGCGCGGCTGGCAATCTGCCCAGGCGAGATGTCGCCGCAAGCCGTATCGGGTGTTGGCACCTGTTCCATCCAGTGCCGCGTCTCAGGCAAGACGGCGGCGCCGCGTTGCTGAGCCACCGCCTGGACGCGGACGCAGGCAGCGATGATCTCGTAGGCTTCAAAGAAGGCAGCGGGCGCTGCCGTGGCAAGCAGTGCGGCTATGCGCTCAGCCTTTGACGCATGCTGCACCTGGGGCGCCAACTGCAACGCCGGCCAGGCATCGGGCCGCGTCGCTGGCGGCGGGGCCAGCGAGTCCGCCTCCCCGGATGCGAGCATGGGCGCGGCAGGCGCTTCAGAGTCCGCTAGCGTGTCGCTACTCCCTCTGTGCCATAGCCATCCCATGGCCATGGCGCTGAGCAAGGCCGCTGCGGTCCATCGGGAAAAACGCATGAAGATCCTCTGAATGTCGCCTGAGCCGAGCGGCGCAGCCGGCGCTCGGCCCACACCGCTCGGGCCGCGAGCATAGGCCCGCCGGAAGGCGGCGCGCCGCCCGGCCGTCCGCCCTCCCCCATCGGGGGGAGAGGGTTGGCCCGCTCCCCCCGCAACCCTCCCTGGGCGTGATGGTTTTGCGGCGCTGCAGCATCCAAACTGGACTCACTGCACCCCCACCCACCGCCGCCCAGGAGTCCACGCCATGCAAGCTCATCCGACCAGCGCCCGCCGCCAGCCGCCCGTCCAGCAGGGCGGCGCCAACAGCAGCAACAAGCCGCTGCTGGCAGGCCTGCGCAGCGGCACCGCGGCGGCGGCCCCCTGCGGCTGGTTCGATTCCAGCTTCGAGCTGCAAAGCGGGGTCGAGGTGCAGGAACTCAGCGACGCCCAGTTGCTGGCGCTGTGGCAGGCGCTCAGGCCGGGCGCCCTGGGCAAGGCGGCAGCCGCCATGCATTGATGATGAGGCTCAGCGGAAGCTGTCCTGCGCGGCCCGGTACTCGGCCGACTCGCGCACCGCCACCACCCCGTCCCAGATGCGCTCGGCCAGCGCCGGGTCGCGGGCCAGCAGCTGGTGCGAGAGCATCAGGTAATAGGGCTTGCTGACCAGCTGCGGGCCGATGCGCTCGATGGCCGCGCCCAGCGCCGGATCGCTGCGCAGCGCATGGTCGCCCTGCTGGGTCTGCAGCGCCGCGGCATCGATGCGGCCGCGCAGCAGCTTGACCAGGATGGCCTCGGCCACCCGCGAACCCTCGTCCACCACCAGGCCCATGCTGCGCAGCTGGGCGACGATGGAGAAGCCGGTCTGCGCCCCCACCGGCGCGCTCAGATAGCGCAGCCGCTCGCCGTCCCATTGCACACGGCTGCTCTTGCGGCGGTAGAGGTGGTAGCTCTCGTCCAGCATCTGGCGCTGGGTGTCGAGCTGGCCATCGGCGCGCAGCGGATAGCGGCCGTAGGCCAGACGTTCGGCGCTGTAGCTGGCCTTGAAGGCGCCGTCGACCTGGCCGGCCTGCAGCGAGAGCAGGCAGCGCCGCCAGGGCTGGCGCTCGATCTGGATGGGCTGGCCGATCTGGCGGGCCAGCAGGCTCATCATGATCTGGTTGAGCCCGGGCCGGTCCTTGAGCATCCAGGGGTAGGAGTTCTCGTCCTCGGCACAGAAGCGCAACAGCGGGGGCTGGGCCGGCTGGGCCTGGCCGGCGGCCGGCAGCAGCGGAAGCAGAAGCAACAACAGCAGAACGAGCCGGGCCCAGGCATGGCCCCAGCTTGCCACGATGCCCGCCGCCTGCCGTCTGCTGTGCATGCCGCCACCTCGCGCAAAGACTTTGTTGTTCTTGTGCGCCTCGCCTGTGGGCCCACTGTAGTGCATCGCCGCGCGCCGCAGCCGCCCGCCGGGGCGATCTGCGCAACGCGGCCCTGGCTCAGGCCAGATGCAGCTGGCGCCGCTGGGGCTTGCGCAGCTCCAGGGCCGGCAGCTCGGGCTTGCAGTAGACAAAATCCTCGGCCGGCATGGGGCGGCCGTAATGCCAGCCCTGGGCCCAGTCGCAGCCCTCGCGCAGCAGCCACTCGGCCTGTTCGGGCGTTTCCACCCCTTCGGCCAGCACGTCCAGGCCCAGGCTGCGGGCCAGCACGATGACGGTGCGGGCGATCGCGGCGACGTTGTTGTCGGTGCCCAGCTCGGAGACGAAGCTGCGGTCGATCTTGAGGGTCTGCACCGGCATGCGCTTCAGATAGGACAGCGAGGAATAGCCGGTGCCGAAATCGTCGATCGCCACCCGCACGCCGCGCAGCGACAGCTCGCTGAGCAGGCTGATCGCCGCCTCGGCATCTTCCAGCAGCAGGCTCTCGGTCACCTCCAGCTCCAGGGCCTGGGGCGGGCAGCCGGTGCTGGCCAGGATCAGGTCCAGGCTGGCGACGAAATCGCTCTGGCGCAGCTGGCGCGCCGAGACATTGACCGCCACCTGCTGCGGCTTGCCGGGCAGGCCCTGCCAGCGCGCGGCCTGAGCACAGGCCTGCTCCAGCACCCAGCGGCCGATCGGGATGATCAGGCCGGTGTCCTCGGCCAGCGGGATGAACTCGGCCGGCGAGATCGGGCCGCGGGTCGGATGGCGCCAGCGCAGCAAGGCCTCGGCGCCGATCAGCTCGCCATCGGCCAGGCGCACCTGGGGCTGGTACTCGAGGCGGAACTGGGCCGCCTCGTTGGCCAGGCGCAGCGCATGGGTCAGCTCGAAGCGCTGCTGCACCGCCCGGGTCAGCTCGGGCCGGTAGGCCTGCACGCTGTTGCGGGCGCTGATCTTGGCGCGGCACATCGCGGCCTCGGCATTGCGCAGCAGCTCGTCCACCGTCTGGCCGTCGGTCGGGAACAGCGCCAGGCCTATGCTGGCGCCGACGCTGAAGCGGTGCTGGTCGATCAGGAAGGGCTCGTCCAGCGACTGGATCAGCCGGTCGCCCAGGCGCATCGCGGTCTCTTCGTCCACCAGGCCCGAGAGCACGACGACAAACTCGTCGGCGCCGACGCGGGCCACCGAATCGCTGGCCCGCACCACATTGATGAAGCGCTCGGACGCCTCCTTGAGCACCGCATCGCCGGCGTTATGGCCGGCGACGTCGTTGACATCGCGGAAGCCGTCCAGATCGATATAGAGCACCGCCACGCTGGTGTGGTCGCGCTGGGCGATGCCCACCTGGCGATCGATGCGGTCGCGCAGCAGCGCGGCATTGGGCAGGCCGGTCAGGCGGTCGTGCAGCGACTGGTGCAGCAGCTGGGCCTCGGTCTGCTTGATCTTGGAGATATCGGTCAGCACCAGCAGATGCTGCAGCGGGCTGGAGCTGCTGCGCTGCACCCGCACCAGGGTGGCCCAGATGGGCACCGGCTCGCCGTCGCGGCGGCGCAGCATCAGCTCGCCGCACCATTTGCCGGCCTCGTCCAGGGCCTGCCAGATCTGCTGCTGCAGCTCGGGCAGTTGCTCGCCGGGCCGCAGCGGCTGGGGCAGCTGGCCCAGCAGATCGCGCACATCCTGATGGCCGCTGATCTGGAAGAAGGCCGGGTTGGCATCGACCACCCGCGCCTGGTCGTCGAGCAGCAGAATGCCCTCGGCGCAATGTTCGAACACCATGGCCGCGCGGCGCAGCTCGTCCAGCGCGATCTGCAGCTCGGTCATGTCGCGGGCCACGCCCAGCGTGCCCAGCAGCTCGCCGCCGGGCGCGGTGACCGGGGCCTGCTGCATGTCCAGGCACAGCCTGACCCCGTCGCTGCCGCGCGCCCAGGCCCGGCCCTGCGGCGGCAGCGGCGCGGGCAGGGCGCTGTCGTGCTTGCCCTGCAGCTGGGCCTCGGTATGGCCCACCAGGCGCTCGAAGGCCGGGTTGCAGGCCTCGTAGGCGCCGCTGGCGTCCTTGAAGTAGACGCCGTCGGGGATGGCATTGAGCAGGGCGGCCAGGCGGATGCGCTCGCGGCGCTCGCGCTCCAGCTCGACACGGCGCAGCCTGAGGCGGCGACGCTGACGCTGCAGCAGCAGGCCCAGGGCGCCGGCCATGGCCAGGCTGCCCAGCAGGCCCAGGCCCAGCAGCCAGCTCGCCGGGCCCTGCAGCGCCGGCCCGGCCTGGGCGCAGGCCGGTGCCGCCACGGCGGTGGCGACACAGCTCAGCGTCAGCAGCCTGGGCAGGCGGCGGTTCTTGTTCATGCGGGTGTTTCAGCAGTGATGGATCGCGGTCGGGGCCTGCAGGCCCCGCATGCCGATCCAGCGTTGTTCATCACCCATGACTGCCGGGTGGTCCCTCGTTCTTGTTCGGCGTATCGGGAGTGTCCCCCGCGGGCTTGAGACTGCCTAGGGTTTACAGCGCTGCTGCCAGCCGCGTTCCCTGCAAAATTGCACGCTTTGCATCAAGTTCGCCGGCCTCCAGCGCCCCGCCGACCAGATGCACCCGCAGGCCCAGCGCCCGCAACGGCGCCTCCAGCTCGCGCAGCGGCTCCTGGCCGGCGCACAGGATGATGGTGTCGGCAGCGATCAGCTGGGTGTCGGCATGCTTCTCGCCATGGCTGACCCACAGGCCCTCGGGCGTGATCGCCTCGTAGTTGACCCCGCCCAGCATCTCCACCTGCTTCATCTTCAGCGCCTGACGGTGAATCCAGCCGGTGGTCTTGCCCAGGCCCGCGCCCAGCTTGCCGGCCTTGCGCTGCAGCAGCGTGATCTGGTGGCTGGGCGCCTCGGGCTGAGGCCGCAGCACGCCGCCGCGCACCTCGGCCGGATCGCCCACGCCCCAGTGGCGGCGCCAGCCGGCGGGGTCCAGGCTCAGCGAGTGGCCGCGCTCCAGCAGGTACTCGGCCACATCGAAACCGATGCCGCCTGCGCCGACGATGGCCACCCGCGGGCCCACCGGCCGGCCATGGCGCAGCACATCGATATAGCTCAGGACCTGAGCCCGGGCCTCGCCCTCGGCCTGGCCCTTGATGCCGGGGTTGCGCGGGCTCACGCCGGTGGCCAGCAGCACCTCGTCGAAGCCCTGCAGATCGGCGGCGGCGACGCGCCGGTTCAGCCGCAGCTGCACGCCGGTCGTGGCGATGCGGCGGCCGAAATAGCGCAGCGTCTCCTGGAACTCTTCCTTGCCGGGGATGCGCTTGGCCATATTGAACTGGCCGCCGATCTCGGCCGCCGCGTCGAAGAGCTCGACCGCATGGCCGCGCTCGGCCAGCGTCGTCGCCGCGGCCAGGCCGGCCGGGCCGGCGCCCACCACCGCGATGCGCTTGCGGGCCGTGCCGCTGGCGGCGATGGGCAGGATCTTCAGCTCGGTCTCGTGGGCCGCGCGCGGGTTGACCAGGCAGCTGGCGATCTTCTGCTGGAAGGCATGGTCGAGGCAGGCCTGGTTGCAGGCGATGCAGGTGTTGATCTCGTCGGCGCGGCCCTGGCGCGCCTTGCGGACGAAGTCGGCATCGGCCAGAAAGGGTCGGGCCATGCTGACCATATCGGCCGCGCCCTCGGCGAGCACATTCTCGGCCACCTCGGGCGTGTTGATGCGGTTGCTGGTGATCAGCGGCGTCTGGATGCCCTCGGCGCGCAGCTGCTGACGCAGCTTGTGCGTGACCCAGGCAAAGCCGGCGCGCGGCACGCTGGTGGCGATGGTGGGCACCCGCGCCTCGTGCCAGCCTATGCCGGTGTTGATCAGCGTCGCACCGCCGCGGGCCACGCCGCGGGCCAGCTGCAGCACCTCGTCCCAGCTGCTGCCGTCCGGGATCAGGTCCAGCATCGAGAGGCGGTAGATGATGATGAAGTCCGGCCCCACCGCCGCGCGCATGCGCGCCAGGATCTCCAGCGGCAGGCGCATGCGGTTCTCGTAGCTGCCGCCCCAGCGGTCCTGGCGCTGGTTAGTATGGGTGACCAGGAACTGGTTGATGAAGTAGCCCTCCGAGCCCATCAGCTCCACCCCGTCGTAGCCGGCCTCGCGGGCCAGACTGGCGCAGCGCACGAAGGCACGGATCTGGCGCTCGATGCCGCGCTCCGACAGCGCACGCGGGGTGAAGGGCGAGATCGGCGACTGGATGCGCGAAGGCGCCACGCACAGCGGGTGGTAGCCATAGCGGCCGGTGTGCAGGATCTGCAGCGCGATCTTGCCGCCCTCGGCATGGACCGCGTCGGTGACGATGCGATGGCGCCGCGCCGCGGCGCTGGTGGCCAGCGTGCCGGCAAAGGGCTTGGCCCAGCCCTCGATGTTGGGCGCATAGCCGCCGGTGACGATCAGGCCCACCTCGCCGCGCGCCCGCTCGGCGAAATAGGCGGCCATGCGCTCGAAATGCTTGCGCCCGTCCTCCAGCCCGGTGTGCATGCTGCCCATCAGCACCCGGTTGCGCAGCTGGGTGAAGCCGAGATCCAGCGGGGCGAGCAGATGGTCGTACGACATGGGGAGCAGTCCTCAGGCAAGGGAGCGGGGCGGGCCATGCTAGGGCATCGCGCCGCCGCCGGCATGGAGCCGTGCGTCTAAACAGTTCTTCACATACCGACACGCCGGCACATGGGCCAGCAACAGGCCCTGGCTCCAATCGCGCCCACCTGAACCCTGGAGTGGAGCATCTGATGTTGATGGGCACGAGGACAAGAGATACGCAGCGTCGCGGTCTGCTGCTGGCCCTGGCCGCCGGCCTGCTGAGCCTGCTGGCCGCCTGCGGCGGCGGTGGCAGCGACGACGAGGACGGCAGCAGCGGCACGGCCCAGCTGCGCCTGGTCAACGCCAGCCGCGCCTATGCCAGCCTGGGCCTGGCGGCCGACGGCAGCAGCCTGGCCAGCGGCGTGGCCTATGGCCAGGCCAGCAGCTATGCCAATGTGTCCACCAGCGGGGTCAGCCTGCAGGTGCAGTCCGGCGGCTCCACCGTGGTGGCCCAGAGCGCCACGCTGGCCGCCGGCACCCAGTACAGCCTGATCAGCTATGGCTGGGCCGGCCAGATGCGCAGCACCCTGCTGCAGGAGGAGGAAAGCGCCCCCGACGCCGGCAACAGCAAGCTGCTGGTGATGAATCTGGCGCCCGACGCGGGCACGCTGGACGTCTACCTGACCCAGAACACCGACGATCTCGGCAATGCCACGCCGGTGGTCGCGGGCCTGGCCGGCAGCAGCAGCTCCAGCTATCTGAGCCTGGCCAGCGGCAGCTACCGGCTGCGCATCACCGGCAGCGGCCGCCTGGGCGATCTGCGTCTGGACATACCGGCCGTCACGCTGGCCAGCCAGGGCGTCGCCACCCTGCTGATCACGCCCACCCCCGGCGGCGTGCTGGTGGGCGGGGTGCTGGTGGCCCAGCAGGGCGCGGTCAGCGCCCATGGCGGCGGCATGGCGCGGGCCCGGGTGGTGGCCACGCTGGCCGACCAGGCGCGCGTCACGGCCCAGCTGGGCGAGGTGGCGATGCTGGCCAGCTCGGTGGCGCCGGCGATAGGCGACTACCAGATCGTGCCGGCCGGCAGCAGCGCCGGCTTCAGCTACAGCGTCAACGGCCAGACCCAGACGCCCAGCAGCCCAACGCTGGCCGAGGGTCAGGACTACACCCTGCTGCTCTGGGGCACGCCGGCCGCGCCCCAGCTGCAGCTGATTGCCGACGACAACCGCCTGCCGGCCAGCAACACCGCCCGGCTGCGCCTGATCAACGGCGTGGCGCGGCTGGATGCCGGCCTGAGCCTGGTGCTGGACTACAGCGCCATCGCCAGCAATGTGCAGCCCGGCAATGCCTCGGCCGCTGCCCTGGTCAACGCCAGCAGCAGCTCGCTGCTGCAGGTCAACTCGCCCACCGCCGGCACGCCGGTCTACAGCGTCGCCAGCCTGCCGGTGCTCAGCGGCGGGGTCTACACCGTGTTCATGATGGGCGGGGCCGAGAACATGATCGGCACGCTGCGCAAGGAGCGCTGAGCGAACGCGCGGGCGGCGCTCGCCGCGGGGCCGGCGCCGCATCGGGCAAGATGCGGCCATCATGCCTGACGCCGCCGCTGCCCGCCCCTCCCAGACCCTGGCCCTGTGGGCCGGTCTGGCCGTGATCCTGGCCTGGGGCCTGAACTTCCCGCTGCAGAAGGCCCTGCTGGGCGCGATGACGCCCGAGGGCTTTCTGTTCCTGCGCTTTCTGGGCATGCCGCTGATGGTGCTGGCCCTGCTGCTGCAGCGCTACGGCCTGGCCTGGCCGCGCCTGCCGCGCGCCGAGCTCTGGGCCCTGGCCCGCCTGGGCCTGCTGGGCCAGGGCCTGCACCTGGTGCTGGCCGGCTACGGGGTGCACTGGTCCACCGCCTTCTCCAGCTCGGTGCTGCTGGCCTGCGGCCCGGTCTTCACGCTGCTGATCCTGCGTGCCTTCGGCCTGGAGCGGCTGCGCCGCGCCCAGCTGCTGGGCATTGCGCTGGCCCTGGGCGGCGCCCTGCTCTTCATGTCGGACAAGCTGCTGGCGGCCGACTGGCGGGCCAGCGGCGGCGATCTGGTGCTGCTGCTGGCCGCCGCGCTGTTCTCCTACTACACGGTGGCGGCCAAGCCGCTGATCGAGCGCCACGGTCCGGTGCTGGTGATGAGCTATGCCAGCCTGATGGCGACGCCGCCGGTGCTGCTCTACACCCTGCCCGCGGCGCTGCGGGTGGACTGGGCCGCGGTGCCGCCCGGCCTGTGGCTGGGCGCGGTCTGGGCGATCGCCGGCATCGGCTTCTTCAGCTGGCTGGCCTGGGGCTGGGTCAATGCGGCGCGCGGCGTGGCCCGCACCGCGCCGCTGATCTATCTGATGCCGCCGATCGCCGGCCTGGCCGCCTGGGCCAGCACCGGCGAGAGCTTCACCGGCATCAAGCTGGCCGGCGCCGCACTGACCCTGGGGGGCGTGGCCTGGGCCCAGTTCGCGGTGGCGCCGCCGCAGCGCTGAGCGGGGCGCCCGCTCGGGCAGCGCATCAGGCGCGCCAGCGCCGCGGCCACAGCCGCTTCAGGCCCTCCAGCAGCAGGCCGCTCAGCAGCAGGCCCGTGGCCAGGGCCGCGACCAGCCAGGGCGCGCTGGGCAGCTCGAAGCGGAACAGCTCGCGCAGCGGCGCCCAGCCCAGCGTGAGCGCCAGCAGCGCCGCACCAGCCGCCAGCACCTTCCACAGCAGCGGGTTGGGCCTGAGCCAGCCGGCCAGCCAGGGGCCGCCCAGCGAACGATTGGCCAGGATCAGCGCCATATTGCCGCTCAGCAGCGCGCTGAAGGCCAGCGCCCGCTCCAGCGCCTCGCCCAGCTGGGCCTGGCGCGCGGCCAGCAGCACCGCCAGCACCACCGCCAGCAGCAGCAGGCCCTGGGCGGCGCTCCAGACCAGCAGACCCGGCGAGAACAGCGGCGCGGCCGGGTCGCGCGGCGGGCGCCGCATCACATCGCCCTCCTCCGGCTCGGCCTCGAACACCACCGAGCACACCGGGTCGATCAGCAGCTCCAGAAAGGCGATATGCACCGGGCTGAGCAGCGGCGGCCAGCCCAGCAGCAGCGGCAGCAGCGACAGCCCGGCGATGGGCACATGCACGGCCAGCACAAAGGCCATGGCCTTGCGCAGGTTGTCGTAGATGCGTCGCCCCAGCCGCACCGCACGGGTGACCGAGGCGAAGTTGTCGTCCAGCAGCACCAGGCTGGCCGCCTCGCGGGCCACATCGGTACCGCGCCCGCCCATGGCCACACCGATATGGGCGGCCTTCAGCGAGGGCGCATCGTTGACCCCGTCGCCGGTCATCGCGACGATCTCGCCCTGCGCCCGCAGGGCCTGCACCAGGCGCAGCTTCTGCTCGGGGCGTATGCGCGCATAGACCTCGTGCTCGCGCACCGCGCGGGCCAGCCCCGCATCGTCCAGCGCCGCCAGCGCCGGGCCGGTGAGCACCGGGCGCGAACCGTCCAGCCCGGCCTGTGCGGCGATCGCCGCCGCGGTGTCCGGATGGTCGCCGGTGATCATCAGCACCCGCAGGCCGGCCGCGCGGCAGTCGCGCACGGCCTGCGGCACCTCGGCGCGCAGCGGGTCGGCAAAGCCCAGCAGGCCCAGCCATTCGAGATCGAAGCCCTGGGGCGAGTCGGGCCAGGCCTGGCCCGCTGCCCAGCGCGCACGCGCCACACCCAGCACGCGCAGGCCGCGCTGCGCCATCGCGCCGGCCTGTTGCACGATCTGCGCCTGGGCCGCGGGGTCCAGGCGACACAGGCCCGCGACGGCCTCCGGCGCGCCCTTCACCGCCACCTGCAGCGCGCCACGGCCGTCCGCCCACACATGCGTCATCGCCGGCAGCGCCGCGCTCAGCGCGTACTCATGCACCAGCTGCCAGTCGGCCGGCAGCGTGGCGGCCGCACAGCGCTGCGCGGCCAGCTGCTGCAGCGCCCGCTCCATGGGGTCCAGCGCGATGCGCTCGCTGGCCGCCACCGCCGTGCCCAGCAAGGCCGCGAACGCGGGCGGCAAGGCCTGCGGCTGCGGCTGCGGCTGCGGCTGCGGCTGCGGCTGCGTCGCCGCCTCGGCGGCCTGCCAGCGCGCCCCGTCGGCGCCCTGCAGCTCGGCCACCGCCATGCGGTTCTCGGTGAGGGTGCCGGTCTTGTCGGTGCACAGCACCGTGGCGGCGCCCAGCGTCTCTATCGTGGCAGCGCGGCGGGCCAGCACCCTTTGCCGGGCCAGCCGCCAGGCGCCCATCGCCATGAAGACGGTCAGGATCAGCAGGAACTCCTGCGGCAGCATGGCCATGGCCAGGCCTATGCCGGCCAGCAGGCCGCCCAGCCAGTCCTCGCGCAGCAGGCCCCACAGCAGCCACAGCAGCGCGGACAGCGACAGGCCCAGCACCGCGAACAGGCGCACCAGGCGGCGGGTCTGGCGCTGCAGCGGCGTCGGCGGGCTGGCGATCTCGCTCAGCGACAGGCCGATGCGCCCGATCTCGCTGCGCGCGCCGGTGGCGCTGACCCGCGCCAGGCCCTGACCGCCCAGCACCAGGGTGCCGGCATAGACCCGGCCGGCCTCGGCCTCATCCGGCGCCACCCGTTTGGCCACCGGCAGCGATTCGCCGCTGAGCAGCGACTCGTCCAGCAGCAGATCATGGGCCTGCAGCAGCCAGGCATCGGCGGCCACCCGGTCGCCATCGGCCAGCAGCAGCAGATCGCCGCACACCACGTCGCTGCCGGCGATGCGCTGCGGCGCGCCGTCGCGGCGCACCAGCGCGCGCGGGCTGCTCAGATCGCGCAAGGCCTCCAGCACCCGCTCGCTGCGCCGCTGCTGGCTCAGCCCCAGCACCAGCATCAGCAGCACAAAGCCCAGCAGCAGCAAGGCCTCGCCGCGGTCGCCCAGCAGCAGATACACCCCGCCGGCCGCCAGCAGCAGCTGCAGCATGGGCTCGCGCAGCTGCTCCAGCAGCAGCCGGCCCGGATGGCGGCGCTGCGGCGGGCTCAGCGCATTGGGGCCGTCGGCGCGCAGCCGGCGCTGGGCCTCGGCGGCGCTCAGGCCGGGCGACAGCGCCTCCTGCGCCGCCGTGCTGGGGGCAGCGGGGACGGTGGGCGGCTCGCGGCGTGTCGGCGTCATGGCCGGTCGATTATGGGCGGCCGCGCTTGTCGGCCGCGCAGCAGGCGTGCGACCATGGGCGACGATGCATTGCGCAAGACGCCGTCAACTGCTGGCTGCCGCCAGCACCACCCTGCTGCCGACCCTGGGCCGCCCGGCCCGGGCGGCCGCGCTGGCGCCGCTGCGCCTGGTCAGCGGCGATCTGCCGCCCTTCGCGATCGAGGGCCGGCCCGAGCAGCCAGGCGTGCTGGCCGAGCTGGCCGAGCAGCTGCTGCAGCGCGCCGGCCAGCCGGCCAAGACCGAGTTCTACCCCTGGGCCCGGGCCCTGCAGATGGCCAGCAGCCAGCCGCGCATCGCGATCCTGCCGCTGACCCGCACGCCCGAGCGCGAGCCGCGCTTCCAGTGGCTGGTCAAGCTCTATGTCCAGCATTTCGTCCTCATCAACCGGGCCGGCGAGGCGCCGCTGGAAAGCCTGGAGCAGGCGCGCCGGCTGCGCATCACGCTGCTGCGCGGCTCGCCCAATCTGGCCCAGCTGCAGCGGCGCGGCTTCGACGACACGCTGATCCTGCAGGCCAGCAGCGTGGAGGACATGCTGCGCCTGCTGGAGCGCGGCCATGCGGACGCGCTCTACGGTGGCGAGCTGATCAATATGGACAAGGTGCGCAGCAGCGGCCGCGATGCGGCGCGCTTCCAGGTGGGCATGACGGTGGAGTCGGGCGATGTCTGGCTGGCCAGCGGCAGCGGCGTCGACGAGGCCGAGCGCCAGCTGCTGCAGAGCCTGCACCGCGAGATGCTGCGCGACGGCAGCGTGGAGCGCCTGTTCAAGGCCTACGGCATCAAGCCGCGCGCCAGCGATCTGCGCTAGCTCGCTAGCCTGCGCCGCCCGCCCCCGCCGCCTCATCTCCTTCTCTTTCCCCGTCCTTCTTCACCATCAGGTATTTGACGATGCCCTGCGGGTAGCCCGCGATCTCGGCCAGCACCGCATAGCCATGGCGGCGGTAGAAGGCCGGGGCCTGGTAGCTCAGCGTGGTGAGGTAGAAGATGCTGCAGCCGCGGCCGCGCGCCTGCGCCTCGAAGGCCTGCAGCAGGGCCGAGCCCAGGCCCTGGCCGCGCTGCTCGGCGCTGACCCACAGCTGCAGCAGCTCGCAGCAGCGGCCCCAGGTCCGGCCGCTGGCGCCGCCCAGCAGCGGCTGGCCCGCGGCCGCGCTGGCAAAGGTGGCCAGCGGCCGCACGTCCGCCAGCGGCGCATGGGCATGGTTGTGCTGCTCCAGCCCGGTATCGACGGCCAGCAGCAGGGCCTCCGGCGGCTCGTCGTAGGCGCTCAGGCTGATGCCGGCGGGGGGGTCGGCCAGAGCCTTCATCGCCGGCGGCGTGGTGGTGGTCCTGGGGTTTGTTCCTGCTTTCATGGGCTCGGCGCCTCCGGGTAACGCAGCCGCAGCGCCGCCACCGAGCCCGCGATCAGCTGCTCGAGCCGCGCCGCATCGAGGTCGGCCAGCCGCTTGAAGTACAGGCAGGCCTTGCCCAGCTTGTGCGGGCCCAGCGCGGCCAGCAGGGCCTGCTGCGTCGGCCCCTCGGTCTCCAGATAAAGCACCAGCTCGCGCCCGCGTATCGCGAAGCCCACCAGGCACATCTCGCCGCTGCGGCCGCTCTCGTAGACATAGCGATAGCGGCCGTAGCCGACGATGCTCGGGCCCCACAGCCTCGGTGGCTGGCCGGTGAGCCGCTGCAGCAGGTCCATCAGACGCGCACAGTCGGCGCGCTGCGCCTCGTTGCCGCGCGCGGCGAGATAGGCCTCCACACTGGCCTCGCTGACCCGGGTCTTGTTCTCGGCCATCGCTGCTGGCTCCCCTGATGCTTCTTGCCATGCGGCCGCGGCGGTCCCGCGGGAACGGCTCGCGCTGGCTGCCGATATTAGCGGGGCAGGTAGAGCCGGTCGGAATAGGTGGCCAGCCACTGCGGCCTGAAGGCAACAAAGATGGCCGTTAGCATGCCGGTGATGATGGCATCGGCCCAGGCGCTGAGCCAGCGCGCCAGCATCAGATCGCCAGCGTCGAGCGCGGCGGCCAGGCCCGCCGCCGCTGCGGCCCCTGCGCCCGCGTCGGCACCGCCGCCACCCGGCGGCAGGGCCAGCAGCGCCGCGGCGCCGCTGAGGCTGCCGGCCAGCAGCGTGGCGACGAAGCCCCGGCCGAGGATATAGACCATCAGATGACGGGGCAGCCAGCGCCGCACCGCGGCGCCCAGCCCCAGTGCCAGCGTGGCCGGCAGCAGGCCCAGCCACACGCCGCGCTGCAGCGCCTCGGCCCAGGACAGATCGCCCAGCCAGGCCGTGATGAGGCTGGCCGGCAAGAGCCCCAGCACCGCCAGCGGCCAGCCCGCCATCAGCAGCAGCAGGCAGGCGCCCGACAGCGGCTGCAGCGCCGCGCCCAGCGCGCTGGCGGGCCCGGCCTGCGCCATCACCAGCCGGTCGGCGCTCCACAGCAGCGGCAGCACCGCGATGCACCAGGCCAGCCAGGGCCACGGCGGCCCGCCGGCCGGCAAGGCCCGCCAGGGGCGCAGCAGCAGCGCAAGGCTCAGGGCGGCCAGGGCCAGCAGCAGGTGGAGGGTGGGGAGCCAGGACATGGGGGGATTGTCGCGGCGTGGTGTGGTGCGGACTCGGGGAGGATTCGCGGTCGGTGAGGCTCGGGGGCCAGTTCACCAGCAGCCGCTTTGCGGCACCTGCTGTTGAACTGCGAATCCAAAGGGCTGAGTGCCGCCCCTCCGTCGATCTTCAGCAGAAGGTGCGGGTAGATCATCGGACGCGGGTGTTTGCGCGCCCGCTAACCCGCCGGGTAGTGGCAACATGTGGTTCTCCTGAGCTCCGTCAGGGCATAGAAGTCGATGTAACAAGTTGCCGGATTTGTGGGTACATTTAATACTGTATAAACAAACAGATAAGCAGGGGGGAAAGTGTCGTGCAGCAAGCACTTAGTAGCGCCTACCTGTCCGATGTTATGCAGCACGTGCCGGTGTTAGGGCGCAGTGCCTGTCCCCCTACAACACGTTAGTCCCATCACCCGCTATATGCGCGCAGCCACTTGTTCCAGCGCTCGGCCCTGTTCCAAGGCCTTTCAAGCCTTTTTGGCCTCCAGCGCTTGTGTAGCAAGTGCCACCAGATATCTTTCTTGCAGCGCTGCGCCGCTTTCGTGGCCCAGCGCTTTTTCGTGGGCTGCGCCCTTGTTCAAGTCCGGGCGCTCCCTTTTGGCTTTCGGGTCTAACCCGGCGTTCAAGCCGACCCGCCTACGGCGGGCGGCTTACCTTGGCCGTTAGGCATTCACAAATGCCCACTGCGTCTGTCGCCATTGTTTTCGTTCCGTGCACCGAGAGCGAGCTTGCATTCATAGAGGCTGGTACGCCTACGTGGATCGCATCAACTCCCGAGCTTAAGCAGACCATTGCTTCAGCGCGCCGCCTTGGTCTTGCCGTAACCGAGCTTTTTCCGAATGGCACGTCTCCTGAGCGATGGCTGTTTAATCATCTGGATTCTGTCGATCAGCATCACAATGAATTCAGCCAGACGCCACCGTACTCCACACTTTTCGTATTTGGTGTTCAGCTAAGTGAGAATATTGAGAGACTGCTCAGCGAATTCGACTTTGTCACCTCAAGCAACGAGGCGTTTGGGTTTTCTGCGCAAAAGGCTCAGGTGGCAAGTGATGCCTAACCGCTCATTGCAGCCGATGAGCGAGTTCGTGGTCTTCACCCCAAGCCGGACAAAAGCAGGTCTCTCATTGCTTGGTTCCATTCTTTTCGTGGCGCTCACAGTTCCGCTCGTCTCGCAGCGCCCGCTATTGGCATGGCTCGGCGGAGGATTCTTTGCCATATGCGGGGTGGTGGCTGCTTCGATGCTAGTCACCAATAGATTCTTTGTCCGCCTTACTCCGGAAGGCCTCCAGATCGGGGGGCTTCTCAAACAACGCGAGTACCGCTGGGCGGACCTAGAGCGGTTCACCATCACAAAAGTCCGCGGCGTAGGGAGCATCCGCATAGTCAGTCGGAAACAAAAGAGTTCCAGCCTGTGGGGTGGCCAGGTCATCGGCAACCACTACAACGCTTCTCTTGGAAGCATCTGCGATGCGCTCAACGAGTGGCACTCACGACATGCACGCCTGGCCGCCTAACCACTCGTATATGGACTCCCCCACAAGGGCAAAGACCTGATCGATTGGGGCTGGCTGAGAGAAGCACCTGCAGTCGTATATCCGGCATCCGTTGTGGGATCGCATGTGTCCCGTGCCGACATGGAATCTGCATCGCCGCGGCGCCACACGCTCGAGCCAACTCGCGTCGGCGTGACGCCGCAGCTCGCGGCTCAGCTTCGACGTTGAGCGACCGCTTTCAGGCGTCGAGCTTGTCGAGGCGAACGTAAGCAATGGGATGGACGCCCCCACCCGTAGACGGCATCGAAGTGCCACAGTGGATGTGTCAGCAACCACTCGATCGGAAGGAGCGTCCGCCATGGAGATTACGACGATCGGCCTCGA
>JAYRSJ010000044.1:0-17964 GCA_041920215.1 Burkholderiaceae bacterium | reverse complement strand
AGGCCGGCTGAACAAGCACCGAGCTACAGTTGTCCACAGCCGGCATCAGCCGATGCTGGCCCCAAGCCCTGGGTCAAAGTTCAATCGGCAGGGTGGGTCAAATTTAGATCGGCGCCAACATGCCTCGGCTGCCGACGTCGAGAAGATGCACGCTGCATGGGTCAAGTCGGTGCTGCTGCAGTCCATCCTGTGGAGTTATCCGTACATCAAGGAAGGCCAGTTCTGAGCCTTCGAAACCGATCTGTCCAGACATGCGCTGCTACCCGTTCATGACAGAAGCGCCTGCAACCGCGCAGCCGCCCAGACACCGCTGTCGACAGCGCCGTCGTTCCAGGGCAGACCGGTGAAATCACCGCAGAGGAGCTACCGTCGCGTGGGCGCCAGGCTGTGGCGGTAATGGGCCACGGCCCGCGCCCGTCCCGGCGGAGACATTGGCTCGGCCAGCGGCCCCAGCGATGCACGTCGTGGCACACCACTGCTGTGGGTAGCGTGGGCCAGCGGCGAGCGACTCTGGCTGGATGGCCAAGTCGCCTACTGATGTATGCGGAGCTTGGTGAGATACGACGAGCAGCTCACGCCGAAGCAGGTCCGCTAGTGGCTGTCTATCCATGACGAGACCGTGTACTCAACGATCGAGATCCAGCGGTGCGCGACATCAGGCAGGGCTCAGTCCGGCGATCAGCTCGCCGCGCTGCCGCCAGCCTGCAGCCTGCTGATCCCGCCGGCACGGCGTTTCGCATACATCAGCATCGCGTGCAGACCGACGCCCAGGATGGCCAGCAGCAGGCTGCCCAGCGCCCAGATCACCCCGACCGCGATGCCCAGGCCGCTGCCCAGCGCAGGGGCGGCTTGCAGCAGGCTATCGAAAGCCTGCGCCAGGGCAGGCAGCCAGGCGCTCAGGGCCTGCGTCAGCTCGGCGGGCAGCCAGTCCGGCAATCCCAGGGGTTTGGCGCCACCAAGCAGTTCGGGCAGCGAGCCGGTGCTTGACACTGCCCAGGTCGTGGCGGCGTGAAGCAGCCAGGCGGCCAGCGACCAGAGCGCCAGCAAGAGCAGGATGACGGACCAACTGATGGCGTAGAGCATGGGATGAGTCCTGTTCAGGGGATGCAAAGGGGGATGGAGAGGCCCGCAGTGTGGTCATTTCTGCACATCGCAAAAACCAGCTTGCCCAGCACCTAGCATTCGGTTTTTCAGAAGCGGGGACCGTTTGCATGCTGAACTATCGCCATCTGCACTACTTCTGGGTTGTCACGAAGGAAGGGGGCTTTGCCCGCGCCGCCGAGCGCCTGGACATGGCGGTGCAGACCGTCAGCACGCAGGTGCGCGAGCTCGAAAAGGCGCTGGGCCATCAGCTGCTCAAGCCGGCCGGGCGCGGTGTGGCCCTGACCGAGGCGGGCCAGGTGGCTTTTGCGCGTGCTGAAGAGATTTTCCAGCTCGGGCAGGGCATCCCCGACGAGGTCCGCGAGGCGGCGAACGGCAAGGTGGCGCGCCTGGCTGTCGGCTTGTCGGACGGCATTTCCAAGCTCGCCGCCCATGCGCTGCTGGCGCCGGTGCTGGCATCGCCGCAGCTGCGCCTGGTCTGCCACGAAGGCGAGTTCGAGCAGTTGCTGGCGGAACTGGCCCTGCATCATCTCGATGTCGTACTGGCCGGTCAGGCGGCGCCGCGCAATCCGAATCTGCGCCTGACGAGCGAGCGTCTGGTGGCCTCGGCCGTCGAGTGGTATGGCTCGGCCCAATGGGTGGGCAAGGCGCAGCGCGAGCGCTTTCCGCATTCCTTGGACGAGCTGCCCGTGCTGCTGCCCACCGGCCATTCCGCGCTGCGGCCGACGCTGGATCAGTGGTTCGAGTCGCAGCGGCTGCGACCGCGCATCGTCGGCGAGTTCGAGGACAGCGCATTGATGGCGGTGTTCGCGGCGCGTGGCCTGGGCGTCTTCCCGGTCAGCCGGCTCGGTGCGGACGATGTCGGGCTGATGCGCGGGCTGCGCCTGCTCGGCCGTTGCGAGGGCGTGAGGGAGGAGGTCCACGCGATCCGATCGCGCCGCGGGCAGCACCATCCGCTGGTTCAGCAGATTCTGGCCTCGGCAGCAGGCGCCACGCCCGTGAGCTGAGGCGTCGTGGGCACGGCTGGCGCGGCGGCCTCCTCAACGCCATGCCACTGCCTGTGGACCAGGGCCAGAAGCATGGCCTCGGCTTCGGCGAGGTGCTGATCCGCCGTGGCGGCAGCATGGGCCAGACGCAGCACCTTGCCTTGCAGGGCGGGCTGATCCACCTCGGCCAGCAGGGCGGATAAGGTGGATGCGTCGAGACTGCCTATCGATGACGCACCGGTATCGGCGGCCAGCAGCAGGTCCTCGCACAAGGTATGGATCACCTGCGCGAAGCTGCCCGGTGCCAGGCCCAGCTCGGCTTCCAACTGCAGATGCTTGAGCGTGTCGATTTCCGACCGGCAGACATGGCCGTCCGAGATCAGCACCAGGGCGACGAGGCGAGCAGCGGCTTCGGGACTGTTGCGAGGGTAGCTGCGCATGGCAGAGGCTCCTTGACGTGTGGGTGGCTGGGCAGGATCGGGAGAGCCTCGTGCCGCTGTTCTCGGCGGGGGCGAGGCAAGTCCGGATGCTGAGGCCGCTCGCACATCGGAAGAACCGCTGTTTCAGTGAGTTCGGCGTAGAAAAAACCGATGCAGGGGGCGGTGGTGCTGTCGGTCAGGGGCGGCCAGCGGCGCCTCTTCTGGCCTGCGCCCGGCCGCCCTGGACTGCAGGTCCTGCGATGGAGCCAGAGCTGGTAGGGCGCGCTGGGTTGCTCAGTCCAGCATCTCCAGTTGGTGCCCCAGCTTCTCGCGCTTGGTGCGCAGATAGCGGCCGCTTTCCTCGTTGGACTCGACCTCGTGGCCCTCGCGGGAGACGACCTCGATGCCCAGTTCGTGTAGGGCGGCGACCTTGAAGGGGTTGTTGCTCATCAGGCGTACCGAGCGCACGCCCAGATCGCGCAGGATGTCGGCCGCGGCGTCGAAGCGACGACCGTCGACGGGCAGGCCCAGGGCCAGATTGGCCTCGACCGTGTCCAGTCCCTTGTCCTGCAGCACATAGGCGCGCAGCTTCTGGCCCAGGCCTATGCCGCGCCCCTCGTGGCCGCGCAGATAGATCACGATGCCGCCCTCGGCCTCGATGCGCTGCAGCGCCAGCGCCAGCTGTTCGCCGCAATCGCAGCGCAGCGAACCCAGCACATCGCCGGTGAAGCATTCCGAGTGCATGCGCAGCAGCACATCCTCACGGGCCAGATCGCCCTTGACGATGGCCACATGCTCGTCGCCGCCGGTCGGCGCCTGGTAGACATGGGCGATGAACTCGCCATGCTTGGTGGGCAGGCGGGCGCTGGAGACGCGCTGCACGCCGGCTTGGGGCGGGGGGGCGATCGGGGCCGATCCGGGGACGGGCGCGGGGGCAGGAGCGGGATTCACAGAGGCGCTGGAGGACTGCATCAGGGCTAGATGGTAGCTTGCCGGCCAAAAGCAAGCGCCGCAGCCGACCCCGCCGGCCCGCCGCCTGATGAGCCGCTCAGGGGCTGTCCGTCATCTCGGGGGCCTCGCCCTGGCCCGGCCCCACCGCTTCGAGCCGGTAGCCATGGCTGTAGACCGAGACCAGGCGGTAGCCCTGCTCGGGTCGTAGATTGAGCTGCTTGCGTATGCGTGACAGATGGGTGTCGACGGAGCGCGACACCGGCTCACCGCGCTGGCCCCAGACCGCCTCCATCAGGTGCGCGCGCGACAGCAGCTTGCCCAGATTGTTGAACATATAGAGGGCCAGCTCGAATTCCTTGGGCTTGAGCGTGATCGGCTCACCACGCCAGCTGGCCTGGCCCGCGGCCACATCGAAGCCGTAGTCGCCGAACTGGTAGTGGCCGCGCATGTCCTGGGTGAAGGCACGGCGCAGCAGGGCCTTGAGCCGCGCAGCCAGCTCCCCGCTGCGGAAGGGCTTGACCATATAGTCGTCGGCGCCGGCCTCCAGCCCTTCGACGATGTCGGCCTCGGTGGCGCGGGCGGTCAGCATCAGCACCGGCATATGGCTGCGCAGCTCGTTGCGCAGGCGATGCAGCACCTCCAGCCCGCTGAGGCCGGGCAGCTGCCAGTCGAGAATCAGCAGATCGAAGCACTCGTGGCGGAGCTCGCCAAGCAGCTGTTCGCCGTCCTGGAAGGGGTGGTAACTGTGCCCCAGTGCCTCCACCGCATGGCGGGTCAGCTGAAGGTGGTCGATATCGTCGTCTAGGGTGGCTATGCGCATGCAGAAGGGGCGACCGATGCTGTGTCGTGGGCGTGGAGCGTAGCAGCGATACCGGCTGCAGGCTTGCCGGGACTTGCACCAATGCGACGATGGTGTCTATCGCTGCTAGCCTTGCCGGCTCATTGCCTTCGCCCATGTTGCCCTACGTCCAAGAATTGAGCGCGGCCTGCCGCGCGGCCTCGCCGGTGCTGGTCCACAGCGCCAAGGACGTGCAGCTGCGTCTGATGCAGCTGTACGCCGCTACCTCCCAGCGCACCGCGCCCCTGGGCCTGCTGGCGCTGTTGCTGGTGTTGCTGGCCTTCGCGCCGGAGATCGACTGGGAGCACAAGGCCCTGGTACTGCTCGTGATGGCCGGTGCCGGGGCGCTGCGCTGGCAGCGCCTGACGGTGATGAAGAAGCGGCTGGCGGCCGGCCAGCTGCGCTCCGACGGCATTCACGATGCGCTGATCCTGGCCACCGCCCTGGCCTGGGGCTCGGCGCCGCTGCTGGCCTCGCCCTGGTTGAGCGGGCCGGCGCTGCTGGGTTTTGGTTATGCCTGTCTGGTGGTCCAGGGCGGGCAGGCGGTCAGCTATGCCTCGGCCCTGCCGATCAGCCTGGCCACTTTGCTGCTGGGGGTTCTGCCGCAGGCCCTGTTCTTCGGCGTGCAGGGAGGGCGGGCCGACTGGGTGTTTGTCGGTTCGGCCGCCGTTGTGGTGCTGGCGGTCTGCGCGGTGGTGCTGCGCTGGCATGCGCTGTGGCTCACCACCCTGCAGGCCGAAGGCCAGCGGCAGGCCTTGATCGAACAGCTGCAGGAACATATCCGCTCGATCCAGCGTACCGAAAGCGAGCGCGACCAGGCGCTGGGCTTCATCAGCCACGATCTGCGTGCCCCGCAGGCGTCGATACTGACGCTGATCGAGCTGCAGCGCACCCAGCCCGAACGGCTGCCGCTGGACGCCGTGCTGGCGCGCATCGAGGCACAGGCCCGTCAGACCCTGACGCTGGCGGACGGATTCCTCGATCTGTACCAGGCGCGCGCCGCCGACCTCAAGCTGACGCCGCTGGACCTGGTGGGTCTCTTGCAGCAGCTGGCTGACGAGCTGTGGGCGCAGGCGACGGCGCGCCAGCTGCGCCTGGTGCTGGACCTGGCGGTCGACGAGGCCTGGGTGATGGCCGAGCCGCAGCTGCTGCGCCGTGCGATCAGCAATCTGCTGGACAACGCGATCAAGCATGGGCCGCCGGGCAGCGAACTGCGCTGCGAGTTGCGGGCCCTGGGCGAGTGCTGGCAGCTGAGCATCAGCGACCAGGGGCCGGGCATTCCGGAGGCGCTGCACGAGCGCATCTTCGAGCCTTTCTTCCGGCCCAGCGAGCTGACGCCGCAGCGGCGCGGCTATGGTCTGGGCCTGGCCTTTGTGCGCATGGTGCTGCAGCGTCACCAGGGCCGGGTGAGCCTGCGCAGCGCGCCCGGCCAGGGCAGCTGCTTTGTGCTGAGCCTGCGCCAGGCCGAGCTGCAGGGCTAGTGCGGGCGGACCGCTCGCGCCGGGATCAGACCTTGCCCGGTGTACCGGCCGGTGCGCGCATCACCCGGGTCTTGCCGCCGGTGGTCACCAGCACCACAGGCTCGCCGGGCAGGAAGTTCTCACCGCCCTTGGCCTGAACAATGGCGCGGCGCTCGCCGTTGCGCAGCTGGACGATGATCTCCAGCGCTTCTTCCTTGGTGCTGCTGCGTTCGATGGCATTGCCCAGTGCCGCCCCAGCCACCGCCCCCAGCACGCCGACGATCTGGCCCTCACGCCGGCCGCCCACGCTGGAGCCGGCGATCGCGCCGATCACGCCACCGGCGGCCGCACCGACACCGCTCTGGCTGCCATCAACCGTCACCGGGCGCACCGTCAGCACGGTGCCGTCCAGCACCTGCGACATGCGCTGCGCGTCGCCGCGCTGGATCATGTCGGGGTTGCTGGTGGCGCAGCCGGCCAGGCCGGCCAACAGGGCGGCAGCGATCAGGACTGTCTTGCTTTTCATTGCGGGGCTCCTCGTGCAAAGGCCTGCACAACGCGTCGAGGTCGAGCACGTTGACCGAGGATACACAGCTTTACCTGGCCATGACCTTAGCCATGCAGGCGGCTGCTGCGCGGCACGCTGGCGAGCAGGAATTCCATCTGGTCGGCCAGGATGCGGCGTCCGCGCAGGATCATGTCCTCGTGCAGGCTGGGCACATAGGGCAGGTAGAGCAGGCTCATATGGGCCTCCTCCGGCAGGCGGCTGCCCTTGCGGCCGTTGCAGCCGCGACACGCGGTGATGCAGTTCATCCAGCTGTCGCGGCCGCCGCGCGAGGTCGGAATGATGTGCTCGCGGGTCAGGTCGTCGGCCTGGAAGCGATGGCCGCAGTAGGCGCAGACATGACGGTCGCGCACGAAGAGCGTGGGGTGGGACGGGGCGGGGGCGTGGCGCCCGGCACGACTGGGCACGGCGCCCCGCACCGCGATGATGGGGTGCACCTCGATGCGTGACTGCAGGCCGGTGCGGCGCTGCAGGCCGCCACGCATCACATGGCAGGGGGTGCCCAGAGTCCAGGCGACGCCGTCGCTGGCATAGATCACGGCGGCTTCCTTGGTCGTGATCCAGGCTTGCGGCCGGCCGGAGATATCCAGTTGAAGAACATCCACAGCGTTTGACCTCCAGAGCGCAGCGTACTGCATCCCTGCGTACTGACTCAAGCGGGCAATCCCATGGCCGCTGGCGCTGTGGCCCTGCGGAACGCTGTCAACGACGCGTCATCGGGCGCCGGCAATCTGGCTGGTTGGCAGGCCCTCGGGCCGTGCACTTCTAGGCGGCTGCCCCTAAAAAATGTAGGTGCCAGGCGGTGTGGCTTTGGCTGGCTTTCTGCAAAATAGAACGACCGTTCGTTTTATTATCTGCCCCGCCACCCATCCGTCCCACAGCCGCCCGACGTGAGTTCAAGCCCGACTGTCATCGCCAAGTCCGCCAAGCCTGCCGAGTTGCCCGCCCGCCGCAGCGGCCGCGCCATGCAGAAGGGCCAGCAGACCCGCGCCGCCATCCTGGAGGCGGCCCTGGGCCTGGCCTCGCATATGGGACTGGAGGGTCTGTCGATCGGCGCTCTGGCCGATGTGACCAAGATGAGCAAGTCCGGCGTGTTTGCCCATTTCGGCTCGCGTGAGGAGTTGCAGATCGCGGTGGTGACCGAGTACCACGCCAAGTTCGAGGAAGAGGTCTTCTTCCCCGCCATACGCGAGCCGCGCGGCCTGCCGCGCCTACGCGGCCTGTTCGAGCGCTGGGTGCGGCGGGTCTCGGTGGAGATCGACTCGGGCTGCATCTACATCAGCGGCGCGGTCGAGTTCGATGACCGGCCGGGCCCGGTGCGCGACGCCCTGGTGTCCATGGTGCAGGCCTGGCACGCGGCGCTCAACAAGGCCATCCTGATTGCCAAGCAGGATGGGCATCTGAAGCCGGATGCCGATGTGCAGCAGATCCTGTTCGAGTTGCACGGCCTGATCCTGTCCCTGCACCACGACGCGCGCTTCATGCGCAGCCCGGGCGCGCTTGACCGGGCGCGCCACGGCTTCGAGCGCGTCATCCAGTTCTATGTCACGCCGGCCGGCCTCAAGGCCGACGGCGCGGCAGCCAGCAAGACAGGGTCCGCCTCTGCCAAGAAGCGGGCCTGAGTTCCTCACCCCTCTCCCTCTCTCGTCCTCCAGGAGTTCGATATGCCTCAGTACAACCCTCCCTTGCGCGACATGCAGTTCGTGATGCACGAGCTGCTCCATGTGGTCGACGAGCTGAAGACCTGTCCCGCTCATGCCGACATCGATGTGGACACCATCAATGCGGTGCTGGAAGAGGGCGGCAAGTTCGCCGCCGAGGTGATCGCGCCCATCAATCTGAGCGGCGATGCCGAGGGCTGCCAGCTCGACAAGACGACGCACGAGGTCACGCCGCCCAAGGGCTTCAAGGAGGCCTACAAGCAGTATGTGGAAGGTGGCTGGCCCGCGCTGTCTTGCGATCCGGCCTTTGGCGGCCAGGGCCTGCCGGTGATGATCAACCAGTGCCTGTACGAGATGATGAACTCGGCCAATCAGGCCTGGACCATGTACCCGGGTCTGAGCCACGGCGCCTACGAGGCCCTGCATGCTCACGGCACGCCCGAGCAGAAGGCCACCTACCTGCCCAAGCTGACCAGCGGCGAGTGGACCGGCACCATGTGCCTGACCGAGCCGCACTGCGGTACCGATCTGGGCCTGCTGCGCACCAAGGCCGAGCCCCAGGCCGACGGCACGTACAAGATCACCGGCGCCAAGATCTTCATCTCGGCCGGCGAGCATGACCTGGCCGAAAACATCGTCCATCTGGTGCTGGCCCGTCTGCCAGATGCACCGGCCGGCTCCAAGGGCATCTCGCTCTTCGTCGTGCCCAAGTTCAATGTCAATGCCGACGGCTCGCTGGGCGCGCGCAACGGCATCTTCTGCGCCGGCCTGGAGCACAAGATGGGCATCCACGCCAACTCCACCTGCCAGATGGTGCTGGAGGGCGCGGTGGGCACCATGGTGGGCGAGCCCAACAAGGGCCTGGCCGCAATGTTCGTGATGATGAATGCGGCACGCCTCGGCGTGGGCAACCAGTCGCTGGGTCTGACCGAGGTGGCCTATCAGAACGCAGTGGCCTATGCCAAGGACCGCATCCAGATGCGTGCGCTGTCGGGCGTCAAGGCACCGGACAAGGCGGCCGATCCCATCATCGTGCACCCGGACGTGCGCAAGATGCTGCTGACCGCCCGTGCCTATGCCGAGGGCGGCCGTGCGCTGGCCACCTATGTGGCGATGCAGCTGGACAAGGCGCTGGCCTCCGACGACGAGGACGAGCGCAAGGCCTGCGACGACGAGGTCGCGCTGCTGACCCCCATCATCAAGGCCTTCCTCACTGACAACGGCTGGATCGCCACCTCGCACTGCATGCAGGTCTTTGGCGGCCATGGCTTCATCCACGAGTGGGGCATGGAGCAGTTCGTGCGCGATTCGCGCATCAACATGATCTACGAGGGCACGAACACCATCCAGTCGCTGGACCTGCTGGGTCGCAAGGTGCTTGCCGACAACGGCAAGAAGCTCAAGGCCTTCGGCAAGAAAATCGCTGCCTTCGTCGAAGAAGAGGGCACCAACGAGGCGATGCAGGAGTTCATCAACCCGCTGGCCGATATCGGCGACAAGGTCACCAAGCTGACCACCGAGATCGGCATGAAGGCCTTCCAGAACCCCGACGAAGTCGGCGCCGCCGCGGTGGACTATCTGCGCGTGGTGGGGCATCTGACCTTTGCCTACTTCTGGGCCCGCATGGCCAAGATCGCGCTGGAAAAGAAGGACAGCGGCGATCCCTTCTACACCGCTAAGCTCTCGACGGCGCGCTTCTATTTTGCGAAGCTGCTGCCCGAGACCGCGAGCCTGATCCGCACCGCGCGCGCTGGCCTGCAGCCGCTGATGGAGATGGACGAAGCGCTCTTCTAAGAAGCCCCGAGGGGCGGCGTCCGCGATGTCGCCCCCGATTCCACCAATCAGGAGACAAGACGATGAAGAAGACTTTCGCTGCTGTCGCGCTCTGCGCGCTCGCCCCCTTCGCCTTTGCGCAGAGTTCGCCGGTGGGTCTGTGGAAGACCATCGACGACGATGGCAAGACCGAGAAGTCGCTGGTGCGCATCACCGAGAACGGCGGTGTGCTCAGCGGCAGCATCGAGAAGATCTTCGATCCGGCCAAGCAGGATGCCAAGTGCGACAAGTGCTCGGACGACCGCAAGGACAAGCCGGTGGTCGGCTTGCAAATCCTGCGCAACATCAAGCAGGACAGCGATGACAAGAGCCTGTGGGGCGGTGGCGAAATCCTCGACCCCAACAACGGCAAGACCTACAAGACCCGGCTGAAGCCGGTCGAGGGGGGCAAGAAGCTGGAGATGCGTGGCTATATCGGCTTCTTCTACCGCACCCAGGTCTGGCAGCGCGTCGAGTAACACCTGGCCGGCCCTGGCGGCCGGCCGCAAAGAATTCCTAGGAGAAACCCGTGAGTCGATTCCAAGTTCGCAAAGTCGCCGTGCTCGGCGCTGGCGTGATGGGTGCGCAGATCGCTGCCCACCTGGTCAACGTCAAGGTGCCGGTCGTGCTGTTCGACCTGCCGGCCAAGGAAGGTGCCAAGAACGGCATCGTCAGCAAGGCCGTCGAGGGCCTGAAGAAGCTCAAGCCCGCGCCGCTGGCCGTGCCTGAGAACGCCGCGCTGATCCAGCAGGCCAACTATGAAGAGCATCTGGAACTGCTGAAGGACTGCGACCTGATCATCGAGGCCATCGCCGAGCGCATGGACTGGAAGCTCGATCTCTATACCAAGATCGCGCCCTTCGTCGCCCCGCATGCCATCGTCGCGTCCAATACCTCGGGTCTCTCCATCACCAAGCTGAGCGAGGTGCTGCCGGAAGAAATCAAGCCGCGCTTTTGCGGCATCCATTTCTTCAACCCGCCGCGCTATATGTACCTGGTCGAGCTGATCAACACGCCGACCACCCGTCCGGAAGTGATTGACCAGCTGGAGAGCTTCGTCACCACCGCCGTCGGCAAGGGCGTGGTGCGCGCCAATGACACGCCCAACTTCGTCGCCAACCGCGTCGGCATCGCCGGCATGATGGCCACGATGATCGAGGCCGAGAAGTTCGGCCTCTCGGTCGACGTGGTGGACGACCTGACCGGCAAGAAGCTGGGCCGCGCCTCCAGCGGCACCTTCCGCACCGCCGATGTGGTGGGCCTGGACACCATGGCCCATGTCGTCAAGACCATGCAGGACAACCTGAAGGACGACCCCTTCTACAGCACCTACGCCACGCCCAAGGTGCTGGCCGCGCTGATCGAGAAGGGCGCCCTGGGCCAGAAGACCGGCGCCGGCTTCTACAAGAAGGTGGGCAAGGACATCCAGCGCCTGGACTTCGCCACCGGTGAATATGTCGCAGGTGGCAAGAAGGCCGACGAGATCGTCGCCCGCATGCTGAAGAAACCCGCCGCGGACCGCATCAAGCTGCTGCGCGAGTCGAGCAATCCGCAGGCCCAGTTCCTGTGGAGCATCCTGCGTGACAGCTTCCATTACGCCGCCGTGCACCTGAACACCGTGGCCGACACCGCCCGCGAGATCGACTTCGCGATGCGCTGGGGCTTCGGTTCGCAACAAGGCCCCTTCGAGCTGTGGCAGGCCGCCGGCTGGAAGCAGGTGGCCGAGTGGATTGCCGCCGACATCGCCGAAGGCAAGACCCTCTCCAGCGCCCCGCTGCCGGCCTGGGTCAGCGAAGGCCCGGTGGCCGAGAACGGCGGCGTGCACAGCGCCAACGGTTCCTGGAGCGCTGCCGAGGGCAAGTTCAAGGCGCGCGCCAAGCTGCCGGTCTATGAGCGCCAGGCCTTCCCCGAGTCCCTGGTGGGCGAGGGTGCTGCCGAGCCGCTGAAGGCCGGCACCGAAGAGTTCAAGAACGAAGAGATCCGCGTCTGGACCCTGGACGGCGAGGTGCTGATCGCCTCGATCACCGCCAAGCTGCACCTGATCAGCCCCACCGTGACCGAGGGCCTCTTGAAGGCCGTTGAGATCGCTGAAGCCAAGTACAAGGGCCTGGTGATCTGGAGCCCGGACGATGTGTTCTCCGCCGGTGCCAACCTCGAGGCGCTGATGCCGGTCTTCATGAAGTCGGGTGCCAAGGGCATCGCGCCGGAAGAGAAGAAGCTGCAGGACATGATGCTGCGCATCCGCTACGCCAATGTGCCGGTGGTGGCTGCGATGCGCGGTCTGGCCCTGGGCGGCGGCGCCGAGCTGGCCGTGCATTGCGCGCGCCGGGTCGCGCATATGGAGTCCTATGTGGGCCTGGTCGAAGTCGGCGTGGGCCTGATCCCCGGCGGCGGTGGCCTCACCTACATCGCTCGCCGCGCTGCCGAGATGGCCAAGGCTGGCAATGCCGATGCCGACATCTTCGCCTTCCTGAAGGACGGCTTCACCACCGCCGCCACCGCCAAGGTCGCGACCTCGGCGCTGGAGGCGAAGAAGAACGGCTTCCTGCTGGACAGCGACATCGTCGTGCCCAACAAGGACGAACTGCTGTTCGTCGCGTCAAGCCAGGCCAAGGCCATGTTCGAGTCGGGCTACCGCGCGCCGCTGAAGGCCCTGTTCCCGGTGGCCGGCCGCTCGGGTATCGCCACCATCAAGGGCCAGCTGGCCAATATGCGCGACGGCGGCTTCATCAGCGCCCACGACTACCACCTGGCGGCCCTGATTGCCGATGTGGTCTGCGGTGGCGAGGTGGAAGCCGGTTCGCTGGTGGACGAGGAATACCTGATGGCACTGGAGCGCAAGCACTTCTGCTCGCTGCTGGAGCACCCCAAGACCCAGGAACGCATCATGGGCATGCTGCAGACCGGCAAGCCGGTGCGCAACTGATCGCGAGCTCCCCATGAGCACCGCCCCCAACCGCCTCGCGCGCACGCTGGCCGGCCTGAACCGCCTGCCGGCCCTGTTGCGGCCGGCAGCGCGCAATCTGGCGCTGCGGCGGGCCGTGCCCTTCACCGGCACGGCGGGCCTGGACTTTGTGCGCCTGGACGGCGAGGTGGCGGAGATCGCCATCGCCAACCGGCGGCCAGTGCAGAACCATATCGGCGGCGTTCATGCGGCCGCGATGGGCCTGCTGGCCGAAACCGCCACCGGCATGGTGGTGGGCATGAATGTGCGCGATGACTGCCTGCAGCTGTGCAAGTCCATGCATGTGGACTTCAAGAAGCGCGCTACCGGCGCGATGCGGGCGCGCGCCCATCTGACGGCCGAGCAGCGCCGCCAGATGGCCAGCGAGCCCAAGGGCGAGGTCAGGGTCGCGGTGCTGGTGACCGACGAAGCCGGGATCCACCCGGTGGAATGTGAATTTGTCTGGGCTTGGGTGCCGAAGAACAAGGCCCCGGAGCCCGCCAAGAATTGAAAGGTTGAATCATGGCCAAGCAAGTGCAAGAAGCCTATATCTGCGCCGCCACCCGCCTGCCGATCGGCAAGTCGGGCCGGGGCTATTACAAGAACACCCGCCCGGACGAGATGCTGAGCCGCGCCATCCAGGCCGCGCTGGCCCAGGTGCCGGGTCTTGACCCCAGCGCCATCGAGGACGCCATCGTCGGCTGCTCCTTCCCCGAGGGCGAGCAGGGCATGAACATCGCCCGCGTCGCAGCGGTGCTCAGCGGCCTGCCCAACACCGTGGGTGGCGTGACGGTCAACCGCTATTGCGCCTCCGGCATCACCGCGCTGCAGATGGCGGCCGATCGCATCCGCATCGGCGAGGCCGAGGTGATGATCGCCGGCGGCGTCGAGTCGATGTCCATGGTGCCCATGGGCGGTAACAAGCCTTCGCTGTCGCCGGCCATCTTCGAGCGCGACGAGAACGTGGGCCTGGCTTACGGCATGGGCCTGACCGCCGAAAAGGTGGCCGCGCAGTGGAAGATCAGCCGCGAGGCGCAGGACGAGTTCGCGCTGGAATCGCACCGCCGTGCGCTCGCCGCGATCGAATCGGGCGCCTTCAAGGACGAGATGACGCCCTTCGAGCTGATCGAGCGTCTGCCCAATCTGCTGGACGGCTCGATCAGCGAGCGCCGCCGCATTGTCGAGATCGACGAAGGCCCGCGTCGCGACACCTCGCTGGAAGGCCTGGCCAAGCTCAGGCCGGTGTTTGCCGCCAAGGGCAGCGTCACCGCCGGCAACAGCTCGCAGACCTCGGACGGTGCCGGCGCGCTGATCGTCGCCTCGGAAGCCGCGGTCAAGCGCTTCGGCCTGACCCCGCTGGCCCGCTTCGTCAGCTTTGCGGTGCGCGGCGTGCCGCCCGAGATCATGGGCATCGGCCCGATCGAGGCCATCCCTGCCGCCCTGAAGCTGGCCGGCATCCGGGCCGAGGACCTGGGCTGGGTGGAGTTGAACGAGGCTTTCGCCGCCCAGTCGCTGGCCGTGCTGAACGATCTGGACAGCAAGGGCATCGTGCTGGACCGCTCGCGCGTCAACCCCAATGGAGGCGCCATTGCCCTGGGCCACCCGCTGGGCGCGACCGGCGCGATCCGCGCGGCTTCGGTGGTGCACGGGCTGCGCCGCACCGGCCGCAAGTACGGCATGGTGACGATGTGCGTGGGCGCCGGTCAGGGCGCTGCGGGCATCATCGAGGCGCTGTGATGCAGCGGCAGCGCCGTCTTCTGCTGAAGGCCGGCGCTGCGGCCCCGGCGGGCCTGCTGCTGGCAGGCTGTCAGGGCCAGCTCGAGACCTTCCAGAGCTGGCGGCAGGCGCGCGAAGCGGTGCTGGAGCTGTTGTTCAAGCCACAGCAGTTGGACGCTAGTGCCTGGAGCCTGGTCCAGATGCTGCAGCATGCGGCGCAGAGCATCGAGTTTTCGATGATTGGCTATCCCGAGATGAAGTCCGCCCTGTTTCGCGTCACCGTGGGCAAGGCGGCCTTTGCCGTCTTCGATGCCCGCGGCCGCATGAGCCATGATTTGCAGGAGCCCATTCCGGGTGCTCCGGCGCTGGACGCGCAGCAAAGCCTGAAGACGGCGGTGCAGCGCCTGCTCGCCGCGATGCAGGCCTTCAGCAGCCACAAGGGCGGGCTGCGGCCGCATTTCGCCTACGGTGAGCTGAGTCGGGCCGATTACCAGCGCGCCCATCTGATGCACCTGGCCAATCACTGGACCCAGCTGCAGCCGGTCTCGGCCCTGGCCTGATCGGGCTGGGCCACAATCCGGCGCGCAAGCACAGGCAACAAGCACAAGGAGTCCCCAGCCATGAGCATCAAGACCGCCACCGTCAACGGCGTGGCCACGATAGAGATTGCCCGCCCCGAGAAGAAGAACGCGCTGACCCGGGCGATGTACCAGCAGATGGCCGATGCCCTGCTGGCGGCCAACGGCGACAAGGCCGTGCGTGCGGTGCTGATCCAGGGCCAGCCAGCGATCTTCACCTCGGGCAACGATATCGAGGACTTCATGAGCAGCCCGCCGCGCGACGAGGATGCGCCGGTGTTTCAGTTCATGCGCGCGCTGCTGGGCTGCGAGAAGCCGGTGATCGCGGCTGTCAACGGTGCGGCCATCGGCATCGGCACGACGCTGCTGCTGCACTGCGACTTCGTCTATGTGGCCGACGACGCGCGCTTGGCCATGCCTTTTGTCGGCCTCGGCCTGGTGCCGGAGTTTGGCTCCAGCCTGGTGGTGCCCCATCTGATGGGTCATGTCAAAGCTGCCGAAAAGCTGCTGCTGGGTGACCCCTTCACCGGCGCCGACGCGGTGGAGTGCGGTATTGCCAACGCGGTGCTGCCGGCGGGTGAGGTGGTCAACCAGGCCCGGCGCGTGGCCGAGCGCTTCAACCATCTGGCACCCAGCGCAGTGCGCGAGAGCAAGCGCCTGATGCGCCGACACAGCCTGGAGCAGCTGCAGGAAACCATCAAGGTCGAGGCCGAGATCTTTGGCGCGCGGCTGCGTTCACCCGAGGCGATGGAGGCCTTCCAGGCCTTCTTCCAGAAGCGTCCACCGGACTTCAGCAAGTTCGACTGAGGCTGCCGCGCCGTCAAGCAGGGCCGGTGCGGGCAGTCAGCCGCACCGGCCCTTTATTCTTCAGCTCAAAGCCTCAATCGCGTGAGGGGAAGATGCCCTGCATTGCGATGCAGTAGCGCATGCCCAGATAGGGGTCGCGCACAGGCACCGGCTGGCTGTTGCCGCTGCTGCCCACGCTGATGGCATTGCCGTTCATCGCGGCGTCTGTGGCGCCTGAGCTGCTGTAGATATTCGATCGCGCCAGCTTGGCGGGCACGGCGCCTGCCGGGCTGTCGGTATTGCCCGCGCTGGCTGTGCCGCGCAACTGGGCGCTGTGGCTGTGGGCCGGCATCTGCGCGATGCTGAGCTGCACCGTCTCCGTGCCGCCGACCTGACCCTCCGTCACCGGGCCCAGGCCGGGGCCCGTGCCGCGGCCTATGGGCGTGCGGCCGCGCAGATCGGGCAGTGCAAACGTGGTCTGGCCGTTGCCACCGAACTGGGTGCCCAGCAGCGCAAACAAGGCCTGGTTCTGCGCGATGCTGAGCAGCTGTCCCTCGGCCGAGGCATAGCCGCGCGGGCAGAAGTTGTAGGCCACCAGGCAGACCGAGCCCAGCATGGGTTCGGTGGAGCAGGTGGCATGGGCGGCCGGGCTGGCGCCCAGCATCGCCAGGGTGCTGGCGAGCAGCAGCAGGGGCTTGGTCGTCGTCTTCATCGCTTGACCTTTCAGTGCAGGTGGCAGGGCAACAATGCGTTGCTATGGCTCAGGCCATGGGGCGGCGGCGCGCCAGGCTCAGTGCCAGCATGGCCACCGCCAGCAAGGGCAGCGTGCCGGGCAGCGGGGTGCGGTTGTTAGGCCCACCATCGCTGCGCACCGCCTGCAGGCTCAGATAGGCATCGAGCAGGGCGCTGTAGGAGCCGGCCGCAAACACACCGCCGCGCTGGCGCTGCAGCGCGCTCAAGCTGGTGCTTTCACCAGGCGCGAGCACCACGGTGAAGGTGTTGCCCGGACTGCTGGCCGTCATATTGCTGCCCGGGTTCAGGGTGTCGGCCCGGTGGTCGCTGAAGTACAGCTCGTTGTTCAGCGCATCCAGCACGCTGATGTCCGAATAGGCGAAGGCATCGTCACCGCTGGCGGCCACGCTGTTCTGGACGATGGCTTCGAACACCAGCGTGAAGGTCTCGGTGGCCGAGGTGTTGCTGAGGCTGAGGCTGTAGTCGGCGAACAAGCCATCGCTCTGGCTGACGCCGCCGGTCGAGATCCCAGACATCGAGAAGCGGGCGCCGATGCGGTCGCCGGTCTGGGTCAGGTTGTCGCTCAGGCTGGCCGGCGCCAGGGAGCCGGGCAGGTCGGTGAAGCCGGCGCTGCTCAGCAGCCCGCCGCTGACATGGCGCAGCGTGCCGGACTGCGTGGCCGCCCCCACCGGGTCCAGCGAGTTGGCCATGTCAAGACTGATGCTGCCGCTGATCTGCAGGCCCAGCGGTACCGGGGCGGCCTGGATAGCGAGACTGCACAGCAGCAGCGCTCCCAACGAGACCAGATGGCTGAACTTCGTTTTCATCCTTGCCTCCGCATATGCATCAGGGTTCGGAGGCCTACGCATAATGCATGCCGTACAAGGGAAAAACACATGGAAACAAGAGCTTGGCCGTTGATGGCGGACAGGCGGCCGGGGGCTTGTAAAGCATCCCGACAGCGCCAGGTCGCGGGCTTTGCCAGGGCTGGGGGCCGATGCTGACCCTGAGCAAGCTGCTGCTGGCGCCGCTGCTGCTGTGGCAGGGCTGGCGGGTGCGCCGCAAGGCGCTGCGCCTGCCCGAGGCCCAGGGGGCGCGCTGCGGGCAGGCCGGCAGCGGCGAGTTGCGGCTGCGGCTGCTGATCGTCGGCGATTCGTCGGCGGCGGGCGTCGGCGCACCCAGCCAGGATCAGGCTCTGGCCGGTCAGCTGAGCCAGGCGCTCGGCCGGCGCCTCGACGGCGCGGTGCACTGGCAGCTGCTGGCTTGCACCGGCCATACCACGGCCGACGCGCTGCAGGCCCTGGCCAGCCTGGAGGCAGGCGCCTTGCAGCCGGCCGATGTGTTGGTGACGGCCCTGGGTGTCAATGATGTGGTGGCCCAGGTGCGCCGGCGCGACTGGCTGCGCGCCCTGGCCA
>JAYRSJ010000043.1:0-19660 GCA_041920215.1 Burkholderiaceae bacterium | reverse complement strand
GGTGCCGGTCTGGGCACCGGCCATCAGGTCGCCGCCCTTGAGGACGGCGGGAATGGCCTGCGCTTGAATGGGGGTGGGGGAGGTGTAGCCGGCGTCGGCAATGGCCTTGAGAAGGGGGGCGGCCAGGCCCAGGGACTCGAACGTCATCGAATGCAATGTGAGCACGGTGCCCTATCGGCATGGCCGCGGCGCTTGTGGCGACGCCAGTCTTCGGCCACGCAAGGAGCGTGCTTGAGCTCAAAAAAACAAACGCTGCGCAAAGACTGTGATGCGCAGCGTTGGTGCCGGATTATAGGGGCGCCACCCCGCTCCGGCAGCGAGCCCCTTCGCGGCGCTGGCGCGAAGCTGCGACAATAGGCCGCTTTCCAGCATGCAAGGCAGCCCCTCCCAGGCTGCCTTGCCGCTTCAGCAGCTCAGTCGGCCGACCCGCGCGGCCGGGTGCGCTGCCCTCATTCCATCAAGAGCTCAGCACATGGCCCAGTACGTCTTTTCGATGAACCGCGTCAACAAGACGGTTCCCCCCAAACGCCACATCCTCAAGGACATCTCGCTGTCCTTCTTCCCCGGTGCCAAGATCGGTGTGCTGGGTCTGAACGGCTCGGGCAAGTCGACCATCCTGAAGATCATGGCGGGTGTCGACAAGGAGTTCGAGGGCGAAGCCATCCCGATGCCGGGCATCAAGATCGGCTATCTGGAGCAGGAGCCCAAGCTCAACCCCGAGCAGACCGTGCGCGAGGCTGTGGAGGAGGGCATAGGTGGCGTGCTGGCGGCCAAGAAGCGCCTGGACGAGGTCTATGCCGAGTACGCCGACGAGAACGCCGATTTCGACAAGCTGGCCGCCGAGCAGGCCGAGCTGGAGGCCATCATTGCGGCCGCCGGCTCCGAGAACACCGATCTGCAGCTGGAACTGGCCGCCGACGCGCTGAACCTGCCGCCCTGGGACGCCAAGATCGAGCATCTCTCCGGCGGCGAGAAGCGCCGTGTCGCGCTGTGCCGCCTGCTGTTGTCCAAGCCCGACATGCTGCTGCTGGACGAGCCGACCAACCACCTGGACGCCGAATCGGTCGAGTGGCTGGAGCAATTCCTGCAGCGCTTCCCCGGCACCGTGGTGGCCATCACCCACGATCGCTACTTCCTGGACAACGCCGCCGAGTGGATCCTGGAACTGGACCGCGGCCACGGCATTCCCTGGAAGGGCAATTACTCCGACTGGCTGGACCAGAAGGAACGCCGCCTGGAGCAGGAGCAAAAGAGCGAGGACGCCCGCGCCAAGGCAATGAAGGAAGAGCTGAAGTGGGTGCGCTCCAATGCGAAGGGCCGCCAGGCCAAGAGCAAGGCGCGTCTGGCCCGCTTCGAGGAGCTCAGCGATGTGGACTATCAGAAGCGCAACGAGACCAACGAGATCTTCATCCCGGTGGCCGAGCGCCTGGGCAATGAGGTGATCGAGTTCGAGAACGTCACCAAGAGCTTCGGCGACCGGGTGCTGATCGACAACCTCAGCTTCAAGGTGCCGCCGGGCGCCATCGTCGGCATCATCGGCCCCAACGGCGCCGGCAAGTCGACCCTGTTCCGCATGATTCAGGGCACCGAGACGCCGGACAGCGGCACGGTCAAAATCGGCAAGACCGCCAAGCTGGCCTTCGTCGATCAGAGCCGTGCCAGCCTGGATGCCGGCAAGACCGTCTGGGAGGATGTGTCGGGCGGCCTGGACAATATCGTCGTCGGCAAGTTCGTGATGCCCAGCCGTGCCTATATCGGCCGCTTCAACTTCAAGGGCAACGACCAGCAGAAGATGGTCGGCCAGCTCTCCGGCGGTGAGCGTGGTCGCCTGCACCTGGCCAAGACCCTGGCCCAGGGCGGCAATGTGCTGATGCTGGACGAACCGTCCAACGACCTCGACGTCGAAACCCTGCGCGCGCTGGAAGAGGCGCTGCTGGAGTTCGGCGGCAGCGCGATGGTGATCTCGCACGATCGCTGGTTCCTTGACCGCATCTGCACCCATATCCTGGCCTGCGAAGGCAATTCGCAATGGGTGTTCTTCGATGGCAACTTCCACGAGTACGAGGCCGACAAGAAGAAGCGTCTGGGCGAAGAGGGCGCACGTCCCAAGCGGGTGCGCTTCAAGCCGATCAAGTGAGGCCGCGGCCGCTGGTCGGCCTGCAGCAGCACTGCACTGCACTGCAAAGAAAAGGGGCCTGCGGGCCCCTTTTTCATGACCGGCCGGTTTACAGAGCTTTACCGGTCCGGCATCGCGGGGCAACGCCCGAGGCTGAAGATGCCCTCGTCCCAGTCAATATCTCTCAGGAGTTCAAGATGAGCAAGCTGATGAATCTGCCCCGCGTTCTGAAGGTGTCTGCCCTGGCCCTGGGCCTGACGGCCGGAGCCGCCCTGGTGGCTCAGGCCATGCCCCATCATGGCAATGGCCATGGTGCGCAACACGGCCCCGCGGCCATGATGGATGGGGGCATGATGGGCGGCAGGGGCATGGGCCATCTGCTGGAGATGGTTGACGCCAGCGAGACGCAGCGCCAGCAGATCCGCGCGATCATGCAGGCCGCGCGCAAGGACCTGCAGCCCCAGCACGATGCGATGCGCGAGCTGCGCCAGCAGGGCATGAAGCTGCTGAGCGCGCCCAGCATCGATGCGGCGGCGGTCGAGGCCCAGCGCCAGCAGATGCTGACGTTGCATGAGGCCGTCAGCAAGCGCATGAGCCAGGCCATGATCCAGGCTGCCCAGGTGCTGACGCCCGAGCAGCGCGCCAAGCTGGCCGATCGCATGGCCAAGCGCATGGCCCGCGCCGAGGCCCGCATGGCCGAACGCCAGCAGCAGCGCAAGGAGCAGCGTGGGCAGTGAGGGGCGCGCAATGAGCGGCGGCTCGCTTATGCTTGTGCCCCATGTCCCGAGTCAGGCGCGGCGCGCTGCCCTCAGCAGTGGCCGCAGCCGCAATCCCACGACCATGACCAGCACCGTGCTCCTGATCGACGATGACGCCCGCCTTACCGGCATGCTCAGCGACTATCTCAGCGCGGCCGGCTTCGAGGTCAGCGTGGCCGGCGACCTGGCCCGCGGCCGCCAGGCCCTGGACCTGGCCGTGCCCGATCTGCTGGTGCTGGATCTGATGCTGCCCGACGGCGATGGCCTGGACTTCTGCCGCAGCCTGCGCGCCGATGCGCGCACCCGACGCCTGCCGGTGCTGATGCTCTCGGCCCGCGGCGAACCGATGGACCGCATCCTGGGGCTGGAGCTGGGCGCCGACGACTACCTGGCCAAACCCTTCGAGCCGCGCGAGCTGCAGGCCCGCATCAAGGCCCTGCTGCGGCGCAGCGAGCCCGAGCCGCAGGCCGAGGACCTGCTGCGCTTTGGCCGCCTGGAGATCGATCTGGCGGCCCGGGTGGCGCGGCTGGACGGCAAACCCTGCGACCTCACCAGCCATCAGTTCGATCTGCTGGTGGTGCTGGCCCAGAGTCCGGGCCGGGTGCTGACGCGTGACCAGATCATGGACGCGCTGAAGGGCCATCCGCTGGAGGCCTTCGACCGCTCCATCGATGTGCATATCTCGCGCATCCGCGCGGTGATCGAGGACGATGTCAAGAACCCGCGTCGCGTGCTGACCGTGCGCGGCGTCGGCTATGTGTTCGCTCGCCGGCAGGATGCAGAAGGCCAGGCTTGAAGTCTCTTTACCTGCGCATCTACCTGACCCTGGTGGTCTTGCTGCTGGCCTTTGCCTTTGGCTCGGCCTGGCTGTTCCAGCGTCAGATCGAGCAGGAGCGCGGGCAGGCCGATGCGGCGGCTTCTGACCGTCTGGTGGCGATCGCCACGCTGATCCATGGCGCCTTGCCGCCGGCCGACGCGCCGCGCGCGGTGCAGGCCGAGGCCCTGCGTGAATGGGGCCAGCGCCTGCGCATGGCGATCGCGCTGGACGACGCGCAGGGCGAGCGCATTGCCACCTCGGACAACTATCGGCGCCGTGAGAGCGACCCGGCGGCGCGCCGGGTCACCGTGACGCTGGAGGACGGCCGGCAGCTGCAGATGCTGCGTGGATTCCGTCTGGCGGCGATGGGGCCGGGCGGACGCGAGGGGTCGGGCCGGCCGCCCCCGGAACTGCGGCCACGCGGGTCGGAGGAGGCCTTCGCTGAGCCGGGCCTGCCCCTGGGGGGGCGTGGTGCCGAGCGCCTGCCGCGTCGCGAGACCGGCTGGTGGCCGGGTCCCTGGCTGGGTCCGGGCAGCGGCCAGGCACTGGCGCTGCTGCTGCTGCTGCTCTTCCTGGGGGTGGCGGCCGGGGCCTATCCGGTGGTGCGGCGACTGACGCGGCGGCTCGAGCGGCTGCAGCGCGGGGTCGAGCAGTTCGGTGCCGGTCGGCTGGACCTGCGGGTCGACGACCAGGGCAAGGACGAGGTGGCGGCGCTGGCGGCCAGCTTCAACCGTGCCGCCGGCCAGATCGAGACCTTGCTGCGTTCGCACCAGAGCCTGCTGGCCAATGCCAGCCATGAGCTGCGCTCGCCGCTGGCACGGCTGAAGATGGCCTTTGCGATGCTGGAGGGCGCGACGCCGGCCCAGCGCGCCCGGTTGCAGCAGGAGATCGACACCAATATCGCCGAGCTGGATGCCTTGGTCGAGGAGGTGCTGCTGGCCAGCCGGCTCGATGCCGACCGGCGCGAGCGCCCGCTGGAGCCGGTGGAACTGCTGGGCCTGGCCGCGGAAGAGGGCGCCCGCTGCGGCGCCAGCGTCGAGCCCGCGCCCGGCTTGAACCGTCTCGTCGTGCAGGGTGAGGAGCGCCTGCTGCGCCGGGCGCTGCGCAATCTGCTGGAGAACGCGCGCCGCTATGGCGGCGGCGAGGTGCTGCTGGTCCTGGCGCTGGCTGGCGAGCGTGCCGAGCTGCGCGTCTGCGACCGCGGCCCCGGTGTGCCGGAGGCGATGCGGGAGCGCATCTTCGAGCCCTTCTTCCGCCTGCCCGGCCATGCCGAGCAGGCCGGTGGCGTGGGCCTGGGCCTGAGCCTGGTCAAGCAGATCGCCGAGCGCCATGGCGGTGCGGTGCGGTGCCAGGCCCGCGAGGGCGGCGGCAGCTGTTTCGTGCTGGGCCTGCCGCTGCGCTGAGCACACCCTGTGCGGCGATTGGTCCGCCTCGACGCTCAGCGCTCGTGCTGCTCCTGCTTGTGCACCCAGGCCAGGAAGAGCGTCAGCCCGATCGCTGCGGCCAGCAGACCGGCGGTGGCGGCGGCCCAGAAGCCGTTGGCGCCGCGCAGCCAGGGCGGGATCCAGGCCTGGGCCGAGAACGCCAGCGCATAGCCGCCGGCGATGCCCACCCCCCAGATCGACAGCGCATAGATCAGCACCGGCACGGTGGCGATATGGTGGGCGCGCAGCACGCCGGCGGCCAGGGTCTGCACCGCATCGGCCACATGGAAGAGCCATACCCACAGCAGCAGGGGCAGAGCGGCCGCGATGATGGCCGCGTCGCTGGTGTAGAGGCCCAAGACCTGGGCGCGCCAGACGAAGGCCGCCAGGCCCATGGCCATCGCGATCAGCAGCGCGATCTGCAGGCCGTGCCAGCCCAGGCGGCGCGCATCGGCAAAGTCGCGCGCGCCCAGGCGCTGACCGACCAGGGCGCCGGTGGCGTTGCTCAGGGCCATGGGCATCATGAACATCAGCGCCACCAGATTGGCAGCCAGCTGATGGCCGGCGCTGGCCGTGGCGCCCAGGCGGGCGATGAAGATGGCCATGAAGGTGAAGCCGGTCACCTCGATCAGCACCGCGGCGCCCATGGGCAGGCCCAGACGCAGCTGCCGGCGTATCGCGGCCCAGCGCGGTGCATGCAGGCCGCCGCGGCGCAGGCCGAACCGGGCGTAGAAGGGATCGCGGCGCAGCAGCAGCAGGGCCACGCCCACCTGCCACCACATCACGATCGCGGTGGCCAGTGCCGCGCCGGCGGCCCCCATCGCGGGCAGGACCCAGCCGGATCCCGGCCCGAAGGTGGCGCCATGGATCAGCAGGGCGCTCAGCGGCACCTTGACCAGCAGGCCCACCAGCTGCATCAGCATGATGGCCTTGGGCCGCGATACCGCGGTGTTGAAGCCGCGGAAGGCGGCGAACAGCAGGTTGGCCGGCAGGCTCAGGGCCAGCAGGCGCAGATAGTCGCGCACCTTGGCCTCGACCTCGGGGGCGGCCTGGGCCAGATGGAGAAAGGGGTCGGGCCATAGCAGCGGGATCTCGCCCAGCAGCGTCATCGCCAGCGCGACCCAGACCGCCTGGTGCAGCTGATCGCCGGCCTCGGCCCGGCGGCCGGCACCGAAGAGCTGGGCTGCCATCGGGCTGACCGCCATCACCACACTCATCAGGCCGACGAAGACCGACACGAAGATGGCCGTGCCCACCGACAGCGCCGCCAGATCGATGGCCGAGTAGCGGGCCAACAGCATGGTGTCTATCGTGGCATAGGCCAGCACCGCCACCTGGCCGACAAAGACCGGCCAGGCCAGCGGCGCGATGCGGCGCAGGCTGTCGAGCAGGCCGTGGCTCAAGCGCGTGTCTCCGCGGCCGGCGGCTCGGCAGCACCCGCGCCGCGACCACCATCCAGCGCACGTTCGGCATAGCGGTTGAAGCGCCAGGCCGTGCCTTGCAGCGTGATGCGGCGCCAGCAGGCGCGCTTCTCGGCCGGCGTCAGCACCGGCCAGTGCTGTACCTCGTCGAAGGTCCGGCCGCAGCCCTTGCAGAGTTCGTCGCCCTGGCTGGTCGAGCAGATCGCGATGCAGGGGGCGTCGGGCATGGTGTCGTACCAGGCCAGCCAGGCGGCCTTGGCGGCGGCGGGCATGCTGTCCTCGTCGCACTCGGTCTCGCGGTAGTAGACAAGCAGGCCGTAGACCTCGGCCAGGGCCTGCACCTCGGCGCAGGCGGCTAGGCCGGGTGCGCCCGGACGCTGCTGGCGCCACCAGTTGATCGCGCTCTCGATATCGCTGATATGGATGCCCGCCATGGCCGCGCTGCCGCCTGTCACTCAGTAGTCCAGACCCATGGCGGCGCGCACCTCGCGCAGGGTCTTGCGCGCGACGGCGCGGGCGCGCTCGGTGCCCACCTCGACGATCCAGTGCACCTGCTTGGGGTTGGCCAGGTACTCGTTGGCGCGCTCGCGCCAGGGTGCCTGCTCCCTGAGGATGGCGTCTATCACCGGCTGCTTGCAGTCCAGACAGCCGATGCCGGCGCTGGCGCAGCCCTCGCGGGCCCAGGCCTGGGTCGGGGCGTCGCTGTAGAGCTCGTGCAGCGGCCACACCGGGCAGCGCTCGGGATCGCCCGGGTCGCTGCGTCGCACCCGCTGTGGGTCGGTGGGCATGGTGCGCAGCTTCTCGCTGACCACGGCGGGCTCGTCGCGCATCGCGATGGCATTGCCCTGGCTCTTGCTCATCTTCTGGCCATCCAGCCCCGGCAGCCTGGCCGTCTCGGTCAGCAGGGCCTGGGGCTCGGGCAGTATGGGATGCGCGGGACTGTAGAGATGGTTGAAACGGCGTGCCACCTCGCGGGTGACCTCCACATGGGCATTCTGGTCCTCACCCACCGGCACCAGGGCCGCCTTGTAGATCAGGATGTCGGCGGCCTGCAGCAGCGGATAGCCGAGAAAGCCGTAGGTGGCCAGCTCGCGGTTGCGCTCCACCTGGTCTTTGTAGCTGGGGATGCGCTCCAGCCAGCTGCTGGGCGTGCTCATCGCCAGCAACGTGAACAGCTCGGCATGCTCGGGCATGCGGCTCTGTATGAAGAGCGTGGCCTGCGCCGGATCGATGCCCGCCGCCAGCCAGTCCACCACCATATCGTAGACATGGCGCTCCAGCACGCCGCGCTCCTGGCGCTGGGTGGTCAGCGCATGCCAGTCGGCGACGAAGAAGAAGCAGTCGTGGCTGCCCTGAAGGCGCAGCCAGTTCTTCAGCGCGCCGTGGTAGTGGCCCAGATGCAGGGCGCCGGTGGGGCGCATGCCGGAGAGCACGCGCGGGCGGTGGGGAGTGACGAGGGTTTCGGTCATGGGCGGGGCGCGTCAGCAGGCTGGCGATTGTAGGCAGCCGCTACACTGCGCGCCCATGAAACGCATCGTCATCCTGATCTCGGGCCGTGGCTCGAACATGGAAGCCATCGTCAAGGCGGCCGCGGGCGAGGGCTGGCCGGCGCGGATTGCCGCGGTGATCAGCAACCGGCCGGATGCGGCCGGTCTGGCCTTTGCCGTCGCCCATGGCATCGCGACCGCGGTGGTCGACCACAAGGCCTACGCCAGCCGCGAGGATTTCGATGCTGCGCTGGCCAAGTGCATCGACGGTTTTGCGCCCGATCTGCTGGTGCTGGCTGGCTTCATGCGCATCCTCACGCCAGGCTTCACCAGCCACTATGCGGGCCGCATGCTCAATATCCACCCCTCGCTGCTGCCGGCCTTCACCGGCCTGCATACCCATCGCCGCGCGCTGGAGATGGGCTGCAAGGTCGCCGGCGCCACGGTGCATTTCGTCACCGCCGAGCTGGACCATGGTGCCATCGTCGCGCAGGCGGTGGTGCCGGTGCTGGCCGATGATGACGAGGGCCGTCTGGCCGCGCGCGTCCTGACGCTGGAGCACCGCATGTATCCGGCGGCGGTGCGCTGGTTTGTCGAGGACCAGCTGCAGATCGAGGGCCTGCGGGTCCGGCACAAGGCGGGGCTGGCCCAGACCTTCAGTCTTCCCTGAGCGGCTCGAAGCGCGGCCGTTCCTGGCCATCCAGGCAGACGCGGCCAAAGAACATCGCATGCGGCCGCGTCCACAAGCCGCCATCGCCGTACAGCGGGCGATAGACCACCAGCGGCTCGAGTGTCTCGCTGTGGCGGGCCACGCCGATCACCTCGTACTCACCGCCCTTGTAGTGGCGATAGCGGCCCAGCGGCGTTGCCGGCAGAGGGGGCAGGTCTTGACTCATGCGTGCTGATAAGCGTGTGCGCGGGATAATGGGGCATGCATCCTAATGCCCTTCTTGATCTGAGCTGCGAGCTGCTGCGCAGCGTTCTCAAATTCGATGCCCCGGCCGATGGCCAGGTGTCGGCCTTCTTCCGCAAGCACAAGGCCCTGGGCCAGCGCGAACGCCATGCACTGGCCGAGACCGCCTATGCGGTACTGCGCCAGCGCCTGCTGCTGCAGCATCTGGCCCAGTCCGGCAGCGGACCGATGGAACGGCGCCTGGCCCTGCTGGCCTGGCAGGGCGACGCCGCCTTCATCGCCAAGGCGCAGACGCCGCAGGAGCAGCAGTGGCTGGCCCAGGTGGGGCAGGTCGACAAGGCCAGCCTGGCGCCCAAGCTGCGGCACAACCTGCCCGACTGGCTGGCCGAGCCGCTGCTGGCGCGGCTGGGCGAGCAGGGCTTCTGGCAGCTGGCCGAGGCGATGAATCAGGGCGCGGCCCTGGATCTGCGCGTCAATCCGCTCAAGGCCAAGCGCGAGGAGGTGATCGCCGCGCTGAAGCAGGCGGGCGTCGAGGCACTGCCCATGCCTTTCTCGCCCTGGGGCCTGCGGGTGCAGGGCAAGCCGGCACTGAACAAGCTGGAGGTTTTCACCCAGGGTGCTGTCGAGGTGCAGGACGAGGGCAGCCAACTGCTGGCCCTGCTGCTGGATGCCAAGCGCGGCGAGATGGTGGTGGACTTCTGTGCCGGCGCCGGTGGCAAGACCCTGGCCCTGGGCGCGGCGATGCGCAACACCGGCCGGCTCTATGCCTTCGATGTGTCCGGCCACCGGCTCGAGAACCTCAAGCCGCGCCTGGCGCGCAGCGGCCTGTCCAATGTCTATCCGGCCCAGATCGCCCATGAGCGCGACGAGCGCATCAAGCGCCTGGCCGGCAAGATCGATCGCGTGCTGGTCGATGCGCCATGCTCGGGCCTGGGAACGCTGCGCCGCAATCCGGACTTGAAATGGCGCCAGTCGCCGCAAGCTATTGCCGAGTTGCAGTCCAAGCAGCTGGCCATTCTGGAAAGCGCGGCCCGCCTGCTGAAGCCGGGCGGTCGCCTGGTCTATGCCACCTGCAGCCTGCTGGACACCGAGAACGAGGCGGTGGCGCAGGCTTTCAGCGAGAAGCACCCGGCTTTCAAGCTGCTGCCGGCCGAGGCGGCTTTGGAGCGGGCCCAGGTGAACGCAGCCGATCAGCTGTGCGAGAACGGCTATCTGCGCCTGTGGCCGCATCGGCATCAGACCGACGGTTTCTTTGCTGCGGTGTGGGAAAAGACTGCTTGATGCCGCTTGCTGAGGCCTGAGGCGGGCGGGGCTAGCAGCGAGCCGGCGCAGGCGTGCCCAAAGTCGCAGTGGCGGGCTCGGGCTTTTAGAGGGGCTCGCCTACAATCGTGGCCTTGTCATATGAAAACCATCAAGCTCGGATGAGCGGGGTCAGGACCGAATGAACGTTTTTTCAACCGTACACGATGCGCTGGTGCAGTGGCTGGCCCATGGCTTGACTGAGGCCAGCTGGTGGCAGGTGCTCGCGTACACCCTGGTGGTGACCCATATCACCATCGCCGCGGTGACCATCTTTCTGCACCGTGCCCAGGCGCACCGGGCGCTGGATCTGGGGCCCATCCCCTCGCATTTCTTCCGCTTCTGGCTGTGGCTGACCACCGGTATGGTCACCAAGGAGTGGGTGGCCATCCACCGCAAGCACCACGCCAAGTGCGAGACCGTGGAGGACCCGCACAGCCCGCAGACCCGCGGCATCAAGAAGGTGCTGCTGGAAGGCGCCGAGCTGTACCGCCATGAGGCCAAGAACGACGAGACCCTGGCCAAGTACAGCCATGGCGTGCCCAATGACTGGATCGAGCGCAATCTCTACACCCGCTACAGCTGGCAGGGCGTGGGCCTGATGCTGATCCTCAACGTCGCGCTGTTCGGCGCCATCGGTCTGAGCATCTGGGCGGTGCAGATGTTGTGGATTCCGATCTGGGCGGCCGGTGTGATCAACGGCATCGGCCACTTCTGGGGCTATCGCAACTTTGAAGCTGCCGACGCTTCGACCAATGTCTCGCCCTGGGGCCTGATCATCGGCGGCGAAGAGCTGCACAACAACCACCACACCTACCCGACTTCGGCGAAGTTCTCGGTCAAGCCCTATGAGTTCGATATCGGCTGGGGTTACATCCGGGCCATGGAGATGCTGGGCTGGGCCAAGGTGCGCAAGACCGCGCCCAAGCTGCTGGAGGGAGCGATCAAGCCGGCTGACAAGGACACGCTGGAAGCCATCATCGCCAATCGCTACGAGGTGATGGCCAACTATGGTCGCGGCCTGAAGACGGCCTATGCGGCCGAACTGGCCAAGCTGAAGGCCCAGGGCGAGCAACACAGTGCTCAGTGGCAGCGTTTCAAGCTGGCCAAGCGCTGGGTGCATCGCGACAGCGACCGCATTCCGGCAGCGCTGCAGTCGGACATTGCGGCCGTGCGTGCCTCCAGCCCGGCGCTGGACAAGCTGCTGGAAATGCGCGAAGAGTTGCGCCAGCTCTGGACGCGCACCAATGTGTCGGTCGAACAGCTGGTGGCGGATCTGCAGCAGTGGTGCCACAAGGCCGAGGCCAGCGGCATCGCCGAGCTGCAGGCCTTCTCGATGCGGCTGCGGGCTGCCCGCGCGGCCTGAAAATTTTCCGCTCTGTTGCAGGCCTGTGCCGCGGCATGTCCGAGGTAAGGTTTTGGTAAAGGCGCCGCGAGTCGGCGCCTTTTTCGTGCCCGCTTCCTATACTGGTCAGTGTCAACCCTTGGCGAAGGAGCGTTCGATGAAAAGCTTAGCCCGTTGCATGCTGACCGGTTTGGTGCTGGCCCTGGGAGGGGCTGCGGTTCAAGCGGCGCCGGCCGCCGTGAACGTCGAGGTTCGTTTTGTGGCGCCGGAGCAGTTCCGCGATGCCAACGAGTCCGTGCATGAGCGCGAGCGCACGCTGGATCAGCTGGCGCAGTATCTGCGTGCGTCGGCACAACCTCGCCTGGCACCTGGCCAGCGTCTGGTGCTGGAGGTTCTGGATCTGAATCTGGCAGGGGAGATCGAGCCGGTGGGCAGCCGCATGGACCGCTTGCGTGTGATGCGCGACATCGCCTGGCCGACCATGGAGCTGCGCTATGTGCTCAGCGAAGGCGACAAGACGGTGCGTGAGGCCACGGTGCGCCTGAGCGATATGCGCTATCTGGACGGCATCCATCGCCTCGACAACGGCGAGCCTCTGCACTACGAGAAGCGCATGCTGGAGCGCTGGCTGAGTGCCGAATTTGCCGCGCCCTGAGTGGGTGCAATGGCCCGGGCCGGGTCTGGGACAGGGCCCGAAGCCATGAAAAAACCCGCTGGCTTGCGCGAGCGGGTTTTTTTATCGACTGTCAGCGCTGGCTGGCAGGAGATCAGGGCCGAATTACTTCAGCTTGATTTCCTTGTACAGCACATGCTTGCGAGCCTTGGGGTCGAACTTCATGAATTCGAGCTTTTCGGGCGTCGTCTTCTTGTTCTTGTTGGTCGTGTAGAAGTGACCGGTGCCGGCTGTGGATTCCAGCTTGATCTTTTCGCGTCCGCCTTTGGATGCCATGGTGTCGCTCCTTCAGTCTGTGATTAGGCTTGGCCGCGTGCGCGCAGGTCGGCGAGCACGGCCTCAATGCCCTTCTTGTCGATCAGGCGCAGGGCTGCGTTGCTGATACGCAGGCGCACCCAGCGGTTTTCGCTCTCGACCCAGAAACGACGGTATTGCAGGTTCGGGAGGAACCGGCGCTTGGTTTTGTTGTTGGCGTGGGAAACATTGTTCCCGACCATGGGCTTCTTGCCCGTGACTTCGCAGACGCGTGCCATGAGGACACTCCGATTGTCTACAGCCAGCCGGCCTGGGCGATCGATGCCGATCATCCGGACTTGCTAGCCTCACCTCGCCAAAAGGGTGGCGGTAACCCGTTCTTGCCTGTCGTGCCCTCGCCAGCTGGCTTGACCGTTCCGTAAGAATCGGTCCGCAAGTGGCAGTGGTCTGCGCAAGAAAGCCCGCGAGTATAGCCGATCTGCGGGCCGTCAGCTTGCTGCGCGCGCTTACTGCTCCAGGAAACGTTGCGCGTCCAGGGCGGCCATGCAGCCGGTGCCTGCGCTGGTGATGGCCTGGCGGTACACATGGTCCTGCACATCGCCGGCGGCAAAGATGCCGGGCACGCTGGTCATCGTGGCGAAACCGTTCAGACCGCTCTTGGTGACGATATAGCCGTCCTTCATCTCTAGCTGGCCCTTGAAGATGTCGGTGTTGGGCTGATGGCCGATGGCAATAAAGCAGCCCTGCAGCTTGAGCTCCTGGCTGCTGCCGTCGGTGGTGCTCTTGATGCGTACGCCGGTCACGCCGCTCTGGTCGCCCAGCACCTCGTCCAGGGTGTTGAACAGATGCAGCTTCACATTGCCGTTGGCGGCCTTGTCCATCAGCTTGTCGATCAGGATGGGCTCGGCGCGGAACTTGTCGCGACGATGGATGACGTGCACGGTGCTGGCGATATTGGAGAGGTAGAGCGCCTCCTCGACCGCGGTATTGCCGCCGCCGACCACGCAGACTTCCTGGCCGCGGTAGAAGAAGCCGTCGCAGGTGGCGCAGCCGCTGACGCCGCGACCCATGAAAGCCTCTTCGGAGGGCAGGCCCAGGTACTTGGCCGAGGCGCCGGTGGCGATGATCAGTGCGTCGCAGGTATAGACGCCGCTGTCGCCGGTGAGGGTGAAGGGGCGCTTGCTGAAGTCGACGCTGTTGATATGGTCGAACAGGATCTGGGTATTGAAGCGCTCCGCGTGCTGCTGGAAGCGCTGCATCAACTCGGGCCCCTGCACGCCCATCACGTCGGCGGGCCAGTTGTCGACTTCGGTGGTGGTCATCAGCTGGCCGCCCTGAGCCATGCCGGTGATCAGCGTGGGCTTCAGATTGGCGCGGGCGGCGTAAATGGCCGCGGTATAGCCAGCGGGGCCGGAGCCCAGGATCAGCAGCGAATGGTGTTGGGTGGTTTGGCTCATGGCTTGGAGTTTGAGGCGGGGGTCCACCGATCAAGTCGGGCGCTTGCGATCTACGGCCTATACCCTATGGGCAAGCGTGACTTAATTGGCACAATAGTCCCGCATTCTAGGCATGCGGCCCAAGCCCGGCTGCGGCCGGGGTTTGATGCAAAACACCAATCGTCGATTCAGAGGAGTTCGTCAATGGCCATGCTGTCCAATCTGGACCTGATCCGCAGGGTGCCCCTGTTCTCCTTGCTGACCACCGATCAGGCTCAGTCCATCGCGGACAGCGTGGTCAAGCGCCGTTTCAAGCGCGGCGAGGTGATCGTGGAGCAGGGCACCAAGTCCAACGCGCTGTTCATTCTGCTCAACGGCAGGGCGCGTGTGCTCACGGCCGACACCCGCGGCCGCGAGGTCATTCTGGCGGTGCTGCAGCCCGGCGACTATGTGGGCGAGATGAGCCTGATCGACAACGAGCCGCATTCGGCCACCGTGCGGGCCGAGGTGCAGACCGATATGCTGGTGCTGGGCCGTAACGAGTTTGCGCGCTGCCTGCCCGAGAGCAGCAGCCTGTCCTACGGCATCTTGCGCGGTCTGGTGGCCCGCCTGCGCAATGCCGACCGCCAGATCGAGTCGCTGGCCCTGCTGGATGTCTATGGCCGCGTCGCCCGTACCCTGCTGGATATGTCCGAGGAGGAGAAGGGGATCAAGATCATCCGCGGCAAGGTCTCGCGCCAGGACATGGCCAAGGTGGTCGGCGCCTCGCGCGAGATGGTCAGCCGGGTCATGAAGGACCTGGAGGATCGCGGCGTGATCGAGACGCTGGAGAACGGCTCGGTGGTGATCAAGGAGCGCCTGCACGATTGACGGCCGCCGTCGGTATTCACCGGAGGCCCGGCAAAGCGTGAGCTGCGCTTCGGTCACAATGGCGGCATGAGTTTTCCACTGGGATCCCTGCTGCGCGGTGAAGAGGCCGAAGGCGGCGAAAAAGTCTACAAACGCCAGAAGAAGCAGACCGCTGCCGCGGCGGCGCCCGCCGGCAGCCTGTTGCGCAATCCGCTGCTGCTGATCGCCCTGGCCTTGCTGTGGTGCCTGGTCGTGCTGGCCCTGCTGAGCCATGACAAGGCCGACGCGGCTTTCACCGTCTCGGGCAGCCGCGAACTGCCGGCCAACTGGGTGGGCGGGCTGGGCGCCTGGATTTCAGATCTGCTGCTGTTTGGCTTCGGCTATTCGGCGTGGTGGCTGCCCTTGGTGGGGCTGCGCCTGTGGCTGGGCAGCCTAGCCCATCTGCTGCGCGGCGAGCGGCCGCCCGAGCCCTTCTGGCGTCGACGTCCGGCGGTGCTGGCGGGGCTGCTGCTGCTGCTGGCTGCCAGCTGTGCGCTGGAGTGGACCCGGCTTTATGCGCTGGAGGCCCGCCTGCCCGGTCATGCCGGTGGCGTGCTGGGTTACAGCCTGGGGCCGCTGAGCATGAAGCTGCTGGGTTTTGCCGGTTCCGGCGTGGTCTGGATCGCACTGCTGGTGGCTGGCATGGCGCTGGCGCTGCGCTTTTCCTGGCTCAAGGTGGCCGAACAGCTGGGTGAGCGTATCGAGCAGTGGCGCGAGCACTACCAGCAAAGGCGCGAGCAGGCCGAGGATCAGCGTGTCGGCGAGCAGGCGGCGCTGGAGCGTGAACAGGTGGTCGAGGTCGAGCGGCATGTGGTGGAGGATCACAAGCCCATCGTGATCGAGCCGCCGGTGGTCGAGGTGCCGCAGTCCACCCGCGTTGCCAAGGAACGCCAGAAGCCGCTGTTCAGCGAGCTCTCCGATACCAAGCTGCCCCAGGTCGATCTGCTCGATGCGGCGCCCAACCGCGTCGAGTCGGTCACGCCCGAGTCGCTGGAAATGACCAGCCGCATGATCGAGAAGAAGTTGAAGGACTTCGGCGTCGAGGTGAGGGTGGTGGCGGCCTCGCCAGGCCCGGTGATCACCCGCTACGAGATCGAGCCGGCCACCGGGGTCAAGGGCTCGCAGATCGTCAATCTGGCCAAGGATCTGGCGCGCTCGCTGAGCCTGGTGTCGATCCGCGTGGTCGAGACCATTCCCGGCAAGAACTATATGGCGCTGGAGTTGCCGAATGCGCGCCGCCAGACCATCAAGCTCAGCGAGATCCTGGGCTCCCAGGTCTATGCCGATGCCAGCTCGCTGCTGACCATGGCCCTGGGCAAGGACATCGTCGGTCAGCCGGTGGTGGCCGACCTGGCCAAGATGCCGCACTGCCTGGTCGCCGGCACTACCGGCTCGGGCAAGTCGGTGGGCATCAACGCGATGATCCTCTCGCTGCTCTACAAGGCCGAGGCGCGCGATGTGCGCCTGATCATGATCGACCCGAAGATGCTGGAGATGAGCGTCTACGAGGGCATTCCGCATCTGCTTGCGCCGGTGGTCACCGATATGAAGCAGGCCGCCAACGCGCTGAACTGGTGTGTCGGCGAGATGGAGCGGCGCTACAAACTGATGTCCAAGATGGGCGTGCGCAACCTGGCCGGCTACAACAAGAAGATCGCCGAGGCCGAGGAGCGCGGCGAGTCCATCGGCAATCCCTTCAGCCTGACGCCCGAGGCCCCGGAGCCGCTGCAGCGCCTGCCGCATATCGTCGTCGTGATCGACGAGCTGGCCGATCTGATGATGGTGGTCGGCAAGAAGATCGAGGAGCTGATCGCGCGCCTGGCGCAGAAGGCCCGTGCGGCCGGCATCCACCTGATCCTGGCCACGCAGCGACCCTCGGTCGATGTGATTACCGGCCTGATCAAGGCCAATATCCCGACCCGCCTGTCCTTCCAGGTCAGCTCCAAGATCGACAGCCGCACCATCCTCGACCAGATGGGCGCCGAGGCCCTGCTGGGCATGGGTGACATGCTCTATATGGCCTCGGGCACCGGCCTGCCGGTGCGGGTGCATGGCGCCTTCGTCAGCGACGAGGAGGTGCATCGCGTGGTCGAGTACCTGAAGGAGCAGGGTGGCGAGCCGGACTATATCGAGGGCATTCTGGAGGGCGGGGTACTGGAGGCCGAAGGCGGTGGCGAGGCGCCGGCGCCCGGAGAGTCCAGTGGCGAGGCCGACCCGATGTACGACCAGGCGGTGGCCATCGTGCTGCAGCACCGCCGTGCCAGCATCTCGCTGGTGCAGCGCCATCTGCGCATAGGCTACAACCGGGCGGCCCGGCTGCTGGAGCAGATGGAGAAGTCCGGCCTGGTCGGCGCGATGAACACCAACGGCAGCCGTGATCTGATCATCCCGAAGAGAGACGAATGAAGCCCTTGCTTGCTTGTTTGCTGATCGCCTGCAGCGCGGCCGTCCATGCCGACGCGGTGCAGGCCCTGAAGGACTTCAGCCGCGAGGTGAAGAGCGGCCGCGCCGAGTTCACCCAGACGGTCACCTCACCCGACGGCCAGCGCAAGAAGAGCTCCTCGGGCAGCTTCGAGTTCCAGCGGCCCAACCAGTTCCGCTTCGCCTATGCCAAGCCCTTCGAGCAGCTGATCGTCGGCGACGGCAGCAAGGTCTGGATCTACGACCCCGATCTGCAGCAGGCCAGCTCGCGCCGCATGAGCCAGGCCCTGGGCGCCACGCCCGCGGCGCTGCTGGCTGGCACACAGCTGGAGCGCGATTTCGAGCTGAAGGCCCAGCCCTCGGCGCAGGGCCTGGACTGGGTGCTGGCCACGCCGCGCCAGTCCCAGGCCGACAGCGGTGGCCTGCAAAGCGTCAGAGTCGGTTTCAAGGGCAAGCAGCTGGCTGCGATCGAAGTGCTGGACGGCTTTGGCCAGCGCTCGCTGCTGCAGTTCAGCGCCGTCACCAGCAATGTGCCCCTGGCGGCCGAGCGCTTCCGCTTCGAGCTGCCGGCGGGGGCCGATCTGATCGAACAGTAGGCCGGAACGAGCCTGAGAGAATGCGGCCATGTCCGAGGCCAAGCCTGCTCCGTCCCTGTCCCTCTTCCCTGAGCTGGGGCCCGATCCGGTGACACTCGCGCCTGGTCCCGCGGGTCAGCAGCCCTATCAGCCCCTGGCCGAGAAGCTGCGGCCGCGGGTGCTGGATGAGGTGATCGGCCAGCGCCACCTGCTCGGCCCCGGCATGCCCTTGCGCACCGCCTTCGAGGCCGGCCGCCTGCATTCGATGATTCTGTGGGGCCCGCCGGGTGTGGGCAAGACCACGCTGGCGCGCCTGATGGCCCAGGTCTTTGACGCGCTCTTCATCAGCATCTCGGCCGTGCTGGGCGGCGTGAAGGACATCCGTGAGGCGGTCGAACAGGCTCAGCTGGCGGCTCGCCAGGGGCGTCGCACCGTGGTCTTCGTCGACGAGGTGCATCGCTTCAACAAGGGCCAGCAGGATGCCTTCCTGCCCCATGTGGAATCGGGCCTGTTCACCTTCATCGGTGCGACCACCGAGAACCCGTCCTTCGAGGTCAACTCGGCCCTGCTGTCGCGCGCCACCGTTCATGTGCTGAAGGCGCTGGACCAGCAGGATCTGGAAGCCCTGGTCCTGCGGGCCCAGGCGGCCCTGGGCAGCCCGCCCTTCAGCGCGGCCGCCACCGCCCGTCTGATCGGCTATGCCGATGGCGATGCGCGACGCCTGCTCAACACGGTGGAGGCCGCCGCCAGCATGGCCCCTGCCGACGCCAGCGAGATCGATGAGGCGCTGCTGGAACGCACCCTGGGTGAGCAGTTGCGACGTTATGATAAGGGCGGTGAGCAGTTCTACGACGTGATCTCGGCGCTGCACAAATCGGTGCGGGGCTCAGACCCGGATGCGGCGCTGTACTGGCTGGTACGCATGCTGGACGGCGGTGTCGACGCCCGCTACATCAGCCGGCGCCTGGTGCGCATGGCCAGCGAGGACATAGGCCTGGCCGATCCACGCGCGCTGCGCCTGACGCTGGATGCGGCCGAGACCTACGAACGCCTGGGCTCGCCCGAGGGCGAGCTGACCCTGGCCCAGGCCGTGGTCTACCTGGCCGTCGCGCCCAAGTCCAATGCGGTCTACAAGGCCTACAACGCCACCCGCGCGCTGATCAAGCAGGACCAGAGTCGTGCCGTGCCCATGCATCTGCGCAATGCGCCCACCCGGCTGATGAAGGGGCTGGGCTATGGGCGCGAGTATCGTTATGCGCACGACCATGACGGCGCCTTCGTGCCTGGCGAGGTCTATCTGCCCGAGGGTCTGGAGGGTACGCGCTTCTATGAACCGGTGCCGCGCGGCCTGGAACTGCGCATCGGCGAGCGCCTGCGCGAGCTACGCCGTCTCAATGACGAGGCCGGGCAGGACGACTGAGCTCGCGCCAGGCGGGGATGCGCGGCTCGCCCGTCCCTGGGGGCAGGTCTTGCGCCCAGGGACGCGCCGTTTTGCCCAGCGGGTAATCCCCGAGCGTTTGCGCGCAGGGCGCACGGACACAACTTCTACAATGAAGCAGCTTGCAGCTCGACTGAGGCCAAGCGGGCCCGCCGACCGTTGTGGCGGGCTTTTTTCTTGGCGCAGGGCTGCATCAATTCTTCAAGAAGCAGGTCAACCGGGCGCTACGGCCCGGTGAACGAACCGGAGCAGTGACGATGGAAATTTTCATCCAGCAGATCATCAACGGTCTGGTGCTTGGCAGCATGTACGCGTTGGTGGCCTTGGGGTACACGATGGTGTACGGGATCATCAACCTGATCAACTTCGCGCATGGCGAGGTGTTGATGGTGGG
>JAYRSJ010000042.1:0-20416 GCA_041920215.1 Burkholderiaceae bacterium | reverse complement strand
CGCCGCGTCAGAGGGACGCCGCCAGGAGCAGATCAATATCGCCACCGGTGAGCGCGAGGCAGCCATTGCCCGCTCCGAGGGCGAGAAGCAGGCCGAGATCAACAAGGCGCAAGGCGAGGCCGCGGCAATCACGGCGGTGGCCGATGCCACCGCCGACGCGATACGCAAGATCGCCTCGGCCATCGAGCAGCCGGGCGGCTCCGAAGCGGTGCAGCTGAAAGTGGCCGAGAAGGCCGTTGACGCCTACGCCCAGCTGGCGCAGAAGAACAACACCATGATCGTGCCCGGCAATATGAGCGAGGTCGGTGGCTTGATCGGCACCGCGATGGCCTTGCTCAAGGGGGGGCAGGCAAAGCCCTGACACAGCATGCCGCCAAAAGCCCGCAAAAATTGCGCTATGATGGCGGGCTTCGGAGAGGTGGATGAGCGGTTTAAGTCGCACGCCTGGAAAGCGTGTGTGGGCTAACCCCCACCGCGGGTTCGAATCCCGCCCTCTCCGCCAAGAAATCAAAAAGCCCGGGTCACTCGATCCGGGCTTTTTTGTTCGCGCTCAGGGCCGCGCGGTGGGCGTGCTCAGCCCGCCAACTGCTCGTAGCCGCCCGCAGGCACATAGACCCGCACCGTGTCGCCACCAGCCGCCTTGGCTTCGGCGCAAGCCAATGTCGCGGCACCCAGCACCGCCTCGACCGTCTCCAGATTGGGATGCAGCTGAACCACGCCCACACAGGCCTTGACCCGGGTGCGGTGCAGCCCCCAGCGCAGCCTGTAGGCAGCGATCGACGAGCGCATCTTTTCGGCGACGATCTGGGCGTAGTGCTGATCGCAGTCGGGCAGCAAGACCGCAAAGCAGTCGTTCTCTATACGCGACACCAGATCCGAGGCCCTCACCTTGGTCACCAGCATCTGGCCCAGGCCATAGAGGAAATGGTCGGCCACCTCGGAGCCCATCGCACCGATCACCTCTTTGAACCGGTCGACATCCACCCACAGCACCGACACCGGCTCATGACGCCGGCTGCCCACATGCTCGGACAGGCGACGCTCGAACTCGCGCCGGTTCGCCAACTCGGTCAGCACATCGTGCTTGGCGGTCCAGGTCGGCTGCATGCGCAGCGCCCGGGCCGCGGTGACATCCTCGACGATCCACAAGGCTTCCCCGCCGGGCTGCTCCCAGTGCACCGGTGTGGCCTGCAGACGGCCCCAGAAGCGCGAACCATCACCGCGCACATACTCCACCTCCTCATCCAGCGGCCGGCCGGCGACGAAGGCAGCCGCCATGCGCTCGCGCAGGCTGGCGTGGGCGCCGTCGGAGACCTGGATGACACGGGTCGGCTGACCGCTGAGGTCGGTCTCGTCGCCGTGGCCGAAGAGGTGGTTGAGCTGCTCGCTGACCACCTCGAAGCGATCGCCGGCCACAAAGCCCAGCGCCGTAGGTGCCCGCACCAGCAGCGCCCGCATGCGCGCAGCCATCACCTCAGGCGTCACACCCGCCACACCTGCCACCGACTCTTTGCTCGCTTGCATCTGCATCTCCTGCGCTGGCGGGCGCTGGCCCGCATGCCTACCGACCGCATACCCTGCTGCGACTATCGCAGGTGTAACCCGTTTGCGGGCTGACGGAAACCCCGAACTGGGCAGCGATGCATGGCCTGTTGTTGAGGCAGCTCAGAGTTCGGGCGCGATCTGCTCGGCGTAGTCATAGAGTGCCGCCAGGATTTCCTGGCCACGCTCGTCCGCCTGCTCGCTGAGCGCGTCGATGCGCTCGCCGTAGGCCTGCAGGCTCAGCGCACCGCCACTGCCCTGATGCAGACGCGCCGCACAATGCTCGCGCCAGGCCTGTGCCTCGGCGGGGCTGAGATGCTCGGCGTGGTTGCGCGCGCGGTAGCGGAACAGGATCTCATCCAGGCGCTTGTCGGCAAAACCGACCTTGCCCGCGGCCACGCGCTCCGCCAGGGCCTGGGGGCTCAGACCACGCAGGCGCTGCAGCGCACGGCGGTCCTCGTTGCCGACGAAGCCGCCATAGAGATCCTCATCCACATCGGGCCTGCCCTCGCCCGGCGGCCGCTGGAAGACCGCTGACCACAGGCCGCCCAGCGATGCCCCCCGCTCCGCCAGGAGCTTGGCGTGGGCCAGCCCCTGCTCGATATCCAGCCCCCAGCGCTGCGCCATGGCCGGCGTCAGGGTCTTCAACTGGCTGATCACCACCGGCGATTTGTTGATATGGATGGTCTTGATCGGCAGCCGCGTCAGCCCCTCGGGCAGGACCTCCGGCCTGCTGAACATGCGCAGCCTGATCTGTTCGGCATCCAGCCCCAGCAGTTCGGACGGATCGGTGCTCAGATCCCAGACGATCAGCTCGTTCTTGTTGGTCGGATGCGGGGCCAGCGGCCAGACCAGCGCGATGCAGCCGCGCTCCGGCCCGTACATGCCCGAGATATGCAGAAAAGGCCGGCCCACACCGATCTCGGCCCAGACCGCCTCCTTCTTGCGCAACTTCAGGCAGAACTCGAACAACTTGGGCTGCGCCGTCCTGAGCAGACGTGCCAGCGCGATCGTCGCCCTCACATCGGACAGTGCATCGTGCGCCGCCTCGTGCGCCAGGCCATTGACGCGGGTCAGATGCTCGAGCTTGAAGGAGGGGCGGCCATCCTCGTGCTGCGGCCATTCAATGCCCTCCGGGCGCAGCGCGTAGGCGCAGCGCACCACATCCAGCAGGTCCCAGCGACCGCAATCGTTCTGCCACTCGCGGGCATAGGGGTCGATCAGATTGCGCCAGAACAGATGGCGGGTCACCTCGTCGTCAAAGCGCAGCGTGTTGTAGCCCACGCCCACGGTGCCCGGCTCGGCCAGCTGCACCTCGATGGCCGCCGCAAACTCGTGCTCGGGCAGGCCCTGTTCGAGGCAGGTCTGCGGCAGGATGCCGGTCAGCAGGCAGGACTCGGGGTCGGGCAGATAGTCCGGCGCAGGGCGGCAGTACACCATCAGCGGCTCGCCGATCTCGTTCAGCTCGGCATCGGTACGCACGCCGGCGAATTGGGCCGGGCGGTCGTGGCGGGGCACACGGCCGAAGGTCTCGTAGTCGTGCCAGTAAAAGGTCATTGCTTGCATGGCCGGCACGATAACCCAAGGATGAGGCAGCGGCCCCATGAGGCCGGCTGGTGATAATCGCGCCTCGTCTTTTGGGAACCGAATGAGATCTGCCTTCCACGCGCTGGGCCTGAGCCGGCCGCGTCTGCTGGCCCTGCTGCTGGCCCTGCCCCTGCTGTGCGCGTTGCTGCTGGCGCTCGCCGCGGCCCTGGTCTACCCCAGCCTGCCCGAGCTCGACGCCCTGACCGACTACCAGCCGCGCCAGCCGCTGCGCATCTACACCGCCGACGGGGTGCAGATCGGCGAGTTCGGCGCCGAGCGCCGCCGCTTCGTGCCGCTGGACCAGATGCCGCAGACCATGCAGGACGCGCTGCTGGCCATCGAGGACACCGAGTTCTACCAGCACGGCGGCCTGTCCTACACCGGCATCCTGCGCGCCGCGCTGACCAACACCTTCAGCAGCAAGCACCATGGCGCCTCCACCCTCACCCAGCAGCTGGCGCGCGACTTCTACCTGACCAAGAAGAAACTCTATACCCGCAAGTTCGTCGAAGCCCTGCTGACGCTGCGCATCGAGGCCCAGCTTAGCAAGCGCCAGATCCTCGAGATCTACATGAACCAGATCTACCTGGGGCAACGCGCTTATGGTTTTGAAGCGGCCGCCCGCATCTACTTCGGCAAGACCCTGGGCGATCTGTCGCTGGCCGAAACGGCGATGCTGGCGGGCCTGCCGCAGAACCCGATTCACGCCAATCCGGTGGTCAACTTCGAGCGCGCCCAGCGGCGCCAGCATCTGGTGCTGCAGCGCATGCACGAGCTGGGCCAGATCGACGCCCAGCAGCTGGCTGCCGCCCGGGCCGAGCGCTTGAGCCTCCGCCGCCCCGGACAGGCACCGCGCCATGGCGCCGAGTTCGTGGCCGAGAGCGTGCGCCAGCAGATCTACGAGCGCTATGGCGACGCGGCCTACACGCTGGGCTTGCATGTCTACACCACGCTGGAGTCGGCCGAGCAGCTGGCGGCCTACCGCGCGCTGCGGCACAGCCTGATGCAGCACGAGCAGCGCCAGGCCTGGCGCGGCCCTGAGGAGCGCATCAGCCTGCCCGAGGAGGCCACGGCACGCGAGGCGGCGATCAGTGCGCTGCTGGCCGAGCATCCGGATCAGGACGAGCTGCGCAGCGCCGTCGTCACCAGCGTCAGCGGCAGCAAGGTCGAGGCCCAGCTGGCCAGCGGTGAGATCGTAGCGATCAGCGCCGAGGGCTTGCGGCTGGTGCAGTCGGCCCTGAGCCCCAAGGCCAAGCCCGCGCTGCGCCTGACTCCCGGGGCCTTGATCCGCGTGCTGCAGGGGCCGAGCAGCAAGGCCCGACCCCAGGGCAGCTGGAGCATCAGCCAGACCCCGGAGGCCGAGGGCGCCATCGTTGCGCTGGAGCCAGCCAGCGGCCGCATCCGCGCCCTGGTCGGCGGCTTCGATCATGGCCGCAACCAGTTCAACCACGCCACCCAGGCTTGGCGCCAGCCCGGCTCGGCCTTCAAGCCCCTGCTCTACTCGGCCGCGTTGGAACAGGGCCTGATGCCCGCGACCGTGATCGAGGACGCCCCCATCGCCATCGGCAGCTGGGAGCCCAAGAACTCCGACGGCCAATTCGACGGACCGATGACGCTGCGCCAGGCCCTGGCGCGCTCGAAGAATATGGTCAGCATACGCATGCTGCAGCAGCTGGGTCCGGCCAAGGTGCGCGACTGGGCGGCGCGCTTCGGCCTGGAGCCTGAGCGCCAGCCCGAGGATCTGACGCTGGCGCTGGGTTCGGGGGCGGTCACGCCGCTGCAGCTGGCCAGCGCCTACGCGGTGTTCGCCAACGGCGGCCACCTGCTGCCGCCCTTGCTGATCGAGCGCATCGTCGACGCCCGGGGTCAGGTCTTGTTCGAAAGCCAGACCGAACCGCCCAGCGAGGCCCGGCGTGTCATCTCCGAGCGCAATGCTTTTGTGATGCGCAGCCTGCTGCAGGAGGTGACCAGCCGCGGCACCGCCGCACGCGCCTCGACCGCGCTGGGCCGCAGCGACATTCACGGCAAGACAGGCACCACCAACGAGGCGGTGGACGCCTGGTTTGCCGGCTTCCAACCGAGCCTGGCAGCGGTGGTGTGGATTGGCTATGACCAGCCCCGCAGCCTGGGCGACCGCGAGAGTGGCGGCGGCCTGGCCCTGCCACCCTGGATCGCCCTGATGGGCGAGGCCCTCAAGGGCGTGCCGGTGCAGCACTCCCCGCCGGTGGACGGGCTGGTCGAGCGCAACGGCGACTGGTGGTTCGAGGAGTTCGCGAGCAGCACCGCTGTTGGCGTGACACCCACAGCGCCAGCGGCCTCCTCAGCCTTGCCCTGACTCGACGGGCGGCCGCCTCAGCGCTTACGCAGGATCACGCTGCCGATCGAGTAGCCGGCGCCAAAGGAGCAGACCACACCCAGATCACCGCCAGCCAGATCGCCGCGGTGGCGGTGGAAGGCGATGATGGAACCGGCCGAGGCGGTATTGGCGAACTCGTCCAGGATCAGCGGTGCGAGATCCGAGCCCGCCTCGGCGCCGGCCAGCTTCTTGATGATCAGCTGGTTCATGCCCAGATTGGCCTGATGCAGCCAGAAGCGGCGCACCGACGCCGGCTGCAGCTCCAGCGCCGCCAGATGCTTCTCGATATGCGCGGCGGCCAGCGGCACGACCTCCTTGAAGACCTTGCGGCCCTCCTGGCGGAAGGTCTTGTCGCGCGCCTCCGGATCGCTGTCTTCGCTGCGATTGAGGAACCCGAAGTTGTTGCGGATCGCGTTGGAGAACTGGGTCTGCAACCGCGTGCCCAGCACCTCCCATTGATCGGCCGCGGTCGCGGTGTCGGCGCGCTCGATGATCAGCGCGGTGCAGACATCGCCGAAGATGAAGTGGCAGTCGCGGTCGCGCCATTCCAGGTGGGCGGAGGTGATCTCGGGGTTGATCACCAGCACACAGCGGGCCGTGCCGCAGCGCACCGCGTTGACCGCCTGCTCGATCGCGAAGGTGGCCGAGGAACAGGCCACATTCATATCGAAGCCATAGCCACCCGCGCCCAGCGCCTGCTGGATCTCGACCGCCATCGCCGGATAGGCCCGCTGCATATTGGCAGCTGCGCAGATCACCGCGTCGACCTCCTCGGCACGCCTGCCGGCTGCCGCCAGGGCCTGGCGAGCGGCGTCCACCGCGATCTCGGCCATCAGCGAGAGCTGCTCGTCGGGCCGTTCGGCCACGCGCGGATACATGCGCGTGGGGTCCAGCACCCCGCTCTTCTCGACCACATAACGCTGCTTGATGCCCGAGGCCTTCTCTATGAACTCGACGCTGGAGTGCGTCAGCGCCGGCCGCTCGCCGGCGGCAATGGCGGCGGCGTGGCGTTCGTTCTCAAGGTCCGCATAGCGGTTGAAGGCTTCCACCAGCTCGGCATTGCTGATGGTGTGCGGCGGCTGGTAGAGCCCGGTGCCGCTGATGACGACTGAGTGCATGGCTTGAAGATCCTGATGCCCGGGCCGCGAAAAGGCTCGCAGCCCGGCGAGGTGGCGCAAGTGTAGCGATCGCTCGGCTTGCGCTGCCGACCCTGCATGCGCGTAGAATCAATCACCGGGCCCAAATTTTGGTGTCCGGTTTTTTGTGTCCGCTCCATGCCCCGCTGCATGGTTTCGCGGCGCCAGCCGGTCGGCCAAGTCAAGCGCTCGCAGCCCAGGTGGTGCACTGCATGCAACGCACCCCGACTATGCGAACTTGGACACATGGAAATCTTCGACTACGACAACATCCTGCTGCTGCCCCGCAAGTGCCGGGTGGAGAGCCGGGCCGACTGCGACACCTCGATCGCCTTCGGCAAGCATCGCTTCAAGCTGCCGGTGGTGCCGGCCAATATGAAGACGGTGGTGGATGAAGCGCTGACCGAATGGATGGCGGCCAATGGCTATTTCTACGTCATGCACCGCTTCGACCTGGACAATGTGGCCTACGCCCGCCGCATGCGCGACAAGGGGCTGATCGTCTCGATCAGCGCCGGTGTCAAGGCGGCCGACTTTGCGCTGATCGACCGTCTGGCGGCCGAGGGTCTGGGGGCCGACTACATCACGATAGACATCGCCCACGGCCATGCCGACAGCGTGCAGCGCATGATCGGCCATATCAAGAACCGCCTGCCCGATACCTTCGTGATCGCCGGCAATGTGGGTACGCCCGAGGGCGTGATCGATCTGGAGACCTGGGGCGCCGACGCCACCAAGGTGGGCATAGGCCCGGGCAAGGTCTGCATCACCCGGCTCAAGACCGGCTTCGGCACCGGTGGCTGGCAGCTGTCGGCGCTGAAGTGGTGCGCCCGCGTGGCCACCAAGCCCATCGTCGCCGACGGGGGCATACGCCATCACGGCGATATCGCCAAGAGCGTGCGCTTCGGCGCGGCGATGGTGATGATCGGTTCGCTGTTCGCCGGTCACGAGGAATCGCCCGGGCAGACGGTCGAGGTCGACGGCAAGCGCTACAAGGAGTACTACGGCTCGGCCTCGGACTTCAACAAGGGCGAGTACAAGCATGTGGAGGGCAAGCGCATCCTGGAGCCGGTCAAGGGCTTGTTCGCCGACACCATGCGCGAGATGCAGGAGGACCTGCAAAGCTCGATCTCCTATGCCGGCGGCCGCCAGCTGGCCGACCTCAGAAAGGTCAACTACGTGATCCTCGGCGGGGAGAACGCGGGCGAGCACTTGTTCATGTAACGCTTGGTTCTGGTCCCGCGTTCCGGCGAAGCGAAGCACAGCCAAACCGCCGATCCTCTCCAGAAAGAAAGAAAGAAAGGGGGCTCTCGGCCCCTTTCCCTTTTCACACCGGTGCGCTGCCGGTCACAGCGTCGGATAGTCGATATAGCCCTTGGGGCCCGGCGTGTAGAAGGTGCTGGGGTCGGGGGCGTTCCAGGCCGCGCCGCTGGCCACGCGCTGGGGCAGATCGGGGTTGGCCAGGAAGCCGGTGCCGAAGGCGACCGCGTCGAGTTGCCCGGCCTCGATCGCCTGCTGCGCCTCCTCGGCGCCATAGCCCATATTGCCGATCAGCACGCCGCGGTAGTGCTGGCGCGCCACCGGCACCACGTCGGCCTTTTGCAGGCCAAAGAAATCGGCGCGCATCAGGTGCAGATAAGCCAGCTTGAAGCGATTCAGCTGCTCGGCCAGGAAGGCGGTCAGGGCCAGCGGATCGCTGTCCTTCATGCTATTGTAGCTGTTCAGCGGCGACAGACGCAGGCCGACACGCTCGGCGCCGATGGCGGCGCAGACGGCTTCGAGCACCTCGAACAGGAAACGCGCGCGCCTGGCCATCGAACCGCCGTAGGCATCGTCGCGCTGGTTGCTGCCATCGCGCAGAAACTGGTCGATCAGATAGCCGTTGGCGCCATGCACCTCGACCCCGTCGAAGCCGGCAGCGATGGCGCGGCGCGCAGCCTCGGCATAGGCCGCCACGATGGCCGGGATCTCGTCGGCGCGCAGCGCGCGCGGTGTCACATGCGCCTGCTTGCCACTGGGGGTATGGACATCGCCATCGATGGCCAGGGCGCTGGCCGACACCGTCTCGGCCCCGTCGTTGAGCGCCGGGTGCGCCGCACGACCGGCATGCCAGATCTGCATGAAGACCCGGCCGCCCTGGGCATGCACCGCCTCGGCCACCTGGCGCCAAGCCTGGACCTGGGCCTCGTTGTAGATGCCGGGGTCGGCGCCGAAGGCCGAGGTCGCCGGCATCACCATCGTGCACTCGGTGATGATCAGGCCGGCGCTGGCACGCTGAGCGTAGTACTCGGCCATCAGCGCATTGGGCATATGGCCGGCGCTGGCGCGGGTGCGGGTCAGCGGCGCCATCAGCAAGCGGTTGGGCAGGGTCAGGGCACCGAGTTTCAGAGGGCTGGACAGCATGGGTGGGCTTGTTTGTTGATGTGGCATGAACAGGGGCACAACCTTACACCCCGCCATCACATCTTGCCCGCCTAGGGAATCTGCTCGCGCCAGCCTTCTGTGCTAGGCGCAGCGGCTGTGCCGCCACCTACAATCGCCCACCATTCCCTGAGCAACACCCACGCGCCGCGCCGTCCTCGGCGCCCAACGCCACACCATGACCGAACTCGCGAAGTCCTTTGAACCCGCCGCCATCGAAGCCCATTGGGGCCCCTTGTGGGAAGCCAAGGGCCTGTACCAGCCCAGCCTGGATGTGGCGCGCGAGTCCTTCTGCATCCAGCTGCCGCCGCCCAACGTCACCGGCACGCTGCATATGGGCCATGCCTTCAACCAGACCATCATGGACTCGTTGACGCGCTACCACCGCATGCGCGGCCACAACACGCTGTGGGTGCCGGGCACCGACCATGCCGGCATCGCCACGCAGATCGTGGTGGAGCGCCAGTTGCAGGAGAAGGGCCAGAGCCGCCATGACCTGGGCCGCAAGAACTTCGTCGCCCGTGTCTGGGAGTGGAAGGAGCACAGCGGCAACACCATCACCCAACAGATGCGTCGCATGGGCGATTCGGTGTCCTGGGACCACGAGTACTTCACGATGGACGAGAAGCTCTCGGGCGTCGTCACCGAGACCTTTGTGCGCCTCTACGAGGAAGGCCTGATCTACCGCGGCAAGCGGCTGGTCAGCTGGGACCCGGTGCTGAAGTCGGCCGTTTCCGACCTGGAGGTCGAGAGCGAGGAGGAAGACGGCTCGCTATGGCATATCCGCTATCCGCTGGCCGAGGGCACGGAGTCGCTGGTGGTGGCCACCACCCGCCCTGAGACCATGCTGGGCGATACCGCGGTGATGGTGCATCCAGAGGACGAGCGCTACCGCCACCTGATCGGCCAGCAGGTCAGGCTGCCCATCACCGGCCGACGGGTGCCGGTAATCGCCGACGACTATGTGGACAAGGAATTCGGCACCGGCGTCGTCAAGGTGACGCCCGCGCACGACCAGAACGACTACCAGGTCGGCCTGCGTCATCAGCTGCCGATGCTGACCATCTTCGATCTGGAAGCCAAGGTCAGCCACGCTGAGGCCACGGACATACCGGCCGAGTACCTGGGCCTGGACCGCTTCGTCGCGCGCAAGAAGATCGTTGCCCAGTTGGAGGAGCAAGGCCTGCTGGTCGAGGTGAAGAAGCACAAGCTGATGGTGCCGCGCTGCGCCCGCACCGGCCAGGTGATCGAACCCATGCTGACCGACCAGTGGTTCGTCGCGATGAGCAAGGCCGGCGCCAACGGCAAGTCGATCGCGGAAGAAGCGATCGAGGCGGTGTCCAGCGGCGAAGTCAAGTTCGTGCCCGAGAACTGGGTCAACACCTACAACCAGTGGATGAAGAACATCCAGGACTGGTGCATCTCGCGCCAGCTCTGGTGGGGCCACCAGATCCCGGCCTGGTACGACGAGGACGGCCGGGTCTATGTCGCCCGCAACGAGGCCGAGGCGCAGGCCCAGGCGGACAAGCTTGCTCCCGGCAAGACCCTGACCCGCGACGAGGATGTGCTGGACACCTGGTACTCCTCTGCCCTGGTGCCCTTCTCCACGCTGGGCTGGCCGGCCAAGACCCTGGAGCAGGACCTGTTCCTGCCCAGCTCCGTGCTGGTGACCGGCTACGACATCATCTTCTTCTGGGTCGCTCGGATGATCATGATGAGCAAGCATTTCACCGGCAAGGTGCCCTTCAAGCACGTCTACATCCACGGCCTGGTGCTCGACGCCCAAGGCAAGAAGATGAGCAAGTCCGAGGGCAATGTGCTGGACCCGGTGGATCTGATCGACGGCATCGCCCTGCCCGAGCTGCTGGACAAGCGCAGCCAGGGCCTGCGCAAGCCCGAGAACGCGCCCAAGGTGCGCAAGGCCACCGAGAAGGAATTTCCCGAGGGCATCCCCGGCTATGGCGCCGACGCGCTGCGCTTCACCTTCGCGGCGATGGCGACCCTGGGCCGCAGCGTCAACTTCGACTCCAAACGCTGCGAGGGCTACCGCAACTTCTGCAACAAGCTCTGGAACGCCACCCGCTTCGTGCTGATGAACTGCGAGGGCCAGGACTGCGGCCTGGCGCACGAACCGGGCCAATGCCCGCCGGGCTACAACCAGTTCTCGCAGGCCGACCGCTGGATCGTCAGCGAGCTACAGAAGGTCGAGTCCGCCGTGGCCCAGGGCTTCGCCGACTACCGCCTGGACAATGTCGCCAACGCGATCTACAGCTTCGTCTGGGACGAGTACTGCGACTGGTATCTGGAAATCGCCAAGGTGCAGATCCAGGTCGGTGGTGAGGCCGAGGCGCGCGCCACGCGCCGCACCCTGATCCGCGTGCTGGAGACCATCCTGCGCCTGCTGCACCCGGTAGCGCCCTTCATCACCGAGGAGCTGTGGCAGACCGTGGCCCCGATCGCCGGCCGCAAGACCAGCGACTACCTGGCGACTGCCGCTTATCCGGTGGCCCAGCCCGAGCGCATTGACGAGGCCGCCATCGCCTGGGTGACGCAGCTGAAGTCGGTGGTCGGCACCTGCCGCAGCCTGCGCAGCGAGATGGGTCTATCCCCCTCCGACCGCGTGCCGCTGCTGGTGGGCGGCGACACCGGCTTCATCGTCGAAGCGGCCGCGGCCCTCAAGGTGCTTGCCAAACTGTCGGACGTGCAGGTCATCGTCGACGAGGCGGCCTTCAATGCGGCCACCCGCCTGTCGCCGGTGCTGGTGCATGGCGCTGCGCGGCTGGCCTTCAAGGTCGAGATCGATGTGGAGGCCGAGCGCGCCCGTCTGGCCAAGGAAATCGCCCGACTGGAGGGCGAGGTAGGCAAGGCCCAGGCCAAGCTCGGCAATGAAAGCTTTGTGGCGCGCGCCCCGGCCGCGGTGGTGGAGCAGGAGCGTCAGCGCATCGCCGACTTCAGCAACACCGTGACGCGCTTGCGCGCGCAGCTCGAACAGCTGCAGGCCCGCTGAAGCCGCTTCTCAACGCCAGCGAGGAGCGGCTGCGGACTCGGGCAGCTCGGCAGGATAGGTAGCGCGAAACTCGGCGGGCGGCTCTGGCTGCACGGCCAGCAGCTCGTCGATGCGGCGCGCCACCGCCCAGGCGGCACGCACCCGCGACTCGCGGGTGGTGGCTGCCAGCCGCGGCGTCACCTGCAGATTGGGCAGGCCGTGCAGCACCTGTCCCGGCTCGGTGAGCCCGGGCTCCAGGCTGTCGAACCAGGCGGCCAGCGGGCGACCGCTGCCCAGGGCCGCCGCCAGCGCACGCTCGTCGAACACCGCCGAATGGGCAATGCTGACCAGCACCTGGCCCGGCTTGGCAAAGCCCAGCACCCGCTCGCCCAGCAGACCACGGTAGCGTTGGAAATAGGCCAGCTGCACGCTGAGCGCGTCGCTCTGCTCCATCAGCTCGCGCAGCTGCAGCGGCTCTATGCCCCATTGCACCCACAGCGGCTCGCTGTGATGCAGGCTGGGGTCGTAGCCGACCACCCGGGTGCCAAAGGCCGGCAGCAGCTGGGCCAGCATGCGTGCCGCCGGGCTCATGCCGATCAGACCCACGGTGCAGCAGCCCAGCTCGCGGCCCACCAGCATGCCGTCGCTACTCTGTATCGGCACACGCCGCAGCAGGCTCAGCAGCGCGGCAATGACGAACTCAGCCTCCGCGCTGGCGGTGGCGGTCAGGCTGCGCACCAGCTCCACCTGGGCCTTGCGGCAGGCCTCCATATCGATGTTCTCGACCCCGGCGCTGAAGCGGCCTATGACCCGCAAACGGGGGGCAGCGCGCAGCAGCGCCGCATCGACCGCCACATGGGGCGGCAGAATCAGGCCATGGACTTGGTGCAAAGCCTCGCGCAGGCCGGCACCGTCCTCTGCCAGTGCGGGCGCGAACTGAACGGCATGACGCTCACCCAGCCATTGCATGACCTCGGTTTCCAGCGGTTCAAGAATCAATAGCCTCATGGTCGCGCGATACCGCTGCTTTCATTTCTCAAGAACAGGCCCATGCAACAATGCGCCCCGAACTTTGTGAGTTTACGGACATGATGGTCACCAAAGCGATCTTCCCGGTAGCCGGCCTTGGCACGCGCTTTCTGCCTGCCACCAAGGCACAGCCCAAAGAGATGCTGCCGGTGGTGGACAAGCCGCTGATCCAGTATGCCGTTGAGGAGGCCTATGCCGCCGGAGTTCGGGAAATGATCTTCGTGACCGGCCGCCACAAGCGGCCGATCGAGGATCACTTTGACATGACTTTCGAGTTGGAAGTAGCCCTCGAACAGGCGGGCAAGCAGGAGCTGCTGGAGGTCGTGCGCAGCGTCAAGCCGGACGATATGGAGTGCATCTATGTGCGCCAGGCCCAGGCCTTGGGCCTGGGCCATGCGGTGCTCTGCGCCCAGCGCCTGATAGGCCGCGAGCCCTTTGCCGTGCTGCTGGCCGACGATCTGATGGTCGGCCCGGCCCATGGTCAGCCTGTCCTAAAGCAGATGGTCGAGCAGTTCGCTGAATGGCGCGCCTCCATCTTGGCCGTGCAGGAAGTGCCGGCCGAGCATACAAGGCGTTATGGCATCGTCGCCGGCACCGCAGTCAACGAGCAGCTGATCGATGTCAGCCGCATCGTCGAGAAACCGGCCCCCGAGGACGCCCCTTCGCGTCTGGGCGTGGCCGGGCGCTACATCCTGACGCCCGGCGTCTTCCACGAAATTGCCAATCAGCCCCGCGGCGTTGGCGGGGAGATCCAGCTGACCGACGGCATCGCCGGCCTGCTGCGACGCGAGAAGGTGTTTGCCTACCGCTATGACGGCAAGCGCTACGACTGCGGCTCCAAGGAAGGCTTTCTGCAGGCGAATGTGGAGCTGGCCTTGGCCCACCCGCAGCTGGGGCCGGGCTTCCGCGACTATCTGCGCAGCCTGGAGATCTGAGACGCCACTGGCGGCTTGAACCCAGCAAAAAAAAGGCCGCGCTGACGCGCGGCCTTTTTGCTGGGGACCGGCGGCCCGGGCTGTTCAGCGGCGTTTCAGCACATGCACGAACTCGTCTGCCTGGCTGCTCTGCTCGACCAGCTCATTGCCGGTCTGACGGGCAAAGGCCTGGAAATCGCGCATGGAGCCCGGATCGGTCGCCACCACCTTGAGCAGTTGGCCGCTCTCCATCTCGGCCAGAGCCTTCTTGGCTTTCAAGATCGGCAGCGGGCAGTTCAGACCGCGGGTGTCGAGTTCCTTGTGAACGTCCATCGGAAGGGTCCTTGTTGTGTCGCCGGATTCTAGGCCGGGAAGACGCCGGTCGAGAGATAACGGTCGCCCCTATCGCACACGACGAAGACGATAGTCGCATTCTCCAGCTGGCGGGCCAGTTGGAGCGACACCCAGCAGGCGCCGGCCGCGGAGATGCCGGCGAACAGACCCTCCTCGCGCGCCAGGCGCCGCGCCATCTCCTCAGCGTCCGACTGGCTGACCAGCACCAGCTCGTCCACCGCCTCGGGCCTGTAGATCTTGGGCAGATAGGCCTCGGGCCATTTGCGTATGCCCGGAATGCGCGAGCCTTCCGAAGGCTGGGCACCGACGATGCGCACCGCCGGGTTCTGCTCTTTCAGGAAGCGCGAGGTGCCGGTGATCGTGCCGGTCGTGCCCATCGCGCTGACGAAATGGGTGATGCGCCCCCCGGTGTCGCGCCAGATCTCGGGCCCAGTCGTCTCGTAATGGATGCGCGGATTGTCCTCGTTGGCAAACTGGTCCAGCACCCGGCCCTTGCCCTCCTTGGCCATCTTCTCGGCCAGATCGCGGGCGTACTCCATACCGCCTGAGCGCGGTGTCAGAATCAGCTCGGCACCGAAGGCCTTCATGGTCTGGGCCCGCTCGATCGACAGATCCTCCGGCATGATCAGCACCATGCGGTAGCCGCGCACCGCGGCCGCCATCGCCAGAGCGATGCCGGTATTGCCCGAGGTGGCCTCGATCAAGGTGTCGCCCGGCCGGATATCGCCGCGCTCCTCGGCACGGCGGATCATGCTGATCGCCGGCCTGTCCTTGACCGAGCCGGCCGGGTTGTTGCCCTCCAGCTTGGCCAGGATCACATTGCCGCGCGAGGCAAGATCTGACCCCAGGCGCTGCAATTGCACCAGCGGGGTGTTGCCGATCACGTCTTCCAGCGTCTGATAGGTCTTCGCAGTCATGCCCGCATTGTCGCAGCCAACGCACGGCTTTGCATGGCATAATCCGCCGCTTGCAACAGCAAGCAAGCGCGTTGCCGTGATGAGCCCGGGTGGCGAAATCGGTAGACGCAGGGGACTCAAAATCCCCCGCCGCAAGGTGTGCCGGTTCGAGTCCGGCCCCGGGCACCAAGCCCTCACGGATGCGCTGCGCTCTTGCCGACAGGACAGCCGCCACAGCCCACGCTTGGCGGCTTTTTTGTTGCCGTCGACATCACGCATCGACCACGCATCGCAACGCATACACTGTGCGGCCACACTGCAAGCGAGCCGCCGACTCCCGCACCATGATGCCCCAACTGCCCCCGGTCACCAAAGCCTTCATGCTGGCCTGCGTCGGCCTGTTCTGTGCCTTCCTGCTGCTGCCCCCGTCCATCGAGCTGATGTTTGCGCTGTGGCCCCTGCAGACCGGCCGCTTCCTGCCCTGGCAGCCGCTCAGCTATGCCTTTTTGCATGGCGATGTGATGCACCTGTTCTTCAATATGCTGGGCCTGTGGATGTTCGGCTCGGAGCTGGAGCGAGTCTGGGGGCCGAAGCGCTATCTGCACATGCTGCTGGCCAGCGTGCTGGCCGCGGCCGCGGTGCAGCAGATCTTCACGCTGCTGATCGGCTCCTATGCGCCAACGGTCGGCGCCTCGGGCGCTCTGTTCGGCCTGCTGCTGTCCTTCGGCATGCTCTTTCCAGACCGCATCATCATGCCGCTGTTCCCGCCGATTCCGATGAAGGCCAAGTACTTCGTCGCGATCTTCGGTGCGCTGGAACTGCTGCTGGGTCTGGGCAGCAGCAGCGGCATCGCGCACTTCGCCCATCTGGGCGGCATGCTGGGTGCCTATCTGCTGATCCGCTACTGGCGCGGCGCGCGGCGACGCTGAAGCATCAGGCCAGCAGGCCCTGGGCCGGCTGCGGATAGCGCAGCCTGAGCCGCAGCTCGCGCTTGAGCCGCTGGTTGACGAGGCGGCGCGACTCGCTCATGAAGCTCAGCTGCATCGCGCTCATCAGATCCTGGGCTTCGGCACGGCTGATCCGCGGCGGCCGCGGCAGACCGCAGAGATCGGCCGCCAGGTCGAAGTAGTCGCCCATGCGCAGCTCGCTGTCGTCGCAGACATGCAGCACCCGCTGCGCCGCGCCACGGTACAGGGCGGCGACGCAGGCGCGCGCCAGATCGTCGGCATGGATGTGGTTGGTATAGACATCGTCCTGCTCGCGCAGCACCGCCGAGCCCTTGGCCAGACGCTCGCGCGGATGGCCGCCCACCCGATCCCCCGCATAGATGCCGGGAATACGTAGCAGCACCACCCGGCAGCCGCTGACGCGGCCGAACCAGCGCAGCCGCTGTTCGGCATCGACGCGGCGCGCGGCGCGCGCCGTGGCCGGCGCCACCGGACGGCTCTCGTCGAAGCGCTCACCCCGGCAATCGCCGTAGACACCGGTGGTGCTGCCGTAGACCAGGCAGCGCGGCCCGCCCTTGCGCAGCAAGGCACGCAGCAGGGCCAAGGTACGCCGGTCCTCGCTGCCCGCGCCCTGCGGTGGTGCCAGATGCAGCACCGCATCGGCCAGGCCCGCCAAGCGGCCCAGGCTGGCCGGCTGATCCAGATTGCCCAGCAGCGGGATCGCCCCCGCGGCCCGCAACGCCGGCACCCGCTCGGCGGAGGAGCTCAGTGCATAGACCCGCCAGCGCCCACCCAGCAGCTTGAGCACGCGCAGTCCCACATCGCCGCAGCCGATGATCAAGAGGCGCGGCCGGCGCAGGGTTGATGGTGCGGCGTCAGGGAGCATGGTGGGGCGCTGAGGCAAAATGACGCGCCAGTTTACGGCCCGCGTGCTCGTCCAGCCGACTTCGGGGGCAGCGGCGGGCCTTGTCCCTACTGCCCTTGCTGCCCCTTTTGTTCAAGCCCACCAACATCACCATGAATCTCCAGGTCACCGTCCAACCCAGCGGCCGCGCCTTCAGCGTTGAACGCGATGAAACCCTGCTCAGCGCTGCCATCCGCCAGGGGGTGGGCCTGCCCTATGGGTGCAAGGACGGCGCCTGCGGCTCCTGCAAGAGCAAGCTGCTGGAGGGCCGGGTGATCCACGGTGCCCACCAGCCCAAGACGCTGACGCCCGAGGAAGAGGCCGCCGGCTTCGTGCTGACCTGCTGCGCGACGCCGCAGACCGACTGCGTGCTGGAAGCCCGCACCGTGCCTGGCGCCGGCGAGTTCGCGGTGCTCAAGCTGCCCAGCCGCGTGATCAGCGTGACCAAGCCCAGCCCCGACGTCGCGGTGCTCAGGCTGCAGCTGCCGGCCAACCAGAACTTCCAGTTCCATGCCGGCCAGTATGTGGAGTTCATTCTGCGCGACGGCGCGCGCCGCAGCTACAGCATGGCCAATGCGCCGCATCTGCTGGGCACGCCACCGGCGATCGAGCTGCACATCCGGCACATGCCCGGCGGCAAATTCACCGACCATGTGTTCGGCGCGCTGAAGGAGAAGGACATCCTGCGCATGGAGGGCCCGTTCGGCAGCTTCTTCCTGCGCGAGGACAGCGACAAGCCCATCGTGCTGCTGGCCAGCGGCACCGGCTTCGCGCCGGTCAAGGCCATCATCGAGCGCATCGAGCATCTGGGCTTGAGCCGTCCGGTCAGCCTGTACTGGGGCTGCCGCAGCAAGGCCGATCTCTATCTGCACGGCTGGGCCGAGCAGGCCGCCGCGCGCCTGCCCCAGCTGCGCTATGTGCCGGTGCTCTCCGAGCCCAGGCCCGAGGACGGCTGGACCGGCCGCACCGGCTTCGTCCACCAGGCGGTGATGGCCGATCTGCCTGACCTGTCCGGCCACCAGGTCTATGCCTGCGGCGCCCCGGTGATGGTCGACTCGGCCCGGCAGGATTTCGTCCAGCGCTGCGCGCTGCCGGCCGACGAGTTCTATGCCGATTCCTTCACCTCGGAAGCCGACAAGCACGGCGGCTGACGGGTCCACGCCATGTTCGAGCCGCCCTACACCGCCGCCGACCGCTTCGAGGCCCAGCTGCGCGAACTGGGGCATGCGGTGATCTCGCCGTCCAGCGTTCAGCGTGTCTTCGGCGTTAGCGAGCAAGACCTGGCACGCCTGCGGCCCTTCTGGGACGAGCTGCCGGCCGACGGCTATCTGCGCGACGGCGGGCGCTACCGCTTTCGTCGTCACGGCTGCCTGGTGGCCGACGCCAGCCGGGCGGAGCCGGACCGGCTGAGTCTGCAGCCGCATCGTGCCCACTGGCAGCCGCTGGACTACAACGCGCTGCATGGCGGCATCGAACGCTGGTTCGAACCGCTGGCCCCGGCCCTGCTGGCCGACCCGGCCTGGCGGGCCTTGCTGCTGGGTCTGGCCGGCATCGCCTCGCGGCTGCGGGGCGAGCAGCCCTGGTTCATCGAGGCGCATCAATTCCGCATCGACACCAGCGACGGCATAGGCCGCCCCACCCCGGAAGGCGCGCATCGCGACGGGGTGGATTTCGTCGCCGTCTTCATGGTGGGCCGCGAGGGCATCAAGGGCGGCGAGTCGCGCGTCTTCGAGGCCCGCGGGCCGCAGGGCCAGCGCTTCACGATGAGCGCGCCCTGGACCCTGCTGCTGCTGGACGACGAGCGCATGATCCACGAAACCACGCCGATACAGCCGCTGGTCGAGCGCGGCTGGCGCGACACCCTGGTGATCACGCTGCGCCACGGCGGCTTCCAAGGCCCCTGATGTCTTGATGATGTGAGCTGTGCATCGCCTCATGCACAGATGCATGGGGACGCAGCCGCTGCGGGGTTCTACACTGCAAGGTCCGTCCGGCCACAAGCCGGCGGTCCGACTGGCCCGCCCTGACTTTGCATGGCGGGCTTTTCTTCAAGCATCACAAGTGCACCCTCCTATGAACGCCGTCACCTCCGATCTCGTCCGCGCCCTCTCCGAAGCGCCGGCCGCCTCCCTGCCCTCCTCCTTGTTCGGTCTGCCCGAGCAGGCGCCGCATGAGCGCGTGCTGCTGGTCGCCGATGCCCAGACCGGGCTGAAAGCCATTCTGGCCGTGCACAGCACCGCCCGTGGCCCCGCCTTCGGCGGCTGCCGCCTCTGGCACTACGACAACGAACTGGCCGCACTGAACGATGCGCTGCGCCTATCCCAGGGCATGAGCCTGAAGAATGCGCTGGCCGATCTGCCCTTCGGCGGCGGCAAGGCCGTCATCATCAAGCCGGCCGGCGACTTTGATCGCACCGAGCTCTTCACCGCCTTTGGCCGTGCCGTGCAGTCGCTGGACGGCGCCTATATCACCGCCGAGGACGTGGGCACCACCACCGCCGATATGCGCGGCATGCTGGCGCAGACGCCCTATGTGAGCGGCATCCCGCGCGATGGCGCCTTCGGCGGTGACCCCAGCCCCAAGACCGCCTGGGGCGTGTTCGTCAGCATCGACGAGGGCGTCAAGCGCGTGCTGGGCCGCAGCTCGCTGGAAGGCGTACGCGTGGCCCTGCAGGGTCTGGGCGCGGTGGGCTGGCATCTGGCCGAGTTCCTGCACAAGGCCGGCGCCAAGCTGGTGGTGGCCGATGTGGACAGCGCCAAGGTGGAACGTGCACAAGCCGCTTTCGGCGCCCATGTGGTGAGCGTCAACGAGATCATCGCGGCCGATGTCGATGTGCTGGCGCCCTGCGCGCTGGGCGCGGCGCTGAACGCGCAAAGCGTGCCGCAGATCCGCGCCCGGCTGATCGCCGGCGCCGCCAACAACCAGCTGGCCACCGCCGCCGATGGCGACGCGCTGCAGGCCCGCGGCATCGCCTATCTGCCCGACTACCTGGTCAATGCCGGCGGCATCATCAGCGTGGCCCGCGAGTACCGTGGCGAAGGCGAGGAGAACGCGGTGATGGCCGAGGTCGGCCGCATCCGCGAACGCGTCGCCGAGTTGCTGGAGCGCGTCAAGGCCGCGGACTCGACACCGGCCCGCGTGGCCGATGCCTGGGCCCGCGCCAAGCTGGTCAAGCCGGACTGAGGCCACGAAACACCTGCTGAAATGAGAAAAGGCGGTACTAACCGCCTTTTTCATCGTCTTAAGACGCTCACTCTCCGAGATAGGCGGCGCGCACCTTGGGGTCGTTCAACAGGGTCTTGCCCTCGCCGGTCATGGTGATCAGGCCGGACTCCATCACATAG
>JAYRSJ010000041.1:7757-22597 GCA_041920215.1 Burkholderiaceae bacterium | reverse complement strand
TCTTCGTCTCGCTGTACTTCCGCCTTGTCAGCGGCTTGTCGCTTGCCATCGTGTCCACCTAAGTTACGTGGACACGATCCTTGCCGACGGGGCCGGCAGCTTCAAGGTGACTTGGCCAGACGCTTACGCTGATGGTGCCTGGTGGCAGATCCGCCAGGTGGGTCTGCCGATGTCACGCAGGTCCGCCTCGATGCACTCCTTGCAGCACCGAAGCGGGTGATAGCCGCCGATGCCGCTGGCAGGTATACCCAGTCTCATCTTGATGTCGGGAACAGACCCGGCGGAGACGCGCGCCAGATGGGTTTCCGCTACGCCGGCGTCGCAAAAGGGGAGGAAGTATCCGAGCAGGGTGTGCTTGATAGCGAGCTCGCGCGGCCCACCGATCTGACCTTCAGTCCGTTGAGTGAGCTCGCCCAGCCGAGCTGGAAAATCGTGCAGCAGTGCCGCAGTGTGACTGCCAAACAGTCTGCGGCTGGTCTCGGTGACGCTTCCGCTCACACTGCGGCGATGCACGGCCGCGCACCAGCTATAAAGCGTCTCCTGCCCAGCCAAGGCTGGAAGCATGGGCGGCCACGCCGCGAGTTCACCAACGGGAGGCATGAGTGCAGTATGGGCGAGACCACTGCAGGTTTCACATGTCTGGCCTCGCGTCCCTCGAAGCGTTCAGCCGGGACGCTCGTCTCACTGCTGGGTGACTTCTACGACTTCATTGTCGGTACGATTGCCGAAATGGCACTTACACCGAGCGGTTCTACGACTTTCGGAAGGACTAATGGCGCGACAGCACTTCTGGAACCCTCATGGGTGCTCGGTTGAGTTCTACGGCTTTTTTGTCGCCAAACATGCGTCATCAAGCCAAGCCCGCCTTCGAACGCGTGGCCGGCTCAAGCGCCTTGCAAACCAGAACAGCTGCACCTCGAATGTGACACACGAAGCCAAGCATTTTTTAAGTCTGCCGCATGAGGTCCTGACCATAGTTCTGGTGGGTGGCTTGGTCAGTGCTCTCGCGTTGATCGGCCTGGCCATCTTCCTCGGGTACCGTCATGGGCGAAGGCCGGGGAAGAACAGTTCGCGAAAGGAGAGGCAGGCTCGGAAAGGCCGGAGACGGCGAGGGTTACCGGTGCCGTCCAAGCCAAGTTGACGGCGTCGCGACAGGGGGGCCGCAATAAGCGGCGAGCGCAATACGACATGCAGCTTGACATTGCCATTGTTGGAAGGATCACGATGCAAGGCATCCCATAGAAGGAGCATGTGATGCTGACCTACCGTATCGAAGACATGACCTGCGGCCACTGCGCCAGCACGATCGCGAGAGCCGTGCGTGCGGCTGATGCTCACGCCAGGCTGCAAGTTGATGTCCATGAAAAGCTGATCCACATACAGCCTGGCGATGCCGACGAGGAAGAACTGGTGGCAGCGATTTCGGACGCTGGCTACCACCCCATCCCGGTGGCCGTCGCCGAACAAGACAGGGCCCCCGCGCGCACCACGGGTTGCTGCTGCGGCAGCGGCGAACAAGCATCAGCCGCTGCGGGAATTGTGCGGCCCGGTGCTCAGGGTCAAACCGATACGTGTGGTGCCGTCGGCGGATGAGGCAAAGGGTTCGCCACCGTGCATGCGCGCGATGGCATCGACGATGGAAAGGCCTAGCCCATGGTTGACGCTTGCCTGGGACCTGGAGGGGTCCGCCCGGTAAAAGCGATCAAACAGCCTGGGCAGGTGGTCCGACGAGATGGTCGGACCCTCGTTGCACACGGACAGCGAGACGCTGCCCTTTGGTGCTGCCGCGATGTCGATCTGAATCACCGATCCTGCCTTGGCGTACCGGGTCGCGTTGCCCAGTAGATTGGACAGCGCTCGCTTCAGCAATGGAGCGTCGACTTCGCCTGCGGCATCCCCGTTGATCTGAAGCTGAAGGCCAGCCTCTGCGATGGCGGCCTCGTGGTAGTCCGATACGTCTTGTGCGAGGGCGGCAAGACTCTCGACCGGTTCTCGACGTGCGGCCGCGCCACTGGTGGCCTGCGAGAGAAATAGCATGTCGTTGACGATGCCGGCCATGCGACGAAGCTCTTCCAGGTTGGATCCCAATAGGTCGAGTGTTGACTCAGACAACCCAGGCTGGCGCATCGCGACTTCGATGCCGGTCATCAACGTGGCTAGCGGTGTTCGGAGTTCGTGAGCCACATCGGCATTGAAGCCCTCCAACTGCTCGTAGGCGCGGCTCAGGCGGTCCAGCAGCGCATTGAACTGCTGGACCAGCGGCTGCAATTCGCGCGGCTGCTGGGATCCGTCCAGTTGCCGGTGCAGGTTCTGGGCCGCCAACTCTTTGGTCTGCGCGACCAGAGAGCGGACCGGGCGCAGGCCCAGTCGGACCAGGACGAAGCTGCCGGCGGAAACGAGCAAAGCACCGATCATTGATGCGCTCATCAACGCGATGGCCAGGCGATGAAGAAACTGGTCGTCTGCGGCGGTGTCCAAGGCCATGCGGGCAGACAGGGCGCCACCGGCTGACTCCCAGTAGGGATAGGCGAATGCGATCTTCTTGAATCTGCGGGTCGAGCCCGGACGCGACGCGTTGTCGTAGAGCGAACTCCCATCAGGTTTCAGCAAGGTCAGAACCATGTCGCGATGACCCAGGAAGAAGTCGTCGAGCTTGTGCAGCAGCGTGGGCAGGTCACGGTCGCTATGTGCCTCGGCCAGGACATGCTCGACCAGTTCGCGCTTGTGCTGGAGTGATTCCGTCTGGCGAGCATCAAGATCCGCAGCGGCAAACAGGTAGACAACCATGGAAACCAGTCCCAAGCCCGCAAAGGTTTGAGCGGCGAGCCAAATGGAAAGGCGCTCCCCGAGGGCCAGCGGTGGCATCTTCATTGCGGTCGCTCTTCCAGTACATAGCCCATGCCGCGCACGGTATGCAGGAGAGGGTGCTCAAACGGCACATCAAGCTTGGTACGCAACCGTCGCACCGCGACTTCGACCACATTGGTTTCGCTGTCGAAATTCATGTCCCAGACCTGCGAAGCCAGTTCCGTGCGTGTCACCACCTCGCCTTGTCGCCTGAGCAGCAGGGTCAACAGACTGAACTCCTTGGCGGTCAGGTCCAGGCGCTGACCGGCACGCGAGGCTCTGCGACGAAGCAGGTCAACTTCGAGATCGCCAATGCGCAGCGTGGTCTGCTCGCCTGTGCTGCGGGGGGCTGCCCTGCGCAACAGAACCTGGATGCGGGCCAGTAGTTCCGAGAACGCGAAGGGCTTGATCAGGTAGTCATCCGCTCCCGATTGCAGGCCCTGGACCCTATCGTCCACGCCCGAGCGTGCCGTCAGCATCAGGACCGGCGTCTGCTTGGTCCGGCGCAGAGCGGCCAGGAGGCTCAGCCCATCGATCCCGGGCAGCATGCTGTCGAGCAGGACGAGATCGTGATCTCCCTCCATGGCCAGGTGCAGGCCATCGATGCCGTTGAGCGCAACTTCCACGGAGTAGCCGGCTTCGCTCAGGCCCTTGCGCAGGTAGTCCGCAAGCTTGGCTTCATCTTCGACGACGAGGAGTTTCATGGCGTCATTCTGGCGGCTTCCGGCCCTGGGTCAGATGACAGATTCGTAATGTGGAGGACGGGTTCGCGTTGGGGGTGAATTTCTACAGTGGCCTCCATGGCGTCGCAGAACGACGCCGCACCAGCAAGGCCGAACCGCGGCCGCTGGCTCAAGCGCAACCACAAGGAGTTCATCATGTCGCGCATCAGCACCCCCATCGCCATCGCCGCCACTGCCATCCTGGCTGCGATCTCCATTCCCGCCATGGCCAGCAGCGGCTTCACGCCGGCCAACACCGAATCCGGCGGTGCCTATCACGCCATGCCGGGGGGAAAGACCCGTGCCGAAGTTCGGGCGGAGTTGCAGAAGGCACGGGAGGACGGCTCGCTGGCGAAGATCAACAGCGAGGCCGGTTATGCCCCGGAGTTCGAGGCTGCGGCACGGCGCCCGGCCAATGTCGCGACCTTGCCTCCTGTCAAGCTCGGCGCTGGGCAAATCCAGTTCGAAGCCCCGGCCGCGGGTGGCGGACGTACCCGCGCTGAAGTATTGGAGGAACTGCGCCGCGCCCGCGAAGACGGTTCGCTGCGCCGAATGAACACCAATCGCGGGTACTAATTCGCTGCCCAGGCCGGCCGGTTGATCTAAACTGATGCGATGAGCAAAGTCCTGCGCATGGTGTTGACGTGGATGCTTGCAGTGGCACTGCCACTGCAGGGCTACGCCGTTCACGCCATGGCGTCTTGTGGACCGGCTCACCATCGTCCCGCGGTCGACGTGGCCGAGGCATCGAGCGATCATCATGATGGTGCTGCGGGCGGGCATCACTCGACCGCAGTTGAACAGGCCGACGCCGTCGACGACGTCGCAGCCTCGGATACTCAGTCCGTCCAAGCAAGCAAGTGCAGCCTCTGTGCATCCTGCTGCAGCGCAACTGCGATCGCGGCTGCTTCTTTCAGCTTCGATCCTGTGCTGGTCATGCCCGTGACCGTGGCAACCGTACCGGTCGCGCATGAGCGTGTCCTGCCTGGTGGCCTTGAGCGCCCACCCAAGCTTCTCATCGCCTGATCGACGGTTCCCGCTTCGCGCCTAGCGAAGCAGGGGCGATCCCGACCATCTCCACTGCTGCAGCAGTCCGCTGCAGCGCGTGGGGCGATTCATCAGAAGCGAGTTCTACATGCCACAGACTATCAAGCGCCTTGGCGCAGCCGCTGCATGGGCGGTCGTGATGGGCTTGATGCCCGCCATCACGTCGGTCGTGCACGCTCAAAGCAACGCCAGTGCCGACAAGCCAGCGGCCCGCCCAAACCCCCTGGACGCCAAGGCCGTCGTGCCGGTCGTCACCTATCGCTCTGCTCTGCAGGGCTACCGACCCTATGCGGACACCGAGCCTGGCTCCTGGATCGAGGCCAATGATCGCGTTGGTCGCATCGGCGGCTGGCGCGTCTATGCCAAGGAAGCACGCGAGCCACAGGCTCCTGCTGCGGGAGCAAGCGCGCCCCAGGAAGCGGCCAAGCCCGCGCCCGCCGCTCACAACGGCCACAAGACGCACTGAGGAGCCCGAATGCGAACCCATCCAATAACACGCTCGCCATCGTGGGGCCGTCTGCGTACGCTGGCCCTCGCGGCATCCCCCTTGCTGCTTGCCGGCTGCGCCAGCCTGAGTGCCGATGGCGGTCTTGCGCCTGTCCAGCAGGCGGCCCAGCAGCACCTTGGCAAGACCGTCGAGATCGTCAAATCCGATGCCGATGAAGACAAGATCGCCTCGCGGGTTGGCGAGCTGCTGAGTCAGCCGCTCAATGCCGACAGTGCGGTGCAGATCGCGCTGCTGAACAACCGGGGCCTGCAGGCCAGTTTCCAGGAATTGGGCATAGCCGAGGCCGACATGGTTCAGGCTAGTCGGATGCCCAACCCGGGCTTCAGCATCGCGCGCATGAAGCGTGGTGACGAGCGTGAGATCGAGCGAGCTTTCTCCTTCGACCTGGGACACCTCATTGCGCTGCCGATGATGCGCCAGCTCGAATCCCGCCGCTTTGCCGCCACGCAGCGCGCGGTGACCATGGAGATGATCTCCCTGGCGTCCGAGACCCGCAAGGCTTTCTACGCCGCAGTCGCCGCCGAGCAGACCTCGCGCTATATGCAGGACGTGCGCGCCACCACCGACGCCGGTGCGGAACTGGCCAGGCGTCTGGCACAGGCCGGCAACTGGTCCAAGCTGCAGCAGGCCCGCGAGCATGGCTTCTTTGCCGAAGCCACGCTGAATGCGGCACGCGCGGAGCAAGCCCGTTTGTCCAGCCGCGAGCGCCTGATCCGCCTGCTGGGCCTGTGGGGCACGCAGACGCAGTTCCGCCTGCCCGACCGGCTGCCGGATCTGCCGAAGGAGCCGGCCGACCGGCCGGACATCGAGCAGGTCGCGATGGCCCAGCGCCTTGACGTGCAGGCGGCCAAGCTGCAGGCGGAGGCGACGGCGAAAAACCTGGGCCTGACCAAGGTGACGCGCTTCATCAACGTGCTGGAGTTCGGCTACCAGCGCAATTCCTCCAATGAGGCGCCCCGCCAGACCGGCTACGAGATCGGCATCGAGATCCCCTTGTTCGACTGGAGTGGCGCCCGCGTGGCCCGGGCCGAGGCGGTCTATATGCAGAGCGTGCAGCGCGCGGCGCAGACCGCCGTCGAGGCCCGCTCCGAGGTGCGCGAGGCCTATCAAGGCTATCGCAGTGCCTACGACATCGCCCGCCACTACCGCGACGACATCGTGCCGACCGCCAAGCGTGTCTCCGAAGAGAACGTGCTTCGCTACAACGGCATGTTCATCAGCGTGTTCGAGCTGCTCGCCGATACCCGCGCCTCCATTGCCAGCGTCAATGCCTCGATCGAGGCGCTGCGCGATTTCTGGCTGGCCCAGGCCGACCTCGACATGGCCTTGATTGGCAAACCCAGCCTCAGCGGCCCCGGTGCTTCCGCAGCAGTTGCTGCCGGCGGCGGCGGCGCCGGCCACTGAACCAGGAGAAGAACTAATGGTTTCTCGACGTGATTTCTTCCGCGGCGCCGGCGCCGTGACCGCTGCGGTGTCCGCGGCTTCGGTCAGCCGCGTGGCCATGGCCGCGCTGCCCGAACCGGTGCTGCAGACCAAGCCCGACACGATGGCGCCGCTGGTACCCAACAGCGGGCGCCCCTACGACCCGGTGGTGACGCTCAATGGCTGGACCTTGCCCTGGCGTATGAACCAGGGTGTGAAGGAGTTCCACCTGGTGGCCGAGCCGGTCGTGCGCGAACTCGCACCCGGCATGAAGGCCCATCTGTGGGGCTACAACGGCCAGTCGCCCGGCCCGACCATCGAGGTCGTCGAAGGCGACCGCGTGCGTGTGTTCGTCACCAACAAGCTGCCCGAGCACACCAGCATCCACTGGCATGGTCAACGCCTGCCCAATGGCATGGATGGCGTGGCCGGTCTCAACCAGAAGGCCATCCAGCCGGGTAAGACCTTCGTCTATGAATTCGTCGCGCGGCGCCCCGGCACCTTCATGTACCACCCGCATGCCGACGAGATGACGCAGATGGCGATGGGCATGATGGGTTTCTGGGTGACCCATCCGAAGGTGAAGAACCCCTTGATCGATGCGGTCGACCGGGACTTCTGCTTCCTGCTGAACGCCTTCGACATCGATCCGGGCACCGCGACGCCCAAGATCATGACGATGACGGACTTCAACCTGTGGTGCTGGAACAGCCGCGTCTTCCCCGGCATCGACACCTTGAACGTTCGCAAGAACGACAAGGTCCGCATCCGCATCGGCAACCTGACGATGACCAACCACCCGATTCATCTGCATGGTCATGAGTTCCTGGTCACCGGCACCGATGGTGGCCCCACACCCAAGAGCACGCGCTGGTACGAGGTCACGACCGATGTCGCGGTCGGCCAGATGCGGCAGATCGAGTTCCTGGCGGACGAGGAGGGCGACTGGGCTTTCCATTGCCACAAGAGCCATCACACGATGAACGCGATGGGCCATGACGTGCCGACGATGATCGGAGTCGACCACCGCGAGGTGGTCAAGCAGATCACCAAGGTGGTGCCCGACTACATGGTGATGGGTGAGCGCGGCATGGCCGACATGGCCGAGATGGAGATGCCGCTGCCCGACAACACGATCCCGATGATGACCGGCCAGGGGCCGTTCGGTGGAGTCGAGATGGGCGGCATGTTCTCGATCCTGAAGGTCCGCAAGAACCAGAAGGCCGGCGATTACAGCGATCCGGGCTGGTACCAGCATCCCAAGGGCGAGGTCGCTTTCGAATGGACCGGAGCGCTGCCCGAGCCCGCACGCTTCGCCGCGGAGGGCGGGCAATCGATGCCTCGCCAGAAGCCCGGCCCTAGCGCCGAGGTCAAGGTCCGCAAGCCGTCCGGGCATTCCGGGCACTGAGCCTAATCCAATCAGCTCCATTTTCTCCATAGAAAGACTCCTATGAAATTCAGCAAAACTCAGGCGCTCGGCGCCATCTTCGCCGGCCTGATGGCTCTCAGCGCCGGTGCTCACGCCCATGGCAACGAGGATCACGCCAAGAAGGCCGGCCCGGTCAAGAAGGAGCAAAAGGACTGGGGCATCGCTGCCGACGCCCCCGCCGCCAAGCGCACCATCGAGATCAAGATGTCTGACGCCATGCGCTTCTCGCCCGACAAGATCGAGGTCAAGCAGGGTGAGACCGTGAAGTTCGTGATCAAGAACGATGGCAAGGTGATGCACGAGTTCGTGCTCGGGACGAAGAAGGTCCTCGACGAGCATGCCGCCCTGATGATGAAGTTCCCTGACATGGAACACGACGAGCCGTATATGGCGCATGTGAAGCCCGGCGCCAGTGGCGAGATCGTCTGGACCTTCAACCGCGCCGGCGATTTCGACTTCGCCTGCCTGATTGCAGGCCACTACCAGGCCGGGATGGTGGGCAAGGTCAAGGTGGTCGCCAGCGCGGGCGCCAAGAGCGTCAAGAGTGCGCAGGCCGGCAAGGCGGACGGACATGGCGATCACAAGCATTGAGCGTCGGCGAGCCCTGATCGCGGGTGCCGTCGCGCTGCTGGCGCTGCCGGCCTGGGCTCGAACAGATCCACCGGGACGGCCCAAGCCCATGGTGCAGATCTGGAAAAGCCCCAGCTGCGGCTGCTGCAAGGACTGGATCGTGCACCTGGAGGCCAATGGCTTTGCCACCCAGGTCAGCGATGTCGGCAATGCCGCCGCGCGCAAGCGCCTGGGGATCCAGGACAAGCATGGTTCCTGCCACACAGCCTTGGTCGGCGGCTACGCCATCGAGGGGCATGTGCCGGGCAAGGACATCCAGCGCCTGCTGCGCGAGCGGCCTGCCGGCATCGGTCTGGCCGTGCCCTTCATGCCTGTCGGTTCGCCGGGCATGGATGGCCCCGAGTATGGCGATCGCAAGGACCCCTACGACGTGCTGCTGCTGGCCAAGGATGGCAGCGCACGTGTTTTTCAAAGTTACCGTTGAAGGAGACTCCGATGAAAGCACTGAAGCATCTCAGCCTGGCCGCACTGTTCGGCCTGGCCTCGACCCTGTCCCTGAGCGCTGCCGCGCAAGGCATGGACCACAGCAAGATGGGGGGCTCCGCCGCCAGCGCTGCGGCCGACATGACCGACGGCGAAATCCGCAAGGTCGACAAGGACAACAAGAAGCTGACGATCAAGCATGGCGACATCAAGAACCTGGACATGCCGGGCATGACCATGGTCTTTCAGGTCAAGGATCCTGCGATGGTCGAACAGGTCAAGGTGGGTGACAAAGTCCGCTTCAAGGTCGAGAAGGCCAGCAGCGGCTTCGTGGTGACCGAACTGCAGCCTGCTGCAAAGTAAGCCGCTTGGTGAGATCAACCGGACGCGAACGCGTCTGGTTTATCCGGATCAAGTTGTGCACCTCGCCCGTGCTGCAATATCTGCTCATGGTTCTAACGAGCTGAGCAGCGAGCACATCGATATGGGCACGATCCAACGAACAACCTCACGGCGCCGCCTGGCCGCCATGATGTTGTGCCTTTGGATCTTCGGTTTGGTCGCGGGTATTGCGAACGCCTGTGCCTTTGGCGAAGTTCATGGTTCACATGGCCACGACCTCACACCTGCCGTCGAGGCGCATCACCATAATGAGCCGAGAGGGGTTGAACCCACACCCCAGGCCCCGGATCCAGCCTGTCAGAAGTTCTGCGAGGACGGACGCTCCACGCTGAACCTGACGCTCAAGGGCTTGGGCGGCGGCGCTGACCTGATGCCCGTGCTGCTGCAGGCTCCCATCCTGGCCTGGACGTCGGTAGACGTTCATGGGTTCATCCTCGCCAGCTGTTTTGCGGCCGTTCGCGAAGCCGGCCCACCTATTCCCATCCGACTGTTGCGGTTGACTCTTTAGCCGCTCTTCCGAGCGCCCCGGGGCCAGCACCCCGCGTGGCGACGTGTCTGCACGCCCCGATTCGGCGCGTGCTGGATGGCGGGGCAGCACGCGTGCCGCGACCGGCGCCCGGTCGGTCGGTTTTTCTCCCCGCAGATTCTCGGAGAGCACCATGAACAAGATCGTACTGACCACTGCCGCGCTGCTCGTTGCCGCCGGCCTCGCCGCAGCGCAGACCAAGGAACCGGACCATCAGGCGCACCACCCAGAAGGCGCGGCCTCCGCACCTGCTGTGAAGTCGCCGGCAACTGCAGCAACCGCAGGCCCAACGAAGCCCGCCGACATGAGTGCCAGGATGAGCGCAATGCGGGACATGCACCAGAAGATGATGGCTGCAAAGACGCCCGGGGAGCGTCAGGCGCTGATGGGCGAACACATGAAGGCCATGCAGGGTGGCATGGGCATGATGAAAGAGATGGCCGGCGGCGGCGGCGCGGCGAGCATGCCGGCGGACCCCAAGGCCCGCATGGGGGCCATGGAACAGCGCATGGACATGATGCAGATGATGATGGAAATGATGATGGATCGCATGCCTGCTGCGCCTGTGCGCGACGGCAAGTAAGCCCGGCTGTCATCTCGGGAGATCGCCATGGACCCCAACCATCAAGCCCCTCGATTCTGGCGTTCACGCGCCGGCATCACCTGGATCGTGCTGGCCGGCGTGGCCGGCTGGTTTCTTTGGGCGGAGCACCGTGCCCATCTGCTCGGTGCCTTGCCCTACCTGATCATCCTGGCGTGCCCCTTGATGCATCTCTTCATGCATCGCGGGCATCACCAAGGCGGGCAGCATTCCGGCCATCACGACTCGCGCGACCAGGGAGGCAAGCCATGACGCATGAGGCATCTGCCTACGGGCTCTGGTCGCTGGTCATCCTGAACTCGGCCGTCTTCGTGATCTTCGCGTTCAGCTTCTTCAAGCCGCAGACGGCCCGTGACTGGCGCAGCTTTGGGGCCTTCGCGGCCTTTGTCGTGGCGCTGTTCGTGGAGATGTATGGCTTCCCGCTGACCCTCTACCTGCTGTCCGGTTGGCTGCAGACCCGCTATCCCGGCCTCGACCTGCTGTCGCACAACACGGGCCACCTCTGGTCGACCCTGCTGGGGGAGCAAGGTGACCCGCATCTCGGCGTGCTTCATATCGCGAGCTATGTGCTGCTGGGCGGTGGCTTCTGGCTGCTGTCGAGCGCCTGGCATGTGCTGTACCACGCGCAGCGCCGCGGCAGCCTGGCGATCGTCGGCCCCTACGCAAGGGTTCGGCATCCGCAGTACCTGGCCTTCGTGCTGATCCTGTTGGGCTTCCTGCTGCAATGGCCGACGCTGCTGACCTTGCTGATGTTCCCCGTGCTGCTGGTGATGTACGGGCGCCTGGCGCTCTCGGAGGAGCGCGAGATGGGTCTGAAGTTCGGGCCCCAGTACCAGCGATACGCGGAACAGACCCCGCGTTTCATCCCGCGTTGGTCCGCGAGTCCGACACCGCCGAGTCGAGAAGCTTGACATTACCCTCATGGCAAGGATCAGACTGATACCAGCCTTGCCGATGGCGAGCCGATGGATGCAACCGAACAATGCCGCATGAAACACGATGCCGATATGCCCGTTGATGCGACGGTCTACGTCTGTCCGATGCACCCTCATGTCCGCCAAACGGCGCCCGGCAGGTGCCCGGAATGCGGCATGAATCTCGTGCCTGAGGGACAGGCGAAGCAAGTGGGGCATGCCCACCATTCGCCCGCCGGGCACACCAGCGCGCATATGAGTCATCACCCTACCCATCAGCATGGGCAGCAGCGCGCGCCCCAGGAGCAGTCCGCCCAACCAGGGTTGGAGGACGCTGCTGGCGCCTCGTCGACCCTGTACACCTGCCCGATGCACCCCGAGATCCGCCAGGATCACCCGGGCAACTGTCCGAAGTGCGGCATGACGCTGGAGCCGGTGATGCCGGATCTGGAGGCCGACGAGAATCCGGAGCTGGTGGATTTCCAGCGCCGCTTCTGGTGGACCCTGCCGCTGACCGTGGTGGTCACGCTGCTCGCCATGCTCGGGCACCGGCTGCAGTGGTTCGAGATGGCGACGCAAAGCTGGATCGAACTGGTGCTCAGCCTGCCCGTGGTGCTGTGGGCTGGCTGGCCTTTCTTCGAGCGGGGCGTCCAGTCCATCGTGAACCGCAGCCCGAATATGTGGACGCTGATCGGGCTGGGTACCGGTGCGGCTTTTGTGTACAGCGTGGTGGCCACGGTCGCGCCGCAGATCTTCCCGGCATCCTTCCAGGCCATGGGCCGGGTAGCCGTCTACTTCGAGGCGGCGGTGGTCATCATCTCCTTGACCCTGCTGGGCCAGGTGCTGGAGCTCAAGGCCAGATCGCAGACCTCGGCGGCGATCAAGTCGCTGCTGGGCTTGGCGCCCAAGACGGCCCGTCGCATCGACGAGCAAGGCCAGGAAAGTGACGTGCCACTGTCCCATGTGCATGTGGGCGATCTGCTGCGTGTGAGGCCCGGCGAGAAGGTGCCGGTCGACGGCGTGGTGGTCGAGGGCCGCAGCGCCATCGACGAGGCCATGCTGACCGGCGAGCCGATTCCGGTCGTCAAGAACCCGGGAGACAAGCTGATCGGCGCCACGATGAACACCAACGGGGCCCTGGTCATGCGCTCGGAGCGCGTCGGCTCGGCGACCATGCTCGCCCAGATCGTGCAGATGGTGGCCCAGGCCCAGCGCTCGCGCGCGCCGATGCAGCGCATGGCGGACCAGGTGGCCGGCTATTTCGTACTCGCCGTCGTCGGCATTGCGATCCTGACCCTGCTGGCCTGGGGCCTGTTCGGCCCCGAGCCACGCTGGGTCTACGGCCTGGTCAATGCGGTGGCGGTGCTGATCATTGCCTGCCCCTGCGCCTTGGGCCTGGCCACGCCGATGTCCATCATGGTGGCCACCGGCCGTGGCGCGACTGGCGGCGTGCTCTTCCGGGATGCGGCGGCCATCGAGAACCTGCGCAAGGTCGACACGCTGATCGTCGACAAGACTGGCACGCTGACCGAGGGCCGGCCGGTCTTCGAGCGCATCGTCCCTGCGGCCGGCCAGACGGAGGACGAGGTCTTGCGACTGGCTGCCAGTCTGGATCAGGGCAGCGAGCACCCGCTGGCCGATGCCATCGTGCGGGCGGCTCGCGAGCGTGGGCTGGAGCTGCAGAAGTCGCAGGACTTCGAGTCCGGTTCGGGCATTGGGGTGCGCGGGCGCGTCGGGGACCGCCGGCTCGCGCTGGGTAACACCGTGCTGATGGCGCAGGCCGGCGTGTCGGTGGACGCGCTCAAGGAGCAGGCAGAGGCCTTGCGCGCCCAGGGGGCCAGCGTGATGTACCTGGCTGCAGACGGCCAGCTGCTCGGACTGCTGGCGGTATCGGACCCCGTCAAGGCCAGCACGCCCGAGGCCCTGGCCTCGCTGCACGCAGCAGGCCTGCGCATCGTGATGGCTACCGGCGACGGCATGACCACGGCCCGTGCCGTCGGCCAGCGCCTGGGCATCGACGAGGTGCATGGTGAGGTCAAGCCGGCCGACAAGCTGGCCCTGGTTTCCAGGCTGCAGGCCGAGGGCCGCGTGGTCGCCATGGCTGGCGATGGCATCAACGATGCGCCGGCCCTGGCCAAGGCCGATGTCGGCATCGCGATGGGGACCGGCACCGACGTCGCGATGAACAGCGCTCAGCTGACCCTGGTGAAGGGGGACCTGCGCGGCATCTCCATCGCGCGCGGCCTGTCCGAGGACACCGTCGCGAACATGAAGCAGAACCTGATGTTTGCCTTTTTGTACAACGCGCTGGGCATTCCGATCGCCGCAGGCCTGCTCTATCCCTTCACCGGCTGGCTGCTCTCGCCGATGATCGCTGCGCTGGCCATGAGCCTCAGTTCGGCATCGGTCATCGCCAACGCGCTGCGGCTGCGCAAGCGGTGAGCGTGGCGCTGGTCATGAAAGCGCTGTCGGTGCCGTGCACAAATCCACCCGACGGCGACTTCGCAACGGGTAGCATTGATCTATGCCAAGCAAGATTGCTTGCAGCCAGATAGGCTATTGACATGGATTCCGCCAGACGCATCGCCAGACAGTGGGGCCGCTGGATCAGCAGCGGGCTCGTCGCGGCCTTGCTGTTCATGCAGCTGGCGGTGGCGGCCTATGCGTGTCCGAAGCTCGATGCACCGGCGCACGCCATGCAGATGGCCGGCATGGTCATGGACGAAGCCATCGACATGACGGCCATGCCCGACTGTCACGCCATGCCGGGCAGCATGGATGAAGAGGCGCCGCAGCTGTGCCGGGCCCATTGCGGCACGGACAGCCAGCCTGCGCCCTCGGTACATGCCCCGGATTTCCATGCCACAGCGGCGCAGGCCCTCTGGCTGGCCTATGTGCTGCCAACAATTCTCGAAGGCTCAACGACTGCCGAACGGCAGGTTTCCTCTGCCGAATCAGCCTCAGCTGCTGGTTTTCCACCGCTTTATCTGACGCTTCAGGTCCTCCGCAATTGACCCGCCGTTAGCCGGTGCGCGAGTCTCGCTGCACCTGCTTGCCGTGCGGATTTCGTTGTCGAGGACCATCATGAAAATCATCTATGCGGTCGCGCTTGGTGCGCACCTCTGGACGTCGCGCGTTGTCGCGCGCCACCCTCTCTACGCCTGGGCCCTCTTGTTGGCCGCTGGACTGGGCGCCGGCCCGGCGCAGGCACTTGGCTATCGCGAGGCGCTGCTCTTGGCTGAGCAGCAGAGCCCCGGCCTGGCAGCGCAGCAACTGCAACTCGATGCGGCCGCCGCGGCCCATGGTGCCGCGGCGGCCCTCCCCGATACCACGCGGTGGGTTTGCGTCGCGAACCAGACCAAAACCCGC
>JAYRSJ010000041.1:0-7747 GCA_041920215.1 Burkholderiaceae bacterium | reverse complement strand
CAGACGCCCCGCGGGGTGGCCCCCCACCACCTCAACCGGGCGGGGGCCGCCGGGCCCGGGGGGGCGGGGCCGCCACTGCCGGATCCCAGGCTGTCGGTTGGCGTCGAGAACCTGCCCATCAGCGGCATGGACCGCTGGAGCCTTACTAGCGACTTCATGACGATGCAGCGCCTTGCCCTGATGCAGGAGGTGCCCAATCAGGCCAAGCGAGAAGCGCGTGTGCAGGTCGCCCAGGCCCGCTCCGAGCGGGAGCGTGCGTTGATCGCACAGCAACGGCTGCAGCTCAGGCAGGCCCTGGGCCAGGCCTGGGTCGCCGCGCAGTCCGCCGACCGGCGTCAGGCCCTGCTCGACGCGCTGCTGGCGGAGAACCAGCGCCTGCAGGACAGCCTCCCGGCCCGTGTTGCCGGAGGCAGCGCGCAGGCCGGCGAAGTTCTGGCCGCGCGCCAGGAAAACCTGGTGCTGCTGGACCGGCGCGACGAACTGCAGCGCGACGCCCGCAAGGCCAGGACGGCCCTGCGGCGCTGGCTGGGAACACGTGCCGACGAGCCGCTGGACGATGCGCCGCCGCCCTTGGCGATCCCGATCGAACAGCTGCGCGCCGACCTGCATCGCCACGCGGAACTGGCGGTCTATCCGGCGCTGCGCGGCATGGCCGCCGCCGAGCTGCGCGAGGCCCAGGCCGAGTCGCGCGGCGACTGGTCCTGGGAGCTGGCCTACAGCCGGCGTGGCCGCCAATGGGGCGATATGGTGTCCTTCCAGCTCAGCTTTGATCTGCCTTGGCAGAAAGGGCAGCGCCAGGAGCCGCTGATCCGCGCCAAGCAGCTGGAGTCGCAGCGCGTCGAGGCCGAGCAGGAAGACGCCGCCCGGCGTCACCTGCAGGAGCTTGACGAAAGTGCGCTCGAACTGCAGACCCTGGAGCGCCAGATCGAGCGCCTGCAATCTGATGGCATCGCCTTGGCCGTTGATCGCTCGGCCCTGGCCCTGAGCAGCTACCAGGCCGGCAAGGCCGACCTGGGTTCCGTGCTTGCGGCCCGTGCGCAGGTGCTGGAGGCCCGTCTGCGCCTGATCGAACTGCAAGCCCTGCGGGACGGCCTGCGGGTGCGACTGAACAGCCTGATCACCGATTGAGCGGAGAAGACGACGATGAACACGAACACAAAGAAACTTCTCGCCGGGCTCACACTGATCGCCTCCGGCATCGCCATGGGCTGGGGATTGGCGCGTTGGAAGGATGCGTCGCTGGCGAGCCAGGAGGCAGCGACTGCCCCTGACGCGGCCGCCTCGGCCGAGCGCAAGGTGCTGTATTGGTACGACCCGATGGTGCCGACGCAGAAGTTCGAGAAGCCGGGCAAGTCCCCCTTCATGGACATGGCCTTGGTGCCAAAGTACGCCGACGAAGGCGGCGGGGCCGGGGCCGGAGTGAGCGTGTCGCCCCAGGCGATCCAGTCGCTGGGCTTGCGCACTGCCAGCGTTGAGCAGAAGTCCATTGCCGCCAGCATCGACGTTGTCGGCACGGTGCTGCTCAACGAGCGTGATGTGAGCCTGGTGCAGGCCCGCAGTGCAGGCTTCGTCGAGCGGGTCTATGCGCGTGCGCCGGGCGATGTGATCGCAGCGGGCAGCCCGCTGGTCGATCTGCTGCTGCCGGATTGGGTCGCGGCACAACGCGAGTTCCTGGCCGTCAAGGCCTTGCAGGACGCCGCGCTGACTCACGCGGCGCGCCAGCGGCTGTTGTTGCTGGGCATGCCCGAAGCCCTCGTCGCACGTGTCGAGAGTTCCGGCGAGCCGCAGGGCCGCTACACGGTGTCCGTGCCTCAGGGGGGCTTGGTGGCCGAGTTGATGGTGCGTCAGGGCATGACGGTGTCGGCCGGCATGAGTCTGGCGCGCATCAATGGCCTGGGCTCGGTATGGATAGCTGCAGCGGTTCCCGAGGCGCAAAGCGGCCCGGTGCAGCAGGGCCAGATGGCCGAGGTGCGGCTGGCCGCCTTTCCCTCGGAGGTGTTCAAGGCCCGTGTCATCGCCGTTCTGCCCGAGGCCAGCCCGGAGACCCGGACCGTGCGGGTGCGATTGGAACTCGCGAACCCGGACTTGCGTCTCAAAGCGGGCATGTCGGGACAGGTGCGCCTGGTCGGCCGCGAGCAGACTGCGCTGCTGGTGCCCAGCGAGGCCGTGATCCGGACCGGCAGGCGTGCCCTCGTTTATGTCGTGGACGGGCCGGGGAGATTCCGTCCGGTGTCCGTCCAGCTCGGCGCCGAGATCGGCGACATGCTGGTGGTGCAGCGCGGGGTGAACGCCGGCCAGCAGGTGGTGGCTTCGGCCCAGTTCCTGATCGACTCGGAGGCCAGTCTCCAGGGAGTATTGCCGCCGGAGAGCGTCGCTGCCACACCGGCAGCTTCCGCTCCTGCCAGAGCTGCTGCGGCCTCGTTCACGGTCCGTGGCGTCATCGAGGCGCTGTCGGCCACCGAGATGACGCTGGCGCATGAGGCCGTGCCGGCACTGCAGTGGCCGCCCATGACCATGGGGTTCAAGCTGCTGAACCCGAGGCTGGCGGCAGGGCTCAAGCCCAGGCAGCCGGTGCGCTTCTCCTTCATCCAGCAGGGGGACGACTATGTGATCACCGCCGTCGAGGGGGTGTCGCCGTGATCGCCCGCCTGATTCGATGGTCGGTTGCCAACCGCTTCCTGGTGCTGCTGGCGACCCTGATGCTGACTGCCTGGGGCATCTGGGCCGTGCGCAGTACGCCGGTGGATGCCTTGCCCGACCTCTCCGACGTGCAGGTGATCATCCGCACCAGCTACCCGGGCCAAGCGCCCCAGATCGTCGAGAACCAGGTGACCTATCCGCTGGCCACCACGATGTTGTCGGTGCCGGGTGCCAAGACCGTGCGTGGCTTCTCCTTCTTTGGCGATTCCTTCGTCTATGTGCTGTTCGACGATGGCACGGACCTGTACTGGGCGCGCTCGCGCGTGCTGGAGTATCTGAACCAGGTGCAAGGGCGTCTGCCGGCCAGCGCGAAACCGGCGCTCGGACCCGACGCCACGGGCGTGGGCTGGATCTTCCAGTACGCGCTGGTGGACCGGACGGGCAAGAACGATCTGGCCCAGCTGCGCGCGCTGCAGGACTGGTTCCTCAAGTTCGAGCTGAAGAGCCTACCCAACGTCGCCGAAGTGGCGTCGGTCGGCGGCATGGTCAAGCAGTACCAGGTCGTGCTCGATCCCCTCAAGCTGGCGGCTTATGGTCTGAACCAGGGGCAGGTGCGTGAGGCCCTGCTGGGGGCCAACCAGGAGAGCGGCGGTTCGGTGCTGGAGCTGGCGGGCGCGGAGTACATGGTGCGCGCGGGCGGCTACCTCAAGACGCTGGACGACTTCAGGGCCATCCCGCTGGTCGCGCGGGGCAATGTTCCGGTTCGCTTGGGCGATATCGCCACCGTGCAGGTGGGGCCCGAGATGCGCCGGGGCATTGCCGAACTGGACGGCGAGGGCGAGGTGGCCGGCGGCGTGGTGGTGCTGCGTTCGGGCAAGAACGCCCAGCAGACGATCGCCGCGGTCAAGGCCAAGCTGGCCGAGCTGCAGAGCAGCCTGCCCCAGGGCGTCGAGATCGTCACGACCTATGACCGCAGTGCCCTGATCGAGCGTGCGATCCACAACCTGACGAGCAAGCTGATTGAGGAGTTCCTGGTCGTGGCTGTCGTCTGCGCCATCTTCCTGTGGCATCTGCGCTCCGCCCTGGTGGCCATCATCGCGCTGCCGCTGGGCGTGATGACGGCCTTTCTGGTGATGCGCTATCAGGGCATCAACGCCAACATCATGTCGCTGGGCGGCATCGCAATCGCGGTCGGCGCGATGGTGGATGCGGCCGTGGTGATGATCGAGAACTCGCACAAGAAGCTGGAGGCTTGGCAGCATGGCCATCCTGGTCAGGTGCTGCAGGGCAAGGAGCGCTGGGATGTCATCACGCAAGCGGCCGAGGAAGTCGGACCGGCGTTGTTCTTCTCGCTGCTGATCATCACCTTGTCCTTTGTGCCGGTCTTCACGCTGGAGGCTCAGGAAGGGCGGCTGTTCGGTCCGCTGGCCTTTACGAAGACCTATGCCATGGCGGCGGCCGCCGGCCTGTCGGTTACCTTAATTCCGGTGCTGATGGGCTACTGGATCCGCGGCCGCATTCCCGACGAGCGGAAGAACCCGATCACACAGGCGCTGATCGCGGTCTACCGGCCTTGCCTTGAATGGGTGCTGCGCTGGCCCAAGGCCACGATGCTGATTGCGCTGGCAACCCTGGCCACGACGCTGTGGCCGCTGGCCCGGCTGGGCGGCGAGTTCCTGCCGCAGCTTGACGAGGGCGATCTGCTCTATATGCCTTCGGCCTTGCCGGGCCTGTCGGCGCAGCGGGCGACCGAGTTGCTGCAGATCAGCAACCGGATGATCAGGACCGTGCCCGAGGTGGAGCGCGTCTTTGGCAAGGCCGGCCGCGCAGAGACGGCGACCGACCCGGCGCCGCTGGAGATGTTCGAGACCACGGTCAAGCTCAAGCCACGCGAGCAATGGCGGCCCGGCATGACACCGGAGCGTCTGATCGAGGAGCTTGATAGCGCAGTCAAGATCCCGGGGCTGTCCAATATCTGGATCCCACCGATCCGCAACCGCATCGACATGCTGGCCACCGGCATCAAGAGCCCCATCGGGGTGAAGGTGAGTGGCAGCGATCTGCGGGTGATCGACCGCATCGCCGCGCAGGTCGAGCAGGTCGCCAAGGGTGTTCCGGGCGTCAGCTCGGCGCTGGCCGAGCGATTGACGGGCGGTCGCTACATAGACGTCGAGATCGATCGACTGGCAGCAGGTCGTTATGGCCTCAATGTGTCCGACATCCAGGCTATCGTTTCCGGCACCATCGGCGGCGAGAACGTGTCGGAGACGGTGGAGGGCCTGGCCCGCTTCCCCGTAAGCCTGCGCTACCCGCGCGAGTGGCGCGACTCGCCCGAAAAGCTGGTGCAGTTGCCGATCGCCACACCGATGGGCCAGCAGATCACGCTGGGCACGGTGGCGAGTATTGCGATCAGCGAGGGGCCGCCCATGCTCAAGAGCGAGAACGCGCGCCCCTCGGGCTGGGTCTATGTCGACGTGCGAGGGCGTGACCTGGCTTCGGTGGCCAAGGATCTGCGCGCCGCCGTGGCCAGCCAGGTCAAGCTGGAATCCGGGGTGAGCCTCGCCTACTCGGGCCAGTTCGAGTACCTGGAGCGGGCCAATGCCCGGCTGAAGCTGGTGGTGCCGGCCACCTTGCTGATCATCTTCGTGCTGCTGTACCTGACCTTCTCCAGGCTCGACGAGGCCCTGCTGATCATGGCCACGCTGCCGTTTGCGCTGACCGGCGGCATCTGGTTCCTGTACCTGCTGGGCTACAACCTCTCGATCGCCACCGGCGTGGGCTTCATCGCCTTGGCCGGCGTCGCGGCGGAGTTCGGCGTCGTGATGCTGATCTACCTGAAGCATGCCTTGGCCGAGCGCTGTCCGGACGGCGCTATGCCGACAGCGGGGCAACTGCTGGACGCCATCCGCGAGGGCGCGGTGCTGCGCGTGCGGCCCAAGGCGATGACCGTGGCCGTGATCCTGGCCGGCTTGGTGCCTATCGTGTGGGGCAGCGGTACCGGCTCGGAGGTGATGAGCCGCATCGCCGCGCCGATGCTGGGTGGCATGGTGACGGCGCCGCTGCTGTCGCTGTTCGTCGTGCCGGCGGCGTTCCTGATGATGCGCAGGCGCTGAGATGATCAGCGCCTGCGTCTGATCATTCCATCTTGAAAGCTGCCGCGAATCGCAGACAAATGCGGTGCACGGCCTCCAGCGATGAGAAATTAGCCGTCAAACTCGGCTCGATGCGCGCGACTTGAGATTCAGTTTCTGATGGCAACGATGGAACCAATCCTGTACTGCGGTGAGACGAACGCTGCGACTAGATGTTTGTCTCTGTTCTGGTACATGAACCGTCAATACCTTCGCCCGAATACGTGCTGCTGTTCGGTCCGAGGGTGACTGGCTTTCCCCCAGTTGCTTGCTACATTCTAACCATCGTTAGAATATTGGCATGGACAAAAGACAAATCAAAGACCTGCTCTACGAGCAGGTGGCGCGCATCGTGTTGGCGCCGATCTAAATTTGACCCACCGGGGATGCGGACAAAAACTTGGACTGGTTATGCGGCGATGCCCAGGCGCCGACGATGCTGGGCGGGACTGCAAAAGCCCAGTGAACTCTTGATCCGAACCTCGTTGTACCAGCGGATGTAGGCATCCAGCGCCGCCACGAACTCCTCGATGCTCGTTGATAACCAGTCGCGGGCAAAGAACATCTCGGTCTTGAGCCGACCAAAGAAGCCTTCGCACGCCGCGTTGTCCGGCGAGCAGCCCTTGCGTGACATTGAGCGGACCAGCTTGGCATCGGCGATTCGAGCCAGCCAGCCTGGCCACCGATAGTGGCCGCCACGATCGGAATGCACCACGGGCCGCTCGCCGCTGGCTGCGACCTTGTCAATGGCAGCGTCCAGCATCGTGTTGACCAAATCAGCGTTAGGCCGAGTGCCGATCGACCAGCTCACGACCATGCCGTCGAAGCAATCGATCATGGGCGACAGGTACACCTTGCCAGCCGGGATCTGGAACTCCGAGATGTCAGTGAGCCACTTCTCGTTGGGCGCATCGGCGCTGAAATCTCGGTTCAGCACGTTGTCGGGGGCGGGACTGATCTCCCCCATGTAGGAGCCGTACCGACGGCGTTTGCTCGTCGCGGCGACCAAGCACTCCTGCTTCATCAGACGGCGCACCACCTTCTCGGAGATGTTGACGCACTGATCGCTCAGCGATGCGTGGAGTCGCCGGTAGCCGTAGCAGCGGTAGTTGCGCTCGAAGATGTTGGTCATGGCCTGGCGCACGTCGGCGTACTTGTCGGCCACCCCGAGCCGGGCGCGATGGTAGAAGTAGGAACTGCGCGGCAGGTTCAACTCGCAGAGCAGTTCCGTCACCGTGTACGTCGACCTCAGGGCATCAACCAGCAGCGTCTTCTCCCGGTTCGTCAGGGGCTGCTGATCGATGCCCAGCTCTTTTTTTAAGAGTTCATTCGCCTTCTTCAGCAGGTCCTTCTCGAGCTGCAGCCGGCGGATGTCTTGGCGCAGCGTCTCGAGCTGCTGTTCCAGGTCGGCTCGATCTGAGCTTGTAGGGGCGCCTTGCTTGCGCTTCATGGATGCGGGTGCGTCGTGGCCGAGCAGTTGATTCTTCCACTTGTACAGCGAGCCCCGAGACACGCCGACCTCATCGGCCACGGCCTGCGCGCTGGCCGGGCGTGTGCAGAAGGCGATCACGGCAGAGTGCTTGGCTTCAGGCGCCAGCTCCTGCGATCGACCGACCACGCGCGTGGGCCGCGGATGCAGCTCTTGGAGCCAGGCCGACAGCAGTGACCTGCACGGATAGCCCAGCGACTTGATCGTCGCAGCGATGCACCGGCCGTGCTCAAGGTAGTGCTCGACAGCCCGCTCCTTCTGCTCCTGAGAAAACCGCGCCGGCCGCGTGTAGCCGGCGCGCAGCTCGTGGCTCTGTTCGTACTCGCGGTACCAGGTCTTGAGTGCATTCTTCGTCGGATATCCCAGCTGCCTGATGGTCAAGCCGATGCGCTTGCCCAGCTTGATGTACAGCTGCACGGCTCGAAGCCGGTCCTCGTATGAGTACATGAACTACCTCCAGGTAGTCCAAGAAATCGTCCGCATCCCC
>JAYRSJ010000040.1:0-24290 GCA_041920215.1 Burkholderiaceae bacterium | reverse complement strand
TCCGGCGCCGGCCCTGGCCGCGCGCTACCGCCTGGCCAGGCCGGCGGCGGCGGCGCCCCCGCCCTGGCCGCCGGCCCTGCAGGCCTTCGGCTCGCTGAACGACCTGGCCAGCAGCCAGAGCAGCGCCTGCCTGGCGCTGGCCCGCATACGCTATGGCGGCAAGCGGCCGGGCAGCGGCATCCTGATCGTCGTCAAGCCCAATGTCTCGGACGGCCTGCCGGTGGACCTGATCAACTTCAAGGCCGAGAACCCCGAGTTTCCTCAGCAGACCACCGCCGACCAGTTCTTCTCCGAGGCCCAGTGGGAGAGCTATTTCCAGCTCGGCCAGTTCCTGGGCGGCAAGCTTGACGGCGATTTCGTGCGCACCCTGGCCGCCGACCCGGGGCGTTATTTCGACGACGACGAACAGCAACCCTTCGAGCGCGCCGACAGCCAGGCCCAACGCGCCGCGACCGAGGGCAGCCGGGACAGTGCCCTGTCGCGGCTGCCGGCCCGCATCGGGGCGGCCGCGGTCAACACGACGCTGGGCCTGGGCGCGGCGGCCACGCTGGGCGTCTCGACCTGGCAGGCGATCGACAGCCTGCGCAGCACGCTGGACAAGAAGACCAGCGACGAGCGCGCCGCGCTGAAGGAGCTGACCACGCTGTGGGCCAGTCTGCCCGCCGCGGCGGCCAGCGGCGCGCAGGAGCTGGGCGCGGTCAGCGCGATGGCGGCCGCCATCGTGCGCACCGCCGACACGCTGTGCCCCGACGCGCAGGCCGGCTGGTTCCAGCGCTCGCCGCTGGCCGCGGCCGTCTACACCAGCACGCTGAGGCAATGCGAGGCGCTGGCGGACGCGCGCCGGCCCCAGCCCTGCCGGCTGCTGCTGGCGGCGGCCGATCCGCGGCTGGAGCAGGCCCTGCCCAACTGCCTGCTGCGCCAGGACGGCGTGGTCAACGCGATACCGCCACCACGCTACTGGCTCTACGACTACGCGCTGGACGCGCGCCTGGCCAGCACCCACCCCTGCGATCCGGTGGCCGCCGAGCGGCGCCGGGCCGCGGCGCTGGCGCGCGGCGAGCGCGCGATGAGCGAGCTGCCGCTGGCCTGCGGCCAGACCGGGGCGCCGCTGCGGCAGACCCAGCCGGCCCCCTCCGCAGCGCCGTCATCATCGGCACCGGCGGCGACCAGCGCATCCGCAGCCCCGCCCTCCGGCACACCCTGCCGCGGCAAGACCATCTTCTTGCAGATCTATGGGCCTGAGCAGCGCGCGGCGCTGCGCGCCTATCGCGAGCCCTGGCGACGGCTGGGCGCCTCGGTGCCGCCGATCGAGGATGTGCTGGCCAGCGCCGTCGCCGCCGGTCGCGCCAACCCGCTGCCGGTGCGGCAGACCACGGTGCGCTACCACGGCAACGACAGCCTGGCCTGCGCCCAGGCGCTGGCGCCGGCCGTGGACCAGGCGGGCTGGCGTATCGAGCCGCTGGCGGCCCGCCTCAAGCCGCTGCCGGGCGTGCTGGAGGTCTGGGTGGCGCCGCCGCCGGCGCTGGACTGAGGCGGGCAGCAGGTCGCAGCCGCTGTCGCGGCCGTGACAGCCGGGCCTAGGGACTCCGCTGTGCCGGTCGGCCGGGCTGGGCGCTAGGATGCCGCCATGCCCGCCGCCGTACCGCGTTCCCGTCGCCGCCCCGCTCATGCTCATGCTCATGCTCATGCTCATGCCCTCCCCGAGCCGGACCCGCATGCGGCGCTGCGGCCCCCCAATGCCTGGCTGATGATGCTGGAGGGGCGGGCCCCCTGGGAGTATGCGGCGCTGCTGGCGGCCAGCCCCTGGCTGCGCAAGCTGCCGCGCGGCGACGGTCATCCGGTGTTGGTCTTTCCCGGCTTGGGCGCCAACGACCTGACGACCCAGCCGCTGCGCCGCTTCCTGGATCAGCTGGGCTACCAGACCCATCCCTGGGGTCAGGGCTTCAACTTCGGCCCGCGCCACGGCGTGCTGGAGCAGTGCAGCGCCCAGATACGCCGGCTGTTCCGCCACCATGCGCGGCCGGTGAGCCTGATCGGCTGGAGCCTAGGCGGCATCTATGCGCGCGAACTGGCCAAGGAACTGCCCGACCATGCGCGCTGCGTGATCACGCTGGGCACCCCCTTCACCGGCCATCCGCGCGCCACCAATGCCTGGCGCTTCTTCGAGATGGTCAGCGGCCAGCGCGTCAGCGACCCCGCGCTGCTGGCCGGCATACGCGAGGCGCCGCCGGTGCCCTGCACCTCGATCTATTCGCGCAGCGACGGGGTGGTGGCCTGGCGCTGCAGCGTGCAGGAGCCCGGCCCGCAGCGCGAGAACATCGAGGTGCATGCCAGCCATCTGGGCCTGGGGCTCAACCCGCTGGCCCTGTATGCGGTGGCCGACCGGCTGGCCCAGCCGCTGGGCCAGTGGCAGCCCTTCGAGCCGCATGGGGCCAGGCGCTGGTTCTACCGCAGCGGCGGCCACTGATGCAGATCGCCGCCAACGGCCTGCAGCTGGAGGTGGAGGACCTGGGGCCCGCCGATGGCGAGCCGCTGCTGCTGATCATGGGCCTGGGCATGCAGCTGCTGGCCTGGCCCGACGAGTTCGTCGCGCAGCTGACCGAGCGCGGTTTCCGGGTGATCCGCTACGACAACCGCGATATCGGCCTGAGCCAGAGCCTGGATCATCTGGGCACGCCCTCGATCGCGCTGGCCTCCATGCAGCATCTGCTGCATCTGCCCATCAAGAGCCCCTACAGCCTGGCCGATATGGCCGAGGATGCACGCGGGCTGCTGGATGCGCTGGGCCTGGCCAGCGCCCATGTCTGCGGCGCGTCGATGGGCGGCATGATCGCCCAGCATCTGGCCGCCCGCCATCCGCAGCGGCTCAGGAGTCTGACGCTGATGATGAGCAGCAGCGGCGCCCGCCATCTGCCGGGGCCGAGCTTTCAGGTCCGCTCGGCCCTGCTGGCGCGGCCGCCGCGCGAGCCGCAGGCCCTGGTGGCGCACAGCGCGGCCTTCATGCGCCTGATCGGCAGTCCCGCCTACCCCTGCCCGCCGGGCTGGGTGGAGCAGCGCACCGCAGGCGCGATCGCGCGCAGCTACAAGCCCCGGGGCCAGCTGCGCCAGCTGCTGGCGGTGGCGGCCGACGCGGACCGCCGGCCGCTGCTGGGCCGCATCCGCGCACCCACGCTGGTGATCCATGGCGACGCCGACCCGCTGGTGCCGGTGCCGGCCGGCCGCGAGCTGGCCCGGCTGATTCCGGGCGCACGCCTGGACGAGATCGCGGGCATGGGGCATGACCTGCCCCCCGCGCTATGGCCGCGCTTTGTCGCGGGCATTGCCGGCAATGCCGGCCTGGGCTGAGCGGCGGCGCGGCGCAGGCCTCACAGCGCGTGCCGGCCCCGGCTGTGCAAGGCGACTACCGTGGCCGTGCGTCGCACATTCACTTCCGGCGTTAGCAACAGGCCCTGGCTGCGTATCAGGGCCTCGATATCGGCGCGCAGGGCCGTGGGCACCAGCATCACCTCGGCGCCCAGCACGCGCAGAATCTCCTGCAGCGTGAACAGCCGCATATCGGCGCCGGCCTCGATGCGCTGCACCGTCATGCGCGAGACCTCCGCTTCCAGAGCCAGGGCTTCCATGGACATGCCCTTGGCCTTGCGCAGGGCACCCAGCTTGCTACCTATATCGCTCATAGCCTTGACTCTTGGTTTGATTTGATAAACGCCTGAGTGCTTATCGGCTCAAAACGTGCATCTTTTAGCGCTGCTTGCAGCTTTCCTTGGCCGGCCGCCGAGCAAAGCTGCTACGCGTCTGTGTTCCACTTCCGCCCGTGCCCCATACGACAACACCCGTTCCCCCCAGCTTCCACCTGCCCCAGCCCCGCCATGCGGCGCGCCTGCCCGCCGACCTGGTCGCCGGGCAATGGCAGCGGATACGCCAGGCCGCCTTCTACCTGCCCCAGGTGCTGAGCCCGGCCGATCTTGACGATGACCCCGATGCACTGGGCCTGGTGCAGATACAGAAGGCCGTGTCCGGCGGCCGGCCGGCGCGCTGGATCGCGCCGGCGCATATCGCCGTCGCCCTGCGCCATCTCGATGCCCTGGACGCGCAGGGCGAGCCCGCCCAGGCCCGGCCGCTGATGCAGCAGCGCAGCACCCAGCTCGACAAGCTGGGCCTGCAGCGCGAGGGCCTGTCCTGGCGGCGCCGTGCCAGCCAGACCCTGGTGCTGGACCGGCCCGGCTGGCAGCTGCAGCTGGCCTATCTGCTGCCGGCGGACGAGGGGCCGATCTGGGATTTCTACCGCGACGGCGATGCCCAGGCCCTGCAGCAGGCCCTGGGCCAGCCCCCAGCCTGCGCCCATGCTGAGGCGCTGCGCGGCCATCTGAACAGCCTGCTGGCACGCAGCGAGGCGCTGCAGGCCGACGATCAGCTGGACTCGCTGCTGCCCCGCCTGCAGGCCGAATGCGCGGTGCCGCTGCCGCTGGCGGCGCTGCAGGCGGCCTGCACCCGCGCCCAGGACCGCTGGGAGCAACGGGTGGCCGAGCTGCACACGCTGGCCGGCCTGAACCGCGAGCTGGCCTTCCAGGGCTATCCGGACAGTTTCGAGCCGGCCCGCCGTCTGGGCCGCCAGATCACCCTCTATGTCGGTGCCCCCAACAGCGGCAAGACCCATGCCGCCTTCGAGCGCCTGGCTCAGGCCGGCAGCGGCAGCTATCTGGCACCGCTGCGTCTGCTGGCGCTGGAGGGGCGCGACCGCCTGGTGGCGCGCGGCGTGCCCTGCTCGCTGCTGACCGGCGAGGAAAACCAGCCGGCGGCAGGCGCACACCTGATCTCCAGCACCATAGAGATGGTCAACACCCGCGAGGTGGTGGACGTGGCGGTGATCGACGAGGCCCAGATGCTGTTCGACACCTACCGCGGCTGGGCCTGGACCCAGGCCATCGTCGGCGTGCCGGCGCGCGAGCTGATCATCATCTGCTCGGCCTATGCGGTGGCGGCGGTAGAAAGGCTGCTGCAGCTGTGCGGCGAGCGCTGCAGCGTGCGCAGCTTCGAGCGCAAGCAGGAGGTGCAGCTGCTGCCGGCGCCGGTGGCCATCGCCGCGCTGAAGCTGGGCGATGCGGTGGTGGCCTTCAGCCGTCGCGAGGTGCTGATGCTGCGCGATCAGATCGCGGCGGCCGGGCACCCGGTCTCGGTGATCTATGGCGCGCTGCCGCCCGAGGTGCGGCGCCGCGAGGCGGAGCGCTTTGCCGAGGGCGCCAGCCATATCCTGGTGGCGACCGATGCGATCGGCATGGGCCTGAACCTGCCGATACGGCGGGTGCTGTTCAGCACGCTGAGCAAGTATGACGGCGAGGCCGACCGGCCGCTCTCGGTCTCCGAGGTGCACCAGATCGCCGGCCGCGCCGGCCGCTACGGCCTGCATGACGAGGGCTTTGTCGGCGTGCTGCGCGAGGCCGAGAGCAGCGCCGGCCGCCTGCTGCGCGAGCTGCTGCCCAAGACGCCACGGGCGCCGCGCGACTTCAAGGCGGCGGTGGCACCCAACTGGTGGCATGTCGACACCATCGCGCGCCGCCTGGGCCTGGCCGGCCTGCACGGCATCTTGCGCGTCTTCATGGAGCAGCTGCGTCTGGACGATGCCCATCTGAAGGTGGCCGAGCTGGAACAGATGATGGAGCTGGCCGAGCAGCTGGACCGGGCGGCGCCGGGGCTGCCGCTGAAGACCCGCTTCATCTATGCCCAGGCCCCGGTGGACAGCCGCACGACGGGCCAGGTGCAGGAGTACCTGGACTGGGCGGCCAGCCATGGCCGCAGCGGCAAGGCGGGCGCGCCCTGGTTCCTGGACGATGTGGATGAGCACAGCCGGCTCGACCGCATGGAACAGGCCCTGCGCTCCTGCACGCTGTGGCTGTGGCTGGACCTGCGCTTCCCCGGCGTCTACGGCCATGTGGAGGCGGTGATCGACCTGCGCAGCCGGCTCAATGACGGCATCGAGCGCCAGCTCAAGAGCAAAAAGGCCTTGTGGCGCGCGCGCGGGCGGTGAGCGCGCCAGCCACGCCATCTACAGGGACTTGACTACGAAGAACTCGCTGCCTGCAACGCTTTGTAGGTTCAGTGATCCTCAGCCTCGCCGTCGCCCTTGACTCGCAGGAGCAGCTGCTTCATCGAATACAAGAGCAGGAGCTGCATCCAGCACAAAAAGCCGACGATACCGGCCGATGAACGCCACCCGTTTTCGGCGGCATCGTACGCTGCATAGGCAATGATCAGGGACAGCAGCAGAAAGCTGATCAATAAACGAGGCCAGCTACCCACGGCCGAAGTAGCCCAGCTGACGGGGTCCTTTATCAACTGACGCATAGTGCCCTCTCAAAAACTGGCAATACGATAGCTGCCGAACGCGCTCCTCGAATACGTCGTTGAAGCGCTTGAGGAACAGCAGGCCGAAGATGTAGTTCTTGAAGTCTGACGAGTCGATGGAGCCGCGCAGGATGTCGGCGGACTCCCAGATCCAGGATTCGAGGGTGTCGAGGGTCCGCTATTGGGCCACGGCGCTCACACCTTGGCGAGGAAGGCCGCCGCATCACCCGCTTCACACTTCCAGTCTGCGAAGACCCCGACCAGATTGCATTCCACGCAGCGGCAGGCGATGTAGTACCAACGCACGTCGTGTGTGCCCTCGTACACGGAGACGCCGGACATCAGCTCAAACACCTCGTTCTCGCACACGCACTCGTGCGCCTCGGGCGAGGCTTCGTCAAGGTAGTCCGCGCTGTCGCCCATCAGGTGCTCCAGCCCGCAGTCGGTGCAGGTGCGGATTGCTACGCCGGCTTCTTCATCGGTCTGCAGCGCGAAGGTACGGCACCCGCAATCGCATTTGGACGCCGCAAAACGGACGGCCTCATGGCGATTCGCAACGCTGTAGCTGCGCAGCTCGGCTTGGGTGTCGCCGGACGTAGTCCCGTACCAGAACGCGCCCTTCTTCGTCAGTGCCATTGCTGCTGCTCCATTCTTACCGGTGGGCTTACCGGCGGGCCTGAGGCCAGGATCGCCCTGAGGGTCGGGATTTTGCCTGGAGACTCGGAAGATCGTCGTCAAGGGCCCCGGGGCGGGAATGATCGCCGACAAGGGTTGCGGACTTCCTTCAATGCCGGTTCTTGGAGGTTGCGGCCATCTGGCCTCTCCGACTCTATCGACTTCTATCGGCCTGTTGGAGTTGGCGCTTGCCAGCGGAGTTCTGCTGCGCGGTCATCAGGTCTCCGTTGAACCGTTCAAGAGGGCCTTCCTCGGTCATTCCGGTGTGGGCTTAGCCGAACCTGCAACTACCTCCCGGGACGCGGTGCAACCACTTTGGCGCAACTAAAGGCCAGTCGCGGGAACTTGCGCATCGATTGGCAGAGGTCTATGGCGCGGGACTCGCTAAGTCCTTGATCTGCCTTACGCGCCAAAGCAATTACTACTATGGCGCCCTACGCGCTGTACAGAAATCACACGTCAATATTCCCCGCCCTCAAGGCGTTGGATTCGATGAACTCGCGACGCGGCTCAACTTCATCTCCCATGAGCATCGTGAACACGCGGTCGGCTTCGATGGCGTCTTCGATCTGCACGCGCAGCAGGCGGCGCACGGTGGGGTCCATGGTGGTTTCCCACAGCTGCTCGGGGTTCATCTCGCCCAGACCCTTGTAGCGCTGGCGGCCGACCGAGTTCTCGGCCTGCTGCATCAGCCAGGCCATGGCGCCGCGGAAATCGCTGACCTTGCTTTCCTTGGCCTTCTCGCCTTCGCCCTTCTTGACCACGGCGCCTTCGCCCAGCAGGTCCTTGAAGGTGCGGCCGGCGCTGGCCAGCACCTCGTAATCGGCGCCGTGCACGAAGTCGGCGTTGATGACGCTGGCGCGGGTGTTGCCGTGGTGCTTGCGGCTGATGCGCAGCAGCTGCTTGTCGGTGCGCTCGTCGTAGACGGCCTCGACCACCGCCTCGTGCAGCGCGGCCTGCATATCGCGGGCGGCTTGCTCGGCGGCTTCCTTGCTGTCGAGGTTGATGGCCAGGCCGCTGGAGAGCACGCGCAGCGCCTCGAAGTCCATCCAGTTGGCCAGGCGGCCGATCACGGCCTCGGCCTGCACATACTGGCGGGCCAGGGTCTCGAAGGCTTCGCCGCTGAGCACGGTCGCAGCGCTGCCGCCGGTGTGCAGATGGGCGTCCTGCAGCGCCACCTTGAGCAGGAAGGCGTCGAGGTCGCTGGCGTCCTTCAGGTATTGCTCATGCTTGCCGACCTTGACCTTGTAGAGCGGCGGCTGGGCGATGTAGATGTGGCCGCGCTCCACCAGCTCGGGCATCTGGCGGTAGAAGAAGGTCAGCAGCAGGGTGCGGATGTGGGCGCCGTCCACGTCCGCGTCAGTCATGATGATGATGCGGTGGTAGCGCAGCTTGTCGGGGTTGAAGTCGTCGCTGCCGGCACCGCGGCCGATGCCGGTGCCCAGGGCGGTGATCAGCGTGATGATCTCGTTGCTGGTCAGCAGCTTCTCGTAGCGCGCCTTCTCAACGTTCAAGATCTTGCCGCGCAGCGGCAGGATGGCCTGGAACTTGCGATCGCGGCCCTGCTTGGCGGAGCCGCCGGCGGAGTCGCCCTCGACGATGTAGATCTCGCACAGCGCGGGGTCTTTTTCCTGGCAGTCGGCCAGCTTGCCGGGCAGGCCCAGGCCGTCCAGCACGCCCTTGCGGCGGGTCATCTCGCGGGCCTTGCGGGCGGCCTCGCGGGCACGGGCCGCGTCGAGGATCTTGCCGCAGATGATCTTGGCGTCGATCGGGTTCTCCAGCAGCCAGTCGTTGAGCTTGCTGGCGACGATTTCCTCCACCGGGCCGCGCACCTCGCTGGAGACCAGCTTGTCCTTGGTCTGCGAGCTGAACTTGGGCTCGGGCACCTTGACGGACACCACGCAGGCCAGGCCTTCGCGCATATCGTCGCCGGCCACCTCGACCTTGGCCTTCTTGGCCAGGTCGTTGTCGGTGATGTACTTGTTCAGCACGCGGGTCATCGCGGCCCGCAGGCCGGTCAGGTGGGTGCCGCCGTCGCGCTGCGGGATGTTGTTGGTGAAGCAGAGCACGTTCTCGTTGAAGCCGTCGTTCCACTGCATGGAGACTTCAACGCCGATATTGGTGCCCTGGTCCGAGGTCTTGTCGCCCTGGGCGTGGAAGATGTTCGGATGCAGGGTGCTCTTGCCCTTGTTGATGAACTCGACGAAGCCGCGCACGCCGCCCGCGTAGGCGAAGTTGTCTTCCTTGTTGTTGCGCTCGTCGACCAGGCGGATCTTGACGCCGTTGTTCAGGAAACTCAGTTCCCTGAGCCGCTTGGCCAGGATGTCGTAGTGGAAGTCGTTGTTCTGCTGGAAGATCTCGGTGTCCGGCAGAAAGTGCACCTCGGTGCCGCGCTTGTCGGTCTCGCCGACGATGTGCATGGGGCTGGTCTCGAAGCCGTCCACCAGCTCGATGCGGCGATCCTGCGGCACGCCCTGCTTGAACTCGAGCTGATGCACCTTGCCGTCGCGGCGCACCGTCAGGCGCAGCCATTTGGACAGGCCGTTGACGCAGCTGACGCCCACGCCGTGCAGACCGCCGGAGACCTTGTAGCTGTTCTGGTTGAACTTGCCGCCGGCATGCAGCTCGGTCAGCGCGATCTCGGCGGCGCTGCGCTTGGGCTCATGCTTGTCGTCCATCTTGACGCCGGTGGGGATGCCGCGGCCGTTGTCGATGACGGAGATGCTGTTGTCGCTGTGGATGGTGACGATGATGTCGTCGCAATGGCCGGCCAGCGATTCGTCGATGGAGTTGTCCACCACCTCGAACACCAGATGGTGCAGGCCGGTGCCGTCCGAGGTGTCGCCGATATACATGCCCGGGCGCTTGCGCACCGCCTCCAGGCCCTCGAGGATCTGGATCGAGTCGGCGCCATAGACCGCACCCGAGGCGGCTTCCGCCGTCACAGCGGCCTGCTGCTTGTCGGTCAGGCCTTCGGAATTGCTGTCGGGTGTGGTGTTGTCGCTCATGGGGCAGGTCTCAAGGCCGCGAGGCGGCCACTACAACTTTCAAACTAGAACCCCCCGCTCGGCGGGGGGCCGGGGGAGCGCCCTATTCAGGGCGCGGCCCATGCGGGTCCTCAGATCCGCATCGGCATCACGACGTACTTGAAGCCGTCCTGCTCGGGAATGCTCAGCAGGGCGCTGGCGGCGCTGTCGTTGAGGTCGATATTGACCATGTCCTGGCTCATATTGGACAGTACGTCCATCAGATAGGTCACATTGAAGCCGGTCTCGATCACATCGCCGCCGTAGTCGATCTCGATTTCTTCCTTGGCCTCTTCCTGCTCGGCATTGCTGGAGGCGATGGACAGCAGACCCGGCTCGAAGGACAGGCGCACCGCCTTGAACTTCTCGCTGGTCAGGATGGCGGCGCGCTGCAGGCTGGCCAGCAGCGGCGCACGGCCCAGCGTGACGCGGAACTTGTGGTGCTTCGGGATCACGCGGTTGTAGTCGGGGAACTTGCCCTCGACCAGCTTGGTGACGAACTCCATGCCCGAGAAGCTGAACTTGGCCTGGTTGCCGGCAAAGCGCATCTCGATCGGCTGGTTTTCCTCCTCACCCTTGCCGCCGTCCTTCAGCAGGCGCATCAGCTCCAGCACGGTCTTGCGCGGCAGGATCACCTCCTGCTTGGGGATCTCGGTTTCCAGCTGGGCCTGGGCCAGGGCCAGGCGGTGGCCGTCGGTGGCCACCAGGGTCAGGGTCTTGCCCTCGGCGACGAAGAGGATGCCGTTGAGGTAGTAGCGGATGTCGTGCACCGCCATCGCGAAATGCACCTGGTTGATCAGGCCCTTCAGCGTCTTCTGCGGCACGCTGAAGGCGGGGCCGAAGTCGGCGGCCTCCTGCACCAGCGGGAAGTCGTCGGCCGGCAGGGTTTGCAGCGTGAAGCGGCTCTTGCCACCCTGCAGCGTCAGCTTGCTGGCATTGGCGGTCAGCGAGACGGTTTGGTCGGCCGGCATCGAGCGCAGGATGTCGATCAGCTTGCGGGCGCCCACCGTGGTGGAGAACTGACCCTCGTCGCCGCCCAGCTCGGCACTGGTGCGCACCTGGATCTCCAGATCGCTGGTGGTCAGTTCCAGCGTAGCACCCTGCTTGCGGATCAGCACATTGGCAAGAATGGGCAGGGTGTGGCGGCGCTCGACAATGCCCGCAACCGCCTGCAGGGCGCCGAGCACCTTGTCCTGGGTGGCCTTCAACACAATCATGTCTACCTCTCTTGCGCTTGTTCTGAGGGTGGTGGGTGGAGATCCGCTGCCGCGGGCGGCTGTCCGGGGCTGGGGAGCAGCTCTAGACGCGCGCGCGTAAACCTTGGCATTTTCACCCAGGAATGCGGTGATTCCTGCCCGGGGAAGCCCGGCGCATCAAATCAACCCTTCAGCGTTTGCTCCAGCACATGGAGCTGCTGGTTCAGCTCGGTGTTCTTCTGGCGCTCGCCGCCGATCTTGCGCACCGCATGCAGCACGGTGGTGTGATCGCGGCCGCCGAACAGCTCGCCGATCTCGGGCAGGCTCTTCTGGGTCATTTCCTTGGCCAGGTACATCGCAATCTGGCGCGGCCGGGCGATCGAGGCCGGCCGCTTCTTGCTGTACATATCGGCGATCTTGATCTTGTAGAAGTCGGCCACCGTCTTCTGGATGTTCTCCACCGACACCTGGCGGTTCTGTATCGACAGCAGGTCCTTCAGCGCCTCGCGGGCCAGCTGGATATTGATCTCCTTGTGCGAAAAGCGGCTGTAGGCCAGCACCTTGCGCAGCGCGCCTTCGAGCTCGCGCACATTGGCACGCACGTTCTTGGCGATGAAGAAGGCCACATCCTCGGGCATGGGCGTCTGCTCGGCCTCGGCCTTCTTGATCAGGATGGCCACCCGCATCTCCAGCTCGGGCGGCTCGATGGCCACCGTCAGGCCGGCGTCGAAGCGGCTGGTGAGGCGCTCGTCGATGTCCACCAAGCCCTTCGGATAGGTGTCCGAGGTCATGATGATGTGGGCGCGCTTGGCCAGCAGGGCCTCGAAGGCGTTGAAGAACTCCTCCTGCGTGCGGTCCTTGCCGGCGAAGAACTGCACATCGTCGATCAGCAACAGGTCCAGCGAGTGGTACTTGGCCTTCAGCTCGTCGAAGGTCTTGCGCTGGTAGTTCTTCACCACATCGGAGATGAACTGCTCGGCGTGCAGGTACAGCACCCGCGCGTCCGGCTTGTCCTTGAGCAGGGCATTGCCCACCGCATGGATCAGGTGGGTCTTGCCCAGGCCCACGCCGCCGTAGATGAACAGCGGGTTGTACATCTGGCCGGGCGCGCCGGCCACATGCAGGGCGGCGGTGCGGGCCATCTGGTTGGCGCGGCCAGGCACCAGGGTGTCGAAGGTGAGCGCCGGGTTGATTCGGTGGCGGCTGGCGCTGGGCGCCGGGCTGCTGGCCTTGGCGACGGCCGCAGGGGCGTTGGGCTCGCTGGCAGGCTGGCTGGTCTGGCTCTGGCCAGTGCCCGCGGGCTGCACCACCGGCCGCAGACCGTTGTGCAGCACCTGGCCCACGGCCATCGGCTGGTTGGCGGGCAGGGCGGCTGCCCGTGGCAGGGCATCGCGCGGGGCCAGCGCCAGTTCCAGGCGGGCCGGGCGACCGGCCAGCTCGCTGAGTATGGATTCAATACGGCCGGCGTATTGGTTGCGGATCCAGTCGAGCTTGAAGCGGTTGGGCACGCGCAGGGAAACGATCAGACCTTGGTCGCTGCCCTCGGAACCGGACTCCGCCACATCTGCCGGCGGCAGCGGACGGATCCAGGTGTTGAATTGTTGCTCGGGCAGTTCGGCGGCCAGGCGTTCACAGCCCCGCTGCCACAGATCCGCGACCAAGATGTCTGCGCTCATTGTGGAAAACTTGTTCTAGAGCGGTCGCATTGTACGGCGTGGGCGACCGCCGGAGCCAGGGTTATCCACAGAATTTTCCGGGCGGTCAAGTCCCGGCAATCCCCAGTGACCCGAGGGGCTGGATTGACTGGTGCGGCAATCTTTGGTGTAATGCCGGGTTTTCCGGGCGCTGGATGGCATGCGCGTGGGCGAAGGCTTCGCTGGTGGCGGACGTGGGTGGTTGGTATCAACAACTGCAGCAACGATCGCGACGAGAAGCCCGGTCCTGCGGTTGACTCTTGGCGCAGTGTCTTGTCTTGTGGTGAACAAGCGGGCGCTGCCTCGTACCGGTTTGCCCAAACGCCGAGGTGGGCTCCGGCTCCAAGCCGGTCGATTCGACCGATATGGGGCCAGGGTTGCAAACGGGCCAGAAAAGGCCAGCACCTCGCTCCTAGCCCTAGAAGAGGTTCCAGCATGAAACGCACTTACCAAGCATCGAAGACCCGCCGCGCCCGTACCCACGGCTTCCTGGTTCGCATGAAGACCCGCGGCGGCCGCGCCGTGATCGCTGCGCGCCGCGCCAAGGGTCGCAAGCGCCTGGCTGTCTAAGGCTGAAGGCCTGACCCGTGATCGGCCGCATCCAGCGATCGGCCGACTTTGAGCGTGTGCTGGGCAGTCCCAGCCGCGCTCGCAGCAGCCACTTTGCCGTGCATCACGTTGCGGCGTGGCCCAGCCTGCCCAAAAAGCCTGCCCGCAGCAGCTTGTGCACCGATCAGGCCGAGTTATCAACAGCTGATGCACCGGTCGCCCACAAGCCTGTGGATGAAAAGCCTGCCATCGCCGCCGGGCCCGCTGTCGAGGCGAAGCCGCCGAGCGGCTGCTGGCTGGGCCTGGTCGTGCCCAAGCGCAATGCCAAGCGCTCCGTCACCCGCAGCCTGCTGAAGCGCCAGATCCGTGCCGCCTTTGCCGGCCTGGCCGGTGATGCCTTGCCGGCCGGCCTGTGGGTGGTGCGCCTGCGCGCGCCTTTCGACCCCAAGCAGTACCCCAGCGCCGCCTCGGATGCGCTGCGCGCTGCGGCGCGCGACGAGCTGAGCCAGCTGGTCGAGCGGCTTGTCAGCCGGTCCGGCGAGCCCAAGCCCCGGCCGGCGCGGAGCTGAACCATGCCCCACGCCCCGCGCTCCTGGCCGCAACGCCTGCTGATGGGTCTGGTTCGTGGCTATCAGCTGCTGCTGAGCCCCTGGCTCAATGCCGGCTGCCGCTATTCGCCCAGCTGTTCCAGTTACGCGCTGCAGGCCTTGCAGCGCCATGGCGCCTGCGCCGGCAGCTATATGGCTGCGGCCCGCATCCTGCGCTGCAATCCTTTCTGCCTGGGCGGGCATCATCCGGTGCCGGATCAGCCCCCCCGTCTGTTCACCCGTCTGGGTTGCGGCCTGCGCCGCGGCCCTGCTTCCTCCCCTACCAATCCCGAAGCATCCCCATGACTGATATACGCCGCACCGTGCTGTGGGTGGTATTCACGATGTCGCTCGTCCTCCTGTGGGACGGCTGGCAGAAACACAACGGTCAGCCCTCGATGTTCAGCCCGGCCGCGCCCAAGCCGGTGGCTGCCGCCGGCTCGGCAGCCGCCGGCGCCCTGCCCAGCGCCAGCGCGCTGCCGGCTGCGGCGGCGCCGGGGGCCGCCCCCGCAGCCGCACCGGCCATGGCCAGGTCGGAGACGGTGACCATCGCCACCGATGTGGTCAAGGCGACGCTGGACAGCCTGGGTGGCAGCCTGGTGCGGGTCGAACTGCTGCAGCACAAGGACGAGACCGATCCCAGCGGCCATATCGTGGTGATGGACCGCAGCGCCGCGCGCGTCTACATGGCCCAGAGCGGCCTGGTCGGCGTGCCCGGCGCGCCCAGCCACCTGAGCCCCATGAGCCTGGTGCCCGGCGAGCGCGGCCTGAAGGACGGCGAGCAAAGCCTCAGCGTGCGCTTCGAGTCAGCGGTGGAGGGCGGCGTCAAGCTGGTCAAGACCTATACCTTCAAGCGCGGCGACTACGTCATCGACGTCAAGCACGAGGTGCAGAACGCCTCGGGTGCACCGGTGGCGCCGCAGCTCTATACCCAGCTGGTGCGCGACGGCAATCCGCCGCCCAACGAGTCGAGCTTCTATTTCACCTTCACCGGCCCGGCCATGTACACGGACAAGTCCAAGTTCGTGAAGCTGGACTTCAAGGACATCGAGAAGGGCAAGGCCGATCACGACAAGAACGCCAGCGATGGCTGGGTCGCGATGGTCCAGCATTACTACGCCAGTGCGTGGCTGCCCAAGGGTGATGTGGCGCGCGAGTTCTATACCAAGAAGGTCGACAACAATCTGTACTCGGTGGGCATGCTCTCGCCGCTGGCCCAGCTGGCGCCGGGTGCCAGCATCAGCGCCGACCATCAGCTCTTCGTCGGGCCGCAGGAAGAGAACAAGCTTGCCAAGCTGGCCCCGGGCCTGGAACTGGTGAAGGACTATGGCTGGTTCACCATCCTGTCCAAGCCGCTGTTCTGGCTGCTGGATCAGCTGCACAAGCTGCTGGGCAACTGGGGCTGGTCCATCATCGCGCTGGTGGTGCTGCTGAAGATTGCATTCTACTGGCTCAATGCCAGCGCCTACCGCAGCATGGCCAAGATGAAGGCGGTCAACCCGCGCATCATGGAAATGCGCGAGCGCCTGAAGGACAAGCCGCAGCAGATGCAGCAGGAGATGATGAAGATCTACCGCGACGAGAAGATCAACCCGATCGGCTCCTGCCTGCCCATCTTCCTGCAGATGCCCTTCTTCATCGCGCTGTACTGGGTGCTGCTGTCCAGCGTCGAGATGCGCCATGCACCGTGGATCCTGTGGATCACCGATTTGTCGGCCAAGGATCCATTCTTCGTGCTGCCCATCCTGATGACGCTGTCCAGCCTCTTCCAGGTCTGGCTGAACCCGACGCCGCCGGACCCCATGCAGGCCAAGCTGATGTGGATCATGCCGCTGGCCTTCAGCTTCATGTTCTTCTTCTTCCCGGCCGGTCTGGTGCTGTACTGGCTGGTCAACAACATCCTGTCGATCGCCCAGCAGTGGATGATCAACAAGCAGCTCGGCGTCAAGCACTGACGACCCCGCTCGACAGCCGAGCGCGACGAATGTCACGCTCGGACGCAGGCCCCCTTGCAGCCCCCTGCTTGGGGGCTTTTTCTTGCCCGGGCTTGCGCCTTTAATTGCACGCATGCGGGGCAGAGATTCGCCGGCCGGCAGCAGCAGCAAAGCCGGCGCGGCGAAAGACGGTCGGCGCGGCGGTCTCACGCGAGGCCGCCGGGTGACCTCCCCCGCGCCAAACATCTGAGCCCCGGCCCGTGTCGCCGGGGCGCGCGTCGCGGACAATCCGGCCATGCTGTCGCGCCACCAAGACCCCATCGCCGCCATCGCCACCGCCCCCGGGCGCGGAGCGGTCGGCATCGTGCGGGTCTCATCCCCGCAAGACCTGACCCCCCTCGTCGAGGCCATCTGCGGCCGTGCGCTGAAGGCCCGCGAGGCCAGCTACCTGCCCTTTCGCGCCGCCAATGGCGAGGTCATCGACCAGGGACTGGCCCTGCTGTTTCCGGCGCCGCATTCCTATACCGGCGAGCATGTGCTGGAGCTGCAGGCCCATGGCGGTACCGTGGTGCTGCAGCTGCTGCTGGCGCGCTGCCTGGAGGCCGGCCAGGCGCTGCCGACCCTCAAGCCCATACGCCTGGCCGAGCCCGGTGAATTCACCCAGCGCGCCTTCCTGAACGGCAAGCTGGATCTGGCCCAGGCCGAGGCGGTGGCCGACCTGATCGATGCCAGCACCGAGGCGGCGGCGCGCAGCGCCAGCCGCGCCCTGTCCGGCGCCCTGTCCGGCGAAGTGGGCGAGCTGCGTGACGCGCTGATCCAGCTGCGCATGCTGGTCGAGGCGACGCTGGACTTTCCCGAGGAGGAGATCGACTTCCTCGAACAGGCCGATGCCCTGGGCCGGCTAGTCCGCCTGCAGCAGCACCTGGACGCGGTGCTGGAACGCACCCGCCAGGGCGCCCTGCTGCGCGAGGGCATCAAGGTGGTGCTGGCCGGCCAGCCCAATGTGGGCAAGAGCTCGCTGCTCAATGCGCTGGCCGGCGCCGAGCTGGCCATCGTCACGCCCATACCCGGCACCACCCGTGACAAGGTCAGCCAGACCATACAGATCGAGGGCGTGCCACTGCACATCAGCGATACCGCGGGCCTGCGCGAGACCGAGGACGAGGTCGAGCGCATCGGCGTGGCGCGCAGCTGGGCGGCCATCGCCGAGGCCGATGTGCTGCTGTTCATGCACGACCTGGAGCGTCTGGGCCAGGCCGCCTACGAGGCCGAAGACGCGCAGATACAGCGTCAGCTCCGCGGCGTCGATCCAGCACGCATCCTGCAGGTCTACAACAAGGCCGACACCGGCACCACCCTGCCGCAAGGCCTGCCGCCCGATGCGCTGACGCTGTCGGCCAAGACCGGCGCCGGCCTGGAGCTGCTGCGGCGGCGCCTGCTGCAGCAGGTGGGCTGGCATGCGGTGCCCGAGGGCCAGTTCATCGCCCGCGAGCGCCATGTACAGGCCCTGCGGCGCACCCAGACCCATCTGGCGCAGGCCCAGGCCGTCGCCCATCTGCAGCCGCCGGCGCTGGACCTGCTGGCCGAGGAACTGCGGCTGGCCCACGACGCGCTCGGCGAGATCACCGGCGCCTTCAGCGCCGATGAACTGCTGGGCGTGATCTTCAGCAGCTTCTGCATCGGCAAGTGAGTACGCTGCGCAGCGCCGCCCTCACAGCGGCACCACGAAGGTGGACTTCTCGGATGTGCTGCGCTCGGTCTTGCCGCCGGAGCCCAGCAGCCGGGTGAGGAAGTGGATCTCGTGCGCGCCGGAGCCAGCCTTGGCCGCGCTATCGGGCGGCACGCGCAGCACCACCGAGATCCAGCGCGCCTCGGCCGGCGTCAGCGTCACCACGGCGGGCTGGCTCATTGCCAGGCCCGGTAGCCCTTCAGCCTGCACCTCGTAGCGCTGCACCTGTTCGGTCGCATTCATCAGCTGCAGGCGGTAGACGTTCTCCACATAGCCGTCCTCGACGATGCGCGCCAGCGAGGCGCGGTCGCGCACCACGTCCACCTTGAAGGGCGTGCGTGTCAGCATGTGCCAGAACAGCGCCGTAGTGATGACGACGAGGAGGCTGGTGTAGACCAGCACGCGCGGGCGCAGCATGCGGCGCAGCACCTGCGCGCGCGGCAGCTGCTCCTGCAGGCCGTGCTCGGTGTCGTAGCGCACCAGGCCGCGGGCGTAGCCCATCTTGTCCATCACCGTGTCGCAGGCGTCCACGCAGGCGGCACAGCCTATGCACTCGTACTGCAGGCCGTTGCGGATGTCGATGCCGGTGGGGCAGACCTGCACGCACAGGCCGCAGTCGATGCAGTCGCCCAGGCCGGCGGCCTTGGCATCCACCTTGCGGCCGCGCGGTGCGCGCGGTTCGCCGCGGCCGGGGTCGTAGCTGATGATCAGCGTGTCCTTGTCGAACATCGCGCTCTGGAAGCGCGCATAGGGGCACATGTACTTGCAGACCTGCTCGCGCATATGGCCGGCGAAGCCGTAGGTGGCGAGGCCGTAGAACAGGATCCAGAAGGTCTGCCACGGGCCCAGCGCCAGCGCCACCACCTCGGCGCCCAGGGTCTTGATCGGCGTGAAGTAGCCGACGAAGGAGAAACCGGTCCACAGCGCCAGCAGCACCCAGGCCGCCTGCTTGCCGCCCTTGCGCGCCAGCTTCTCGGCGCTCCAGGGCGCGGCGTCCAGCTTCATGCGCGCGCCGCGGTCGCCTTCGAACTTGCGCTCCAGCCACATGAAGATCTCGGTGTAGACCGTCTGCGGGCAGGCATAGCCGCACCAGAGGCGCCCGGCCACCGCGGTGAAGAGGAAGAGCGCATAGGCCGAGATCAGCAGCAGGCCGGTCAGGTAGATGAAGTCCTGCGGATAGAGCACCAGGCCGAAGATGTAGAAGCGCCGCGCGCCCAGGTCGAACAGCACCGCCTGGCGCGCGTTCCACTCCAGCCAGGGCAGGCCGTAGAACAGCAGCTGGGTGGCCCAGACCATCACCCTGCGCAGCCGGGCGAACCAGCCGTCGACGGAGCGGGCGTAGATCTTCTTGGAGGCCTGGTAGAGGGAGACCAGCTGGACCTCGCCCTCGGGGCTGGCGGCTGCGGCTTCGGCGGGACGGCTGCTCATGGATGGGTCCTCTGTCGATGGGGAAGGTTCTGCAGGCTCAGGCCCGCGGTCTCACGGTCACGAGCCGGTCGACGACCCGGCGCAGCGCGGCATGGGCCATCTCGCAGGCGGCGCGCACCTCGGCGCTCTCGCTGAGCGCGGCGATCACGCGCGGGTCCTGCAGCGCGATGCGCGTGCGGCCCGGTGTGGGCTCGGCGACACCGCAGCCGCAGGGCAGCAGCGCGGCGATATCGGGCTCGGCCGTGGTCAGCGCATGCGCGATGCGCGGGTTGCACACGCCCAGCAGGCGCTGCGGATGCGTGTCCAGGCCGAGCCTGGCCTTCAGCGTGGCCTGCACGTCCACCTCGCTGACGATGCCCATTTGCTCGGTCGCCAGCGCGGCGCGCAGGGTCTCGACGGCGGCGGGCAGGGCTTGATCGAGCTCGACGGTGAAGGCGTAGGGAATGGCGTTCATGGCGGTGGCGTTTCGTCTTGGTTTGCTGCTGGATTGCGATGCCGCGAGGGTCAGGCCTTGCCGTCCTCGCCTTCGCCGATGCGCAGGCGCGAATCACTCAGGTAGCGATGCGGTGGGATCTCCAGATTCGTCGGCGCGGGCTTGTTCTTGAACACGCGGCCGGCCAGGTCGAAGGTCGAGCCATGGCAGGGGCAGAAGAAGCCGCCGGGCCAGTCGGTGTCGACACTGGGGTTGTTCGTGCCCGCCGGCAGCGCGGTGGGCGAGCAGCCCAGATGGGTGCAGATGCCGATGGCCACCAGCAGCTCGGGCCGGCTGGAGCGCTGCGCGTTGCGGCAGCTTTCCGGCATCTCGTCCTTGCGCGATTGCGGGTCGGCGAGCTGATCGTCGTGCTGGCCCAGCCCGGCCAGCATCTCCGGCGTGCGGCGCATCAGCCAGACCGGCTTGCCGCGCCACTCGACGGTCTTGATGCCGCCGGGCGGGATGTCGGCGATGTCTACCTCCACCGCGGCGCCCAGGGCCTTGGCGCGCTCGCTGGGCGCCAGCGTGGCGACGAAGGGCACGGCGGTGGCGACGGCGGCAACGCCGCCGGCCGCGGCAGTGCCGATCAGCCAGCTGCGGCGCTCAGCATCGTCCGGCAGGCCGGCGGTGGGTGCCAGGGTGGCGGCGGTGGACTCGTTCATGGCGGTGTTCCCTGTGGCTGCGTTCCATCGAGAGAGATCAAGTTGCGTGCCAGCATCGGCCGCAGCGAGAAAGTGCAGCCAAATCAAGGGATTACCTGCGGCACCGGATCGCGGGTCGGCGCTTCGGCCTGTGTTGGTGCTGCCTTTGATGGCAGCAAGTGCCGAAATTGGCAGTACTGACACAAAAGCGTAGACTGGCCTGCATGAATGCACGCGAGCGCACCGCGGGGGATGCCAACAGTCCTGCCGGCGGCGAGCTGACCGAGCTGGTCTCCTACCTGGACGGCCTGCCCGAGCCGCACATCGTCTTCGACGCCGCCTACCGCATCGTTGCGGCCAACAGCGCCTATCGCCGCCAGTTCAGCCCGCAGGGCGATGTGGTCGGCAAGACCTGCTATGCGGTCTCCCACCATATCGACGTGCCCTGCGATCAGGCGGGCGAAAGCTGCCCGCTGGCGCGCTCGCGGCAGAGCGGCCAGCGCGAGCGCGTGCTGCATCTGCATCACACGCCGCAGGGCGAGGCCTATGTGAACATCGAGCTGGTGCCGCTGCGCAGCGCCCAGGGCGAGGCCGCCTATTTCATCGAGAAGATGGAGCCGCTGCGCGTCGCGCAGGGCCGGCCGGCCTCGGAGGGCCTGATTGGCCGGTCGGCGCGCTTCCAGGCCATGCTGGCGCTGGTGGCGCGCGTCGGGCCCTCGGAGGCCAACGTGCTGCTGCAGGGCGAATCGGGCACTGGCAAGGAGCTGCTGGCGCGCGCGGTGCACGAGGCCAGCCTGCGCGCGGCGCGGCCCCTGGTGGTGGTCGATTGCGCCAGCCTGACGGAGAGCCTGTTCGAGAGCGAGTTGTTTGGCCATGAGAAGGGCGCATTCACCGGCGCCCATATGGCCAAGCAGGGCCTGGTGGAGGCGGCCAGCGGCGGCACGCTCTTCCTCGACGAGGTGGGCGATATTCCGCTACCGATGCAGGTCAAGCTGCTGCGCCTGCTGGAGAGCGGCACCTACCGGCGTGTGGGCAGCACCGAGCTGCGCCGCGCCGATGTGCGCGTGGTCTCCGCCACGCACCGTGATCTGCAGCGCATGATGGCCGAGGGGCGCTTCCGCGAAGACCTGTTCTACCGCCTCAGCACCTTTCCCATCCCGCTGCCCGCGCTGCGCGAGCGCATTGACGACATCCCCCTGTTGGCGGCCTCGCTGCTGGAGCGGGTGGCGCCCAAACGGCGCCTCAGGATCAGCCCCGCCGCGCTGCAGCGCCTGTGCCGCCATGCCTTCCCGGGCAATGTGCGCGAGCTGCGCAATGTGCTGGAGCGCGCCGCCCTGCTCAGCGACGGCGACCGGATCGAACTGGCCGCGATCGAGCAGGCGCTCAGCGTCGGCACTAGCGCGGCAGGTGCGGGGCTTGGACTGATGACGGCGCTGCCCATTTCGGACGCCGATCCGGATCCAGGCCTGTCTCCAGCCAGCCGCGCCGCACCGCCGCAGCCCGTGGCCAGGCTGCGCGAGGCCCAGCAGCAAGCGCTGCGCGCCGCCGTCGCCGCCCACCGGGGCAGCCGCGCCGCGCTGGCGCGCAGCCTGGGCCTCAGCGTGCGCAGCCTGTACCGCAAGCTGAGGGAGTTGGATCAGGCGGGGGGCTAGGCGATCGCTCGCTGCTGCGGCAGCCATACGGCGTTCGGGAGGGGCGGATGTGGCACGCGATGGGGAGCCCGCGACACGCGATGCGCTTCAGCATGGCTTGGCGAATTTCGAGTGCGCTTTCGGCGCCAGTTCCGCCAGAGAGACATCCGAGAAGCGCTGAACGAACAGGGCCTCAGCCTGTGCGAGGGCGTCAGCCAGAACCGTGTTGACGCGCGCCTGCACCTGGCAGCCAGGATGGCGCTCCCGATTACCAAAGGCGAACAAGGTCGGTCGGCCCAGCGCGACGTAGATGTCGAGCAGAGAAATCTGGTCCAAAGGTGTGGCTAGCAGCCAGCCGCCGCCGTGACCCTTCTCCGCGCTGACATAGCCAGCCTCCCTCAGGCCAGCCATGGTGCGCCTGAACACCGCGGGGTTGGTCCCCATGCTCTTGGCAAGGACCTCGGAGGTGAGGGGTTCCTTCACCTGTCCCAAGTGCAGCAGCACATGCAGCACATCGGATAGGCGCGTGTCCTTGTTCATCAGTTCGTCCTCGGTCTTCGGCACGGTCAGCGTAGTGAGCCCCCCGCTTGCCGTCCATGCCGCTTCATCATGATTCAGCAACTGATATTTGATCAGATACAATCAAGTATCTGTTGATGGTTCATGAAAACGCCGCCATCGCTGAGGCCAACAACGCCGGACCAGGCCTCGGCCGCAAGCCTATGCAAGCCGCCGGAGCATCAGCCCTTGTGCACGCTTACCTCGACGGACCACCGAAGCAGGTCCCGGGCTTCTCCAGCCTGCACCGCATGGTGAGGCTGCTGCTCGCCGAGCGAGTCCCCGCAGATGGGCGGATTCTCGTACTCGGTGCCGGAGGCGGGATGGAGATCGATGCGCTCGCCTGCGAGCAGCCCGAGTGGCGCTTCGACGGCGTAGATCCATCGCGAGACATGCTGGCGCTCGCAGCGCAAACCGTTCGAGCTCACCAGGGACGGGTGGCCCTCCACGAGGGCTATATCGATGCGGCCCCACAAGGCCCCTTCGATGGCGCGACATCGCTGCTCACTTTTCACTTCATTGCGCGCGAGCAGCGACTCGAGACGCTTGGCGCAGTCCGCCGCCGATTGAGAGCCGGCGCGCCCTTCGTCGTGATGCACATCAGCATTCCATCGTCGGAGCCGGATCGCTCCCTTTGGCTTGCCCGACATCTGGCTTTCGCCGGGACGCCGGCCTCGGGTCTGGAACAAGCAAGGCAAGCCATGCGATCGAAGCTGTCCATCGTCTCGCCAGAGGAAGACGAGGCTTTGCTATGGGCGGCTGGGTTCGACAGGATCGCGCTTTTTTATGCGGGATTCAGCTTCAGGGGATGGGTAGCGTACGCGTAGTCCCCCATACCCATCAAGGGCTTGATCGCCTGGGCGCAGCTGCTCAGCCCGCCGCGCGCAGCTGCTCCAGTGTCAGGTACTTGAGCGCCTGGATATGGGTGCTCTCCAGCACCACCGGGGGCGCCACGCCGGCCTCGTAGGCCTGCAGCCAGCGCAGCGCGCACAGGCACCAGCGGTCGCCGGGCCTGAGGCCGGCGAAGCGGTACTCGGGGCGCGGCGTGCTCAGGTCATTGCCGCAGTCCAGCGAGAACTGCAGGAACTCGGCGCTGACGCGGGCGCAGACCAGATGGCTGCCGTGGTCCTGCGCATCGGTATTGCAGCAGCCGTCGCGGAAGAAGCCGGTCAGCGGATCGTAGGAGCAGGGCACCAGCGGCGTGCCCAGCACATTCAGCGCGCCGCGCGGCGGCAGGGCTTGGTCTTCGTCATCAGCGTCCATGGGGCCATTTTGCCTGGGTGCTCTTGCCGCGCGCCAGCCACTGGTTCGCCTGTCCGGGTTCACGCCCGCAGGCGGGCAGTCCGCCGTCTCCAGTGCGCCAACGGTCAATTCCCCCCCGCGGTGGGATGGGTTGATCGGTGAGCCTGAGCGAAGATGAGGCATAGCAATCAGGGGGAGGGGGAAGAATGGCGTGCGGCCTGCCCTGTGCTGGTCTTCATGCTGTGCGTCCCCATTGGAACGATGCCCTCATCCAACCCGCCATGACAAGAAGCAAGCAAGCCCGACCAGGAGGGGGTGAACGCATGAACCCAAGGTCCGAACGTTGTTTCAGCCGCTATCGCGCAGGGCTCGCCCTGGCCGCCCTGCTCAGCCTCGGCGCCTGCGGCAGCGCCGCGCTGAATCCCGAGCAGCGGGCTTTTCAGGAGAGGTACGCCCGGGCCAAGGCCTTGTTCGAGCAGCGCTGCAAGACCGCCGGGGTGGTGATCCACCGCACGGTCAAGGACGTGGAAGGCATCGAGCTGACCAAGATCCGACAGCCGGTTCCCTGGGGCGGGAAGGAGTACTT
>JAYRSJ010000039.1:0-25269 GCA_041920215.1 Burkholderiaceae bacterium | reverse complement strand
GCCCGGGCAGCGCAAGGGTGCGGCTGCGCCCACGTCCTCACCCGGTCCTCTCTTCGTTCGGCTGCGGCTTGCGGGCGTGCCCTGGCTCTGCCCGGTCCGCTCGCTCTTTTGGCGTCGCGACGACCCGGGGAGCAGCCCCCTTCACCACACAAGGAGTCACCATGACCGAACTCAGCCAGCTCGACACCAGCGCAACTGTTGAAGCAGGGCCCTTCGCCCCGCACCCCGGCGCGACTCGCCAGGAAGCAGCCGTTGAAGACTCGGGCCCGCTGCACGCGGCCACCTACAGCCCGGAGGACAACAAGCTGCGCCTCTATCCGGCGTGCCGCCTGGATGCTGCGACCTATGAGCGCGTGAAGGCTGCGGGTTTCTCTTGGGCGCCCCGGCAGGAGATTTTTGTGGCGGGGATGTGGACGCCCGCGCGCGAGGAGCTGCTGCTGGAGCTGTGCGGCAGCATTGAACCCGAGGAGATGACCCTGGCCGAACGCCAGGCCGAGCGCGCCGAGCGCTTCGCCGGCCACAGCGCCGCCCGTCAGCGCCAAGGCGCCCAGCTGCAGGAAGCCGTCCACAAGATCGGCCAGCGCTTCGAGATGGGCCAGCCCATCCTCGTTGGCCACCACAGCGAGCGCCGCGCTCGCAAAGATCAAGAGCGCATGCAGCGCGCCATGGGCGCCGCCGTCAACGCCTGGGAAACCGCCGCCTACTGGCAGGAGCGCGCGCGCGGCGCTCTGGCTCATGCCGATTACAAGGCACGCCCCGATGTGCGCGCCCGTCGCATCAAAGGCCTGGAGGCCGACCTGCGCAAGGCCCAGAAGGAAGTCCAGACCGCTCAGACGCACCTGGACGCCTGGCGCAAGCCCGGCCTGACCATCGAGCGCGCCCAGAGCCTGGCGAACTACCTGCACTACAGCTGGGAATTCACCCTGGCCAAGTTCCCGCGCGAACTGCCCGCCAGCCAGTACGAGGGGCGCATGGGCCTGTGGAGCGCCATCAAGGACGGCATCGTTACCGACCCCCAGCAAGCCCTGCAGCTGGTGGAGGCGGCGTGTGGCGCGACCCTGGCGCACTACGAGCGCTGGGCTCGGCACTACGAGAACCGCCTCGCCTACGAGCGCGCGCTGCTGGGCGAGCAGATCGGCGTGCAGGACATGGCGGAGCGCTGGCCTCTGGCCGTGGGCGGCCGCGTCCTGATCGGTAGTGAGTGGCTGACCATCATGCGCATCAACAAGGTGGACGGTAAGGCGGTTAGCGTCAGCACCAATGCCCGCTTCGTGCGCGTGCGTGGTCTGGAGGAAATCAAGGACTACCAGGCGCCCACGGAGGAGGCCAGCCAAGCCGCCGCCAAGGCGGCTGGAACTGGCAAGCTGTGCAATTACCCCGACGCCCACAGCGTGGCCATTACCAAGGCCGAATGGGACGCCATCCCTTCCGACTACCGCGCCCACAAGAAGGCGCCGGCCAGCGCCGAGCACGGCGCCCACCGTCGCAAGGCCGCAGCGGGCAGCTTCTTGCCCACCCCCGAGCTGCCCGACAGCCTGGCCCGCGCCAACTGGCGCCACAAGTACCACTTCGTGTACATCACCGACGCCAAGCGCGTGGATCCTCCGGCCCTGGAGGCCGCACCCGCCGTCGCTGCCCCTGAGCGCGACTCTGCCACCCTGCAGGCGCAGGACGAGCGTCGCCAAAGCGCCCAGGAGCGCAAGGCTGCCGACCCCATCACCCAAGGCCTGGCCGCCGCCAAGGCCCTGGCCGAGACTGCGCCTCAGTCGGTCGAGGTGGTCGGCGCCGTGGATCTGTTCCCGACCCCGCCCGAGCTGGCCGCGCGCGTGGCTGAACTGGCAGAGCTGCAGCCGGGTGAGCGCGTGCTGGAGCCCAGCGCCGGCACCGGCGCCCTGGTGGCGCCTGCCCTGGCCGCTGGCTGCATCGTGCAGGCCGTCGAGCAGAACGACACCCTGGCCCAGCACCTGTGCCAGCGCTTCGAGGCCCAGCGCCTGGGGCCGCAAACGCTGAGCGTGTTCTGCGCCGACTTTTTGGACATCACGCCCGAGCGCACTGGCCAGTTCGACGCCGTGCTGATGAATCCCCCCTTCGGCCAGGTCGCCGACATTCGCCACGTTCGCCACGCTCTGCAGTTCCTCAAGCTCGGCGGCCGCCTGGTGTCCATCGTCGCCGGCGGGCCGCGTCAAGCCGAGGCGCTTCGCGGTCTAGCCGAGCACTGGGAGGAGCTGCCGGCGGGAACCTTCGCCGGGACCAATGTCCGCGCGGTGCTGCTGTTGATGCGAGCCACGGCCGAACGCGTCAGCGACTGAGCGTCACGGGCGCCCGACCTTCGCAGCGGGCGCCCTCCGAGTGTTCGAACTGGAGATCGGCATGGACGCTGCCCGCAAGGTGGAAATTGAGCAGGCCCTCGCGTTGCACGGGCTGGAAATCGGGCACAGCCTGGATGCATTCGACGGCGAGGGGCATGCGCTGCTGGACTTCAAGACGGGTGAGTGCGTGGACCCTCCGAACGCGGAGGTGCTGGCTCTGGCCATCGATTGGTCCCTGATGGAGGGTGTGCCCGGCTTGGGGCCAGATGACCCGATCGCGTGACGAGCCCGGCTTGCGCGGGCTGGAGTTGGTGGACCGACCGCTCTACCCGGGGCCGGCCGCCCCGGAGGCGCGGGCCATCACCCCGCAAGGCCTTCGCGTCCGGCCGCTGGCCCAACGCTGCGCGCGGTGCTTGCGGGGGCGCTGCGCGACCAGCTGACGCACGTCGCTTCGCTTAGTGAATGCGCCGGCTTGGCCGGCGTGAAGGCTGAACTGGCGCACCCCGGGAGGGCTGCGCCGTGGCGTTGGCGGGTTGAAAGCCGCAGGCCGCGCTCGTCATTCGGGCTGACGGGATTGCACGCGGGTTCGTCGCTGTTCGACGCCAGCTCGCGGGGCCCGGGCAGCGCAAGGGTGCGGCTGCGCCCACGTCCTCACCCGGTCCTCTCTTCGTTCGGCTGCGGCTTGCGGGCGTGCCCTGGCTCTGCCCGGTCCGCTCGCTCTTTTGGCGTCGCGACGACCCGAGGTGCAGATCCCTCACACCACCCGAAAGGACCAGCCATGAGCGCAGCCAGCCATCAACCCGCCAACGCCACTACCAATGCAGCGGGCGTTCCCCCCGCACCCCCCGCGACTCGCCAAGGAGCAGGGGAGGGCGGTGACTACGTGGTGGTGATCATCAGCTCGGAGCATGGGCCTGTTGAGGATCCGTGGTCGACGCTGGAGGAGGCCACGGAGTCGTTTGCAAGCGCGCAGCGCGCTGCCTGCTTTGGTCCGGCTGATCAGTTCGGGGACATCGTGCAGATCCAGCTGCGCGGGCCGGATGGCAAGGTGCTGCAGGAGTCGCCGCGCTGGGCGGCCCGCTCGCTGTGAGGCCTCAGGCGATGAACACGCAGGTGCCGATCAATCGCGCGGCCTTCGAGTTGCACCTGGCCAGGGTCCGCAGCACGCGCCAAGCCGGCGTGGCTTCGCTCGGCAGTGCGCGCGACGGCCTGGAGCTGGTGTCCGACAGCGGGAAGCGTTGGGCCTTTCTGCTGCCCGATATGACGCAACCCGGTTGCTGGCGCCTGCAGTACTTCGACGAGCGCGGCTTCTCTGGGCACGGCATCTACGACAGCGAGGAGCAGTTGCTTGAAGCCGCCTGGGCGGCAGGGTTCACCCAGCCTGCCCCTGGCGCTCTTGATCGCCTCGCTCAGCTGCCGAGCTTCCAGCGCGGCAACTTCGCCGCAGACCTGATCCGGCGAATGAACCTGCGCGAGATCTCCTTCGAGCAGGCTAACGAGCGGCTCGCCGCCTACGACGCTGAACACCAGTTCCCAGGAGCGGAATCATGAATCGACTGCAAGCTGATGACCTGTGCGGGGAAACCGCGGCCCACAAGTCAGGTGCCGATGTGGTGGCGGCTCGGGCGGAAGGTTCGCGGCTGGGCCTGGGCACTACGCCGTTCCAGCACCTCCCGCTGTTCGCCAAGGTCGCCATCGAGCGGCTAGATGCCGCGCACCAGCTGCGCACCGCCGCCAAGCTCGACGAGCTGCTGCAGGCCTACGCCGAGACCTACGGGTTGCGGGTGGACCTGGAGACATGCGCCGCCGCGCATCGGATCTGCGCCTGTCGCTTCGTGTGCTTCGTGGCCTTCGAAGGCCTGGAGGAGTCCCGCCATGCTGCTCTCTGAATGGCAGATCGCGGCGCTGCGTGACCGCCTGGCGGGCCGTCTCGTAGTGGTGTGCTTCGGCGCCGGTGTGGACTCGACCGCCATGCTTGTGGCCCTGCGAGAGTCCGGGATCGTGCCCGACCTCATCACCATGGCCGACACCGGGGGCGAGAAGCCTGAGACCCTCCAGCATGTTGAGCGAATCAATCGAGTCCTCGCCGGCTGGGGCTGGCCTGGGGTGACCCTCTGCAAAAAGGTAACCCTGCCAGGGACCGGCTACGAGGACCTCTACGGGAACTGCCTGGCGAACGAGACCCTGCCGTCGCTCGCCTTCGGGATGAAGTCGTGTTCGCTGAAGTGGAAGACCAGCCCACAAGACCAGCTCCTGCGCGGCGTGGCCAAGGGGCCGAACCGTCGCGACCCGCACCCGCTGTGGCTGGAAGCCCAGGTGCGCGGTGAGCGCATCGTCAAGCTCATCGGGTACGACTGCGGCAAGGCGGATCTGCGCCGGTCCAAGGGCATGCGTGCCAGCGACGAGTCCTTCGAGTACGTCTATCCGCTGCAGCTGCTGCGCTGGACGCGACCGGACTGCGTGAGCGCCATTGCCCTGTCGATGGGGCCGGAGCTGGTGCCCCTGAAGAGCGCGTGCTTCTTCTGCCCGGCGTCCAAGCACTGGGAGCTGTACTGGCTCGCCGCCGAGCACCCGGAGCTGTTCGAGAGGGCCTTGCATTTGGAGTGGGTGGCACTGACCGGCCGACACAGCCGCTTTGACGCCGTGGAGTTCGGGGCGGGCTGGGAGGAGCTGGTGCGCCATGGGGACTCGTTCCCGTCCACCAGCACCTGCGTCGGGCTGGGGCGTTCCTTCTCGTGGAATCAATGGGCCCGGGTCAATGGGGTGGTGGGCGAGGACTTCAAGGTCCTGCGCGACAAGCGCGAGCTTTTCGTGAGCATGGCGGATGCGCTGCGTGGGCCCGACAACGCATTCGACGCCCGGTCCGCCAAGGGCATCAGCCTGGAGCAGCTCCGACAAGCGCAGGGTTCCAAGCAGCTGGACCTGGCGCTGATGTAGGGACGCCCATCGAGTGCCCCCGGCGCAAGCCACTTGGGCGGGGGGCTTGCATGGCTTCGCGGTATGGCCTGGCGGCAGGGCCGACCGCTCTACCCGGGGCCGGCTGCCCCGGAGGCGCGGGCCATCACCCCGCAGGCCTTCGCGTCCGGCCGCTGGCCCAACGCTGCGCGCGGTGCTTGCAGGGGCGCTGCGCGACCAGCTGACGCACGTCGCTTCGCTTCATTGAGTTGCGCCGGCCCGGCCGGCGTGGGCGCACGCCCCTTTGGGTTGTGCTGCGGTGCTGGCGGCTTGGCAAACCTGGGCCGCGCTCGCCTTCTGGGGGCGGGCTCTGCACGCGGGTTCGTCGCTGTTCGACGCCAGCTCGGGGGGCCCGGGCAGCGCAAGGGTGCGGCTGCGCCCACGTCCTCACCCGGTCCTCTCTTCGTTCGGCTGCGGCCTCCGGGCGTGCCCTGGCTCTGCCCGGTCCGCTCGCTCTTTTGGCGTCGCGACGACCCGAGGTGCAGATCCCTCACACCACCCAGAAAGGCCATCTATGAACGCGACCCACAGCCAAGACGCCAACGCCACCACCAGTGCAGCGGGCGTTCCTCCCGCACCCCCCGCGACTCGCCAAGGAGCAGATGGGGTTTTGGGGGCAGTTGCGCAGCGCGTGGCCGCGCGCTTCGTTCCGGCTGGGGCTGTGGTGCGGCAGGTTGAGGGGACGGATGCGGTGGTGTATCTCTACAACCGGGCGGATGGGCAGGTCTGTGCGCTGGGCTACGTGGGCACGGCGGGCAAGCCGGCGTTTCATCATCGGTTCGGCGGCGAGGCCTTCCGGGAACGCTTCCTGGCGGAGTGGGTGGCGAAGCAGCAGCGCGCGGCCGCTGCGCGCGCCGAGCGCCTGCTGGCTCGCAAGAGCGCGCCCCACACGCTGAAGCTGGACGACATCGTCTATGCCTGCTGGGGCTACGAGCAGACGAACGTCGACTTCTTCCAGGTGGTCCGGGTGGTGTCGGATCGCTCGGTGGCAATACGGGCCATCAAGGCCGAGATCCAGGCGGATGGGCCGATGGCCATGGCCGGACACAGCACGCCCTGCCGCGATCAGTTCGAGGACGACGCCCGCGAGATGGTGCGCCAAGCCGAAGGCAATGGGGTTCTGAACGTCCGTTTCAAGCACCCGGCTAGCCTGTGGACCGGCAAGCCGGTGCGCTGCACCTGGTACGCCTGAGGGGTCGGCGATGCGATTCCATCCGCTGCCCCGTTACGAGGCCCTTAACTGGACCCAGCGCAAGCAGGCGCTTGCCGCTTCGCGGCCGGCGCGCGAGCTGGCCAAGGCCCGTGCGGCGCTGCCGCTGCTGGCCGATCAACTGCCGGAGCCGGCGCCGGTGGATCTGGACGCCCTGGCGGCTCGCCGGCAGGCCCTGTTGGTGGCATCCGAAGCGCGCATGCGCGACCTCACGGCGCGGCATTGGCGCTCGGCACGCCGCGAGTACCTTGCGGCCACCGAGGCCCAGCGGGCGGCGATCCGTGCGGCCTGGGCGGCATGGCGGGGGCCGCTGACGGCCCTGTACTTCCGGTACGTGGTGGACGTGCACACGGGGGTGATGGAGGCGCGCAGCCAGGCTTTCAGGCAGCGGGAGGCCGAGCGCCGGGCGGCTGCGGCCGAATCGGTGGCGCGCCAGGGTGTGCTGCAGCTCGGGGGTGCTGCATGAGCGCGGCGCTGCAGATGCGGGTGGGCCTGCCGCTGACCGGCGGGGCCTTGCCGGCGGCGGCCAGGCAGCGAGGCTATCCGGTACTGTTCTCGGCCAACGCGTTCGCGCGCACCTTCGCGGGTTCCCATGAAAGGGCAGGGGAGTTCCAGGGGTTCAGGGTGCCCAGGCCTGGCCAGCTCGATGGGCTGGACGCGGCGCTGGACTCGGCCGGGTTTGTGGCGGCTGCGCGGTATGGGGACTACCGCTGGACCGTGTCCGACTATTACGACCTGGTCGGCGCCTTCCCGTGGGCCTGGCATGCCGCCATGGACTTCTGCTGCGAGCCCGAGATTGCGGCCGACCGACCGTTGCGGCTGCTGCGGATCGCGGCCACGGCTGTGATGCTGATGCGCTGCACGGCGGAGGCCGAGCGCCGGGGCCTGCCGGCCCCGATGCCGGTGCTGCAGGGGTGGACGCCGGCGGAATACGCGTTGTGCGCCGAATGGCTACCGCTGGCGCGGTGGCCCAGCCTGGTGGGGCTGGGCTCAGTCTGTCGGCGTCCCGTGCACGGGCCGACCGGCATCCTGGCCATTCTGGAGGCCGTGGACGCTCTGCTGCCTGAGCACGTGCGACTGCACCTGTTTGGGGTCAAAGGCGAGGCGCTGGCGGTGTTGGCCAAGCATCCGCGCGTGGCGTCGGCCGACTCGATGGCCTGGGACATGCAGGCGAGGGCGGAGCGGCGTACCGGGCGGGACATGGCGTTTCGGGTGGGGCACATGGATGCGTGGCTGCAGCGGCAGCACGCGGCCATCGAGGGCCTGCAGGCCTGCGCGGCGTTGCCGCGCAGCCTGTTCGACCCGGCCGACTTCGGCGGCTCGCTCTCCGGAGTGGAGGAGCTGGTGCTGGAGGCGCTGGCCCTGCAGTACGCGGATCTGCTCATGGACGGGCAGCTGGAGTACCGGGATGCGGTCTGGCAGGCCTCCCAGGATGGAGTCTGGGCCGTGGCCAAGCTGCGCATGCGCGGGATGAGCGAGGCGCTGCTGGCCGAGTACGACGAGGACCTGGCGGGGTTCGGGGAAGGGGTGAGGGAGCTGCTGGGGCAGGGTGCGCCTTGCCCCGAAACTTCGCTGGATGGAGGGCTGAATGCCGGTGGTTGAATTGGATCGATTCGAGCGGGCCGAGCTGAGAGCCCGTCCCGATTGGCTGTTCGTGTTCGGGGACAACGAGCAGCGCAGGGGCCCGGGTGGGCAGGCAAATGCCTTCCACGATGACCCGGCTGTGCCAGCTTCTGGCCCGGGCAGCGCTGGCGTCTGCGGCGGGACCAGAGGAGCGCGGGGCGCGGCCGAAGACGCAGGAGAGTTGGTGGTGCTGAACGTAAGCTTGAGCACCGACCCAACGTGACAAGCCATGTCAAACGTTCGACAGATCGTCATCGGCGAGACCCCAGATAAGCCTGTGCTGGTGCTGCGGCCGAGTTCCGACTTGGCGGGTATCAAGCGTGGCAAGACACAAGAGATTGACGGCCCTGTCGGTCGCGCGATTGCTGCTCTTCAGGGCCTGCCGGAAGTTCTGTTTAAGGGATACACGGGTACTACCAAACTGATGGAAGTCCAAATCAATGGTGACTTGGTGCGGGCCTCTGATGGTGTTGGCTATCGTGCTTTTGCCGTCGGAGATGGCGGCATTGTCGAGAGTGCCAAGTTGCTGGACCCATCGCATCTCCCGACTCTGATCAACGTCGCGGCAGTTTGGCGCCTTGCCTCGATTGTGGTCGGGCAAAAGTACCTAGCGGATATTCAAGAAACTCTTAAAAAGATTGAAGGCTGCGTATCTGGAATCGCGGCCTTTCAGCGCGATGAGCAGACCTCGAAAATTGAGTTTGCCTGCGATTACCTCAGGCAGGTTCAGCGTTCACTATCGATGGGAGAACGCGAAGCAGCAGTCAGGAATCAGCTTGAGTCGATTGAGCGGGAGATGGGGGCGATCCAGGGGCACCTAAAAAGGCGCTTCTATGCCAGGCTCAAGTCCAAAATTCAGAGCAACGAGCTGTTCGGTTACCGCGAACTGCTTGTCGCTCTTGTGGACAAGATGACGGACCTTCATAGGCTCTTGAGTGAGCATCGGCTCGCAGGTCTGGCCCGTCTCGGTGCTTTACAAATGCTGTCGATGTTCCCAGGAGGGAGCGGCCTCCAAGGTGCGCGAGCAGAAGCGGTTCAAGAGGGGGCCAAGCAAAACAGAATGATGTGCGACGAGTGTGCATCAGCCATGTCAGCCGAAGTTGAGGCGTGGACCGGGCGGGGTGAAGAGTTCCTGACAATCGCGAAGGAAAGCATCCTGCCCCTCCCAATCAAGTGGTTTTGGTCTCAACGAAGACCAACTGGCAGCGCCACTCCAAAGCTTGACGAAGCTAAGCGATTTGCGGATGCAAGCATTCGCGAAGCTGCCATTGCCGAGGTCAAGGCCGCCGAGAACTTTATGAGCGCCGTCGATTCGTTGAACTTGCAGGCCACGCGGCTCGAAGAATCCAAGCGCTATCTGGTCGAATGGGGTGAGGCTCGACCGTTGCGCATTGGCGAGCTGGCCGTATCGCGGGGTTCACGCCGGTAGGGCCGTTCTGGTAGCTTGCAGCCAGGTTGCGCACGCTGGCGATGTTTAGATCGAGGCGGCCATTCATGGGCACAGGGTAGTAGCCAAGCAGCTCAACAGGCTAATCACGCGCAGCCATGAAGATGTCCACCTTCGTTTCCAGGCACTTGCGCAGGTTTAGGTCGTGCGCGCCGACCTCAAACCAGCTCGATGGCTTCTGATAGAAATCCAGCCCTCGGCCGATCTTGATGATCCAGCCGTTGTCTAGGCGGATTTCGCGATCGTGGATGTTGGGGTTGAGCATCACCTCCAACTCGACATCAACTTCCATCAGGCTTTGCTTGAGCTCTTCGAGTTTCTCTGCCATCTCCGCCAGGGGGGTCTTGTCGTCGTGACCTGTGATCAAGGAGATTTTCTTCACCGTCCCGGCTCTCAGTACGGTCTCGCAGAACCGGACAAAGTTCTGAATCTGGTGCTGCAGCCGGATGTATGGATCTTCGATGACCACAGCCTTCGCGCCCTGCAGGTACGGCCCCATGATGGACTCGTAGCTGTATCCGGTGTCCCCGTAGAGGATGGTGAAGTGCTGCTCTTTGGGGCCCGCCGAGGGAGTAGGTGCTGCGACAGGACTGACCGGTGCAGCAGCTTCGGGAGCTGTGGGCTCGGTGCGTGCCGCTTGCGCAGTTGGTGCCAGCTGCACAGTAGGCATTGGCCGAGCCGATTCTGTCGGCAGCCCTTCTGATGGGCGCAGCTTCCGGCGCGCGGGCTCTTGCGTGGCAATGGCGTCCTTGGACTCCGGGCAGAACACCACAACCTCATCGCCGCCAGCTTTGAAGTAGGAGAGACCAATGCGCGCGAACTCGTCATCCGGCTTGCGCTTGTTCATCTGCTCCTTGACGCGGCGCCGGCACTCGGTCGCGTAGGCCACGTATTCCTCGAACTCGGCGTCGGACGGTGGGCCGTGTGGGTGCAGGATCTTCAGGAACGCGCAGACGGTCTTCTTGATGCCCTTCTCATCACGGCCCTCGATCGCCTTGCCCAGCCGAATGCGCTTGCTGACCTCCTCGTACCGGTTCGTGTGCTTGAACTGATAGTGGAAGGCCTCGGCCAGGTAGTCGGTGATGAACCCGTAATTGCTGGTCAGGAACTCGCTGCTGTTCTTCGGCATCTCCCAGCCTGGGATGTACGCCGCAAAGCGGTCCATCACAGCCAGGTCGAGTTCCGGCGGCAGCGGCTGGAACAGGTCGTGCTCGTTTGAGTTCACCACCTGCTGCACAGAGACATCGATGTTGCCGACGAAGCTAAGGCTGGCGTCGGCGATGACTTCGGCGCCGCGCGAGAAGCGCCCGTTGGCCATGAAGTCCTTCATGATCTGGATGGTGTCCGGATCGCGCACTTTGATTCCGCCCACCTCGTCGAAGGCCACCGTGTCCCAGTAGCCCACCAAGCCCACCTTGCGGCGCGCGTTGTTGTAGAACAGTGTGGCCTTGGTGGCCTGGCCGCCTGAGATCAGGGTCGCGTAGGGTGAGAACTCGCTGAAGAAGTACGACTTGCCGGTGCCCCGCGGCCCCAGCTCGATGTAGTTGTAGTTCGGCTCCACCAAGGCGGCCAGGCGGGCGATGAAGTGCATCTTCACGCGGTGCGACAGCTTCGTCGGCTCCAGGCCGACCGACCGCAACACCGCTGCCAGCCACTCGTCTCGCGTGAAAGCGGCGCGACCTTCGGTATAGCGCGAGAAGTCAAACCGGGTGAGCTGAATCGGACGCAAATCCTCGATGGAGAACGCATAGTCGTCCTCATCGATGTCGTTGTGCACCAGCGTCACTTCGGCCCAGATGCCGCCCTCCAGAAGGCGGTCGTTGTCCCGGTAGAACTTCTCGCCGATGGCGATGCGCTGTGAGTTGAAATTCTCCAACGATGCCCAGTGCCGCTTCTCTTTCTCGATGTAGCGGACGTGGACCTTGTCGATGAACCGGTGCTTGCCCTTGGTGGCCACCTTGGACTGCGCGGCATTGGCCTCATCCGGGCGAACGTAGTTCTCCTGGAGCGAGGACAGCACGGCCTCCATGCCGGCGTCGAGTTCGGCCTGGTCATTGCTGGCGCAATACTTGGCGAGCAAAAACTCCAGCACGAAGGTCGGGACGTTGGTGCCCTTCTTGATCCGGTGCAGCAGGTCCTTGCGCAGCACCTTGCCGTCGAAGGTCTCGTTTAGCTTCTTGTCGAGTTCGTCCATCAGGCTCACTCCGTGTAGTCGGTTTCGAGGGCCAGTTCACTGCCCTTCGACGCCAGCGCCAGCGTCGTCGGGTTGAGCGCCTTGACCGAGAACTTGCCCCTGAACTCTTCGTCCATGCGCAGTGCAATCTGTTTGCGCTGACCCGGCATCAGGGTCACCGTCCGGGTGGCGGGGTTCACGTCTCCGCCGGGGCGCGGTTCGCCGACCACGTTGCCCTTGCTGTCCTGTGCCTCCAGCAAGATCTCCAGGCTCACGTCTTGCGAGAACATGTCGTCAGAGACCAGCACCACCTCAATGACCGGCAGCCGCGTTGTGATGCGCTTGGCCCCGTTCTTGTAGGTCAGCTCGACCTTCACCTTGCGATGATCGGCGTGAGCGGCGGTATCCAGGCGCGCCACCAGCACCGGCACGACAGCCTCTGCCAGCGAAGCCCCGCCATGGAAGTAGAGGTGACCTGAGCGGTACGGAGCCATGCTTCGGGGCATGGCAGCTTGAGCGAAGTCGCCCCGGATGCCGACCTTCTCAGCGCCGACCACCAGGCTGTGCCCGTCAGCGGAGCCAGTGCCCAGCATCATGCGGTCATGCGCGTTCACCGGCCACGTGCCCTGGGGCTTGACGCAGACGTCTCCGGCTTCGGCCTGAGCGTTCAGGAAGAAGCCGTGGTCGGTCACGATGACGGCTTCCTTGAAGCCCATCCCGCGCAGCTTGTGCAGCGCCACTCGGATCAGCTTCAGTGTTCCGGGGATCAACCCGAGGGTGGTCTCCGGGTTGCTTTCAAGCTGGCTGTCAATCTCCGTCGATCGCAGCACCAGCAAGTCGACGGTCTCCGCGATCTTCGGTTTGCCCCGTACGAAGTCATTGAGGGGCATCTCCGCGAAGCGGTCGCCGTACCGCTTCGACAGCACGCTCATGCGCTGCGCGACGTTGCTCACGGGCACGCCAGCCAGCTTGGGCACGAGTGCGTCGCTCTCCAGTGACAGCGTCAATCCTGCGCGCGCCCCGGGTAGCAGGCTGGCCATGCCCACCAAAGTGATGGTCGGCAACTGCGCGTAAGCAGCCTGCAGCTCGACCGGCCCATCCTCCGCCAGCAGCTTCTCCAGGGCCACGCCCAGTTCGTAGCGTAGGGCGTCCACCATCAGGTAGGCCACCTTGCGCCCGCTCTCCTTGAGGCGGTCCGCCACCAGGCGATCGAAGGCGTCGGCGTTGGCCAGGCGGCCGGCTGGAGGCCACCCGGCAGTCTCGACGTGCTTCACGAACACGCCTTGGACCTTCTCTGCCAAGCGGCGATACCGCGCCCGTGCCTGGCCGGTCACTTCATGCATCAAACCATGCTGATCTAGGAAGTCACCCGCGGCCTGCTCAAACTCACGCTGCAGCCGGTCTGCTTCGCGCAGGCTACCCAGGTAGAAGTCGATCAGCTCAGCCTGCGAGCGGGCGTAATCTGGCAACTGGCGCTCAAAGTCATCGCACGCCTCCACAAGGCTGAGGCCCGCGCGGATCAAGTCCCACTGCGCCTGGCTCTCACCCTTGCCCAGCCAGACGGAGCTTTTCTGCCGAGTCAACACACGGCGCGTGGCATCCGTGTCGCCCGTCACAATGCCCTTGATGGCAGTGCGCAGGAAGGTCCGTTCCTCGAAGGGGAAGGTGTCGCGCTCGCCCAGGTCTTCGATCGCGCCGCACAGATCGCTCAGGTTGAGCTCTGCCTCGATGGCTTCGGCCCGCTCGATGTAGATGGCGCACGACTTCGGATCGCTGCGTAGCCGGTCGCACACATCCTCGACGATAGGCCGCGCCTCCATTGGCGCGTGCGGCACCCCTTGCAGGGTGGCGGGCAATGCGACTGGCAAGTCAAACACGAACTCGCTGAACAACACGTAGCGCCAAAACTCGTCCGCCAGGGCAGACCAGGTCTTGCCCCGCGTCTTCAGGCTCAGGCCCAAAGTGGCGCGGAGGAAGTCGCGTGCCTCCTGTACCCAGCCTTCTTGCTCCTTGAGGGCGACCGTCTGCGTGGCACTGGGCGCCATCAGCGCAGCCAGAATCTCCCGGCCGGATTCGACCCGTAGCGTGGCCCTGAGCTGGGGCCAACTCACGCCGCCGCCGATGGCGTCGATCACGGCAAAGCTTGGCCCACCCGATGCGTTGGCGAACACCTGGCGGATCTCGGTAGCGTGATCTGGCCTGGCTCGCAGGCAGAGGCTCAGGTACTCATCACCATCGTCTTGCGGGAACACAGCGCCGCATTCGGCGTAGAGCGCAAACGGGTCTGATTGCTTCTCTTCGTCGGATTCAGGTCGCTTGCGCGGCACGTAGATCAAGACGCCGTCTACCGGTGTCTGCGGGTGCCCCACCTCGCGCAGCGCCAGCAACGCTGCCTCGCGGCTTTCGATGCTGCTCTCGGCCGCGTCCACGACCCGAACCTTGTCGCTGGCCAGATCGAAACACTGCTCGCGGTAGCGCCTATCGGCGTCGTATACCACCAGCGCACCAGCCTGCTTCAAGCGCGGCCGGAGCACTCTCTCACGGATGAACTCAGCGATGCTCATTCATCGCCTCCCGTCTTCTTGCGGCCGCGCGTCTTCTTGGGCTGCGCCTCAGGCTCAACGTACAGATGCTCCAGGCCATGGGCGATGGCCAGCGACTTATCGGTCTTGCACTTCTCCCGTACGCGATCCGGCCAGTAGTTCATGGCCAGGTGTGCCCAGTCGTAGTCGCCCTTCTCGAGCTTCGCCCAGGTTTCCTTCAACACCTTCTGCCACGGCTTGTGCCGGAACAGTGGCCACAGCGGTGCTGCGGTGATCTGCACGCCGTCGTCGTGGTTCGGCTTGTAGGCGGGCGCCAGCTTGAGCAGGGTGTCGCGCAGTTCTATCAGCTCCAACTCGAAGGCTTGCAGTGCCTCAAACTGCCTTTCGTCGTCGCGCGTGCGGGCAGAACTCTTGTTCCGCAGCGCCGTCACGTCGGCGCCGACTTGTTTGAGCTTGGGCTCAACGCAGTCGTTGATGGCGGTGTAGAGCGTCTGGCTGGTGAGGCTGGGGTAATAGACCCAAAGCGTGTAACTACCGGAGATCGTGCTGAGCGGCCAGTAAATTGGAGCTTTGCGGCGACTCTTGGAATACCGCTTAAGGTGGAAGGGGAATAACTCTCGTTGCAGCTTTCGTCTGATGTCTTGCGGTACCGGAACAGCGACCCTGGTAAGAACCTCCTCAACCATTAGCGCGATATCGTCTCGATGCCCTTGGTCGTCCAGCAAGATGCCTGTGTGCCTATGGAACGGATGCGATCCATCTGGCAACATACCTGGACTCTTAAGTGGTAACGGCGCAAACGGATCGAATTCTTCCGGCTTTCGACGTTCACCTGTGGCAAGGCGCCAATCAAGGCGACCAAAGCAAACTCCAACCGCCCACATCAGAAGATCTAGCTGACGATCCTCTTCCGATGAAATTTCACGAAACGCCGCGAATTGAGATATGAGCGTTTCCCTTCTGGGGGCTGTCAAATCAGATTCGGCAACTCCTAAGCACTTGTCGCATAGATCATCAATCTCTCTAAAAAGGACGTTGAATTCAGCCGCAGCCTGCTCGCGCGATCTATGTCCGAGGCGGCCAACCGCTAATGCATCAGGTAACAAGAAATGGGGGCTGGTCTCATCCATCGACTCTAGATTCCAGCAAAGCCGAATACCTCTCTGGGCGAATTCAACCAAGCTTTCTCGAAAAGGCTCGAGCCTCTTGAATGAGATGGGCATTCCTGAGACAGCCCTGTTCTCGATCTTTCTATATCTACCAAAAACGAAAACAAGCTCTTGCGCGGCAGTGGATGACATGAAACCAAGCAGTGCGAGATACCTGAGTTGCAGGTCCTGATCAGCTTGATCGTTCAAAAAGATGCTGATGGACTCAGACGAGAATATCGTTCCTGCAGGAAGTATCCGCGGAGAAAATCCAAGACTAACGTGGTTGTAGCAGAGACCAAATCGGCCCCAATACTTGCTACTTTGCATAACTTGCGCATCCGTGCCGTATGCCGAGAAATTAAGTGACCGTAGTTCCGCCCCATCTTTCCTCCACTGCAGCAGTAAGGAAGTTGTATTTTGGAATGGCTGGTACTCTCCACCTTTGTCGAATGTGATCCACGCCTGGCGATTGGTAGACGGTTCGATTTCGTGCCTGAGCCGAAGAAACCGCTCATCGTCAAAAGTATGGTTGCCGGTGGCAACTGCAGCAGTATTGGGGTCGAGCGTAGTATCCAGTCGCCATTGGCGCAGTATTCCCGGAGATGCGTGAAGGCAGAAAGGTTGACCCGGTATTACCTCCAAATCCCTTAGTGAAAGCCTTGCCATGCGCCCGTTGCCGACAATCTCACGGATGACGAGCTCTTTATTCGGTTCGTCCAACAGGTCTGCGTAGAGCATTTCGGAGTCTGTACGCTCACCGCCAAGAACTGCAAGCGCAGTTTGAACGGCGGCATCATCAAGCACGCCCGCCCCAAGGTCTACAATTACCCTCGGTCTTCCATTTTTGACAAAGTCATCTCTCAACTTTGCCATCTGTCTTGTGTGGAAATATTGTGAGGATGTGATCGCGCCAACATATCCTTTGTCACCAGTCAGTCGCAGCGCGGCTTCGAAGAAGCCTGCATATATATCCTTCCAACCATCGCTGGCGTTTTCTTTCAAGACCTGCTGGGCATAAGGGGTTGGTTGGCCAAAAGGTGGGTTCATGACCACTACGTCGAACTTCTCGCGACACAGATCGATCATCCGAAGTCCTTGCAGCGCGTCTTCGGCGAACAAGCGCCCCTGATAAGTTGAACTGGCAGCCCGGGCAAATTCGGTAAGTGCTTCACGTAACCGTAGCTCGGCGAGGTTCCAGTTCTCGCGTTCCTGCTGCGCAAATAGGCCCGTGCCCTTTCCCAGATAGACTTGGCGAATTAACTTTGGCAACTCGCGCTCAATTTGAAGCAGCACGCCCAGTTCGGGCAGGCCTTTCAGAAGTTGAAGTGTCTTCTTGAAGAGCTCGGCGTCCTTTTCATCGAGGTTGGAAACGAACTGTTCGCGCAGCTCCCTCTCCGCGGGCGGCGCAGTAGCTGCGACCACGTGGCCTCGGCCAACTAGTGGGCGGTCTTTGGCCTTCACTCCTTGATCGTGCCATGCACGCTGCGCGCGCAGCCACAGAGCAAGCGAGGCAATTTGGGCGGCGCGCGGGTCGATATCTACTCCGTAGATGTTGTGTTCGATGATCAGACGCGGCACATCCCGCAGAAATGCCGCCTCATCTTTGTAGGTCTGGCTCAATGGCTTGAACGCGGCCTGGGGCTGGGTGGACACATCCAGCGAGCCTGGGCCGTGCTGTTGTTCCCAGACCCAGGCCTCGCGATAGATTTCGGCAAAGAGATCGAAGGCATACAGACCAAAGTGCATGGAGCCGCAGGCTGGGTCCAGCAGCTTCAGGGTGCGCGGGTCGCGCAGCTTGGTGGCGGCTTGTCGCGTTTCGTCAGATTTCACCAGCAGGTACTGGCAGCTCTCGCGCAGGTGTGTTGCACCCCCTGTGTCGTTGAACCAAAGCCGGCCTAGGGTGTTATCCACCAGGAACTCAACCACGTACCGTGGCGTGAAGAATTGGTTGCGAACGGCCAACTCGCGGCTGTTACGTGGCGCCTGCGATGCCTCGCGCATCGTTTTGCGTTCTTCGATTGAATTGAAGTATTGGTATATCCAGCCGATCGTTTCATCCTCGCTCCACAGAGAGGCAATGTCGGCGTCATTGATCAGGCTCAACACTTGTAGTAGCGCGGCTTCGCGGGGGAACAGGCGCCCTTGAGGGGAGTAGCGGTCGAACAGGCCAGGCAGGTCTTGCGCAAGTTCATCGAACACGCTGAACAGATACACACGATAGGCATCACCCGTTTCGCCCAGGCCGGTGCCGGCCAGGCGGGCATAGAGCTGAAAGCCCTTGGCCTGGAAGCCGTTGCCTACCGACTCCACCAGCAGCCCACGTGACTCCGCCATGCGCAGGGCGGCCAGGCGGTTCAGCACGGTGAACGCCTGTTCGCGTACGATGCGATCCAGCCCCTGGCTGGCGTTCATATCGCCACTGGCGGTGTAGTGCGCCAGGGTGTCGCGCAGGATGCGGGCGGTTTCGCGCTGCGCGTCGTTGATGTGCCGCAGGCTGGATAAGTCGGCAACAGACCCCGCATTCGGGTCTATACCGAAGTCGTTCTGCAGTTGGCGGGTGAACTCTTCTTCCAGCACCCGGCGTGCGTCGTTGACGAAGCGCTGCAGGCGGTTTCTTGTCGCTTGATCGAACGCCATTTACTGCTCGCCTCCATTGCTGACCGAGAAGGTCACCTCGATCTCTGAGTAAAGGCCGACCTGTGCCTTGATCTCGTGGAGTTGCTGGATGACGGCGTCGATGTCGGCTGCCGTGGTGATCTTGGCCGGTACGGCAACCTTCCTGGTGAGTTTGGACGGCCCGTTCTCCCCGGACTTGGCCCGTTCTTCCTCCATGCGCTGGCGCACGCGTTCCTGGCCCTGGCGCTGGATCGACCGTTTCAGTTCCTCCAGGGTGCTGTTGATGTCGTAGTCCCGGGCCAGCAGCTTCTTCAGCCCAGACAGATCCTGCGTGGCGTCCAGCGCCAGCCCATCCAGCCGGTTCACGGCGTTGCCGCGCTCCTCCTGCGTCAGTTCCTCCCACTCGGGGATGCGCTGCAAGTCCTCGACTCCTTCTTTCAGGCGCAGCTTCTGCTGGTCGGACAAGGTGATGACCGCGTCGCGCACCCGGCCCCGCAGATGGGTCAGCTGGGAGTTGAAGTCGGCGGTGTGCTTGTAGAAGTCTTCCTTGCCCAGGCGCTCTGACAAGGCGCCCAAGTCCTCCGCCAGTTCGCGGCGCAGCTCGCCGGGCACACCGGTATCGGGCAAAGCCTCGACATCGCGACGATGAGCCTGGAGATCGCGCAGGGTGGCGTCGAGGCCGTTGTCGAGCGCGCGCTTCACTTCGAGCGCCCACTTCAAGTTGTCGTAGATGGCCGAGGTCTCGGCGCCCAGACGCTGAGGGGCATCCGAAGCGTCGGTGAAAAGGACGTCGGCGATGTCCTGGTTTAGCGTGCGTACGCGGTCGCTGCCGGCCAGCCCGAGGCCGCTGAGCTTTTCAGCCAGGGATCCGTAGTCGTGCTGAAAGCGCGGGAAGTGCTTGGCGGCAGCCTTGCTGATCTCCTGCTCCAGGGGGATGACCATGTCACCCACCAGCTCGGTGAGCCGCTCTGTCGCGCGGCCGAGGGTTTCGATGGACGGGCGTTCGTCCCGCAGCGAGACACCGATCTGCTTGAAGGAGTTGTTGGTCTTCAGCGCATCGATGGCCTGCTGACCAGCGGCAGTGACTTCACGGCCAGAGACTTTCAGCTTGATCTCGCCGGCCATCAGCATGGCCGCGACGATGTAGCGCGTGGTGTCAGGCGACCAGCCGAATGGATCGCTGCTGAAGTCGTCGAGCAGACGCTTGCCGTCGACCGTGCCACGCTTGTCGATGTAGTCGCGAATGCTGATCATTGCCTTGTGGTCGGTCTTGAACGACGCACGCCCAGCCACGGTCTGCACCAAGCCCAACGGGTCCAGGCTGCTGCCAATGGCAGCGGGGTTGGCCACCTTCAGGAACTTTTCAGCGGTGTCGGTGCCCGCGCGAACCGGGGCTTCCACGTACCGATCGAACACCTGGTCGGCGACGTCCACGAGGAGCTTCTTGGCCGCTTCCAGTAGGTCACCGTCCAGGGCAGATACCGCCGTGGTCTGGCCTCGGAAAACGAAAGAACCCGATTGCAGGGTCTGTTTAATTTTGCTCTGCAGTTGGGTGGCGAGCTTGGCCGCTCGGTCGAGCTGGCCGGAGCAGTAGTCCTTGACCTCCTGGTCGGGCTCGTTGCGGTGCAGCTCGGCGATCCGCTGGCATCGGTAGATCTCGTTGGCCAGATCGTCGAGATCGGGGTTGGCACGGGCAAGCAGCCCGATGATGTTGCGACCCGCGCGGCTGCGAGAGTCATCCAGCATCCGGTTCTTGGCGGTGTCGTAGTCGCTGGCCGGTACCAGCTCCACAACGGTCTGGATGGTGTTCGTATCACCCGCCAGGCTGGTGATCGCGCTGCCAGCCTGGGTCTTCAGCCCGGTGGCCACAGCCATCGTGCCGTGCAGACTAACCCGGGGCAGCGGGTCGAACGATTCGCGCAGCGAGTCGTTGAAGATGCGCCTCACATCCACGGTGCGCAGAGCGATGGCGCCGCGCTCCTGCTCGATGTCTCGCAACCGTTCGCTCAGGAAAACCAGGTTGCCATCTTTCTCACCCAGCGGCACATGCACGTCATTGAGCATGTCCTCGACGGCCTTCTTGACGGTGTCGAGCTGCGAAGGCGCGGTGACGGACGGGTGCATCAGACTGGCAACGTTCTGCACCGTCACCGGCAGGTTGCCCAGGATCTGCAGCACAGCCACGGACTTGGCGATGTCTTGATGAAGCTGCGAGTCCGGGAAACGGATCTGAACCTTGCCGACCGACTGGTGCACGGACGGGAAGGCACGACGGATGTCCTTCTCCAGCTCGTCGTACAGCGTGACGGTGGTGGCCAGCCAGCCCACTGGCTGATCGGCCATGGCCTTGGAGCCGCCTTCGCCTTTCAGAACGTCCTGAATGACCTTGATCGCGGAGCGCAGGCCGATGCCCCCGGTGGACTTGGCCAGGGCGCCCAGCAGGTGCAGCAAGATGTCGAAGTGCGCCGGCAGGAACGGGTAGAGGTTGGTGAAGCTCGCCTTGCTGAAATCGGCGTCGTAGTACTTGGCGTCTTGCAGCTTGGTGTTGTGGCGAAGCGCCTGGCCGTGGGCGTCGAACAACTTGCCGAGTTCGGTTTCCCCTGCCGGTGACTTGCCCAGCAGGCGCCGGTAGCAGATCTCCTTGATGTCGCTGGACTCCAGGTCGATCTGGATTGGGAAGCGGTCCTTGAGCTTGTAGAGCTTGTCCGAGTTCAGCGCTGCACGCGGGTCGTCCTCGGTGAGCGTTTGCTGTGCCGTGGAGATGATCCAGGCCTTGCCGTCGCCCAGCCGCTTGAGGTTCTTGGCCAGACCGTCAAGGTTGAGGATCAGGTTGTCACGCGAGGCGACGTACTGGCCTACTTCGTCGACGATGAAGATGATGTTCTGCTTGCCGCTCTTCTCGCGGACGATGTCGATCATCTCCTGCACGCGCTGGTCTTCGAACTGGAAGAACCCATCGGTGCTGGACGAGAACGACTTGGCCTCCGGGAAGAGAGCCGGGTACATCTCGTGGGCGATCTTCGGGATCAGCCCATCGATGGCCAGGGGGTTGTTCTGAACGCGGGCCCAGGTCGCGCCGGGCAGTGCCTTGGCGATGCGCTCGTGCAGCTCAGGTGTGCGACCGTCCTTCTCGACCATGCGCTCGAAGGCGGCAACCTTGAGGTTGCGCGAGTAGCCGGCCCATTGCAGCACCTTGAAGTAGAGGACGGTGGAGACGTCCTCCATCGTGGCGCCAGCGAGCATTTCGCTCGCCAGATCGAGCATGACCACCGCCGCCGGGAAGCGCTGCGACACGGTGCTGAGAAGCGCCTTGGTCTGCGGCTTGTGCAGGCGATCCTGGAGGTATTTGATGAAAGGCGTGCCGTCGATCGTGCGCTGGTCATCGAAGGCCAGGCCGAGGTACTTGGTGAACGAGCTCTTACCGGAGCCGTAGAAGCCCGACACCCAGACGCCGATCTCGTTCTCGCCGCCAGACTCCATCGCCAGTTGCATGCGGTCGAGTAGCTTGCGGAACTGCTCCTCGATGCTCTCGGTGACCACGTACTCGGAGATCTCAGCCTTGAGGCGACCTTCTTGCGAGGCGCCGTAGGTGATGACCTTCTCGATGGTGCGGTAGATGTCTTTGCTGGGGTCGAAAAGTGAGCGGATGGTCATGGGTGGATCCCTGCGTTCTTAGTCTGTTCAGCCGCCGACGTGCACAGAGCGGTAGTTGCCGTCTTCCGGGTAGAAGCCGAGGAACTTCAGCCTCGTCTTGCCGGTTCGCACGCCGGGGTAGAGGAAGATCGTCGGCACATGAAACTTGCCCTGGAGCTGGCTCTCGATGGCACCGATGCGCAAGAAGGGATGCAGCGCCTCCAGGTCGGTGACGAGCAGCAGCGCGTTTTGCTGGCCTTCGAGCGGCTGCAGCGCGGCTTCAAGTCGCTTCAGCAAGGCGTTGTCGGCGGTCAGGATGTCCGCCAGCGCCTTGTTGGTGCGTGACCAATCCAGGGGCGCCGCTTTGTCCTCCATCACGCAGAGCGACCAGAACGGGTCTTCCTTGAGCAGTGTCCAGACGTGCTCGGCGATAGAGAAGGTGTGGACGTCCCAGCCCTCTTGGTGCAGCTTCGCGACCCAGGCTGGCGTCTGCCGCTTGACCTCGAGGATCTGTTCAGGCGGGAACACCAGGTAGTAGATCGGCTCGAAACTCGCATGACCGAGCTCGCGCCCGTGCCGAATGCGCTCGCGCAGTTCGTCGAAATCAGCCTTGAGCGAGGACATTGCAGAGCGCCTCCATGTCGGGTTGTTTCCAGCTGATGCGGATCACATCGCCAGCGGCCTGGACGATCAGCAGCCCCTTCAGCGAGAGTCGTTTGATTTCCTCCAGCACGTCCTCGCGCGCCAGGCCGAAGAGCTGCCAGTCCTCGTGGGTGAGTAAGGCGTTGTCGCCGACGCCCGCGAGGTGCAGTTCGTAGGCGAGGTACGCAGCCACCGTGGGGGAAATGCGAAAGGGGAGGATGCGGCGGCTGGACCGCAACCCGCGTTCGAGCATTCCGTAGTCGGCACAGCAGCCGGTCAGGTAGGCGGAGACGCGCCGCACCGTGGTCTCAGACCAGCGCTTGACCGTCTTGCCGTCATCGATGCCGCGCTCGACGAAGGCGCGCGCGTCCTCGTTGGTGACGTGCGTGTACCCGCCGGCGTAGCGCGCCCAGTAGACCTGGCGCACGAAGTCACCGAGGATGGGGTTGGCCCGGCTCGTGAACACGAGCGATAGCTGGGTCAGATCAGCTGTCGAGATCGCTGACACCAGGCGCTTGAGATGCGCGGCTGGCGCGCCACCAGCCACCAGGTAGCGAGGAGCGAAGCACTCGACGACGATGTTGCGCAGTCGGCGGGCTGTGACGTTTGGGAACCGGCCTGACTCCAACGCGACCTGGTGCAGCTGATTCGCCGACATCCCGGGCGCCCACAGGTCCAGGAGCGTCTTGGTCTCGTTGACGAGTCCAAGTCCTGCCTGCAGTTGTGTCGTGTACGGCTTGCTGTCGGCCACGATCAACCTACCAGATACGGGTACGTCTTGGCGTCCTGGCAAAACGCCGATAGGTAGGCTGCAGCAATGGCCTGGACGGTATTGGGCGAATCCAGATCGCCGATGATTCCGATCGCGGTGGGGCCGACGCCTGACACCGAAACGGTGCCGGCCAAGCCCTTAAGGCTGCCCAGCGCGGCGTCTTTGCTGCGCATTTCTTGGAGCGCAAATTCGTCTGCCTCGGGGCGCTGGACGAGGTTGTGAAGATCCTGTTCGACTTCCTCGGGAAGGCGGAAAAGGTGGTAGCTGCCAACGCTGAGGTGTTCGTCGTGCAGCCGACGTGCAGCCTCAAGGACACCGTGGTACTGGGCAAGCCGAGAGGTTCTCGAGAAGACGGGTTCGAGAAACAGCCGACTGGAGGCCTCGTAGAACGCCGTGGGCCACCAGGCGTGCTGCGCACGCTCGCCGAGGTAGCCAACGAGCAAGCGCGTCTTCAGGATGGCGGGCAGGCTGCTGGCTTTCATGAGGGTTCTCCGCTGTCTTTTTTGGTTGGCTCGATCGCTTCCATCGACTGCTGCTTGATCCAGATGTCGATGTCGGCACGAGAGAACCGCCAGCTACCGCCGACCTTGAAGGCCGGGATCTTCTTGGCCGCTGCCAGTCGGTAAATGGTCCGCTCGGTGACCTTCAGGTAGTCAGCGACTTCTCCGATCGTCATGATTCCGCTCGTGCCTGGACTCGATGCCATGGACATTGTCGTTTGAGTGGAAAAGAAGGCAGAATAGTGAAAGATTGTCAAAAATTGACCGATTGGCGGAGAATTTCGTTGATGTATCGGGCAGATCAACCCGAACTGAGCCGCGACGCAGTTCCCGGCTAAGAGCTCAGCAAACCTCGCCGATTGCGGCTCACTTAGATTCCCCGTACAGAGATGGCAGCTCTTGCCACTCCTCAAGCAACTGCGCCTGAAGGGATTTCGGCGCGTCCACCACTGTGTCGGGGCCCAGCGAGCGAAGCCAGGTCAGCAACTGAATGGTGTCCTGCTTTTGGCCCTGTACGCGGCCCACTCGGCATCGATCGGCGTCATGGCCTGGTCCCGAAATCACCGGACCGCATCACGCTTCGGTCTTCGCCCCGTCATAGAGCACTTGCATCTGCCGGACCCGCTCCTGCACAAGCGAACGAAGCGATGCAGGCTCCAGCACCTCGACGTTGGGGCCGTGCCGCAAGATGTCCATCGTGAGCTCGGTCTCGCTGGTGTAGGGCACTTTGAGCTCGTAGCTGCCATCAGGCAGCCAATTGCCAACTTGGTTGCTGTGCCACTGCTCTCGGCTGATCCAGGTGGCAGCAAACGAGTTCACCCTTAGACGCGCCCATTGCGGATCAGCGCCCGCATAGATGCCATAACCGGCATCCATTTCGGACTCCACCAATTCCCTGTTGACCTTGACTGCTTCGCTCTCAGTGCGGAGCACCGAGATGACAGCGTCCAGTGAAAACCGCAGCAACCGATCGCGCTTGTGGCACCACGCGTCCATGTACCACGTGCCGCGGTAGTGCACCAATCGCTGCGGGCTTGCCTCGCGCTCCTCGATGGCGCCCCTTCCGCGGCTTTCGTAGGTCATCAAGATCCGCTGAGGTCTCAAGACAGCATCCAGAATCGCTTCAAAAATGTGCGGCGAAGTAGCGCGACGAGTTGGCGCCAGCACTTTGACCCGGTCCGTGAGTGAGCTGGCGGTAACGTCTCGTTGCTGAAGAAGCCGATGCGTTCGATCCAGAAGCGGCTTCAGATGCCGGCCGATCACGCCATGCACATCCATGTCCCCAAGGATCTGATTGACCATGAGCAGCCCGTACAGCTCGCGCTCGGAGAACCAAAGCCCGGGCAACTCCGTGCGACGGCCAGCACTCTCGTCCTGAAATCGGTAACCCTTCGCCCCTCTGTCATAGACGATAGGCGCATCCAGGCGATCTCTCAGGTACTCCAAATCCCGCTTCAGCGTGGCGGGCGAGACCTCCAGCGCATCAAGCAGTTGCTGCATGTCCACCAATCCGCGAGACCTGATCAGCGCCTCAATTCGGTAGACGCGGTCCATTCTTGTCACGTGCATGTTGGCGCCGACCGAAAACTGAGCCACTTTTGAGGGTTATGCCGACCCAAAACTGAGCCAGGTGAACAACCTGCTCTGCTGCATTTTTGTGCAGCAGAGGACGAGGAGTGATCACCATGGACATGA
>JAYRSJ010000038.1:0-26908 GCA_041920215.1 Burkholderiaceae bacterium | reverse complement strand
AGCGGCGCGGCCACGGCGGGGGCGCTGCCCGCGCGGGCCGCTGCGGAGGCTGCGGAGGCTGCAGGCGGCGCCGCCGTCGAGGCCGCGGGTGCCAGGGGGGGCGCCGCGGATGCCGCGGACGCCGCCACGGCCGCCGAGGCGGCGCTGGCGGCGCTGGCCAGCCGGTCCGCTTCGGTGCCGGCGGGCCACATCAGCACGCTGAGCGAGGTCAGCAGCGCGGCCGGCAGGGCCAGTGCGGCGGCCACCGCCAGCGGGTTGAGGCAGCGCCGGCCCAGCACCGCCAGCGCCTGGCCGGGGTGGCGCGCCATCAGCACCCGGGTGCGCGAGCTGCCGGCATCGATGCCGGCGCTGATCAGGTAGATCTCGTAGGGCCAGGCACCGCTGCCCTCATGCATCAGGCGCTCGTCGACCGCGACGGTGCGCATCGGCCAGTCGGCCGAGCCCGGCACTGTGCCATAGCCATGCTTCAGTGCGAAATTGACGATGGCGCGATGCGACAGGCGGCTGATGAAACGCTCGCTGAACAGCGCCCAGGCACGCTCGCGCTGCGGCAGCAGCCGGCGCCAGCGGCTGAGGCCCGCGGGCAGCGCCGCCAGCGCTCCGGCGGCCAGCCCGGCAAGGCCCTTGCGCTTGCCGGCCGCGGGCTTGGGCGCGGCACTGGTGGCGGCCGCCTCCTCGGCCGCGGCCACCATGGCATCGGTGCCCGGCAAGGCGTCCAGGGCATTGGCATCCAGGGCCGGGGTGTGCGTGTCCAGACCCGGCTCCTGGGCCGGGCCGCCGCTGCGCATGAACGGCAGCGCCACCACGCCGATGGTGTGGACGTCGAAGATGCTGATGCGCTTTGCCAGGGGATTGCGGTTGTGCCACGCCACCACCTGTTCGGCCAATCGATCCATGCGCTTGCCTGCCTGCCTTGTTCCAGCCCTCGCTACGGCACCGCTTGCCGCCTCGGCCATGGTGCCTGATCCGCGGCGCTCCGTTGCGCCGACAAGCCCCAGAAAAACCCGCCAACAAGCGCTTCAGGGTTGCCACTGTCCGGGAAAGTACCGGGGCGCAAACTGTCCCGTGAACAGGGGGGGAGGGCGGTGGGCTGCGGCGCTTCAGCCCCTAGGATCGCTAACGTTTCTTCACAAATGTTCAGAGAGGGCTTGTTTATGGTTTGCTCGAAACAATGGCGTTTGGTGCCAGTGGCTGCGGCGCTGCTGACGGCACTGTCTGCACAGGCTGCGACGGACGATAAGGGCGCAATGATCGGCTATGTCGGTGCCGATCTGCTGTCGCCCAATACCTCGAATACCTCGGACCCTTTCCGCTGGCGCATGGTCGATGGCCAGTTGTTCAACGGCGTCTCCATGGATGGTGTGGCCCGCCTGCGTTTCGACAACGACGGCAATCTGAACAACGGCTCCTATGTCTGCTCGGGCACCTTGCTGGCCGGTGGTCAGTACGTGCTGACGGCCGCGCATTGCGCCGACGATTTCAATGTGATGGAGATCTCCTTCGGCGTCTACGGCAATGTGGCCAAGGAGACCCGCAGTGCCAGCACCGCCTATGTGCACAGCGGCTGGAATGGCAGCCTGGGCACCGGCGCCGATATCGCGGTGATCAAGCTGGACGCGCCGGTGGTAGGCATCCAGGGCTTCAATCTCAGCACCAGCAACGATGTCGGCAAGTCCATGCTGATCACCGGCTACGGCTCGACCACCACCGGTGACTCGACCACCCGTTCCAACTGGGGCGACTGGGGCTGGGGCCATTGGGGCTATAACGTGGCCGATGTGTCGGTGCAGACCTTCGACACCGCCGTCTACGGCCCCAACAACTGGGAATATTTCGGCGAAGAGTATCTGTTCGACTTCGACAACGGCCTGCCCGGCAACAATGCGCTGGGCATGCTGGCCGAGCTGACCGGCAATGTATGGAGCAGCGACACCGGCCGCGCCAACGAGGCCCTGATCGCTGGCGGCGATTCCGGCGGTGCCGATTTCGTCTGGAACGGCAGCGAGTGGCTGATCTCGGGCGTGCACTCCTACGGTTACTTCAGCTTCTGCACCAGCTTCGGCATCACGCCCAACTGCGATGTCAGCACCGGCGCAAACGGTGCCGGCGGCAACTGGGGCAACACCACCAGCTATGGCGATGTGTCCGGTTCTACCGCGGTGTACTCGCACGCCGCCTGGGTCTCTCAGGTGACGGCCGTGCCCGAGCCCTCGACCTACGCGATGCTGCTGGCCGGCCTGATCAGCGTCGGCGCGATCGCGCGCCGTCGCCGCAGCCAGCGCTAAGCCTCAAACTGCCATCCCGGGCCGCTGCGCGGCCCGACCCGCAAGGCCCGCCAGCATGGCGGGCTTTTTTTGCTTTGCGGCGCGCCGTGGCTGCCTTGCCGTGGCGATGGCGCATCACCCTGTGAGACCTTGCAGCCTCGCATACCCGCAGGCCCCGTCTGCCGGTCGGAAGCCACGCCTGCCGCTTGCGCACAATGCGCGCACAAGACCATGCCCTGGACGCGTATGAAGCCAGGGGCTATACAAAATTTAAATTTACCGAGGGGGTGTGAATGCGCAAAGCTAACAAGATGAATGTGCAGGGAGGAGCGGCTTAAGTGGTCACGCTGTCGAAACCAAGGACATCGCAGGATCTCTTCGATAGAAGGGGAAAGGTTCAGCTACTGGCATCGATCCTCCTGGCTATCGCCCTGTGCGGCTGCGCCAGCACGGCGCAGGGGCCCTATGCCGAAATCTCCGGTGAGCGCATGATGCAGGCCGATGTGCTTGAGGAAGGCATACGGATACTTGCGGTGGACGAGCAGCTGAGTCTGGGGGGCAGCCAGCTGGAGCGCCTGGAGCCGGGGCTGCGGCTGCTGCGCCTGGAAACGGCGCGGGTGCAGGCGGCACCGCAGTTTCAGCAGATTTCGCGCCACAAGCCGCTGCTGGGCGGGATCAAGGGCGCACTGACGCTGCCGCTGAATGCCAAGCCCTGCCTGCGTTACCACGTCGCGGCCCGGCATGAGTCGATGAGCCAGATCGAGCCCTGGCAGCTGGTGCTGCGCGATGTGGAGCCCATCCCCGAATGCATCGCCCGCTTTCCCGAGCACCGGCCTCAGCCAGCCCGGCCCAGCGCCAGCTGATCCTCACCCAGCGCCAGCGCGCGGCCGCTCAGAACAGGAAATAGCGCTGGGCCATCGGCAGCTCGCTGGCCGGCTCGCAGCGCAGGAGTTGGCCGTCAGCGCGCACCTCATAGGTCTGGGCGTCGATTTCCATCTGCGGCAGCCAGCCGTTGTGCACCATATCGGTCTTCCTCACCGTGCGGCAGCCGCGCACCGTGGAGAGGGTCTTGGCCAGGCCATAGCCCTGGGCGGCGGCCAGGCCGCTGTGCGAGACGAAGCTCAGGCTGCCCTGGGCCAGGGCCTTGCCCAGGCTGCCGAACATGGGCCGGTAATGCACCGGCTGCGGCGTCGGGATGCTGGCATTGGGGTCGCCCATCGCGGCGGCCGCGATGAAGCCACCCTTCAGAATCAGGCTGGGCTTGATGCCAAAGAAGGCCGGGCGCCAGAACACCAGATCGGCCCATTTGCCAACTTCGATGCTGCCCACCTCGTGGGCGACGCCATGCGCCAGCGCCGGGTTGATCGCCAGCTTGGCCATATAGCGCTTGACGCGGAAGTTGTCGTTGCGCGCGTTGTCCTGCGGCAGCGCGCCGCGCTGGACCTTCATCTTGTGCGCGGTCTGCCAGCAGCGGATGCTCATCTCGCCGACCCGGCCCATGGCCTGCGAGTCGGAGCTGAACATGCTGATCGCGCCCAGATCGTGCAGGATGTCCTCGGCCGCAATGGTCTCGCGGCGGATGCGGCTCTCGGCGAAGGCCAGGTCCTCGGCGATGCTGGCGTCCAGATGGTGGCAGACCATCAGCATGTCCAGATGCTCGTCCAGCGTGTTGATCGTGTAGGGCCGCGTCGGGTTGGTGGAGGAGGGCAGCACATTGGCCTCGCCCACCACCTTCATGATGTCCGGCGCATGGCCGCCGCCCGCACCCTCGGTATGGAAGCTGTGGATGGTGCGGCCCTTGAAGGCTGCGATGGTGTCCTCGACGAAGCCGCTCTCGTTGAGCGTGTCGGTGTGGATCGCCACCTGGGTGTCGGTGGCCTCGGCCACCGCGAGGCAGCAGTCGATCGCCGCCGGCGTCGTGCCCCAGTCTTCGTGCAGCTTCAGGCCTATGGCGCCGGCCTCGATCTGCTGGCGCAGCGCCTCGGGCCGGCTGGCATTGCCCTTGCCGAGGAAGCCGATGTTCATTGGCAGGCCATCGGCCGCCTCCAGCATGCGTGCGATGTTTTCCGGCCCCGGCGTGCAGGTGGTGGCGAAGGTGCCGGTTGCCGGCCCGGTGCCGCCGCCCAGCATGGTGGTAACGCCGCTCATCAGCGCCTCCTCCACCTGCTGCGGGCAGATGAAATGGATATGGCTGTCGATCGCACCGGCGGTGACGATCAGGCCCTCAGCAGCGATCACCTCGGTGCCCGGGCCGATGACGATGTCCACGCCGGGCTGCACATCCGGGTTGCCGGCCTTGCCGATCGCGCAGATGCGCTGGCCGCGCAGGCCGATATCGGCTTTGACGATGCCCCAGTGATCGAGGATCAGCGCATTGGTGATCACGCAGTCCACCGCATCGGTCGCGCCCGGGCCGTTGGGGCGCTGCGACTGGCCCATGCCGTCGCGTATCACCTTGCCGCCGCCGAACTTCACCTCCTCGCCGTAGCCGCCGGCGCGCAGGGTCAGGTCTTGCTCCACCTCGATGATCAGCTGGGTGTCGGCCAGGCGCAGGCGGTCGCCCACGGTCGGTCCGAACATTTCCGCGTAAGCGCGCCTGCCTATGCCAGCCATCACAGCGCTCCCTGCACCAGGCCGCGGAAGCCCCAGACCTGGCGCTGGCCCGCATAGTCCACCAGCTCCACCGTGCGCTGCTGGCCGGGCTCGAAGCGCACCGCGGTGCCGGCGGTGATGTTCAGCCGCATGCCTTGCGCGGCCGCGCGGTCGAAGCGCAGGCCGGCATTGGTCTCGGCGAAGTGGTAGTGCGAGCCGACCTGGATGGGCCGGTCGCTGGCGTTCTCGACCACCAGGCACAGGACACGCCGGCCGGGGTTGAGTGCATGGACGGCGCTCTCGTCGTCGATCAGCAGTTCACCGGGTGTCATGACCGGGGCCTCATTTGCGCCGGCCCAGCCACCAGCCGAGTCCGGCCAGGGCCGCCACCAGCAGCGGGAGCAGCAGATCGCTGGCATGCCAGTGGCTGCTGCCGGGCATGCCATGGCCCTCATGCGCAGCGGCCGTGCCGGCCAGCAGGAGAAGAAGGAAGACAGGGCTGAGGTTCTTCATCTTGGTGCCTGGGGGAGGTTCATGCAATCGGTTGGTGCACGGTCACCAGCTTGGTGCCGTCGGGGAAGGTGGCCTCGACCTGGATCTCGGGGATCAGCTCGGCGATGCCCTCCATCACATCGGCGCGGCTCAGCACGGTCTTGCCCTCGCTCATCAACTGCGCCACCGTCTTGCCGTCGCGCGCGCCTTCCATGATGGCGGCGCTGATCAGGGCCACCGACTCGGGATAGTTGAGCCTGAGCCCGCGGGCGCGGCGGCGCTCGGCCAGCAGCGCGGCGGTGAAGATCAGCAGCTTGTCCTTTTCCCTCGGTGTCAGCTCCATCGCGCGTCCCGCTTCTCCTGTGTCATGGCCGGGCTGTCAGCACAAGCCATGCCAGCTCGGCACGGGTCTTGATAGAGGGCTTGCATGGCCAGCCCGTCCGACCCTGCCGCCCGCCCCGCGCCCGACCCGGCCGGGCCGCGCCAGCGCGTGATCAAGATACGCCGCGACTACAACGCCTGGGTGGCGCAGGAGACGCTGGAGGACTACGCGCTGCGCTTCACCCCGCATGGCTTCCGGCGCTGGTCGGCCGCGCGGGTGGCCAATACCGCCTTCGGTGCGGCCTCCTTCCTGGTGCTGGAGGCGGTGGGGGCGACGCTGCTGGTGGCCTACGGCTTTGCCAATGCCTTCTGGGCCATCCTGGCCACCGGGGCGATCATCCTCTTGGCCGGCTGGCCGATCAGCGTCTATGCGGCCCGTCACGGGGTGGACATGGACCTGCTGACCCGCGGCGCCGGCTTCGGCTATATAGGCTCCACGCTGACCAGCCTGATCTACGCCAGCTTCACCTTCATCTTCTTCGCGCTGGAGGCCGCCATCATGGCCTATGCGCTGGAACTGGCCTTCGACCTACCTCCGGCCTGGGGCTATCTGATCTGCGCGCTGGTGGTGCTGCCGCTGGTGATGCACGGCGTCACCGCGATCGGCCGGCTGCAGGTCTGGAGCCAGCCGCTGTGGCTGGCCTTGCTGATCCTGCCTTATGTCTATGTGTTCGCGCAGTACCCGCAGCTGGCTGCACAGCTGCAGCACTATGCCGGTGCCGATGGCCAGGGCGGCAGCTTCCAGCTGCCGCTGTTCGGCGCGGCGATGACGGTGGGCATCGCGCTGATCACCCAGATGGGCGAGCAGGCCGACTATCTGCGCTTCATGCCGGCCCAGCCGGCGCGCGGCGCGGCGGGGCGCTGGCGCTGGTGGGCGGCGGTCTTTGTCGGCGGGCCGGGCTGGGTGATGCTCGGCGTGGCCAAGATGCTGGGCGGCGCGCTGCTGGCCTTTCTGGCGCTGCAGCTGATGGTGCCGGTGGAGCGGGCGGTGGACCCCAACCAGATGTATCTGGTGGCCTACGAGACGGTGTTCAGCCGCCCCGGCTGGGCGGTGGCGGCCACCGCGCTGCTGGTGATCGTCTCGCAGCTCAAGATCAATGTCACCAATGCCTACGCCGGCTCGCTGGCCTGGAGCAATTTCTTCGCGCGCCTGAGCCACAGCCACCCGGGCCGGGTGGTGTGGGTGGTGTTCAACACGCTGATCGCGCTGCTGCTGATGGAGATGGAGCTGTTCCAGGCCTTGGACCGGGTGCTGGGCCTGTACGCCAATATCGCGATCGCCTGGATCATGAGCGTGGTGGCCGATCTGGTGATCAACAAGCCGCTGGGCCTGTCGCCACCGGGCATCGAGTTCAAGCGCGCGCATCTTTATGACATCAACCCGGTGGGCGTCGGCGCGATGGCGGCGGCCTCGCTGCTGTCGATCGCCGCGCATCTGGGCCTGTTCGGGCCCATGGCCCAGGCCTTCTCGGCCCTGATCGCGCTGGTGACGGCTCTGCTCGTGGCGCCGCTGATCGCCTGGGCGACCCGGGGGCGCTACTACCTCGCGCGCCAGAGCAGCGGCCCGTCGGCGTCGCTGCAGCGCTGCGTGATCTGCGAGCGCGACTACGAGGGGCCGGACATGGCGCATTGCCCGGCCTACCAGGGCCCCATCTGTTCGCTGTGCTGCTCGCTCGATGCCCGCTGCGATGATCTCTGCAAGCCCGACGCGCGCCGGGCCCGCCAGGCGCGCACGCTGCTGCAGAAGCTGCTGCCGCGCCCGCTATGGCCCTGGCTGGACCGCGGCCTGATCCAGTATCTGGGCCTGATGGCCCTGGTGCTGCCGGTGCTGCTGCTGCTGTTCGGCCTGCTCTACCAGCATGAGCTGCAGCGCCTGGGCGCCGAGGCAGCCCTGCTGGCACCGCATCTGCGGGCCTCGTATGCCAAGGCCCTGGTGGCCTTGCTGCTGCTCTCGGGCGTGATCGCCTGGTGGCTGGTGCTGACCCACCAGAGCCGCCAGGTGGCCCAAGAGGAGTCGCGCCGCCAGAGCCAGGCCCTCTTGGCCGAGATCGACTCGCACCGCCGTACCGACGCCCAGCTGCAGCTGGCCAAGGCCCAGGCCGAGGCCGCCAACGAGGCCAAGACCCGCTACATCACCAGCATCAGCCACGAGCTGCGCACCCCGCTGAATGCCATCCTCGGCTATGCGCAGATCCTGGCCGAGGACCAGCGCCTGCCGGCGCAGCGCCGCCAGGCGGTGACCGTGATACGCCGTGGCGGCGAGCACCTGCTCTCGCTGATCGAGGGCAGCCTGGATCTGGCCCGTATCGAGGCCGGCCGCTTCAAGCTGGAGCCGGGGCCCTGGGCGCTGCGCGAGGGGCTGGACGATGTGGCCCAGCTGCTGGCGCCCCAGGCCCTGGCCAAGGGCCTGCGCCTGGATTGCGAGTTCGACGCCCAACTGCCCGATTGGGTGCGGGCCGACGGCAAGCGGGTGCGCCAGATCCTGATTAATCTGCTGGGCAATGCGATCAAGTTCACCGTCCAGGGTCGGGTCCGGCTCAAGGCCCGCCACGCCCGCGAGCTGGCCTGCTTCGAGATCAGCGACACCGGGCCGGGCATGGACGAGGCCGAGCTGGCCCGGGTGTTCGAGCCCTTCGAGCGCGGCAGCACGGCCTTGGCGGCCCAGGCCGGCGGCACCGGCCTGGGCCTGACCATCGCCAAGATGCTCAGCGAGCTGATGGGCGGCGAGCTGCGCGTGCGTAGCCAACCGGGGCAGGGCAGCTGCTTCGAGCTGCGCCTCTTCCTGCCGCGCCTGCAGGGCGGTGCCGTGGCCGGTGCCGAGGCCGAGCGCCAGCGCCGGGCGGCCCGCAGCGGCCATGCCGGCCCGCCGCGCCGCCTGCTGGTGGTGGACAACGAGGAGGCCGACCGCGAGCTGCTGCGCGAGCTACTGGCACCACTGGGCTTCGAGCTGCGCCTGGCCGCCAGCGGCGAGGCCGCGCTGGCCTTGCTGGCCGAAGCCGGCTGGGCGCCCGATGCGCTGCTGCTGGACCTGGCGATGCCGGGCCTGGACGGCTGGCAGACGCTGGCGGCGATACGCGCCCAGAGGCTCAGCGCCGCGCCGGCGGCCATCATCTCGGCCAATGCCTTCGACCGCGGCCTGGAGAACGGTCTGGGCATCACGCCGCGCGACTTCATGCTCAAGCCGGTGCGCCTGGACGAGCTGCTGGACTGGCTCGGCGAACGCCTGCAGCTGCAGTGGCGGCTGCACGAGCCGCCGCCGACGCCGGCCGTGCCAGCCCTGCCCGCCCTGCCGTTGGCCCTGCCGCCGCCGGCCCAGCTGCGTGAGCTGCAGGCCCTGCTGCAGCAGGGCCATCTGCGTGCGGTCCATCGCTGGCTGGACCGGGTGGCGGCCGAGCGGCCGGACTGCGCCGGCTTTGTCGAGGGCTTGCGCCGGCTGGCGCAGGCCTTCGAGCTGCAGGCTCTCGGCGCCCAGGTGGCACGGGCCTTGCAATCGACGGCCCATGGAGACCGTTATGGATGAAGAACAAGCTTCCGCGCCCCTGCCCGCCGGGCTCAGCGTCGCCAGCCATGCCGAGCGGGTGCTGATCGTCGACGATGTGCCGGACAATCTGGCGCTCTTGCACGACGCGCTCGACGAGGCCGGCTACACGGTGCTGGTCGCCTTCGACGGCGAGGCGGCGCTGCAGAGCGCCCGCCAGATGCCGCCCGATGTGATCGTGCTGGACGCACTGATGCCGGGCCTGGACGGCTTCGAGGTGGCGCGCCGCCTCAAGGCCGATCCGCTGACCGCGCCGGCCCCCATCATCTTCATGACCGGGCTCAGCGATACCGAGCACGTGGAGGCTGCCTTCGCGGCCGGTGGCGTCGACCATGTGAGCAAGCCGATACGGCCGCGCGAGGTGCTGGCGCGCATCGCCGCCCATCTGCGCAGCGCCCGCGCGCAGCGCCAGGCGCGCAATGCGCTGGATGCCTTCGGCCATGCCAGCCTGGCGGTGCATGAGGCGGACGGCCGCTGTGTCTGGCAGACCGCGCTGGCGCGCCAGCTGATGGCCGAGTACTTCAGCGGCGGTCATAGCGAGCGCGGCCGCCTGCCGCCCGAGGTGCTGCTGTGGCTGCACCGCGAGGCGCTGCGCCGGCGCGCCGGTGCCGAGCCGGCGGTGCTGACCGTGCTGCCGCCGGCCCGGCCCGATGCACCGCCCAGCGCCCTGGTGGCGCGCGGCGCCAAGCGCCTGTCGTTCACGCTGCATGCGGTCGACCCCGACGCGCTGGGCGAGGGTCAGTGGCTGATCGTGATGCGCGAGGCCGACGATGCGGCCCAGATGGATGGGCTGGTGCGCGCCTTTGCGCTGACCGCCCGCGAGGCCGAGGTGCTGTACTGGGTGGTCAAGGGCAAGACCAACCAGGACATCGGCGACATCCTGGGTGCCAGCCCGCGCACCGTGCAGAAGCATCTCGAGCATGTGTTCGAGAAGCTGGATGTGGAAACCCGCACCGCAGCGGCCGCCAAAGCGATCGCCAGGGTGCGGGGTCTGGAGGGGCAGGGCCGCTAGCCTGCAGGGGCTAGCGGCAGGCCTGGGCCGCTCAGTGGCTCTTGCGGCGGCGGGCGATGCCACCCACGGCCAGCAGGCCGGCCAGCATCAGCGCGTAGCTGCTGGGCTCGGGCACGGCCGTCACCTGGTTGATCCAGGCCAGGTGCGAGTAGACGGCGGTGGAGCCGCCCAGATCGCCGTAGCTGGAGCTGTTGCGGGTGCCGGCATCGCAGTTGGTCAGCTGGAAGGTCGAGCAGGCTTGCCAGCCCCAGCTGTGCACGCCGGACAGCAGCCATTGGCCGTTGACCAGCACGAAGTCGCCGCCGCCCGAGTCGCCGCCGGCGATCAGGGCTTCGTTGGCGCCCAGGCCCAGGCCGCTGCTGAACTGGTTGCCGGTCATGTCGGCGATGCGCTGCAGCGAGTTGTTGTTGGCCGTGCCGCTGTCGAAGTCGTACATATAGGTCAGGCCATGCTTGTAGTCGTCGGGGTTGTAGCCCCAGGACGGGAAGGCATCGCCCACGGCCTTGTTGAAGCTCTTGCTGTCGACGTCGAAGGTGTTGTAGCCGTAGTGGCCGTACTTGCTGTCGTTCCAGTTGGTGGCGGTGTTGGACGAACCCACGCTGGTCGTGCCATAGCCGGCCATCAGGAATTCCTTGCCGATGTCCACGGTCTGGCTCAGCTGGTAGCCCTGGATGGTCGTGACCTTCTCGTTGAGCTTCAGGATCGCGATGTCGGCACCGGTGTCCAGCGCGCCGGTCCAGCCCGGGTGGATGTAGGCATCGCCAACGGCCACGGTGCGCGTCACCTGGGCGGTGCCGTTGTACCAGCCGAAGTTCACGGTCATCGAGCTGTAGTCGTCGGCGCAATGCGCCGCGGTCAGCACGTACTGGCCGCCGGCCAGCAGCGAGCCCGAGCAGGCGTAGTTGCCGGCCGAGGTGGTGAAGCTCAGACGGGCCACGCCATCCAGCGCACCGGCCACACCACCGAAGGTCTGACCCGGGGCGAAACGCCAGTTCGAGGGGTCCGAGGTGTTGCCGGTGGCCGGATCCAGCGAGCCCAGCTGGGCGTTGGCTTGCGCGCCGACGGCAGCGCACAGCAGGGCGGCAGCGGTCGCGGCCAGTTTGATCTTGAAGTTCATAGAGCAGTCTTCTTCTGTGTTGAGTTCCCGAGGCAGGCATGACCGGGCGGTGGCGCGGCCATGCCAGGAAGCGCATGGCGGATCAGCACCGGCGCGGTTTGCACTATTGCGTAAAAATCGCCGCCTCCGCCCCCTCATCAGCGGGGGGTAGGAACCATTAGGTAGAAGCTCCAGCTGGCCGGCGGGCCTAATATTGTTAGCGCCCTGTGACAGTCGGAAACAATGCCTGACCGCAGGCTCAGAGCGCCAGTTCCAGCACGATGGGGCAGTGATCGGAGACCGCCAGCTGCTGCACCGCGCCGCCGGCGGCCGCACGGCTCTGGCCCTGGCTGCCCAGCGCGACCTTGTAGGCCGTGCCGATATGGGGGCTCAGGGACTCGGCCACCAGGAAATGGTCGAGGCCCACGCCGTTGCGACAGCCCAGCGCGCCGGCAGCACCCAGCGGCGCCAGATCGCGGCGCGCGATGGGTTCGCGGCTGGCACGTTCGCACAGGGCATTCAAGGCCGCATCGAGCCGGCAGCTGGGTGTCACCAGCCGGGCCGCGCTGGCCGGGGGCTGCTGGTCGTTGATCTCGGCCAGCAGGCTCTGGGACTTCTGGCCCGGCTGCAGCGGGCTGCTCAGATCGCTGCCGTCCGAGCGCAGCGCGCGCGCGCCCTCGATGCCGGCGCGCTCCAGGCCCAGATTGCGGTTGAAGTCGCCCAGCACGATGAAGCCGGCGCCGTCCTTTCCCAATGCCTCGACGCTGGCTTCCAGCGGCGCGAGCTGCTGCTGCAGCACCGGGCAGGGGTCGGCGGGGCCGGTGTTCTGGTCCAGCCGGCCGCGCTCGCCGGCCGGCGCGACACAGCCCGACTTCAGATGCACATTCAGCAGGCGCAAGACCTGACCCTGGTGGCGCAGGCTCAGCACCAGGCCGGGCCGGACCTGCTCGGCCGGCGGCAGCTGCATCAGTGCCAGCCCAGCCTCGACGCGGCAGGGTTCCAGCGCCTCGCCCAGGCGCTTGCGCCAGGCAAAGGCCAGGCGCTGCACCTTGTACTGGCCGTCAAAGGAGCAGACATGGAAGTCGTCCGACTGCGCCCCCAGCGCCTCGCGCACCGCGGCCGTGCCCGACACCTCCTGAAAGGCGATCACATCGGCCCGCACCACCTCGGCCAGCAGCGCGGCAATGCGCCGGTTGCGATCGCGCAGGCCCTCGGCGCTGGCCGCCAGACGCTCGCGCTGCTCGGTCTGGTAGATGCCGCAGGGCGGCATCAGTGCCAGGTCCACGCCCTGCAGGCGGGCGCGCGGCTCAGCCACCTGCCAGCCGCTCAGCGCCCCGGGGCTGCCGGCTGGCACCGGCTTCCAGACGCCGTCGCTGTCGTCGCGGGCATAGGACTTGTCACACTGGGCCGCCCAGGCGGCATGCTCGGCCAGCGCGATATGCCAGCCCAGGTTCCAGCTGGCGATGCGCAGCGGTGCGGGGGCCGGCGCGGCGGCATGGAGCGGGCCGGAGCCGGCCAGCAGCAGGGCGATCAGGAGCTTGGGGCGCATCATGGGGTGGGCTTGGCGAAGGGGCAGAGTCCCGGATGCTAGCGCCTGCCGGGCTCAGTGGCCTGTCAGGCCCAGCAGGTCCCTGGCCAGCGCCTCGGCCACCTCGATGCCGTCCACACCGGCCGACATGATGCCGCCGGCATAGCCCGCGCCCTCACCGGCCGGGTAGAGGCCGCGGGTGTTGAGGCTCTGGTAGTCGCGGCCGCGGTTGATGCGCAGCGGCGAGGAGGTGCGGGTCTCGACCCCGGTCAGCACCGCGTCGCGCATCGCGAAACCCTTGATCTGGCGCTCGAAGGCCGGCAGGGCCTCGCGTATCGCCTCCAGCACATAGGGCGGCAGCACCGGCTGGCCGTTACTGGGCTGCAGATCGGTCAGCGTGACGCCGGGCTTGTAGCTGGGCTCCACCGTGCCCAGCACCCGGCTGCGCTGGCGCTTGATGAAGTCGCCCACCAGCGCGCCCGGCGCCTTGTAGCCGCCCTCGCCCAGCTCGTAGGCGCGGCTCTCCCACAGACGCTGGAAGGCCATGCCGTCCAGCGGGCTGACCGGGCTGCCGTCGTTCCTGCCATCCTGCCGGTAGTCCTGCGGCGAGATGCCGACGACGATGCCGGCATTGGCATTGCGCTCGTTGCGCGAGTACTGGCTCATGCCGTTGGTCACCACCCGCAGCGGCTCGCTGGTGGCGGCCACCACGGTGCCGCCGGGGCACATGCAGAAGCTGTAGACCGAGCGCTTGTTGCTGGCGTGATGCACCAGCTTGTAGTCGGCCGCGCCCAGGATGGGGTGGCCGGCATTGGGGCCGAAGCGGGCCGCATCGATCAGGCTTTGCGGATGCTCGATCCGGAAGCCGATCGAGAAGGGCTTGGCCTCCATCTGCACACCGCGCCCATGCAGCATCTGAAAGGTGTCGCGGGCGCTGTGGCCCAGGGCCAGCACCACATGGCTGGCGTCCAGCTGCTCGCCCGACTCCAGCACCACGCCGCGCACCTGCCGCCCCTGCGGACCGTCCTCCACCCGCAGATCGCTGACCTTTTGCTGGAAGCGGATCTCGCCGCCCAGGGCTTCGATCTCGGCCCGCATCTTGATCACCATCGAGACCAGGCGGAAGGTGCCGATATGGGGCTTGCTGACGTAGAGGATCTCCTCGGGCGCACCGGCCTTGACGAACTCGGTCAGTACCTTGCGGGTCAGGTGGCGTGGATCGGAGATCTGGCTCCAGAGCTTGCCGTCCGAGAAGGTGCCGGCGCCGCCCTCGCCGAACTGCACATTCGACTCGGGGTTCAGCTGGCTTTCGCGCCACAGTCCCCAGGTGTCCTTGGTGCGCTCCCGCACCGCCTTACCGCGCTCCAGCACGATGGGGCGCAGGCCCATCTGGGCCAGGATCAGCGCCGCGAAGATGCCGCAGGGGCCGAAGCCGATCACCACCGGCCGCGGCCGGCCGCTGGCGGCAAAGTCGGCCGGTGCGTGGCCGACGAAGCGGTAGCGGGTGTCGGGGCTGGGCTTGATCTGGGCATCGGCGGCCAGGCGCTGCAGCAGCGCCGCTGCGTCGACGCCCTCGGCCAGCTCGCAGTCCAGCGTGTAGATCAGGCTGATGGCGGTCTTCTTGCGGGCGTCGTAGGCGCGCTTGAAGACGGTGAAGCCGCGCAGAGCGGCGTCGGCAATGCCCAGCCGCGCGACGATGGCCGGGCGCAGCGCGTCCTCGGCATGGTCCAGCGGCAGCTTGAGTTCGGTGATGCGGATCATGGTGAGCGATCAAGCAAGAGTGGAATTGAAACAGGCCCGGCTTGGGGCCGGGCCTGTGCTTCGCTACCTAGCGTCGCGAGCCGGGGTCGGACGGACCCGTCCAGCCCCCGCCAGCGGGGATCAACCCGAGTGAGGACGCTTGCCCGGGTTCTTCTTGCTGCGGGTGTGCGAACCGCGCTCCAGGCTCTTGCGCTGGCCACGGCCTTCGCCGAGGGAGGGGGCGCCGGCGGGACGCGGGGTGGCACGGCGGTCGGCTTCGGTCTTGATCTTGTTGCCCATGATGGCTCCGTTGAGAAAAATTTGGCTGGGCCACTGCGGGAGGGCACGCCGGAACGAAAGAGTCGCGCATTTTAGCTGCTTGCGGCCGGGTCGCGCGGGCGACAGCTGCGCGGCCGCCACGCCCCGATGATGCAGCGCATGGGAAGTCTCACGCTTGTACGCCATGGCCAGGCCTCGTTCGGGGCCGCCGATTACGACCAGCTGAGCCCGCTGGGCCGCCGGCAGTGCGAACTGCTGGGGCGCTACTGGCGGGCGCGCGGCGTGGGCTTCGACGTGGTGCTGACCGGCACGCTGAAGCGCCATGCCCAGTCGCTGGCCGGCATCGCAGAGGGCCTGGGGGGCAGCCCGGTGGCGCAGGCGCTGCCCGGGTTGGACGAGTACGACAGCGAGGCCCTGATACGTGCCTTCCACCCGGACCCGCTGGCGCCGCCCCGCGACCCGGCCCAGGCGCGCGCGCATTTCCGCCTGCTGCGCCAGGCCCTGCTGGCTTGGCTGCGTGGCGAGACCCGGCCGGACGGCATGAAGAGCCCTACGGAATTCAGGGCCGGGGTGGCGGCGGTGCTGCAGCAGGTGCGCGAGCAGCATGCCGACGCCCGGGTGCTGATCGTCTCCAGCGGCGGACCGATCGCGACGGCCGTGGCCCAGGTGCTGGCCGCGCCGGCCGAAACCCTGGTCGAGATGAATCTGCGCATACGCAATAGCGCGCTGACCGAGTTCATCGTCAGCTCCTCGCGCCATGCGCTGCTGAGCTTCAACCATCTGCCGCATCTGGACGCCCCCGAGCTGGCGGGGCTGCAGAGCTATGCCTGAGTCCGCTGTTGTGGGGCTGCAACGAGCCGACCGCCGACAGCATCCCCCTTCTTGGGGACTCGGTGCCGGTTCGGGTTCGCCGGCCCTCCTATCCTAGGGGGTACATGCTAAATTGCTTGACGCCCCGTGATGGAGCTTGGTCTCCGGCGGGGCAACGGCGGGCGGTCTAGAACCGCTTATCGCAAGCGAAGCTCTGGAGGCAGGCCGACAGGATCCGCGTTGCTGATGGCTTTCGCTGTGCCCCGCCGGGGCCGGTGCGGGCCGCGCATCGCGCCATCTGTCGTCCCCATCCAGACAGGGTAGGGGAAACCAGTGAAGAGAAGTTCAAGCACGGCGCTAGGCCTCGCCGCAGCCTTGGTCCTGGGTGGCTGCGCCACCACCAAGAGCCATGACCAGCAGACCCAGGCGGTGCAGACCGCCGCACGCACCGGCGGGCTGCCGGCGGCGCTGAGCCAGCATGAGAGCACGGCCAAGACGCCGGAGGAGAAGGCGGAGCTGCTCTACAACCTGGAGCGTGGCGAGCTGCTGCGCCTCAACAAGCGCTATGAGGACTCCACCACCGCCTTCCTCGCCGCCGATCAGAAGGTCGTGCAATGGGAGGAGACCGCCAAGACCAGCCCCGAGAAACTGCTCGGCATGGTGGGCGCCGCCCTGATCAGCGAGCGGCTCAAGCCCTATGAGGGCCAGGACTATGAGAAGGTCTGGCTGACCACCCGGCTGGCGCTGAACCGCGTCGCGGCCGGTGATCTGGACAAGGCTCGGGTCGACATCAAGCGCACCCATGAGCGCGAGGCGGTGATTGCCGAGCTGCGCGCCAAGGAGGTGGTCAAGGCCGAGGAAGAGGCCAAGGCCAAGGGCGCCAACACCTCGGGCAAGGAGCTGAACGGCTATCCGGTCGAGACCCTCAACGATCCCGAGGTGCTGCAGCTGAAGAACGGCTACCAGAATGCGCTGAGCCATTACCTGGCCGGCTACCTCTACGAGGTGCTGGGCGAGTCGGGTCTGGCCGCGCCGGGCTATCGCAAGGCCATCGAGCTCAAGCCCGAGACGGCGGTGCTCGAGGAGGGGCTGCGCGGTCTGGACGATCGCACCAGCTTCACCCACAGGCGGCGCCAGAAGATGACCGATGTGCTCTTTCTGGTCGAGGCTGGCAGCGCGCCGGCGCGCAAGCCGCAGGCCTTCACGATCCCGGTGCCGGTGGGCGGCAGCGTGCGCACCATCAGTGTCTCCTATCCGGTGATCGAGCCCTCGCGCGATCCGCTGCTGAGCAGCCTGGAGGCCGGCGGCCAGCAGTTCAAGCTGGAGCGGGTGGTCGATGTCAATGTGATGGCCCGCCGTGCGCTGAAGGACGAGATGCCCGGCATGGTGCTGCGCGGGGTCACCCGGGCGATCGCCAAGGGCATGGCTCAGGAGGGTCTGCAGAAGGCGGGCGGCATGTTCGGCGCGATCGCCGGCGTCGTCGGCTCGGTGGTGACCGAGCAGGCCGACGACCGCCTCTGGCGCAGCCTGCCGGGCCGGGTCTATCTGGCACGTGGCTATCTGCCGCCCGGCGAGCATCAGCTGCGCATCAACGGCCAGCCGGTCGGCGAGCCGGTCAAGGTCGACGGCCAGTACCAGGTGCTGCCGCTGCGTCTGTACGAGAACCAGATCATCGCCGGCCAGGTGGCCAGCTTCGGCCAGCTGATGGCCCAGGCCGCAGCACCTGCGCCGGTCGCCGCGCCCGCCAAGCCGGTGGCGGCCAAGCCGCCGGTGCGCAAGCCCGCCGCCAAGAAGAGCAGCAGCCCGGTGGCCGCCAAGCCCGCCGCCAGCCCCACGACCAAGCCCTGAGTGGAGAGAGAGAACCGAGATGAACACGACGATGATGACGAGCCGCAGGATCGCTGCAGCTGCGCTGCTGGCCGGCCTGGGCCTGCTGAGCCTGGCTCCGGCCCAGGCCGAGGAATCCGACGCCAGCTCGCCGGCCATCGCCGCCAAGATGAATCTGCGCGGCAAGCCCAATGGCATCAAGGTCAGCGAGATGCGCATCGTGCGCAAGAACGATGTGCTGGTGGTGCAGGCCGATCTGCAGAATGTGCAGAACAAGGACCGCATGGTCTTCCACCGCTTCAAGTGGCTGGACGCCAACGGCAACCAGGTCGGCGATGGCGAGTCCTGGAAGCAGACCCCGGTGCTGGGCCAGCAGATCCAGACCATCAAGAGCGTGGCCCCGAGCGCCGCTGCGGTCGATCTGCGTCTGGAAATGAATGTCGAGGCCAAGTGAGCCCGCTGCTGTGAAAGGAACAACAGGCATGTACACGATCATGAACAAGTCCCTGCTGATGAAGCTGGGTGCCGCAGCCCTGCTGCTGACCCTGGTGGCCTGCGAGACCACCGTGTCCTCGCCGGTGGTGCGCTTCCAGCGCCAGGTCAACTACGGCGATGCCAAGGGCGTGGAGCTGGTGACCAATGAGTTCGGCTCCACCGATCTGCAGATGATTGCCGAGAAGATGGTCGGCAGCTTGCTGGAGACCGGCATCTTCCAGGGCCGCCCCACGGTGACCGTCTCTACCGTCAAGAACAAGACCAGCGAGTACATCGACACCACCAATGTGATGAACTCCATCCAGACCCAGCTGGTCAAGTCGGGCAAGGTGCGTTTCACCCGCTCGATCCAGGAGATGCAGTCCGGCGTCGACGAGCTACAGCGCCAGACCCAGAGCGGGCTGTACAAGCAGAAAACCCAGGCCAAGGTCGGCCAGATGACGGCCGCCAAGTACAGCCTGGAGGGCGAGCTGACCAGCATCGTCAAGCAAAGCGCCAACACCAAGGACGTGTTCTACAAGTTCACGCTGAAGATGTTCGACGTCGAGGAAGGCACGATCGAGTGGGCGGAAGAGAAGGAAATCCGCAAGACCAGCAAGCGCTGAGCCGGGAGCCGCACAGATGAGCATCATCAAGCAAAGACGCATCCTCAGCCTGGGCCTGCTGGCCCTGGCGAGCGCCCTCAGCCTGCCCAGCCAGGCCCAACGCATCGGCAAGCCGCCGCCCAAGGTGGCGGTCACCGACCTGGCCTATACCCAGCGGGTGGCCGAGTATTTCGAGGCCGCCCAGCTCAAGAGCAGCGGCGGCGTCAGCGCCAACCAGCATGGCATCGTCGCCACCCACCAGAGCGCCGGCACCTATGTGGCCGGCACCCACAGCTATATGGAGCAGCGCGAGCTGCGCAGCTTCAGCAATGACATCCGCGGCGCCCTGCTCAAGGGCGGCGCGGTGCGGCTGGTGCAGGGCAAGGGCTTCGACGACGGCGGCCCGCAGCACAGCAAGGCCGAGCAGGCGCTGAACCAGATCCAGACCGGCAAGATGGCCAAGCTGGTGCGCCAGCCCGAGGTGCACGACATCATCGCCCGCATCAAGAAGGGCGAGTTCCCCGGCGCCGACTATGTGCTGTTCGGCACGCTGAGCAGCCTGGAGTTCCGCGACCAGCTCTCGCCGCTGCAGGGCACGACCAGCGCCTCCTACCAGTTCAGCCTGGACCTGGTGGCGGACTTCTCGCTGATCAACACCAAGACCTACGAGATCATCTCGGCCTTCTCGGCCCAGGGTGCCGGCAACGACACCAAGCTGATTTCCAACCGCGGCGATGTGGTGCGGCCCAACCGGGGTCAGGTCATGCGCGACACCTCGCGCAGCCTGGCGGCCAATGTCTACGAGCAGATGGCCGAGCAGTTGGAGCTGCCGCCGCTGCCCGAGTCCGAGGGCGGCCGGCCGGCGGCCGTGCGCGAGCCCAAGCCCCAGCAGCAGGAAACCGCCATCATCCTCAAATGAGTGCAGGCCTGCGCCTGAGCCTGGCGGCGCTGCTGCTGGGCCTGATGCTCAAGGACGGCGCTGCGGCGCCGTCTTTTCTTGCACCCGCCTCCTTGCCCGACCCGGCTGCCGGCTTTGTCGGCCAGGCCCTGCCGCTGCACGATGCCGGCGACAGCCTGCTGGCGCTGCGCCGCGAAGCGCTGGACGGGCCGGCCCGCTACCGCGTCGTGGTGCTGCCCGGCTCGGGCTGCAGCGGCCTGCGCGCGCTGGCCGATCGCATGTTCGCCGGCCTGCGCAGCGCCCATGTGCTGCTGCTGCACAAGCCCGGCGTGCAGCCCGACGCGGGCGCCGCGCCGTTGCGCTGCCCGCCCGGCTTCGTCGAGCGCGATGACCTGGGCCAGTGGCTGCGCGATGCCGGCGCCGCGCTGCGTGCCCACGAGGCCCTGGCGCCGCCGCGGCTGCGCGAGCTGCCGCTGCTGCTGCTGGGCATCTCGGAAGGCGCCGAACTGCTGCCCTTTCTCGCGGATGCACTGCCGCAAAGCCGCGCCCTGATCATGCTGGGCGGTTCGGGCCTGGACCCGGTCGACGCCGGCGCGCTGCAGGCCGAGGCGCTGGGCGAGGGGCCGGCCTGGCAGGCGCTGGCGCAGGCCCAGGCCTCGGCCCGGCCGGACGAGGAGATCGTCGACGGGCGCACGCTGCGCTACTGGCGCAGCCTGTGGCGCTGGCGCAGCGCGCAGGCGCTGCTGCAGAGCCCGCTGCCGCTGGTGCAAGTCTGGGGCGAGCGCGATGCGGCGGTGCCGGCCGCCGCCTATCTGCGCTTTGCCGAGCGTGCCCGGCTGGCCAAGGGCGAGGCCTTCTGCAGCCGGCAGGTCGCGGGGGCCGATCACGGTTTGCAGCGCCCCGGCTTCGACGGTCTGCAGCGGCTGTGGGCGGGCCTGGAACGCTGGGCCGCCGACGGGGTCGGGCTGTGCCCGGCGCTGCGCGCTAGTCTTCCCTGAGCAGGCGCACGCCCACCAGGGTGTAGCGGGTGCTGGGCGTGTTCCAGTTGCGGTAGGCCGCGCGGGCATAGAAGGCCCAGGTATGCCAGGAGCCGCCGCGCCGCACCCGTACCGTGCCCTCGGCCGGTCCCTGCGGGTCGTCCACCGGCGAGCGCGCGTAGTAGTCGTCGTCATGCCAGTCGGCCACCCATTCCCAGACATTGCCGTGCATATCGTGCAGGCCCCAGGCATTGGGCGCGAAGCTGCCCACCGGGGCGGTGAAGGCATGGCCGTCGCGGCCTTGTAGGGCCATGGCCCGCCAGCGTGGCCAGTGTTTCGCGCTGTCCTCATCGAAGACATTGGCGACCTTCAGCAGGCTTTGCGGATCGTCGCCGGACGAGTAGCGGCTGCGCGTGCCGGCGCGGCAGGCGTATTCCCACTCGGCCTCGGTGGGCAGGCGGTAGCGCCGGCCCTCGGTCTTCGTCAGCCAGGCGGCCAAGGCCTGCGCATCGTTCCAGCTGATATTGGTGACCGGGTGATCGTCGCCCTGCGGGAAGCCCGGGTTGCGCCAGGAGTAGCGCGGGTCGCGCCCCTCGAAGGCATCGCCGCGCGGGTTGGTGGCGGGGTCGTAATCGGCCCGCCAGCCATAGCCGCCGCTGCCGTCGGCCTCGGATTCCGGGCGGTAGCCCGAGGCCTCGACGAAGCGCCGGAACTGGCCCACGGTCAGCTCATGCTGGCCCATCCAGAAGGGCTTGCTGATGCGCACCCGGTGCACCGGTGTCTCGTCGGCCAGCAGCTTGAAGCGCTCGGGCGGCAGCTGCGCAAAGTCGCGCGCCAGGGCCTCGGGCGTCTCCTCACTGCCCATCAGGAACTCGCCGGCGGGCAGGCGGACGAAGCGCATGCCCAGGCTGTTGCGCTCCACGGTCTGGGCCTGGCTCGGGCTAAGGGGTAGCAGCAACAGGCAGCAGCACAGCAAGGCGGATCTCATGCCTGCATGCTGAGCCGCCGGGCAATGAAGGAAAATCGGGCTTTGCTCTCTTGACGACGATGTTCACCCACCTGATCGAGGACCGACCCGAGGCCGATGCCGCGCAGCGTTTCGCCCTGCTGCTGAAGACGGCGCTGGCCGACGGCGGCTTCGTCAAGCTGCTGCTGAGCAAGTACAGCGGGCCCGCCGAAGACAGGCTGGAGCGCTTGACGGTGCGCGAGGTGCAGCTGCGCGGCGAGCGCCAGCTGTCCTTTCTGTGGCGCCATCAGACCAAGGACATCACCAAGAACCACCCGCTGGACGAAGGTCTGGCCCTGATCGAGGCGCTGCTGGGCACGCAGTTCCAGAACGCGCACCTGCTGGCCGCTGGCCGCGAGATCCAGCTGGCCTACAGCCGCAAGGGCAAACCCAGCCTGCGCGTCGGCAAGGCGGCCGAGACCGCCCCCATCGATGCGGCGCATGACAAGGAAAAGCAGCGCTACCTGGAACTGACCAAGCCCTTCTGGACCGATCTGGGCCTGACCCACGAGGCCAAGGGCGGCGAGCGCCAGCTGGTGCCGGCGATGTCGCGCAAATGGAAGCAGATCAACAAGTTCATCGAGGTGATGGGCGCGGCGCTCAAGAACAGCCCGCTGGCCGACAGCGCCGAGGTGCATGTCAGCGACTTCGGCTCCGGCAAGGGCTATCTGACCTTCGCGATGTACGACTGGCTCAGCACCGTGCTGGGCAGAAAAGCCGAGGTCAGCGGCATCGAGCTGCGTGAGGACATGGTGCAGCTGTGCAATGCCGCGGCGCAGCGGCACGGCCTCGCCGGTCTGCGCTTTGTGCAGGGCGATGTGCGCCACTACCAGCCGGCGCGGCTGGACGTGATGATCGCGCTGCATGCCTGCGATATCGCGACCGACTACGCCATCCATCTGGGTCTGCGCGCCGGCGCCGCCATCATCATGTGCTCGCCCTGCTGCCACAAGCAGCTGCGGCCGCAGATGCAGACGCCGGCGGTGCTGCGCCCGCTGCTGCAGCATGGCATCCATCTGGGCCAGGAGGCGGAGATGGTGACCGACAGCCTGCGCGCACTGCTGCTGGAGGCCGAAGGCTACGAGACCCAGGTCTTCGAATTCATCGCGCTGGAGCACACCAGCAAGAACAAGATGATCCTGGCGGTGAAGAAGCAGGGCGCCGCCCTGGCCGCCGCGCAGAAGAAGCGGCCCGAGCTGCTGGCCCAGATCGCCGAGATCAAGCGCTTCTACGGCCTGCGCGAGCAATGCCTGGAAAGCCTGCTGCTGGAGCAGCCGGCCGCCTGGCGCTGCTAGTATCGTTCGCCATCTCTGAGGGACGCCGGTGTCATCGCTGTCTGTGCTGCTTCGTTCGCGCTTGTTGTGGGCCCTGGGCCTGCTGCTGATCCTGCTGCTTGCCGCCTGGCTGTGGTGGCGGCCGCCGACCGTCGAGGTGCTGCGGCTGCAGCAGCAGCCCTTGCGCCAGAGCCTGCAGTTCAGCGCCCGGGTGGAGTCGCCGCGCCGGGTCGAGCTGGGCAGCACACTGACCGGCCGGGTCGCGACGGTGGCCCTGCGCGAAGGGCAGCGGGTCAGCCGGGGTCAGGTCTTGCTGCAGCTCGACGATGCCGAATGGCGCGCCGCCGCCCAGCAGGCCCAGGCCCTGGCCGCGCAGGCCCGTGAGCGTATGCGCGGCCAGCGTGAGCAGGGCCTGATCGCCGCCGAGGCACAGCGCGCCCAGGCCGCCGCCCAGCTGGCGGTGGCCGAGCGCGATTGGCAGCGCAGTCAGGATCTGGTCAAGGCCGGCTTCCTGAGCCCGGCCCGCCTCGACGAGGCGCGGCGGGCGCTGGACAGCGCCGGCGCCCAGCAGCGCGCCGCCGAGGCGGCCCTGCAGGCCCAGAACCGCAGCGGCGCCGAGGCGGCCTCGGCCCTGGCCCAGCTGCAGGCGGCCGAGGCCGCGGCGGCCGCGGCCCAGGCCCGGCTGGACCAGGCCAGCCTGCGTGCGGTGGACGACGGGCTGCTGCTGCAGCGCAGCGCCGAACCGGGCCAGATCGTCCAGCCCGGCCGTGCGCTGCTGGTGCAAAGCGTGGACGGGCCGGTGGAGCTGCTGGCCCTGGTCGATGAGCGCTATTTGGGCCAGCTGCAGCCTGGCCAGCTTGCCCATGTGCTGGCCGATGCCTATCCGCGCCAGCGCTTCGAGGCCAGGCTGGAGCGGCTGGCGCCGCTGGTGGATGCGCAGCGCGGCGCGGTGCAGGTCTGGCTGCGGCCAAGCGGCACGCCGCCCGGCTTTCTGCGCGAGGACATGACGCTGTCGGTGGAGCTGCTGACCGGCCAGCGCGAGCGTGCGCTGGTGCTGCCGCTGGCAGCGCTGCGCAGCGATGCCGGTGACAGCGGCCGGGTGGCCATCGTGCAGGACGGGCGGGTGCAGGAGCGCACGGTCAGGCTGGGCCTGCGCAGCCTGGAGCAGGCGGAAGTGCTGGAGGGCCTGGCGGCGGGCGATGCCCTGCTGCTGGACCCGCGCCTGGTGCCGGGGCAGCGGGTGCGGGCCGTGGCCGCGGCACCGGGCCGGGCGCGGCCGAGCGCGGGCTCGGAGGCCACGTTGAACCCGATGGCCGGCGGGATGCGCTGATGGCCGGCAAGCGCGCCGCCGGCCTGGGCTTCGAGTGGCAGCTGGCCCTGCGCTTCCTGATCGAGGGGCGCTTCCAGACCCTGCTGATCATCGTCGGCGTGGCCGCCGGCGTGGCGGTGGTGGCCTATATCTCGGCCCTGGTGGGCGGCCTGCAGCGCAACACGCTGGAGAAGACCCTGGGCGCCCAGGCCCATATCGTGATCAGCCCGGCCGACGAGATCGTGCTGCCGGCGGCGCCGGCTGCGGCGGCCGTGCATGGGCTCAGCGACACCCAGGCGCGCGCCCAGCGCCTGCGCAGCCTGGGCAACTGGCCGGCCTGGCAGGACTGGCTGGCGCGCCAGCCCGGCATCGGCGCGATCTCGCCCCAGGTCTCGGGCGCGGCGCTGGCCCAGCGCGGCGAGGCCAGCCGGTCCGCCGCCGTGCTGGGCGTGGAGCTGGAACGTTATGAACCCATCGTGGGCCTGCGTGGTCGCCTGGTGGCCGGCCAGTTCCGGCTGCTGCCGGGCGAGGCCCTGGTAGGGCGGCTGCTGGCCGCCGATCTGGGCCTGCAGGTGGGCGACCGCATGGTGCTGAACACCGGCACGCGCAGCGACACCGTGCGCCTGGTCGGCCTGCTGGACTATGGGGTGCGCGACCTGAATCGGCGCATGGTGCTGCTGCCGCTGCGTTCGGCCCAGAGCCTGCTGGACCTGCCGGGCGGCGCCACCCAGATCGATCTGAAGCTGGACGATGTCTGGGCGGCCCAGGCCCTGGCCGAGGCGCTGGGGCGGCGCCTGCCCTACAAGGTGGAGAGCTGGCAGCAGAGCAATGCGCAGCTGGTCTCGGCGCTGAATGCGCAGAGCATCAGCACCACGCTGATACGGGTGGTGGTGATGGTGGTGGTGGTGCTGGGCATCGCCAGCGTGCTGGTGGTGTCGGTGGTGCAGAAGCACCGCGAGATCGGCATCCTGCGCGCGATGGGTGTGACCCGCCGCCAGGTGATGCGGGTGTTTCTGCTGCAGGGCGCGCTGGTGGGCCTGCTGGGCTCGCTGCTGGGCGTGGTGCTGGCGGTGACGCTGATCTTTCTGTTCACCCACTTCGTGCGCGGCGCCGACGGCCTTCCGCTGTTCTCGATCACGCTGCCGCCGGCGGTGGCGCTGCAGGTCTGCATGATGGCACTGGCCGCCGGCGTGCTGGCTGCCTGGGCGCCGGCACGCCGGGCGGCGCGCATGGACCCGGCGCAGGCGATACGGTTATGACCGCGACTACGAGTCCGCCCATGAGCCCGCCGCTGGTACAGCTGCAGACCCTGGCCAAGGTCTACAACCCCGGCCTGCCCAGCGAGGTGCAGGTGCTGCACGGCATCACGCTGAGCCTGGCGCGCGGCGAGTTCGCCGCGCTGATCGGCCCCTCGGGCTCGGGCAAGAGCACCTTGCTGAATGTGCTGGGTCTGCTGGAGCGGCCCAGCAGCGGTCGCTACCTTCTCAATGGCGCGGCCGTGCAGGATCTGGATGACGACGGCCTTACCCGTGCCCGCCAGGCCACGCTGGGCTTTGTGTTCCAGTTCCACCATCTGCTGCCGGCCTTCAGTGCGCTTGAAAATGTCTGCCTGCCGGCCCTGGCGCGCGACGGCCGGCTGAGCCCGGCGCTGCGCGAGCGCGGCCGGGCCCTGCTCGATGCGGTGGGCCTGGCTGCGGCGATGGACAGGCGGCCCAAGCAGCTCTCCGGCGGCATGCAGCAGCGCGTGGCCATCGCCCGCGCCCTGGTGCTGGAGCCGGCCCTGGTGCTGGCCGACGAACCCACCGGCAATCTCGACACCGCCTCCTCCGACGAGGTGTTCGCGCTGCTGCGGCGCATGCACCGCGAGGTCGGCACCTCCTTCCTGATCGTCACCCACGATCCGCGGCTGGCGGCACGCTGCGACCGCGTCGTCGAGCTGGTGGACGGCCGCATCGCCAGCGACCGGCCGGTCGGGCAGCAGGACCCGGCCTGAGCGGCTGCGCCGGCGCGCGGCTCAGGGCAGGCAGGCGCCCTCCGCCGGCAGCGGCGCGCCGGGCAGGTCGAGCGCATAGTGCAGCGACAGCAGCTGCCAGCCCTCCGGACCGAGCTGCCATTGCATGCTGTTGACCCCGGTATAGGGGGCGCTGCCCGGCGCGCGGTCGCTGCGCACCCGGCTGTAGACCCAGGCCAGCGCGCCGTAGCGGCCTTGCTCGCGGCTCAGCTCGCATTCCAGCATCGGCTGCGGATCGGGGCGTCCCAGCCGCTCCAGCAGCGCCGGGCCGGCCATCGGCGCGAGTCGGGCCTCACGCGCGCGCACCAGGCTGCCCCAGACGCGCGCCTCCGGATGCAGCAGGGCCGCCAGGGCCTGGGTGTCGGCGCTGCGCCCGGCGCCGTGCGAGAGCGCCCGCCAGAAGCCGCTGACGGCGGCATCCAGCGCGGCCTGGCTGTGGGCCTGGGCCGCCGGCCCCAGCGCCCGCAGCAGCTCGGGCCAGGCGCTGCGATAGGTTTTGGCCAGTCCTGATGCAGCTGTGCCGGTGTCGCGCGTGGAGGCGAAGTAGAGCCAGGCGCCATCGGCGCTGATCCAGGGCGTGAGCTCGCTGCCCTCGTCGCTGTTGATGGGGGCGGGCAGGCGCAGCGGCGGACCGAAGCCCGGGCCCAGCCGCTCGGCCAGGTAGAGATCGCCGTGGCCGCTGCGGCTGCTCCACCACAGCAGATAGCGGCCGTCCGGGCTCAGCGTGGGGTCGCTGTCCTGGCTGCCGGGACCGCCGTTCACCGGGGCCGGCAGCGGCCGGGGCATGGCCGTCGC
>JAYRSJ010000037.1:0-29819 GCA_041920215.1 Burkholderiaceae bacterium | reverse complement strand
GTCGACGCGCAGGACGCGGCCGACCCGGCCGCCGCCGCCGAGTACGCGCTGACACGGCGCTCCATGCAGCTGTGGCAGGACTGGCTGGCCGAGACACCGGCCCACGGCGAGGCCGCCGAATATGCCCGCACGGGTACGCTGTGGGTCGCCGCCGATGCCGAGGAGCTGGCCATCGCCGCGCGCAAGGCCGACTGGTGGCAAGCCCAGGGGGTCGCGGCCGAGTTGCTCGATGCCGGCCAGCTGGCCCGCTGCGAACCCCTGCTGCGCCGCGGCCTGGCCGGCGGCCTGCGGGTGCCGGGGGATGGCCGCGTCTATCCACCCCGGGTCGTGGCCAGTTGGCTGGAACAGGCGCATGCCCGGCTGATACGCGGCGAGGTCGTCGCGCTGGAACGCCAGGGGCTGCGCCTGGCCAGCGGCGAACGGCTCTGGGCAGGCTTGGTGGTGCTGGCGGCCGGCCTGGCCAGCCAGCGCTGGTTGCCCCCGGCCTGCCTGGTCGCCAAGAAGGGCCAGCTGGCGATCACGCAGCGCCAGCCGCTCGGCGTGCAGCATCAGCTGGTCGAGCTGGCCTATCTGAAGAATGCCCACTGCACAGATGCCGATACCGTCTCCTTCAATGTGCAGGCGCGGCCCGAGGGTCAGCTGCTGATCGGCAGCTGCCGCCAGCCGGGCCGTGCCGACGGCGCGCTCGATTTGGCGCTGCTGGGCCGCATGCTGGCGCATGCCTGCGCCTATCTGCCCGCGCTGAGCCAGATGAGCCTGCTGCGCTGCTGGACCGGGCTGCGACCAGCCAGCCAGGACGGCCAGCCCCTGCTAGGCCCGCACCCCAGCCTGCCGGGCGTCTGGGTGGCCTGCGGCCACGAGGGGCTGGGCATCACCACAGCGCTGGCCAGCGCCGAGCTGCTGGCCGACCTGAGTCTGGGCCGGCGCCCGCTGCTGGACACCGCCCCCTATGCGCCTGCGCGCTTCATGCGATGAACACGATGCTGACCGTTCTGATCGACCAACAGCCCTGCCAGGTGCCGGCCGGCATCACGGTGGCGGCCGCGCTGGAACGGACGCGGCCCGGCCCCACCCGCGCCAGCCGCAGCGGCCAGCCGCGCCAGGCCTTCTGCGGCATGGGCCAGTGTCAGGAATGCCGCGTCAGCATAGCCGGCCGGCCCCACAGCCTGGCCTGCATGACGCTGGTGGCCGATGGCATGGTGATTGAGACCGGGGGCAGCCGATGAGGCAGATCCGCTGCGATGTGCTGGTGATCGGCGCCGGCCCGGCCGGTCTGGCCGCGGTGCAGCGTCTGCTGCGGGGCGGCGCCGACGTCGGCTGGGTCGACGATCAGGCCCAGCCCGGCGGGCAGATCTGGCGCGGCGCCTTCGCCAAAGAAGCCGAGCATGCGAGCCGCCAGTCCCGGCATTGGGCGGTCCGGCTGCAAGCGCTGCACGATCATCCGCGGCTGCAGAGATTGGCCGGCCAGCAAGTCGTGGCAGCAGAGAGCGAGGGCCGCCTGCGTCTGCATGCACCCGCCAGCGGGGCGGCAGCGCAGCTGCGCTACGAGCGCCTGATCCTGGCCACGGGTGCCCGCGAGCGCCATCTGCCGTTGCCGGGCTGGACCCTCCCAGGGGTGCACGGCGCCGGCGGCCTGCAGGCCCTGGTTAAGGGCGGCTGGCCGGTGCAGGGGCGGCGCATCGTGCTTGCCGGCAGCGGACCGCTGCTGCTGGCCAGCGCCGCCACGCTGCAGGCGGCAGGCGCCCGAGTCACCATGATCGCCGAACAATCCCCGCGCAGCGCCCTGCTACGTTTTGCCCTGGGCCTGCCGCTGCGCAAGCTGGCTCAGGCCACTGCACTGCGGCTGCGGCTGCGGAACAGCCGCTACCTGCCAGGCTGCTGGCCCGTGGCGGTGCTGGGCGAAAACAGGGCCGAGGCACTGCGGCTCAGCGACGGCCGGCGGCACTGGGACGAGCCCTGCGACGCTATCGGACTGGGCTTTGGTCTGCTACCCAACACCGAACTCGCCGAATTGCTGGGTTGCGCGCTGGCGGATGGTGCAATCTCGGTTGATGCGCGTCTGCAAACCAGCTCGCCAGGCATCTATGCGGCCGGCGAATGCACCGGGATAGGCGGGGTCGACAAGGCGCTCATCGAGGGTGAGCTGGCGGCCGCGGCCTTGCTGGATCAGCCACTGGCGGCGCTGCAGAGGCTGCGTTGGCAGCAGCTGGACTTTGCCGGCCAACTTGCCCGGGGCTTCGCACTCGCGCCGCGGCTCAAAACCCTGGCCGACGACAGAACCCTGGTCTGCCGCTGCGAGGACATCAGCTGGGGCGAGCTGCGCCAGCACGACAGCTGGCGCGCGGCCAAGCTGCAGACACGTTGCGGCATGGGGGCCTGCCAGGGCCGCATCTGCGGCCCCATCACCACCGATTGCCTGGGCTGGGAAAGTCGGGGCCTGCGCGCTCCGCTGCAGCCTGTGCCGCTGGCCAGCCTGCTGCCGGACGACCCCGCTCAAGAGGCCGGCTGAGTCTTGATCTGCAAACCCGCACTGCGCCATTCGGGCAGGCCGCCGCGGAACCAGTGCACCTTGCCGTAACCCGCCTTCAGCGCCGCCCGGCTGGCCTTGAAGCTCTTCCAGCATTCGGCCCCGTTGCAAGCGAAGATCAGCGGCGTGCTCTTGTCGGCAGGCAGCTTGGCGACATCGAACTGGTCCAGCTCGGCCTTGTAGTCGGCCTCCTTGCTGCTCTTCTCCACATAGGGCAGCAGCTGCGCGCCACTGACATGACCTGCTTTGAATTCTGCCTCGGTGCGGGTATCGATATAGCGCGCGCCCGCTGCCATCAGCTTCTGTACCGCCGCCGCATCGACCACGGTGGCGCCCGGCAGCGCCCGCGGCGTGAAGTAGCCCAGCGTGGCGACATAGTCGAAGGCCTCGGCGCCGGTAGCAGCCAGCCCCTGCCCGGACAGCGCGCCCGCCAGCTGGCTGGCCAGCGCACCGCGCAGGCTGGCGGCGTCCAGTCCGCTGCCCGGCTTGACGGCCACCGCCAGACCCGGCACCGCCTTGGTCTGCATCACCGCCTTGAGCGACTCACCGGCCGCCACCCAACGTTCGAAGACCTCGCGCTCGACCATCACCGCGTCGCACTGGCGCAGCTGCAGGCAGATCAGCAGCGCATCCTGATAGCGGGTTTCGTAGCGCTCGGGGAAGTGACGCTTCAATGTCGTGTTAGCAGCATTGAGTTCGCCACGCAGCAGATAGGTGACGATGCTGTCCTGCAGCGGCAAGCCCAGACGCTTGCCGGCGGCCTCGGCCAGACTCTTGATGGCGCTGGCCTGCGGCGCCACCAGCACCGCCTGCACCGGCTTGTCCAGCGCGGCGACTGGCGTGTAGCCATAGCGCACGGCGCTGCCCACCACATGGGCGGGCGCAACATAGACGTCGAAAAGACGTGCCCGGGTGGTGCTCAGATCGGCCGAGGCATCCACCGAGGTGCTGACCTTGACCGCTCCGGGCCGGCCCAGCGAGCGCTCCAACGCCTGCTTCCAGACACCGGCCACGGCGTAACGCGACTGCTCGCCCTGGTCGCCCGGGTTGATCAGCACATTGATGGTCTGGGCCTGGGCCGCAGCGCCGATCGAGGCCAGCATGGCAACACACAGCGAACGCAGCGAACGCCGTTGCTGCGCGGCCGTCGGATTGGAGTGGTTTGCTTGATTCATGCCAAGCAGTCTAGGCAGCAGTCCGGTAACCAGGTGAAAGCGGCGGCGCCAGCGGCAGGAGGCGCGTGAACTGCGTCACGCCTGGCCGACCCGGCCCCTCAGGCCTTCTTGCGGCTGCTGCCCAGATAGGTCTCGATGACGCGTGGGTCGCGCGCAAGATCGGTGGCCGGCCCCTCCAGCGCGATCTCGCCGGTCTCCAGCACATAGCCGTAATCGGCCACCTCCAGCGCGGCCCGGGCGTTCTGCTCGATCAACAAAATGGACACGCCGGTGGCGCGCAGGCGCTCGACGATGCGGAAGATCTCCTTGACGATCAGCGGCGCCAGGCCCAGGCTGGGCTCGTCCAGCATCAGCACCTTGGGGCGTGCCATCAGCGCGCGCCCCACGGCCAGCATCTGGCGTTCGCCGCCAGAGAGTGTGCCGGAGAGCTGGCTGCGCCGCTCCTTGAGCCGGGGAAAGAGTTCGTAGACCCTCTCCAGGCCCTCGCGCCAGTCGCGCTGGCCCAGCCGCATGGGCCGGAAGCCTCCCAGCAGCAGGTTGTCCTCGACACTCATCGTGGTGAACAGCTCGCGCTTCTCGGGCACCAGGGCCAGGCCGCGCATCACCCGCTCCTCCAGCGTCAGGCTGGCGATGTCCTCACCGTCGAAGACGATGCGTCCCTTCGCAGGCAGCACGCCCATCAGCGCGTTAAGCGTCGTGCTCTTGCCTGCGCCATTGGGGCCGATCACGGTAACGACAGCGCCCTCGGGCAATCGCAGATCCAGGCCGGACAGCACCTCGGCCCGGCCATAGCCGGCGTGCAGCCCGCTCACTTGCAGCAAGTCGCTCATCTCAATGCTCCGTGCCCAGATAGGCGGCGCGCACCGCAGGGCTGGACTGCACCTCATCGGGTGTGCCCTCGATCAGCTTGGTGCCGAACTCCATCACGACGATGCGGTCGGTCAGGCCCATCACGAACTCCATATCGTGCTCCACCAGCAGAATGCTCATGCCCTCGCTTTTCAGCTGGCGCAGCACCTCGGCCAGCGCTTGCTTTTCCTTGTGACGCAGGCCGGCGGCCGGCTCGTCCAGCAGCAACAGGGCCGGGTCGGTACACAGCGCACGCGCGATCTCCATCAGGCGCTGCGGGCCCAGGGCCAGATTGCCGGCCAGCTCATGCATCTGCGCGGCCATGCCGATGCGCTGCAGCTGGCGTTCGGCTTCCTTGAAGAGCTGGCGCTCCTGAGCACGGTCCAGCCGCAGCATCGCGCGGGCGGTGCCCGCATCGCTGCGCAGATAGCCGCCCAGCGCCACGTTCTCCAGCACCGTCATGTCGGCCACCATCTTGACGTGCTGGAAGGTGCGCGACATGCCGCGCCGCGCGATCTGGCGCGAGCTAAGGCCCCCGACCGGCTGGCCGCGGAAGCTGACGGCGCCGCCGCTCAGCGACAGCACCCCCGAGATCAGGTTGAAGGTGGTGGACTTGCCGGCGCCGTTGGGACCGATCAGGCCGATGATCTCGCCAGCATGGATCTGGAAGGACACGTCGTTGACGGCCACCAGGCCGCCAAAAGCCTTGCGCACCCTGTCCACCTCCAGCAGCAGTTCGCCCGGCCGGGGCTTGGGTGTGGCCGGCAGCGCGGGTGCATCAGCCCAGTCACGCACGCGCTGACGCGCCGGCAACCAGCGGCCCAGCAGCGACTCCACGCCCGGCCACAGGCCCTTGGGTGCGTACTTGAGCATCAGCACCAGCACCACGCCCAGCACGATGATCTCGAAGTTGCCGGCACTGCCCAGCAGGGCCGGCAGCAGTTCCTTGAGCTGGTCCTCCATCAGCTTGACCACGCCTGCGCCGATGAAGGCCCCCCAGACGCTGCCAATGCCGCCGACCACCGCCATGAACAGGTACTCGATGCCCATCTTCAGTGCGAAGGGGCTGGGGTTGACCGTGCGCTGGAAATGCGCAAACAGCCAGCCCGAGATCGAGGCGAGCATGGCGGCCAGCACAAAGATCGTCACCTTGTAGCGGAAGGTGGAGACCCCCATGGCCTCGGCCATGGTGGTGGCGCCGTTGAGCGCACGGATCGCGCGGCCCGGGCGTGAGTCGAGCAGATTGCTTACACCCCAGGCGCCCAGCAGGGCCGCAATCCAGATCAGGTAGTAGATCGATCTTCCGCTGGCAAAACTGAGGCCGAACAGCTCGATGGCCGGCAGGCCCAGCAGGCCGTCGTACTTGCCGAGAAATTCGGTATTGGCGATCAGGTAGTTGAGGCTCAGCGCCCAGGCGATGGTCGCCAGCGGCAGGTAGTGGCCCGACATGCGCAGCGTCAGCCAGCCCAGCAACAGGGCCGCCAAGCAGGTGATAGCCAAGCCGACCAGCAGCCCCCCCCAGGGCGAGATGCCGTAGCGGCTGGACAGCAGGGCCGTGGTGTAGGCGCCCATACCGACAAAGGCCGCCTGGCCGAAGGAGGTCAGCCCGCCGACGCCAGTCAGCAGTACCAGGCCCAGGGCGACCAAGGCGAACATGCCGATGTAGTTGAGCTGGGTGATCCAGAACTCGGGCACCGGCAGGGCCGGCAGGACCGCCAGAATGAGCAGACCCAGGCCCAGGAAGAGATTGCGCTTTTGCATGCTTGCCATACCCGGAATCAGTGCTCTTCGCTATGCGGATCGCGCAAGGAGCGCCACAGCAGCACAGGCAGGATGAAGGTGAACACGATGACTTCCTTGTAGGCGCTGGCCCAGAAGGAGCTGAAGGATTCCAGCAGGCCCACCAGCAGCGCGCCCAACGCCGCGCCCGGATAGCTGGCCAGCCCGGCGAACACCGCCGCCACGAAGCCCTTGAGGCCGATCAGGAAGCCGCTGTCATAGTTGATCGTGGTGGTCGGGCTGATCAGCAAGCCCGAGAGCGCGCCGATGAAGGCGGCCATCGTGAAAGACAGGCGGCCGGCGCTGGTGCTGGAGATGCCCATCAGCTGGGCGCCCAGGCGGTTCACCGCGGTGGCACGCAGCGCCTTGCCATAGAGGCTGCGCTCGAAGAACAGCCACAGCATCACGATCAGGGCCACGGTGCACATCAGGATGATCAGGGCCTGGCCGGAGAGCATCAGCGGCCCTAGCTCGAAGCTGGCATCCCAAAAGCTCGGGTTGGTCGAGCCCTCGGGCCCAAAGAACACCAGGCCCAGCCCAGTCAGCGCAAAGTGCACCCCAATGGAAACGATCAGCAGGACCAGCACCGACGCATCGGCCAGCGATTGGTAGGCCAGACGGTAGATCAGGGCGCCCATCGGCGTGACGACGGCCAGCGTCAGCAGGGCCTGCAGCACCAAATGCAGTTGCTGCGGTGCGGCCCACAGGCCCAGCAGCGCGATCACCACCGGTGCCGCCGCCTCGCCAAGCACATGGCGCAGCACCCGGGAGACCGGGCGGCCGGCGCGCAGGCCGGCCACCAGGTCCAGCAGCGCCACCATCACGGCCAGCGCCAGCAGAAACCAGATGGTCAGCGGCGTCTTGCCCAGCTGCAGCGAAGCCATGGTGAGCGCACCGTAGGCCACAAACTCCCCCTGGGGAATGAACACCACGCGGGTGACGGCAAAGACCAGCACCAGGCTGAGTGCCAGCAGGGCGTAGATCGCCCCGTTGGTGACGCCATCCAGCGCCAGAATGCTTGCGATCGAGAGATCCATTGATGAAGTCCCCACTCTCAGGCCGGACGGCTGCCGACGCTTTGCGCTTGACTCTAAACAGTTTCCCTCGGGTAGACCCTGGGGCCGGGCCGCATTGACAAAGAACAAATTCGCCCGACCAGTCGGTCGAATTTACTTCTCACCCAGCAGACAAGCCGGCAAGCCCGGCGCGCAAGCCCCCTCTCCAGCTGTGCGCTGCGCGCCCATTGCCGAGTGCAGCAGTCGGGCATCGGTGGCGGCGGGGCCGCTAGACTGCAGCACTGTTTCCGCCGGCCGTCTCCCCGCCCCCTGCAGCCATCGTGATTGCCCAAGCCCCCCTTCTTGCCATTGCAGGTCCGGTCGCCCGGCTGACCCTGCGCCGCCCGCGTCAGGCCAACCGCCTGGAGTTGGGCGATCTGCATGCCATGCAAGACCTGCTGGAGGAGGTCAACCGCGACGAAGCGGTGCGAGTGCTGGTCCTGGATGCCCAGGGCCGGCATTTCTGCAGCGGCTTCCATATCGACGCGGTGCCTGGGGTGGATGCCGGCGCCCTGTTCGAGCAGTTGACGGCCGCGATGGAAGACGCCCGCCCGGTGACGATTGCCGCCATTCAGGGCGGGGTCTACGGCGGCGCCACCGACCTGGCCCTGGCCTGTGACTTCAGGCTGGGCACGCCGGCCTGCGAGATGTTCGTGCCGGCGGCCCGCCTTGGCCTGCACTTCTATCGCGGCGGCATGGCCCGCTATGTGTCGCGTCTGGGCCTGGCAGTGGCCAAGCGTGTGCTGCTGGCCTGCGAAACCCTGGATGCTCAAGCCATGCTGGACTGCGGCTTCCTGGACCGGCTGCTACCCGACGCGGCACAGCTGGCTCTGGCCTGCGACGCGCTGGCCCAGCAACTGGCCGAAATGGCACCACTGGCGCTGCTGGGCATGAAGAAGCACTTGAACGCCATCGCCGAGGACCGGCTCGACGCCGAGGCCCTGCGCGCCGACATCGCCCAGGCGAACGCCTCGGCCGATCTGGCAGAAGGCGTCAGGGCCTGGCAGCAAAAGCGCAAACCGGTATTCCAGGGCCGCTAATCCGGCGCGCCCAGGGGTGCCGGCAGCGGCGATCGCCCGCGCGAGTCCAACATGATGGAAAATAGCGCCCTCGGACGTGGCGGGCTCAGCACCGTCGCCAGTCTCCATCCATCAGAACTCAGGACCAGCGTGGCCAAGGACAGCACAAAAACCACCATCGAGGCAGATGGTCTGCGTTATCGCTCGAAAGCACCGGGATCGCCGTTTGCGGCCACCTCCTCCTTCGGTGCAGCAACCATGTCGTGCTTCTTGTGCGGCAAGCACAGGCCACGCGCCATGCTGAAGTCCAAGAAGCTGCTCGGCAAGTCGCAACCGGTCTGTGCGCCCTCCTGCAAGGAACTGGACGAGCAGTTGGCCAACAAGGGCTAAGCTGCCACTGAGCCGCCGCAGCGCCGTATCGGCCGCTAGGCCTGACGGAAACAGCGCCCGCAGACCGCCCGGTAGCGGGCGTTTCCGCCTATCTCGACCTGCGCCCCGTCGACGACACGGCGCAGCTGCTCATCCACCCGCATGTTCATCGTGGCCTTGCGACCGCAGTCGCAAATGGTCTTCATCTCATCCATTTCGTCGGCCAGCGCCAGCAAGCCGGCCGAGCCAGGGAAGAGCTCGCCACGGAAATCGGTTCGCAGACCGTAGCAGATCACCGGCAGGCCCTGGCAATGGGCCAATTCGTGCAGCGCCCACACCTGGGCCGCACTGAGGAACTGCGCTTCATCCACCAGCAGGCAGGCGATGTCGGCTTGGCGGGCGTGCTCGGCGAGAAAGTCGGTCTCGACATTGAAAATCTCCGCCTCCCGCTGCGGCCCCAGCCGTGAGGTTACAAAACCGCGGCCGTAGCGGTCATCCAACTGGGCGGTGAAGATGCGCACGCGATGGCCACGCTCCTCGTAGTTATGCGCCACCTGCAGCAGCGCGGTGGATTTGCCGGCATTCATCGCGGCGTAGCGGAAAAATAGTTTGGCCATTGCTTTCCCGGATGGAGCTGGGATTGTGCCCCTCCGATCCGGGGGTGCGTCCCGCATCGTGACATTCGGCTTGATTTAGATGGCCGACCCTGGGGCAAGCGAGCAGGGTTTTGTCACCAACGCCAGCCTACTATCAGCTCCACAGGGCGGGGGCAGATTCTGCAGCAATGGCTGCGGGACTGAAAGCCCAGGAGTGAGCAGATCGATGAGCAAAGACACCTACACCAGCGTCAGCGAAGATGGCTTGCGCTATGAGTCCAAGTTGGGAGGTTCTCCCTTCCTCGGCAGCGGGCACACCCGCTCCTGTTTCAAGTGCGGCAAGCACCGTACGCCAGCCAATCTGCAGTCCAAGCGCGTGCTGGGGCGTACCGAACTGGTCTGCAAGCCCGCCTGTGCGTCCAAGACCGATACCGAGCGCTGATGCGCGCTTGCTCGCCTGGCAGGCAAAGCTTTGAGCAGGCGGCTTGCCGATGGCGGCCGGGCTTGGGCACAATCCAGCCCTTTGCCCCGCCTTGAGCGCCACCATGAATCCTTCCGAATCGCAGCCGGCCGACGCGCCCGTTGCAGGAGCAGCTGCCGCCGACAAGAGCTCTGCGACCGCTTCCGCCAACGCCTGCGCCCAACAGCTCAAGACGCTGTTTCCGGCCGTCTTCGGCGGTGCGCCCAGGCCGCTGAAACTACGCATACAGGCCGACATCCAGGAGCGCGCTCCGGGCCAGTTCAGCAAGCAGCAGCTCTCGGCAGTGTTGCGTCGCCTGACCGGCAGTACCGCCTATCTGATCGCGCTCAGCCGCAGCCAGCACCGCTATGACCTTGATGGCAAAGAGGCGGGCGAGCTGAGCACCGAACATCGTGATGCTGCCGTGCAGGAACTGGCACGTCGTCGCACCATCACCCAGGAGCGCAGGGCACAGGAACAACAGGAGCGCCAGCGTCTGATCGGCCTGATGCGCGCCTTCGAGACCACTACCCTAACGCGGGCGAACTTCTGCGCCCTCAAGGGTGTGGACGAGGCTCAGCTGGACGCCCTGCTGGTGCAGGCGCGCGAGGCGCTGCAGCAGGAGCAGCGCGAGCGCGAACAACGCCCCGGAGGGCCGCAGCAGCGCCCGGATCGCCGGCCGCGCCCCGATGGAGCGCCGGGCGAGCGCAGGCGCGATGGGGCAACGCCTCGAGGTCAGGACCGGCCGGGGGGGGCCCGCAAAGCCGCCCCCAAGCCACCATCCAACCGCGGCGACCGCGAGTAGTGCGAGAGCGCTGTCGTGTCGGTCGGCTGCGAAGCCTCAGCCTGCGTATTTGACCGAGCAGCCGTAAGCCTGGGTCGCTGGCTGGCTGATCGGCTGCCCGGCCAGCAGTTCAGCGAGCGCCTGATTCACATAGTTGCGAGCCGTGGCGATGTCGGCCGGATTCGCCGTGGGCTTGCTGTCGATCGCACCGGCATAGCGCAGCAAACCTTGTGCATCGATCAGGTACATATGCGGGGTGGTGCGCGCGCCATAGGCACGCCCCAGCTTGCCCTCGTCGTCCATCAGGGTCGCGTGCACAGCAGCCTTTCTGCCCTGCATCCAGGCTTGCAAGGCGCCCGGTGCCAGGTAGTCGCCCGAGCTGCGGGCGGTGGAGCTGATCGCCAGCCAGACCACACCTTGCCCGCGGGCAGTCTGCTGGCTGGCCGGCAGATTGCCGCTTTCGTAATGCTTACGGACAAAGGGGCATCCGGGGTTGACCCATTCCAGCACTACCGCCTTGCCCCGAAAGTCGAACAGCCTGATCGGGCGCCCCTGGGTATCGCTGAGGGTGAAGTCGGGCGCCTCCTGACCAATCTGGACCTGGGCCGACGCCGGCATCGCCAAGCCCGCAACGAGCAAAGCCGAAACCAGTCCCGCCCGCGTCATCAGTCGCTTCATTTCGCCGCTCCAATCAAAGCAAGCCCTCAGGGCAGCAAGGCCGCACGCACCGCTGCCACATTGAGGATCTCAGGCAGCAGCTCGGGCGCAGTCGCGCCGGGCCGGTAGACCGCATAGACCGGCACGCCGCTGCGACCCATGCTGTTGAGGGCCTGGCTGATGGCAGCGTCGCGCCTCGTCCAGTCCGCGCGCAAGAGCAGCACATTGCCGGCCTTTAGATCGGCCATCAGTGCGGTGTCGGCCAGGGTCGTGCGCTTGTTGAACTGGCAGGTGACGCACCAGGCCGCCGTGAAATCGACGAAAACGGTGCGCCCTTCGTTCTGTGCCTGCTGGACCCGCTCGGCCGACCAAGCCTCCCAGGTGCCCCCGCCTGCCGGCTGCACGCTGGCAGGCGTCGGTTCGCGCAGCGATGGCCAGGCCCAATGCGCGGTGGCAGCGAACAGCACCAGGACCAGACCACCAAGCAGCAGTCGGCCGCGCAGGCCGAAGCCCCCGCTACCGAATACCCAGACGAGCAGGCTCAACGCCACGAGCAGCCCCAGCAAAGCCGCGGCGCCATCAATGCCCACCTGCTGACCCAGCACCCACATCAGCCAAACCACGGTGGCGAGCATTGGGAAGGCCATCAGGATCTTGAACTGCTCCATCCAGCGACCTGGGCGCGGCAACAGCCGCGCCACGGCAGGCCACAAGGTGGCAGCAAGATAGGGGGCCGCCATGCCCAGGCCGAGTGCGGCGAAAACGGCCAGCGCCTGCACCGCAGGAAGAGTCAGCGCAACCCCCAGGGCGACCCCCATGAAGGGTGCCGTGCAGGGCGAGGCCACAGCCACGGCCAGTACACCGGTCAAGGCGCTATCCACTGCCGGATTGGCGGCCCGTAGCCCGGCCAGATTGCCAGGCAACACGGCCCGCAACTCGAATACACCCAGCAGGTTCAAAGCGATGAGCGTGAATAGCAGAGCCAGGGCGGCGACGAAAGCCGGGGACTGCAACTGATAGCCCCAGCCCAGTTGGTCGCCACCAGCGCGCAGCAGCAGCAGCAAGCCTGCCAAGGCCAGGAAGCTGGCCACGACACCGGCGGTGTAGGCCAGGCCGCCCATGACCAGGGTGCGACGCTGCTCTCCGTGGTGGGCAAAGCCCAGCACCTTCAGCGAAAGCACGGGAAAGACACAGGGCATCAGATTCAGCAGCACACCGCCGCCGAGGGCCAGCAACATCGCCAGCCAGACCGAGGGCGGAGCCTCGGTCAAGGGAGCCGGTGCTGGGGCCGGCGCAATCGGGGAGGCGGTTGCGGTGGCGCCGCCGTAGTCGCCGGCGGCCAGCGCCGGCCAAGCCTGGACCTGATACGCGATGCGCAGCGGCTTGGCCTGAGTATCGTCAGCCAGGCGCAGCACCGCATAGAGCTGCTGCGGCGCTTCGCTGCGCTGCGCCGACAGGGGCAGCCCGAGGGTCAGCTGTTCGCCTTGCCACTGCTGCTCAGGCGCCGCCGCGTGGTCAAACACACCAGCCTCCTCCGGGAAGGCCAGCAGCTTGCGACCGCGCCAATCGGCGGGCAAACCCTTGATCTGCAGGGTCAACACCTGCTCGCCCAAGGCGACCTGCACGGGCAGATCCAGCAACTGCGGCTGGGCCGCGACTGCGGCAGCAAAGAAGTCAGCGTGCTCGTTGATTCCAGCCGCAGGAACACGCAGGCTGAACTCACCGGACTCAGGAATGCACACTTCCTTGCAGACCAACCAGTCAGCACGCAGCCGCAACTCCAGGCCCTCAGCACCGATCGGCCGGTTGAGGTTCAGGGGCGAGGGCAGCAGCAACTGCCCCTCGAAGCCATAGTTGACCATCGGCCCTATGGGGAGGCGCTGCGGTGCAGGCCAAACAATCTCGCCGACCGTTGCGCCAGCTGGCAAAGACCACTCCAGCCGGGTCGGCAGGCCGGAGTCCCCCGGGTTCTTCCAGTAGGTGTGCCAGTGCGGCTTGTGTTCAATCAGCAGGCCCAGCCACATAGGCCGACCAGGCCCGAGCCCTTCGGGAGCGTGGGCCACGAGCTCAGCCCGAACCTGCTCGGTGTTCACCACGGCGGACTGTGCCCAGGCGAACTGCGCCCAGAAGAAGTAGGCGGTCAGCGCAAGAAATGAGGTCAGCTGTCGTTTCATTCGATCTCAATCATAGGCAGCCCTGAGAGCCGCAGTTGTAGGCTGCGACTCTAGTGCCTGATTAAGGCGCCCTGCTGAGGCGGCGCAAAAACTCCTTGCCCACGGCTGCGGCTTTGGGCCGGCAACCCCCACCAGGCAGGCAACAGGCGCTAAACACCGGTCCGATCGCAAAGGCCACCGTTTATCAGACGCTACCGGCGCGATGAGCAAGCATGCTTGCCAAGCACCCACTCCATGGGTCTGTCAGAAATGACAAAGCCAACCTCTAGGGTTGGCTTTGATTGGTTGCGGGGGCAGGATTTGAACCTACGACCTTTGGGTTATGAGCCCAACGAGCTACCAGACTGCTCCACCCCGCGATTGTCCTTTATTTCTTGGCTGTTCGCCCGGCGCGCAGGCAAACAACCAGCACCGACGTTGGTCGGCAATGTTCTGGTGGTTGCGGGGGCAGGATTTGAACCTACGACCTTTGGGTTATGAGCCCAACGAGCTACCAGACTGCTCCACCCCGCGACTGAAGCTAGCATTGTAGCACGGTTCGCCACGAACTCCCAGACTTGCATCAGGCATAAAGCAAAAGGCCAGCAGATTCTGCTGGCCTTTTGCAGTTGGCACTACCCGGAGAGCCCGGGCGAACCGACTTCCGACTGATTACTCAGCAGCAGTTTCGACAGGCGTGGCGGCTTCCTCGGCGCGATCCACCAACTCGACATAGGCCATCGGCGCGTTATCGCCAACACGGAAACCCATCTTCAGGATGCGGGTGTAACCGCCCGGACGCGCCTTGAAACGCGGGCCCAGCTCGTTGAACAACTTGGTGACGATGTCGCGGTCACGCAGGCGGTCGAAAGCCAGGCGGCGGTTGGCCAGCGTGGGTTCCTTGGCCAGGGTGATCAGAGGCTCGACAACGCGACGCAGTTCCTTGGCCTTGGGGACCGTGGTCTTGATGGCTTCGTGCTGCAGCAGCGAGACGCACATATTGCGCAGCATTGCCTTGCGGTGTTCGCTGGTGCGGTTGAGCTTACGGAGGCCGTTACGGTGACGCATGGTGCTATTCCTTTCCTAGAGTAATCCCAGCAGCCGTATCAGGTACTGCCCGGGTGCACCGGATGAAGCGGGTCAGCGCCCCATCCTTCTTCTTCAAAAAATTAACGCTTGTCCAGACCTTGCGGCGGCCAGTTTTCCAGGCGGGCGCCTAGAGTCAGGCCGCGCGAGGCGAGGACTTCCTTGATTTCATTGAGCGACTTGCGACCCAGATTCGGGGTTTTCAGCAGCTCGGTCTCGGTGCGCTGGATCAGGTCGCCGATGTAGTAGATGTTCTCGGCCTTCAGGCAGTTGGCCGAACGAACGGTCAACTCGAGCTCATCGACAGGGCGCAGCAGGATCGGGTCGAAGCTGCTGGAACGCTGGGCCGGCTGGTCGAAGGCGTCGACCAGGTCGGTGCCCTGCAGCTGTGCGAACACGGCCAGTTGCTCGACCAGGATCTTGGCCGAAGCGCGGATCGCTTCCTCGGGCGAGATGGCGCCGTTGGTTTCGATTTCCATGACCAGCTTGTCCAGATCGGTACGCTGCTCGACGCGGGCGTTCTCAACGGCGTAGCTGACCCGGCGCACGGGCGAGAACGAGGCGTCCAGCACGATGCGGCCGATGCTCTTGGTCGGCTCGTCGCCATAGCGGCGCATCGTGCCCGGCACATAGCCACGGCCCTTCTCGACCTTGATCTGCATGTCCAGCTTGCCGCCTTGCGACAGATGGGCAATGACGTGCTCGGGATTGATGATCTCGACGTCGTGCGGGGTCTGGATGTCGGCAGCCGTGACCGGGCCTTCACCTTCCTTGCGCAGGACCAGGGTCACTTCTTCGCGGTTGTGCAGGCGGAACACCACGCCCTTGAGGTTCAGCATGATGTGAACCACGTCTTCTTGCACACCGTCGATCGCCGAGTACTCGTGCAGCACGCCGGCAATCGTCACTTCAGTCGGCGCATAACCCACCATCGAGGACAGCAGCACACGGCGCAGGGCATTGCCCAGAGTGTGGCCATAGCCGCGCTCGAACGGCTCAAGCGTCACCTTGGCGCGATGGCCGCCCAGGGGCTCCACATTGATGGACTTGGGTTTCAGCAGGTTTGTTTGCATGAGGTCTTTCTTTCAATACCCTCGGTTCGTTACACCGATAAGGCTGAGGGACCAACCGGTCGCGGCCGGAACGGGCCCGCACCCGGACGAGAAAACGGCAAAGCCGAGCGGACCCGTAAAGAGCCGCCCGGCTTGAGCACATCGATTAACGCGAGTACAGCTCAACGATCAGCGATTCGTTGATTTCAGCACCGAACTCATCGCGGTCTGGCGCCTTCTTGAACACGCCTTCGAGCTTGCTGCCGTCGACTTGAACCCATGCGGGCATGCCCATGGACTCTGCCAGCTTGAACGCATCCAGCACACGCAGTTGCTTCTTGGCTTTTTCACGCACAGCGACGATGTCACCGGCCTTGACCAGGTACGAAGCGATGTTCACGACCTCGCCGTTCACCGTCACACCTTTGTGCGAGACCAGCTGACGGGCCTCAGCACGGGTCGAACCGAAGCCCATGCGATAGACAACATTGTCCAGACGCGACTCCAGCAACTGCAACAGATTCACACCGGTCGAGCCTTTACGGCGCTCGGCCTCGGCGAAATAGCGGCGGAACTGGCGCTCCAGCACACCGTACATGCGCTTGACCTTCTGCTTCTCGCGCAGTTGCAGACCGAAGTCGGACGTGCGCTGGCCCGAGGTGCGGCCATGCTGGCCGGGCTTGGAGTCGAACTTTGCCTTGTCGCTGATGGCGCGGCGTGCGCTCTTCAGGAACAGGTCAGTGCCTTCGCGGCGGGAAAGTTTGGCCTTAGGGCCGAGATAACGTGCCACTTTGCGTGTCCTTGTTCAATCTGACGCATGTGCTGTGGGCAACATGCGCGAGTCCGGCCAGTGTTTTTGTCGGCTCGGACGGTGGGCTTAGATATGAAGCGCGGGCGAGGCCTAGCGCTTCAGCAAAACAGCCGGCACGACACACGTGTGCCGGCCGGCGAGGGAATCAGCGCGAGATTATCGCATCAAACCCGAGAGAGCCTCAGGCTTGTTAGATACGACGGCGCTTTTGCGGGCGGCAACCGTTGTGAGGCACCGGCGTCACGTCAGAGATCGAATTGATGCGGATGCCCAGCGCGGCCAAAGCGCGCACCGAGGACTCACGGCCAGGACCGGGGCCCTTGATCTTGACATCCAGATTCTTGATACCCTGCTCTTGAGCAGCGCGGCCCGCCACCTCTGCGGCCACCTGGGCAGCAAACGGCGTCGACTTGCGCGAACCCTTGAAGCCCTGACCGCCCGACGACGCCCAGGACAGGGCACCGCCTTGACGATCGGTGATGGTGATGATGGTGTTGTTGAACGACGCATGCACATGAGCAACGCCGTCGGCGATGTTCTTGCGAACCTTCTTGCGAACGCGCTGGGCAGCCGAGTTATTGGGTGCTTTTGCCATATTGACCTTCTTTCAATGGTTGCCGCAAATCACTTCTTGCCGGTGGCAGCCGACTTGCGCGGCCCCTTGCGGGTGCGAGCATTCGTGCGGGTGCGCTGGCCGCGCATAGGCAGACCACGGCGATGACGGAAGCCGCGGTAGCAACCAAGGTCCATCAAGCGCTTGATGTTGATCGACATCTCGCGGCGCAGATCGCCTTCGATGGTCATGCGGCCGACTTCCTCACGGATCTTTTCCAGATCCGCATCAGTCAGGTCCTTGACCTTTTTGTCGAAAGGAATGCCGCAAGCGGTGCAGATCTTCTGCGCGGTCGTACGGCCAATGCCGTAGATCGAGGTCAGACCGATCTCGGTGTGCTTTTGCGGCGGAATATTGATACCAGCAATACGTGCCATTTGCGTCCTCTAATTCGCTCTAGTCGTGCGGCAATCAGCCCTGGCGCTGCTTGTGGCGGGGATCCGTACAGATCACACGCACCACGCCGTTGCGGCGGATGATCTTGCAATTGCGGCACATTTTCTTGACGGATGCCGAAACTTTCATGGTCTGCTCCTTGACCTAACCTCTATCGCTCAACGAGCGCGTCCGGGGATAAACAAAGCTCACTTCGCCCGGAACACGATGCGAGCACGACTCAAATCGTAGGGCGTGAGTTCCACCGTAACCTTATCGCCGGGAAGAATCCGGATGTAGTGCATCCGCATCTTGCCGGAAATGTGTCCGAGGACCACATGCCCGTTCTCCAACTTCACACGAAACGTCGCATTGGGCAGGTTCTCAAGAATCTCGCCCTGCATCTGAATGACGTCGTCTTTCGCCATACCGTCCCAGTTCGGTTGGTAGCTGTGTGTATTACCGACCTGCCTTGCTATCAGCTGGCCTTGAAATTCGCCTTCTTCAGCAGCGACTCATACTGCTGACTCATCACATAAGACTGAACCTGAGCCCAGAAGTCCATCGTCACCACCACAATGATCAGCAAAGACGTGCCGCCAAAGTAGAAGGGAACGTTGTACTTCAGCACCAAGAACTCCGGCAGCAGACACACTGCCGTGATGTAGATGGCGCCAGCCAGAGTCAACCGACCAAGGATCTTGTCAATATGCTTCGCTGTCTGCTCGCCAGGTCGTATACCAGGAATAAAGGCACCGCTCTTCTTAAGGTTGTCAGCAGTCTCGCGACTGTTGAACACCAACGCTGTGTAGAAGAAGCAGAAGAACACAATCGCAGCGGCATAGAGCAGCACATAAATCGGCTGACCTGGACGCAACATATCCGCAATGTCCTTCAGCCAGCGCAACCCGTCACCGGTCGCGAACCAACTAACGATCGTGGTCGGCAGCAGAATGATCGACGAAGCGAAGATGGGCGGAATCACACCCGACATATTCAGCTTCAGCGGCAAATGGGAACTCTGTCCACCATACACCTTGTTGCCGACCTGCCGTTTGGCATAGTTGACCAGGATCTTGCGCTGACCGCGCTCAACGAACACAACGCCGAAAGTGACGAACACCACGAGGGCGATGATCACGATGGAGGCGATGATGCTCATTGCACCGGTACGCACCAGTTCGAGCAAACCACCGATCGCACTGGGCAAGCCAGCCGCAATTCCCGCGAAGATCAGGATGGAGATGCCGTTCCCTAGTCCGCGCTCAGTGATCTGCTCACCCAACCACATTAGGAACATCGTACCGGCCACCAAACTGGTCACCGCTGTCAGGCGGAAGCCAAAGCCAGGATCAATCACCAAGCCGGGCGAACTTTCCAGCGCCAGCGCAATGCTCAAAGACTGGAAGATCGCAAGGCCCAGCGTCCCGTAGCGGGTGTACTGCGTAATCTTGCGGCGCCCTGCCTCACCCTCCTTCTTCAGCGCTTCCAAACTCGGCACCACATGCGTCATCAACTGCATGACGATCGAAGCCGAGATGTAGGGCATGATGCCCAGCGCGAAGACGGTGAAGCGCGACAAGGCTCCGCCGGAGAACATATTGAACAGACTCAGAATGCCGCCCTGCTGGCTGTTGAACAGCTGCTGCAGCTGAGCCGGATCGATACCCGGTACGGGAATATGAGCCCCGATACGGTAAACCACCAGAGCGAGCACCAAGAACACAAGCCGACGACGCAGGTCGCCGAACTTACCGCTCTTGGCCAGCTGGTTTGCGTTGGTTGCCACTGGCCTATCCTTGAGTCAGTGCGTCAAGCGCCGACCGTGCCGCCAGCGGCTTCGATCGCAGCCTTGGCACCGGCAGTAGCAGCAACGCCCTTCAAGTTCACCTTGCGGCTGATAGCACCCGACAAGATCACCTTGACGGTCTTGGCCAACTCGGGCACGAGACCCACAGCCTTCAGCGTCAGGACATCGATCTCCTCGCCGGCAAGTGCCTGCAGGTCGCTCAATGTGATCTCTGCGTTGAACCGCAGCGACTGCGACTTGAAGCCACGCTTGGGCAGACGGCGCTGCAGCGGCATTTGGCCGCCTTCGAAACCAACTTTATGGAAGCCGCCGGCACGCGACTTCTGACCCTTGTGGCCGCGACCCGCGGTCTTGCCCAGGCCAGAACCAATGCCGCGCCCAACGCGACGCTTGGCGTGCTTGGCGCCAGTCGCGGGCTTGATGGTATTGAGTTGCATCTTCTAGTCCTCAGTTCGTGCGGGTGCTCAGAGCACCTGGACGAGATAGGCGATCTTGTTGATCATGCCGCGCACCGCCGGCGTGTCTTCAAGCACGCTGGTGCTGTTCAACTTACGCAGGCCCAGCCCGACAACGGTTGCGCGGTGCGAGGCGCGCGTACCGATAGGGCTACGCACCAGCTTGACCGTCAGAGTTTTCTTATCAGACATCTGTCTCTCCAGTCCGGCTTCAGTTGAAGATTTCTTCAACCGACTTGCCGCGCTTTGCCGCCACTTGCGAGGCGTTGGTGCAACGCTTCAGCGCATCCAGCGTGGCGCGAACCATGTTGTAAGGGTTGGTCGAACCGTGGCTCTTGGTCACGATATCCGTCACGCCCATCACCTCGAACACAGCACGCATCGGTCCACCAGCGATGACACCGGTACCGGTCTGCGCAGGGATCATCATGACCCGCGCAGCACCATGTTCACCGACCACGTTGTGATGGATAGTGCCGTTACGCAAGTCAATCTTCACCATGTTACGGCGAGCCGACTCCATGGCTTTTTGCACTGCGACCGGAACTTCCTTGGCCTTGCCCTTGCCCATGCCGATGCGGCCATCGCCGTCCCCGACCACGGTGAGTGCTGCGAAGCTCAGGGTACGACCACCCTTAACGACCTTGGTGACGCGGTTGACCGCAATCATCTTTTCCTTCAGGCCGTCGTCATTGCCTTCGGTCTGGGCGCGAGGTTGAAACTTTGCCATTTCCTAATCCTTTATGCGTCAGAACTGCAGGCCGGCTTCGCGGGCAGCCTCAGCCAGCGCCTTGACGCGGCCGTGATAGGCAAAACCTGCGCGGTCGAATGCAACCTTCTCGACGCCAGCCGCCTTGGCTTTCTCGGCGATACGCTTGCCGATCAAGGTGGCGGCGGCTACGTTGCCACCTTTGCCCGAGCCACCCAGTTGCTCGCGAACTTCCTTCTCGGCGGTGGAGGCGCTGGCCAGCACACGCGTGCCGTCGTCGGAAATGACACTGGCGTAGATGTGCAGATTGGAGCGGAACACCGACAGGCGTGCCACGCGCTGAATCGCGATACGGGCACGGGTCTGACGCGAGCGACGGATGCGCTGTTCTTTTTTGGTCAACATGGCGCTGCTCCTTACTTCTTCTTGGTCTCTTTGAGAGAGACCTTCTCGTCGGAATAGCGAATGCCCTTGCCCTTGTAAGGCTCAGGCGGGCGGAAGGCGCGCACTTCTGCGGCAATCTGACCCACCACCTGGCGATCCGCACCCTTGATCAGAATTTCGGTCTGGGTCGGGCACTCAACCTTGATGCCAGCCGGCATATCCTTCACCACAGGGTGAGAAAAACCGATCTGCAGGTTCAGCTTCTGACCTTGAGCCTGGGCGCGGAAGCCCACGCCAACCAGGTTCAGCTTCTTTTCGAAACCCTTGCTGACGCCATTGACCATGTTTGCCAGCAGGGCACGCATGGTGCCGCTCATGGCGTCGGCCTCAGCCGATTCATTGGTCGCGGCAAAAGTCAGCTTGCCGCCTTCGTTTTTCACAGCCACCAGGCTGTTAACAGGACGCACCAGAGTACCGAGCGCGCCCTTGACGCTGATTTGCTCAGCGTTGATGGTCACGTCCACACCCTGCGGGACGGCCACCGGCATTTTTCCAACGCGGGACATTGTCTGTCTCTCCTTGCGCTTAGGCGACGTAGCAAAGCACTTCGCCGCCGATGCCGGCTTGACGTGCCTTACGATCAGTCATAACACCCTTGGGTGTAGTGACGATCGCCACACCCAGGCCGTTCATGACCTGCGGAATGTCGTGGCGGCCCTTGTAGATGCGCAGGCCGGGACGGCTCACGCGCTCGATGCGCTCAATCACCGGGCGACCGGCGTAATACTTCAGCGCGATCTCCAACTCGGGACGTGCAGCCTCACCGCGAACGGCGAAGTCATCGATATAGCCCTCATCCTTGAGAACCTTGGCGATAGCCACCTTCAGCTTCGAGGAAGGCATCACCACGCTGGCCTTCTCAACGCTCTGGGCGTTGCGAATGCGGGTCAGCATATCGGCGATAGGATCACTCATGCTCATACGAAATCTCCTAAACCTGCCGATTACCAGCTGGCCTTGACGACACCTGGGATGTCGCCCTTGAAGGCCAGTTCACGGATCTTGTTGCGGGCCAGACCGAACTTGCGGAAGGTACCGCGAGGACGACCGGTCAACTCGCAGCGGTTACGCAGGCGAGTCGGGTAGGCATTGCGGGGGAACTTCTGCAGCTCCAAGCGGGCTGCGTAGCGCTCTTCCTCGGACTTCTTAGAGTCGTCGATGATGGCCTTCAGTTCCGCGTACTTCTTGGCGTACTTGGCGACCAGTTGTTCGCGCTTCAGCTCACGTTGCTTAATCGAGAGTTTTGCCACAGGTCACCTCAGTTCTTGAACGGGAACTTGAATGCGGCCAGCAAGGCCTTGCACTCATCGTCCGACTTGGCGGTCGTGGTGATGCTGATGTTCAGACCACGCAGCGCATCAACCTTGTCGTAATCGATTTCCGGAAAGATGATCTGTTCCTTGATACCGATGTTGTAGTTGCCGCGACCATCAAACGAGCGACCCGAGATACCCCGGAAATCACGCACACGAGGCAGCGCAACGGTCACGAAGCGATCCAGGAATTCATACATCTGGACGCCGCGCAAAGTCACCATGCAGCCGATAGGCACGCCATCACGAATCTTGAAGCCGGCAATTGCCTTCTTCGACTTGGTGACGACAGGCTTCTGACCTGCGATCTTGGTCAAATCACCGACCGCATGGTCCATGACCTTCTTGTCCGCAACAGCCTCGCTCACGCCCATATTGAGCGTGATCTTGGTGATGCGCGGCACTTCCATGATCGACTTGTAGCCAAACTTCTCAACGAGGCCTGGCACAACTTTTTCGCGATAAAACGCTTGCAAACGAGCCATGTCGGACCTCTTAAGCCTTGATCTCTTCGCCGGTCGACTTATAGACGCGCACCTTCTTGCCATCGGCGAGCGACTTGATGCCCACACGATCGGCCTTGCCGGAGGCGGCGTTGAAAATCGCCACGTTGGATTGATGAATAGGCATGGTCTTATCGACCACACCGCCCGTCGTACCCTTCATAGGGTTCGGCTTGACGTGCTTCTTCACGACATTGACGCCATCAACCACGATGTGGTCGGCATCGACGCGCAGCGACACGGTGCCGCGCTTGCCTTTGTCGCGGCCGGTCAACACGATGACCTCGTCGCCTTTACGAATCTTGTTCATGGCAATACCTTTGACTTGACGAGGCTCACAGCACCTCAGGCGCCAGCGACACGATCTTCATGAAGCGCTCGGTACGCAGCTCGCGCGTCACCGGGCCAAAGATGCGGGTGCCGATAGGCTCCAGCTTGGCATTCAACAGAACGGCAGCGTTACCGTCGAACTTCACCAGCGAGCCATCCTGGCGGCGCACACCCTTGGCGGTACGCACAACAACGGCGCTGTAAACCTCGCCCTTCTTGACGCGACCACGAGGCGCAGCCTCTTTGATACTGACCTTGATGATGTCGCCAATGGCGGCATAGCGACGCTTGGAGCCGCCCAGCACCTTGATGCACATGACGGACTTCGCGCCAGTGTTGTCCGCGACATCAAGTCGCGATTGCATTTGAATCATGTCTGTCCCCAACTTGTCCCGCACCAACTCGTTGCGACCATCGCAACAAGCCATAGCGGTCAGTCTTGGGCCCGTAAGCCAAAAGCGACTCATCAGAGCCAGCATTCAGCGGTTGAGGGCGAACCCGAGGCCAAAACGCACCACAAGATGCGCCTGACGTTCGGCGAAGCTTTGCATTATGCTAGGGAAAGGCCCCGGCTGTCAAGCACTCGCCGTATCGAACCCGTTGTCACACCACGAGAGGTGCTTTCAGAGCCGCTGCGCCTGGGCCAACAGCGTGCCAGCATCGCTGACTTCGAACTTGCCAGGCGCTTCAACATTGAGCGTCCTTACAACGCCGTCCACGACCAACATCGAATAGCGCTGTGAGCGCAGTCCCATGCCGCGCGAAGCTAGATCGAGCGTCAATCCGGTCGCACGGGTGAAATCAGCACTGCCATCGGCCATCATGCGGATCTTCCCGACGGCACCTTGGTCGCGCCCCCAGGCGCCCATAACGAAGGCATCGTTGACGGAGATGCACCAGATCTCATCGACGCCTGCTGCCCGCAAGGCTTCTGCCTTTGCCAAATAGCCCGGCACATGCTGTGCGGAGCAGGTGGGCGTGTAGGCTCCTGGCAGCGCGAAAACCGCGATCTTCTTTCCCGCAACGAGCTTGTCGATCTCGAAACTATTCGGGCCGAGGCTACAACCGTCGCCAGCAACCTCGACAAACTCCTGCAAGGTACCGGAAGGCAGGCGATCACCAACTTTCAACATGACTGCTCCTGACGAGAGACGTACGCATCAAAGCGTCGATTGAAGGAAAAACGGCCGGACGCCAGTATTCCAGCGTTCCGGCCGCAGGCTGAGAGCAGGACGGATCCCCCCCCAGCGCCAATATGGCTTTAGACCTCTTGCGCTTTCTCGATCAAGCGAGTCACAACCCAACTCTTGGTCTTGGACATCGGGCGACCTTCGGCGATCTCGACCACGTCGCCCATCTTGTACTCGCCCTTTTCATCATGGGCGTGGTACTTGCGCGAGTTGGCAACGATTTTGCCGTACAGCTCATGCTTGGAGCGGCGCTCGACCAGCACAGTGATGGTCTTGGCGCGCTTGTCGCTGACCACGCGGCCCACCAGGGTTCGCGTGTTCTTCTCTTGAGCTTGCGTCATTTCGCGGCTCCCTTCTTCTTCTCGGCCAACACGGTCTTGACGCGCGCGATGTCGCGGCGCGTCTTGCCCAGCACCGTGTGATTGGTCAGCTGTTGGGTAGCCTTTTGCATGCGCAGACCGAAATGGGCCTTGAGCAGATCAGTCACTTCCTTTTCAAGGGCAGCGACATCCTTGCCTCGCAGTTCAGATGCTTTCATGGTGTTCTCCAATCAGGCGCCGACCTGGCGAGCCACGAAGGTGCAACGCAGAGGCAGCTTTGCAGCAGCCAGCGTGAACGCCTCGCGAGCCAGGGCTTCCGGCACACCGTTGATTTCGTACAGCACCTTGCCGGGCTGAATCTCAGCGACGTAGTACTCCGGATTGCCCTTGCCGTTACCCATACGGACTTCGGCAGGCTTTTGCGAAATGGGCTTGTCCGGGAAGATGCGGATGAAGATACGACCGCCGCGCTTGATGTGGCGCGAGATCGCACGACGGGCCGCCTCAATCTGACGCGCCGTCAGACGACCGCGTTCGGTAGCCTTCAGGCCGAACTCACCGAAGGAAACGGCAGCACCACGGGTGGCAACACCGGTGTTACGGCCCTTTTGCTCTTTGCGAAATTTGCGACGAGCAGGTTGCAGCATTTTTATTCTCCTTTGGCCTCGCCAGCAGGCGCGGCCTTACGGACCACGCGCTTGGCGGCGGGCTTGGCGTCGCCGCCTTCAGCGGGACGGTCGGCACCAGGACGGCCGCGGCCGGTCGGCGCACCCGGACGGGTGTTGCGGCGCGGGCGACGATCATCTTCACCGGCTTCGCTCTTGATCACAGGAGCCTCGCCATTGGCCAGGCGGTCACCGCGATAGACCCAGACCTTGACGCCGATAACGCCATAAGTGGTCTTAGCCTCGGAGAAGCCGTAATCGATATCAGCCTTCAGGGTGTGCAGGGGCACACGGCCTTCGCGATACCACTCGGTGCGAGCGATTTCAATGCCGTTCAAGCGGCCGGCAGACATGATCTTGATGCCCTGAGCACCCAGGCGCATCGCGTTCTGCATTGCGCGCTTCATCGCGCGACGGAACATGATGCGCTTTTCCAGCTGCTGGGTGATCGAGTCGGCGATCAGCTGAGCATCGACTTCAGGCTTGCGCACTTCCTCGATGTTCACCGCCACCGGCACGCCCAGACGCTTGGTCAGCTCGGCCTTCAGGTTCTCGATATCCTCACCCTTCTTACCGATCACCACACCCGGACGCGCCGAGTAGATGGTGATACGGGCGTTCTTCGCGGGGCGCTCGATCAGAATGCGCGACACGGCTGCATTCTTAAGTCGGCCTTTCAGGTACTCGCGAACTTGCAGATCTTCCGCCAGCATGGTGGCGAAGTTCTGGTTGTTCGCGTACCAGCGCGAAGCCCAGTTACGGGTGACAGGCAGACGGAAGCCGGTCGGATGTATTTTCTGTCCCATAGTCTTCCTTCAGCCTTCAGTTGCCGACCGACACGAAGATGTGGCAAGTAGGCTTGCTGATGCGGTTGCCACGGCCTTTGGCACGGGCAGAGAAACGCTTCAGCGTGGCACCTTGCTCCACATAGATCGTGGTGACCTTGAGCTCATCAATATCGGCGCCGTCGTTGTGCTCGGCGTTAGCGATAGCACTTTCCAGCGCCTTCTTGATGATCAGGGCAGCCTTCTTCTGGGTGAATTCCAGGATGTTGAGCGCCTGGTCCACCTTCTTGCCGCGGATCAGGTCCGCCACCAGACGACCTTTGTCGGCCGACAGGCGGACGCCGCGTACGATTGCACGGGTTTCCATCGTCTCAGTCCTTATTTCTTCCCGGCCTTCTTGTCGGCGGGGTGGCCTTTGAAGGTGCGAGTCAGCGCGAATTCGCCCAGCTTATGGCCGACCATCTGGTCAGACACATAGACCGGCACGTGTTGCTTGCCGTTATGCACGGCGATCGTCAGACCGATGAATTCGGGCAGGATCGTCGAGCGGCGCGACCAAGTCTTGATAGGCTTCTTGTCCTTGTTGGCAACCGCCTTGTCGACCTTGGCCAGCAAGTGGTGATCAACGAAGGGGCCCTTCTTCAGTGAACGAGTCATGGCCTAGCCCTTACTTCTTGCGACGCGAAACGATGAACGTCTGCGTGCGCTTGTTGTTACGAGTGCGGTAGCCCTTGGTGAGGGTGTTCCATGGCGACACGGGCGCCTGGCCCTCGCCGGTACGACCTTCACCACCACCGTGCGGGTGATCCACCGGGTTCATCGCGGTACCGCGGACGGTCGGACGAATACCCTTCCAACGGATTGCACCGGCCTTGCCGTACTGGCGCAGGCTGTGCTCTTCGTTGCTCACCTCGCCAATGGTGGCGCGGCAATCGATGTGGATCTTGCGCACTTCACCCGAGCGCAGGCGAACCTGGGCGTAGGTGCTCTCGCGAGCCATCAGCACAGCAGAAGCACCGGCCGAACGCGCAATCTGCGCGCCCTTGCCGGGCAACATCTCGATGCAATGAATGGTCGAGCCCACCGGGATGTTGCGAATCGGCAGCGTGTTGCCCGCCTTGATCGGCGCTTCAGCACCGCTCAGGATGGTGGCACCAACTTCCAGACCACGCGGCGCGATGATGTAGCGACGCTCACCGTCGGCATAGCACACCAAAGCGATGTGGGCCGTGCGGTTGGGGTCGTACTCGATACGCTCGACCTTCGCCGGGATCGCATCCTTGTTGCGGCGGAAGTCCACCACACGGTAATGGTGCTTATGACCACCGCCCTTGTGGCGCATTGTGATGTGGCCGTTGTTGTTACGGCCAGAGTTCTGCTTCTGCGGCTCCAGCAGGGAGGCCTCGGGAGCCCCCTTGTGCAGATGCTTGTGCACCACCTTCACCACGGCACGGCGGCCAGGCGATGTCGGCTTTACTTTAACGATGGCCATTTACGCAGCCTCCCCGGAGAAGTTGAGCTCTTGGCCCGCCTTCAGAGCGACATACGCCTTCTTGACGTGGTCGCGACGGCCAGCACGGCCGCCAAAGCGCTTGGCCTTGCCCTTGACGTTCACCACATTCACCGACTCGACCTCGACCTTGAACATCAGTTCAACAGCGGCCTTGATCTCGGGCTTGGTGGCGTCGCGCAGGACCTTGAACAACACCTGGTTGTGCTTTTCGGCAACAGCCGTGGCCTTCTCGGACACGATAGGAGCCAGCAGCACCGAGGCCAGGCGGCCTTCAGAATATTTCACGGCGCTCATGCCAGCATCTCCTTGAGTTGCTCCATCGCCGCCTTCGTCACCAGGACCTTCTTGTAGAAGACCAGCGACAGGGGATCGGCGTAGCGCGGCTCGCACACCAGCACATTGGCCAGATTGCGCGAAGCCAGGGCCAGATTGTCATCAACCTGGTCAGCGATCAGCATCACCGACTCAAGGCCCATGGCCTTGAACTTGGCTGCCAGCAGCTTGGTCTTGGGCGCCTCGAGAGAAATTGAGTCCACCACGGCCAAGCGACCTTCACGCGCCAGCTGCGAGAGGATGGCGGCCATACCGGCGCGATACATCTTCTTGTTCAGCTTGTGGGTGAAGTTCTCATCCGGCATGTTCGGGAAAATCCGACCACCCCCGCGCCACAGCGGCGACGAAGTCATACCGGCGCGAGCGCGGCCGGTGCCCTTCTGACGGAAGGGCTTCTTGGTCGAATGCTTGACCTGCTCACGGTCCTTCTGAGCACGGGTACCCTGACGGGCATTGGCCTGATAGGCCACAACCACCTGGTGCACCAGAGCTTCGTTGTAATCGCGAGCGAAGACGGTATCAGGAGCGTCCACCTTGGCGGTGGCCTGGCCCTGTTCGTTCAGGAGCTCGAGCTGCATCAGTTGGCTCCTTTCTTGACCTTGACCTTGACGGCAGGCCGGACGACCACATGGCCGTTCTTGGCACCGGGCACAGCGCCACGGACCAGCAGCAGTTGACGAGCTTCGTCAACGCGCACGATGTCCAGGTTCTGCACACTGACGGTCACATCGCCGAGGTGACCCGACATCTTTTTGCCAGGGAACACGCGACCCGGATCCTGCGCCATGGAGATGGAGCCAGGAACATTGTGGGAGCGACTGTTGCCGTGCGAGGCACGCTGGGAACCGAAGTTGTGGCGCTTGATCGTGCCGGTGAAGCCCTTACCGATCGACGTGCCCTGCACATCCACCAACTGGCCCGCCGCGAACAAGGTCACCGGCACTTGCGCACCAGCCTTGTACTCGGCCGCCACATCGGCAGCGACACGGAATTCTTTGAGAACCTGACCAGCCTCAACGCCTGCTTTCGCAAGATGGCCAGCCTCAGGCTTGGTGACGCGCGAAGCTTTGCGCGCACCGAACGCCACCTGAATGGCGCTGTAGCCGTCGGTCTCTTCGGTCTTGACCTGGGTCACGCGATTGTTGGACACGTCCAGCACCGTCACAGGGATGGCGTCGCCATCGTCCGTGAAGATGCGCATCATGCCCACCTTGCGGCCCAGCAATCCGAGACGATTGCTTAGACTCATGTTTTTTCTCCAGCCCCTCCAGCACAAAGCCTTGAGGACCATTTACACACACCCGACATCGATTGGCCGGGCTGACCAGATGCACCCCAAACCCAGACCCACCCACAACCAGCCAACAGCCAGCCGTCAAGCGAACCCTTCTTGCGATGCGCCAACACCGCGCTGAGCAAACCCAGTGCGGAAAAGCTTACGAGTATAGCGTGAGCCCCAGGTTATCCGCAAGAGCCGCCGCGGCAAGCCACGAAAAAGGGCAATCTTCCGATTGCCCTTTCACGCATGCGACGTCAGCCCCATCACGGGATGACCCGGCATGGCATCACTGCAGCTTGATTTCGACGTCGACGCCAGCGGGCAGATCGAGCTTCATCAGCGCATCCACAGTCTTGTCGGTGGGGTCGACGATGTCCATCAGGCGCTGGTGAGTACGGATCTCAAACTGGTCGCGCGAGGTCTTGTTGACGTGCGGCGAACGCAGGATATCGAAACGCTCCATGCGCGTCGGCAGAGGCACGGGACCCTTGACGATGGCGCCGGTGCGCTTGGCGGTTTCCACGATTTCCAGAGCCGACTGATCGATCAACTTGTAGTCGAATGCCTTCAGGCGGATACGGATTTTCTGCTTTTGCATGACTTTTCCTTCAAAGAGCGATGCGGCCGAGGCCGCGATTTGTGAGGCCCGACCGCACGGGACGGCCGGGCCGGTCACGCAAAAGACTTACTCGAGGATGGTGGCAACCACACCCGAGCCGACGGTACGGCCGCCTTCACGGATAGCAAAGCGCAGACCCTGCTCCATGGCGATCGGGGCGATCAGCTTCACGGTGATGCTGACGTTGTCGC
>JAYRSJ010000036.1:0-30504 GCA_041920215.1 Burkholderiaceae bacterium | reverse complement strand
CTGGCACCCGCGGCCTCGACGGCGGCGCCGCCTGCAGCCTCCGCAGCCTCCGCAGCGGCCAGCGCGGGCAGCGCCGCCGCCGTGGCCGCGCCGCTGGATTTCGCGACCTCGCCGGCCGAGGCGGCCAGCGCCGCCGCCAGCGCGGCTGCTGCTGCGGCCGCACAACTGGCGCAGACCGGCGGCATGCCGGCCTCCTCGGGCACCCCGGACATCCGCCCCCGGCTGGTGGTACCGGCGCGGCGGACGCGGGCCAGCGAGCCGGCCGGCGCCGCTGCGCCGCCGGCGGCTTCGGCCACGACAACGGTGGCGCCCCGGACGCCGATGGTTGCCACGCCTGCCACGGGCAGCAGCCCCATGGCCAAGCCCGCCGCCACCAGCACCCGGCCCGCCTCCGGCACCGCCGCACTGGATGAAGACGGCCGCCTGCCCCGTGTCAGCACGCCCGCGCCGGGCGCCCGCCAGGTGGCCCTGGTGGGTCCGGTGTTCGCCAAGCGCGACGAGGCGCAGGCCATGCTGGTGCGCATGAACCGCCAGCTCAGCCTGACGGTGCGCGACCCCGGGCGGCTGCAGGCCCAGCTGTTCCAGACCCCCGAGGGCTGGCGGCCCGCGATCTTCCCCTTTGGCAGCCGCGAGGAGGCCCAGCTGATCAATGCGACGCTGATCGCCAGCGGGCTGCGCACCCGGGCGGTGGACTTCTAGGCCCGGCGGCCCGGCCCGATGGCCGGGGATGGCCTACAGTGCGGCATCGCTCTTGCTTGAACTGATCCCGATGCTGACCGTCAACAAACTGATTCCCCGCGGCCAGGGCCTGGCCCCGGTGCTGCTCAAGCGCGCCGCCACCGTCGAGCTGGACTGGGATGTGCGCCAGAAGAGCCGCTTCGACACCACCGACAGCCTGGGCCGCAGCCTGGCCGTCTTTCTGCCACGCGGCACGGCGGTGCGGGGCGGCGATGTGCTGGTGGCCGAGGATGGCTCGCTGCTGCGCGTGCTGGCCGCGCCGCAAGCCCTGCTGGAGGTACGCGCCTGCGCCGCGCATGACAGCCCGTCGCAGCAGCTGGACCTGCTGCGCGCCGCCTACCACCTGGGCAACCGCCATGTGCAGCTGGCCCTCGAGTCCGAGCGCCTGCTGCTGGAGCCCGACCATGTGCTGGCCGAGATGCTGGGGCAGATGCACCTGGTCGTCAGCGAGGTGCGCTGCGCCTTCGAGCCCGAGGCGGGTGCCTATGGCGGCGGCCATGGTCACGCTCACGCCCACGCGCATGCGCATGCGCCGAGCGGCAAAGCCATAGGCATCGCGGTCAAGGCCGCGCCCCATGTGCACGGCCCCGGCTGCAAGCACTGATGAGCGGGCTGCAAGCGCAGAGCTGGCTGCAGCTGATGCAGCTGGCCTCGCCGGCCCTGCCGGTGGGGGGCTTCAGCTATTCGGAAGGTCTGGAGGCTGCGGTGGAGGCCGGGCGCGTCGGCAACGAAGCCCAGGCCCGCAGCTGGCTGCTGGACCAGCTGCAGCTGGCGCAGGCGCGCGCCGACCTGAGCGCCTGCGCCGCCGCCTTCCTGGCCTGGCAGGGGCAAGACCTGGCACGGGTGCAGGCGCTCAACGACTGGGTGCTGCAGACCCGCGAGACCCAGGAGCTGCGCCTGCAAGCCGAGCAGATGGGCCGCTCGCTGCTCGAATGGCTGCGCAACAAGCCCCGGCCCAGCGAGCATCTGGCCTGGCTGGCCGCGCTGGCACCCGCGCCCAGCTGGCCGGTGGTGTTCGCGCTGGCCGCGCTGGAGACCGGTGCACCGCTGCGGGAGGCGCTGCTGGCCCATGCCTTCGGCTGGGCCGAGAACATGGTGGCCGCGGCGGTCAAGGCGGTGCCGCTGGGCCAGAGTGCGGGCCAGCGCCTGCTGCAGGCGCTCAGCGAGGCGATACCGGCCGCGGTGGAGGCTGCGATGGCCTGCGACGATGGGCAGCGCCAGGCCTTCAGCCCCGGCCTGGCGATACTCTCGGCCCAGCACGAGGCGCAGTACTCGCGGCTGTTCAGGTCATGAAGGGCGACGGCCGTGCAGGCTAGCCGGCTGTGCGGCCCAGCAAGCCGTCGCGGGTGCTGGCGCGAATCTTGGGGCCGATCCAGACCTTCATCATCATCTTGAAGAACTGCTCGCCCGCGATCGGATCGCCGAGGCGCTTGTCGTTGAGCGTGAACTCGGTGCTCTTGTCCACCGGGTTGTAGTCGATCACGACCAGATCGCCCTTCTCGACCCGGCTGCGCTGGCCGAACACCGCGCCCAGCTGGGAAATCGCGACGATATTGGCCGCGAACTCTTCCGTGCTGACGTTCTGCCGGATGCGATCCAGCATGGCGTTCGACAGGTCTTTCGCCGCCACCGATCTGAGCATGTAGAACTGCACCCGCTTGGGTCCGGCGACAGCGGCCGCGCCCTCGGGCGTCGTCTGCTTGCTGCTCAGGTACAGCGCCACCACGGTGGATCGGGTGGAGAGAATGCTCGACGTCGCCACCCCGTTGAGCACCAGGCTCTGCTTGCCGACGGACACCGTGGCCGGAAAGTCGAAGCCCTCGAACCGGGTGAGGTCCTGGGCCTGCGCCGAGCCCGTGGTCAGCAAGAGGGCGATCGCGAGGGGGCGTAGCAACTGCAGCATGGTGTCTCCTGAACATGCGGCAGCGCCCCATGAGACGGTACTGCCAGGGCCGCGATGATAGAGAAGTGTGGCGGCCGACGCATCCGGCCGGGCCGGCAAGAATTGGCACTGCGGCCCGATTCGGCACAACACTCTAGACCGAGCGCTGTGAATCTCAGGCCGGGGCTGGCAGCATGCCGGGCAGATTCGCCGGGCGCCGCCCGGCATCACCGCCATCAGGACCTTTCATGAAGAAGTACTTGCTCCCCCTTGCCGCGCTGAGCGCCCTCAGCGGCGGCGCGCATGCCACGGAAAATGGCCAGCTGCGCGCCTTGCTGGGTGCCCCTGGCTTTGAAATGGCCGCGCCCCAGTTCCCCGGCATGTACGGCCAGCTCTGGCTGCAGAACTACCGCGCCAAGCAGCTCAGGGGCGATGACGGCCAGGCCCTGCAAACCCAGGCCACCACGCCGCTGGGGCCCTTGGCGGTGCGCGTCGAGGGCGAGGTCGAGGCCGATGTCTTCGTGGCGCGCGGCACCTGGGTGACCGAGGCCCGTGTCGCCGATGGCCGCCTGGGCTTCTCCGCCTCGCTGCCGCTGATCCGTCAGCGCAACGACATCCGCCTGAGCGCCGAGCTGCCCGCCGGCCTGCCGGCCGCGACGGTCACAGCCCTGCAGAACCTGCTGGCCCAGCAAGGGGCGGCGCGCTCGGGCAGCCAGTCCGGCGCCGGCGATCTGGACCTCACCGGCTTCGTCGACTGGCAGCAGGACGAAAGCCGCCTGGTACTGGGCATGAGCGTGGTGGCGCCGACGGGCAGCTACGAGGCCCAGCGCGCCGTCAATCCGGGTGCCGGCAAGTACTGGACGCTGCGGCCGCTGCTGCTGACATCGGCCGTTTGGGAAAACGGCCTGGAGCTGGGCTTGCGCGCCACCTATTCCTTCAACGGCCGTAACAGCGCCACCGAGGTGCGCTCGGGCCAGTACCTGCATGCGGACTATGCGGCCATGTACCGCGTCAACGACGCCTGGCGCGTCGGTCTGCAGGGCTATCTGGTCGAGCAGACCACCGCCGACAAGGGTCCGGGGGTTGCCGCCCATGGCAACAAGGCCCGGGTCCACGCGCTGGGACCGATGCTGGCCTATCTGTCGGAAAGCGGCGTCTGGTCCGCCGAGATCAAGGTGCTGAACGAGTTCTCGGTGCGCAACCGCCCCGAGGGCATCACCACCTGGCTGCGGCTGAACCTGCGCCTGGACTGATCGAAGGCCGGGCCGCGCAGGGCGCCGCAAGCGCCCGCCGGCCCGGGGACCGGAACAAGCTCAGGAGCGGTAGTCGGCGTTGATGCTGACGTAGTCGTGGCTCAGATCGCAGGTCCAGACGGTGGTCCGGGCCGGGCCGCGGTGCAGGTTGACGCGCACCGTGATCTCGCTGCGCTTCATCACCCGCTGGCCGTCTTCCTCGCGGTAGTCGGGATGACGGCCGCCCCGGGTCACCACATGCACATCGTCCAGGTGCATCTCGATCAGGGTCTGGTCCAGATCGGCGATGCCGGCATAGCCGACCGCCGCCAGGATGCGGCCCAGATTGGGGTCGCTGGCGAAGAAGGCGGTCTTGACCAGCGGCGAGTGGGCGATCGCATAGGCGGCCAGCTGGCATTCGTGCTCGTCGCGCCCCCCCTCCACCTGCACCGTGATGAACTTGGTGGCGCCCTCGCCGTCGCGGACGATGGCCTGGGCCAGCTGCTGGGCGACCGCGATCACCGCCTCGCGCAAGACCTGCCCCTCAGCGCTGGCCAGCGACTCGATGCGGGCATGGCCGGCCCGGTGGGTGGCGATCAGCACGAAGCTGTCGTTGGTCGAGGTGTCGCCGTCGATCGTGATGCGGTTGAAGGAGGCGTCGGCCGCGTCGCGCACCAGGCCTTGCAGCAGTTCGGGCGCGATCACCGCATCGGTGGCCACATAGCCCAGCATGGTGGCCATATTGGGCCGGATCATGCCGGCCCCCTTGGAGATGCCGGTGACGGTGACGGTACGGCCACCGATCTGCACCTGACGCGAAGCCGCCTTGGGCAGGGTATCGGTGGTCATGATGCCGGTGGCGGCCTCGGCCCAGGCGTCGTCGCGGGCCGCGGCGATGGCGGCCGGCAGGCCGGCGATGATGCGCTCCACCGGCAGGGTTTCCATGATGACGCCGGTGGAAAAGGGCAGGATCTGGCTGGGCTGCAGGTCCAGCAGGCCGGCCAGCGCGCTGCAGCTCTGGCGGGCGCGGGCCAGGCCATCGTCACCCGTGCCGGCATTGGCATTGCCGGTATTGACCAGGATGGCGCGGATGCCGCCCTGGCGCTCACCGACTTCAAGATGCTCGCGGCAGATCTGCACCGGGGCAGCGCAGAAGCGGTTCTTGGTGAAGACACCGGCCACCGAGCTGCCCTCGTCCAGCAGCACCACGGTGAGGTCGCGGCGGTCAGCCTTGCGTATGCCGGCCATCGTGACGCCGAGGCGGACACCGGGCACGGCGTGCAGGGAAGCGGGATCGGGGGCGGTCAGGTTGACGGGCATGGCGGCACTCGGGGTTCGGGGCTGGAATGGCGCGGATTGTAGGCAGTGCTGCCGTCAAAAAAGGGCGCCGATGGCGCCCTTTTGCATTCGCTGCGTCCCCGCGACTCAGGCGCGCTGGCGGCGACACGCCAGGAAGCCCAGCAGACCCAGGCCGGCCAGCATCAGCGCATAGCTCTCGGGCTCGGGCACGGCGGTAGGGATCACGTTGATGCCGCCCGAGTAGCTCGCCGATATGGCCTGACCCACGCTGCCGGCCAGACCGGCGTAACCGTTGACCACCAGGGTGAAGCTGCCGTCGGCCGGCACCTGATACAGGCCAGCCGTGCGGAACACGGTGTTGCCGAAGCTCAGGGCCGGATCGATGTCCAGCGCCATGCCGTTGAGCGTGGCGCTGGTGAAAACGATCTGCTGCGTGCCCAGATGCGACTGGCTGGCCGAGGTGTTGAGCCAGACATCGACGATGGCCGAGCCGCTGAAGCTGAAGGTGAAGGTGTCGGTGAAGCTGCCCGACAGCTTGTGGTTGACAGCGGTGCCCGAGGGGTCGCTCAGGCCGGCGCTCAGCGCCACCGCCGGATCACCCGACAGCGGGATGTCGTAGACCATATTGGCCTGCGCGCCCAGCGCAGCACCTGCCAGGCTCAGGGCCAGGGCGCCGTGGCGCCAGTCGAGTTTCAGCATCGCAAATCCTCCCAGATCCTTGTTGTCTTGCGCCTCAGGCGCGACGGCGACGGCGCGATGCCGCACCGGCAGCCAGCAGGGCCAGCGCCACCGAGGCCAGGCTGGCGGGCTCGGGCACCGCGTTCGCCGCGGTGCTGACGAAGTTGAAGGCGCCCGAATAGGTGGCGGAGATCGCGCCCGGACGGGTCCAGCCCTGGCCGGCACGGCCGTTGATCGTCAGCACGAAGGGGCCGTCCAACAGCACATCGGGCAGGCTGCCGAACTCGCCGAATTCGAAGAAGACCCCCTGGTTGGTCTTGACGAACTGCAGCGGCGTGCCGTTGATCGAGGCGTCGATGAAGTCGATATCGAGCTGGGCTGGGCCACCGGCGGTCTGCAGCGTGCCGTTGACCAGCATCTGACCGCTGACACCATCGAAGCGGTAGACATCGCTGAACAATCCGGCCGCCTTGTGCGTGCGCGAGAAGCCGGCCGACCAGCCGCCCAGGCCGTCAGCCGAGACCGTCACCGAGTTGTCGGACAGAACCGGCGAGGCCATGGCCGCAGTGGCCAGACTGAGCCCAAGGGCAAGCGCTATTTTTTTCATAGGGATTGACAAACCGGAATTGGCCCAGTACCTGTTGATGATGCAACTGTAACCATTTCCGCCTGTCCACCATCCCCCCGAGCCCAGGGGGAGGGTCGCGACGATCCGTGCACTTGCGCACGAATCGCCGCCAGGCCGGGCGCACAGCGCCCTTCAGCCCATCAGGCCAGCTTGCCGTGGCACTGCTTGTACTTCTTGCCGCTGCCGCAGGGGCAGGGATCGTTGCGACCCACATGGGCGAACTGCTGGGGCAGCGTGCTGGGATCGGTCTCCTGCGACACCGAACCATCCTCGTTGGGATGGGTGTAGGTGACATTGCTGACGCGTTCGGCACGCTGCTCAATCGCCTCGGCCGCCTGGGCCGCCTCTTCCTGGCTCTGGATGCGCACATTCAGCAGCACGCGGGTGACTTCCATCTTGACCAGGTCCAGCAGCTGCGAGAACAGCTCGAAGGCCTCGCGCTTGTACTCCTGCTTGGGGTTCTTCTGCGCATAACCGCGCAGATGAATGCCCTGGCGCAGATAGTCCAGCGCCGCCAGATGCTCGCGCCAGTGCTGATCGATGCTCTGCAGCAGCACCATGCGGATGAAGGGGGTGAACTGCTCGATGCCGACCCGCTCGACCTTCTCGGCAAACAGCGCGTCGCCGGCCTTGAGCACCTTCTCGACGATCTCCTCGTCGGTGACCGACTCGCTCTTGGCGACCCAGTCGACCAGCTGCAGATCAATCTGCCATTCGTCCTTGAGCACCCGCTCCAGGCCGGCCAGATCCCACTGCTCTTCCAGGCTCTCGGCCGGCACGAAGCCGTGCACCACATCAGTCAGGGCGCTGGCGCGCAGACCGTCGACCTGGGCCAGCAGACTCTCGGCTTCCAGGATGTCGTTGCGCTGCTGGTAGATCACCTTGCGCTGGTCGTTCGACACATCGTCGTATTCCAGCAGCTGCTTGCGAATGTCGAAGTTGCGCGCCTCGACCTTGCGCTGGGCACCCTCGATCGAGCGGGTGACGATGCCGGCCTCGATGGCCTCGCCCTCGGGCATCTTCAGCCGGTCCATGATGGCGCGCACGCGGTCGCCGGCGAAGATGCGCATCAGCTGGTCGTCCAGCGACAGGTAGAAGCGCGAGGAGCCCGGGTCGCCCTGGCGGCCCGAGCGACCGCGCAGCTGGTTGTCGATGCGGCGGCTCTCGTGGCGCTCGGTGGCGATGATGCGCAGACCGCCCTCGGCCTTGACCTTGTCGTGCAGGCCCTGCCACTCGTCCTTGAGCTGCTGGATGCGGGCCGCCTTGTCGGCGTCGGCGATCGCGGCATCCGCCTCGATCATCTGGATCTGCTTCTCGACATTGCCGCCCAGCACGATGTCGGTGCCGCGGCCGGCCATATTGGTCGCGATGGTGATCACGCCGGGCCGGCCGGCCTGGGCCACGATCTCGGCCTCGCGGGCATGCTGCTTGGCATTGAGCACCTGGTGCGGCAGCTTGGCTTGCTGCAGCAGCGTGGAGATCAGCTCGGAATTCTCGATCGAGGTCGTGCCCACCAGCACCGGCTGGCCGCGCTCATGGCAGCTGCGGATGTCCTTGATGACCGCCTCAAACTTCTCCTTGGAGGTCTTGTAGACCAGGTCCAGCTCGTCCTTGCGGATGGTCGGGCGGTTCGGCGGGATCACCACGGTCTCCAGACCGTAGATCTCCTGGAACTCGTAGGCCTCGGTGTCCGCGGTACCGGTCATGCCCGAGAGCTTGCCGTACATGCGGAAGTAGTTCTGGAAGGTGATCGAGGCCATCGTCTGGTTCTCGCTCTGGATCTGCACCCCTTCCTTGGCTTCGACCGCCTGGTGCAGACCATCGCTCCAGCGCCGTCCGCTCATCAGGCGGCCGGTGAACTCGTCGACGATGATCACCTCACCGTTCTGCACCACATAGTGCTGGTCACGGTGATAGACATGGTGGGCACGCAGCGATGCATAGAGGTGATGCATCAGCGTGATGTTGCCGGCTTCGTAGAGGCTGGCACCCTCGGCCAGCAGGCCGGCCTGGCTCATCAGGCGCTCGGCGTTCTCGTGGCCGTCCTCGGTCAGGTAGATCTGGTGCGACTTCTCGTCGACGGTGAAGTCGCCCGGCTCGATCACGCCCTCGCCGGTGCGCGGATCACGCTCGCCGATCTGCTTCTTCAGCAGCGGCGAGATCTTGTTGATCGCCAGGTAAACGTCGGTCTGGTCTTCGGCCTGGCCGGAAATGATCAGCGGCGTGCGGGCCTCGTCGATCAGGATGGAGTCCACCTCGTCGACGATGGCGTAGGACAGGCCACGCTGCACGCGGTCGCGCAGCTCGTGGACCATGTTGTCGCGCAGATAGTCGAAGCCGTACTCGTTGTTGGTGCCGTAGGTGACGTCGGCCGCGTAGGCAGCCTGCTTCTCCTCGCGGCTCATCTGCGGCAGATTGATGCCCACCGACAGACCCAGGAAGGTGTAGAGCTTGCCCATCCACTCGGCATCGCGCCGGGCCAGATAGTCGTTGACCGTCACCACATGCACGCCCTTGCCGGTCAGCGCATTCAGGTAGACCGGCAGCGTCGCCATCAGCGTCTTGCCCTCGCCGGTGCGCATCTCGGCCACCTTGCCGGAGTTCAGCACCATGCCGCCGATCAGCTGCACATCGAAGTGGCGCATCTTCAGCACCCGCTTGCTGGCCTCGCGGCAGACGGCGAAGGCCTCGGGCAGGATCTCGTCCACCGAGCTGCCGCCGGCAATGCGCTGCCTGAACTCCTCGGTCTTGGCCTTCAGCGCCGTATCGTCGAGCTGCTCGAACTTGGACTCCAACGCATTGATCTGCTGAACCACCCGCTGGTACTGCTTGAGCAGTCGGTCATTGCGGCTACCGAAAATCTGGGTGAGAAGCTTGGGCAACATGCGGAGTTCTTGTAACTTTGACTGGTGGGGCCGCAGCGGATCGTGCTACAGCTGCCGGCGGGGTAGACGGGCTAGCAAACGGGGCTCACGCCCCTGAACGCCGGGAGAAGTCGCCATCTGGGGCCTGCCATCCAGGCTTCAAGAAGCAGCTACCCGCAGGGCCGCGAAAAACCCGACGAGTTTAGCACCGGGCCTCAGGCCTCCTTGAGCCTTGCCCCCCGCCTCGTACACTGTGGCGCATGTCCAGCACACCGCGCTATCTGCCGCATCGGCGCCCGCCTCAGGTGCCCGAGCCACTGCCGCTGGCCCAGGCCCTGGCCTCGCACCAGGCTCTGGCGCGCCTGGGCGAGCTGATGCAGGAGTCGAACCGGCGCATGGCCATCGTCGCGGTGGCCCTGCCGGGGGCGCTGAAGCGCTTCGTCAAGCCCGGACCGGTCGATGAGGAGGGCTGGACCCTGCTGGCGGCCAATGCCGCGGTGGCGGCCAAGCTGCGCCATCTGCAGCCGCGCCTGCTGGAGCTGCTGGCCGAGCAGGGCATTCCACCAGCCAAGCTGCGCATCAAGGTGCTGCAGCAGCGCTGAGGTGCCAGGCCTCGATCAGGCCTCTGATTCCGGCGCCTTGCTGTAGCGCACGAAAAAACCGGCCGCGAAGATGCCGAGCTCGTAGAGCAAGCACATCGGTATGGCCAGGGCCAGCTGGGACACCACATCGGGCGGCGTCACGATGGCGGCGATCACAAAGGCCAGCACGATGAAGTAGCCACGGAAGGCGCGCAGCTTTTCCAGGCTCACCAGACCCATGCGCGCCAGCACCACCACCACCACCGGCACCTCGAAGGCCGCACCGAAGGCGATGAACATCGAGATCACAAAGCTCAGATAGGCCTCGATATCCGGCGCCGCGGTGATGCTCTTGGGCGCGAAACTCTGGATGAACTTGAAGACCTGGCCGAAGACAAAGAAGTAGCAGAAGGCCACGCCGACGAAGAACAGCAGGGTGCTGGACACCACCAGCGGCAGGACCAGCCGCTTCTCATGTGAGTACAGGCCCGGCGCCACAAAGGCCCACACCTGGTACAGCACCACCGGCAGGGCCAACATGAAGGCGGCCACCAGGGTGATCTTCAGCGGCACCAGAAAGGGCGAGATCACATTGGTGGCGATCATCGTCGCGCCGGTGGGCAGGCTGGCCACCAGGGGTGCGGCCAGCAGATCGTAGAGGGCCGATGGACCCGGATAGAGCGCCAGCACGCCAAAGGCGACGCCGATCGCGATGAAGGCCCGGATCAGGCGATCGCGCAGCTCGATCAGATGGGAGACAAAGGGCTGCTCGGTGCCGGCCAACTCATCGTCCGGCTTGGGGGAATCGCTCATGGGTGGGTTCTGCGAGGCGGGCGGAAACGTGCCACCCGGGCCGCGCCGGATTGGGCATGGCGACGCACGCCCTGGCGTTGCTTGTACCACTGGGGCGTGGCACCGCGCTTAAGCCGCCAGTTCTTCTTGGGATGCCGGTAGTCCGGCGGCGGCGCCAGCGTCTGGCTGCCCTCTCCATAGCCATAAGAGCCGGTGGCATCCTGCCAGCTCTGCTCGAACGCGGCATTGGCGCTGTCGACCTCGGTCTGCACCTGCTGGCCGATATCGCGCGCCGCGTCCTCCACATGGGTCTTCATCTTTTTGAGCTCTTCGAGCTCGATCGAGCGATTGACCTCGGCCTTGACGTCAGAGACATAGCGCTGCGCCTTGCCCATCAGATGGCCCAGGGTACGCGCCACACGCGGCAGGCGTTCGGGCCCGATCACGATCAGCGCCACCGCGCCGATCAGGGCCAGCTTGTCAAAACCGAAGTCGATCATGAAGGACGATCAGATACCAGAGTCCCGCTCAGGACTTGGTCTTGGCCTCGACGTCGACAGTATTGCTGTCGCTGGCCTTGTTCGTGCCAACCTGCTGGGGCGGTGCGTCGCTGCCACCGTCCTTCATGCCGTCCTTGAAGCCCTTGACCGCCGAACCGAGGTCGGAGCCCATGTTCTTGAGCTTCTTGGTGCCAAAAATCAGCACCACGACCAACAGCACGATGAGCCAGTGCCAAATGCTGAACGAACCCATAACTCTTCTCCAGGAAAGGAAGCAGGCATTCTAAGTGGCCCGCGTGACAGTCGCTTGAGCCGGCGCAGCTTCTTCAGCCCTTGGCCCAGGGGCGCGGGCCGCCCATCACATGCATATGCAGGTGATAGACCTCCTGCCCGCCGTCGTGCCCGGTGTTGATCACCGTGCGGTAGCCGTTCGTGACGCCCTGCTCGCGCATCAGCTGCGGGGCCAGCAACAGCATGCGCCCCATCAGCTCGGCGTGCTGCGGCCCCACTTCGACCAGGCTGGCCAGATGCAGCTTGGGGATGATCAGCAGATGGACCGGCGCCCAGGGATTGATGTCGTGGAAGGCCAGCAGGTGCTCGTCCTCATAGGCCTTCCTGGCCGGAATCTGGCCGGCGACGATTTTGCAGAAGATGCAGTTCGGGTCGTGACTCATGCGATTGCTCAGACGGCCATGGGCTTGCCGTCATTCCAGTTCAGAAAGCCCTTGACGATGCGGTAGATCACCCAGATCGAGTCCGCGATCAGCACGACGAAACCGATGCCGACGATCAGCGTGGCGAAGCCGATCAGCGCCCACAAGAGGCTCCACCAGAAGGTGCGTATCTGCCAGGTGAAGTGGCTGGCATAGATCGTACCGGCCGTATCCTCGCGCTTGATGTAGTTGATGATGATGGCCACCAGGGCCGAGAAGCCGATGAAGGCGCTCAGCGCGTAGAGGATGTAGGTCACCATGGTCAGCTGCTTCAGGCTGGCCAGCTTGTCGGCCGATGCCGGCGCGAGCGTCAGTGGGTCTTGCATGGCTTCAGTCCTCCTTGGGCTGCTTGACTTGTTGGCGTGCCGCGAATTCCGCGAGGCCGGATAAGCCCTCGCGCCGCGCCAGCTCGGCCAGCACCTGCTCGGGCCCCAGGCCGAAGCGGGCCAGCGCGATCATCGAATGGAACCAGAGATCGGCGGTCTCGTAGACGATCTTCTGCGCATCGCCGTCCTTGGCCGCCATCACCAGCTCGGTGGCTTCCTCGCCGATCTTCTTCAGGATCGCGTCCGTGCCCTTGTCGAACAGCCGGGCCACATAGCTGGCGGCCGGATCACCGCCCTGCTCGGGCTTGCGTGACTCGATCACCTCGGCCACCCTGGCCAGGATGGCGTCGCTGCTGTTGCTGCTGCTGTTGCTCATTTGTAGATGCTTTCCGGATCCTTCAGCACCGGCTCCACCACCTGCCACCGGCCGCTCTCGTAGCGCTGGTAGAAGCAGCTGTGGCGGCCGGTATGGCAGGCGATGCCGGGCTCGTGGCCCTGCTGCGTGATCTTCAGCAGCAGCACATCGTTGTCGCAGTCCAGGCGCATCTCATGCACCAGCTGCAGATGCCCGCTCTCCTCGCCCTTATGCCAGAGCTTGCCGCGCGAGCGGCTCCAGTACACCGCCTGCCCCTTGGCCGCGGTCAGCGCCAGGGCCTCGCGGTTCATCCACGCGAACATCAGCACATCGCCGCTGTCGCGCTCCTGGGCAATGACGGGCAGCAGGCCCTGCTCATCCCATTTGATCTGATCCAGCCAATCCATCATCGCGCCAGTGTAGTGCTCAGCCGCCATGGGTCGCGCCGACATGGCCGCGCTCGGCCGCAAACCACTGCAGCACCGGGACGGTGCCGGGCAGCACCGGCTGCTGCTGCACCGGCAGGTTCTCCCAGGCCATGGTCTGCTGCTCACGCATCTGGAACTCACCCTGCCACTCGTAGACCTTGCAGAAATGCAGACGCACCCGCGCATGCGGATAGTCCATGATCTCGACCTTCCAGGGATGGGCCGCACCGATCTCAATGCCCAGCTCCTCGTGCAGCTCGCGCCTGAGCGCCTGCTCCACCGTCTCGCCGGCCTCGAGCTTGCCGCCCGGGAACTCCCAGTAACCGGCGTAGACCTTGCCAGAGGGCCGCGAGGTCAGCAGGAAGCGCCCTTCCCGGCCCTGGGCGTCGCGCTCGACCAGCACACCCACCGCCACGTCCACGGGACTACGCTCCTCAGACATGGTCCAGGCCCTCCGGCGCATCGCCGTGAATGGTGCTGGCCGGCAGGGCCTCGGCCTCGCCGCGCCCCGCCAGATCGCGGGCGAACTGATAGGCCACCCGGCCCGAGCGCGAGCCCCGCTCCAGGGCCCAGACCAGGGCCGGCTGGCGGCTTGCCGCGATGCTGGCCTCGTCCAGCCCGTAGAAGCGCAGCCACTGGGCCACGATGGCCAGATACTCCTGCTGGCTGAAGGGGTAGAAGCTGATCCACAGGCCGAAGCGCTCCGACAGCGAGATCTTCTCCTCGATCGCCTCGCCCGGATGCAGCTCGCCGCTCTCGTCGTGGCGCGCCGCCAGGTTGTCCTTCATCTGCTCGGGCAGCAGGTGACGACGGTTGCTGGTCGCATAGATCAGCACATTGTCGGTGGCAGCGCTGATCGATCCATCCAGCATCGACTTCAGCGCCTTGTAACCCAGCTCGCCTTCGTCGAAGCTCAGGTCGTCGCAATAGATCACGAAGCGCTCGGGCCTGCCCGCCACCAGCTCCACCAGGTCGGGCAGCTCGACCAGATCGGCCTTGTCCACCTCGATCAGCCGCAGCCCCTGGGCGGCAAACTCGTTCAGGCAGGCCTTGATCAGCGAGCTTTTCCCGGTGCCCCGCGCACCGGTTAGCAGCACATTATTGGCCGGTCGGCCGGCGACGAACTGGCGGGTGTTGCGCAGCAGCTTGTCCTTCTGGGGCTCGACCTCCTTGAGATCGTCCAGCCGGATGCTGGCGATATGGCGCACCGGCTCCAGCAGCAGGCGGCCGGCCCGGCGACGGGCGCGAAAGGCGCTGGAGGCAGCCCAGTCGGGCGCGCTCAGCGCCTGCGGCAGCACCGCCTCCAGACGGCCCAGCAGGCCCTCGGCGCGGGCGATCAGTTGTTCAAGGGCAGCAATCATGCGCCCAGTGTACTGAGCGGCAGCGCCGCCTCAGGGCGCCAGCATGCGCAGCGCCGCCTCCAACTGCTCGGTAGGCGCACGCTTGAAGCCGGAGCGGGCGAAACGCTGCAGCCGGCCGATCACGAAGCTCACCAGCACCGAGGCCTGGCCATTGGCCTCCACCGTGGGCGTGGTGGAGCCGCGCGCCTCGGCCGCATTGCGCAGGCATTGGCGCAACGCCGATTCGATGCGATCGAAGAACTGGTTCATGCGCGCGATCAGGCGCTCGTTTTCGTAGACCAGGGCATCGCCGACCATCACCCGGGTCATGCCGGGATTGCGCTCGCCGAACTGCAAGAGCACAGCCACGATCTTCTGCGCCTGGGCCAGGCCCGAGCCCTCGCGCTCGCTGATCTGGTTGACCAGCGTGAACACACTGCTTTCGATGAACTCGATCAGGCCCTCGAACATCTGCGCCTTGCTGGCGAAATGCCGGTATAGCGCGGCCTCGCTGACCTCCAGCCGGGCCGCCAGTGCCGCGGTGGTGACCCGCTCGGCGCCCGGCTGCTCCAGCATGCCGGCCAGGGTCTGCAGGATCTGGGTGCGGCGCTCGCCCGGCTTGGGCCGCTTGCGCGGCGCCGCCGGCGCAGCATCGTTCGCGTCGGGCAGGGCTGCGGATGGTGGGGCGTGCATGGACAGGGAGCGGAGGGCGGCGGCGGGTTGCGGCGATTCTGGCACAGCGCCGGAGGCGGCCCGCCCGAGACCCTCAGTCGCGCAGCCAGCCCAGGCGACGCGCCTCGTAGATGGCCTCGACCTTGGAGCGCACCTGCAGCTTGCGGTAGATACGCTTCACATAGGTCATCACCGTGTGCGGCGAGACCTGCATGAACTGCGCGATCTCGTCGAAGGTGAAGCCCTTGGCGGCCAGATGCAGCACCCGCGACTCCTGCTCGGACAGCGCCACCGCCGATTCGTCCTCCACCAGCCGCGGGCCGGCCGGCACGCCGGCCGCCGGCGTCAGGCGCTGCAGCAGCCGGCGCGCGATCAGCGGGCTGATCGGGCTGCCGCCAGCGCGCAGCGCGCGCAACTGACCCGGCAGGTCCAGGGCCAGCGTGTCCTTGAGCAGATAGCCGGTGGCGCCGGCCTCGATGCTGGCCAGCACATGCTGCTCGTCGCCGAAGACCGAGATCACCATCACATCGCACTGCGGCCGGGTCTGGGCCGCATGGCGTATCAGCTCGATGCCGCTGCCGCCGGGCAGGTCCAGGTCGACCAGCAGCACATCGGGCTGGGTCTGATCAAAGAGCTTGCGCCCCTGGGGCAGATCGGGCGCGATGCCCAGCAGCTTGATATCGGGGACGCTGGACAGCGCCAGCGTAAATGCATCGCGGAACCTGACCTGGTCCTCCACGATCAGCACGGAAAATGGGGCCATATCTCACACCGGCGTAGGAGCGGTCGATTCTGCGGGCGTGAACAGGCCGAAACAAGCCGCAAGCCCCCCCGAGTGACGGGGGGCATCGACCCGGCCTCCCCTGCGATTCGTGGGATTGCCAGGCGCCACCCATGCCTGTGCCCCGCCCGGCTCAGAAGGGTGCGCGGCGCAGCGCCGCCAGGCTGCTGCAGCGCAGGTTCACATAGGCGGGCCGGCGGCGCAGGCGCGCACCGGCCTCCGGCCCGTGCGGGTTCAGGCGCGCCCAGCGCTGCATCCAGACCGTCTTCATGCCCACCGAGCGGGCCGATTTCTGGTGCTGCAAGGTGTCCTCCACCAGCACACAGCGCGCCGGCGCCACGCCCAGCCGCGCGGCCAGCCAGCGCAGCATGCGGGCATCGGGCTTGGGCCGGTGCTGGCCGAACATGCGCATCTGCTCGAAACCGATCACCGCCTCGAACTCGCCGGCCAGACCCAGGGCGCCCAGCACCCGTCGGGCATAGTCGGCCGGCGCATTGGTCAGCAGCAGCTTGCGGCCGCGCAGCGCGCGCAGGGCCGCCAGATCATGACCGTGGCTGTGCACGCCCGCCTCCAGCCCCGGCAGCGCGTGGGTCTCGGCCAGGAAATGTGGCACCCGCACCCCATGGTGGCGCACCAGGCCCAGCAGCGTGGCGCCGTAGCGCCGCCAGTAGAGGGCGCGCAGGCGGTTGGCCTCGCTGCGATCGACGCGCAGATGACGCTCGATATAGTCGGTCATCGCGACATTGAGCGCCCCGAACACCTGGTGCGAGGCGTTGTGCAGGGTGTTGTCGAGGTCGAACAGCCAGACTGTCCGACGGGAGGGTCGCATCGCTAGCCTCAGTGAGACCGGATCATGGTTCCATAGGCCTGATCGCTGAGGATCTCAAGCAGCATCGCATGCGGCACCCGGCCATCGATGATGTGCACCGCGTTGACACCGCTCTTGGCCGCATCGATCGCGCCGGCGATCTTGGGAATCATGCCGCCGCTGATCGTGCCGTCCGCCACCAGCTCATCAATGCGGCGCGGGGTCAGCTCGGTCAAGAGCTGCCCCTCCTTGTCCAGCACGCCACGGATATTGGTCAGCATCAAGAGCTTCTCGGCCTGCAGCACGGTGGCCAGCTTGGCCGCCACCACATCGGCATTGATGTTGTAGCTTTCGTTGTGCTCGCCGAAGCCGATCGGGCTGACCACCGGGATGAACTGGTCGTCCTGCAGGGCCTTCACGACGCTGGGGTCGATAGAGACGATGTCGCCCACCTGACCGATATCGTGCTCCTTGCTGGGATCGTCCTTGTCCTGCACCCTCAGCTTCTTGGCACGGATCATGCCGCCGTCGCGCCCGGTCAGGCCCACGGCCTTGCCGCCAGCAGCATTGATCAGGCCCACCACGTCCTGCTGCACCTCGCCGGCCAGCACCCACTCGACCACGTCCATGGTCTCGGCGTCGGTGACGCGCATGCCCTGGATGAACTCGCCCTTCTTGCCCAGCTTGCTGAGCAGGCCCTCGATCTGCGGGCCGCCGCCATGCACCACCACCGGGTTCAGACCCACCAGCTTGAGCAGCACCACATCCTCGGCGAAGTCCTGCTGCAGCACCGGATCGGTCATCGCGTTGCCGCCGTACTTGATGACGATGGTCTTGCCATGGAACTTGCGGATATAGGGCAGGGCCTGGGACAGGATCTCGGCCTTCTCGCGCGGGGCGATGTGCGCGACGTCGGTGCTGTGGGCGTTGGGGTCGGTCTTCATGGTCGGCGGCTCCGGGGAGGGCTAGGGCAATGCCGCGTGCCGGCACGGCCGGCGCGGCAGCAATTTCGGCGCGATTGTAGGGTTGGCCCGGGCGACAATGAGCCCATGCAAGTGAGCGCCTATCTGAAGCTCTCGGTCGCGGTGGCCGTGGCCACCATCGCCCTGAAGACGGCGGCCTGGTGGTGGACCGATTCGGTCAGCCTCTTGTCCGATGCGCTGGAGTCGCTGGTCAATCTGGCCGGTGCGGTGTTCGCGCTGGCCATGGTGACGATCGCACAGCGCCCGCCCGACGAGGAGCACCCGTTTGGCCACCACAAGGCCGAGTACTTCTCCAGTGGCTTCGAGGGCGTGCTGATCTTCGCGGCGGCGGTGGCCATCATCTGGGCCGCGGTGCAGCGCCTTCTGGCGCCCCAGCCCTTGGAGGCGGTAGGCCTGGGCATCGCGCTCTCGCTGATCAGTTCGGCCCTCAACGGCGGCCTGGCCTGGGCCATGCTGAAGAAGGCGCGCGAACACCGTTCGATCGCGCTGGAGGCCGATGCCCGCCATCTGTTCACCGATGTCTGGACCTCGATGGGGGTGGTGCTCGGCCTGGTCGGCGTGCTGCTCAGCGGCTGGCAGTGGCTGGACCCGCTGATGGCCATTCTGGTGGCGCTCAACATCCTGCGCGAAGGCGCTTCCCTGGTCTGGCGCTCGGCCGCCGGGCTGATGGACGAGGCACTGGACAGCGAGTCGCAGGCGGCGATACGCCAGGTGCTGGATGAGTTCACCCACCAGACCATACGCTTCGACCATGTGGTGACCCGGGTGGCCGGCCAGCGCCGCTATGTGGACCTGCATATGCATATGCCGCCGGCCTGGTCGCTGGGCCGGGCGGCCGCGCTGCGCAGCTCGGTGGAGCAGGCGCTGATGAGTGCCGTGCCGGGCCTGCGCGCCAGCATCCAGCTGCTGCCCATGGATGTGGAAGCCCATTTCGACGACCCCAAGGATTTGCTGTGATCGCCCTGATTCAGAGAGTGCGCGAGGCGCGCGTGGAAGTGGCCGGACGCGTCACCGGCGCGATAGGCCCGGGTCTGCTGCTGCTGGTCTGTGCCCAGCCCGAGGACAGCGAGGCCCAGGCCGAGCGGCTGATCGACAAGCTGCTGAAGCTGCGCATCTTCAGCGACGCCCAGGGCAAGATGAATCTGAGCCTGCAGGACATCGGTGGCGGCCTGCTGATCGTTTCGCAGTTCACCCTGGCCGCCGACACCCGCGGCGGCAACCGCCCCAGCTTCAGCGGCGCGGCGCCGGCCGAGCAGGGCCGCCGCCTGTACGAGCATTGCCTGGCCCATGCGCGCCGGCAGCTCGGCGCTGCGGCCCGAGTGCAATGCGGCGAGTTCGGTGCCGATATGCAGGTGCATTTGATCAACGACGGGCCGGTGACGATACCGCTGCAGATCGCCTGAGCCGTCGCGGCCCCACCCAAACCAGCGCAGGAGTCCCCCACCATGAGTTCCATCATCCGCTACATCACCCTGGGCAGCCGCGATCTGGCGCGCTCGCGCGCCTTCTACGACCCGGTACTGGCGCCGCTGGCGCTGCAGCTGCTCTATGCCGACGACAGCTTCGTCGGCTACGGCCCGGCCGCGGGCCAGGCCCAGCTCTATCTGTGCAAGCCCTACGACGGCCAGCCGGCCAGCGCTGGCAATGGCACGATGCTGGCGCTCAACGCCGCCAGCCGCGCCCAGGTCGACGCGGTACATGCGGCCGCAATGACGGCAGGCGGCGCCGATGCGGGTGCACCGGGCCTGCGCGACTATGCGCCGAACTTCTATGCCGCCTACTTCCGCGATCTCGACGGCAACAAGCTCGCCATCGTCTGCACCGCCACGGGCTGAAATGCACAAGGCCCGCCTCGAAGGGCGGGCCTTGTTGCATCAGGCGCTCGGTCGCTCAGTCGGCATACTGCCCGGCGGCCTTGATGACAGGTCCCCATTTGTCGATCTCGGCGGCCACGAACTTCTTGTGCTCGGCGGACTCCAGACGCGCATCGCTGACCACCACCGCACCCAGCGCTTCCTGGCGCTTGATGAACTCGGGGTCCTTCAGCGCCGCCTTCAGTGCGGCCGACACCTTGTCCAGCACCGCCTTGGGCGTGCCCTTGGGCGCATACAGGCCGTGCCAGATGGACACGTTGAAGCCCTTCAGACCCGCTTCGTCCAGCGTCGGAAGCTTGGCCAGCGAGCCGCCGAGGCGCTTGGTCGAGGTGACCGCGTAGGCCTTGACCTTGCCGCCCTCGATCTGGCTGGTGGTGTTGGTGGTCTGGTCGCACATGATGTCGACCTGACCGCCCAGCAGATCGGTCATGGCCGGGCCGGTACCCTTGTAAGGCACGGTGGTCATGTCCATCTTGACCGCGCTCTGGAACAAGAGGCCGCACAGATGCGAGGCGGCGCCCAGGCCGGCATTGGCCAGATTGACCTTGCCCTTGTTGGCCTCCAGCCACTTCATCAGCTCGGCATAGCTATTGGCCGGCAGGCTGGGGCGGCCGATCAGGGTCATGGGCACATCGTTGACCATGCCTAGGAACTCGAAGTCGTCCAGCACCTTGTACTGCAGATTGCGGTACAGCGCGGGTGCGGTGGCCATGCCGATGTGATGCAGCAGGAAGGTGTAACCGTCCGGTGCGGCCTTGGCGACCTTGGTGGCGCCCAGCGTGCCGCCGGCACCGCCGACGTTCTCGATCACGATGGTCGCGCCCAGCGGCTTGCGCAGGGCCTCGGCCAGATCCCGCGCGACCTTGTCGGTCGGACCGCCGGCCGCGAAGGGCACGACGATATTGACCGGTTTGTCCGGGTAGGCCCAGACCGTGCCTGCCGCCAGGGTCAGGGTGGTCGCGAGCATCAGCTGCTTCGTCGTCTTCGTCATCATGGCATTCGTCTCCAATGCTTGAACAGAGGATTGAATGCTAGGCGGCCGGCACCGCTGTGCGATTTCGGGAACTACGTAAGGGAATGCCGGGGCTCAAGCGCGGGCCGGCAGCTCAATCAAATTTACGCAGGTCTTCGACCACCCGCCCATCATTGGGCAGGCTGCCGGGCGCCAGCAGCTGCACCTCGCCGCGCAGCTTGGTGATGTCGCGTATCGCGCCGGCCACCTGCTCGGCCAGGCCCTCGGCCGCTGTGCCAACCTCCAGCCTGAGCGTCATGCGGTCGTTCGCCATCTCGCCCTCCACCACCAGGCGGGCCCGGCCGACGCCGGGGAAACGGCGCACGATCTCGGCCACCTGGCTGGCGTGGACGAACATGCCACGCACCTTGGCGCTCTGGTCGGCCCGGCCCATCCAGCCCTTGATCCGGCCGTTCGTGCGGCCCGTGGGGCAGGGGCCGGGTAGCAGGGCCGACAGATCGCCGGTGCCGAAGCGGATCAGCGGATAGTCGGGATTCAGTGTCGTCACCACCAGCTCGCCGACCTCGCCCTCCGGCACCGGGTCGCCGGTGCCGGGCCGCACGATCTCGACGATCACGCCTTCGTCCAGCACCAGACCCTCGCGCGCCGCAGTCTCGTAGGCGATCAGACCCACATCGGCGGTGGCATAGCACTGGTAGGCGGCCACGCCGCGCTCCAGGCACCAGTCGCGCAGCGCCGGCGGGAAGGCCTCGCCGCTGACCAGGGCCTTGCCAATGGACAGGCGCTGGCCGGCCGCACCGGTCTCCGCCGCCTTGTCCAGCAGTATCTTCAGGAAGCTGGGCGTGCCCGCATAGGCGCTGGGCCTGAGCTCGTTGATGGCCTGCAGCTGCAGCTCGGTATTGCCCACCCCGCCAGGGAAGACGGTGCAGCCCAGCGCGTGGGCGCCGGTCTCCATCATCGAGCCGGCCGGGGTCAGGTGATAGCTGAAGCTGTTATGCACCAGCTCGCCGGCGCGCAGGCCGGCCGCGTGCATCGCGCGAGCGATGCGCCAGTAGTCGGGCGCCCTGCCCTCGGGTTCGTAGATCGGACCGGGCGACTGGAACACCCGGCGCGCCGCGCCCCAGCGTATCGCCGAGAAGCCGCCGAACACATCCTGCTGGCGCAGTGCCGTCTGGCGGGCCAGCAGTTCATGCTTGCGTATGACCGGCAGCCGGGCCAGCGCGGCGCGGCTGTTGACCGCCGCCGCATCGACACCGGCCAGCAGCTCGGCAAAGGCCGGTGCCTGCTGCCGGGCATGGGCGATCTGGCCGGCCAGGGCCGCCATCTGCGCCTGCTCGCGCTGCTCGGGCGGGCGGGCTTCGAGCGCATCATAGAAAAGGCTGCTAGAGCTCATCGTTCCTCATCCGTCCAGTGCGCCAGGCGCTTCTTGATCTCATCCTGCAGGCGGCGCACATCGGCGCTGCTCTTGCAGACCCTTGCCTCCCACTCGGGACGCTGCGCCGGCCGTTTCGCCAGACGCGCCGTCAGTGCGTCAGCACTGCTGGCCAGTTCCAGCACCGGCTGGCCCTTGAGCAGAAAACACTCTGCCCCCCGCTCGCTGAAGACGCGCTGATCGCGCAGCCAGCGCCGCAGCTGCAGCAGGGCCTGCTCCGGCTTGAAGGCCGGCGGCGCAAAGAAGTCCGGTGCGTCCTCGCTCATCACCCACCTACCATCCGGACTAGGCCAACCAGCGCTTGCGCCGCTTGTAGCTCTTGACGTCCTTGAAGCTCTTGCGGTCGCCGCCGCCCATGCCCAGGTAGAACTCCTTGACATCCTCGTTCTCGCGCAGGGCCTTGGCCTCGCCGTCCATCACGACGCGTCCGTTCTCCAGGATGTAGCCGTAGTCGGCATAGCGCAGCGCCATATTGGTGTTCTGCTCGGCCAGCAGGAAGGTGGTGCCTTCCTTGCTGTTGAGATCCCTAACGATCTCGAACACCTCCTCGACGATCTGCGGCGCCAGGCCCATGCTGGGCTCGTCCAGCAGCACCATCTTCGGATTGGCCATCAGCGCACGGCCGATCGCGCACATCTGCTGCTCGCCGCCCGAGGTGTAGGCGGCCTGCGAGCTGCGGCGTGTCTTCAGGCGCGGGAAGTAGTTGTAGACCTTCTCCAGCGTCGCCGCCACCGCCGCCTTGCCGTCCTTGCGGGTGTAGGCGCCGGTCATCAGGTTCTCCTCAATGCTGAGGTGGGCGAAGCAGTGCCGGCCCTCCATCACCTGGATCACGCCGCGATCCACCATGGCCGAGGTGCTGAGCTTCTCGATGCGCTCGCCGCGCAGCTCGATCGAGCCCTTGGTGACCTCGCCGCGTTCGCCGGCCAGCAGGTTGGAGACCGCCCGCAAGGTGGTGGTCTTGCCGGCGCCATTGCCGCCCAGCAAGGCCACGACCGCGCCCTCCTTGACCTGCAGGGACACGCCCTTGAGTACCAGGATCACATGGTTGTAGATGACCTCGATGCCGTTGACGTTCAGAAGAATATTGCTCATGGTCTCAGCCTCGTTGACTCGTCACAACGCCGCGCGCGGCGCTGTGACAAGGGCTCCGCGAGGAGCCCCGCGCCCCGAGCGGGGCGCGACCGGATGTGATGCGATCAGGACTGGCAGTCCTGCGGCGAACGGCGGGTCAGCTTCTTCTCTGCCGCGTACTTGTCGGCACCGGCCTTGACCATGGGCTTGATGATCTGCTCATCGGCCTGCAGCCAGTCGGAGCTGAAGTTCCACTTGGCGCCGTCCCAGGTGTGCACACGCGCCCAGGTCGAGCCCATGTGATCCTGGCAGGAGGTGCTGATCGGACGCATCAGGCCAGTGAAGCCCAGCGCGTCGAGCTTCTTCTGGTCCAGCGCCAGGTTCTCCAGGCCCCAGCGCACCTGCTCGCCGGTCATGACCTTGCCCTTGCCGAAGCGCTCCTGGGCACGTCGCACGGCCTCGATGCCCAGCATCTGGATGATCATGCCGCGCGTGTAGAGCACCGAGCCGACCTCGTCCTTCGGGCCGCTGCCCTGACCCTTGCCATGCACATGCTTGAGGATCTCCTGGGCCACCTTGGAGTTCTGGCCGTAGCCGTTCAGGGCCAGCGCGTTATAGCCCTTGGCACCTTCGCCCACGTCCTTGACATCGGGCTCGGCGCCCGACCACCAGACGCCGTACATCTTCTCGCGCGGGTAGCCGGTGGCCTGGGCCTCCTTCAGCGCGGTGGAGTTCATCACGCCCCAGCCCCACAGCAGCACATAGTCCGGACGCTGCTGGCGCACCTGCAGCCAGGCCGACTTCTGCTCGACGCCCGGCGCGGTCACCGGGATCTTGACCAGGTCGAAGCCATGCATCTTCTGACGCTCGTCCAGCAGCGGGATAGGCTCCTTGCCGAAGGGCGAGTCGTGATAGACCAGCGCGATCTTCTTGCCCTTGAGCTTGTCGAAGCCGCCTTCCTTCTTGGCGATGTGCTGGATCAGCATATCGGCCGCGGTCCAGTAGCTGCCCATCAGCGGGAAGTTCCACTTGAAGACATTGCCGTCCTGCGCGGCCGACAGGCCGTAGCCCAGGGTCACCAGCGGAATCTTGTCGTTGGGCGCCTTGTCGGTCAGCGCGAAGGTGATGCCGGTGGCCTGAGGATCGATCATGCTGGCGCCCTTGCCCTTAAGGCGCTCGTAGCACTCGACGCCCTTGTCGGTGGCGTAGCCGGTCTCGCATTCCTCGTAGGTGATCTTGACGCCGTTGATGCCGCCATCACGCGCATTGATCAGCTTGATGTAGTCCTGCTTGCCATTGGCCCAGGGCGTGCCATTGGGTGCGTAGGCGCCGGTGCGGTAGACCAGCAGCGGGAAGAACTGCTCCTTGGCCTGGGCCAGGGCCGGCGTACTGACCAGCGAGGCCATACCGGTGGCAGCCACGGCAGCGGCGAGGGCGAACTGCTTGAGTTTCATCTTGCTTGTCTCCTGGAAAAAGCACTCTGTGGTGCCGGGTTGATATCCGCGTGGTTATTCAGTGCGGGAAAGGCCAGAGCCGCAGCTTCTCCTTGGCCGTGGCCCAGAGCTTGGCCAGGCCATGCGGCTCGACGATCAGGAAGAACACGATCAGCGCACCGAAGATCATGAACTCCACATGGCTCAGCAAGGCGGTGTCGACGTTGAAGCCCAGCAACTGGCCCAGCGCCGGCATCACCTGGTTCAGGATGATGGGCAGCACGACGATGAAGGCAGCGCCGAAGAAGGCACCGGAGATCGAGCCCAGACCGCCGATGATGACCATGAAAAGCAGCTGGAAGCTGCGGTCGATCGAGAAGGCCGCCGGCTCCCAGGAGCCCAGATGGATGAAGCCCCACAGCGCGCCGGCCACGCCGACGATGAAGCTGCTGACCGCAAAGGCCGAAAGCTTGGCGTGGATCGGGCGGATGCCGATCACCGCAGCTGCCACGTCCATATCGCGCATCGCCATCCAGGCCCGGCCGATATGTCCGCGCACCAGGTTCTTGGCCAGCCAGGCGAACGCCACCACGAAGCCCAGGCAGAACAGGTATTTGGACACCGCGGTTTCGAGCGGCAGACCGAAGACCTGTAGGCCGGCCACGCTGACCGAGCCCGAGTCCGAATCGTTGGTGACGAACTTCAGGCGCAGCGCGGCCCAGTCGACGAAGAACTGCGCCGCCAGCGTGGCCACCGCCAGGTACAGGCCCTTGATGCGCAGCGAAGGAATGCCAAAGAACACGCCCACCACGGTCGAACACAGCCCGCCCAGCAGCAGGGCCGGGATCAGCGGCATGTCGGGCACGCGCACAAAGGCGTTGTAGGCCGCATAGGCGCCCACCGCCATGAAGGCACCGGTGCCCAGGGAGATCTGACCGCAGTAGCCGACCAGGATGTTCAGGCCGATGGCGGCCAGCGACAGGATCAGGAAGGGCACGAAGATCGCGCGCAGCAGGTACTCGTCGGCCAGCAGCGGCACCAGCACCGCGGCCACCAGCAGCAGCAGCGCGATGAAGATGCGGTCCTGGGCGATCGGGAAGATCTGCTGATCGGCCCGGTACGAGGTCTTGAATTGACCGTTCTCACGATAGAGCATGTTCTGGTTCTCCTGGGCTCAGACGCGGTCGATGATTTTTTCGCCGAACAGACCCTGGGGCCTGACGAGCAGGAAGATCAGCGCCAGCGCATACGCGAACCAGATCTCGATCCCGCCGCCCAGCATCGGACCGATATAGGCCTCGGACAGCTTCTCGCCGACGCCGATCAAGAGGCCGCCGATGATGGCGCCCGGCACCGAGGTCAGGCCGCCCAGGATCACCACCGGCAGCGCCTTCAGCGCCACCAGCGAGAGCGAGAACTGCACGCCCAGCTTGGAGCCCCAGATGATGCCGGCCACCAGCGCGACGAAGCCGGCCACGCTCCAGACGATCACCCAGATGCGCTTGAGCGGAATGCCGATCGACTGCGCGGCCTGGTGGTCGTCGGCCACCGCGCGCAGCGCCCGGCCGGTCGAGGTGTACTGGAAGAACAGCGCCAGCGCGCCGACCAGGGCCGCGGCCACCACGGTGGCGATCAGGTCTTCCTTGCCGACCAGGATGCCGCCCTGGAACACGCTCTCCAGCAGGAAGATCGGGTCCTTGGGCATGCCCACATCGATCTTGTAGATGTCGCTGCCGAACAGGGTCTGGCCGAAGCCGTCGAGGAAGTAGGTGATGCCCAGCGTGGCCATCAAGAGCGTGATGCCCTCCTGGTTGACCAGCTTGCCCAGCACCAGGCGCTCGATGCCCCAGGCCAGCACGACCATGATCGCCATCGCGACGCTGAAGGCCAGCACATTGACGATCAGCTTGCTCTCGATGCCGGTCCACTGCGGGATCCATTCGGAGAAGCGCGCCATCGCCAGCGCGGCGAACAGCACCATGGCGCCTTGCGCAAAATTGAAGACGCCGCTGGCCTTGAAGATCAGCACAAAGCCCAAGGCGATCAGCGAATACAGCATGCCGGCCATCAGGCCGCCAATCAGGGTTTCGAGAAACGGTCCCATAGTCTTGTCCTCAGTGGCTGGTGCCGAGATAGGCGCTGATCACGTCCTCGTTGGCACGCACCTCGTCGGGCGCGCCGTCGCCGATCTTCTTGCCGTAGTCCAGCACGACGACACGGTCCGAGATGTCCATCACCACGCCCATGTCATGCTCGATCAGCACGATGGTGGTGCCGAACTCGTCGTTGACGTCCAGGATGAAGCGGCACATGTCCTGCTTCTCCTCGACGTTCATGCCGGCCATGGGCTCGTCCAGCAAGAGCACCTGCGGCTCCATCGCCAGCGCGCGGCCCAGGTCCACACGCTTTTGCAGGCCATAGGGCAGGCGGCCGACCGGGGTCTTGCGATAGGCCGGGATCTCGAGGAAGTCGATGATGCGCTCGACCTTCTCGCGCTGGGCGATCTCCTCGCGCTCGGCCGCGCCGAAGCGGATCGCCTGCTGGAAGAGATTGGTCTTCATGCGCAGATTGCGGCCGGTCATGATGTTGTCCAGCACGCTCATGCCCTTGAACAGGGCCAGGTTCTGGAAGGTGCGCGCCACGCCCATCTCGGCCACCTGGCGCGAGTTCATATGCTTGAAGGTCTGGCCCTTGAAGGTGATCGAGCCCTGCTGCGGCTGATAGACGCCGTTGATGCAGTTCAGCATCGAGCTCTTGCCCGCGCCGTTGGGGCCGATGATGGCCCGCACCTCATGCTCGCGCACATTGAAGCTGATATCGGTCAGCGCCTTGACGCCGCCGAAGCTCAGCGAGATGTTCTGCACGTCGAGGATGACCTCGCCGATTTTCTTGCTGGCCATCAGGCTGCCCTCCGCACCGCGGGATATGTCTTGGCATCGACGATCTTCAGATCGGCCGATACGCTGCCGCTGCGCCCGTCCTCGAACTTGACCGCGGTCTCGATGAACTGCGAGCTCCTGCCGCCATACAGCGCATCGATCAGCACCGCGTACTTCTCGGCGATGGCGCCGCGCCGGACCTTGCGGGTGCGCGTCAGTTCGCCATCGTCGGCATCCAGCTCCTTGTGCAGCACCAGGAAGCGGCTGATCTGGCTGCCGGCCAGCAGCTCGTCCTGGGCGAGGTCGGCGTTGACCTTTTCCACGCATTCGCGGATCAGTTCGTAGACCTCGGGCTTCTGAGCCAGATCGGTGTAGCCGGCATAGGGCAGATTGCGGCGCTCGGCCCAGTTGCCCACCGCCTCGAAATCGATGTTGATGAAGGCGCAGACGCGCTCGCGCTTGTCGCCGAAGGCCACCGCCTCCTTGATATGGGCGAAGAACTTGAGCTTGTTCTCCACATACTTGGGCGCGAACATCGCGCCGTCGTTGGGCCCGCCCATGATGCGGCCCACGTCCTTGGCGCGGTCGATGATCTTCAGATGGCCGCTGGCGTCGATGAAGCCGGCATCGCCGGTGTGGTACCAGCCCTCGGGCGTCAGCACCTCGGCCGTGGCCGCGTCATTCTTGTAATAGCCCTTGAGCAGGCCCGGCGAGCGCACCATGATCTCGCCGCTGTCGGCCAGGCGGATCTCCACCCCGTCGATCGGCACGCCCACCGTGTCGGCGCGGGCCTCGTTGTCGGGCTGCAGGCAGACGAACACGGCCGTCTCGGTCGAGCCGTAGAGCTGTTTCAGATTGATGCCTATCGAGCGGTAGAAGGTGAACAGATCGGGGCCGATCGCCTCGCCCGCCGTGTAGGCCACCCGCACCCTGGACAGGCCCAGGGTGTTGCGCAGCGGCCCGTAGATCAGCAGATTGCCCAGCGCATACATCAGCTTGTCCAGGCCCGCCACCGGCTTGCCGTCCATCAGCGCCGGACCCACACGGCGTGCCAGCGCCATGCAGCGGCCGAACAGCCAGCGCTTGAGACGGCCGGCATCCTCCATGCGGATCATCACGCTGGTCAGCAGGCCCTCGAAAACCCGCGGCGGCGCGAAGTAGTAGGTCGGGCCGATTTCCTTCAGGTCGATGCTGACGGTGGACACCGATTCGGGGCAGTTCACCACATAGCCGCAGACCAGCCACTGCGCATAGCTGAAGATGTTCTGACCAATCCAGGCCGGCGGCAGATAGGCCAGCACCTCCTCGTGTTCGGAGAGGCGGTCGAAACGGGCGCCGGCACGGGCCCGGTCTATCAGAGTGCCATGGGTGTGGACCACGCCCTTGGGGTTGCCGGTGGTGCCCGAGGTGAAGAACATCGCCGCCACATCGCCGGCCTTGAGCGTGGCCAGCCACTGCTCGAACAGCTGCGGGTGGGTCTTGGCCTCGACCTCGCCGGCCGCGATCAGCGCATCCAGCGGGTTGAGCCCGATCTCGTCGTAGTTGCGCAGGCCGCGCGGGTCGTCGTACCAGATGTGGCTGATCTGCGGACACTGCTCGCGCACCTCCAGCAGCTTGTCGACCTGCTCCTGGTCCTCCACCACCGCAAACGCGATCTCGGCGTTGTTGATCGGAAAGACGAACTCGGCCGCCACCGCGTCCTGGTACAGCGGCACGGGAATAGCCCCCAGCGACTGCGCTGCCAGCATGCAGGCATAAAGCCGCGGCCGGTTCTCACCCACCACCACCAGATGCTGGCCGCGCTGCAGACCGGCTTGGTGAAGGCCATGGGCCAGGGCGCGCACCATGGCCGCTAGCTCAGCCCAGCTGAGGGTCTGCCAGATGCCGTATTCCTTCTCGCGCAGGGCCGGGGCCTGGGGGCGCCGTTGCGCATGCTCAATCAAGAGCTGCGGGAAAGTCTCTGCCACCGTTATGTCTCCTTGGCGGTGCGTCACGCCCGACTCCGGGGCGCGCGCTGCTTCAAGCGAGTGCAATACTAGGCCTGACTTTGACGCTATGTTGTCGTTGCGACGACATTCCTAGGGTCTGTACGGGGGCTGGATTTCCCGGATGCCCCAGACCGCCCCCTGTAAGCCTTCTGTCAACAAAGCATTGCCAGACTGACGCATGCAAGAAAATGCTCACGCCGGCGGGGCCGCGCCCCAGCACCCGCCGCTGCGCCAACGCGCGCGCTCCGCCACCGCCGCCGAGCTCGATGCCATCCCCTGGCTGCGGGTGCTGGATGCGAGCCAGCGCCTGCGCGCCATCAGCCAGCTGCAGGTGGCCGACGCCGAGGTGGGCGAGCGGGTCTGCCGCATCGGCAAGCCGGCCAACTTCTGGTTCGGCGTGGTCGACGGCCTCTTGAAGATGAGCAACGACGACAGCAGCGGTCAGGCCATCACATTCACCGGCGTGCCGCCGGGTGGCTGGTTCGGCGAGGGCACGCTGCTCAAACGCGAGGTCTACCGCTACAACATCCAGGCCCTGCGCAAGAGCGTGGTAGCCGGCCTGCCGCTGGAGAGCTTCCACGAGCTGCTGGAGCACAGCATAGGCTTCAACCGCTTCGTGCTGAACCAGCTCAACGAGCGCCTGGGACAGTTCATTGCAGCACGCGAGACCGACCGCATCTCCGACCCCGATATGAAGGTGGCGCGCAATCTCGCTGCCCTCTTCCATCCCCAGCTCTATCCCGGCGTCGGCAGCCTGCTGCGCATCACCCAGCAGGAGCTGGGCTATCTGGTGGGTCTGTCGCGCCAGCGGGTCAACCAGGCGCTGCACCGGCTGCAGCAGGCGCAGCTGATCGCGATCGAGTACGGCGGGCTGCGGGTGCTGGACCTGCAGGGGCTGCGCCGCTTTCCGGGGACTTGAGCCGGCGCGGCGCGGGCTGGCGGCCGGCGCGCTGCCGTCCTATAGTCGGCAGCCAGAGTCGGCCGATCCAAGCCGAGCTGGCACGCCACGCCCCATGGCCACAACGCCCACGCTCACCGACCCAGGCAAGACCTGCCCCGCGCTGGGCGACTGCCCCTTTTGTGCCCACCGCAGCCCGCCCGGCTCGCGCTTTTGCAATCAGTGCGGCGCAGCCCTGCATCTGCGGCCCTGCCCGCACTGCGGCGCGCTCAACGACATCACCCGGGTCCAGAGCTGCAGCCGCTGCGGCGCCGTGCTAGGCGCCGCAGCGGCTGACGCGCCGCCGGCCGAGACCG
>JAYRSJ010000035.1:0-30948 GCA_041920215.1 Burkholderiaceae bacterium | reverse complement strand
GCTGGAGTGAGGGCCAGGTGGCGGCTCTGGGCATGGCCGTCTTTCTGCGCGGCATGGGCCGCGAGGAATGCGTGGCGCTGACGCGCGCGATGATGCACTCGGGCCGGGTCATGGCCTGGCCGGACATGCCCGGCCCGGTGCTGGACAAGCACTCCAGCGGTGGCGTCGGCGACAAGGTCAGCCTGATGCTGGCGCCCATGGTGGCGGCCTGCGGCGGCTATGTGCCGATGATCGCCGGCCGTGGCCTGGGCCATACCGGCGGCACGGTGGACAAGCTGGAAGCCATCCCCGGCTACAGCACGGTGCCGGCCCCGGCCGAGTTCGACCGCATCGTGCGCTCCCTGGGCTGCGCCATCATCGGCCAGACCGGCGATCTGGCCCCGGCCGACAAGCGCTTCTATGCCACCCGCGACGTCACGGCCACGGTCGAGAGCGTGCCGCTGATTACCGCCTCCATCCTGTCCAAGAAGCTGGCGGCCGGCCTGCAGGGCCTGGCGATGGATGTGAAATGGGGCAATGGCGCCTTTGCCGATTCGCCGGCCATGGCCCAGGCCCTGGCCGAGAGCATCGTCGCGGTGGCTGCGGGGGCTGGCATGAAGACCCGGGCCCTGATCACCGATATGAACCAGGTGCTGGGTCATGAGGTCGGCAATGCGCTGGAGATCCAGGAGACGATCGCCTATCTGAAGGGCGAGCGGCGCGAGGCTAGGCTGCACGAGGTGACGCTGGCCCTGTGTGCCGAGATGCTCTTGATCGGTGGCCTGGCGGCCGATGAGGCGTCGGCACGCGCGCGTCTGCAGCAGGCGCTGGACAGCGGCGCTGCGGCCGAGAAGTTTGCCCAGATGGTGGCGGCCCTGGGTGGACCGGCCGATCTGCTGGAGCGGCCGGCGGCCTATCTGCCGACGGCGCCGGTGCAGCTGGCCGTGCCCGCCCCGCGCGCTGGCCGCCTGACCGCCATGCGCACCCGCGAGATCGGCCTGCTGATCGTCGAGCTCGGCGGTGGCCGTCGCCAGGCCGGCGACGCCATTGATATGCGGGTGGGGCTGTCCGGCATGCGTCAGCTGGGCGACGAACTGCAGGCGGGCGAGCCGCTGGCCATCGTCCATGCCGCCGATGCGACCCAGGCCCAGCGCGCGGTACAGGCGCTGCAGCAGCTCTGCACGCTCGGCGATAGCGCCGCGCCATGGCAGCCGGCGGCACTGGTGGCGGCGCGGGTCGGCTAGACTGCCGGCCCCTTCCTCGCCTCGCGCGAAACCCGAGCCCCGTCCCGCCTATGTCTGACCTGCCCGATCTCCCCGAAGAGAACCCGAAGAGCGCCGCTGGCGCGCCGCGCCGCTCGATCAAGAGCTTTGTCGTGCGTGCCGGCCGCATGGGCAGCGGCCAGATCAAGGCCCTGGCCGAGCTGGGGCCACGCTACGTGCTGCCCTTTGAAGCGGGCAAGACGCTGGATCCCGCCGCCGTGTTCGGCCGGGCGGCGCCCCTGGTGCTGGAGATCGGTTTCGGTATGGGCGCTGCCACCGCGCAGATCGCCCGGGCCCTGCCAGACCACGACTTCATCGGCTGTGAGGTCCACGAGCCGGGCGTTGGCGCGCTGCTGAAGCTGATCGACGAGCAGCAGATCGCGAATATCCGCATCTTCCAGCACGACGCGGTGGAGGTGCTGGAGCAGATGATCGCGCCCGACTCGCTGGCCGGCGTGCATATCTACTTTCCCGATCCCTGGCACAAGAAGAAGCACAACAAGCGCCGGCTGATCCAGCCCGCCTTCGTCGCCAAGCTGGTCAGGCACATCAGGCCCGGTGGCTATCTGCACTGCGCCACCGACTGGGAGCCTTATGCCCAGCAGATGCTGGAGGTGCTGAGTGCCGAGCCGGCGTTGGAGAACACCGCCGCCGGCTATGCCGAGAAGCCGGCCTACCGGCCGCTGACCAAGTTCGAGCATCGTGGCCTGAAGCTGGGCCACGGGGTCTGGGATCTGGTATTCCGTAGACGCTGAAGCCCGCGCTGATAGAGTCGCGCTCCATGAGCGAATCCACACAACTGGCCGGCAAGCAGGTGCTGCTGGGCCTTTCCGGCGGTATCGCCTGCTACAAGGTCGCCGAGCTGACGCGCCTCTTGGTCAAGTCCGGTGCCACGGTGCAGGTGATGATGAGCGAGGCGGCGACGCAGTTCATCACGCCGGTGACGATGCAGGCCCTGTCCAACCGGCCGGTGCTGCTGAGCCAGTGGGACGCCCGCGAGCCCAACAATATGGCGCACATCAACGCCACGCGGACGGCCGATGTGATGCTGGTGGCACCGGCCAGCGCCGACTTTATCGCCAAGCTGGCGCAGGGCAGGGCGGACGAGCTGCTGAGCCTGAGCGCGCTGGCGCGACCGATGGAACGCTGCCCGCTGCTGCTGGCCCCGGCGATGAACCGGGAGATGTGGTCGCACCCGGCCACGCAACGCAATATGGCCCAGGTTCAGGCCGATGGCGCCCAGCTGCTCGGCCCGGGCAGGGGCGAACAGGCCTGCGGCGAGACCGGCGACGGCCGCATGCTGGAGCCGCAACAGCTGCTGGACGCGCTGATCGCCTTCTTCCAGCCCAAGCGGCTGGCCGGCAAGCGTGTGCTGATCACCGCCGGTCCGACCTTCGAGCCGATAGACCCGGTGCGTGGCATCACCAATCTGTCCAGCGGCAAGATGGGTTTTGCGATCGCCCGTGCCGCGGCCGAGGCGGGGGCGCAGGTGACCCTGGTGGCCGGTCCGGTCCACCTGCCCACGCCGGCCGGCGTGCAGCGCATCGATGTGCAGACCGCGCTGCAGATGCATGAGGCGGTGCTGGCGCGTGCCGCGGCCCATGAGGTGTTCGTCGCCACCGCTGCGGTGGCCGACTGGCGGCCGGCTCAGTTCAATGCGCACAAGATCAAGAAAAAGGACGGTGAGGCCAAGACCGCGCCGGTTTTCGAGCTGAGCGAGAATCCCGATATCCTGGCCGCGGTGGCAGCCCTGCCCGACAAGCCCTTCTGCGTGGGCTTTGCCGCCGAGAGCCAGGACCTGGCCCGTCACGCGCGCGAGAAGCTGGAGCGCAAGCGGGTGCCGCTGATCGTCGGCAATCTGGGGCCGGCCACCTTCGGCCGCGATGACAACACCCTGCTGCTGGTCGATGCCGCCGGCGAGCGGGCCCTGCCCACCAATGACAAGCTGAGCCTCGCGCGCGAACTGGTGCGCGAGATCGCCGAGAGACTGTCCGCCGCCCTATGACCGCTGTTGATCTGAAAGTGCTCGATGCCCGCATGGCCGAGCAGCTGCCAAGTTATGCCACACCCGGTTCGGCCGGTCTGGATCTGCGCGCCTGCCTGGACGCGGCGCTGACGCTGGAACCCGGGCAGACCGCGCTGATTCCCACCGGCCTGGCCATCCATATTGCCGACCCCGGCCTGGCGGCGCTGATCCTGCCGCGCTCAGGCCTGGGCCACAAGCATGGCATCGTGCTGGGCAATCTGGTCGGCCTGATCGACAGCGATTACCAGGGCCAGCTGATGGTCAGCTGCTGGAACCGCGGCAGCACCAGCTTCACCATCCAGCCCATGGAGCGCATTGCCCAGCTGGTGCTGGTGCCGGTGGTGCAGGCCAGCTTCCGCCGGGTGGACAGCTTCGAGGACAGCGCCCGCGGTGCGGGCGGTTTCGGCTCGACCGGGATAGGCTGAGCGCCAGGGGCTGAGCTGGCGCGACCCGCGGGCCGCCGCCGCTTTAGTGCAGCGGCTCGTCGGGCGGCGCGCCGGTGGCGACGCTGAACACCGTCTCGCCGACGCTGCCGACCTGGATCTCCTGCTCGCTGGCTTCGCGCACATCGCGCACCTTCAGGTGCATGCGCAGCCCGATGCCGGCCAGCGGATGGTTGCCGTCCAGCACCACATGCTCGGGATAGACCTCGGTGACGGTGTAGACCACGTCGGCAGGCATGTCCTCGCTGACCGCCCCTTCCGGCAGGCCCTCGAACTGCATGCCCTCGCTGACGTTCTCGGGCAGGATGGCGCGGCTTTCGAAGCAGACCAGGCCGGAGTCGTAGTCGCCGAAGGCCTCGTCGGGCTGCAGCGCCAGGCTGGTTTCGAAGCCGGTCTCCTGGCCCAGCAGGGCCTGCTCGACCTTGGCGAACAGATCGTCGCCGCCGTAGAAGAACTCCGTCGGTTCGGCCAGCTCGTCGATCAGCTGACCTTGAGCGTCCTCAAGTCTCCAGCTCAGGGAGACAACACAGGGGGAAGAAATCATCATGATGGGCGCGATGATCGCATACCGTCAGCACCGACAATCGCCCCCCATGGATATTCAAAAAGCTACGCCGCTGCTGGGCGGCCTCTCGCCCGAGCAATTCATGCGCCGCCATTGGCAGAAGAAGCCCCTGCTGGTGCGCCAGGCCCTGCCCGGCATCGCGCCACCGGCCAGCCGCACCGAACTGGCGCGCTTGGCGGCCGACGCGGATGTGGAATCGCGCCTGGTCAGCAGCTTCGACGGTCGCTGGGCCCTGCGCCATGGCCCGGTGGCCAAGCTGCCGCCGTTCTCCAAGCCGGGCTGGACCCTGCTGGTGCAGGGCCTGGATCTGCATCTGGCGGCGGCACATGAGCTGCTGTCGCGATTTCGCTTCGTGCCGGAGGCCAGGCTGGACGATCTGATGATCTCCTACGCCAGCGATGGCGGCGGCGTGGGGCCGCATTTCGATTCCTACGATGTCTTCCTGATCCAGGTGCAGGGCCGGCGGCGCTGGCGCATCGCGCCGCAGAAGGACGCAGTGCTGCGCGACGATGTGCCGCTGAAGATCATCGCCAACTTCAAGCCTGAGCAGGAGTGGCTGCTGGAGCCCGGCGACATGCTCTACCTGCCACCGGGCTGGGCCCACGATGGCGTGGCGGTAGGCGACGACTGCATGACCTGTTCGGTGGGTTTCCGCACGCCCTGGCGTGCCGAGTTGGCGCGCGAGCTGCTGCCGCGACTGATGGACGACGACAGCCGCGCCTACGCCAACCGCATCTACAGCGATCCCAGGCAGCCTGCGACCACCACGCCAGGCCAGATGCCCGAAGCGCTGATCGCGTTTGCGCGCGATGCGGTGGAGCGCGCGGTGCGCGAGCCGCTGGCGCTGGAGCGCGCGCTGGGCGAAGCCTTCACCGAACCCAAGCCCAAGGTCTGGTTCGAGCCCGGGGCGGCTCTGCAGGCCGGGCAGGGCGTGTGCCTGGACAAGCGCAGCCGCATGGCTTATGACCGTGCCCATGTCTTCATCAATGGCGAGTCCTACCGTGCTGCCGGCACCGATGCGCGGCTGATGCGGCGTCTGGCCGACAAGCGTGCGCTGAGCGCACTGGAGTTGGGCAAGCTCTCCGAGGGTGCGCTGGAGCTGCTGCAGCAGTGGGTGGAGGATGGCTGGGCACAGGCGCAGGCCTCCGGCAGCGTCGAGCGGAAGAACAAGGAGTGAGGCGATGCAAACGGGTTTGTTGCATGGGCGCAGCGCCTTTGCAGAGGCGCTGACGACGACCTTGACCACGGCCGCCGAACAGGGTGGCCGCGCGATGTACTGGCTGGACCACGACTTTCTCGACTGGCCGCTGTCCGAGCCGGGGTTTCTCGATCAGCTGAGTCGCTGGGCCCTGCCGCATCGCCGGCTGCATCTGCTGGCCGCGGACTATGAGCCGCTGCGCCGCCGTCATCCCCGCTTCGTACAGTGGCGTCGGCAGTACGACCATGTGGTACAGGCGCGGCAGTTCAATCCGGACGAGCTGCCCGCGGCCGGGCCTGTCAGCCTGATGCTGGTGCCGGGCGTTGCATGTCTGCGATTGCTCGATCGCGGGCTCTGGCGTGCGGCGCTGTCGGCCGACAAGGCCGATGAAATCGGCGCACGCGAGTGGTTTGATGCGGTTGAGCAACGTGCGGTGGAATCGTTTGCGGCAAGTACCCTAGGGCTTTAGGGTAAGCCCCGAAGTCAGGCTAGAATGCGCGGCTAGGTGTGGTGTAGGTTTAGATCTGCGCTGCGCTGGCCCTGCTGAAGTCCGCTGATGGGGTGATTCAGCCTGCAAAGGTTGACGCGGCTTCAAAAAACTACCGGTTCTAAACGTCGTCTAATCAGATCCTGAGGACAAGTATGAAAAAGTCGATCCTGTTGGCTTCCCTGCTGGCTGCTGTTGCCCTGTCCGCCTGCGGCAAGAAGGAAGAAGCTGCTCCCGTCGCTGAGCCGGCACCTGCTGCTGCTCCCGCTCCGGAAGCTTCGGCTCCTGCTGTGGAAGCTTCGGCTCCCGCCGCTGCTGAAGCCGCTTCGGCCGCTTCCGCTGCCGCTAGCAACTAAATCCTAGTTGCTTCGCAAGGCCGCCAGATCGCAAGATCTGGCGGCTTTTGCGTTTCTGGGCCGGCTGCGTCACTTGCGTGTCAGGCCAGGCGGCTCAAGCCCCGATCGGCTGCCAGTCCAGGCCTGCCGCCTGATCGGCGACCCGCAGCTCGCAGGCGGCGACGCCCTGCAAGGCCTGCAGGGCCAGTTCGGGGCGGTTGTTCTGTGCGCTCAGATGCGCCGCCACCACCAGGCCGAGGCCGGCGTGCTGGCAGTCGCGCAGGATCTGCGCGGCAGCCGCGTTGCTCAAATGCCCGTGGCTGCCCAGGATGCGCTGCTTGAGCCGGGCCGGATAGGCGCTGGCGCGCAGCAGGGCCTCGTCATGATTGCACTCCAGCAGCAGGGCCTGACAGTGGCGCAGCGCGTCCAGAATGCGCGGGCTGCTGCTGCCCGTGTCGGTCAGCAGCCCGAGCGACCGTGCACCGTCGCTGCAGCGCAGCTGCAGCGGCTCCTGCGCATCGTGCGGCACTGCATAAGGCTGCAGCTCCAGATCGCCGATGACGAGGCGTTCGCCGTCGGCGCTCAGACGCAGCAGGCTCGTGTCGAAGGCCGCGCGCGTCTCGGCCGCCACGGTCTGCCAGGTGCCGCGGCTGGTCCATAGCGGCACCCGCCAGCGCTGTGCGAAGGCCAGCGCGCAGCCCAGGTGGTCACCATGCTCATGGGTGATGAATAGCGCGTCCACCTGATCGGGCCGGCGTCCGGCGCGCTCCAGCCGGCGCGTCAGCTCGCGCTGGCTGAAGCCGCAATCGACCATCAGCAGGGTTTCCGTGATGCCCTGGCTGGCTTCTATCAGCGTGGCATTGCCGCCGCTGCCGCTGCCCAGGCTGCAAAAGCGCATGGCCATGGCCCTGAGAGCTCCGATCGCAATGAAGAAACCGCCCAGGCCTTGTGCAAGCCGGGCGGCGATGAGCGGGCTGCCAGCGCCGCGAAGGTCAGCGCAGATCGTCCATCAGCAGGCCGAGAATGCGCTTGGCAATCTCGCCGGTCTGCTGCTGGCCCTTCTCGTCCAGCACCGACACGGTGCTGAGCTCGCCCTGGCTCTTGACCTGGACCCGGTAGCGCTGTGAGGCCTCGGCCTTGTCGCCCTTGAACAGACGCTCGAAGAAGTTGGGCTCCTCCTTGCCGACGCGGTTGGGGTCCGCATAGCGCAGGAAGAACAGGCCCTGGTTGCGATCGCGGTCCTCGACGGTGAAGCCATGACGGTCCAGCGACTGGCCGACACGGCGCCAGGCGCGTTCGAAGCCTTCGGCGACGCTCAGGCTGTCGGGCACATCGCGGCGCTGGCGTGCATCGGCCAGCGGCGCCACCACGGCCGGGGTGGCGGCAGCGGCATCGCTGCCAACCGTCACTGCCTTGCCGCCCAGGCGCAGCATCAGGCGCGACAGCATCTCGGCCTCCAGCAGCGGATCGGCCGGCCGCGGCTGCCAGGAGGTGGTATCGCGGGCATTGCTGGTGTAGACCTCCTGCATGCCTCGGTGGGCGATGTAGATGTCGCTGCCGCCATCGGCGCGCCGCTCGATCCGGGTACGGAACATATCGCGCTCGCCGGTGGAGTAGAAGGAATCGAGCACCTTGCCGATAGTCTGGCGGATCACGTCCTGGGGCAGCTTGGCACGGTTCTCGGCCCAGCTGGTTTCCAGCACGCCCAGCTCGGCCTGGTCCTTGACCAGGCTGAAGCCCAGCTCCTGCCAGAAGCTGCGGGTGCTGTCCCAGACCTGGTCGGCCGGCAGGCTGGTGCGCAACCAGCGGCTGTCGCCATTGCGCTCCAGCTGCACATCGCCGGCCTTGTTCAGGGCTACCTGGCTGTCGCGGCTGGTGCTGCTTGCCACGGCGCCGGTCGCTGCGGCCTGCTGCTGCAGCGCGGCCGCACTGACGGAGCCGGTCGCCGAGGGGCTTTGACGGCTGTTGCGGGCCAGCTGGGTCAGGTCGGGGGGGATGTCGAGACCGTCGGTCTGACGGGCACCGCTGCGGTAGTCGACCTTGTCCGAACTCAGGGCATCGTTGAGCGAGGAGCAAGCGCCCAAGCTGCCCAGCACTACCAGGCAGGCGAGTCGCACGGCGACGCGCTTGGGCTCAAAGGGAAGGGATGGGGTCACGCTAGACATCTCCGATGATCGGCGCCGGCCCTCGTCGGGTACCGGCCGGGTCTGAAAGAAAAAAGGGCGCTGATGAAGTGGGGACGCGGGACGGCGGCACTGCTCAGAGCAGGCCGGCTTCCTGGAGCGCCGCGCTGACGCTGGTCTGGCCGGCTGCCGTCAGCGGGGTGATAGGCAGGCGCAGCGAGGGACCGCAGCGACCCAGCCGGGACAGCGCCCACTTGGTCGCGGCCGGGCTGGGTTCGCAGAACAGCTGCTTGTGCAACGAGAGCAACTGCATATGGATGCGGGTGGCTTCGCGCACATTGCCGGCCAGCGCGGCCTTGCACAGCTCATGCATCGCGCGTGGCGCCACATTGGCGGTGACGCTGACATTGCCATGACCACCCAGCAGCATCAGGGCCACGGCCGTACCGTCGTCGCCCGAGTAGACCGAGAAGCCCTGCGGCGCATGCTTGATCAGCCAGGCGGCGCGCTCGATATTGCCGGTGGCCTCCTTGACGCCGAACACGCCCGGCAGCGCGGCGCAGCGCAACGCGGTCTCGGGCAGCATATCGGCCACGGTACGGCCCGGCACGTTGTAAAGCATCATCGGGATGTCGACGGCTTCCGCGATGGCCTTGTAGTGCTGGTAGATGCCTTCCTGCGAAGGCTTGTTGTAGTAGGGCACGACCGACAGCGTGCAGTCGGCGCCGACTTCCTTGGCATAGCGGCTCAGGTTGATCGCCTCGGCGGTCGAGTTGCCGCCCGTGCCGGCCATGATGGGCACACGCCCGGCGGCGTGTTCGACGGCGACGCGGATGATCTCGCAATGCTCCTGCACATCGACGGTCGGCGACTCGCCGGTCGTGCCGACCACGCCTATGCAGTCGGTGCCTTCGGCGATATGCCAGTCAATCAAGCGGCGCAGCGCGGGGTAATCGACGCTGCCGTCCTCATGCATCGGCGTCACGAGCGCGACGATGCTGCCAACAATCGGTGTCATGGGGTTTCCTCGCGAGCTTTCCTCGCAACCGGCGGATTCTACTGAAGCGCCGCGGGGCTTTCCCCGGAGCTCAAGTCATAGCGAGGGTAGATACCAGCCCCGGCGCCAGACCCAGGCGCTTCGCGAACCGCGGCAACGCGCTGCACATAGCGTGGGTTGACCGGGTCCAGCGCCTCGAAGCCATCCTCGTAGGCGATCACCCGCAGCCCAGCGGCTGCACAGGCCTGCAGCAACTCCCCCGGCTGCAACAGGAAGTCGGCGCGCGCCGGCCGGCCTATCGTCTGCTGCCCGTCGCCAAAGGTCTCATAGATCAGCAGGCCGCCCGGCGCGACGCTGTCCAGCATCTGCGGCAGCAGCGGGCGCCACAGATAGTTGCTGACCAGCACCAGGTCGAAGCGGCGCCCGGCCAAGGGCCAGGGGCCGGCCTCGATATCGGCCACGATGAGCTCGACGGCCAGGCCCTGCAGCGCTTCCAGCGCGGCCGCATCGCGATCCACCCCGGTCAGGCGCAGGCCGCGGCCCGCCAGATGGCGCAGATGACGCCCCGCGCCACAGGCCAGATCCAGTGCGCTGAGCCCAGGCTTGAGCAGGTGCTGCCAGCGCAGCAGCCAGGGGGAGGGTGGGGTCGAAGACATGGCGGTCGGGTTCAGAAGCAGGCCCAGACCTGATCGGCCAGCTGCTGCATCAGCAGCGGCTGCTGGTAGCCCAGCCCTACCAAGACCAGCAGCAGCGCGATGGCCAGCCACAGCAGCAGCCTGGCGAGCAAGGGGTGTTTGCCCATCATCAGGCCCCCACGGCGGCCTTGCCGCGCTGGATTGCATGCTCGCGCACCGGCAGATTGACCAGCGCGGCCGCCACGCCCAGCACCACTGCCAGCCACCAGACGATGGTGTAGCTGCCGGTGCTGTCATAGAGCTTGCCACCCAGCCAGACACCCATGAAGCTGCCGATCTGGTGGCTGAAGAACACAAAGCCGCTGAGCATGGACATGTGCTGAACGCCGAAGATCTGCGCCAGCACCGCATTGGTGGGCGGCACGGTCGAGAGCCACAGCAGGCCGATCACCGCGGAGAACAGATAGACGCTCAGCGGCGTCAGCGGCGCCAGCACAAAGGCGGTGATTGCGACCGAGCGCAGCGCATAGATGGCTGCGAGCAGGTAGCGCTTGGGGAAGCGCTGGCCCAGCGCGCCGGCGGCATAGGTGCCAAAGACGTTGAACAGGCCGATCAGGGCCAGGGCATTGGTCGCCACCTGGGGGGACAGGCCCTGGTCCTTCAGATAGCTGGGCATGTGCACGCCGATGAAGACCACCTGGAAGCCGCAGACGAAGTAGCCGGCCATCAGCAGCTGGAAGCTGCGGTAGCCGAAGGCCTCGCGCAGGGCCTGGCCTATGCTCTGATGGGCCGTGCCATGGCCGGCCTGCAGCACGCCCTTGGGCTCACGCAGGCCCAGGGCCAGCGGGGCGATCAGCAGGGCGGCGAAGGCCAGCATGTAGAGTGCCTGCTGCCAGCCCTGGCTGGCGATCAGCCAGTTCTCCAGCGGCACCATCAGGAACTGGCCAAAGGAGCCGGCCGCCGCCGCCACCCCCATGGCCCAGGAGCGCTTCTCGGCGGGCACATTGCGTCCGATCACGCCGTAGATCACCGCATAGGTGGTGCCCGACTGGGCCAGGCCGATCAGCACCCCGGTGCTGGCCATGAAGCCCAGTCCGGTGGTGGATAGAGCCATCAGGCTCAGGCCGGCCGAGTACAGCAGGCCGCCGATCACCAGCACCCGGAACGGGCCGAAACGGTCGGCCAGCATGCCGGCCAGCGGGCCGGCCGCGCCCCAGGCGATGTTCTGGATCGCCAGGGCCAGCGCAAAGGTCTCGCGGGTCCAGCCACGCTCTATCGTGATGGGCTGCAGCCACAGGCCGAAGCCATGGCGTATGCCCATCGACAGCGTGACGATCAGGGCGCCGCAGAGCAGCACCTGGGTGATGGACAGGGGCGGCGGGGCCGCGGGCGTGGCAGGAGCAGCGGGGGCGCGATTCATCCACGCACTGTAGCCAATGCCCCTGGAACTTGCTGCCGTGGGGACAGCGCTAGGGTGCTGCCGGCTGCAGTATTCGCCCATTCTTGACCCGCAGCAGCGGCCGCCCCAGCGCCTCGGGCTCGCTCAGCGGGTCCTGGCCCAGCAGCAGAAAGCTGGCCTCGCAGCCCGGCTCGAAGCAGCCCAGCCGCCGTTCGGGGAAGAGGGCGCTTGCGGTGTCGCGGGTGGCCATGCGCAGCAGGCGAGCCGGCTCCAGCACCGCCAGCGCCTGCAGGCTGCGGTACTCGGCCAGGCTGGTGTCCATGAACACGTCCGAGCCCAGCAGCAGCGGTACTCCGGCCTCCAGCAGGGTGCGCAGATTGCGCTGCTGGGTGCTGCGCACCGCCTCGCGCTGCGCCTCGCTGACGGGGAACAGCGCGCTTGCGGCTGTCGTGGTGACCACCTGCACGCGCTGGCGGGCTGCGCGCGCAGCGGTCTCCGCGCTGATCAGATAGTCCTCGGCGGCGAGACCATGGTGAAAGAAGTAGCCGGGCAGATGGGCGATCTGGTCCACGCCGGCATCCACCGCGGCCGCGAAATCGGCGGCCGAGTCGATATGGGCCGTGACCTTGAGCCCGTCGGCATGGGCGCGCGCGACCACCGCGCGCGCCACCTCGGCGCTGACCCCCAGCCGCCCCTTGTTGGCCGGATCCTGGCGCAGTGCCGGCCGCTCGTGATAGCTCAGCACCAGCTTGACCCAGCGGGTCTGGCGCGGCGCGATCAGTGGCCATTTGCGCGCCACATCGTCGGGCGTGTCCATCACCAGCACCGCCTTGTCGGCCACGTCCTCGAAGCGCAGGGCCGGTGCGGCCGGGTCCTGGCTGTCCAGCAGCATGCCCAAAGGGTGCCCGTCCGACGAGGTGATGCAGGCGGTGACGAAGCTGATGTCCGGCGTGTCCGGGCGCGCGGCGCGCGCTCGCAGCGGGGCGACGCTGGGCGGGTCGCTGCACAGCATCGCGGCATAGAAGACGCCATGCTCGATATAGCGCTGGGTAAAGCGCTCGAAACCCCAGGGATTCTGCAGATTGTGGTTGTGCGCCTCGGCCAGGGGCGGCACCAGGTATTGCTCGCGCAGGTTCATCCGGCGCTGCAGTCGCTTGGGCCGCTTGGCGACGAAGCGGCCCTGATCCACGTAGAGCGTGCCCTGGCGGAAGCGCTCGCCGTCGAACCAGCGCGCGTTCTTCAGTTCCATCGTCAGCGCTTCGCTGGCCTGGAAGCCCGGCGTCGCCTCGTCCGGCGGCGCCTGGGCAAGGCTGGGCAGAGCCGGCAGGCTCAGCAGCAGGGCGCCGAGGAGCTGGACTGGAATCTTGACTGAGATCTTGACGCGAGGCTTGGCACTCATGGCGGCGCATCCTAGCGCGCTGGGCGGCGGCGGCCGGTGACGGTGTGTGCGTCGGGGCCGGCCTGGCTACTCCTAGAATCGCGCCCCATGGCCACCAAAGCAGTTCCCCCCAGCAAGTCCAGCGGCACCGGTGATTACGCCGAGGCCTCGATCCGCGTCCTCAAGGGTCTGGAGCCGGTCAAGCAAAGACCGGGCATGTACACCCGCACCGACAACCCCCTGCACTGCATCCAGGAGGTCATCGACAACGCGGCCGACGAGGCGCTGGCCGGTTTCGGCAAGCGCATCGACCTGATCCAGCACGCCGACGGCTCGGTCTCGATCGCCGACGATGGCCGTGGCATCCCCTTCGGCCTGCACCCCGAGGAGGGCGTGCCGGTGGTCGAGATCGTCTTCACCCGGCTGCATGCCGGTGGCAAGTTCGACAAGGGTGCGGGCGGCGCCTACAGCTTCTCCGGCGGTCTGCACGGCGTCGGCGTCTCGGTCACCAATGCGCTGGCCAAGCGCCTGGAGGTGACGGTCTGGCGCGACAAGCAGGTGGCCAGCCTGGCCTTCGAGCATGGCGATGTGGTCGAGCCGGTCAGTGTGCGCCCGGCCGCCGCGGGTGACCGCAAGCAGGGCACGACGGTGCGGGTCTGGCCCGATGCCAAGTATTTCGAGGCCGCGGATCTGCCCAAGGGCGAGCTCGTCCATCTGCTACGCTCCAAGGCGGTGCTGATGCCCGGCGTCACCGTCACGCTGAAGCACGAGAAGAGCGGCGAGCTGCAGACCTGGTCCTACAAGGGCGGGCTGCGCGACTATCTGATGCAGACCCTGGTGGCCGATCCGCTGATCCCGCTGTTCGAAGGCGAGCAGTACGCGACAGCGGCCGAGAGCGAGAACTTCGCCGAAGGCGAGGGTGCCGGCTGGTGCGTGGCCTTCACCGAAGAGGGTCAGGTCATGCGCGAGAGCTATGTGAACCTGATCCCGACGGTGGCCGGCGGCACCCACGAATCGGGGCTGAAGGATGGCCTGTTTGGCGCGATCAAGGGCTTCATCGAGATGCACTCGCTGCTGCCCAAGGGCGTCAAGCTGATGCCCGACGATGTGTTCTCGCGCGCTTCCTTCGTGCTCTCGGCCAAGGTGCTGGACCCGCAGTTCCAGGGCCAGACCAAGGAGCGGCTGAACTCGCGCGATGCGCTGCGCCTGGTCTCGGCCTATGTGAAGCCGGCACTGGAGCTGTGGCTGAACCAGCATGTGGAGCAGGGCAAGAAGCTGGCTGAGCTGGTGATCAAGCAGGCGCAGACCCGCCAGCGCGCCAGCCAGAAGGTCGAGAAGCGCAAGGGCTCGGGGGTGGCGGTGCTGCCCGGCAAGCTGACCGATTGCGAGAGCCGCGACATCCTGCACAACGAGCTCTTCCTGGTCGAGGGCGACTCGGCCGGCGGCTCGGCCAAGATGGGGCGCGACAAGGAGACCCAGGCCATCCTGCCGCTGCGCGGCAAGGTGCTGAATGCCTGGGAAGTCGAGCGCGATCTGCTGTTCAAGAACAACGAGATCCACGATATCGCGGTGGCGGTCGGCGTGGACCCGCATGGCAAGCACGACAGCCCCGATCTCTCCGGCCTGCGCTACGGCAAGATCTGCATCCTCTCGGACGCCGATGTGGACGGTTCGCACATCCAGGTGCTGCTGCTGACGCTGTTCTTCCGCCACTTCCCCAAGCTGATCGAGACCGGCCATGTCTTCGTGGCCCGGCCGCCGCTGTTCCGGGTCGATGCGCCGGCGCGCGGCAAGAAGCCGGCGGCCAAGATCTATGCGCTGGACGAGGGCGAGCTGCATGCGACGCTGGACAAGCTGCGCAAGGAAGGGGCCAAGGAAGACAGCTGGACCATCAGCCGCTTCAAGGGCCTGGGCGAGATGAGCGCTGAGCAGCTCTGGGACACCACGCTGAACCCCGAGACCCGCCGCCTGATGCCGGTGGCTTTCGGTCCGCTGGACTTCGGCCAGACCGAGGAAGCCTTCAACAAGCTGATGGGCAAGGGCGAGGCCGCGGCCAGACGCGAGCTGATGGAGCTGCGCGGCGATTCGGTGGAGATCGACGTCTGATGCGTACCGTCTACAACCATCTGCACGGCCAGCATGCGGCCCGTCACGAGTTCTTTCGCGGCCGCCTGGTCGAGGCCTTCGAGATTCCGGCGCGCGCCGACTATGTGCTGAACGCGCTGCAGGCCAGCGGCCTGGGCGAGATCCTGGCGCCGGTCGATCACGGCCGCGCGCCGCTGGAGCGCGTCCACGCGCCGGCCTATCTGCGTTTCATCGAAGGCGCTCATGCCGAATGGCTGGCCGGCGGCGGCGAGGGCGAGGCGTTTCCGGCCGTCTGGCCGGTGCGCGGCCTGCGCAGCGATGTGGAGCCGAAGAGTTTTGCCGCCCGCATGGGCCTGTACTCGATGGACAGCGGCACACCGCTGACCGCCGGCAGCTGGACGGCTGCCTACTGGGGCGCCCAGACCTGCCTGAGTGCGCTGGACCTGGTGCTGGCCGACCGGGCGACCAGCGGTGGGCAGGGGGCCAGGTCTTGCGCCTATGCGCTGACCCGCCCGCCCGGCCACCATGCGGCGGCCGACTACTTCGGCGGCTACTGCTTCATCAACAACGCCGCGGTCGCGGCCCAGGCGGCCAGCGACGCCGGCCTGGCCCGGGTCGCGATACTCGATGTGGACTACCACCACGGCAATGGCACGCAGAGCATCTTCTACGAGCGCGCCGATGTGTTCTACGCCAGCCTGCATGGCGACCCGCAGACCGAGTACCCCTTCTTCCTGGGTCATGCCGACGAGCGTGGCGCCGGTGCCGGCCTGGGATTCAATGCCAACGAGCCGCTGCCGGCCGGGGCCAGCAACGAGGCCTGGTTCGCGGCGCTGGAGCGTCTGCTCCTGCAGCTGCAGGGCTTTGCGCCCGAACTGCTGATCGTCTCGCTGGGCGTGGACACCTACGGCGGTGATCCGATCTCGCATTTCAGGCTGGACCGCCCCGAGTTCAGCCGCCTGGGCGAGCGCCTGGCCCGGCTGGGCTGGCCCACGCTCTTTCTGCAGGAGGGTGGCTACGCCACCGAGGCGATAGGGCATAACGTGGTGGCGGTGCTGCAGGGCTATCAGCAGGCCTGTCGGCGAGCCGCCGGGGCGACCGGCGCATGAGCACCCCGCCCCGCGTCCATCTGCGGCCGACCATGCTGTCGGACCTGGACTTCGTCGTCACGGTCGAGCAGGACGGCGCCAATCTGCCCTTCATCACGCCCTGGGAGCGTACCCAGCACGAGGGCGCGATCCGCTTTCCCGACTCGCGCCACTTCATCGTCGAGCTGGGCGACGCGGGCGCGCGCGCCGGCTTTGCGATCCTGCAGGGCTGCCGCAATCCGCACCGCTCCATCGAGCTCAAGCGCCTGGTGCTGCAGCCCAAGGGCCAGGGCCTGGGGCGGGCCTGCGTGCGCCTGCTCAAGCAGCTGGCCTTCAGCCAGCTGAAGGCCCACCGCTTCTGGCTGGACGTCAAGGCGCTCAATACGCGTGCCCAGCGCCTCTACCTCAGCGAGGGCTTTGTCGAGGAGGGGCGGCTGCGGGAGAGCGTGCGCATCAGTGCCGAGGGCGCTGACGGCTACGACAGCCTGATCGTGATGAGCATGCTGGACCGCGAGTACCAGGCGCGCATCGCGCTGGGCCTCGAACATTCCTGACGATGAATCCTTTTGGGCCGGCGCCCACCTTGGGCGCGGCCGGCGACAAGCATGAACCAGAACTCCTTTGATTTCGAAACGCCCCAGCCCCAGCCGGGCGGCGCCGGCGCTGGCGACGACAACCCCGGCCTGGCCGCCTACGCCGAGCGCGCCTATCTGGAATACGCGCTCTCGGTCGTCAAGGGTCGGGCCCTGCCGGATGTCTGCGATGGCCAGAAGCCGGTGCAGCGCCGCATCCTCTATTCGATGGAGCGCATGGGCCTGTCCTTCACGACGGCGGCTGGCCCCAAGGCGGTCAAGAGCGCGCGGGTGGTGGGCGATGTGCTGGGCCGCTTCCATCCACACGGCGATCAGGCCGCCTATGACGCGCTGGTGCGCATGGCGCAGGACTTCAGCCAGCGCTATCCGCTGATCGACGGCCAGGGCAACTTCGGCAGCCGGGACGGCGATGGTGCCGCGGCGATGCGCTACACCGAGGCCAGGCTGGCGCCCATCACCCGGCTGCTGCTGGACGAGATCGACGAAGGCACGGTGGACTTCGTTCCCAACTACGACGGCTCCACCGACGAGCCGCGTCAGCTGCCAGCCCGCCTGCCCTTTGTGCTGCTCAACGGCGCTTCGGGCATTGCGGTGGGCCTGGCCACCGAGGTACCCAGCCACAATCTGCGCGAGGTGGCCGCCGCCGCGGTGGCCCTGCTGAAGAACGACAAGCTGAGCGACGAGGAGCTGTTCGCACTGCTGCCCGGCCCCGACTATCCGGGTGGCGGCCAACTGATCAGCAGCCCCGAGGAGATCCAGGCCGCCTATCGCAGCGGCCGCGGCTCGCTGAAGCTGCGCGCGCGCTGGAAGATCGAGGACCTGGCGCGCGGCCAGTGGCAGCTGGTCGTCACCGAGCTGCCGCACGGCACCAGCAGCCAGAAGGTGCTGGAGGAGATCGAGGAGCTCTCCAACCCCAAGCTCAAGGCCGGCAAGAAGGCGTTGACGCAGGAGCAGCTGCAGCTCAAGGCCGCGCTGCTGGCGGTGCTGGACGGGGTGCGCGACGAGAGCAGCCGCGACGCCCCGGTGCGACTGGTCTTCGAGCCCAAGAGCCGCACGGTGGAGCAGCAGGAGCTGATCACCACCCTGCTGGCCCAGACCAGTCTGGAGAGCAGCGCACCGGTCAATATGACCATGATCGGCGCCGATGGGCGGCCCACGCAAAAGAGTCTGCGCCAGATCATCAGCGAGTGGCTGGGCTACCGCCTGGCCACGGTGCAGCGCCGCAGCCAGCACCGCCTGGCCAAGGTGCTGGACCGCATCCATGTGCTGGAAGGCCGGCAGCTGGTGCTGCTGAACATCGACGAGGTGATACGCATCATCCGCAACAGCGACGAGCCCAAGGCCGCGCTGATCGAACGCTTCCACCTCAGCGACCGTCAGGCCGAGGACATCCTGGAAATCCGCCTGCGCCAGCTGGCGCGCCTGGAGGCGATCAAGATCGAGCAGGAGCTGGCCAAGCTGCGCGAGGAGCAGGGCAAGCTGGAAGACATCATCGGCAACCCGGGCAGCCTGCGGCGCACGGTGATCAGGGAGATCGAGGCCGATGCCAAGGCCCATGGCGATGAGCGCCGCACGCTGATCCAGGCCGAGAAGCGGGCGGTGGCCGAGATCCGCATCGTCGACGAGCCGGTCACCGTGGTGGTCAGCAGCAAGGGCTGGGTGCGCTCGCTCAAGGGGCATGAGATCGATCCCGCGGCCCTGAGCTTCAAGTCGGGCGACCAGCTCTACGGCTGCTTCCGCTGTCGCTCGGTGGATCCGCTGATCGTCTTCGGCAGCAATGGCCGGGTCTACTCGGTGCCGGTGTCGCTACTGCCGGGCGGGCGCGGTGACGGCCAGCCCATCACCACGCTGATCGAGCTGGAATCGGGTACGCAGATCGCCCATTACTTTGCTGGCGCCGCCAGTCAGCGTCTGGTGCTGGCCGGCAGCGGCGGCTTCGGCCTGATTGCCCAGCTGGGCGATCTGCAGAGCCGTCAGAAGGCCGGCAAGACCTTCCTCTCGCTGGAAGGCACCGAGCAGCCACTGCCGCCCAGCCCGATACCCGAGGGCCAGCTGGCCCTGCAGCTGGGCTGCCTGACCCAGGCCGGCCGCCTGCTGTGCTACGGGCTGGACGAGCTCAAGCACCAGCCCAAGGGCGGGCGTGGCCTGACGCTGATCGATCTGGAGGGCAAGGACCGGCTGCTCAGCGTGGCCGCTTTTGCCAACCAACTGCTGGTGCTGGGCAGCGGCCGTGCGGCCAAGCCCAAGCAGGAACTGCTCAAGGGGGCGGCGCTGGCCGCCCATGTGGGTAAGCGTGCGCGCAAGGGCAAGGCGGTGGAAGGCATGGTCAAGGTCAGCGGGCTGCAGCCGGGCTGAGGCTGTCAGGGTGTCTGGCGCAGGATTTCGTTGCAAAGTCTGCCCCGCTGCATATTTTTGCTGGATGTACTAACAAGCGGTGACAATTTCCCCCGGGTTTCCCCCAAAGCATAGGGGGGGCTCGTCATCAATGAAAACCGTGACGCACTGCACAATCCGCCCGGACTATCCAGTCAAGTCACGGGAGCATTAGCATGAAATTGAAATCGGTTCTGGCTGGCGCCATCGGCGCCCTGAGCCTTGTCACCGCCCAGGCGGCGACCTACGACTTCGGTCTGCACGACAGTACCGAGCTGTCCTTCCCGGCCGGCGGCGGCTTTGTGATGCCTGGCGCCTTTGCCGACATCTACACCTTTTCGCTGGGTGCGTCGCAGCTGGTGTCCAGCACGGTCGTCTCCAACAACGGCCCCTCGCTGAACATCTTCGCCAGCCTGTACGCGCTGTACTCCGCGGGTAGCGACACCCTGTTCGGCACCTCGGACGACAGTCTGGTGGCGCCGGCCTGGAGCTTCAACGGCAGCACCGGCAACACGGTCCACACCGTGTCGCTGGACGCTGGCAGCTACTACTACGTGGTCAGCGGCATTTCCAACGGCCAGGCCGGCGGCGTCTATGTGCTGAGCTCGACCACCACCGCACCGGTGCCCGAGCCCGAGACCTATGCGATGCTGCTGGCCGGTCTGGCGGCCATCGGCTTCGTGGCCCAGCGCCGCAAGAACGCTGCCTGATAGCGTCGTCCGACACGGACGACGCTCACCGGCAGCCCTGCGTTCGCAAAGCGCAGCGGGCCCCCAGCCTGAGGCTGGGGGCCCGCTTTTTCTTGCTGCCTTGCTGCCGCTTTATCGTCCTGCGCGCCGCGGCTTCAGGCCAGCGACAGCGCCCGGGCACATTGATGCACCAGGGCCGGACCCTTGTAGATCAGACCGGTGTAGATCTGTACCAGGTCGGCACCGGCCTTGAGCTTGGCGCGCGCGTCCTCGCCGCTCATCACCCCGCCGACGCCGATGATGGGATAGCCAGGCCCCAGCGCGGCACGCAGCAGACGGATCACCCGGTTGCTGGCCTCGAACACCGGCCGCCCTGACAGGCCGCCGGCCTCCTCGGCATGGGCCAGGCCCTTGACAGCGTCGCGGCCTATCGTGGTGTTGGTCGCGATCACCCCGTCGATGCCGTGGTTCTGCAAGGTCTGGGCGATCACCGCCACCTGGGCCTCGTCGAGGTCGGGTGCGATCTTGACGAAGATCGGTACCTGGCGGCCACTGCTGGCGGCCAGGGCCAGGCGGCGCTGCTGCAGCGCGCCGATCAGCGCGTCCAGCGCCGCGTCGCTCTGCAGCGCACGCAGATTCTTGGTGTTGGGGCTGGAGATGTTGACGGTGATGTAGTCGGCATGCGGGTACACGCCCTCCAGCGCGATCAGATAGTCCGACGCAGCGTCTTCGATCGGCGTGGCGGCGTTCTTGCCGATGTTCAGCCCGACCAGACCGCCGGCGGCGCGGAAGCTGTGGGCCTGCCGCACATGGGCCAGAAAGCTGTCCAGGCCCTCGTTGTTGAAGCCCAGCCGGTTGATCAGCGCCTCGGCCTGTGGCAGGCGGAACATGCGCGGGCGCGGATTGCCGGGCTGGGCCTTGGGTGTCACCGTGCCGACCTCGATGAAGCCGAAGCCCATCGCGCCCAGGCCGTCTATGCAGCGGCCGTTCTTGTCCAGACCGGCCGCCAGGCCGATGCGGTTGGGAAATTGCAGGCCGGCCAGGCTGAGCGGATCCTTGACCCGTGGCTGCGACCACAGGCATTGGGCCGGGGTGTTCTGCAGCCGGGCGATGGCGCCCAGGGTCAGTTCATGTGCATGCTCGGGGTCCAGGCCGAAGAGAAAGGGACGGGTGAGGGCGTAGGGGACGAAAGCCATGGCGCGATTGTCGCATCGCCTATTGCCGGGACTTTGGCCGCCGCAGCCGGCTGATAATCGCGACTTATTGCACAGCGGCAGCGCCACCACCATGAACACACAAGCCGTCCCCGACCTGGACCACGAGAGCGGTCCGCGCGACGCCACCCATGACAGCACCCGCACCGATGACACCCGCATCGGCGCGGTGCGTCCGCTGATCTCGCCGGCCCTGCTGCTGGACGAACTGCCGGCCAGCGATGCCGGGCTCGAACTGGTGGAGCGCTCGCGCCAGGAGATCAGCGCGGTGCTGCATGGCCGCGACGATCGCCTGCTGGTCGTCGTCGGCCCCTGCTCGATCCACGACCATGACCAGGCGATGGACTATGCACGCCTGCTGAAGAAGACCCGCGACGAGCTCAAGGACGATCTGCTGATCGTGATGCGGGTGTACTTCGAGAAACCGCGTACCACGGTGGGCTGGAAGGGCTATATCAACGACCCCCGGCTCGATGGCTCCTTCCATATGAACGAGGGCCTGCGGCTGGCGCGCCAGCTGCTGCTGGATGTGACGGCGCTGGGCCTGCCCGCGGGCACCGAATTTCTTGACCTGCTGTCGCCCCAGTACATCTCCGATCTGATCGCCTGGGGCGCGATCGGCGCACGCACCACCGAGAGCCAGAGCCACCGCCAGCTGGCCTCGGGGCTCTCATGCCCGGTGGGCTTCAAGAACGGCACCGACGGCGGCATCAAGGTGGCCAGCGATGCGGTGCTGGCGGCCCAGGCCAGCCATGCCTTCATGGGCATGACCAAGATGGGCGCGGCCGCGATCTTCGAGACCCGTGGCAACAGCGACTGCCATGTGATCCTGCGCGGCGGCAAGACGCCCAACTATGACGCGGCCTCGGTGGCCGCGGCCTGCGAGGCGCTGAAGGCCTCGGGCCTGCGCGAGCAGGTGATGATCGACTTCTCGCATGCCAACAGCAGCAAGAAGTACGAGCGCCAGATCGAGGTGGGGCGCGATGTGGCGGCCCAGATGGCGGCCGGCGAGCGCCGCATCACCGGCGTGATGATCGAATCGCATCTGCAGCCCGGTCGGCAAGACCTGGCCCCGGGCCAGACCCGGGCCGAGCTGAAGCCCGGCGTCTCGATCACCGATGCCTGCCTGGGCTGGGCCCAGACCGAGCCCCTGCTGCGCGAGCTGGCCGCGGCGGTGCGCCAGCGTCGCGCCGGCTGATCGGCCTCACGAGCTCGCATCTCGCGCCGCCAGGCGACGTCTGGCGCCGGCCGGTGGCAGCAGATCGCATGCCGCTAGGCGGCTGGGCTGGCGTTTCCTAGAGTTCGTTCCGTCAACAACGAAGCTCAGGAACAAGCCCATGCACAAGACCTGCAAGACCTCATTCCATCGCCTGGCACCCCGTCTGCTCGCGCTGGCGGCCCTTTCCGGCCTGGGCGCGAGCCTGGCGCAGGCCACCGAGATCGAGCTGCAAGGCGTGGCCAAGCCCGAGGGCCGGCTGCTGGTCGCGGTATTCGCCGAGGACGGCTGGCTGCGCAAGCCGGTGGCGCTCAAGGCGGTCGAGGCCAGCACGGCCCGCGACGGTCGGCTCAGCATCGCGCTGCCGGATCTGCCGGCCGGCAAGCTGGGCCTGAGCGTGATCCACGATCTGAACGGCAACGGCCGCCTGGACATGAATGCGGTCGGCATGCCCACCGAGCCCTACGGCTTCTCCAACAATGCCGCCGGCATGTTCGGCCCGCCGCGCTTCGAGGCTGCGGCCTTCGAGGCCCGCGAGGGCCTGCGCATTGCGGTGACGCTGAACTGAAGGCCGGGGAGTCGTCGATGCTGCAAAGACGTGAACTCTTGGGCGCCGCCCTGGCCGGGCTGCTGCCGCTGCCGACGCTGGGCGCCGCCCCCGCATTTGCCGCAGCGGCGCCTGAGCTGCTGCCGCTGCAGGGCTGGGACGGACGCGATCGCAGCGCCGCCGCGCTGCGTATCGAAGGGCGCCTGCCGGCCGGCTTGCGCGGCACCCTGTACCGCAACGGCCCAGGCATCACCGGCCGCGGCGAGCAGCGCTACCAGCACTGGTTCGACGGTGACGGCCTGATCCAGGCCTGGCGCTTCGAGGGGCAGCCGCAGGGGCCGGGCCGGGCCAGTCACCAGGCGCGCTTCGTGCAGACCGCCAAGTTCCGCGCCGAGCAGCAGGCCGGCCGCTTCCTGCTACCGACGCTGGGCACGCCCATCAAGCCGGCCCTGCCGGTACGCGGTGCCGACAGCCTCAATACCGCCAACACCAGCGTGATGCAGCTGGACGGGCGTCTCTATGCGCTGTGGGAGGGCGGCAGCGCCCATGAGCTGGATCCGCAGAGCCTGCAGACGCGCGGCCCCCATGCCTGGGCGCCCGAGCTGCAGGGCATGCCGTTCTCGGCCCATCCCAAGCTCGAGCCCGATGGCACGCTGTGGAACTTCGGCACCATGAACGGCCGCCTGGTGGTCTACCAGATCTCGCCGCGCGGCCAGCTCTTGCGGCATGCGGTGCTGAAGCTGCCGACGCCGGCCCTGGTGCATGACTTCGTGGTCTCGCAGCGCTATCTGATCCTGCTGCTGCCGCCGCTGAGCCTGGACATGCGGGCCCTGCGCGAGGGCCAGAGCATGGTGCAGGCGATGCGCTGGCAGGCCGAGGAGGCGACGCGCGTGCTGGTGATCGACAAGGCCGACTTCCAGCGCCAGCGCCTGCTGGAAATGCCGGCCACGATGATGTTCCATTTCGGCAATGCCTGGGATGAGGGCGACGAGATCCATCTGGACTATGTGCGTTCGCCGCCGATGACCGAGTTCAACCAGGGCGCCGGCCAGCTGATGCGCGGCGAGCGGCCGCAGGAGCAGCCGTCGACACCCTGCCTGCTGCATCTGAGCCTGGCCAGCGGCCGGCTCCGCCAGGACAGCCGCGACGAGGCGGTGGAGTTTCCGGTGGTCGACCCGCGCGTGGTGGCGCAGCGCCATCGCCAGGTGTTCTACACCCATGGCGCCGACGCCGGCGCGCGCTGGGGCGCCGATGCGCTGATGCGCCTGGACCTGGACAGCGGCCGGCGCGAGCGCTTCGTGTTCGGCGCCGATGTGGTAGTGGAAGAGCATGTGCTGGTGCCCAAGCCCGGCAGTCGGCGCGAGGGCGAGGGCTGGCTGCTGGGCACGGGCTACGACCTGCGCCGCCGCCAGAGCTTTGCCAGCGTCTTTGACGCCGAGGCGCTCAGCGCCGGGCCGCTGGCGCGGGTCTGGCTGCCTTACTGGGTGCCTTACGGCTTCCACGGCAAGTTCTATCCGGCCTAGGTCGGGCGAGCCGCTGCGGCTGTCTGGGGATAATGCGGGGCATTCTTCAACCTGCTCCGCATGCCTCCCATCATGACCCAAGACGAACTCAAGACCCTGGTCGGCCAGGCCGCCCTCCAGTATGTGCAGGCCGGCGCCCTCGTCGGCGTGGGCACAGGCTCGACGGTCGACAAGTTCATCGACGCGCTGGCCGCCAGCGGCATCGCGATCGCCGGCGCGGTGTCCAGCTCGCTGCGTTCCACCGAGCGCATGCAGGCCCTGGGCATCCGGGTGCTGGAGGCCGCCGAGGTCGAGGCGCTGCCGGTCTATATCGACGGTGCCGACGAGATCGACGGCCAGGGCTACATGATCAAGGGCGGCGGTGCGGCGCTGACGCGCGAGAAGATCGTGGCCGATCTGGCGCAGCGCTTCGTCTGCATTGCCGATGCCTCCAAGAAGGTCGCGGTGCTGGGCGGCTTCCCGCTGCCGATCGAGGTGATACCGATGGCTGCGGCCCAGATCGCGCGCCGCTTTGCCGCGCTGGGCGGCCAGGCCACGCTGCGTGCCGGCTGCATCACCGACAACGGCTGCCACATCCTCGATGTGCGCGGCCTGCAGATCCGCGATCCGCTGGCCTTCGAGGCCGAGGTCAATCAGTGGCCCGGCGTGGTCACCGTCGGCGTGTTCGCCCGCAACAAGGCCTCGGTCTGCCTGCTGGGCACGGCCGAGGGCGTGCAGACGATCAGCTACTGAGCTTCTGCAGGGCAAAGCGCGCCGGGTCCAGCGCATCCAGCAGGCCCGTCTCCAGCGGCAGCGGCGCACCGCTGAGCTGTGCGGCGGCGCTGTCGCCCCACACCCCGGCCCCCCAGATTGCCCGCCCACCCAGGGCGCTGCAAATGGCCAAGCCCGGCAGGCGTGGCAGCAGCCGCACCTGGTCGGCGCGGCCGCGGTAGCCGGGCTCGGGCAGACCGCCCACCAGCGGCAGGCGGTCCGGCGTCAGCAGGCGCCAGCCCACCCGCCCCTGCAGCGGGGGCAGGTCTTGCCCGGCCAGCGGCGGCAGGCCCGCCAGTTGGCGGTACTGGGCCAGATTGGCCACATGGTCGGCCTGGCGCAGCGCCGGTTCGGTATCGTCATCGTCGGCGCTGGCGCCGCACCACAGCTGTCCGTCCTCGGCGATGGCGTAGCCGCGTCCCGCCAGCGGCAGGCGCGGGCCCGGCCACTGCGGGTCTATGGCTGTGCCGCTGAGCTGGCCGCGCTGGGTGACAAGCGGCCAGGGCCAGCCGGCCGGTGCCAGGTCTTGCAGCAAGACCTGGCTCTGATGTCCACAGGCCAGCACCAGGGCCTCGGTCTGGTCGAGTACCGCGCCGCCGGCATCCAGCAGCTGCCACTGCGAATCGCGGCGGCGCAGCCGGCTGACCGTGGCACAGCGCAGCGGCGTGTCGGCCAGCAGGGCCTGCGCATAGGCGGCCGGCGGCAGGGCGCCGCCGCCGGGGTAGTACCAGGCCGGCTGGGTCAGCGCCAGACCGCTGGCCGTCGCCGCCTCGGCCGGGCTCCAGGCCTGCACATAGTCGGGCGGCAGGCCCAGGCGTGCGAGCAGGCTCTGCATGGCCGGCAGATCCAGCCGTGTCTCCAGGCGCAGCAGGCCCTGCTGCAGCCGTGCCAGCGGCGGCAGTGCCGCCAGACGCCGCTGGGTGTGCAGCGCGCAGGCGCGGTTGAAGCGGGCGTGCAGGCCGTCATCCGGGTTGAGCGTGCCGTGGAACAGGCCCAGCGGATTGCCCGAGGCGCCGCTGGCGACGTGGCCGCTGCGCTCCAGCACCCGCACCGCCAGCCCCTGGGCGCGCAGCGCCGCAGCGGCCGCCGCCCCGGCCAGGCCGGCACCCAGCACCAGGACCTCGCGCGCCCGCGGCGCCAGCGCGAGTCGGCCGGCCGGCGGCGCCGGCTGGTGGCGCGGGCGGAACTGCGCGACGGTCATGCGGCCCTTGCTGGCAAAGCCCGGCACCTTGACGGGCTCGAAGCCGGCGGCGCGCAGGCCCTCGTGCACCTCGCGGGCCACGCTCCAGGTGGCGGCGCAGGCCTCGGGCGCGGCCAGGCGGGCCAAGCGCTTGAGCAGATAGGGATCCCACATCGCCGGGTTCTTGGCTGGCGCGAAGCCGTCCAGATAGAAGGCATCGACTTGGGCCAGCAGCTCGGCCAGCCAGTCACGCGCTTCGCCCAGGCACAGCATCAGCTGCACGCGGCCGGCCTCGAAGCCGAGCCGGTGCAGATTGGGCGTGAGCGGCGGCCAGGCCTCGACCAGCGCTGCGGCGCGCTGCGGCTCGGGGCTGGCGGCGTGGGCACGTCGCAGATCGGCGCGGCTCAGCGGGTGCTTCTCTATGCTGATGAAGACCAGGCGCTCGCAGCGCTGGGGGTCGGCGGCCCAGGCGGCCCAGGTCGCCAGGAAGTTGTTGCCCAGTCCGAAGCCGGTTTCCAGGATCACGAAGCGCGCGCGACCCTGCCAGCGCTGGGGCAGGCCGTTGCCGCCCAGAAAGACATGGCGGGCCTGGGCCAGCGCGCCGGCGCGGGCATGGTAGACATCGCCGAACTCCGGCGCATAGGGCACGCCGCTCTCAGGCTCGAACTCGAGCCGGGCGGCAACGATGGGGCGGGTCTTCATCCGGGCGACGCGAGCAGGCCCCACAGCAGCGCGGCATTGAGCAGCAGCACCCCGCCCAGCGTGGCGATCACCGGGCGGGCGAAGGTCCAGCCGCCGGCCAGCACCGCGGTGACCGCGCGACTGCCGCTGTTGCAGCCTATCGCCAGCAGCAGGCCCGTCAGCAGCTCGCGGCGGCCGATCTGGCCCGAGGCGGTCAGGCCGGCCAGCGAGGCGACGGGCGAGTGCGCATCGGCCAGGCTGGCCAGGGCCACCGCGCCAAAGAGGCCGGTCGCACCGAAGCGCTGCTGGGCCCAGCTGACCCCCAGGGTCACCAGGCTCAGCACCACGGTGAGGATCAGGGCCTCGCGCAGGCGCAGCGGGCCGCCGTCGCCCAGCGCCGGGTCTGCCGGTCCGGCCTGGCGGGCGCCACCGGCGCTGGAGCGCTTGGCCAGCGCCCAGCCGCTGAGACTGGACAGCAGCATGCCGGTGGCCGTCAGTGGCAGCGCACTGGCGGCGAACTGGGGTGCCAGCGCCAGCAGCATCAGCTGGGCCTGCAGCCAGGTGGCGGTGGTGGACATCACCGCACCCGAGGCGCAGGCCAGGCGCAGATCGGGTGCACTGCGCGCTCGCGCGCCCATGGTGGCAATGGTGGCGGTGCTGGAGACCAGGCCCGAGAGCAGGCCCGAGATCGCCAGCCCGGCGTGGGCGCCGGTCAGGCGCAGCGCGATATGCCCGGCCGCCTGCAGGGCCAGCAGCATCAGCATCAGCCCCATCAGCGTGTGGGCCTTGAGCCCGGCCAGCCAGGGCAGGGGCTCGTTGGGCATCAGCGGCAGCACCACCAGGGCCAGCGCACCCAGCAGCAGGCCATCGTGCAGCTCGTCCTCGCGCAGCAGCTGGGTCGCAAAGCGGTGCAGGCGGCTGCGCGCCGCCAGCAGGGCGGTCATCACCACCGCCGCCGGCGCGCCCAGCAGCGGCGCCTGCACGCACAGCACGCCGATCAAATAGGTGACCAGCAGCGCGATCTCGGTGGTGAGGCCGGGGTCGTGCCGGCGCCCCCAGGCGTAGGCGATGGCGGCCAGCGCGGTGACGCCCAGCGCGCCGGCCGCGACCAGGCCCGGCGCTGCGAGCGCCTGGGCCAGCGCGCCGGCCAGGGCCACCAGCGTGAAGGTGCGCAGGCCGGCCGGCTCGCGATGCCGGCCGCTGCCCTTGTTGCGCTCGCGCTCCAGGCCGATCAGCAGGCCGCTGCCCAACGCGGCCAGCAGGCCCATCACCGTCTCGGCCGGTACGCCGAAGGCATTGGCCAGACTGCTCATGCGCTCGCCCGGCTCACAGGTTCACCGTCTCCCCGTGCTGCGGCACGCGCACCCGCCAGCCGAGCTCGTCCTGGATGCGGCTGCGCAGCGCATCGCTGGCACTGGGCTCGCCATGGACCACAAAGACCTGCTCGGGCGCGCGCTCGAAGCCGCGCAGCCAGGCCATCAGCTCGTCGGCATCGGCATGGCCCGAGAAGCCCTCCAGATGGCTGACCTCGGCATTGACCGGCACATAGCTGCCGTGCAGCTTGATCTCACGCGCACCCTCGACCATCTTGGCACCGCGGCTGCCGCCGACTTGGAAGCCGGGGAAGGCGATGTGGTGGCGCGGACCCGGCGCCAGGGTCTTCAGATAGTTGAGCACCCGGCCGCCGGTGGCCATGCCGCTGGCCGAGATGATGATGGCCGGCCGGCTGATCGCCCGGGTGGCTGCCTTGAGCGAATCGGCCGGCTTGTGGATCAGGGTCACGTCCTCGCACAGCGTGGCGGCCTCGCGGGCGCTGATGCGCAGCAGCCGCGCATGCTTGACGAGGATGTCGGTGGCCTGGTGGGCCATCGGGCTGTCCAGCAGTATCGGCAGGTCATGCGGAATCTCGCCGGCACGACGCAGGCGCTGCAGCACCAGCAGCAGCGCCTGGGCCCGGCCCACCGCGAAGCTGGGCAGCAGCACGCTGCCGCCGCGCTTGACGGTGCTGCGGATGATTTGGCCCAGCCGGGCCTGCACGTCCTCGGCCGGATGGCGGCGGTCGCCATAGGTCGATTCGATCAGCAGCACATCGGCCGCGTGCAGGCGCTGCGGCGGCGGCATCAGCAGGTCGTTGGCGCGGCCGAGATCGCCGGAGAAGACCAGGCGGCGGCCCTGGCTGGTGACCGTGATCGCGCAGGCGCCCAGCAGATGGCCCACCGGGGTGAACTGGATCTCGCTCTCGCCCAGGCGGAGGCGGCCGTCGCGCGGCAGGCCCACGCAATGCGCCAGGGTCTTCTTGACGTCGGCCGTGCCATAGAGCGGCAGGGCGGTCTCGTGCCGGCTGGTGTGATAGCGGTTGGCGCGGCGGGCGTCTTCCTCCTGCAGCTTGGCGCTGTCCAGCAGCAGCACCTCGCAGAGATCGCGGGTGGCGCCGGTGGAGAAGATCTGGCCCTTGTAGCCCTGGCGCACCAGGGCCGGCAGATAGCCGCTGTGGTCCAGATGGGCATGCGAGAGTAGTACCGCGTCCAGGCTGGCCGGCGACACGCCCAGACCGGCCCAGTTGCGCTCGCGCAGCTGCTTGTAGCCCTGGAACAGGCCGCAGTCCAGCAGCAGACGCTGCTTGCCGGTATCCAGCAGATGGCGGGAACCGGTGACGGCGTCGGCGGCGCCGAGGAAGCTGAGTTTCATGAGGTCTCCAAGCCTTGCACTGCGGACTATCCTAGCCCCAAAAGTGCACGAGCCCGGCGCGGGCCGGGCTCGTCAGAGGGTCAGGTCTTGCCAAAGGCTCAGCGCTTGGGCTGGGTCAGGCGCGGACCGTTGCCACGCGCATTGCCGCCGCCGCCTTCACGGCGCGGCTGCTGGCCGCCGCTGCCAGCGCCGGCCGGGCGGGCCTGGCCCTGCGGCGCGCGGCCGCCGCTGCCCTGCGGACGGCCGGAGGCGTTCTGGCCGGGCCTGCCACCGCTGTTCGAGGCCGGACGACCGCCACCGCCGCCACCGCCGCCGCCGCTGCGGCCTCCACGGCCACCGCCGGGCGGGTTGGGTGCGCGGCCGCGGCTGCCATTGGGGTTGAGCACCATGCGACCCAGCACGATGGGCTCGGGGCGCTCGTTGGGGTCGGGTGCGAAGCCGGGCACGATCTCGCGCGGAATCTCGCGCTTGATCAGCTTCTCGATTTCCTTCAGAAAGCCGTTCTCGTCCACGCAGACCAGCGAGACCGCCTCGCCCTGGGCGCCGGCACGGCCGGTGCGGCCGATGCGGTGCACATAGTCCTCGGGCACATTGGGCAGCTCGTAGTTCACCACATGGGGCAGCTGGTCGATGTCGATGCCGCGGGCCGCGATGTCGGTGGCCACCAGCACCTGCAGATCGCCGGTCTTGAACTCGGCCAGGGCCTTGGTGCGGGCGCCCTGGCTCTTGTTGCCGTGGATGGCCATGGCGCTGATGCCCTGGTCGTTCAGGTAGTCGGTCAGGCGGTTGGCGCCATGCTTCATGCGGGTGAAGACCAGCACCTGGTGCCAGTCGCCCGACTTGATCAAGTGGGCCAGCAACTCCTTCTTGCGCTCGCGGCCGACCGGATGGACCTTCTGCGCGATCGCGTCATTGGTCTGGTTGCGGCGGGCCACCTCGATCAGGGCCGGCTGATTCAGCAGGCGATCGGCGAGGTTCTTGATGTCGTCGCTGAAGGTAGCGCTGAAGAGCAGGCTCTGCTTCTTCTGCGGCAGCACGGCCAGCACCTTCTTGATGTCGTGGATGAAGCCCATGTCCAGCATGCGGTCGGCCTCGTCCAGCACCAGGATCTCGACCTTGCTGAGGTCCAGCGTGCCCTGCTGGTGGTGGTCCAGCAGACGACCCGGCGTGGCCACCAGGATGTCCACACCGTCGCGCAGGCGGTTGACCTGCGGCTGCATGCCGACGCCGCCGAACATGACCATGCTGGTCAGCGGCAGGTACTTGCCGTAGGTCTTGACGCTTTCCTCGACCTGGGCGGCGAGTTCGCGGGTGGGGGTCAGCACCAGGGCCCGCACCATGGGCTTGCCGCGGGCGTTCTTGACTGGCTGGCCGGCGGCCAGTCGGTGCAGCATGGGCAGCGTGAAACCTGCGGTCTTGCCGGTGCCGGTCTGGGCACCGGCCATCAGGTCGCCGCCCTTGAGGACGGCGGGAATGGCCTGCGCGTGAATGGGG
>JAYRSJ010000034.1:0-31644 GCA_041920215.1 Burkholderiaceae bacterium | reverse complement strand
AAGTCCATCGAGCACGCCATCATCGACCGCGCCTGGGCCGAGGGATGGGTGCAGCCGCAGCCGCCCAAGGCCAAGACCGGCAAGAAGGTGGCCGTGGTCGGCTCCGGCCCGGCCGGCCTGGCCGCGGCCCAGCAGCTGGCCCGCGCCGGCCACAGCGTCACCGTGTTCGAGAAGAACGATCGCGTCGGCGGGCTGCTGCGCTACGGCATCCCCGACTTCAAGATGGAGAAGTCGCATATCGACCGCCGGGTCAAGCAGATGGAGGCCGAGGGCGTGGTGTTTCGCACCGGCGTGCTGGTCGCCAGCCTGGGCGAGGACAGCAGGGTCACCAACTGGGCCAAGGAAAGCATCAGTCCGGACGAGCTGAAGCAACAGTTCGACGCAGTGCTGCTGGCCGGCGGTGCCGAGGCCTCGCGCGATCTGCCGGTGCCGGGCCGTGATCTGGCCGGCGTTCATTTCGCGATGGAGTTCCTGCCGCAGCAGAACAAGGTCAATGCTGGCGACAAGCTCAAAGGCCAGATCCGCGCCGATGGCAAGCATGTGATCGTGATCGGCGGTGGCGACACCGGCAGCGATTGCGTCGGCACCAGCAACCGCCATGGCGCCAAGAGCGTCACCCAGTTCGAGCTGATGCCGCAGCCGCCCGAGGAGGAAGACCGACCGCTGACCTGGCCCTACTGGCCGATCAAGCTGCGCACCTCCAGCAGCCATGAGGAGGGCTGCGAGCGCGAGTTCGCGATCGCCACCAAGGAGTTCCTCGGCGGGGAAGGCAAGGACAAGGGCAAGCTGACCGGCGTGAAGACGGTGCGGGTGCAGTGGCAGGGCGGCAAGATGACCGAGGTGCCTGGCTCGGAGCAGGTGCTCAAGGCCGATCTGGTCTTCCTTGCCATGGGTTTTGTGGCGCCGGTGGCCACCGTGCTCGATGCCTTCGGTGTGGCCAAGGACGCCCGCGGCAATGCCAAGGCCACGACGGACTTCAGCGGCGGCTACGCCACTAACGTGGACAAGGTCTTTGCGGCCGGCGATATGCGGCGCGGTCAGAGTCTGGTGGTGTGGGCCATACGCGAGGGCCGGCAGGCCGCGCGTGCGGTTGACGAGTTCCTGATGGGCGTCAGCGAACTGCCGCGCTGATGCTGTGTTCTCGGCGCCGGCTCAGCCGGCGCTCTTGAGCACAGGCTAGGGCTGCATCCGACCCAGACAGGCCTGAGCATGGCTCGCCGCCAGACGACGGCTGCGAGCGCTCAGGCCTTGCTCGTCGAAATCCACCTCCAGGCACCAGGGCTTGTCCCAGCCCGCTGCGACATCGCCATGCTGCTCGCGCAGACTGAGCATCAGCCCTTCGACGGCCGCATCGACAAAGGGTGCCAGCGCCTGCGTGTTGCCGTTGACCTGCACGGTCGCCGGGCTGCCATCGAGGTTCAGCTTGATGAAAAGGCGCAGCAGCAAGCGACCGCCTGGGGCGGGCGCATCGGGGTAGCTGATCTGCAGCGCAGCCAGGGCGGGGAGGGCTGGCGCCGCCGCGTCGGCGCTGGCCGGCAAAGCGCTTGAAACGCTTGATGATGCCTGCGGCACAGCGGCCTCGGCCAGCGGGGTGGACGGCGACAGGGCTGCCGCCGGCGTGTCGGGCAAGGCCTTCAGCCAGCGTATCTGGGCGGCCTTGGGGCGGGTAGCAGCCCCGCCGTCGAGCGCGTCCCTGGCCCCTTCGCGGCCCTCAACTCGTGATGAGTACAGCAACAGGCTCAGGTGCGCCCCGAGGACCAGCAGCACACAAGTCAGCAGGCCGGCCACCCGTCGCTGACGGGGGCCGGCCTGCGACGCCATGGCAGGCACGGCGGGAGACGGATGCTCGCTCAGTTCTGCACCAGATCGCGCCAGGACAGCCGGCGTGTCGGTGTCACCGTGGTCGAGATCGGTGTCGGCGTCGACACCGTGGTGTTGTCCGACAGGCGGCTGATGCTGATCACCTTGTTATTGGGCAGCTTCACCAGGGCCGGCCGGGTGGCGATGGCATTGCCCAGCGGCACGCCTGTCACGCCGTTGGCGGTCGAGACCGGCGCGCCGGTCGCGTAGTCGAGGAAGTTGGCCCAGCTGGAGCCGCCCACCTTGCAGACATTGCCCGACTCGATCACATTGGAGTTGACCACCAGGGTGCCGAGCGCCAGCTGCGGATCGGTATTGACCCGCTCGCTGGAGATCGGCAGATCCACGTACCAACCGCCGTCGCTTGCCAGGTTGACCGGCTGAGGATTGGCATTGGTTCGGACGGTCGCACCGGCGGTACAGACATCGGTGTTGGGCGGACAGTTGCCCAGGCTCAGGGTCTGCTTGACAAAGCTGTTGGCCGCCAGGCGCGGGTCACCGAAGTTCTCGTCCGTCAGGCGGTCCTTGATGGCGTAGATGGACTGCGTCGTCGTGTCGGTCAGATCGCTCATGCCCAGGTAGCGGCCGGTGCCGACATAGACCATGGCATGCGTACCGACCTGACCGAGTTCGGGGCGGGAGGTCACGGGTTGTGCGGTCGCACCATCGGGTGCTTTCAGCGTCGCCAGCAACTGGGCGTCATGGCCGGCTGCGCCGACATTGTTGTTGACGTCAAACCGCCAGACATTGCCCAGGTTGTCGCCCGCGTAGACGCGCTTGACGGTGTTGTCGGAATCGCCGTCATCCACCCAGCCCCGGATATGGGTCAGGCCGCTGGGCGTGCCGCCCGAGCCGGCGCCGGTGCTGATGGCGCGTATCAGACTGCCATCATTGGCGTTGACCACATAGAGCCGCCCGACGCCGTCCCCGGGCGAGACATTGTTGTAGCCGGAACCGAAGAACACGGCCCAGGTGCCATCCGAAAGCTTGCCGATCTCGGGCTTGCCGAAGGTCAGGCCGAGGTTGACATCGGTGAACTCCCACAGAGCCTTGGGTGCGGCCGGGTCGGTCACGTCCAGCGCATAGTAGCTGCGGCCACCGGCACCGAGGCCACCGACCAGCAGGGTGCGCCACTGGCCACCGATATAGACGTCCTGCACCGTGGGCGTGGCATCAACGAAGTACTGGTGCTTGGTCGCGTACTCCTTGTCGGCCAAGCGGTAGAGATTGGGCAGGGTGGCCGAGGGTATGAAGGCCCAGACCTCAGCGCCGGTGCTGGCATTGAAGGCATGCAGCATGCCGTCGTTCGCTGCCACATAGACCATGCCGGTGCGGCCTGACACCGCAGCTTTGTGCGCTGCATAGCCCGCGTCGGTGTAGCTGAAGCTGGCGCCGCTGACGAAGACAGCCTCGGAGTTGACGATGTCGCCCAGCAGGTGCTTGCGCTGGCGGAAGTATTTGTCCGGCTCGGCCAGCGGGCCCTCGTCGATGCGTTCGCCGGCCAGATAGCTGACCAGCTTCTCTCCGGCGGCCTTGTCCTGATCCGCTGCGCTGAGGCAGTAGACGCCGAAGCCACAGAACTGACTCAGCTCGCGCCCCGCTGTCGTGATGTGGGTCTTGCTGAAATAGCCCTGCTCGGTGGCGCTAAGGCTGGCCCAGGTGAAGGGCTTGAGCTTGCTGGGTTCGGTGCTGGAGAACAGGTAGATCTTGCGCGCCGTGTTGCCGTCGAGAAGATCCCGCGCCGACCAGTCACTCTTGGTCGCGTCGACGACACCGGTTTCGGTATTGATACGCTGACTGATCAGGTCGCCGGTCCATTCGCCGGAGCTGAAATTCGAAACGAAGACCTGGTTGTCGCCCGCCGACACATTGGGGTTGCTGGTGGTGGCAGCGGCCGCCGCCTTGGTCTGCACATCGATCGCAGCCAGGGCGGTCGCCAGACCGGTGAACAACTCGTCCGGCTTGCCAGCACTGAAGTAGGTGCCGCCGCCGTTGACTGCGGCATGCCACAGATCGTCGATCGTCGTCAGCGTGTTGTTGACCGGAGACGGCCAGGTGCAGGTGCCCGAGGCTTGCCAGCTGCAGACGCCGGTGGCCGCATTGGGAACCAGGCCTTCCTTGACCGCATAGAAGTCACCACTGGTGTCGGCCAGGTAGTTGGAGCGGAACTGCATATAGCCTGAGGCACCCAGACCCAGGGTGAAGGTGCGCATCACCTGACGCTCCGCCGGGACGTTGGGATTGTTGCTGTCGCCGCAGACATCCTCGCCGCTGCTGCCGCTGGTGCACACAGCGAAGCTGTCTTCACCGTTGCGAAGATCGGTGTTGTAGTAGTAGGCCGCGGTGTCGGACAGCGCATTGGCGATCTTGTTGCCATCCAGCATCGGGCGTGCCAGCGTGCCATCCTGCTCGCCGATGGCCGTCGTACCGTCCAACCGGACCGGATTGCTGGTCTCGTTCCAGTAGCCGTCGGTCGACAGGATGGTGAAGTTCTTCTGGCAGGAATACTGCATCGGGTCCTTGGCCGTGCTGCCATTGACCGAGACGTCGTTGAGTTGCCCGCCGAACAGCCGGCCTGCGCGTGCCAGTGCGGTGCGCAGCGGCGTGGATCCGCTGGGCTTGGCCTTGAAGAGCTTGCTGAACCAGTTGCTCTTGTGGGTGTCTTCGAAGACGTCGAGATTGAGGAAGTCGCTGCCGGTGGCGTTGTTGATGCTCAGATAGCCGAGGCGACGGTTCTCGGTGACCGCGGCGAAGGCGCGGCTGGAGGCCGACTTCATCGACTGCATGCGGCTGTGGTAGTAGGCCCACCAGTTGGCGAAGTTGGTCATCTCTTCGTCGTAGCTGCAGAACGCCTGATCGGCGCAGTCGGTGCGGGTGGCGGCGCGCGGGTACTGGGTGCGGCTGGGCACGATATCCACCCGGTCGAAGCTGCCGGCCCAGTCGGCGTCCTTGCCGTCGACCGCTGGGGTGCCGGGCTTGTAGCCGGCGAAAGCCGGCGTTGTCGTCGGGGTAAAGGTGCAGGCCGCATTGGAGCCGGCGGCGCGTGACAGCGTCGCCGTGGCTGTCAGATTGCCGGCAGAGACCGGCGCGCGGATCACGATGTTCTGGTTGGTGCCCGTTGCCGAGAAACCGGTGGTGCCGGTCTTGGCGTTGATCAGGTTGCGTATCTCCGCGGCAAGATTGCTGCCATAGCGCTCCAAGCTGGTCACGGCACCGTCAAACAGGTCGACACCGTTGACCATCAAGGGACCTACGGCCACCTTGCGGGTGTTGGTGCACCCGTTGGTACCTACGGCAAAGGTTGGTGTTTGCGCCGGCGTGGCGGGCGTGGCAGGCGTGTCTGGCGTGCCCTCGGTGAAGTACTTGGTTGGGTAGCGCGCATAGGCGAAGGTGCCGGTGCGCACGGCCTGGCAGGAGGCGACCGGCGGAGTGATGGCGCGCGCGTTCGCATCGCTATTGCACCAGCGCACGGTGGCTGGCACCGGATGGCTGGCCGAGGCACCGATGCGGCAATCGCGCAGATTGTCAGCCGTGCAGTACTCGTTGCTGACGATGCGGTAGTAGTGCGGACCCAGGTCACGCTCCTCCGTCGTGGCCTTGTCCGGGTTGCCGATGGCGACCAGTTCCTTGCCGCTGGCGGTCGTGGCCCGGTATGTGGTGTAGGCCTTGCCATCGACCGTGCCCGGCAGCACATAGTTGCCGTTGCGCAGGCAGTCGGTGTAGGTGTTATCGGTGCACCAGGCTGTGTCGGGATACTGGGTCAGCAGGTTGATGCTGTTGCTGTTCTGGATCTTGTAGGCGTCGATGGGCACCGAGGCCCAGGCCGTGGTGTTGGCCGAGGTCATGCTCTTGAGCTCGATGCCTGCAGAGTCGACCGGCGGCAGGTAGCGCACCGCGGGGTTGTAGGCCATGCTGTTGAAGTCGCTGGCCAGGAAGGGCGGGTGCCCGCGCTTGGTGCCGAAGGGGGCCGCACCCGACCAGCAGGCGCTGGATGTGCTGCCGCCGACGCAGCAGCGCCCGGTAAAGCGGCCGCTGTAGTAGATGCCGGTCTCGAGAGCTGCGCCGGTGGTTCGGCAGAAGTCGCCGGCCGTGTGATCGGGCATGAAATCGAAGTCCATCGAGCCCGAGTCATCGAGGATGAACAGCAGATTGGCCTTGACCGCATTCGGCGTCGAGACCAGCAGCGGTGCGCTGGCGATGTCGGTGCTGGCCGCCTGGACCGTGGCGACCGGCAGCCAGAGAACCGCTGACGCAAGTGCCAGATGCCGGCCTGTGGCAATCAATGAACGGAGGATGGACTGCATACGGACCTCACTCAAGGTCTGAGAATGTGGGTGTCGCGTCAGAGCGCGACGACGGATTGGATGAAGCTGACCGCATTGCGCGGCCCCTGGACCCGCACCGTGATGCGGTAATAAGTCTGCCCGGGCACTTGCAGCTTGATGCCACTGCTCTTGCTGCTGGTCTGGCTGGAGCTGCTGAGCGTGGGGGCGGCCTCGCAACTGGCACCCGCCAGCGGATCGCCCGCCGCAACGCACAGGCGCTGGATGAGGAAACCGACCGTGTTGCCGGCGGCATCCGCGGGCAGTGTGTTGATCTGGTTCGCCGCGACACGTTGCTGCCAAAAATTCTCCCAGGTCTGGCCGGGGCCGGGGTCCTCGCGGATTGCCCGATAGGCAATGGTCTCCGCCCCGCCGATCGAGATGTGCTGGAAGAGCTTGTTGGCTGGCTTCGTCGTGGCCGGTGGGCCGGGTACGGCTTCCAGCTCACGGGACTTTTGCTCCAGCCAGGCCACCGCACGCTCGACGCCCACATCAGCCGATTGAGTGGCGGACTGTTGGAATGCCAGGTTGGCGGCCACCCGGTTGCTGGTCAGCACCGAGCGCATCAGGCCGATGGCGGCCAACGACATCGCAGCCAGCACGATCAGTGATAGAAGCAGAACCAGACCTCGCTGGCGGTTCCGAACGGGGTGATGAGCGGCTAGCATCCTGCGGGTACTCCTTGCCAGGCGACGTTGCGCAGCGGCACCGTGGTTTCGAAGGTCTTGTAGCGGTAACGTGCCCAGTTGCCTCTGAGCACGATGGGGGCTGCCGCTGCGCCGACCCAGGTCGGCGCGGGGGCATCGACATCGGCCTTTTCCAGCTGTCCGCTGCGGGCCACCACCACCAGCCGCACCGCCATCACCGCCGCCCATCCGCACGCGGTGTTGGGCGTGGCCTGGTCATAGGTGTCGACCACGCCGTCCACCATGGGCACGGATGAGTCGCGTCCATACTGGGCGCGCAGGCTGACCACACCATCGGCGATCGGTGTCCAGTTGGCCGCATCGGCGGAGCTGCAGTCCTGCACACGGAAGTTGCACGCGGTCAGCTGACCGCCGCGCACAGCATAGGCAATGAATACCGGTGCCTGCCCGAGGTTGTAGAGCGCGCCATTGGCCACGCCGGCAAATCCGGCACTGACCGTCAGGTTCGGAGGTGCAGGATCCGCCGCGACCTGGTCCAGGTTCAGGGCGCAGGGCACCGGGCGCGGGGAGGGGCTGGCGATCACCCAGTCATTCAGCGCGAAAGCCTGCGCGACGGACATGGCGTACACATTGCCGCCGGGCTGGGTGTTGATGCGATCGCCTTCCGGTGAGCCGTTGCCGCTGCCGTAGGCGATCAGCAGCGTATCCGTGTCGTCGTCCCCGGCAGGTATATCGGGGTGGTTGATGGTCAGTGCAGCCAGGTTGTTGAACGTGTTGGCAGCGCTAAGTTGCAGGTTGCAAGCCATCAGGTTCATATTGCTGAGGCCCTGCCCGGCTTGCCGCAGATCGCGTTGCAGCTGCGTCAGCGCGATGGCGCCGGTAGTTTGTGCATCGTCACCTCCGGTCGTGGTCCGGCGCGAGCCTTCCGAAATCTGGAACACCTGCATCACGACGACGACGGCGGCCATCGCGACAACGATGCCCACCATCAGCTCCACCAGGCTGAAGCCTTGTTGCGGATCCCGCTTGCTTGCTTGGGCGTGCACGCGCATCTCCTGAGGCAACTTGTTGTTCATTTGATTTCGGTGACCAGCACCAGATTGCGCGGCGGATCGGCCGCCGGATCGGCCGGCGCCTTCCAGCGCAGCGTGATCGTGACCCGGCTGCTGGGTGTTATTCCAGCAGGTGGTGCGCCCGGCACACCGCCCACCAGCGCCGGCAAGGGGTCGATCTGCTCGACGACAACGGTGGGCGCATGGCTGGCAGCGTTCGGCAGATTGGCGTTGACGCGCGCGACCCAGGCCTCGTAAGCCGGTCCCTCGGCGGCGCTGCCGAACTGCGCGCTGAGGGTGGCGAAGCTGCGGTCGCTGACCCACATCTGACCGATCAGCTCATTGGCCAGCAAGGTGGCGTCGGCGCGGAACTTGGCCTCGCCGGACTGTTTGACCGCATTGGCCTGCAGGCCGACCAGGCCCAGCACACCGAGGGCAAAGATCAGCAGCGCGATCAGCACTTCCAGCAGCATGAAGCCCCGCAGCTGGCGCGGCTTGGTGGAGGGGCGGTGTGGACTTTGCATGAGTGCCTCTATGCGGTCAGCAGGCCTGAGGGTCGCCTGCCGCGAACTTCGGATTGCACATGCGCAACTGGCCGGCGGGCGAAATCTGTACTTGCAGACAGGCCAGCTCACCACCGTTGGTCAGGCAGTCGTCGGTATTCGCTCCTGTGACATCGATGACGATGGCTGCCGCTGGCGCTGGCACCAGACGGCCCAGGCCATTGAAGACCACCGCCGTGGTGTTGCCGCTGGCGTTGATACGTGTTCTGCCAACGCCCTCGTCGGCGCTGCGCTTCTGCAGAATGCTGGGTGCAGCAAGGTCGTTGGGCGCCAGATTGCACTGACCAGCCACCGAATCATTGGCGGCATCGACCAGGTCAACCACCCAGCTGGTGCCGGTGGCACTCAGCTCGCAGCCGGCCAACACCGAGGTGGTGAGCTGGAAGCGTACCTGCACATTACGCGCTGCCGCCTCCGACTTGGCGTAATGCAAGCCGGCAAGCATTGACTCCGCGGTCGAACGTATGCGCACGCTCTGCAGCCAGTTGCTGAACGCGGGCGCCGCCAGGGCCAGGAGCAAGCCGGCAATGGTCAGGGTGACCATGGCCTCGACGAGGCTGATACCGTGCTGGCTGGTTCGACGGCGACTCAACATATGCCGCCCTTCTTGCTGATCCAGCAGGTGGCCGAGGTGGTCCAGCCGGTGGGAACGGTGGGCGTGGCCTTGCTGTTGGCGTGGTCAACGGTGAAGGTGAAGCCGGCCGCGGCGCCCTTGCCAACCGCCTGCAGCGTGAAAGTGGTGGCGGTGACCGCCGAGCAGGAGAAATCGAAATTGGGGCTGCGGGTCGTGTCGCTGTTGCAGGCCGGCGCGTCGATGTAGGTGCGGTTGTCTTGGAAGAACTGCTCCATCTGCACCTGCTTGGCCGCCAAACCCGAGGTGGCGTCAGGCAGCCGCCCGCGCGTCACGTAGTCGGTGTAGGCCGGCAGGGCCACCGCAGCCAAGATGCCGACGATGGCGACGACGATCATCAGTTCGACCAGCGTGAAGCCGGTCTGGTGGTGCTTGGCGGGGGCTTGGGTCATTTGCTGCTCTTGCATGGAGGTCTCCAACGTTGCCGCTATTGTGAAAACCGGGCCGGCCAAGCGGTGTGCCGCTCATCGCCGGCCTCCTTGCGCTGGTCGAATGGCTGCCCTGATTTGTGATATTTCGCACGGCCGCGGCGGGGTCTGCATGTAAGCGGACGTTGCCTCGGTAAGGCTGCGTGACGTCAGTCGGGCTCAGGCAGGCCAAAGGCGGCAACTCGTACTTTCCCCTATGATGCGCACCTTGTCACAACGGGCCCCGGCCCGCCCTACGCGAGTCCATGGCCCCTCAACTGTCGGTATCGGCGCCAGATACGGCACCTTTGGTAGAGCTGCGCAAGGTCAGCTGCGGCTATGGCGACCGCCTGGTGCTGGAGGACGTCAATCTGAGCCTGCCGCGCGGCAAGGTGCTGGCGCTGATCGGTACTTCGGGCGGCGGCAAGACCACGGTGCTGCGTCTGCTGGGCCGCCAGTTACGCCCGGCCAGCGGCCAGGTGCTGTTCGACGGCCGGGATCTGGCGGGGCTGGACATGGCCGGTCTGTATGCGGTGCGTCGCCGCATGGGCATGTTGTTTCAGTTCGGCGCGCTGTTCACCGATCTGTCGGTTTTCGAGAATGTGGCCTTCCCGCTGCGCGAGCACACCGACCTGCCCGAGGCCATGATCCGCGACCTGGTGCTGATGAAGCTCAATGCGGTCGGCCTGCGGGGCGCGCGCGATCTGATGCCTTCCGAGGTGTCCGGCGGCATGGCCCGGCGCGTGGCCCTGGCGCGTGCGATTGCGCTGGACCCCGACCTGGTGCTGTATGACGAGCCCTTCGCGGGCCTGGACCCGATCTCACTGGGGGTGGCGGCAAGGTTGATCCGGGACCTCAACGATGCGCTGGGGCTGACCAGTGTGATCGTCTCGCATGATTTACATGAAACCTTCGCGATCGCCGATCAAGTGGCGATGATCGCCAATGGCCGGGTGGTGGCGCAGGGCACGCCGGACGAGTTGCGGCACAGCGAGGATCCGCTGGTGCGACAGTTCGTGCGCGCCGAGGCGGATGGTCCGGTGCATTTCCACCAGCCGGCCTTGCCGGTGCCGGAGGATTTCGGCCTGGCGAGCAAAGGCACGAGGGCCGCGGCATGAAGGGCCTCGCAACGCAGATCGGACGCCAGGTGCGCATGCAGCTGATCGACATCGGCTGGAGTGCGCGCCTGTTCATGCAACTGCTGGCGCACAGCCCCCGGGCCTTGTTGCGCTTCAGCCTGGTGCGTGAACAGATCTTTTTTCTGGGCAACCGCTCGCTGTCCATCATCGGGGTGTCAGGCTTGTTCGTCGGCTTCGTGCTGGCTCTGCAGGGCTATTACACGCTGCAGCGCTATGGCTCGGCCGAGGCGGTGGGCCTGCTGGTGGCCTTGAGCCTGGTGCGCGAGCTGGGGCCTGTGGTTACCGCCTTGCTGTTCGCCGGGCGGGCCGGTACCTCGCTGACCGCCGAGATCGGCCTGATGAAGGCGGGCGAACAGCTGACCGCGATGGAGATGATGGCGGTAGACCCGCTGTCGCGCGTGCTGGCACCGCGCTTCTGGGGTGGCGTGATCGCGATGCCGCTGCTGGCTGCCGTGTTCTCGGCGGTGGGCATCATCGGCGGCTGGCTGGTGGCGGTGCTGCTGATCGGTGTGGACGCTGGCGCCTTCTGGTCGCAGATGCAGGGTGGGGTGGATGTGTTCGCCGATGTGGGCAATGGCGTGATCAAGAGCCTGGTGTTTGGGGTGACGGTCAGCTTTGTTGCCCTGCTGCAGGGCTATGCCTGCCGACCCACGCCCGAGGGCGTGGCCCAGGCCACCACCCGTACCGTGGTGGTGTCGTCGCTGGCGGTTCTGGCACTGGATTTTGTGCTGACCGCGATGATGTTTTCGATTTGATGGATACGGATAGGGAGGGACGCCATGCAAGCTTCTCGTCATGATGCGTGGGTCGGATTTTTCGTGCTGCTCGGTGCTGCAGCCCTGCTGTTCCTGGCCCTGAAGGCGGGTAATCTGCTGAGCCTGAACTTCGACGACACCTACCAGGTGACGGCGCGCTTCGACAATATCGGCGGGCTCAAGGCACGGGCCGCGGTCAAGAGTGCGGGCGTTGTGGTCGGGCGGGTGGAGTCCATCAGCTTCGACGACAAGACCTTCCAGGCTCAGGTGGTGCTGAATCTTCAGAAGGGCGTGAGCTTTCCCAAGGACAGCTCGGCCAAGATCCTCACCTCGGGCCTGCTGGGCGAGCAGTACATCGGCCTGGAGGCCGGCGCCGAAGAGCGCAACCTTGCCGCCGGGGACCGCATCGTGCAGACGCAGTCGGCGGTGGTGCTTGAAAACCTGATCGGCCAGTTCCTCTACAACAAGGCGGCGGATTCGGGTTCGGGAGAGAAATAAATGCAAAGTACGCTGGCCGGAGGCAAGCCCGGCACACTCGGCATAGGGCAGCGGGGATGGCGTGTCGTGCTGTTGCTGCTGATGATGGCGGTGTTGAGCGGCTGTGCCAGCCTCAAGGCCCCCAAGTCGCCGGGCCAGAAGCTCGACCCGATCGAGCCCTGGAACCGCAAGGTCTTCGCCTTCAACGAGGGCCTGGACGAGCACCTGCTCAAGCCCGTGGCCACTGCCTATAGCGAGTTGGTGCCGCGGCCGGTGCGCCTGGGGGTGGACAACTTCTTCGGCAATGTGGGCGACGGCTGGTCGGCGGTGAACCTGTTCCTGCAGGGACGCTTCAAGACGGGCGTGCAGCAGACCATGCGCTTTGCGGTCAACTCGACGCTGGGCTTTGCCGGGGTGCTGGATATCGCCGGCGAGACGGGCCTGGAGCGTCACAGCGAGGACATGGGCAAGACCTTCGGGCGCTGGGGCACCGGCACCGGCGCCTACATCGTCTGGCCGCTGTTCGGGCCTTCGTCGGTGCGCGATTCCTTCGCCATGCCTTTTGACCGCCTGGCCAGTCCGGCGCTAGCCTTCCGCGACGGCCAGAGCAAGGTAGCGATCTTCAGCCTGCAGACCGTCAATGCGCGGGCCAACTTCCTGCGTGCCGGCGAGATGCTGGAGGGCATTGCGCTGGACAAATACACCTTCATCCGTGATGCCTATCTGACCCGGCGCGGCAGCTTTGCCGAGTTGGAAGATGAGGAAGAGTTTGAAATTCTGACGCCGGCGCCCAGCACCGATCCGCAAGCCGGTCCGTGAACCGGAGGTCCGGCTGGCGCGTTGTGGCGCCTGCGGACCGGTTTCTCACCCGGTCCCATCCAATGAAAGGGAAATGCATGTCTGTCTCCAAACGTCTGTTGATGCGTGGCCTGCTGGCCGCCCAGCTGCTGTGCCTGGCGCCGTTGAGCGCGCTGGCTGCCGATGCCAGCGCCCCCGATACCCTGATTCGCCAGCTGTCGCTGGAGACCATCGAGGCGGTCAAGGCCGACAAGGCCATACAGGGCGGGAATCTGCCACGCATCATCCAGCTGGTGGACAGCAAGGTGATGCCGCATGTGAACTTCCAACGCATGACGGCCTCGGCCGTGGGCCGCTTCTGGCGCCAGGCCAGTGCCGAGCAGCAGCAACGCCTGGAAGAGGAGTTCAAGACCCTGCTGGTGCGCACCTATGCCGGCGCGCTGACCGAGGTGCGCGACCAGACGATCGCGCTGCGTCCCCTGCGCGCCAGCCCTGGCGACACCGAGGTGGTGGTGCGCACCGAGGTGCGCGGCAAGGGGGATCCCATCCAGCTGGACTACCGCCTGGAGAAGGTCGGTGCCATCTGGAAGATCTACGACGTCAATGTGCTGGGCATCTGGCTGGCCGACCAGTATCGCAACAGCTTCGCGCAGGAGATCGGCGCCAATGGCATCGACGGCCTGATCAAGACCCTGGCCGAACGCAACCAAAAGGCCGCCGCTGCCAAGCCGGCCAAGACCTCTTGATATGCCGGACCAGGCCTTGCTGAAGCTGCCGGCAACGGTGCGCCTGGGTGACGCGCCCCGGCTGTGGCAGGGGTTGCGTGCCAGCCTGCTGGCCGAGGCTGCCCAGATCGGCAATGCCGCTGGCGCGGCGCTGCGCCTCAACGCCGGCGAGTTGCAGCAGTTCGATTCCGCCGCCCTGGCTCTGCTGCTGCAGGCCGCGCGGCTGTGCCAGGAGCAGCGTCTGCGCCTGGAGGTGCTGAACGCACCGCCCAAGCTGCAGGAGCTGGCGCGGGTCTATGGCGTGGCCGAGCTGTTCTGGCCGGCGTCGTCGACCGGCAGCGCTCAGCTGGCGTAGCGCTTGCTGCGCAAATTGCGCTTGATCTCCTGCAGCATGGGCCGCAGTTTCTGACCGAGCTGCAGGGCCACGCCGGTGGCCAGCACATCCAGCGCGATCAGGTGCAGCAGGCGCGACACCATCGGGCTGTAGCGGTCGTAGTCTTCCGGATGATCGACCGCCAGCAAGACCTGACCCTGGCTCTGGCCCAGCTGGGCCAGCGGTGAGCCGCTGGCGGTGATGATGATGGTGGTGGCGCCCTTCTTGCGCGCGATCTCGGCGGCGTCGATCAGGTCGCGGCTGCGCCCGGAGTTGCTGATGATCACCGCGCAGTCGCCCGGTCCCAGCATGGTGGCGCTCATCAGCTGCACATGGCCATCGCTGCAGGCCGCGGTGTTGATGCCCAGGCGGAAGAACTTGTGCTGCGCGTCCTGGGCCACGATGCCCGAGTTGCCCACGCCATAGAACTCGATGCGCCGGCCCTGCCGGCCGGCTTCGGCCAGCGCCGCGATCGCGCGCTCGAAGGCATGGCTGGCGGCGTCGTTGCGGTAGTGCAGCAGGGCAGCGACCGCGTTGTCCACCACCTTGACGATCAGATCGCCCGGCTTATCGTCCTCGTCCACCGCGCGGTGCACAAAGGGCACGCCCTCGTTGACGCTGCCCGCCAGCTTGAGCTTGAAATCGGCCAGGCCGTCATAGCCCACCGAGCGGCAGAAGCGCACCACCGTGGGCTTGGACACATGCGAACGGTCCGCCAACTCGCTGACCGGCAGATTGGCGAAAGCGCGCGGGTCGGCGATCAGCAGCTTGGCGACCCGCTGCTCCGCCGGCGGCAGGGCCGGCAGCGCGGCCTTGATGCGCTCGATGATGCTCACTGCTCCTCCGCCCAGGTGAAGCCCTCGCGCGCCACCAGGGCGCTGGCCGCCGGCGGCCCCCAGGAGCCGGCCATATAGCTGCGCGGGCCGGCCGTGTCCTGGGCCCAGGCATCGAGTATCGGTTCCACCCAGCGCCAGGCCTGTTCCTGCTCATCGCTGCGCACGAAAAGGTTCAGACGCCCGGCGATCGCGTCGAGCAGCAGACGCTCATAGGCGCCGACCCGGTTGGTGGCGAAGGCCTTGTCGAAGTCCAGGTCCAGCGAAACCGGCGACAGCGCCTCGCCATGCGCGCCACCCTTGGCGGCCAGCAGGCGCAGCTCCAGCCCATCCTCGGGCTGCAGCTTGATCACCAGCTGGTTGGCCTGGTTGGCACCCGGGAAGATCGGGTGCGGCACCGGGCGGAAGTTGACGACGATCTGCGCGTCGCGTGCCGCCAGGCGCTTGCCGGTGCGCAGGTAAAAGGGCACGCCGGCCCAGCGCCAGTTCTGCACCTCGGTGCGCAGCGCGACAAAGGTTTCGGTGGGGCTGTCGGGCGGGATCTTGCCCTCGTCCAGATAGCCGACTACCGCCTTGCCGTCGACCGTGCCGGCGCGATACTGGCCGCGCACCACATCGCGGGCCACGCTGTCGGCGCTGAAGGGTTTCAGCGCCCGCAGCACCTTGAGCTTCTCGTCGCGGATCGCGTCGGCATCATTCGAGCTGGGCGGCTCCATCGCGATCATGGTCAGCAGCTGCAGCGCATGGTTCTGGATCATGTCGCGCAGCGCGCCGGTGCCGTCGTAGAAGGGGCCACGCGTGCCGACGCCCAGGCTTTCGGCCAGCGTGATCTGGATATTGGCGATGCTGCCGCGATGCCAGAGCGGCTCGAACAGGGCGTTGCCGAAGCGCAGAGCCATCAGGTTCTGCACCGAGGGCTTGCCCAGGTAATGGTCGATGCGGAAGGCCTGCTCCTCGGCGAATACCGAGCGCACCACCTTGTTGATGCGCTGCGCGCTGGCGAGGTCATGCCCCAACGGCTTCTCCAGCACCACCCGCACGCGCGCCTCATTGAGTCCGGCTGCGCCGAGCTGTTCGCAGATCTGGGTGAACAGATGCGGGCTGGTGGCGAGATACAGCACCACGGTATCCGCCTGGGCCGAGCCCAGCCATTCCTTCAGACGCTGGTAGTGCTCGGGCTGCGACAGGTCCATACGCCGGTAGTGCAGCAGCTCGGCAAAACGCGCGAACTCCTCATCGCTGGGGCGCTTGGGGCCCTCAACTTCGCGAAAGCGTTCCTTCAACCATTCACGGTAGCGCTCGTCGGACATCTCGTCACGGGCCACCGCCAGGATGCGGCCACCGTCGGGCAGCTTGCCGTGGCGGAAGGCCTGGAACAGGGCAGGCATCAGCTTGCGCCAGGTGAGGTCGCCGGTACCGCCGAAGAAAACGAGATCGAATGACATGCGCGCTAGCCGATAGATGTTTTGTTGATGTAACCAAGTTACCAGATTTATGATGCACGAGTTTCTTAGACGGGTCAATCCGGACCGTCCAGGCGGTTCTAATACGCGCCTGTCACTCCACAGGATCGCTGTCATGAACCAGCTCGAACAACTCAAGAAGCACACCATCGTCGTCGCCGATACCGGCAACTTCCTGCAGCTGGCCCAGTTCGCGCCGCGCGACGCCACCACCAATCCCTCGCTGATTCTGAAGGCGGTGCAGGCAGCCGACTATGCGCCGCTGCTGAAGGACACAGCCACCGCTCACCGCGGCAAGCCGCTGGACGAGATCGTCGACCAGGTGCTGGTGCGCTTCGGCCTGGAGATCCTGAAACATGTGCCGGGCCGGGTGTCTACCGAGGTGGATGCGCGTCTGTCCTTCGACCGCGCGGCCACCGTGGCGCGGGCGCGCCGCATCATGTCGCTGTACCAGGCTGCCGGCATAGGCCGCGAGCGGGTGCTGATCAAGATCGCCTCGACCTGGGAGGGCATTCAGGCCGCCGCCGAGCTGGAGCGCGAAGGCATCCACTGCAATCTCACTCTGCTGTTCTCCTTCTGCCAGGCGGTGGCCTGCGGCGCTGCCGGCGTGCAGCTGATCTCGCCCTTTGTGGGTCGCATCTACGACTGGTGCAAGAAGAGTGCCGGCAGCAGCTGGGACGAGGCCGCGCAGGCCGGTGCCAACGACCCCGGCGTGCGATCGGTGACCCAGATCTTCAACTACTACAAGAAGCACGGCATCGCCACCGAGGTGATGGGCGCCAGCTTCCGCAATGTGGGCCAGATCCGCGCGCTGGCCGGCTGCGATCTGCTGACCATCAGCCCCGATCTGCTGGCCCAGCTGCAAGCCAGCGAGGAGCCGCTGGTGGCCGCGCTGGATGCAGTTGCGGCGCGTGCGGCCGATATCCCGGCCGTCAGCTATGACGAGGCGGGCTTCCGCTTTGCCCTCAACCAGGACGCCATGGCCACCGAAAAGCTGGCCGAAGGCATACGCCTGTTTGCCGTCGATTCGGCCAAGCTGGACCAGATGATAGAAAGTCTTGCCTGATATGAATCCTTCGCGTTGTGACCAGAGCCCGGCCTGGGCCGCGCTGCAGCAGCACTACCGGCAGCAGGGCCGCTGCTTCGACCTGCGCCAGGCCTTTGCAGCCGAGCCGGCGCGCTTTGCTGCCTGGTCCTTCGAGGCTCCCGAGCTGTTTGCGGATCTCTCCAAGAACCGCATCGATGCCGAGACACTGCGCCTGCTGCTGCTGCTGGCGCGCGATTGCCAGCTCGAATCACAGCGCGACGCTATGTTCGCGGGGGAAGCCATCAATCACACCGAGGGCCGTGCCGTGCTGCACACAGCGCTGCGTGCACCGGCGGGCGAGGGCCTGTTCAGCGATGAGGTTCAGGCCGCGCTGCAGCGCATGCTGGCCTTTGCCGAGAGCGTGCGCGATGTGGCCGGCAGCGCGGGCGCCGGGATCCGCGACATCGTCCATATAGGCATAGGCGGCAGCGATCTGGGGCCGGCCATGGTGGTGCAGGCTCTGCAGGCCTATGCCCAGCCCTGGCAGCGGCTGCACTTCGTCTCCAATGTCGATGGCCACGACCTGGCCCCGGTGCTGCGCGATCTCGAACCGGCCCGGACGCTGTTCGTGATCGCGTCCAAGACCTTCACAACTCAGGAAACCCTGGCCAATGCACTGGCTGCCAGGGACTGGTTCCTGAAGAGCGGTGGCAGCGATATCGGTGCGCATTTCGTTGCGACCACCAGCAATACCGAGGCGGCCGCGGCCTTCGGTATCCATACCACCTTCGGCTTCTGGGACTGGGTGGGAGGGCGCTACTCGCTGTGGTCGGTGATCGGCCTGCCGATCGCGATTGCGATCGGCGCCGAGAACTTCCGGGCCCTGCTGGCCGGCGCCCACGCGATGGATCAGCATTTCCGCAGCACGCCGCTGGAGCGCAATCTGCCGGTGCTGCTGGGTCTGCTGGATGTCTGGTACCGCAACTTCCATGGTTTTGGCAGCCGCAGCGTGGCGCCCTACCACCAGGGCCTGCGCCGGCTGCCGGCCTATCTGCAGCAGCTCGAAATGGAAAGCAATGGCAAGGGTGTCGACCGGGAGGGTCAGGTCTTGCCCTATGGCACCAGCCCCGTGGTCTGGGGCGAGGCCGGCACCAACGGCCAGCATGCCTACTTCCAGATGCTGCACCAGGGCAGCGATGTGATCCCGGTGGAGTTCATCGCGGTCAAGCGGACTCACCATGGCCCGCATATCAGCGGCGAGCTGGCCGAGTTGCTGAAGGACCAGCACCGCAAGCTGCTGGCCAATTGCCTGGCCCAGTCGCAGGCCCTGATGCTGGGCAAGACCGTGGAGCAGGCGCTGGCTGAGAAGGCGCCGACCGCCTCGCGCAGCCTGGGTGCCCTGACGCTCGCCAGGCACCGCAGCTTCCCGGGTAACCGGCCCAGCACGACCCTGGTGCTGGAGGCCCTGACGCCGCGCTCGCTGGGCGCCCTGATCGCGCTCTACGAACATCGCGTCTTCGTCAGCGGGGCGCTATGGGGCATCAACAGCTTCGATCAGTGGGGGGTGGAGCTGGGCAAGGCCCTGTGCTCCAGCCTGCTGCCGCGTGTCGTCAGCGGCGACGCCAGCGGCCTGGACAGCTCGACCGCCGGCTTGCTGGCGCTGCTGCGCGCATGAGCAGAAACATCGTCTTCGATTTCGGCGGCGTCTTGTTCCGCTGGCATCCGCCCAGCTTTCTGGCACGGGTTTGGCCGCACAGGGTCACAGACGCCGCCGGCGGCGTGGCGGTGGCCGCCGAGTTCTTTCAGAACTACAGCGGCGACTGGGGCGCCTTTGACCAGGGACTGATCTCTGCTGACGAGGTGATTGCGCGCATCAGCGAGCGCACCGGCTGGCCGGCTGCCGAGGTGGCGCAGGTGGTCGACGCGGTGCCGCAGGAGCTAGCGCTGCGGCCGGATACGCTGGCTTTGATGAACGAACTGCGCGCGGCCGGCCACCGGCTGTTCTACCTGTCGAACATGCCCGTGCCCTATGCCGACCATCTTGAGCGCAGCCATCCGCTCGACCAGTGGTTCGAGGCGGGGGTGTTCTCCGGCCGGGTCAAGCTCTCAAAACCTGACCCTGCGGTCTATCGGCTGGCGCAGGCGCGCTTCGGCGTGTCGGCCGAGAGCTGCATCTTTCTTGACGACCATCCGGTCAATATCGAGACGGCCCGCCGTCTGGGCTGGCAGGGCCTGCTGTTCCGTGATGCCCAGCAGGCGCGCGGCGAGCTTCAATGCCTGGATCTACTGCTCTAGATCCTGCTCGTCCGTGGGCGGCGCGGCCTCGACGCGGAAACTTTCGCTAGCCCAGGCGCCCAGATCGATCTGGCGGCAGCGCTCGCTGCAAAAGGGGCGCCAGAGATTGCTGGGGGCGAACACGCTGTCGCCGCCGCAGGTAGGGCAGGGCACGAGGCGGGCGCGCGCGGCTGGTGGGGTCGGAGGTTGTTGCTGGCTCATGCGCATAGCGTCAGTTCGAAGCCGGCGTCCTGGGCGGCCAGCTTGAGCCGGCCCTCCTCGTCCTGACGCATCAGGCGTATGGAAATCATCAGGCGGTGGCCGCTGATCTCGGGGATCAGGCCCAGGCTGGGATCGATGCGCATGCGCAGCAGCTGGTAGGTCTTGCCGGCCGGCAGGCTTTGCTGGAACTGGCCGGCCTGGGCCGCCACCTTGTGCGGTGCGCCGGAATCGCGCAGCAGGCCCAGCAGCACCTGCAGGGCCTGGGCGAGGGGCATCAGCGAGGCGGTCCATTGCAGCAGATCGTTGCGCCGGCGGGCCGGCAGGAATTGCTGCCAGGTGTAGTAGGCCGGGAGATCGAACTCGCAGGTGCCACCCGGGATGCTGATGCGGCTGCGTATGCTCATCAGCCAGTCATTCGAGGTCAGTGCATGGCCGGCCTTGCCGACCAGCTGGTTCAGCTGGGCATAGGCCTGGTCGATACGCTGGATGACTTCGTTCAGCGCCTCCTCGGCGATGGCCGGGTTGCCGCGGTAGCTGTTCAGCTGGGCCTTGTGGCGCTCCAGCTCCTTCAGCAGATCCGATTTCAGATCGGCACGCGAGGCTACGTCCATGATCTCGAAAACGGTCACCAGCGCGAAGTGATGGTCCAGCGGCGACTCGCGTGGGATCAGCTGTCCCAGACGGTCGAACAGATGCTCCAGACGCAGCATCGTGCGGATGCTCTCGTTGAACGGGTATTCGTACAGGACCAAGGCGGCCATTCCTCGTCTTAGGGCTCGGCGCTGAGCCGGGGATTGTGGCCTAGCGTGCGCCACGCCCCGATTGTTTCACAAGCGCTGGCGCCCCTGGCCCTGCCAGCGCTGGGCAAGGGTCAGGACTTGCCCTCGCAGCGCCTGCAGCGAGAGGCCCTCGTTGTGGATCACCGCATCGGCCGCCGCTCGGCGTTGCGGGCGGCTCGCCTGCTGGGCGAGCACCGCTTCGACAGCGGATTGGGTCCAGGCAGAGCGTTGCATAACCCGCTCGATCTGCGTCGTCTCGCTGCAGTCGACCAGCAGCACACGGTCCACCCGCTGGCGCCAGCGCCCGGACTCGACCAGCAGCGGCACATCAAAGACGATCAGTGCGCTCTGGGCGGCCGCTGCCTGGCTGTCGCAGAGCTGGCCGATCAGCGGGTGCAGTATGGCCTCCAGCCGTTTGCGGGCACCGATGTCGCCGAAGGCCAAGGCTCGCATCGCGGCACGATCCAGCGCGCCGGCGGCATCCAGCAGGCCGGGGCCGAACTCGGCCGCGATGGCCGGCATGGCCGCACCGCCGGCCTGCGTCAGCTGCCGGGCGATGGCGTCGGTGTCTATCAGGCTGGCGCCGGCCTCGACCAGCAGGCCCGCCACCGTGCTCTTGCCGCTGCCTATGCCGCCGGTCAGGCCGATACGCATCGCCGCTTGGGCTCCTGTGGTCGGCGCTTCAGGCCCAGCCCAGCCAGCCCAGCACCCGCTCCGTTCCGGCAAACAGCACGACCAGACCGCCGCCGGCGAGGAAGGGGCCGAAAGGCACGTAACGGCCTTCGCGCAGCGCGCTGCTCAGCTTCATCGCGATACCGACGACTGCGCCTATCAGCGAGGCGCCCAGTACGATGGGCAACACCATCTGCCAGCCCAGCCAGGCGCCCAGGGCGGCCAGCAGCTTGAAGTCGCCGTAGCCCATGCCCTCCTTGCCGGTAACCAGCTTGAACAGCCAGTAGACTGACCACAGCGACAGGTAGCCGGCCAGCGCTCCTTTGAGCGCCGTGTCCAGGGGGATGGTCCAGCCCAACAGCGCCGCGGTCAGGCCGGCCCAAAGCAGCGGCTGGTTGAGCGCATCAGGCAGCAAGGTGGTGTCCCAGTCGATCGCCGCCAACGTGAGCAGCGTGGCGACGAAGCCGCACCACAGCAGGGCCACCGGCTCGCCCGCGAACTGCCAGCCGACGGCAGCAAACAGCAGGCCGGTTACCAGTTCGACCAGCGGATAACGGACCGAGATGCGGGTCTTGCAGGACGCACAGCGGCCGCCCAGACGTAGCCAGCCCAGCAGCGGCAAGTTCTCGTGCCAGCGCAGCTGATGGCCGCAATGCGGGCAGCGCGAGCGTGGCGTGGCGATGCCCAGGTGGGGCAGGGCTGCCAGCTTGGCATGCAGAGACTCGACGGCGCTCACCAGCTTGTCGGCCTCACCCCTGGGCAGGCCGGCTGCACGCTGCAAGTCGTCGGTGTCGCTGAGTTGCACCGCCGCATCGTTCATCCACTGTCGCTCCATCATCAGCGGCAGGCGATGGATCAGCACATTGAGGAAGCTGCCGATGCATAGCCCCAGCACCCCCAGCGCCCAGGGGGTCAGCAGCCAGGCGAAATCACTCATCTGCATAGGCACGACTCAGACCACCTGACCCAGTTTGAAGATGGGCAGATACATGGCGACGACGATGCCACCGATCAAAGTGCCCAGGAAGACGATGATGAAGGGCTCCATCAGGGCGGACAGACCCTTGACCGCCTCGTCCACCTCGTCCTCATAGAATTCGGCCGATTTGGCCAGCATATGGTCCAGCGAGCCCGACTCCTCGCCGATGGCGGCCATCTGCAGCACCATGGTCGGGAAAATGCCGGTGGTCTGCATCGAGGTGGTCAGTGCGGTGCCGGTGGACACATCGCGCTGGATTTTCTCGGTGGCTTCAGTGAATACTGCGTTGCCCGAGGCGCCGCCCACCGAGTCCAGTGCCTCGACCAGCGGGACGCCGGCGGCGAACATGGTCGACAGCGTGCGCGTCCAGCGTGCAACCGCTGACTTGTAGAGCAGATCGCCGAAGATGGGTAGCTTCAGCAGCAACCTGTCCATCGCATGCTGCATCTTGACCGAGCGTTTCCACGACTGGAAGAAGAAATAGAGGCCACCACCGATGAAGCCGAAGATGGCCCACCAGTAGGCGACGAAAAACTCCGACATCGCGATCACCATCAGTGTGGGCGCAGGCAGATCGGCGCCGAAGGAGGTGAACACATCCTTGAAGGCCGGCACGACGAAAATCATGATCACCGCCGTGACCACGAACGCAACGACCATCACCGCGATCGGGTAGGTGAGGGCCGATTTGATCTTGTTCTTGATCGCGACCGTCTTTTCCTGGTAAATCGCCAGCCGGTCCAGCAGGGCTTCCAAAATACCGCCTGACTCTCCCGCCTCGACCAGATTGCAGTACAGCGCGTCGAAGTACAAAGGATGCTTGCGCAGGGCCGAGGACAGGCTGGTGCCGGTTTCGACATCCTGTCGGATCTCATTGAGCAATCGCGTCATGCGCGGGTTGGTGCTACCGCGCCCGACGATGTCGAAGGACTGCAGCAGGGGTACACCGGCCCGCATCATGGTCGCCAACTGGCGTGTAAAGACGGCCAGATCCTTGGCCGTGATCTTCTTGCCGCCGCTGACGCGCCGCTTCTTGACCTTGCTGACGAGCACACCCTGACGACGCAGCTGGGCGCTGACCATGGCTTCGCCACCGGCGCGCATCTCGCCGCGGACCAGCTTGCCATTGCGGTCCTTGCCCTCCCATTCGAAGACAAACTCCTTGACGCCTTTGGCGCTCACGCTTGTCGCCATATCACCTCCTGGGATTGCTTGCGGGCGCGGATGACCATGGCTGAGCCCCGCGCTTATTCATTGGTGGCCGAAAGCACTTCTTCCAGCGTCGTGACGCCGGCACGGACCTTGACCAGGCCGGACTGCCGCAGATCGCGAACGCCCTCGCTGCGGGCCTGCGCTGCGATGTCCATCGATGTGCCGGACGACAGGATGATGCGCTGGATTTCTTCGCTGATGGGCATCACTTGGTAAAGACCGACACGTCCGCGATACCCATTGTTGCAACTTGAGCAACCTACCGCCCGATATAGCTTCCAGCTGCCGTCGAGCTCCTCATCGGCAAAGCCGGCGCGCAGCAGGGCCTCACGCGGATAGTCGGCCGGAGCCTTGCAGTTCTCGCACAGCCGGCGTGCTAGACGCTGTGCCGTGATCAGCAAGACGCTGGACGCGATATTGAACGGTGCCACGCCCATGTTCAGCAAGCGCGTCAGCGTAGTCGGCGCATCATTGGTGTGCAGGGTGGACATCACCATATGGCCAGTCTGTGCGGCCTTGATGGCAATGTCTGCAGTCTCCAGGTCGCGGATTTCACCGACCATGATCACGTCCGGATCCTGGCGCAGGAAGGACTTCAGTGCCGCCGCAAAAGTCAGACCTGCCTTGTCGTTGACATTGACCTGATTGATGCCGGGCAGGTTGATTTCGGCAGGATCCTCGACGGTGGAGATATTGACGCCGGGCTGGTTCAGGATGTTCAGGCAGGTGTAAAGCGATACCGTCTTGCCCGAGCCCGTTGGTCCGGTCACCAGAATCATGCCGTAGGGCCGCTGTATGCAGGCGAGCAGCCGTTCCTTTTCCGCCTTCTCGTAGCCCAGGGCCTCAATGCCCAGCTTGGCCGAGGAGGGGTCGAGAATACGGATGACGATCTTCTCACCGAACAGGGTGGGCAGCGTGCTGACGCGGAAGTCGATGGCCTTGGCGCCGAACTTCAGCTTCATTCGCCCATCTTGCGGCACCCGGCGCTCGGCAATGTCCATGCGCGAGATGACCTTGATGCGTGAGGCGAGCTTGTCCTTGATCGCGATCGGCGGTTGGGTGATCTCGCGCAACTCGCCGTCGACGCGAAAGCGCACGCGGTAGTGGTACTCGTAGGGCTCGAAATGTAGATCGGAAGCCCGCATATTGATCGCGTCGATCAACATCTTCTGCAGAAAACGCACCACCGGTGCGTCTTCCACATCGGCCATGTCGGCCGCCTCTTCCTTCGGGGCCGCTTCCTCATCGGCGATGTCGAAGTCGAAGTCACCGCCGGTGATGGCCTCTAGCGATTCGGCGGCGCTGGCACTGGCGCCGGCCAAGAGCTTGCTGAGCTTGTCATGCTCGACGATGACCCATTCGGGGGCCAGCTGGGTGGCGAACTTGATGCGCTCCACCACCTCCTGGTCGGTGGGGTCGGCCCCACCGATGAATAGGCGATTGCCGCGCCTGCCGAGCGCCACGACCTGGTACTGCAGACTGAGCTTGGCATCGATGACGTTGTGCGGCAGTCGCTGAGGATCGAGTGCGTTCAGGTCAACGACGGGCAGGGCCAGTGCGCTGGAAAGCGTGTGCGCGAGTTCGGCCGGGCTGATTGCGCCGGCCGCCATGACCGCGGCGACGAAGCCGCTTTTCTTCTCGCGCGCCTGGCGCACCAAGTCTTCGGCTGTCTTGGCTGGCAGCTTGCCCGCATTGACCAGCACCCGCGCGACGCCGGACAGAGTTGAAGTTGCTGCTTCGCTCAAGGAGTTGTCAACATGCATAGATTGTGGGACGGGCAGTGCCAGCTCTGCGCGGACACAACCAACGGGGCATGATCGCCCATGGCTTTCGCACTGTAAACCGGGAGCTTCCCCGGGCAGAGCGCCGAATGCCTGCGGGACGGGAGAAGCCCTTACTTCCCGCGATCAGTGATGTGTCTATGCATCACTTTGGGCAGATTCCTTGCGGGCCGGCCGGGCCTGCCTCGGCTGGTATCGCGTCGGCTGGCATGATTTGGCTGTTCGTTCAAGGGAGCTGGTATGAAGTTGGGTTTGGGGCAACTGCTGCTTGCGATGTTGATCGTTACAGGCGCGCCGGTGCTGGCATCGCCGACGCTCTTGCCTGACGAGCTCGCCCGTGTGGAGGAAATCGTGCAGGGCAAGTGTTTTCTCTGCCACGGGACAGACGGCGAGAGCTCCAGTCCCTTGTTTCCGCGTCTGGCCGGGCAACATGCCGCCTATCTGCAGCGTCAGCTGACGGACTATGCGAATGGCAAGCGCAAGAGCACGACGATGCAGCCCATGGTGGCCGATCTCAAGCCGGCTGATTTCGCATTGCTAGGGCGATACTTCCAAAGCCGTCCCGTCCAGGCGCATCCCGTGGACGATGCGGAACTCGCTCAGGTGGGGCGCTTTGTGTTCACGCGCGGCAATCCCTATAGCGGTGTGCCGGCCTGTGTGGCTTGCCATGGACAAACGGGGCAAGGTAGCGAGCAACTGCCACGCCTTGCCGGCCAGCATGCCCAGTACACCGAGGCGCAGCTGCGGCAGTTCAACAAGCGCGAACGCAATAACGACAACGCGGTGATGCACAGCGTCGCCAGCAAGCTGACCGAGCTGGAGATGAAGGCGGTCGCGTCCTACATCAGCGGCCTGAAGTAGAACGCCGGCGCGGCAGCCGCGCTTCCTGCGATGCATCAGCCCAGCATGTCGGACCAGATGTTTTGCGCCCACGACAGCGCGTAGTCGCCTTCAAGCCGATTCGCTGCCGCAGAGACGCCACCCGAGCCCGGCACTGCTTTGAAGGTCTTCTCCATAGCGTCGTACTGGTGGACAGACGCTACATGAACGACGTCTCGGGCGGTCACGAAGCTGTAGCAAGTGTTCATCACTACCGGCGTGGCATTGACCGGTTCGCTCTTGAGCAACTGGATGATGGCCGCGGCAGCCACCTTGGCATGCTGGTTGGCCATATGGCCAGACTTGGGCATCGCGGGCGCTGGAAACGTGGCATCTCCGATGACGTGCACACCGGGGGCCACGACCGACTCCATCGTCAGCCAATCGACACCCACCCAACGCTTGTTGATGTTGGCGAGGCCGGCGGCCGCAGCAAGATCAGCGGCACGCTGGGGCGGTATGACGTTCAGGACATCTGCCTTGACGTCCTCGAACTCCAGCTTGGCCAGCCGGCCACCATTGGAGACTTCTCTCAATTCAGAGTTCGGCCGATACTCGATCAGGCTGCTGTAGTGCTGACTGAATGCCCGCTCGAACAACGCCTTTTTGGACTGAATCTCTGCGTTGGCGTCCAGAATCAGCACCTTGGACTTGGGCTTGTACTGCTTCAGGTAGCTGGCGACCATGCAGGCGCGCTCATAGGGGCCGGGCGGGCAGCGGTAGGGCACCTTGGGAATGCTCATGGCAAACACGCCGCCGTCTGGCATCGCCTCAAGCTGGCGGCGCAAACCGACGGTCTGGGGGCCGGCCTTCCAGCCGTGAAACACCTGCTGGGCATCCAAACTGGCCTGCAGTCCGCCAATCGAGTCGGTCATGAAATCGATGCCGGGCGAAAGTAGCAAGCGGTCGTAGCGCAGTTCCGTTCCATCCCCGAGGCGCAGCCGCTTGCCCCCTGCGTCCAGACCACTCACCTCGGCCTGAATCACTCGCACGCCTAAGCTGCGCAGGCCTTCGTAGCCGCGCGTGATGTCGGCGATTTGCTTGTGACCGCCCAGTACCAGATTGGAGATCGGGCAAGAGACGAAGCTGGCGTTGCGCTCAACCAGGGTGACGTCGATATTGCCGCCCCAAAGCTTCAGATAGCGCGCCGCGGTGGCGCCGCCAAAGCCGCCGCCGACGATTACCACATGGCCCAAGGAGGGGCCTTTGGATATGGGTGTCGCGCAAGCCGTCAGTCCCGCGCCGGCCGCAACTGCCCCCAGCACCATCATCTGGCGGCGATTGAGTTTGTTCTGAATAGTCATGCCATGCTCCTCAGCGCTTGCCCGTTTGTGCGGCAAAGTAGGTGGCGACCAAACGGATTTGCTCATCCGTGTAGCCCTTGCTGATCTGATGCATGATCGTGGCCGGGCGGCTGCCGCTGCGGAATTCGTTCATCAGCTGGATGAGTTCAGCCGCGTCGCGCCCTGCAAGTGTCTTCATCTCCCCTTGAGCAACTCCGTTGGTGCCATGGCAGTTGGCACAGGTGGCAGCGAGACTGCGGGCCAGTAGGGGGTCTTGGGCCCATGCATTCGCGCTGCTGATGGCCAGCAGTGCCAATGCCCAGAGCGGGCGCTTTTTGCTCATCGGTGTCTCCTCATTCAAGCGGTGCGTTGAAGCAGCGGGGAAGCGTTGCTGCAGTCGCGAAGCTGCACTGTAGCCCGCTTCAGAGCGCTTGGTCTGCAATTGAGGAGTTGGTAAAAACCAGAAGGGCTTCTTGGCCCTTTAAGTGCAAGCGAGCTTGTCGTTGCACCTTGAAATCTGGTCGGGGTGAGAGGATTCGAACCTCCGGCCTCTACGTCCCGAACGGCCAAAAACCTAAATTTTGGGAGCTTAGACCTGCTCTTGAATATTAGCTATCCATTATAAATCAACCTGTTGCGCGTGTTTTCGTTCTCCTGCGCGAACCTGCGCTTAGTGGCAGAAGTGCCTCTTCTGCCACTGATTTGCCACTGATTTTGTTTGCACGGGAGGCCTAAACGATAGCGGGCTGGTTGCTTGGTCTTCGGAGTCAACTAGGGCGTCGATTTGGCTAAAACTGGGCTGTACACCTCAGACATTAACTAATGTCTGAGGTCCAAATGACGCATGCTTTCAAGCCCTTGTGCAAAGACGACATCGCTGAGGTTTTGGGGGTCTCCATTCGTACCGTTGAGAACTGGGTGGGGGAGGGCAAGCTCCCTCGACCGGTGCCTATGGGGCATAGGGTCTACTGGCACCCGGTCTTGTTTTTTGAATGGCTTGACCAGCATTTGAGGAGTGAGGCGGAGAAGCCGAGTCCATTCAGCGATGCCAAGCCCGGCGCTTCCAGGCATGCCGGTGTTGTGGCGCCCAAGAGGGAGTTCGTCGGCGTGCCGGGCGTGGCGAGTGACAGGGCTGCGCGTGAGTTGGCCAAGTTGCGAGCGCAGGCGGAAGCGAGCGTCGCTTCGGATGGGCTGTGATACGGATGGCTTGCGGCTCATGCGACGTTCGTTGGACGGGGTGTGTATCGCTTTTAAGCGATATTTCCAAAATATCGCCTATATGAGATATCTTGCAAATATCGGCTACGACAGATAAGCTGGAGCCATGGACTACCCGGTCGCTATCGTTAGCCAACTTCAGCAGTACCTGCGTTCACTCCGCAAGTCACGGGGCATGACGCAGACGGACCTCGCCAAGCGACTTGGCGTTGTCCAATCCCGAGTGGCTGACATCGAGGCGCATCCGGGAGCCGTCAGCGTTGAGCAATTGCTGCAGATTCTCGCGCTGCTCAATGCTCAACTGGTTGTCAGAGATGCTCAGCCCGTGCCAGCCGAAGTCAAGACATCGGCTGGCGACGCCCGTCGCGAGAAAGCCGGACGCACGATTGCTGAGGAGCCTGCAGCCACGCCTCCCCGCCGCAAGGCAGACCCTCCAGCAGGACAGTGGTGACATTCATTCGCTCGAAGGCTCTTCATGGCTGACAAGTTGAGCGAACTCTGGGTGTGGATGAACGGCGAGCACGTGGGCGTTTGGCATCGTGGCCGGACGGGCAACCACCGTTTCAGCTACCAGGCCGCCTGGCTGGACTCGCCTCGTGTACGTCCCTTATCCCTGTCCCTGCCCATCACGCCGGACAGGACAGTGTCGGGAGATGCGGTCTCGAACTACTTCGACAACTTGCTGCCTGACGATGAACGCATACGCAAGCGCGTTGCCAGGCGCTTCAAAACGAACTCGGTCGAGGCATTCGAGCTACTGCAAGCGATAGGGCGAGATTGTGTCGGAGCTGTGCAACTGATGCCGCCCGGCACGGAACCCATCGGTTTTGACCAGGTCAACGGCGAACCGATGAGCGACGCTGAAATCGAACAGCACTTACAAGGCGTTGTTGGCGCTCCTGGGCTCGGCGACGACCATGACGCTGATGATTTCCGCATCTCCATCGCCGGCGCGCAAGAGAAAACGGCCTTGCTGCGCCTAGATGGCCGGTGGTGCAAGCCCCTGGGAGCTACGCCGACGACTCACATCATCAAGCTGCCATTGGGCCTCGTCGGCGGACGGCGTCTGGACCTCACGCATTCGGTTCAAAACGAATGGCTCTGTGCCCAGTTCTTGACGGAGCTCGGGCTCCCAGTTGCTGTTACAGAGATGGTTCGCTTTGGCGAGCAGCTGACGCTGGTTGTGGAGCGTTTTGACCGTGCCTGGGCAACACGCACAGATGGGCAGCGCTGGATAGCTCGCCTGCCTCAAGAGGACCTCTGCCAAGTCCTGGGTTTGCCATCAGCCGCCAAGTATGAGAGCCATGGCGGGCCCAGCATGGCGCAATGCGCGCAAGTCATGCTGGCCAGCCAGGAGCCGCAGACTGACGTCTCCAACTTTCTCTGTACTCAGTTGGCCTTCTGGCTCCTGGCGGCAACGGACGGGCACGCGAAGAATTTCTCCATCTTCCTGCTGCCAAATGGACGCCACCGTTTGACGCCCCTCTACGACGTCATTTCGGTGTGGCCTGTGGTGGGAAACGCCGCCAATCAGGTCCCATGGAGGAAGGCAAAGTTGGCGATGGCCGTGCGTTCCAAGAACGTTCATTACCCCCTTCACAGCATCCAGACACGGCACTGGCAGGGCGTCGCCGCCAAGGCAGGCGTTGATGATGTGTGGCAAGACATGCAGGCCCTAGTGCAGCGAGTCGAACCGGCGATAGCGGTTGTGCAGGCGAGGCTCCCCGCGGACTTTCCGCCACGAACTGCCGAGGCTGTATTTGAGGGTATTCGTGGCCAGGCGAAGCGCTGGGTGCAGGGGCTGGAGAACACTGGAGCCGGGTAGGTGTGAAGCGCCAGGTCGTTGTGGATTGAGGAACTGGGTCTGACGAGACTGAGCATGGCTCGACGTATAACCAGCGATGGCTACACCGCGAATATGGCCCGCATGGCGCGGGCCTAAAACAAAGCCTCAAACCGTTTGACCCTAGCAGGCATCGGTCTGGGGTGCGGCGGGCAGCCTTATGAAATGTGTAGCAGCAAAGGGCACATCCGCCGTGCAGCGGAGCCCTTATGTCTTCTTCTCTTGCGTTGTCTCGGCACTGGTACGAGTCGGAGCCGTCCTCGTACCACGACCCATCTCTTCCGGGCTTTGTCTCTCTCGACTTAATGCAAGCAGGTCGATACAAAGCCAAACCGACGCGGCTGCAAGACCTCCCCGAGGCGCTTGAGAACTTGAGGCCCGGCGCCGACGCTTACTACCTTAGCCAAGGGCAGTTCTTCAAGCGAAGCAGGGCTGCGGTCCATCTGTGGCGGATGCCCGTTGTTTTCTCCGACTTGGACACTTATAGCATCCCGGAACTCAGGGACATGGACCCAGAGCGGCTTTGCGGCTGGGTTCTCATAAGCTTGGAAGACCTTGGTTTACCCCTGCCTAGCATCGTCCTTAGCTCTGGCCGCGGCCTGCATCTGAAGTGGGTCCTCTCGACGCCGCTGCCGCGATGCGCGTTGCTTCGATGGCAGGCTGTTCAGCGTGAGCTCTCACAACAACTGCGCCAGTTTGGGGCGGACCCTCGCGCGGTGGATGCATCGCGGGTGCTCCGCCTAGAGGGCACGATGAACAGGAAATCCGGCACGGTGGTGCGTGTGCTCTACCGAGCGCAAACCGTGGCCGGCGGCAATATGCGCCTATCAAACGGCTGCCTGGGCTGGGACTTCGAAGACCTCGCCGAACGACTGTTGCCCTTGAGCCGTGACGAGATTCATCGACGGTCGTTGATTCGCGGGGAGGCGCAGAACGTAGGGCGCGGCATGCCTGCTGCCAATGACGACGTAAGCGACACGCGTCCCGTCGACGATGAAGCTAATGCCAGTAGGCAAAAGCTGTTTGGCGGACGCCGCTCGTCGGCCGCCAACCTGAACTGGATGAGGCTGAACGACCTACGCCGCTTGGTTGAACTTAGAGGGTGGGCCGCCGATGGTGTTCCTGACGGTCAACGAGACACCTTCATGTTTCTGGCGGCATGCTTCCTCTGTCATTCAGCCTATCTGCCCAACCTGAAGCAGGAAGTGCTCACCTTGGGCCGCGAGTTTGTGCCCGATTGGACTGAGGCGAAACTGATATCGAAAGCCCATGCAGCCCTTCAGCGCGCCAGTAAGGCGGACACCGGTAAGCGTCTGGCCAAGTCACCTTGAAGCTGCCGGCCCCGTCGGCAAGGATCGTGTCCACGTAACTTAGGTGGACACGATGGCAAGCGACAAGCCGCTGACAAGGCGGAAGTACAGCGAGACGAA
>JAYRSJ010000033.1:0-36630 GCA_041920215.1 Burkholderiaceae bacterium | reverse complement strand
CCTCGCGGCCCATGCCGCGCAGAAAGACGGCCATGCCCAGAGCCGCCACCTGGCCCTCACTCCAGCTGCCGTCGACCAAACCACGCACGAAGTCCTGGATCTGCGCCTCGGACAGCGCGCCGCCGTCGCGCTTGGCGCGAATGATTTCCTGAGCCAGCATGGGCTCTCCTTCCAAGATCAATAAGTGCCGTTGGCCGCGGGCGCCGGGCTGCGGTCGTCCAGTGTCGCCAGGATGTCGCTGAGCAGACCGCTGGCACCAAAGCGCAGGCGCTGCGGGTTCAGCGCACCCGCGCCCAGCCGCTCGGCCGCGAGGCAAAGATAGCGCCTTGCGTCCTGCACCGTGCGCAGGCCGCCGGAGGCCTTGAAACCGGCATGCGCCAACCCGCTGGCGGCGATTTCGGCCAGTATCAGCGCGGCCGCCTCGGGCGTGGCAGACACCGGCGTCTTGCCGGTGCTGGTCTTGACGAAATCGGCACCGGCCATCAGCGCGATGCGGGTCGCGTCCTGGATCAGCTCGGGCCGCTGCAGCACGCCGCTCTCGATGATGACCTTGAGGGTCAGCGGCCGGCTGGCGTGACGCACCTCGGCCAGGAACTCGGCCACCTCGGCACGGCGGCCGGCCATCAGCGCCTGGTAGGGCAACACCACGTCGACCTCGTCGCCCCCGGCCTGCGCGATCAGGGCCACATCGGCCAGCGCCCGCGCGGTATCGAGCGCGCCATCGGGAAAATCGGCCACGGCCGCGACGCGCACCGTCGCCGGCAGCAGACGGCGCGCCTGCGCGACGAAACGTGGCCAGACGCAGACAGCCGCCACCGGGCCGTGGGCGGTCTGGGCGCGCTCGCACAGCGCGGTGATGTCGGCCTCGCAGTCGCCCTCATTGAGGCTGGTGAGATCTAGACAGGCCAGGGCCAGACGGGCCGCCTCTTTCAGGTCCATCTCCATCTCAGGCCTTCAGCGAGGGCAGTTCGGCCAGACCGGCGACGACCGCGGCCAGGAAGTCGGCCGCACGTTCGCCCGAGACCTGGGCCTGCTGCAGGGTCAGCGCATGGGTCAGTGCCTCGGCGGAAAGTCCGGCAGCCATATTGGTCATCAGCGCCAGGCCCATCACCCGCAGGCCGGCATGGCGGGCCAGAATCGTCTCGGGCACGGTGCTCATGCCCACGGCGTCGGCCCCCCAGGCGGCAAACATGCGGATCTCGGCCGGGGTCTCGAACTGCGGACCCAGCGCCCAGACATAGACGCCCTCGCCCAGCATCAGATTGCCGGCCTGGGCAATCTTCTTGGCCTGCTGGCGCAGCTCCAGGTCGTAGGCCTGGCTCATGTCGACGAAGCGTTCGCTGCCCTGCAGGCCCACCAGCGGCGAGCGCTGCGGCGCATTGATGTGGTCGCTGATCAGCATCAGGCTGCCGGGCGGCATCTGCTGGCGCAGCGAACCCGAGGCATTGGTCTGCAGCAAGGCCTTGACGCCCCAGCGTCGCAGGCTGAACAGGGCGCCGGCCATGCCGGTGCAGTCACCGCTCTCGTAGGTATGGGCACGGCCGCGTAGCATCACGACCCGCTGCGCGCCGATGCGGCCGACCACGATCTCGTTGACATGGCCCTCGACCTTGGGCTGCGGAAAGGCCGCCAGTTCCGCATAGGACAGGGACTGCGCGTCTTCCACCCGCGCCACCGCGCCGGCCCAGCCCGAACCCAGCACCACGGCCACCTCGGGAGCGGCGCCGAAGCGCTGCTGCAGCAGGGCCACGGTAGCGGCAATCTTGGGTTCCAGGCTTGTCTTGTCGATCATTGTTGTTCTCCCAGGCTCTCGAGCTTCAGATGCTCGGGACCGAAACTGAAGGGCAGCAGTTGCTCGAGCGTCCACTGCTGACGGATGCCGCCGGGGTCGGCGGCGATGATGAGCAGATCGGGGGCGCCGAACTCGCGCAGCTTCTGCCGGCAGCCCCCGCAGGGGGTGAGGAGGTCGGGCCCGGGGCCGCTGACCAGCACCGCCCGTGCACGGCGGCCGCCGGCCATCACCATCGCGCCCAGCGCGGTGGCCTCGGCGCACCAGCCCTGGGGATAGGCGGCATTCTCGATATTGGCACCGACATGAATGCGGCCCTGCTCATCAAGGATGGCCGCGCCCACCGCATAGCGCGAGTAGGGCGAATGCGAGCGCGCGCGCGCCGCCAGCGAGGCCGTCAGCAGCGCCTGCTGCAACTCGGAACTCAGCTCCATCTCAGCGCTCCTTCACATAGGGGCGGCCCAGGGCCTTGGGGGCCAGGGCCTGGCCGATGAAGCCCGCCAGCAGCACCACCGTCAGCACATAGGGCAAGGCCTGTATCAGCTGCACCGGCACCTCGCCGCCGCCCAGGGCCGCGGGCAGGGCCACGCCCTGCAGGCGTATCGCCACCGCGTCCAGAAAGCCGAACAGCAGGCAGGCGAACAGCGTGGGCACCGGCTTCCACTTGCCGAAGATCATTGCGGCCAGCGCGATGAAGCCGCGCCCGGCGGTCATATTGGGCGAGAAGGCCGCGTTCTGCGCCAGGGTCAGATAGGCGCCGGCCAGGCCGCAAAGCACGCCGTTCATCATCAGGGCCGCATAGCGCAGGCCGGGCACCGAGACGCCAGCCGCATCGACCATGGCCGGGTTCTCGCCAACCGCGCGCAGGCGCAGGCCCGGCTTGGTGCGTTCCAGGAAGAACCACACGGCCAGCACCAGGAAGAAGGCCAGATAGACCAGCAGGTTGTGGCTCAGCAGACCATGGCCCAGCACGGAGGCCAGCCAGCCGCCGCCGGCCTCGGCGTAGGCCGGGCTCAGACCGGTCAGCCGCACATCGGCTGATACAGGTGGCGTCTGCCCGCCCTGGGCGAACCAGGCGATGCCCAGCACCACGGTGAGACCCGCCGCCACCATATTCAGGGCCACGCCGGTCACCACCTGGTCGCCCCTGTGGGTGACGCAGGCAAAGCCGTGCAGGGCCGAGAGCGCCAGCGCCACACCAATGCCGGCCAGCAGACCCAGGCCGGTGGATTGGGTGACGGTGGCCGCGGCGGCGGCGGCAAAGGCGGCAAACAGCATCTTGCCTTCCAGGCCGATATCGATGACGCCGGAGCGCTCGGACAGCAGGCCGGCCAGCGCGCACAGCAGCAGCGGCGTGGTGACGCGCAGCGTCGAGGCCAGCACCGAGCCGATCAGCAACTCATCCATGCGAGACCTCCTTGCGCCGGGTGGCGGCATAGAGCCGGCCGAACAGCGGTGCGCTGACCATGGCCATGGCGCCGGCAAACAGCACGATCAGCCCCTGCACCGTCACCACCATCTCGCGGCTAAAGCCGGGCAGCTCGAAGGCCACCTCGACACCGCCCTGGTAGAGCACGCCGAACAGCAGCGCCGCCAGCACGATGCCCAGCGGATGGTTGCGCCCCATCAGGCTGACCGCGATGCCGGTGAAACCAGCACCGGCGACAAAGTCAAGCGTCAGCTTGCCCTGCACACCGGAAATCTCGTTGACCGCCACCATGCCGGCCAGCGCGCCCGAGAGGCCCATCGCGACCAGCACCTGCAGGCGCGGCCTGATGCCGGCATAGTGCGCGGCCTTGGGCGCCGAGCCCACCGCGCGCAGCGCATAGCCGGCCCGGCTGCGCCACAGGAACCAGTGCACGAAGAAGCAGGCCAGCAGGGCCAGGGCCAGGCTCAGATTCAGCGGCGACGAGGGCAGCTCCAGACCGAGGCCGGCCGCCAGTTCGTGCAGCGCCGGCATGCGGGCGGCATCGGCGAAGCTGGCGCTCTCTACCGCCATCGAACCCGTCGGACGCATCACATTGACCAGCAGATAGACGTTCAGGCTGCTGGCCAGGAAGTTGAACATGATGGTGGTGATGACGATGTGGCTGCCGCGCCAGGCCTGCAGCCAGGCCGGCACCAGCGCCCACAGCATGCCGAACAGCGCGGCGCTGAGCACCAGCATCGGCAGCAGCAGCAGCGGCGGCAAGCTGGCACCCAGGGCCAGCGCCAGCAGCGTCACGCCCAGACCGGCGAAGGTGGCCTGCCCTTCTCCACCGATATTGAAGAGGCCGCCATGGAAGGCCACCGCGACAGCCAGGCCGGTGAAGACGAAGGTGGTGGTGTAGTAGAGCGTGTAGCCCAGGCCGCGCAGGCTGCCCAGTGAGCCGTTGAGCAGCACCGTCAGTGCCTGCATCGGGCTCTGGCCGATCAGCAGCACGACCAGGCCGGCCACCGCCAGCGCAATCGCCAGATTCCACAGCGGCAGCACGCCGACATCGATCCAGCGGGGCAATTGAACAGGTTGACTCATCGCTGATGTCTTGTCAGTGCAGGGCCGCGGCGGGCGCGTCCTCGGTTCCCGGCTGGGCCGCCATCAGCAGACCCAGGGTTTTTTCGTCGCAGCGCTCGATCGGCAGCTCGCCGGTGATGCGGCCGCAGTTCATCACGATCACGCGGTCCGCCAGCGCGAGGATCTCGTCGAGCTCGGAGCTGACCAGCAGCACCGCGCAGCCGGCATCGCGCAAGGCGCGCAGCTGGCCATGGATGAACTCGATCGCGCCGATATCGACGCCACGGGTGGGCTGGCCCACCAGCAGCACCGCCGGCGCCTGGCCGATCTCGCGGGCCAGGATCAGCTTCTGCTGGTTGCCGCCGGAGAACTTGGACGAGCCCAGCAGTGCATTGCGCGGCCGCACATCGAAGCGCTCCATCATCTCGGCCGTCTGCTCGCGCAGGCGCTGCTGCTGCAGCCCCAGGCCCAGCGGCGCGGCGCGGTACTGGTCCTGGTAGCCCAGAGCCGCGGTCTCCCAGGCAGGAAAACTCATCACCATGCCGCAGACCTGACGGTCCTCGGGCACATGGGCCAGCTTGTGTTCACGGGCGCGGCGCGGCTCCAGCCACTGGCCGGCGCTGAAGCGCGCCTCGCCCAGCTGCATCTCGCCGGCATCGGGTGCCACCATTCCGGCCAAGACCTCCAGCAACTCGCTCTGGCCGTTGCCCGACACACCGGCCACGCCGACGATCTCGCCGGCATGCAGGCGCAGCGAGATGTTCCTGAGCAGGTCCACGCCCTGCACGCGCTTCAGGCTGAGGCCGCTGACCTGCAGACGCAACGCATCCCCGGTCGGACCGGTCCCCGCCACCCGACCCAGGTTGACCTTGCGGCCCACCATGGCCTCGGCCAAGTCCTCGGGGCTGGTCTCGGCGATGGCGCAGGTCTTGATGACGCGGCCGGCACGCATCACGGTCACCGCATCGCACAAGGCCATCACTTCCTTGAGCTTGTGGGTGATCAGGATGATGGTGGTACCCAGCGTGCGCAGGCGGCGCAGCGTCTCGAACAGTGCCTGCGTCTCCTGCGGGGTCAGCACCGCGGTGGGCTCATCCAGGATCAGCACCCGCGCGCCGCGGTACAGCGCCTTCAGTATCTCCAGGCGCTGCAACTCGCCCACCGGCAGATCGGCCACCTTCTCGTCCAAGCGCACATGCAGGCCGGTGTCCTGCATCAGCGTTTCCAGCTTGACCCGCACCTTGCGCTGGGCGCGCTTGAGCAAGAAGGCCGGCTCGGCACCCAGCATCACATTGTCCAGCGCAGTCAAGGTGTCTACCAGCATGAAGTGCTGGTGCACCATACCTATGCCCAGTGCGATGGCCTGCTGCGAATCGCGGATCGCCACCGGCTGACCGCCCATCTCGATATGACCGGCATCCGCCTGGTAGTAGCCGTAGAGCACAGCCATCAGCGTGCTCTTGCCGGCGCCGTTCTCGCCCACCAGCCCATGCACGGTGGCGGGCGCCACCGCCAGCGTCACGCCGGCATTGGCCTGCACCGCGCCAAAGCGCTTGCTGATGTCGCAGAGGCGAACAGCGGGAGGCGCCAGGGCGCCACGGCTCGGATCGGTCATGCTTTTGTCGGGGAAGAAAAGGGCCAGACAGCTGTGAAAAAGGGCAGTCGCTACGGCCTGCACCGCGCGCCCTGCCCCCTAGGCGCCGAAGCTGCGGTCAGTACTTGCAGGCGTTGTCGGCCATATAGTCGGCCACCTTGATCTTGCCAGCGATGATGTCGGCCTTGTAGGCTTCGACCTTGGTCTTGATCGCCGGCGTCACCAGCTTGGCATTGTGCTGGTCCATCGCATAGTCGACGCCCCCCTCCTTCAGGCCCAGCACGCTAACGCCGGGCTTGTAGGCCTTCAGCACGTTGTACACGGCCACATCCACCCGCTTGACCATGGAGGTCAGCATGGTGCCGGGCTGCAGATGATTCTGGTTGCTGTCCACACCGATGGCCAGCTTGCCGCCATCCTTGGCGGCCTGATAGACGCCCGAGCCGGTGCCGCCGGCCGCTGCGAAGATCACATCCACCCCCTTGGAGAACTGTGCCTTGGCCAGTTCGCCGCCGCGGGTGGGATCGTTCCAGGCGCTGGCGGTGGTGCCGGTCATATTGGCAGTGACCTCCGCCTTGGCATTGGCCGCCTTGGCGCCCTGCTCGTAACCGCACTGGAACTTGCGGATCAGCGGGATGTCCATGCCGCCGATGAAGCCCACCTTGCCGGTCTTGCTGGCCAGCGAAGCCATCGCGCCCACCAGGAAGCTGCCCTCATGCTCCTTGAACACCACCGACTGCACATTGGGCTTGTTCACCACCATGTCGATGATGGCGAAGTTGGACTTGGGAAAGTCCTTGGCCACCTGCTCCAGCGCCGAAGCCTGGGCGAAGCCTATCGAGATGATGGGATTGGCGCCACGCTCGGCCATGCGGCGTATCGCCTGCACGCGCTGGGTGTCGTTGCTGATCTCGAACTCGAGATAGCTCTTGCCGGTTTCCTGCTTCCAGCGCTCGATGCCCCGATAGGCCGACTCGTTGAAGGACTTGTCGAACTTGCCACCCATGTCGAAGATGATGGCCGGCTGCGCCTGAGCCAGGGCGACCGAGGGCATCACGGACAAGGTGGCGGCCATCGCGGCGCTGGCGAGCAGGGAGAAAGCGAGCTTCATTGCGTACCCATCTGGACTGGTTGAGGGGCCTGCAGCACACGCCGTCACGCTTGCCGGATCACATTGGGGAACCGGCCCGCGTCCGACCCTGGGCAGGACTGCGCGGATTGTAAGAACGGCGAGTGTAGCGGCAGTCTAAGGAAAACGCTAAACGTTTGCGCGCCCGTATTTACGTGTTTGCGCAAAAAACAGGCGGGTGGCGCGGGTACCTTGCGGGCGGGCTATGGCGCCGGCATCAGGGCGCCAGCAGGCGCTCGGCAAAAACACTCGGAATCGCGTAGGTGATGCCGCTGGGCTGGCTGAGCGCGGCCTCCTTGCTGCCCCTGACCAGCACCATATTGACGATGCCGACCACCAGCCCGGACTCCAGCTCCAGCACCGGTCCCCCGCTGTTGCCGGGATAGGCGGTGGCATCCAGCTGCAGCACATTGAAGGGCCCTTCGCGCAGCCGCCGTATGGCGGCCTCGTTCAAGCCCTGGGCCTGGGCCATGGGCTGGGCAATTGGAACGATGGCCGCGATCATGCCGCGGTGGGTCACCGGCACCAGACCCAGCGCATTGCCGATCGGAAAGCCGATCAAGGCCACCGACATGCCCTCCTTGACCGTCAGTTCCGGTGCCAGGCGCAGCGCGGGCAGCGCCGGCCCCTCCATGCGCAGCAAGGCCAGGTCACGCGAGCGGTCCAGGCGCAGCACGGTGACCGCACGCTGGGTCCAGCGCCCATCGCCCTGGGCGACCTGAACCACGACCTGGCGCTCCTCCGCCGTCGTCGCCGGCGAGGGCAGCACATGGGCATTGGTCAGCACTTGGGTGCCGTCACCGACCACAAAGCCGCTGCCGCGGAAGCCAAAGCGCGGGCTGTCGGTCTCCGCATAGGTGCCCACCAGCACCACCGAGGGCTTGCTGCGCTGGATCAGCTCGACCATGGACGGCGCGGCACTGGCCACCAGCGCGAGCGCCCACAGCGCAAGTCCGCACAGCCAGCGAGGCCAGGACGGCAGGCGAGCCGCGCTCATTGCAGCAGGTCCGAGGCGGTCAGACCGGTTTCGAGCGCGGCGACGCATTGCCGCCAGCTGCGGTCCGGCTCGTCCAGCTTGAAACCTATGAAGGCGCGCTTGTCGGCGTTCTTGCTGCGCACCGCCGTGGCATGCACAAGCGAACGCTCGGACTCACCCAGCTCGATCAAGGCCTCGCCGACGCTGCCGACCGGCAGCTCAAGCTGGCATTCGGCCTGGAAGCCACCTAGCGAGATCTCGATCACCTGCAGCACAAAGGTGCGCGGCCCGGCATCGGTCTGCACGGTGATCTGGCCCGGGCAACGGATCGAGTGCCGCTGATGCTGACGCAGCGGGTGGCTGGCCGGCGTCAGATCGCTGATCATCGGCAGTACCCGGCGGTACTCAGCCTGGCTGTAGATGGACCAGAGCAGGGACTTGCGTCGGTCGTCCAGATTGGCGAACTGCTGGGTGCGCTGGTTGAAGAAATAGTCCAGCAACTCGGGCGTCATCACCGCGTCATTGGTCGTGAAGTAGCGCCGCTTCGGCAGCTTGATGTTCTCCAGACGCAGGGTCACGAAGTACTTGTGCAGGTTCTTGCGCATGGGCCTGCCCTTGTAGGCCTCGCGAAAGACGTCGACCGCGTACTTGAGGTCCAGCGTCGCCCCCACGGCCGGCGCGCCGTTGGCGAAGTCGTAGTTATCGACCACCTTCTCCTGCAGGCGCTGGAAGAACAGCAGGGCCTCATAGAGCTCGATCTTGTCCGGATTGACCGCGATCACCAGATGCCGGGTATCGAAATACTCGGTGCAGTACTGGTGCATGAACTTCATCAGCGGGAACAGGATGGCGCCGCCGGTCTTGCGAAAATCCGGATGGACGGCCAGCGCGGAGATCTCGGCCACATTGCCGCCCTTGGCCCGCACATCGTCGAGATCAAATACCGCCTGCAGCGGAAAGCCGAACACACCTTCGCGGATCATCGACATGGTGCCGACCACCCGTCCGTCGTACTTGGCGCACAGCGTGGTGGTGGTGGGCAGGGCGTGATAGATGGTGGCGCGCAAGCCCGAAGGGTCGGGCTTCATGAAGCCGCTGGCCACATAGGCGTCGTGAAGGATGGCGAAGCACTGCTCCAGTTCCTCGCGGGTCTCGGCGATCTTCAGCAGCAGACGCGGATCAGGCTCGGGATCGCAATCGACCATGCGCCGGTAGACCGCATGACGCCAGCTCTTGGGCAGATGCCCGAACAGGCGCCGCAGACTGACATGCAGCCGCTTCTTGAAGCTGGAACGCCGTATCTGTGTCATATCAGATCCAGTTTATCGCCAGGCCAAGACAGTACCGAGAAGCTGATGGTGCCACTTCACAGCTGGGCCTGCAGCTTTTTCACCTCGGCCTGTTGCGAAAACTTGTCCCCCAGCGCCGCCAAGGTCTTCAACTCGTCGGCGGCCTCGCTCTTGCGTCCGGCCTGCAGGTAGAAACGCGCCAGATTCAGGCGATGCGGATGAAAGTTAGGCGCCAGGCCCACGGCGGCCTGCTGGGCCTGCAGCGCGCGCTCCAGCTGGCCCTGGGCGGCCAGTATCTCGGCCAGGGTGTCCAGATAGGCGGGGTGATTCGGCTGCAGGGCATTGGCGCGCTCGACATACTTCAGAGCCTCGGCCTGCCCGGCACGGTGCAGCAGCCAGCCCACATTGTTGCTGGCGGCGGCGTTGGAGGGCTGCAGCGCCAGCACCTGCTGGTAATGCTTCAGTGCCTGCGGGAAGTCGCCCTGGGTCAGTGCCAGATCGCCCAGGTAGTAGATCAACAACGGCTGCTTGACGGCAGCGCCCTGCCACTGCTGCTCCATGCGCCGCGCCTCCTCGCTGCGCCCCTGCGCGAGCAGGCTGCGATGCAGCTTGATGCTCAGCTCGGGCGTGGGCTTGCGCTCCAGGGCCTGGCGGTAGGCCGCGACGGCAGCCGGATAGCTCTTGTCGAGCAGTTCGATGTCGCCGGCCAGTTCGTAGCCGCTGCTGTCCTGTGGCCTGAGCCTCTGGATGTCGCGTGTCACCAGCCGCGCCCGATCAAGCCTTCCGACCTCGCGTTCCAGCGCCACCGACAGTGTCAGGGCCGGCAGGAAGTCGGCGCGCAATGCCAGGGCTTTCTTCAGATTGCTGCTGGCGCCGTAGGAGTCCTTGTTGCTCAGATAGAGCTCGGCCAGCAGCACATAAGGCTGAGGGGACTCGGGCTGCAATGCCACCGCCTTGTTCGCGGCGATCAACGCCTGGTTGAAATCACCGGCAGCCATCTGCGCCCGGGCCAGGGCCGCCAGCAGGTCCGGATGGTCGGCTATGGCGCTGACGCCCTCCTGAGCGGCAGCCAGTGCCTGCTTGGTCTGGCGACGCTCCTGAAGCAGCCCGATCAACATCAGCCGCGGCGCATCGGCACCCGGATTGGCCTTGATCGCCTTGCCCAGCCGCTCGACCAGTTCCTCATGCGGCGCTCCCACGCCAGCGCGCAACCTGACCAGTGCCAGGCTGGCTTGCACATGGCCCGGATCGGCCGCCTGCACCGCCTCGAAGACGCGTTGCGCCTCGTCCGGCTTCTTGTCCTCCATGGCCAGCGTTGCCAGTCCGGCGGCCGCCGGAAAGAAGGCCGGATCGATCTTCAGCGCAGCCTGGAAGGCCTCGACAGCCTTGCCGCGATTGCCCTTGAGCAGCTCGACCCGGCCGCGCAAACCAGCGGCAAGCGGGCTGTCAGGCTGCTTGCGCTGCAAATCGTCCAACGCTTTCAGCGCCGCGTCGAACTCACGCTTGCGCATATGTGCGCTCACCAGGGCCAGATCGGCCAGCGGGCCGGCATCGCTAGCGGCCAGACTGCGCAGCTCGCCGAAGCCCTGCTCCGAGCGTCCCTGCCCTATCGAGGCCAGCGCCAACGCGGTACGGCTGCGCTTGTCCTGCGGATTCAGTTCGGCCGCACGCTCGAACAACTCGGTCGCTTGCTTTGCATCGCCCTGCAGAAGCTGGGCCTCAGCGGCAATGGCATAGGACTCGCCGCTGGCCAGCTTCTGCTCCAGCAGCGGCGTCACCGTCTCCAGCGCCTTCTTGCCGTCACCGGCACGCAGATAGCTGCGCGCCAACAGCAGCCGGCTGCTGTGCAGCTCGGGCGCCCGATTCAGCGCCCGCTGCAGATAGGACTGGGCTGCCAGCGTGCCCCCCCGCCGCAGTTCGATCGCGCCGGCCAGCTGCAGCGCAGCCGCGCTGTCTGGCGCCTGCTTGAGCAGGGCCTGCACCTCTTCGCGGGCGGTCTTCAGGTCACGCCGCTCGAAGGCCAGGCGCGCAGCGAAGAAATGCGTCTGCGGGTGGTTCGATGCGACCGCGCGCAGCTGGGTCAGCTGAGTGGCCGCAGCGTCCAGTTCCTGGCGACCCAGCAGCACCTGGAAGATGGCCGCTTGCGCGTCGATATTGCGCTTGTCGAGTTCGACCGCCTTGCGATACGCGGCCAGGCCGGCCTCGGCTGCCTCAGTCTTTGCGGCCGCCCCCTGCTGCATCAGCAGATCGCCCTTGAGCTTCCAGGCCTGGCTGTTCTGCGGATGCTTGCCCAGCAGCTGCTCGATGCTGGCGAGCGCAGCCTCGGCCCGCCCTTCCACTTCGAGCAGGCGGGTGTGAAAGAGTTGCACCTCCACATTGGCGGCATCGGCCTGCAGGGCCTGGTCTATGCGTTCGCGCGCGGTCTTGACGTCGCCGCCGCTGATATGTGCGACGGCCAGATTCAGCTTGAGCGCGGCCAGCAGCAAAGGGTCCTTGGGCGCAATGCCGTCGTACTGCTTGATCAAGGCCTCGGCCTTGCCCTGCAGCAACATCAGGCGCGACTGCTCGGGGGCCAGCGCTTCGGCGTCATAGCCCAGCTCGGCGGCCTTGTTGAGCTCGATCTCGGCGCCAGCCGCATCCCCGTTGCGCAGCAGGGACTTGCCCAGCAGAAAGCGCGCCTCGGCCAGCGAGGGATCTTGCTGAAGCGCATTCTTCAGCTGAATGATGGCTGCCTTGTGATCCTGCTGCTGTAGGTGCTTCTTGGCCTCGGCCAGCAGGTGCTCGGGCGACTCGCCTGCGCAGCCGCTCAGCAGCACGCTCAGCGTGGCCGTCGCCACCAAGGCCAGCCATTGTCGGGTCGGTGTCATTCGCTTGCTCACATTCATTGCTGCGTCGGCGCTTGCGCGGCTCATTTGAGTTGCAGACGGCTCATCAAGTCGTACAGGGTCGGCCGGCTCACCCCGAGAATCTCGGAGGCGCGCAGGATGTTGCCGTCGGCGCGAGCCAGGGCCGCGACGACCGCCTGCCGCTCGGCGCGCTCGCGCACCGTACGAAGATCCAGCGCAGCCAGCGTATCGTCGGCCTCAGCCCCTTGCGGTATGGGCAGCCCCAGATCCTCAGCGCTGACGCGATCACCGTCCGCCATGATGGAGGCACGCTTCATCAGGTTCTGCAGCTCGCGCACATTGCCGGGCCAGGCATAGGCTTCGATGGCGCGCACCGCGTCGTCGGCCAGGCCCAGCTGAGGACGGCGCTGCTCGCTGGCGAAGCGGCGCAGGAAGGCATGGCTCAGCAGCACCGCATCGCCCTGGCGCTGGCGCAGCGGGGGAATGTCGACAACGATCTCGGCCAGCCGGTAGAAAAGATCCTCGCGGAAACGCCCCTCGTTGATCAGCTGGCGCAGATCCTGATGGGTCGCTCCGACGATGCGAACATCGATGGGAATCTCCTGACGTCCCCCTACACGCTCGATGGCGCGCTCCTGCAAAAAGCGCAGCAGTTTGGCCTGCAGCGGCAACGGCAGATCGCCGATCTCGTCCAGCATCAGGGTACCCCCGTTGGCCGTCTCGATCTTGCCGATGGTGGTCTTGCTGGCGCCGGTGAACGCGCCCTTCTCGTAGCCGAAGAGCTCGCTCTCGAGCAGGTTCTCGGGGATGGCTGCGCAGTTGATCGCCACGAAGCGGCCCTTGCGCTTGGATGCGTCATGCACGCCCTGGGCCAGCAACTCCTTGCCGGTGCCGCTTTCGCCCAGAAGCAGCACCGTCGCGTTGCTGCTGGCGACCTTCTCTATCGTGCGGCAGATCTTGAGCATGCGCTCGTCCCGCGTCACCAGGCCGCTGATGGCATCAGCACCCTGCTGCGCCTGCAACCGGCGGTTCTCCTGCTGCAACTCATAGAGGCGAAACGCGCGTTCCACCGTCAGACTCAGCGCATCCGGGTCGACCGGCTTCGCCAGGAAGTCATAGGCGCCCAGACGGATCGCACGCAAGGCGTTGTTCTGGTCGTTCTGCCCAGTCAGCACGATGACCTTGACCCCCGGATCGAGCTCCAGCAGACGCTCGAGCAGCCTGAACCCCTCGCCGACCGAGTCCTGATCGGGTGGCAGACCCAGATCCATCGTGACCACGGCGGGCTGGTGGCGCCTGAACTGCAGCACCGCCGAGGCGAAATCATCGGCCAGCACGGATTCGAAGCCGTCCAGAGACCATTTCAGCTGCTTTTGCAAGGCCAGATCGTCCTCGACGATCAGCAGGGGCTGGCTGCGATTGCTGCTCATGGCGCCGGCTGCATGCTCAGGTCCGAGCGCTGCGACGCATGGAACAGCGGCAGCAGCAGGGTGATGCGGGTGCCGCGGTTGACTTCGCTGTTCACGTTGATCTTTCCCCCTAGTTCCTGCAGATACTGAAAACTCTCGAAAGCACCTATGCCCATGCCACTGTTCTTGGTGGTCTGGAAGGGCTTGAACAGGCGCGTGCGGATGAACTCATCCGACATGCCGCAACCAGTATCGCCGACCTCGATCTGGGCATAGCTGCCCGCGCGCACGAGACTCAGCCAGACACGCCCATCCTCGGGGGTGGCATCAAAGGCGTTCTGGACCACATGGCCAATAACCCTTTCGATGCGTTCCTCATGCCCCCGCGTGCTCAGCTCATCGCTCAATGCCAGCTCCAGCTGCCTGCCCTTGCCGCGCGCCGCATCCGCCAGACGACGCGCGATCGGCGCCAGCTCCACGCCCTGCGTCACCCCATGCGGGGTCTGCCCCTCGCGCAGCTGCAGCATCAGCTGGCGCATCTTCTCCAGGGAGTTCTCGACGGTGGCGAGCATGTCCTCCTGGAACTCAGGGTTGTCGCGCAAGCGCCTGGCGTTCTTCATCATCAGCGAAAGCTGGGTCACGATGTTCTTCAGGTCATGCACCACGAAGGCGGACATGCGATTGAAAGCGTCGAACTTGCGCGCCTCCAGCAAGGCCTCGGTGGCCTGCATCTGGGCCAGATAGCTGGCGGCCTGGCTGCTGGCGGTGCGCAGCAGATCCCGCACCTCCCAGTTCACATCCAGGCTGGCACGCGGCCGACCCAGCAGCACGAAGCCGAGCAGTTCGCCCGCCACGCTGAGCGGAATGATCAGCCAATGCCTTGCCTCGGCCAGCAACCAGTCGGGCAGCATCAGGCCCGCGTAGCGATCCGGCCCGTTGCGGTACTCGTCCAGATCGATGATCCAGTGGCTCTGGGCGAGATAGCGGACCAGTGAGGCATCGGTCTCCAGCCGCTCCTTGCTGGGCGGCACATTCCAGAAGGCCGTCTGCAGCAGGCCCGCATCCCCCGCTTGGCGCAGCCACAGCGCACCCGACGGACTCTCCACCAGATTGGCCAGGCCCTTGATGATCGAGCCCCCCAGCTCCTGAGGCGAGCTTTGCGAGGCCAGCATGGCGGTAAAACGCAGCCATTCTTCGCGGTAGTCGTAGCGATAACTGAAGAAATGCTTGCTGATATAGACCTTGAGCTTGGCCCGCATCGCGCCCGAAAGCAGCAGCAGCAGCAGCGACAGCAGCGCTGCCGAGGTCAGCGCAATCTGCAAGGCGCGCCCCCAATCGCCGCCGGTGTAGCGCACGTAGTAGCCCACCGCCGAGATCAGCAACAGATAGGCGCCCGACAAGAGCATGGTCGCCGAATGGAAGACCACCGTGCGCGACACATGCAGATTGGAGATCCAGTCACGCTGACGCCGGCTGGCCAGGTACAGCAGCGGCACGGTCAGGCTATGCACCAGGGGCCGCACGGCCAACGCGTCCTCGTCGATGTCCTGGAACATCATCGCCTGGGAGTACAGATAGAGGTCGTAGGCAAACAGCACCCCCAGACCCAGGCAGACCGGTTTGGCCGCCCAGCGCGCGTCACCCGAGACATTGCGCAGCAACTGCTCGACCAGCAGCAGGCCGGCAACGCTTAGCGCAAGGGCGCTCAGCGCCTGCGGACGCAGCCAGACCGACGGACGGTAGGGGCCGAACTCCCGCAACAGCAGTACAAGCAGCGCGGCAGCCAAGGCGGCCGCGCAGACCGCCTGCAGCCAAACCCGGGTGCTGTTGCGAACAGGCCGGCCTTGTGCCGGGGATGTTGCCGCGGCGATGCCCGGCGGCCGCAACAGCAGCAGGACAAAGCCAAGCAGCAGCGCATAGCGCACCAGATCAGCAAAGGGCAGTACCGCCTCGGGCCACCCAGGCAGACCGAAATCGGAGGCGCGCAGCTCGCTATACAGTCCCAGCGCCGCCCAGGCGGTGCCACTGGCCATGGCTGCAACAAAGACCCGGCCACTGCCCCCCGAGCGATTCGACGCGTCCTGGCTCGTACGCAGTCGGTAGGCGAGCAAAAAGATGCCGAAGCTCAGGGCCGCGACACCGTAGGCAAACGCACTCAGATCAAGCTGCTGCAACTGCATGAGGGGGATTCAAGCACGATGCCCACCCACCGCAGCCCGGGAGGCTCGCCGCAATGACAGCGGAAAAGCGGTACTCGAACTTCAGCGGGCGCCCTTGCCGGTCAGCACCACAGCCACAGTCTCCAGCATGATCAGCAGATCGAGGAACAAGGTGTGGTTCTTCACATAGTAAAGGTCGTACTGCAGCTTCTCGACTGAATCCTCGACCGTCGAACCGTACTCGTAGCGGACCTGCGCCCAGCCGGTAACCCCGGGCTTGACGCTATGACGCACCGCGTAGTAAGGCACTTTGGCGATCAGCTCATCGACAAAGAACTGACGCTCCGGGCGCGGCCCGACCAAGCTCATCTCTCCACGCAGCACGTTCAGCAACTGCGGCAACTCGTCGATGCGCACCCGACGGATGAAGCGCCCCACCTTGGTCACCCGGTCATCGTTGACCGTGGCCCAGCGCGGCTTGCCGTCCTTCTCGGCGTCCGTGCGCATGCTGCGGAACTTGATCACCTCGAAAACCTCTCCATTGAGGCCGACCCGCTCCTGCTTGTAAAACACCGGACCGCGCGACTCCAGCTTGATCACCAGTGCGGTGATCAGCATGATGGGAGCGGTCAGGGTCAGGATCAAGGTCGAGAACAGCACATCGAACACCCGCTTTACCGCAGTACGCAACACACCTTGGTTGAAGCCGTCGCCAAAGATCAGCCAGCCGGCATTGACATGGCTGATCTTGATCTGCGCCAGGGTCTTCTCGAAATGGGTGGCGATATCGACCACGCGGATGCCATAGAGCTTGCAATCCAGCAGCTGCCGCAGCGGCATGCTGCCACCACGCCGCTCCGACAGGGCCACGACAATCTCGTCGACACCCAGCTTCAGTGCCGTCTCGGTCAGGCTGCCACTGGGCTCGATCACCTCGGAGCGCAGCACCTGCGGATCGCCTTCGTTGGGTCCGGCGAAATAACCCACGATCTGGGCATGCGGGTCGGCAGCACGCAGGGTATTACCCACCGACTTGGCGGCTTCGCCAGAACCAAAGATCAGAATCTTGGTGCGGGTACGCGACTGGGCACCAGCATGCGCGGCATACACGCGATGCACCAGAATCGCCGCCACTGCCGCCATGGCGGCGAGCGTCAGCAGATCGCGCTTGTCGGCCGCATTCGCCGGCAGCAGGCTGAAGATGCCATAGGCCAGGGGCAGGGCCAGCAACAGCGCCAGCAAGGCGCGGGCGCAGGACTCGGTCACCGAGCGGTTGTGCGCATGCTGATAGAAGCCCGTTGCCGAGTTGATCACAAACATGCAACCCGCCAGCGACAGACCGTGCGAGGCGGCAAAGGGGATGACCTGACCCGCAGCCTCACCCTGGGCCAGCACAACAGCCAGCAAGGCGACGATGATCAAACCCAGATCAAAGAAGATCTGGAGCAAGGTCCGCCTGTGCAAATAGTGGTTGAAAACTCGAATCATGACTTCCCCGCTCGCAATACCCCATATGCCGGGCGATACGCCCCTGCTGGATTCCAGCTGCTTGTAACAGGGCTCTGAGCCACTCGGCTTAGAACCTCCGCCATCCGGCAAGAATGGGAATCTGCTTTTGCGGCTGGATCATGCCCTTCGGTCCACCTCTTGAAAGCCCCCCGTTTAAAGGGTCGTTACACCTTGAAAGCCAACTCTGCACGTCGCGTTAACACTTAGGTTTTCGGACCCTGCGGAACTTGCAAAGTTGAGCGCCATACAAGGCCGGGCGGACAGCGCGAGTAGAGCGCAGCGAGTGAGTTCAGACAGGTACCTGCACGCGGCATCGCGTGCGTTTTGCACGGCAGATGCGAAAGCCGCAGCGGCGGTCGATGCAAGAGTGCAACTGCGCCCGCGCCGCTCACCGTAGAAAAAAAAGAAACGCCCACCGAAGTGGGCGTTCGGGGCTGCAGCAGGTCCGCTCGAGCAGACCTGTCGCTAGCGCTGGGTCTTAGCGAACCACGGCCAGTTGCTGGCGTGCACCACCCTTGTAGGTGTACAGCGTCAGTGCGCCATTCTTGATGTCGCCCTTGTTGTCGAAGCTGATCGTGCCGGTCACACCCTTGTAACCGGTGGTCTTGGCCAGCACGGGCAGGTACTTGGCGGGCTCGGAAGACCCGGCCTTGACCATGGCGTCGACCATCACATTGACCGAGTCGTAGACGTAGGGCGCGTAGATCTGCACGTCGACCTTGTACTTGGCCTTGAACTTGGCCTTGAAGTCGTCCAGGGTCTTCTTGGATTCACCCTCGACACCGCCAGCCTCGGCGCAGACCACCTGCTCATCGGCCATGGTGCCAGCCGCCAGCTTGGGCAGCTCGCCCGAGCAGATGCCGTCGCCGCCGACGAACTTGGCGTTGATGCCCAGCTGCTTCATCTGGCGCAGCATCGGGCCGGCCACTGCATCCATGCCACCGAAGAAGACCACATCGGGCTTCTTGCCCTTCAAGGAGGTCAGGATGGCGGTGAAGTCCGTGGCCTTGTCGTTGGTGAACTCGCGACCGACGACCTTGCCGCCGGCAGCCTTGACGCCCTTCTCGAACTCGTCAGCCACGCCCTGGCCGTAAGCGGTACGGTCATCGATCACGGCGATGGACTGCCCCTTCAGCTCCTTGACCGCGTACTTGCCCAGCGTGCCACCCAGATGCACGTCATCAGCCACGACGCGGAAGGCGGTCTTGTAGCCGTTACGGGTGTACTTGGGGTTGGTCGCCGAGGGGCTGATCTGCGGCACACCGGCGTCGCTATAGACCTTGGAGGCAGGAATGGTCGTGCCGGAATTCAGGTGGCCGACCACGCCGTTCACCTTGGCATCCATCAGCTTCTGTGCAGCGGCCGTGCCCTGCTTGGGATCGCCGGCATCGTCTTCAGCCAGCAGTTCGAACTTGGCCTTCTTGCCACCGATCATCACGCCCTTGGCGTTCAGCTCGTCGATGGCCAAACGAGCGCCCAACTCATTGTCCTTGCCCAGGTGGGCAATCGCACCGCTCGTGGGGCCGATGTGGCCGATCTTGACCACCAGTTCCTGCGACATGGCCGCGCCGCTCAGCAGCATCGCTGCCGCGCCAACGATCACATTCAACTTGACTTGCATGTATCACCTCCGAGTTGGAAGAAGAGAGAGTTGACGTTGAGTTTTCAACCGGCTGGAACATACCCTAAAAAAAGCGACCACCCTATGGGGAAAGCATGGGAGGACGGCAGATTTGGAGCAGCGTATTGCCAGCGCTGTACGAGCCCTGACGCACCACATCGAAGCGGTGCAGCATGATGCGCAGCGCTCCAGAAACGGGCGGCGCCATGCCGCCGTTGACCCGCGCCGACAGTTCGCCCGGGCCTCGAGCAAAACCACCCTCAGGCGGCCACTTCGTGATGCACGACGGAATGCCCCTGCGCCTTGTAGTGCTTGAAGCGCAGCCGTCCGGCCTGGACCTGCTGCGGATCCAGTGAGACCACCTCCAGCACGCGCTCATAACGCTCGAATCCCGGCACCAGATCGGTGCCGATATTGAGCAGCACCCGGCAAGCCACGGCGAGTTGCGCCGATTCACTCAGCAGGATGGGGCTGCGGACCTGTTGCTTGCGGTCATCGCTGTGCGCACGCAAGCGCAGATGCGGCACGAACTCGGTGGCCTCGAAGGTCCACAAGGCCTGGTCCAGCCTGTCGAGCAGCGGTGTCGGGCCCACCACTGCGACCCTGGCGCCACTCAGGCTGGCCTTGCGCAAGAGGCGGCAGACAAAGCCCAGTCGATCCGTCACGCCAGTGTAGAAACTCACCTCGGCCATGACCGGCTCCCGGGCTGCGCCTGCCGCATCGCCACTCACTTCACCTGCGACAGCACGAAATGGGTCAGCAGGCCCACCGGCCGGCCGGTGCCACCCTTGGCTGCCCCACCCTTCCAGGCGGTACCGGCGATGTCCAGATGAGCCCAGCGGTACTTGGACGCGAAGCGCTGCAGGAACTTGGCCGCAGTGATCGAGCCGCCCTCGCGACCGCCCACATTCGCGACATCGGCGAAGTTGCTCTTCAGCCCCTCGTCGTACTCCTCGTCCAGCGGCATGCGCCAGCAGGGGTCCAGGGCCGCTTCGCCCGCGGCGCTCAAGGCTGCGGCCAGTTCGTCATCGCTGGCATACATGCCGCTGCGCACACCGCCCAGCGCGATTACGCAGGCCCCGGTCAGCGTGGCCACATCGACCACCACCGCCGGCTTGAAGCGCTCGGCATAGCTGAGCGCATCGCACAGGATCAGCCGACCCTCGGCATCGGTGTTGAGAATCTCGATGGTCTGGCCCGACATCGAGGTCACCACATCGCCGGGCTTGAGCGCACGGCCGCTGGGCATGTTCTCGCAGGCGGCAATGATGGCCACCAGATTGATCTTGGGCTTGAGTTCGGCCACCGCCCGCAGCGTGCCCAGCACGCTGGCCGCGCCGCCCATATCGAACTTCATCTCGTCCATCTGGGCACCCGGCTTCAGCGAGATGCCGCCGGAATCGAAAGTGATGCCCTTGCCGACCAGCACCACCGGTGCCTGGGTCTTGGCCGCGCCTTCGTAGCGGGCCACGATGAAGCGCAGCGGCTCGTCCGAGCCCTGGGCCACGGCCAGGAAACTGCCCATGCCCAGCTTCTCGACCGCCTTCTTGTCCAGCACCTCTACCTTGAGCCCATGGCTGCGTCCCAGCGCCTTGACCTGCTCGCCCAGCCAGGTCGGCGTGCAATGGTTGCCCGGGCGGTTGGCGGCCTCACGGGCCGCCTCGATGCCGGCAGCAATCGCCTGCCCGCGTACCAACCCGGCCTTGACCGCCTTGGCCGCGTCCTTGTCGGCCAGCAGGCTGATCTTGTCCAGCTTGGCGGCGGACGCCGCACTGGGCTTGGTGTGACGGTACAGATAGACCGCCTCCTGAGCGGCCAGCACGGTCTGCTCGACCATGGCCTCGTCCAGCGCCACATAGCCGGCATAGGCAATGGCCGCATGCACCGCGCCACGCCCCTTCAGCGCAGCCAGGCCGGCCTGCACCGCAGCGCGCGCAGCCTTCAGGCTGCTCTTGCCGGCGGCCGTCAGCACCAGGCGCGGCGCCTTGATGCCGGCGACGCGTTGCAGCACCAGCGTCTTGCCGGCCTTGAGCTCGAAATCGCCCAGCTTGATCGCATCCTTCACCGCAGCGGCGACGCTGCTGTCAAGGTCTGCGGGCAGGCTGTCACCGGCAATTACCAGCACCAGAGCATCGGCATTGATTGAAGCCAGAGCGTCCAGGGACGCAGTCTGAGAACGGAAGTCCATAATGTCGCGGCAATAGATAAAGTGGCCGGATGTTATTCGATTCCTCTCTGCGCAAAGAGCTCGCCCGCAGCTTCGGCGTGACCCTGGTAGTGATACTCACCATCGTGCTGACCATCATGCTGATACGCACCTTGGGACAGGCCGCTGGCGGCCGGGTCGCGCCGCAGGACGTGCTGCTGCTGCTGGGCTATACCAGCATCGGCTATCTGCCCACGGTGCTGAGCCTGTCGCTCTTCGTGGCAGTGGTCGCCACGCTGAGCCGCATGTACCGCGAGTCGGAGATGACCATCTGGTTCGCCAGCGGCGTGGGGCTCAGCCGCTTCATCAAGCCGGTGTTGCGCAGCAGCTGGCCGGTGCTGCTGATCATCGCGCTGCTGCTGCTGCTGGTCTGGCCCTGGGGCAACCGCAGCAGCAGCCAGCTGAAGGAGCGCTACGAGAAACGCTCCGATCTCTCGCGGGTGGCACCCGGGCAGTTCCAAAGCTCGCGCGATGGCAAGCGGGTGTTCTTCATCGACCGCGACAGCGAGGACAGCCGCACCGGCCGCAATGTCTTCATCCTGGCCCAGCGCGGCGACAGCGAGTCGGTCACCACCTCGCATCAGGGTCGGATCGAGGACATCGCCGGTGATCGCTTCCTGGTGCTCGACAAGGGCCAGCGCAACGAGATCGACAGCAGCAACGGCAGCAAGACGGTAGCCCGCTTCGAGCGCTACCAGCTGATGGTGGACGAGCAGGCGGTGCGCTCTGTCGATGCCCTGCCGCCCAAGGCCATGGACAGCCTGGACCTGGCCCGCAGCACCGATCCACGCCACCGCGGCGAACTCACCTGGCGGCTGGGCCTGGCGCTGGGCGCGGTCAATCTGGTCTTGCTGGGCATCGGCATGTCGGCCGCCAATCCGCGCCGGCCGAACAACTGGAACCTGCTGTTCGCCCTGCTGAGCTTCGTGGTCTATTTCAATCTGATCAATCTTTCCCAGGCCTGGGTGGCGGGCGGCAAGCTGGGCATGGCGGACGCGCTGCTGCGCCTGCACGGCGGCGCCTTTGCGCTGGCCCTGGCCCTGCTGTGGTGGCGCGACCAGGGCTCGCGCCTGAGCCTGCGACGCCCGGCCGCCGGCGCAAGGAGCGGCTCATGATGCGCACCGTCCGCCGCCTGCTCTATGTCGAGCTCATAGGCTCGGTGGCCTTCGTGGCCCTGGCCTTTTTGTCGCTGTTCTTCTTCATCGATTTCGTCGACGGGCTCGATGCCGGTGGCCGCCGCGGCGGCGGTGCCGGCTCGGCCGCCTGGATCGCGCTGCTGGAGCAGCCGGGGCATTTCTACGAGCTCTTCCCGATCGCGGTGCTGATCGGCAGCATCTACTCGCTGGCGCGTCTGGCCCAGTCCAGCGAGTTCACGATTCTGCGCACCGGCGGGCTGGGGCCGGGCCGGGCCCTGGGTCTGCTGAGCTCGCTGGCCCTGGCCTTCGCCTTGCTGACCTTTGTAGTCGGCGACTATGTGGCCCCGCGTTTCGAAAAGATGGCGGCCCTGCAGCGCGCCGAACTCAGCGGCAGCCTGGCCCCCGGCCAGGCAGGTGCCTGGCTCAAGGATCGCCAGACCGGTCCGGCCGGCGAGCTCAGCTACTCGGTGCATGTGCAGCGGGTACGCCCCAGCGGCGAGCTGGAGGGCGTGCGCATCTTCGAGTTCGACGCCCAAGGCGGCCTGCGCTCGCGCACCGAGGCCGACAGTGCCAGCGTCGATGCCCAGGGCCTGTGGCGGCTGCAACAGGTGCGCCGCAGCGAATGGATGAATGGCGACAAGCCGCGCGTCCAGGGTCTGCAGCTGCCCGAGTACGCCTGGCAGAGCGGCCTGGATGCCAATGTGATCAACGCCGCCCTGCAGCCGGCCAAGAATATGTCGACCCTGGAGCTGTACCGCTACACCGCCCATCTATCGGCCCAGGAGCAGTCGGCCCAGCAGCATGAGATCCAGTTCTGGCGCAAGGCCCTCTATCCGCTGGCCTGCCTGGTGATGGTGGCCCTGGCCCTGCCCTTTGCCTATCTGCACGGACGCTCGGGCGGCATCAGCCTCAAGGTCTTTGGCGGCATCATGCTGGGCATCAGCTTCGTGCTGCTGAACAATCTGGCCGGCCATCTGGGCCTGCTCAAGGGCTGGACGCCCTGGGCCGTGGCAGCCACGCCCAGTCTGATCTATCTGGCGCTGTCGCTGGCCGCCTTCGGCTGGCTGGTGCGCTACCGCTGAATCCCGAGAACCCGTGATCGAGACCCCTGCCATGCATGGACTGCTTCTGTTTGCCCACGGCGCCCGCGACCCGGCCTGGGCCGCGCCCTTCGAAGCCGTGGCTCAGCAGGTCCGTCAGGCCCGACCCGAGCTGCGGGTGGGGTTGGCCTTTCTGGAACTGATGGCCCCCGATATCGAGACCGGCGTCCAAGACCTGGTTGAGGCCGGCTGCCGGCAGATCGATATCGTGCCGCTGTTCCTGGGCGCCAGCGGCCATGTGCGCCGCGACGTGCCGCCGCTGATCGCCCAGCTGCGCCAGCGGCATGGCAGCGCGCTGACGCTGCGCCTGCACGGCGCCATCGGCGAGCAGGCGCTGGTCACCCAGGCCATGGCCAATGCCAGCCTGGCGCTGATCGATGGCGCGGAGACTCGTCCATGAATCTGCACCAGTTCCGCTTCGTGCAGGAGGCGGCGCGCCGCAATCTCAATCTGACCGAGACGGCCAAGGCCCTGCACACCTCGCAGCCCGGCGTCTCCAAGGCCATCCTGGAGCTGGAGGAGGAACTGGGCGTCGACATCTTCTCGCGCCATGGCAAGCGCCTGCGCCACATCACCGAACCCGGCCAGCAGGTGCTCAAGTCCATCGAGATCATCATGCGTGAGATCGGCAATCTCAAGCGCATCGGTGCGGAGTACTCCAAGCAGGACGCAGGCACCCTGTCCATCGCCACCACCCATACCCAGGCCCGCTATGTGCTGCCGCTGCCGGTGTCCCAGCTGCGCCGCCAGTTCCCCCAGGTGCAGATCAGCCTGCATCAGGGCAATCCCGAGCAGGTTGCTCGCATGCTGATCGACGAAACCGCCGATATCGGCCTGGCCACCGAGTCGCTGTCCGAGCATGCCGAGCTGCTCAGCCTGCCCTGCTATGAATGGCAGCATGTGCTGGTGGTGCCGGCCGAGCATGCGCTGGCGCGGGTCGAGCGCATCAGCCTGGAGCAGCTGGCGGCCGAGCCGCTGATCAGCTATCACCCCAGCTTCACCGGCCGCACCCGCATAGACCGTGCCTTCGCCCAGCGCCAGCTGACACCCAATATCGTGCTGGAGGCGATCGACTCCGACGTGATCAAGACCTATGTGAAGCTGGGCATGGGGGTGGGCATCGTCGCCGAGATGGCGGTGCGCGAAGACCCGGCCGGCGGCGACCTGGTGTCGCGGCCCTTGGGTCATCTATTCGGCCAGAACATGGCCCGTGTCGCCTTCAAGCGTGGTGCCTATCTGCGCCACTACGTTTACGCCTTCGCCGAACTGCTGTCCGATCGCCTCGACAGGCAGTTGTTGGAACGCGCGATGAGCGGCGACAGCAGCGACTACAGCCTCTGACATGAACCACAACGCCACAGCGCCAACACCCACCCTGCACAGCCGCCTGCCCCATGTGGGCACTACCATCTTCGCCACCATGTCGGCGCTGGCCCAGCAGCATGGCGCGGTCAATCTGGGTCAGGGTTTCCCGGACTTCGACGGCGACCCGCGCCTCTTCGACGCGGTCAACCATGCGATGCGTCAGGGCCACAACCAGTACCCGCCGATGCCGGGCATTCCGGCCCTGCGCGCCGCGGTGGCCGACAAGATCGCCCGGCTCTATGGCCAGCGCTACGACCCGGCCAGCGAGATCACCATCACCGCCGGCGCTACCCAGGCCATCTTCACCACGCTGCTGGCCATCGTGCATCCGGGCGACGAGGTGATCGTGCTGGAACCCTGCTACGACAGCTATGCCCCCAATATCGAGCTGGCCGGGGGCCAGGTCGTGCGCGTGCCGCTGACGCCGGGCACCTTCCGGCCCGACTTCCAGCGCATCGCCGCCGCGATCACGCCGCGCACCCGCGCACTGATCATCAACAGCCCGCACAACCCCAGCGCCACCATCTGGAGCGAGGCCGACATGCGCCAGCTGGCCGATCTGCTGGATGGCAGCGAGATCCTGCTGCTCAGCGACGAGGTCTACGAGCACATGGTGTTCGACGGCCGACGGCACCAGAGCGTGGCCCGCCATCCCCGGCTGGCGGCGCGCGGCTTCATCATCTCCAGCTTCGGCAAGACCTACCATGTGACCGGCTGGAAGGTCGGCTACGTGGCCGCGCCGGCGGCCCTGAGTGCCGAGTTCCGCAAGGTCCACCAGTTCAATGTCTTCACCGTCAACAGCCCGGCCCAGCATGGCCTGGCCAGCTTCATGCACGACCCGGCCCCCTATCTGGGGCTGAGCGACTTCTACCAGCGCAAGCGCGATCTGTTCCGTGCCGGTCTGGCCGGCACCGGCCTGCGCCTGCTGCCCAGCGAGGGCAGCTACTTCCAGTGCGTGGACTACAGCGGCCTGCGCAGCGAGCTGGCCCAGCTGGACGATGCCGCGTTCTGCGCCTGGTTGGTGCGCGAGATCGGCGTGGCGGCGATACCGGTTTCGGCCTTCCAGGCCAGCCCGGACCCGGCGGCGCGCCTGGTCCGTTTCTGCTTTGCCAAGCGCGATGAGACCCTGGCGCTGGCGCTAGGCAAGCTGGGCCGGCTCTAGTCGCGACGGAATCAGGGCGGGCCCGCCGGGCCCGGATCATCCAGCGAGATATCCACCTCGATCGCTGCCGCTTTGGGCCGCGACGCCGCGCCGGGCGGAGTCTGCCAGCGCATGGTCGCCATCATCTCGGCGGCGGCCGGCTCCACCGCGCTGCGCTTCTTGGCGTCGAGCGGCAGGAAGACATCGATCGCATCCCCGCGCACCTCCTGCTCGGAGAGATCGCGGGCCACGCCGTAAAGCATCAGCAGATCGGCCAGTGTGGCCAGCTCCAGCGGTTCGGCGCCGGGCCGGGGGGCCACCAGCAGGGCCTGCAGCAGGGCCATGGTCGCGGCGCTGTCGCGCCAGCTGGCCTGCAGACGCGCCAGCAGGCTGGCATGACCGGCCAGACCTTCACCAGGCGGGGCCATCGCGGCCTCGGACCAGGCCGGTGCCGGATAGTCGAACACGGCCACGAAGCGCCGCGCCAGCAGATCGAACTCGTCCCGCTGCCCGCCACGCTGGTAGAGCTGCAGCAGCTTGAGCCAGGGCAAGGGACTGGCGGCGGCGCTACCGTCCAGCCGCCTGCGCAACAACTCTATCGCCGCATCGTCCTGACCCAGCACCACGAAGAAATCCACCTGCTGTTCCAGATCGATCAGATCCTCAACGCTGAGCGCGGGCGGTGCCGACGCGGCCAGCGCAGACTCCACGAACTGGAAACTCACAGGCTCGGACGGGACTTCCGCCTTCGATGTGCCTGCAGCGAAGGGAGCGGGAGCCGCTGCCACCGTCAGGGTCAGGTCTTGCGCGGGTGCGGCAGTGCCGGGCGGCAAGGCCATAGGCGGGCTGTGCGGCAGCTCGGCCGGGCTGGTCAAGGGTTCGCTTGACGGCGACCCGACCAGCGGCTTCACCGCCTGATTCACCGCGGCCAGGGCCGGGGGAGCGACCACCGGATCGCGGCTTGGCGCAGGCGCGGCAGCGGGGGCCGGCGGCTGTGCGACACGTGCCGGCTCCACGCCCCCCCACCAGTCGACCGGGGCCTGGCGACGCCGATCGCGCCACAACCAGCCCGCCAGGGCCAGCGACAGGAGACTGACGAGCCCCAGCAAATAAAGCCAGGCTTGGCTGCGGCCGGCGTCGTTTTGCTGACGTGCCAACTGCTCGCGCAGGGCCTGCAACTCCAGCAGGCTGGCACGCTGCTCGGCCTGCAGCTTGCCGATCGCTTGCTCCAGGCTGCTCAGCCGCTGTGTGTCCGCCGAGCCGGGTGCCGACGCCGCCGATGACGCCGGCATCGACGCCGCCACCGCTGCGCTGGCGGCGGCAGCCAGCAGGCTCGCATCCGGCGCCTCCAGCTGCAAGCGCGGCGCCGGCGTCGCGCTGGCGCTGGCCGTCGGTGCCTTGGACGTCAGCGGCTTGCGGCGCTTCTTCTGAACCCGGTCCTTCGCAGCTTGCGGGGCGAGGCTCGCAGGCTGAGCCGAGGGCGGCACCGCCGAGGCGGCAAGCGCCCGGACAGGCGGCGGCACGACGCTGGACTCAAGCCTGTCCAGCAGCCGCTCGGGATCGGCCTGCGCGGTGGCCAGGGCAGCCTGCATCGCGGGCGAATAGCCGCGCACCAGCTCCGGCTCCGGCAACGCGACCGACAGACCCTGGTCCGCCTGGCTGCTGGGAGGATCGATGAGGGCGGTGAACTGGCGCTGCAGGCGCAACTGGCAGCCCAGCGACAGGCTGACCGTGACCACCGGCTCGTCGATGCGCACCTGGCTCTGCAGGCGCAGCGCATGGACACTGGACTCCGAGCGCCCTTCCAGCCTCAGCGTCAGCAGCGCGGTCGGGATGCGTACCTCCCCGGCCAGGATCTCGACAGAGACGCAATCCGGCGCCACCGATTCGCCGGGTGACAGACGCAGCGGCAGCAGCATGTGCAGTGGCTGCCCCAAGGCCGACAGGGTCTGCGGATGGCCGAAACCGATCGCAGCGGCGGGAGCACTCAGGCCGAGACCCGTGCCGAGCACCAGCAGCGCCTGAACGGCGGCGGGGCATTGCCAAGGCTTGCGAGTCACCAGGGACGCTCTGAACATGCCGTGCATCGGTATTGTTGTGTAACGACTCTAGCATGCCGTTGCAGCCGCAAGCCCGTGAACAAGCGCGCATTTCGCCCCGGAATCCAGCACCGGCAGCGGGCGCGGGCGGCGGCACGCCGCTGAGTCACAATGGCCGCCGACGATGGCTATGCAGCTGTCACATCAGCGACTTGGCATGAACAGCACGCTTCTTACACTCAGCGAACGCAACAACATCGACTCGGGCTCGTGGTTCTCCCGCCTTTCAGCAGCGCTGCGCAACGACATCCTGGCGCGCGCCACCGTCAGGCGCATGGGCGATGGTGCCCTGCTCTCATGCCGCGGCGAACCGGCCGAGGAATGGTGCGGCGTGGCCAAGGGTGCGGTGCGCATCAGCTCGGTCTCGCTGTCGGGCAAACAGATCACGCTGACCTATGTGGAGCCGGGCACCTGGTTCGGCGACATCTCGCTGTTCGATGGTCTGCCGCGCACGCACGACGCCAGCGCCCATGGCGAGACCACGCTGCTGGTGGTGCGCAAGCCCGATTTCAAGGAACTGCTGTCGCGTCATATCGAGCTCTACGAAGCGCTGATGCGGCTCAACTGCCGCCGGCTGCGCCTGATGTTCGATGTGGTCGAGGATCTGAACACCCGCCCGCTGGCCTCGCGCCTGGCCAAGCAGATCCTGTTGCTGGCGCGCTCTTACGGCGTGCCGCAGGGCGAGGAGATACGCATTGGCCTGCAGCTGGCCCAGGAAGACCTGGCCCAGCTGCTGGGCGCCTCGCGCCAGCGCGTCAATCAGGAGCTCAAGGGCTTCGAGCGGGACGGCGCGGTGCGTGTGGAACCCACCCGTCTGGTGGTGCTAAGCAAGGACAAGCTGATGGCCATCGCCAGCCGCTGAATCCGGCATCGGCGCCCCAGACTCCAAGTACTCAAGGAGACCCATGGACGCCTTCACCGGAACCCGCGCACCGTCGCAGGCCATAGACACCGACGCGCTGAGCCGCTGGCTGGCGGCGCAGCTGCCGGATTTTGCCGATCCGCTGCAGATCGAGCAGTTCAAGGGCGGGCAATCCAACCCGACCTACAAGCTGATCACCCCGCAACGCATCTACGTGATGCGCGCCAAGCCCGGGCCGGTGGCCAAGCTGCTGCCCTCCGCCCATGCGATCGAGCGCGAGTTCGCGGTGATGCGCGCGCTGGCCGACAGCGCCGTGCCGGTGCCGCGCATGCTGGCGCTGTGCGAGGACGAGTCGGTCATAGGACGGGCCTTCTATCTGATGGAGTTCGTCGAGGGTCGGGTCCTGTGGGACCAGAGCCTGCCGGGCCTGACGCCGGCCGAACGTGCCGCCCACTACGACGAGATGAACCGCGTGATCGCCGCGCTGCACAGCGTCGATCATCAGGCGGTGGGCCTGTCCGCCTATGGCAAGCCGGGCAACTACTTCGAGCGCCAGATCGGCCGCTGGAGCAAGCAGTACCTGGCCTCGGTGACCCAGCCGATCGCGGCCATGGACAGCCTGATCGAATGGCTGCCCGCGCACATCCCGGCCTCGGCGCGCGATGAGCGCGAGGTGGCGATCGTGCATGGCGACTTCCGGCTCGACAACCTGGTCTTCCACCCCAGCGAGCCGCGCGTGCTGGCGGTGCTGGACTGGGAGCTGTCGACGCTGGGCCATCCGCTGGCCGACTTCAGCTACCACTGCATGTCCTGGCACATCAAGACCTCGGGCGTGGCCCGCGGCCTGGGCGGTCTGGATCTGGCCGCACTGGGCATTCCGGACGAGCGCAGCTATGTACAGCGCTACTGCGAGCGTACCGGTCGGCCGGATGCGAGCGCGGTGATGCAGGACTGGAACTTCTATCTGGCCTACAACCTCTTCCGCATTGCAGCCATCCTGCAGGGCATCGCCAAGCGAGTGGAGGCGGGCACCGCCTCCAGCGCCCAGGCCCGCGAAGCCGGCGCCGGTGCCCGCCCGCTGGCCGAGCTGGGCTGGCGCTTCGCCCGGCAGGCCTAGGCCTGCGTCAGGCCAGCGATCAGGAACGCTGGCTGTCGTCCGGCATCGAGCTCTGCCAGGCCACGGAGCTGGTGGTGGGCCAAGGCCCGCCATCGGCCAACCTGGCGCTGACGCGCCGCGCCTCGCGTCCGGCCAGCTCGGCCAGGCGCACAAAGCTCTGCAACGCCTCCAACTGCGGCTCGGCCATCGCGACCCGCAGATAGACATTGCCGCGCAGCGTCATCAGCACGAACTGCCGACCCTCCGGCAACAGATCCTGGGTGGCTTGAGCCAGGGCCTCGCCCAGCTGCCCCTCCAGCCAGGCCTCGACCACCTCGCGATTGACGCCCAGCGCACCGAAGCGCTCGCGCGCCAGCTTGGACGGCAGATTCTTGAGCTTGGGGAACATCACCAGCCAGCGCATCTCCTCCGGCGTGTCGGTGTCGACGCGGGTCTTGAGCGTATCGGTGTAGGCCTCGAACACCTCTTTCTCCAGCTGCTCCATCAGATCGCGCGCCAACACCAGCATCTGCAGATCGCCATGCAGAGCCAGTTCGCAGCGCACCCTCAGCTCGGGGCCTGGCATATAACTGCGCTGCGAAGGCCCCCATTCAAGCCTCAACTTGCCCGAGCCGCCCAGGCTTTGCTCGATCACGAAACCGTTGCCATCGCGTGCCTGTCGAAACAGCGCATTGCGGCCCTCGGCCCAATCGGAGAACGCCTTCCAGCGCACCGCATTGGCACGACTGACGAACCAACGCTTAACCTGCTGAATTAACATGGGCTGATACAAGGTCCTGCAAGGGCAGCACCGTCGAGAGTGGAGAGCTGCGATGATTGAAGCATATTCATGGCCCACGCCGAACGGGCACAAGATTCACATCATGTTGGAAGAATGTGAGCTGCCCTATCGGGTGATCCCCGTGGACATTGGTTCAGGCGCACAGTTCGAGGCCGACTTCCTGGCCATCAGCCCTAACAACAAGATCCCCGCCATCGTCGACCCCGACGGCCCGGACGGCAAGCCCATCGCGCTGTTCGAGTCGGGCGCCATCCTGCTCTACCTGGCCGGCAAGACCGGCCGGCTGCTGCCCGAGGACACCCGCGGCAAGTACGAGGTGCTGCAGTGGCTGATGTTCCAGATGGGCAGCGTCGGACCCATGCTGGGTCAGGCCCACCACTTTCGCATCTATGCGCCGCAGAAGATCGAGTACGCGATCGAGCGCTACAGCAACGAGGCCCGGCGCCTCTACGGCGTCATCAACAAGCGGCTTGCGGTCAGCCGCTATATCGGCGGTCCGGCGTACTCGATCGCCGACATCGCCATTTTCCCCTGGCTGCGCTCCTGGAAGAACCAGGGCGTCGAGCTGAAGGACTATGCGCATCTGAAGGGTTGGTTTGACGAGATTGCTGCACGTCCGGCGGTGCAGCGCGGACTGGAGGTGTTGGCCCAGCAGCGCAAACCCCTGGTCGACGACCAGGCCCGCGAGGTGCTGTTCGGCGCCGCACAGTACAAGCGTCGCTAAGAGCCAAGGCGGTAGAAAGAGGCGCGCGGAGCGATCTTGGCCTGCCCGGAGGGACTCGAACCCCCGACCTGCTGCTTAGAAGGCAGCTGCTCTATCCAGTTGAGCTACGGGCAGCAGGGTCGGCAGGACGCCGTTGAAGAAAGAAGCTCCATGGTCGGGGTGGCGGGATTCGAACTCGCGACCCTCTGCTCCCAAAGCGGCGCAAAAATCCAGCAACCATCGGCGACGAGCCCTACTTCCTCTAACCGACGGCGCGCAGTATACCCCTGCGAACATGCGGGCTGCGGGCTGGCCGTTAGAGGCCGGTGGCTCACCTGATGAGCCAACAAGATGCGACGATCCGGCCATGCACATCGAGCTGATCCAACTGCGCCAGGCCGGCCGCAAGCTGGCCCGCGATAAGCTGCCGCCCGCGCAGCAAGGGGTGCTCATCATCGAGCGCTGGACGCTGGCCGGCGATCCGCCGCGCAAGGTGATCTCGGCGCGTTTTCGGTCGGGCTACCTGCCGGGCGGCCCCGATCTGTTGCCGCCGCTCAATGACGCACAGGTGATCAAACTGGATGAGCGCGGCCTGGTAGTCGTAGGCATGCAGTCCACTGGCGAGCCTGGGCACACGACGCCGCACCGCCAGGCCTGGGCCTGCAAGCTTGTTGCGCCCGCGCAGCCACATCCTTGACTTGCCGTCACCATGTCCTAGGCTCTGCCTGAGCCGGGGCCCAGGGCCTGCCCTCGTGCGCGCCGGACACACGCCAGCTGCAGCTGGCGAGGTGATCGCCCCGGCTCACCAATGTCTATGCCCTCGCGTTGATAGCTGGAAAGGGCTCGATCCGGCCCGTAGACTTGAGCAAAGACGATGCGACAGCGGCCCCAGTAGCGTTTTTTGAGCGCTAGATCAACCGGGTTCGCACGCTATGGGTAGTGATTGAATCAGCATCACCCCCCCCAGATATAGTGTCACCGGACAGGGAAAAGTCCTGTCTAGAAAACAGAAAAGCCCCGGAAGTTTCCCCCCGGGGCCCGCGGACTCAGAAACTAAGACCGACTTCGCAATTGAATCTTAGTCGATGGTTCGCCTGTTCTGCCTGGGGAAAGTATCGAGCCGCCAGGATGCGGCAGAAAGGCCTCTATGGCTACCAAGCCAACGACCCCGAAGAACTATCGCAGCGCCAAGACGGGTCACTTTGTGACCAAGCGCTATGCGGATCAGCACCCGTCCACGACGGTGGCTGAGCGCCGCGGCCCAACCCCGGCGCCGAAGAAGCGCTGAACGAGGGGCCCTTCGGGGCCCCTCCCAGTGGGGCCACGCACCATCTCCCCGGCCCTACAGATCACCCCAGCGACTCGCGCCCCTGAAGACCGGCGGCGGCAGGATCTTATGCCGCGGCTGCAGCGGCTTGTAGCTCACCAGGCGCAACCGGCCGTTGACAGTCTCGCCGTAGAGTGCATGCGGGAAGCAGCCCCAGCGGCTGATGCGCCAGTACACCTCGCCTTGCTTGCCTTTGGCCCGCCGGCGGCGGCGCAGGGCGTAGGCCCAGAGGATGCAGTTGGAGCGCATGGCCAGCGCCCAGCTCAGCGCCCCAGCGTCAGCGCGTCGTGGGCGCGCTCGCAGAGCTGGCCGGCGATCCGAGCCTGATCGGCGTACTCAGCAAGGCTTCCCGCAGCGTCGTCAATCCGGCGCTGCATGTCGGCGAGCAGATCGCCGGGGGCGCTGGCTGCCGGGCTGCTTGCGGCAGGGGCGGGATTGCCGGGGCTGCAACGGGCGGCGAGCTGGGCGGCGTGGTCGCGCAGGCGCTCAGCAGCAGTGCGAGCGCGGCGAGCGTCAGCCTCAGCGGATTTGCGGGCGAGGTGTTCGGCATCTTGGGCTTCCTGGATCTTGAGGGTGCGCCGCTGCTCTTCGGCCCGCGTCGCCATCTCGGCCTCGCGAACCTGCTGGGCCACCGCGGCGCGGTAGGCGGCCAGCTCGCTGCGGGCCTGGCCAGCGCGGTGCCACTGCCAGCCGGCCAGCAGCAGGGCCAGGGCCAGGGCAGCCAGAGCCAGGCGCAGGGACAGCACGGTCATCACGCCACCGGCGGCTGCAGCAGCATCATCAGCACCTCCAGCAGCCCTGCCCTGCTGAGCCACTCCACAGCCAGCGCGGCCAGCCAGCAGGGCGCGGCGCTGGCCACCAGATCGGCCAGGCTGACCTCGTGCGGCGGCGGCAGGCCCTGGGACTGGGCGGCGCGGTTGAGGGCGTGCTGCGCGGCCTCGACAGCGGCACCGGCTGCGGCGCCGGCCACGGCCAGGGCCACGGTGAGCGGGTGCAGGCCGAGGGCTACCAGGCCCAGCAGCGCCAGCACGGCGGCACCCAGCAGGGCCAGCAGGCCGCCTTTGAGGTGGGTGATCTTGTCGGGGGCGAGCAGCATGGCGGGTCTCCTTGGCTGGGGTGGGTCAGGGGGCGGTCTGGTGGCCCAGGCACTGGGCACGGGTGGCGAGTCGGTCGGCCCAGAGGCCGCGGCAGCTGCGGTTGGCCGGGTGGCTGCAGCGGTCTTGCGGCCTGGCGACCGGCCCGGCGCGGTCGAATAGCAGGATGGCTTCGCAGGCGCCCGCGTAGTCGCCTGCCCGCGCACGGCGGGCCACGGTGCTGGCGCAAAAGGCCTGCGGGCCGATGTTGTGGGCCAGGCGCAGGAAAGCGTCGTACTCGTGCTGGTGCAGCGCCACCCCTTCCATGCAGGCCTTGAGCCGGCCCTCGAAGTGCTGCAGCTCGCGCTGCGCCCGCTGCACGGCGGCCAGCGGCGTGATCGTGTCGCCACGCTTGACGCCCTGCGTGCTGCCGGCGCCGATGGTGGGCACAGCCCAACCGTGCACGGGGTCGGCATAGGCCTCGGTCTTGATATCTTCGCGATTGAGCACCGCCACCAGCCCGGCGGCGCTGAGGCTGAGCGCACCGATGAGGATGCGGGCCTTGGCGCTGCCGCTACTCATCGTCGGTGAGCCCCACGCGCTCGCGCTCGCGCCGAATGTCGCGGCGCCACCTCCAGGCCACATAGAGGATCTGCAGGCCGATGAACACCAGGCCCAGCACGGCCGCCCACCACTGCACGTCTTTTTCGGCCAGGAACAGCGCGATGGCGCCGAGGCTGGGCACGGCCTGGACGGCCTGGGGGATCTCGGTGCGGTGGTCTGGCATGGGCGTGCGGCGGCAGGTGCGGTTCGTGGGCCGCACGATGCCAGCGTGCCCCGCCAGAACTAGGGCAAAAAGTGGCGGCGCCGCCGTCGTGGCGCGGTTGCCGCTAGGTGCACAGCTCAGGCCGCGTCTGGCAGCCCGGCGTGGGCGGATCGATGGGCGCCTCGGGCTCGGGGTCGCCACCGCCGCAGGCGGCGAGCAGCAGGCACAGAAGCGCGAGGGCGAGCAGGCAACGGGTGGGCATCATGGCAACCATCTCCGGCGTTATGTGGGCATGGCCACCATGGTGGCCCGCCAGGCGGGGCGTGTCGAAGCAACGTGCGCGGCGCGCTGCTGGGCGGGGCCTGCGCTCATTGACAGATGCCGCAGTTGATGAGGGCCGCGCGCAGCTGGTTGACCAGGGTGATGGCGCTGGCCTCGTCGATCGCCACGCCACTGACCGTGGCCCGCGCCGGCGGCGTGACGTTGTTGCAGCCGAAGGCGCCGCTGAGCTTGGTGCTGGCGTCGGTGCCGAAGCGAGCCACCTCGGTGCCGTTGCTGGCGATGGCCACCGGCACGCCGCTGGTGCCCTCCAGCTTGAGCGCGCTGCCGATGTAGTACAGCACCCCGCGCGTGGTGCCACTGGCCTGCAGGGTGAGGCCGCTGGCGCTGTTGATCGTCACCGACCCCTCCAGCAGCGCCGCTATGCCGGCGCCGCTGGATGCGCGGATGGCCGCAGTTGAGTTTGAGTAGGCGAACAGCCCGTTGGAGCTGCTGCTGCTGGCGTACACCCCATAAGCCGACGTCCCCGTGAAGAAGCCACCAAAGCCCGACGCGCCCGACGAGGCGCCATAAACCGCATGGCCGCTGGACGCTGTGCTATGAATCGCGTATCCCGCGTCCGAGATGACAGTGACATAGCTGCCGTACGTTGGATCAGTGCCGATCCGGGCGCGCAGGGTGGCGCCGTCGTAGAAGCGCATGTCGTTGCTGGCGCCCTCATTGATGACCACGCGGGTGCCAGAGGCCGCGGTGCGGAACAGCCCGCCCGTGAACGTCACGCCCGTGATGCTGCCAGCCGTCACCGTGCCCAGATTGGCACTCAGCGCGCTCAGGCTGCTGGTCACCACCTTGCTGGCCTGCACCGTGCCATCCACCAGCAAGTTGCCGTTGATGTAGGCGCTCAGGGCCAGCCAGCTGCCCGCGCTGTAGAAGCGGCTCTCGCTGTAGCTGGCGGCGGTGTTGTAGAGCGTCACCTGGTCGCTGTTGACGGGGAAGCCGCCGCCGGTGGCGGCTGCGATGGCGGCATTGGCCTCGGCGCTGGACCAGGCCGAGCCGGCGATGGCGCGCGTGGTGATCACGGTGCCGCGCTGGCCGTTGACGCCGTCGTCACCATCGAAGCCGCTGGTACCGCGCACGCTGATGGTGGCCGCACTCCAGTTGCCGGCGGTGTGGGCATCGGTGGTGCTGTCGATCAGCGTCACCTCCGCGGCCCAGAGCTTGTAGCCGGGGATGGGGGTGGGGTCGGGCACGGCCGTCCAGCCGGCCGGCAGGGCCGACACGGCGCCGGTGGCCCAGGTGTAGGTAAAGGCCGGGCCACCGCGGGGGCCGGGGTCGGCTGCCGCCCAGTGGTAGGCCAGCACCTTGGCCGTGCGGGTGCCGGGCGCGCCGGCCTCGCCGACGATGCGGATGGCGGCGCTCCACGCACCGCTGCCCACACGCTGGCGCATGTACAGATCGCCGGCCGTGAACGTGGCATGCCAGCCGGTGCTGCCGTTGACCGAGTATTCCACCTGCACCGCATCGCCCGGGGCACCGTCGGCGCCGTCCAGCCGCACAGGCTCCGACCAGCTACCCACCAGCACATTGGCGGAGGTCTTTTCGGCGGTGCTCATCCACAACGGGTCGCTGCCGGTGGGCGGCGCGTCAGACCAGCCAAAAGGCGTTCCGCTGCCGGTGGGCGTGGTCGGCGCGCTGGCGGCGCGGCGGAACACGTAGTCGATAAAATTGCCGGCGGTGCCGGGCGCGCCGGCCTCGCCGACGATGCGGATGGCGGCGCTCCACGCACCGCTGCCCACACGCTGGCGCATGTACAGATCGCCGGCCGTGAACGTGGCATGCCAGCCGGTGCTGCCGTTGACC
>JAYRSJ010000032.1:0-36873 GCA_041920215.1 Burkholderiaceae bacterium | reverse complement strand
AAAGAGGTACGTGAGCTGGGTTTAAAACGTCGTGAGACAGTTTGGTCCCTATCTTCCGTGGGCGCTGCAAGATTGAGAGAGCCTGCTCCTAGTACGAGAGGACCGGAGTGGACGCACCTCTGGTGTATCGGTTGTCACGCCAGTGGCATTGCCGAGTAGCTAAGTGCGGAAGAGATAACCGCTGAAAGCATCTAAGCGGGAAACTCGTCTCAAGATGAGTCTTGCCGGGGCCTAGAGCCCCCTGAAGGGTCGTTCGAGACCAGGACGTTGATAGGCTGGGTGTGGAAGCGCAGTAATGCGTTAAGCTAACCAGTACTAATTGCCCGTGAGGCTTGACCCTATAACTTTGACAGTTCACTCATGAACACGTCAGAGCTTGTTGAAGTAAGCACAAGTTATACCGTTCTTCAGAAGTCTGTTCAGTCAACTGAACACTTGAACGCAATCAAAATCAAAGCTGATTCACGCAGTAAACCAAGATATACTGCAAACTCTACAAATTGGGTAAGTTGTTCCAGCAACAACTTGCCAACCAGTTAAGCCTGATGACCATAGCGAGTTGGTCCCACTCCTTCCCATCCCGAACAGGACAGTGAAATGACTCAGCGCCGATGATAGTGCGGATTCCCGTGTGAAAGTAGGTCATCGTCAGGCTAATATCCCAGCACCAACCCCCGCTTCCAACGAAGCGGGGGTTTTTGCTTTGGGGACTGCGCAGGCTGCACCCGTTGAGGTGAGTCGCTGCTGTCTGTTTTTCATGATGGGCATACCCGCCGCTGAACTAGACTCCGCCGCATCGCAACGCGCTGACGGGAGCAGGCATGCGGAAAAATCGTTTTCTGCAACTGGGTAGGCTTCTGGCCATGCTGCTCGGCATTAGCTTGGTAGTGCCGGCCGCTGCGGCAGTGTCGCTGGCCTCGTTCGGTCCGGTTGGCGAGGTGCCGGATGCACGCCAGGTTCGCCTGCAGTTCAACACACCATTGCAGGCATTCGGCGACGCTCAAGTCGATGCGCCGGCCGTGATCGCTTGCAAGAACCAGGACAGCATCAAAGGCCATGGGCGTTGGCTCAACGGCCAGGAATGGATTTACGAGTTTGAACAAGGGCTGCCGCCCGGTGTGCGGTGTCGGGTTGACATCCGGTCCGAGTTCAATAGCCGCTTCGGGCCTATCCAGGGGGCGTTGGGCTTCAGCTTCAACACGGGTGCACCACGCATTCTGAATTTCCAGCCCTGGCCTGGGAGCCAGATCGAGGAGGATCAGCATTTCCTGCTGGAACTCAGCGGCCCGATCGCCGCAGCCAGCCTGGCTGCCAAGGCCTGGTGCGAGGTGCAGGGACTGGGCGAACGCCTGCCGCTGCGTCTGCTGAGCGGCGCTCAGCGCGACGCCGTGCTTAAGCTACGCGCCATCCCGCTGCTCCAGCAGGAGCGTTACCTGCTGCTCAGCTGCCAGCGTCGCTTACCGGCGCAGGCGCAGGTGCGGCTGGTGTTCGATGCGGGCATCGCTGCCGCCCAGGATACGAGCTTGCGGACACACGCGCCGCAGCGCGTCGACTATCAGGTGCGCGCACCGTTGACGGCGGAGTTCAGCTGCGAGCGCGAGCGTGCTGGTGCGGCCTGCATGCCGATACGACCCTTGCTGCTGCGTTTCAGCGCGCCGGTCGCCGCCGCCATCGCGAAGAAGGCGCGTTTGCACGCTGTCGATGGCCGGGCGATCGCACCTATCGAGCCATCTGGGGCCGATGAGTTGGCGCAGACGGAGGTCAGCGAGTTGCGCTTCCCGACGCCGCTGCCGCCACACAGCAGTTTCACGCTGGTGTTGCCGGACGGGCTGCGCGATGGCAGTGGCCGCGCGCTCGCCAATGCGGGCAGCTTCCCGCTGAAAGTATCAACCGGCGCTTTACCGCCGCTGGCCAAGTTCGCGGCGGCGCCCTTCGGCGTGCTGGAGTACACGGCCAGCGAGCCCGCATTGCTTGCGCTGACCCTCAGGCATCTGCAGTCTGAGCTCGCTTCAGCGGCCGGTTCCGGGGCCGGCACGCTGCGCAGCCAAAGGCTCGACGAGGACGTCCAGGTACTCCAGGCCTACCAGCGCCTGCAGCATTGGCACGAGGCTCAGCTCAGTGCCCGCGAGCTGGGCTTGCCGCGCGAGCAGTGGACACAGAATGTCGAGATCGAGACCAGCCCGGGTCGGCGGGTCAAGCGCCTGCAGCAGCGCTATATCGCTACCCGCGAGCTGCCCTGGCTGGCCAACGTCCCCTCGGCTCAGCGCTTGGCCTTGCCGCGGCCTGCCCAAGCCACAGACAAGCACCCGCCAGGTGCGGCCGAGGTGATCGGCCTGCCTTTGCGCCAACCCGGCTTTCATCTGCTCGAGATCGAGTCGCCGCAGCTCGGCGCTGCCCTGCTCGACAAGGCCAAGCCCATGTATGTGCGCACCGGCGTGCTGCTCACCAATCTGGGCGTGCATTTCAAATGGGGGCGTGACAGCAGCGTTGTCTGGGTCACCCGCCTGGACCGGGGCGAGCCGGTGGCCGACGCCGAGCTGGCCATCCTGTCCTGCGAGGGAAAGTCGCTATGGACCGGTCGCAGCGATCGCCAGGGTCTGGCCCGCGTGCCCCTGGCGCTGGAACTTCCCGGTGCAGCCTCAGCTTCGGCCACATCGGCTTGTGCGCGTGAACCCGGCTTTTTTGTCAGCGCTCGCAAGCGCCTGCCCGACGGGCAGATGGACATGGCCTTCGTGATGAGCCACTGGACGCGCGGCATCGAGCCCTGGCGGTTCGGTCAGCCGATGGCGCGCGGCAGCCAGTCCGAGTTGCGCAGCCATACGGTGCTCGATCGCAGCCTGCTGCGTGCTGGCGAGACCCTGTCGATGAAGCACTTCCTAAGGCGCGAAACCGCCGGCGGTCTGGCCCTGGTCGAGCCGGCGCTGCTGGCCGACCGGCTGCGCATCACCCACGCGGGCAGTGGACAGAGTTACGAGCAGGCACTCAGCTGGGCCGACCCGCGTAGCAGCCACAGCCAGTGGCAGGTGCCGCCGGCGGCCAAGCTGGGCCTGTACCGTGTCGAGCTGCTGCGCGGCGCTGGCGAACAGGCCCAGCCGGTCGGTGCAGCCAGCGCCAGCTTCCGCGTCGAGGAGTTTCGCGTTCCCCTGGTCGACGCCCGGCTGACGCCGCCCAAAGGGGTGCAGGTGGCACCACAGCGTCTGGAGTTTCAGGCTCAGCTCGGCTTCATGTCAGGCGGTGCCATGGCCGACACTGGGCTGCAGCTCTCCGCGCTGTTGCGGCCACGCAGCCTGCACTATCCGGCCTACCCCGGCTTCAGCTTCGCCTGGCCACGCGCGGTGGACGAGGGCGACTTGGCCGTTGGTGAGGAGGATGGCGGGGAGGGCGGCGAACCGACAGCCCCCGCTGCCGGCCGTTTGCTGGTCGACAAGCTGCAGGCTCGCACCGATGCGCAGGGCAGTGCACGGCTGGTGTTGCCCGCACTGCCGGCCCTGCACGGCCCCGGCGAGCTGCTGGCTGAGCTGCGCTACAACGACCCCAACGGCGAGCAGCGCAGCGTCAGCCAGACCTTGCCGCTCTGGTCTTCCGGGGTGGTGCTGGGCCTGCGGACCGGTAGCTGGGTCAGCCGCAAGGGCCGGATCGCCTTTCAGGTGCTGGCGCTGGATACCGACGGCCGGCCGCTGGCCAAGCAGGCTGTCGCGGTGCAGGCCCGCCTGCAGCGCCATATCAGCAGCCGTAAGCGCATGGTCGGTGGTTTCTATGCCTACGAGAATCGGCGCGAGGTCCGGCCTTTGGGCCAGGTCTGCAGCGGCAGCACCGACAGCCGCGGCCTGCTGAGCTGCGAGGCGCAGCTGGAGGCCAGCGGCGAGATCGAGCTGGTAGCGGCCAGCCCCGACCGGCAGGGGCGCATCGCTCAAGCGGCGAGCTCGGTCTGGATCACAGGCCAGGGCGAGCTCTGGTTCGCGCAGGACAACGACGACCGCATCGATGTGCTGCCCGAGAAGCCCGCCTACGCGCCGGGCGAGACGGCCCGGCTGCAGGTGCGCATGCCGTTCCGCAGCGCCACCGCCCTGCTGACGGTGGAGCGCGAGGGGGTGATCGAAAGCCGTGTCGTGTCGCTCAGCGGTCGCGATCCCAGCATCGAACTCAAAATCGGCCGCGACTGGGCCCCCAATGTCTATGTCTCGGTGCTGGCCCTGCGCGGGCGGCTGCGCGAGGTGCCCTGGTACAGCTTCTTCAGCTGGGGCTGGCGCAGCCCCGCCGGCTTCTGGCGCGAGTGGCGCGAAGCGCGCCGCGACAGCGCCGACTACCAGCCGCCCAGCGCCCTGGTCGACCTGGCCAAGCCGGCCTTCAAGCTGGGCGTGGCCGCGCTGAAGGTGGGCTTGGCGGCCCACCAGCTCAAGGTCGAGCTCAGCCCAGACAAGAGCAGCTACGGCGTACGCCAAACGGCACGCGTGCGCGTCCGGGTCAGCCATGACGGCAAGCCGGTAGCGGGCGCTCGGATGGCCTTCGCCGCAGTGGACGAGGGTCTGCTGGAGCTGCAGCGCAACCACAGCTGGGATGTGCTGCCCGGCCTGCTGCGCGAGCGTGCCTGGGGCGTGCAGACCGCCACCGGACAGAGCGAGATCGTCGGGCGACGGCACTACGGCCGCAAGGCCATGGCTGCCGGCGGCGGTGGCGGGCGTGCGCCCAGCCGCGAGCTGTTCGATACCCTGCTGCTCTGGCGGCCCGATCTCGCGCTCGATTCGCGCGGCGAGGCCACGGTGGAGGTGCCGCTGAACGATTCGCTGACTCGCTTCCGTCTGGTCGCCATTGCCGATGCCGGCGCCCAGCAGTTCGGCCAGGGGGCCAGCACGATACGGGTCAGCCAGGACCTGCAGCTGCTGTCCGGGCTACCCCGGCTGGTGCGCGAGGGGGACCGTTTTCAGGCGCTGCTGACCGTGCGCAACAGCAGCACGGCCGAGATGCGGCTGACGGTGCAGCTGCGCGGCCTGGCCTACGGCGGGGCGGACGAGGCCGGCAGCCTGGCTCCTGCCGAACTCAGCCGCAGTGCCCTGACCTTCGCGCCGCAGACCCTAAGCCTGGCTGCCGGCCAGGCGCGCGAGCTGCAGTGGGTGGTGCAGGTGCCGGCGGGCAGCCTCAGCCTCGCCTGGGAGGCCGACGCGCAGCAGCAGAACGGCCCGGCACGCGACCGTCTGAGCCTGCGCCAGCAGGTCCAGCCGGCGGTGCCGCTGCAGGTGCAGCAGGCCAGTCTCGCCCCGCTGGAGGGGACGCAGACCCTGATGGTGGCGCCGCCGACCGAGGCACTGCGGGCCGATGATGGTCGCCCGCGCGGTGCGGTGCAACTGGTGCTGCGGCCCCGCCTGGCCGACGAGCTGCCGGGCCTGCGGCGCTTCTTCCAGACCTATCCCTACAGCTGCCTGGAACAGCAGGCCTCGCGTGCGCTGGCCCTGGGCGATGGCCCGGCCTGGCAGGCCCTGTTGGACAAGCTGCCCAGCTATCTGGATGCCGACGGCCTGGCCGCCTACTTTCCGGCGGATGCCGGGCAAGGTGCACAGGGCAGCGACAGTCTCAGCGCCTACTTGCTGAGCGTCAGCGAGGAAAGCGGCCAGCCCCTGCCCGGGCCGCTGCGCGAGCGCCTGTCAGCGGGCCTGCGCGCCTTCGTTGAGGGGCGGTTGGAGCGCAACAGCTGGTCACCGCGGCCGCGGGACGAGGACCTGGAGGTGCGACGGCTGGCAGCGCTGGAGGCGTTGTCGCGCCAAGGGCTGGCCTCGGCACGCATGCTGGACGTCATCGATGCGCGCCATCTGCCGCGCTGGCCCACTGCGGCGGTGATCGACTGGCTGCTGATCCATCGCCGCCTGGCGGAGGCACCGCAGCGCAGCGAGCGCATCGCCGCGGCCCAGGCCCTGCTGCGCAGTCGCATCAGCTATGCCGGCAGCAGTCTGGTTTTCAGCAACGAGGAGGGCGACGCCTGGTGGTGGTTGATGGGCAGTGCTGACGGCAATGCGGCGCGTCTGCTGCTGGCGATGCTGGAGGATGCCGGCTGGCAGGACGAACTGCCGCGCCTGCTGCAGGGATTGCTGGCGCGGCAGCGCGGCGGGGCCTGGGGCACCACCACCGGCAATCTCTGGGGCCTGCTGGCCCTGCGCAAATTCTCGCAGCGCTTCGAGGCGCAGGCCCCGGGCGGCCGCAGCGAGGCCAGCCTCGCCGGTGCCCAGCGCAGCCTGGACTGGCAGCGCCAGCCCAAGGGCGGCGAGCTGCGCCTGCCCTGGCCCGCTCAGGCGGCGCCGCTGCAGCTGCGCCACCAGGGCGAGGGCCGGCCCTGGCTGCAGCTGCAAAGCCTGGCGGCGGTGCCGCTGCTCGCGCCGCAGCAGGCTGGCTACCGGCTGCACCGCACGGTGGAGGCGGTGCAGCAGCGCCAGGCCGGCCGCTGGAGTCGTGGCGATGTGCTGCGGGTGCGGCTGGAGCTAGAGGCCTCGGCCGATATGAGCTGGGTCGCGCTGTCCGACCCGCTGCCCGCCGGCGCGGTGGTGCTGGGCTCGGGCCTGGGCGGTCAGGGATCGCTGGCCCTGCTGGCCGAGCCGGCGCAGCGCAAGGGCGGCGCCTGGCTGGCCTACGAGGAGCGCGCGGCCGATGCCTGGCGGGCCTACTACCAGCTGCTGCCGCGTGGCAAGCACCAGATCGAATACCTGCTGCGGCTCAATACCGCGGGTCGCTTCCAGCTGCCCCCCAGCCGCATCGAGGCCATGTATGCCCCCGACCGCTTTGGCGCCCTGCCCAATGCGGCGATCGAGGTCCAGCCTTGAGCGCGAGGTCCACCTGGCTGCTGGCGCTGGGACTGCTGCTGGCGGCGGCGGCCCAGGCCCTGCCCAGCTTCGAGGCGGTGCGGCGTGATCATGCGGTCTCCGACTACCAGCTGCTGGACCGCGCGGGCCTGCCCTTGCAGAGCCTGCGCCTGGACATGCAGCGCCGGGTGCTGCCCTGGCAGGCGCTTGATCAGATGTCGCCCGCCCTCTTGCAGGCCCTGCTGCTCAGCGAGGACCGCAACTTCTACGCCCACAGCGGCGTCGACTGGGGCGCGGTGGCCGCCAGCGCCTGGGGCAATCTGTGGAACAGTCGCACCCGCGGCGCCTCCACGCTGACCATGCAGCTGGCCGGTCTGCTGGACGAGGAGCTGGCCCGCCCGCCAGGTGGCCGCTCGCTGGGCCAGAAGCTGGGCCAGGCCCTGCTGGCCCGGCAGCTGGAGGCCCGCTGGACCAAGGCGCAGATCCTGGAGGCCTATCTGAACAAGGTGCCGTTGCGCGGCGAGCTGGTCGGCGTGCCGGCACTGGCGCGGCTCGTATTCGGCAAGCATCCGTCGGGCCTCAATGCCGAGGAGGCGGCGCTGACCGCGGCGCTGCTGCGTGCGCCCAATGCCGGCCCGGGCCCGCTGGTGCAGCGGGCTTGCGCCCTGCTGCAGCAGCAGCAACGGGCTTGCGCGGGGCTGGCCGGCCAGTGGTCGGCGGCACTGGCACGGCGCCAGTCCGAGGCCGTGGACGAGGCGCTGGCGCCGCATGCGGCCCGCCAGCTCCTGAGGGCTGACGGGCCCCGCCGGCTGCGCAGCAGTCTGGACGCCGGGCTGCAGCGCCTGGCCCTGGCGGCGCTGCGCCAGCAGCTGGCCGAGCTCGGTGGACGGCAGGTGGAGGATGGCGCGGTGCTGGTGCTGGACAACGCCAGCGGCGCCATCCTGGCCTGGGTGGGCTCCAGCGGAGGCGGCAGCGCCAGCGAGGTCGACCATGTGCTGGCGCGGCGTCAGCCCGGCTCCACCCTCAAGCCCTTTGTCTACCAGCTGGCCCTGGAGCGGCGCCTGATCACCGCCGCCAGCCTGCTGGAGGACGCGCCCACCCAGCTGGACACCGGCCACGGGCTGTACCTGCCGCAGAACTATGACCGCCGCTACCGTGGCTGGGTCAGCGCGCGTGCGGCCCTGGGCAGCAGCCTGAACATGCCGGCCGTGCAGCTGGGTACGATGCTGGGTGCTGATGCCTTGCATGAGCGTCTCAATGCCTGGGGTCTTGGCATTGCCGAGACCGGCGGCTACTACGGCGCCTCGCTGGCGCTGGGCAGTCCGGATGTGAGCCTGCTGGCGCTGACCAATGCCTATCGCGCGCTGGCCAATGGCGGCGTCTACAGCCCGGCGCACGGCCTGCCACCGCCGGCGCGCAGCCCGCGTGGCCGCCGGGTGGCGGAGGCGGCCAGCGTCTTCGTCGTCGCCGATATGCTGGCCGACAACAATGCCCGCGCCCCCGCCTTCGGGCTGGACAGCGTGCTGCGCACGCCTGGCTATGCGCCGGTCAAGACCGGCACCAGCAAGGACATGCGCGACAACTGGTGCATAGGCTTCAGCGCGCGCTACACCGTAGGTGTCTGGGTGGGCAATAGCAGCGGTGGGCCTATGCACAATGTCAGCGGCGTCGCGGGCGCGGCCCCGGTCTGGCAAACGCTGATGCTGGCGCTGCACCAGGAACGGCCCTCGCGCCCGCCGCCCGCGCCGGCGGGGCTCAAGGCGCTGACGATCGTCTACGAGATCGGCAGCGAGCCCGGGCGCCGCGAGTGGTTTCTGGCCGGTACCGAGCAGCAGCGGCTGCGGGCCGCCCGCCAGCCCGGCCGCGGCGCGGCCGGCGCCATCCTCAGCCCACCCGAGGGGGCGGTCTACGCACTGGACCCCGATATGCCGCCAGCCCATCAGCGCCTGCGCTTCGAGGGCGGGCCCGGCGTCTGGCGGCTCAATGGCCGGCGCCTGGGGCAGGGCGGGGCGCTCAGCTGGGCGCCCTGGCCCGGGCGGCATCGGCTGGAACTGCTGGATGGGCGGGGTCAGGTCTTGCAGCAGCGCTGGTTCGAGGTGCGCGGGGCCAGCCTTCGACCTGCAACGCAGCTGCCGCCGCGCTGAGGGAAAACTCAATACCGGCCACCGGGCCGTTTGGGCATACTGGGGCAAAGGACATCGTCATGCCCGCTGCGCCCCGACTCGCTTCCTGCGCCCTGCTGCTGTTCGCCTGGCTGCTGGCGGCGCTGCCGCTGCCGAGTCCGGCGCAGGGGCAGGGGCCGACCTCCGGGCCAAGGCTGCTGCGCCTGGCCAGCGCCTTCGATCCCCAGACCATGGATCCGCATGCGCTGGCCCTGCTGTACCACAGCCGCGTGATCACGCAGATCTATGAAGGCCTGGTCAACCGCGACGAGCAGTTCCGCCTGGAGCCCTCGCTGGCCCTGTCCTGGCAGACCCAGGACGCCAAGACCTGGCGCTTCAAGCTGCGCCCCGGCGTGCGCTTCCACGATGGCAGCGACTTCAGCGCGGACGATGCGGTGTTCTCGATCGAGCGGGCCCTGCAGCCCCAGTCGCAGCGGGCTGCGCAGCTGCGCGGTGTGGTCGCCGTGCGCAAGATTGACGCGCTGACCATCGATATCGTTCTGGAGGCGCCGGATGCGATCCTGCCCGAGAAGCTCTGGCTGATCGCGATGATGAGCAAGGCCTGGGCCGAGAAGCATCAGGTCACCAAGCCGCAGGACTACAACGCCAAGCAGGAGACCTATGCGGTACGCCAGGCCATGGGCACCGGCCCCTTCATACTGCAGCGCTACGAAGCCGATGTGCGCAGCACGCTGCTGGCCCACCCGCAATGGTGGGGCCGGGCCAGCCACAAGGGCAATCTGGACGCGGTGCATTTCCAGGTGATCCAGAGCGACGCGACGCGGCTGGCGGCGCTGCGCTCGGGCCAAGTGGACTTCGTCATCGATCCGCCCTTCCAGGATGTGGCGCGGCTGCGGCGCGACCCGACGCTGCGCATTCTCGAGACCGATGACATCGGCACCCAGTACCTGGCCTTCGACCAGCACCGCGAGGAACTGCCCGGCAGCAATATCAAGGGGCGCAATCCCTTCAAGGATCTGCGCGTGCGCCAGGCCGTCGCACTGGCCTTGGATATGGAGCTGATCGTCAGAAAGGTGCTGCGCGGCCAGGCGGTGGCCACCGGCTCCCCGCTGTCTCGCGGGGTCGACGGCCACCTGCCCGAGCTCGAGGCCCGGCCGCGCCACGACCCGGCGGCGGCCCGCGCCCTGCTCCAGCAGGCCGGCTACCCGCAGGGTTTCTCGACCAGCTTCGATTGTGTCAATGTCTCGCACCGACAGGCGGTCTGCCAGGCCATTGCTGCGATGCTGGAGAAGGTCAGCATCAAGGCGGGCTTCGTGGCGTCGCCCAGCTCGGTGTTCTTCCCCAAGCTGACCCAGGCCAGCGGCAGCCTGCTGGAGTTCGGCTGGACGCCCGGCGGCGATGCCTGGAATGTGCTCAATGCCATCGTGCGCAGCCACGATGGTGCCCGCTCTGGCGCCTTCAATGCCGGGCGCTACAGCAACACCAGGCTCGACAGCCTGATCGACGCGATGCGCACCGAGCCCGACCTGGCGCGACGAAGCCAGCTGGTGGGTGAGGCCCTGCGCCTGATGCGCGCCGATCTGCCGCTGCTGCCGCTCTACCGGATCAAGCATGCCTGGGCCATGCGTCCCGATATCAGCGTGGTGCAATGGCCCAACAGCATGCTGGAGCTGCGCTGGGCGCGCATCGAGCGCCCGCATGACTAAAGCTGCGGCCACCCCGGCCGATAAGACGACCATGGTGCGAGACCATCCCAACTTGCCGGCGCCGGGTGCGTCGCTGGCCGTGCTGCCCGGCCGCTCCCTGGTCCGGCGGCTGACCGCGCTGAATCTGCTGGTGCTGAGCCTCAGCCTGCTGCTGAGCTTTGCGCTGATCGGCGCGCTGTCCTGGAGTGCCGCGCTGCAGCGGCAGCACGATGCCGCCGAGCTGGGGCTCAAGCTGCTGGCCAACAGCCTGGCACCGATGGTGGCGTTCGAGGACCGTGACGCGGCCCGTGCCGAGGTTGCGGCCTTCGCCCGTCGCCCGGATCTGCTGGAGCTGCGGGTACTCAGCGAAGCGGGCGAAACCTTCGCCGTCTGGACCGCCAACCGCGGCGCGCCGGGTGTGGGGCGAGGCCTGTTGCCGCTGATCGAAGTCTGGCAGCCGATCGAGGTCAAGGGCGAGCGCATCGGCCGCGTGATGCTGCGAGAGAGCCTGGGCAGCCTGGCGCGCAGCCTGCTGTGGCTAAGCCTGGGCGCCAGCGCGGTGATCCTGCTGGCCATCCTGATTGCTTCTTATGTGCTGCGTCTGGTGCAGCGGCGCGCGCTGGCGCCCATCGTCGAGCTGGGCGCGCTGGCCGAACAGGTGGCGGCCGACCACGATTACGGTCGCCGCGCGGCAGTGCGGCGGCTGGACGAGGTCGGTCGTCTGGCCCTGCGCTTCAACGAGATGCTGGGCCGCATCCAGCTGGCGCAGGAGCAGCTCAACCAGCGCCTGCGCCAGGAGCAGGCCGTCGGCGCGCAGTTCCAGCAACTGGCCCATCACGACAGCCTGACCCAGCTACCCAACCGCCGTTTCTTCGAGGGCGCGCTGGCCGAGATGGTGGAGCACAGCCGGGCGGCCGGCCAGCTGATGGCGCTGATGTTCATCGATCTGGACCACTTCAAGCGGGTCAACGACAGCCATGGCCACGAGGCTGGCGATCAGGTGCTGCAGGTGGTGGCCCGGCGCATGAGCAGCGTGCTGCGCGGCGGCGATCTGCTGTGCCGCATCGGCGGCGACGAGTTCGCCCTGCTGCTGCCGGCCCTGCCCAATGAGGCAGTGGCCGAGACCCTGGCCGCCCGCCTGATCGTCAGTGTGCGCGAGCCGCTGTGGGTGCAGCAGCATCTGATGCCGGTCGGCGCCACGATAGGCCTGGCCTTCTTTCCGCTGGACGCGCAATCGCCCGAGGTGCTGCTGGCCCGGGCCGATGCGGCGATGTATGCCGCGAAGGGGGCAGGCAGAAACTGTTTCAGGAGGGTGGACCATGCGGCGCTGGCTTGAGCTGGGGTGCTTGTTGCTGCTGGGGCTGGCATTGCCGCTGCAGGCCGAAGAGGCGCGGACGGCTGATGCCGAACTGAGCTTGGAGGAACTGCTGCGCCAGGGCCTCAGCGAGACGCCGCGCGATGTCGAGGTGTCCACCGCTTCGCGCTATGCGCAGAGCGCCGCCGACTCGCCGACCCTGACCTTTGTGCTGACGGCTGAGGACATACGCAGCATGGGCCTGCGCAATATGGCCGACATCCTGCGTGCGCTGCCGGGGCTGTACATCACCGACAACGGCATGTTCACCTATGTGGGTGCACGGGGCCTGGGACGGCCCGGCGATTACAACGCTCGCCTGCTCTTTCTGCTCGACGGCATGCGGCTTAACGAGAACATCTACGACTCGGCCGGCATCGGTGAGGAGTTCCCGGTCGAGGTGGGCCAGATCGAGCGGGTCGAATTCGCGCCCGGCCCGGGGGCCGCGGTCTATGGCAATAACGCCTTCTTCGGCGTGGTGCATGTGATCACCCAGCGTGCCGGCCAGATGCGCGGCGGGCGCCTGCACGCCAGCCTGGACAGCGAGCGCGGCAAGCGCCTGGGTGCGGCCTGGGGCCAGCGCCTGGACAATGGTTGGGAGTGGACGCTCCATGCCGCCGCCCACGAGCGCGACCGCATCCCCACACCCTATGAGATTCCCGAGCGTTACCGTGCCGAACGCCTGGACTACGACTGGCTGCGGGTGCACAAGATCCATCTGTATGCCGGCGGCGCCGGCCTTCAGCTGCGTGCCGGCGCCAGCCAGAGCGTCCGCGGTTCACCGATACCGCTGTTCGACGGCCAGGACTATTTTCATCAGCAGGGCGAGGATGTGCTGGAGACCGTCTTTGTGCAGGCCAGCTATGACACCAGCCTGGGCGACTGGGATCTCTGGTCCAGCCTGGCCGTGCAGCGGGCGCTCTATCGCTTCGATCAGCCGTACCGGCTGGAGGATGGTGAGGCGGGGGTTCTGCGTTTCGATGCTCTGGGCCGTTGGAGCCTGCTGGAGCTGCAGCTTTCCCGTCAGCTGCATCCGGCGCATCGGCTGAGCCTGGGGCTGGACTATCAGCGAGATCATCGTCAGGACGTCAGCTTTTCGCAGCTTGGCGGTCCATTGCTGCAAGCCTACTGGGGGCGCAACCGTCGCCTGGGCCTGTTCGTGCAGGACGAATGGCAGATCACGCCCACCCAGCATCTGGTGCTGGGCCTGCGCCGCGACCGCACCGAACTGGGCAGCCGCAGCCTGAACCCGCGCCTGGCCTGGGTGTGGCAGGCCACGCCGCAGTCCAGCCTGCGGCTGATGTATGGCAGCGCCTTTCGCGAAACCAATTTGTACGAGTTCATGGTCAACCACCAGATGGATGCGCCCATCACCGCGCCCGAGCGGGTGAGGACCTTGGAGCTGGCCTGGGAGCAGCGTCTCGATCAGGGCTGGAGTTACCGTCTGTCAGGTTTCAGTTCACGATTGCGTGATCTGATCAGTCTGGACGAGTCCAGTGACGTCTACATCAACGAGCCGGTGCTGCGCAGCCGTGGGCTGGAGCTGGGCCTGGCGCGGCGCTGGCCCGGCGGCGCGCGTCTCGATCTGGCGCTGTCGCTGCAGCGCAGCGAGGACAGCCGGGGCACCGGGCTCAGCAACTCGCCCCGCACCCTGCTCAAGAGCCGCTGGCACCAGCCGCTGGCCGCGCACTGGCAGCTCGCCTGGCAGTGGCAGCTGATGAGCCGGCGCAACACCCCGGCCGGTCCCCTGGCCGGTTATGCGGTTCACGATCTGCATCTGCAATGGCAACCCAGGCCCGGGCTGAGCTTCTCGACCGGGCTCCACAATGCGCTGGACCGGCGCTACCAGGACCGCAGCGATGGCTTCGGTCCGCCGATCGAGCGGCCCGGCCGCAGCCTGCAGCTGGCGCTGGACTGGCGCTTCGGGTCATGAGCCGCCGGCCGACATCGCCGTCCTCCCCACCGGCGGCCCTGGCGCTTTGCCTGCTGGCTTTGCTGGCCCTGCTGGGGCCGACCTCGGGCTGGGCCAGCCCGCAGGAGGCCCAGCTCAAGGCCGCCTTCATCTACCGCTTTGCCCAGTACACCGACTGGCCCCCGCCGCCGCTGCGCGAGTTCAACTATTGCATCGTCGGCGAGGGCCGGCTGCCGGCGGCGCTGCAGGCCATCAGCGCCAAACCGATGGCCGGGGCGCCGACCCAGTTCCAGCGCTTGCGCGATCCCAGCGAGGCCGCCGGCTGCCAGCTGCTGGTGCTGGCGGATATGGACCGGCTGGAATGGCAGCGCTGGCTGCGCGCGCTGGGCGATGCACCGGTGCTGCTGATCGGCGATACGCCCGATGCCTTTCGCGCCGGCGCGGTGTTCACCCTGGTGCTGGAGCCCAATGGCCTGGCCTTCCGGGTCAACAACAGCGAGGCCAAGCGCCGCGGCCTGACGCTGAGTTCCCAGGTGCTGAAGCTGGCGCGCGAGGTGCGCTGACTGCCCGGTCTAGCTGAAGGCGGCCAGCAGGCGCTCCAGCGCCACCATAAAAGGCGTCTGCATCAGCGGTAGCGTGGCGACCATGCCGATCAGGCCGATGCTGACGGTCAGCGGGAAGCCGATCGCGAACACGCTCAGCTGGGGCGCGACGCGCGAGATCACGCCCAGCACCAGGTTGACGAAGAGCAGCATCGTGATCAGCGGCAAGGCGATCCACAGGCCGATGCGGAAGATCTCGGCGCCCCAGGTCTGGGGCTGCACCGCGCGCAGGAAGGCAAAGGGCTCGGTGCCCACCGGGAAGGCGTGGAAACTCTGCACCAGTGCATTGATCAGCAGCAGATGGCCGTTGATCGCGATGAAGAGAAAGGCCACCATGCTGCCGAAGAAGCGCGCGGTGGCCGTGCCCTGGCTGCCGCTGGCCGGGTCGAAGAAGCCCGCGAAGTTCAGGCCCATCTGCAGGCCGATCAGCTCGCCGGCGAACTCCAGCGCCGCAAACACCACCCGCACCGCAAAACCCATCGCCAGGCCGATCAGCAGCTGCTGGGCCAGCAGCATCAGCAGCAGCGGCGGCGAGTCCAGCGGGATCACGGGCACGACCGGCAGCGAGGGCTGGGCCGCCACGGTGATGAACAGCGCCAGGCCGACACGAACCCGCATCGGCATATTGCGCTGGCTGAAGATCGGCAGGCCGGCGAACAGCGCCAGCACGCGCACAAAGGGCCAGAGCAGCGGGTTGAGCCAAGCCAGCAGCTGGGCTTCGCTGATGCCTATCATGCGCGGGATTCAGCCGACGACGCTGGGTATGGTCTGCAGTGTGCGCTGGATGTACTCGACCAGGGTGCTGAGCATCCAGGGGCCGGCCAGTCCCATCACGACGACCGCGGCCACCACCTTGGGCACGAAGCTCAGCGTGGCCTCGTTGATCTGGGTGGCAGCCTGGAAGACGCTGACCAGCACCCCGACCAGCAACACCGTGATCAGGATGGGCGCGGCGACCAGCAGCAGCATGTACAGCCCCTGCTGGCCGAAGGTGAAGACCTGTTGTGCATCCATGGTGGGACCTCGGCGAAATTCAGGAGACGAAGGAGGCGGCCAGCGAACCCAGCAGCAGGTTCCAGCCGTCGGCCAGCACGAAGAGCATCAGCTTGAAGGGCAGGGCGACCAGCACCGGTGACAGCATCACCATGCCCAGGCTCATCAGCACGCTGGCGACGATCATGTCGATCACCAGAAAGGGGATGAAGATCAGGAAGGCGATCTGGAAGGCGCTCTTGAGCTCGCTGGTGACGAAGGCCGGCACCAGCACGCGGAAGGGCACCTCCTCGGGCTTGATCGCCGGGTCGATCTTGGCCAGGCGCGAGAACAGTGCCACATCGGCCTGGCGGGTCTGCTTCAGCATGAAGCCGCGCATCGGTACTTCGGCGCGCTGCAGTGCCACGTCAAAGCCGATCTGGCCCGTGCTGTAGGGCTGCCAGGCCTCGGCATAGACCTTGTCCAGCGTCGGGCTCATCACGAAAAAGGTCAGGAACAGCGACAGGCCGATGATCACCTGATTGGGCGGGGCGGCCTGCGTGCCCAGGGCCTGGCGCATCAGCGAGAGCACGATGACGATGCGGGTGAAGCCGGTCATCATCAGCAGCACCGCCGGCAGAAAGCCCAGCGCGGTGAAGAACAGCAGGGTCTGTATCGGCACCGAATAACTGTTGCCCTGTGCGCCCTGGCCGATCAGCAGCGGCAGCGTGGCCGGCGCACCGCTGCCCGCCGTTTGCGCCAGCGCGGCGGCGCCCAGCAGTGACAGCAGGGCGAACAACAGGCCCTGCCTGACATGGGTGGCACGCCGTGCCAGGTCTGGTCGCCGCGGGCTCATGCGCCGTCTCCCTTGTCGGCCTGATTGCCGGGCTGGGGTGCGCCGCGCAGACGGGCCATCAGCTGCTGTGCGAAGGGGCTGGCAGGGGCGGTGCTGCCGGCAGCGCCGGGCCCAGAGGGCTCTGCCTGCGGCGGCATCACATGCAGGGTGCTGATCTGCTGGGCGCTCACGCCCAGCACCAGCCAGCGGCGCTCATCGCCCTGGCCGACCTCGACCGTCAGCAGGCGCTGGCTGGGAGACAGCGGCAATGCCGCGATGATGCGCATCTGCGGATTGCCGGCGCCGCCGCCCAGCGGTGTGCGCTTGAGCAGCCAAAGGGCCAGGGGGATCAGGGCCACAATGGCCAGGAACCACAGCAGGGGCAGGAGGCTGGAATTGTTGCTCATGTCTGCCCGATTGTCGGCAGACGGCGCCCACGGCAATCGTGGCTGGAGGCGGGAAATCCCTGGCCAATCCCTGGCCTTGCCGGCGCTCAGGCCTTGCTGAGCCGGCGCATGCGTTCGGACGGGGTGACGATGTCGGTCAGGCGTATGCCGAACTTGTCGTTCACCACCACCACCTCGCCCTGGGCGATCAGATAGCCGTTGACCAGCACATCCATCGGCTCGCCGGCCAGCGCATCGAGCTCGACCACCGAGCCTTGAGCCAGCTGCAGGATGTTCTTGATCGGGATGCGGGTGCGACCCAGCTCCACCGTCAGCTGCACCGGGATGTCCAGGATCATATTGATGTCCTGGCCGGGCATATTGCCGGGGGTGGGGGCGAAGCTGGCGAAGCTGGCCGGCGCGACCTGCTCGGGCGCGGCCTGCACCTCCTCGGCCACTTCGGCGGGTTTGGCTTCGGCCAGCGCGGCGGCCCATTCGGCCGCCATCGCGTCCTGTTCTTCTTGCGAGGGGCTATCAGGTGACATCTCGGGCTCCCAGCCAGCCCGAATCAGGGCTGGTCAGCATCTTGTCTATCTTCAGCGCGTACTTGCCGTTGGAGGTGCCGTAGTGGCAGTCGAACACCGGCACACCATCGACCTTGGCCTTGATCACCGGATCCAGGTCCAGCTCGATGAAGTCGCCGGGCTTAAAGGCCAGCAACTGCTCCACCGTGGCCGGTGCCTCGCCCAGCTCGGCCACCAGCTCGACCTGGGCGGCCTGGATTTGGTGCTTCAGCAGATTGACCCAGCGGCGGTCCGGCTCGGAGGAGTCACCTTGCGTGGTGCTGTAGAGCACATCGCGTATCGGCTCCAGCGTCGAGTAGGGGATGCAGAAATACACGGTGCCGCTGGTCTCGCCGATCTCCAGCGTGAAAGAGGTCGAGACCACGATCTCGCTGGGGGTCGCGATATTGGCGAACTGCGGCTGCATCTCGGAGCGCTGGTATTCCAGCTCCAGCGGATAGATGCCGGTCCAGGCCTTCTTGTACTCGGCGGTGATGACCTCGACCAGACGCAGGATCACCCGCTGCTCGGTGGCCGAGAAATCGCGGCCCTCGATGCGCGCATGGAATTTGCCGATGCCGCCGAACAGCGAATCGATCACCGCGAACACCAGCGTCGGGTCGCAGACGATCAGGCCGTTGCCGCGCAGCGGCTTGACCGAGACGATGTTGAAGTTGGTCGGGACCACGATCTCGCGCAGAAAGGCGCTGTACTTCTGCACCTTGATGCCGCCGATCGCGACCTCGGGGCTCTTGCGGATGAAGTTGAACAGGCCGACGCGGATATTGCGGGCGAAACGCTCGTTGATGATCTCCATCGTGGGCATGCGCCCACGCACGATGCGTTCCTGGCTGGCCAGGTTGTAGTCGCGTATGCCGCCAACCTGCTCCTCTTCCGCTTCGAGCTTCTGGCTCTCACCGGTGATGCCCTGCAGCAGGGCATCGACTTCGTCTTGCGAAAGGATCTGCTGATTCATGGCTGGACTCCGGGCGCCATTGCAGCGGCATCGGCCACGGTCCCTGGCCGCGCCACGAGGGCGTCAGCCCTCGGTCGGGCGGTGCGGGCGATGAAGTCGGTGCAGCAGGGCATGGCTTGTTACTGGACGATGAAGTTGGAGAACAGCACATTGAGCACCGGGCTCTGCACATTGTTGCGCTTCTTCTTCTTTTTCTTTGGCGCGGCTTCCGGGTTGTCTTCCTCGTCTTCGTCGTCGAGCTCTATGCCCATGGGCCGCACCGATTCGCGCATGATCTCGCGGGCCAGCTTTTCCTTGCCCTCGCGGCTCAGCAGATCGGCAGCCGTCTTGTGCGAGAGCACCATCAGCACATTGCTGCGGATTGCCGGCATATAGGCCTTGACCTGCTCGCCGAACTTGGCGTCCACCACCTCCAGCGTCACGCCCACCTGGGCATAGCGGTCCACGTCCTTGTCGGCCAGGTTGACGGTGAAGGGGTCCAGCGGCACGAAGACCGGCGGCGCGCCGTCCTTGGCCTTGACCGGCGCTGCGGCGACGATGGGCTCGCCGTCCTCATCGACCTCGGCCGGCTTCTTCTTCAGCAGGAGCACGGCCGCGCCGCCGCCGACCAGCACCAGCAGCAGCACGGCGGCCAGGATGATGATCAGTTTCTTCTTGCCCCCTCCAGCGGGGGCCGCGTCTTGGGCGGCGGCAGTGGCCATGAATACTCCTGGAAGCTGGCTGGCCCGGAGCCCGCCGCTGGGTCAGCGGCGCAGCCTGGGCCTTACGCTTGCATTATTGAAAACTGGGGCGCCGGGCATGGCAGGAAAAGAAGGGTAATCGCTGCGGTCTTTGCCGGCCGCCGTCTGCTGCGCGCAGGGGCTCAGGCGTAGAGGTCCAGCACGCCCTGCGAGCGGCGTGCCATGGCGTGCGGCGTTCCGGCGGGCTCGCCGGGCTCGACCTCGGGGCCGCCTTGCGCCGTCGGCGTGCCGTGGCTGCCCGACGCGGCTGCATCGCCCTGAGCCTGGCCTTGCTGCTGTGCCTGCTGGAAGACACCGCCCCCGCTGAGAGTCAGGCCGTTCTCGCGCAGCGCGGCCGCCAGCTCGGGCAGGCTGCGCTCCAGCACCTCGCGGGTCTGGGCCTGCTCGGCCTGGAAGGAGATCTGGGCCTGCTGTCCGTCTAGCAGTATCTGCACCGACACCGGTCCCATCTCGGCCGGGTTGAGGTGCAGACGCGCCTGCTGCACACCCTCGCTGGCCAGCACACTCAGCCGGGCGCCCAACTCCGGACCGAAGCGCGGATCGTGCAAGGGCGTGGGCAGATCAAGACGGCTGGCGGCGCCGGGCTCGGCCGGGGCGCTGCTGGCAGCACTGGCGTTGGCCTGGCTGCTGCCAAGCTGCTGCATGACCTGGGCAAAGGCGCTCGCGTTGCCAGCACCCAGGGGGCTGCTCGGACTTGATGCGGGCTCGGCCTGCGTGGCGGCATCCGTGGCGGCATGCGGATGGGTGCCCAGACTTTGCAACGCACGGGTGTCGCCTGCCGCGCCCTGTGCCGCGTCCGCGCCGGCGCGTGGCAAGGGCAGGGCGCCGGGTCGGCCGGCCGGCGTCGGGGTCGATGACTCGATCTCGCCGGTGAGCGCCTCGCTCAGTGTTGCGGAGAGCGGTGTTCGCTGACCCTGATCGATCTTTGGATCGCCTGCCCCAGGTCGATCGCCAGTGGGTGCACTCGCATGGGTTGATGCATCAGCCTGGTGGTCTTGCAGTGCAAGGGGGGCGGCAATCTGAGCTGCGGTCGCTAGTGTCACGTCACTCGCAGACGGATTTCCCGTAGTGCTTTGTTGATCCGATCCCGGTCGCTGCTCGAGTTGCAGTGCATCGGTGGCACGCTGCACATCAGAACTCGGGATTGGCGCCGTGGGCTGGGTATCTGTTGGCTGAGCCTGCGTTGTTCCTGCAGGATCGGCGATGTCGAGGGGAACCTCGTCCTTGCCGACCTCGGCTTCGGCGTCGGCACGGGCCGTCTGGGCCGCGCGCTTCTCGCCGGCACTCTGCTCCAGCCGGTTGCGCGCCTGGCGCTCCAGCTGCTGGCGTTCCTGCTGCGCATGCTTGAGCTTCTGGGCCTCGGCCGCCCGCCCTTGGGCACCGTCGGGCGCAGCCTCTTGGCGCGGCGGCTCCTGCTCGCGCGGGGCCTCGTCGCGCGAGGGGGGCAGCGGTGTCGGTGCCGCCTGGCGCGGCGGGTTGATCAGCGGCGGTGCCGGCGGAGCATCGGGCAAGGCCGGCAGCGGCGTGGGCATGCGCTCGGCGGGCAGCGGGCTGCGCTCGCGCAACATCTGGGCAAAGTCGGCCGGGCTGCCCGAAGCGGACGGACCGCTGTTAGCCGCGACGGCAGGTTTGCCATTGCTGGCGGCGATCAGGGCGGCGATGGCTGACATGGCGGCGGTCCCGGTTATCCCTTAGGCGCTCAGGCGTGCGAAGGCAGTGTTGTACTGCGCCAGCGAGGCGCGTGCCGCCTGTTCGTCGGTGAGCTTCTGCTCCTGGCGCCAGGCGGCCCGCTTGTGTTCCTGCTGGCGGCGCTCCAGCAGCTTCTTGACCGAGGCCACGCGCAGCTCCAGCTCCTTGAGTTTGTGCATCGCGCGCTCCAGCCGGCCATCGGCATGGTTGGCCACCAGGCCCTGCTGGTCGATGGCCTGGTCCAGGCGCAGGCCGAAGGTCTGGTAGCAGGCCAGGATGTCCACCGTGCCCTGGCGGGCGAACTGCTGGCTCCAGCGCTGCTGGTACTCGCTGCGGTATTGGCCCAACTGCTCGGCCTGCGCACGGGCCTGCTCGGCCTGGCGCCGCAGATCCAGCATCTGGGCCAGGGCTTCGTCGCGCTCGGCCTCGGCGCGCTCCAGGAGAATCGTCAGGGCTTGCATAGTGGTGCTCATGATGGGCGACTCCTAAGGGTCTTATCGGCCGGTGAAGCGTGCGAGTTCAGGGCTTTATTCAGGCTTTACCTACGACCGCCTGCAGCTGCCCGATGCTGGCGGCCAGCTGGGCCGGGCTGTGCATGTCCTGCTGCAGCAGGCGCAGCATGTCGGGGTGCAGGCGTACCGCCAGATCCAGCTCGTGGTCGTGGCCGGGCTGGTAGGCGCCCAGCTGGATCAGATCGCGTGCCTTGTTGTATTTGGCGAGCAGCTGGCGGAAGCGCCGCGCCGATTCCAGATGCGGAGGCTGGGCCACATTGCCCATCACCCGCGAGATCGAGCGCTCGATGTCGATGGCCGGGTAGTGGCCGGCCTCGGCCAGCTCGCGCGACAGCACAATGTGGCCATCGAGAATCCCGCGCGCCGCGTCGGCGATCGGGTCCTGCTGGTCGTCACCCTCGGAGAGCACGGTGTAGAAGGCGGTGATCGAGCCCTCGCCGGCCAGGCCGTTGCCGCTGCGCTCCACCAGCTGCGGTAGCTTGGCGAAGCAGCTGGGCGGATAGCCCTTGGTGGCTGGCGGCTCGCCGATCGCCAGCGCGATCTCGCGCTGCGCCATCGCGTAGCGGGTCAGCGAGTCCATCAGCAGCAGCACATGCAGGCCCTGATCGCGGAAATGCTCGGCGATCGCGGTGGCATAGGTGGCGCCCTGCATGCGCACCAGCGGCGGCGCATCGGCCGGCGCAGCGACCACCACCGAGCGCTGTATGCCTTCCTCGCCGAGGATGTCCTCGATGAACTCCTTGACTTCGCGGCCGCGTTCGCCGATCAGGCCGACGACGATCACGTCGGCCTGGGTGTAGCGGGCCATCATGCCCAGCAGCACCGACTTGCCGACGCCGGTGCCGGCGAACAGGCCCAGGCGCTGGCCGCGGCCGACCGTCAGCATCGCGTTGATCGAGCGCACCCCGGTGTCCAGCGGCGTGCGCACCGGGTCGCGGTCCATCGCATTGATCGGGCGGCGGATCATCGGCTCGTCGTGCACCGCCTCCAGCGGGCCCTTGCGGTCCAGCGGATGGCCATGCGAGTCGACCACGCGGCCCAGCAGGCCGGCGCCCATGGGCAGTTGCAGGCCGCGGTCCTCGTTGCGCCGCCAGGGATGCTGGGGCTTGCCCAGCCGCGGGCAGCTGGGTGGGGTGAAGCGGGGCCGCACCAGCGCGCCGCTGGCGAGACCCTGCACCTCGTCGGTGGGCATCAGATAGGCGCGGTCGCCCGAAAAGCCAACCACCTCGGCCTTCACCGGCGGGCTGCCGCGGCGGCTGGTGTTGCCGCGTGGCAGGTGGATCTCGCAGACCGAGCCGACGGGCACACGCACGCCGGTGGCCTCCAGCACCATGCCGGCCACCCGCACCAGCTTGCCCTGCGGCTCCAGTTGCACCGGGGTGGCGGCGAAGGCCTGCATATCACCCAGATAGCGGGTCCAGCGCTCGCGCCGGGTCTCGGGCGCCGCCATCAGTGGGGCTCCTCGCCGCTGCCCTTGCCGTCATCACCGCTGCGGCGGTCCTCCCACAGGCTGGACTGGCCCATGGCACCGGTGACGGCCAGCCAGCGGCTGGCGATGGTGGCGTCGACGCTGCCGATGTCGGCATCGACCTTGACGCCGCCGCGCGGCAGCTCGGCATCGGGGATCAGCTGGGCCTCGCGGGCGCGCAGCTCGTCGCCAGCCCCCTCCTGCACCAGGGCCAGATCGGCCGGATTGACCCGCACCCGCACATGGCGGGCCGAGAGCTGCAGCGCCTCGACCGCCTCATGCGCCACCTGGGCGATGTGCTCGGGCCTCTGCGTGATCTCGCTGCGCACGACCTGGCGCGCCAGCTCCACCGCCATCGAGGCCAGCGCTGCGGCCATCTGCTCCTCCAGGTCGCGGAACTCGCCGTCGAAGCTGGTCACCAGCGCACCCAGCTGGGCGCTCATCTGCTGGGCGAAGCTCTTCTTGAAGGCCTCCAGCGCGGCCAGGCCGTCGCGGTAGCCATCCTGATAGCCGGACTGGCGGGCGGCATGCAGCTGGGCGTCGATATCGGGCGGCGGCGGCGCCACCGGCTCGGCTGGGGCGGGCGCGGCGGGCGCTGCCGCCGATCCGCCGGCGCCGGCTTGCTTGGCTGCGGGCGTGGCGGCGAAGATGGGCAGACGCTTGGCCTCCGGCCCGCCCTCCAGTGCATCCGGACTCCAGGCGGCGAAATCCGACAGCTCCTCGCGCGGAATGAAGCGGCTGTAGGGGGTGCGGCGTTCCTCGCCCGAGCGACGTTCGGGCGGCGGTACCTGTCGAGGAGGTTGGCGCACGGGCATGCTCGCTCAGGCTCAGAGAAACTGGTCGTCGCCGCCGCCCATCAGGACGATCTGGCCTTCGTCGACCAGGCGGCGCACGATCTTGAGCATTTCCTTCTGCTCGCTCTCCACCTCGGAGAGCCGCACCGGGCCGCGCGATTCGAGGTCTTCGCGCAGGGTTTCGGCCGCGCGGGTGGACATATTGCGGAAGATCTTCTCGCGCAGATCGGGGCTGGCGCCCTTGAGCGCGACGATCAGCGACTCGCTCTGCACCTCCTTGAGCATGGCCTGTATGCCCTTGTCGTCGATCTTCTCCAGATCGTCGAAGGTGAACATGTTGTCCATGATCTTTTGGGCCAGGTCGGCATCGGCCTCGCGGATGTAGTCCAGCACCGAGGCCTCGACGCTGGAGCCCATCATGTTGATGATCTCCGCCGCCGTCTTGACGCCGCCGAGGTTCTGCTTCTTCATCCGCTCGCCACCGGCCAGCACCTGGCTCATCACCTCGTTAAGGTCCTTCAAGGCCATGGGCTGAATGCCGTCCAGCGTGGCGATGCGCACCAGCACCTCGTTGCGCTGGCGTTCGGTGAAGACCTTCAGCACCAGGGCCGTCTGATCGAAGTCCAGATGCGAGAGGATGGCGGCGATGATCTGCGGATGCTCGTTGCGCAACAGCTCGGCCACCGAGCCGGGGTCCATCCACTTCAGGCTCTCGATGCTGGAAACATCGCCGCCCTGCAGGATGCGATCCAGCAGCAGATTGGCCTTGTCCTCGCCCAGGGCCTTGCGCAGCACCGAGCGCACATACTCGTCAGTGTCGTTGACCAGCATGCTCTGCGTCTCGGCCACCTCGTCGAAGCGCACCAGCACCTCCTCGACGCGGCTGCGCGGGATGACCTTGAGCTTGGCAATGGTCTCGCCCAGCTTCTGCACCTCCTTGGGCTGCAGATGCTTGAAGACCTCGGAGGCTTCCTCCTCGCCCAGCGACATCAGGAAGATGGCCGCGTCCTCGACACCTTTGTCATCCATGCTTGTTCCTTGCGCTCGCTGGCTTAGGCCGTTTCTCCGCCATGGATCCAGTCACGCATGATGTTGGCCACCGCGACCGGGTTCTCCTTGGCGAGGATGCGGGCCCGTTCCAGCTTGTCGTTGGACAGCGGGGCCTCCAGGGCCGGCAGCCCGCCAGGGCCGGGCAGCTCGTGCGTGTCGTCGACCATCGCGTCAAGCTTGGCGGCCTCATCCTTCTCCTCGGGCTTGGGCGGCAGTGCGGCGCGCAGGGCCGGTCGTACCAGGCCGAAGACTGCAATCAGCGCCACCAGCACCAGGGCCAGCGGCACCGCGGCGCCGCGCAGCAGGTCCTGCAGCCAGGGCTCGCGCCACAGCGGCACATCGGCGGGGGCGCTCTTGTCGGCCATGAAGGGGGCGCTGACCAGCTTGATCGAATCGCCGCGCTCCTGGTTGAAGCCCACGGCTTCGCGCACCAGCTCGGTCAGCTTCTCGAGTTCGTCGGCGGGCAGGGCTTGGGTGGTGGTCTTGCCCTTGGCATCGGTGCTGGTGCGGTGGTTGATCACCACCGCGGCATTCAGGCGCCGCACCACGCCGGTGGCGTTGCGGGTGACGCGCACCGTCTTGTCCAGCTCGTAGTTGGTGACGGCCTCGCGGCGGCTGCTGCTGTTGGCGCCGCCGCCGGCGCCCTGCGCGGTCTGCAGCGGGGCGGCCTGGCCGTTGATCGGCGCGGTGGCCGGCACCGGCGGCTGGTTGGTGGCGGCGCCGGGCACGCCGGTGGGCAGCTGCGGGCTGGCGTTGAGCGACTCCTGGGTCTGCTGGCTACGCACCGAGGCCTGGGCGTTGGCGCCCTGGTTGGGCTTGTACTCCTCGGCGGTCGACTCGACCTGCGAGAAGTCCACATCGGCGGTGACGGTGGCGCGCAGGTTCTCGCGGCCCACCACCGGCTCCAGCAGCTCGTAGATGCGCTTGTTGAAGTTGGCCTCGATCTGCTGCTTGTGCTGCAGCTGCTGGCTGTCCAGCCCGTTGCTACCGTCATTGTTGTTGGACAGCAGGGCGCCGGTGTGGTCCAGCACGCTGACGGCCTTGGGCTGCAGCTCGGGCACCGAGGCCGAGACCAGATGCACGATGCCGGCCACCTGGTCGCGGTCCAGGCTGCGGCCGCCGCGCAGCGTCAGCATCACCGAGGCGCTGGGCTTTTGCTGCTCGCGGAAGAAGCCGTTCTGCTGCGGCATGGCCAGGTGCACCCGGGCATCGGCCACATCGGCCAGCGCGGTGATCGTGCGGGTCAGTTCGCCCTCGAGCGCGCGCTGAAAGTTCAGCCGCTCATTGAACTGGGTTTGGCCTATCGAGCTCTTGTCCATCAGCTCGAAGCCCACGGTGCTGCCCTTGGGCAGGCCGGCCGAGGCCAGCTTCATCCGCACGTCGTAGACCTGATCGGCCGGCACGAGGATGGTGCCGCCCGGCTCGTTGCGGTAGGGCACATTCATCTGTGCCAGCTGAGCGATGACGGCGCCGCCATCCTTGTCCGACAGGCCGGTGAAGACCGGCCGGTAGTCGCCCTTGCTGCTCCACAGGGTCATGGCCAGCACCACGCCGGCCAGGGCCGCCAGACCCAGGCCCATGCTGAGCTTGCTGCGCAGGGGCAGCGCCGCCAGGCGTGCGCCGAAGTTGTCGGGCTTGATCGGCTCGACCAGGGCGGCGGCAGGGGTGGCGGCGATGGCGTTGTCCATGGCGGGGCGGGGCTTGTCCGTGCAATGCTTCACATGCCGGGGCATGCGCCACGGCTTGGGACGATTATTCGGATTTGCACCCTCAAGAAAGCCGCGAACAGGCCGATGAAGCGAGCGCAGTTCCTCCCTTGACGCGGCCCGGTCTTGCGTAGCATGCGTTCAGCTGCGGACCCTGGCATGCCCCGTGCCCGGCCGTCGCAGCGCCCGGAGTACGCGATGGACCTCAAGCTCAAGCCTTTCGATTTCGCCCAGGCGGCCGCCCGTGCCGGTCTGGGCGTGAACGGCCTGCCCTTGGCCAAGCCCGGTCCGGCCGTGGGCGGCGCCAGCTTCGGCGACGCGATGAGCCAGGCGATGAAAAGCGTCAGCGCCGATCAGCAGCAGGCCCAGCGCATGCAGCGCGAGCTGCAGCTGGACAATCCGACGGTGAGCCTGGAGGAAACCATGGTGGCGATGCAGAAGGCGCAGATCGGCTTCCAGGCCACACTGCAGGTGCGCAACCGCCTGGTCTCGGCCTACTCGGAAATCATGAATATGCAGGTCTGAGCCTGGCCGGTCCGGGCGCTCAGCAGGGCTTGGGCTGGGCCGCGTCGGGCCCGCAGACATGGGCACGGCCCATCAGGCTGGTGCTGACGCTGAGGCTGTGCCCCTGGCCCGTGCCGAAGCGGGTCTCGCCCACCGCCACCAGCCGGCCCATGCCGGGCTCGAACTCCAGCACCCTCGCGGCCTCCAGGCTGACGCGTGGAAATTCGCGGCCGTCCTGGCGGCTGATGTCGCAGGCCGGCACGCCCCCCTGGCAATCGCAGGGCAGGGCGCTGCTGATGCCCCAGCACCAGGACTTGCCGGGCTTGAAGCTGGCGAACACCCGCTGGCTGCGATGCAGGCTCGCCTCGCGCGCCTGGCTCAGGTCCTGCACCAGCTGGTCGGCCACCGTGCGCAGCTGCTGGCGCGCCATGAAGCTGGCATAGCTGGGCACGGCCACCGCCAGGATGATGCCCAGCAGCCCGATCACCAGCGCCATCTCCAGCAGCGTGAAGCCGCCGGCGGTGGGCTTGGCGGGGCGGAGCCGGGCCATCGCGACCTGCTCCGTTCAGGCCTTCTTGAACAGGCGCTGGCGCTTCTGCGTCAGGTCGATATAGCGCTGCAGCGTCCGCTCGGCGCCGCCGGGCAGGGGGCCGAAGGCGCAGCCCAGGCGGCGGCTGCCATCGGCCTGCAGGCTCAGATGCTGCAGCTGCAGCGTGGCCTCGAAACGGCTGTCGCGGTCCAGCTCCACCTGCACCGCGGCAAGGCGCAGTCCGACCGCGATCTCGGGCACATCGGCCGGCAGCAGCAGGGCCAGTCCGCCCATGCTGACGTCCAGCAGACGCAGCTGCAGCTGCATCTCGGGCCACATCGGATGGCGCAGCAGCGCGCGCGGATAGCCGCCGCCCAGCGCCGCGACCCGGTAGGACTGACGGCGCTGGAAGCGGTAGAGGCGGCTCGGCAGGGCCGCGCGCAGGCTGCAGCGGCCCTCCTGGCCGTGCACCAGCAGCAGATCCTGCAGCTCGAACTCCAGCCGGATATTGTTCAGATAGGCGATGGCCAGCACCTCGGCGCTGGCCTGTAGTGCGGCGGCGGCTTCGCAGGGCAGCTCAAAAGCGATATGCCCGGCCTCGCTGTCCACCTCGACCAGCGGCGTGCCCAGGCTGTGCCCCTGCGGTGTGTTCAGGGTGAGGGCCAGGCGCTGTTGCAGCAGCTGCTGCAGATAGGCGGCGATCTCCGCCGTCGCTTCGACGCGGAAATCGTCCAGCCGCAAGGGCTCGGAGCCGGTCGGGCTGGCCGTTGCGTTCGCGCTCAGTTCTTGCGCCATGCAGGGTGCTTGTGCGGCAAGGCCGCTGCACGAATGGGGCAGCGGCCGGTTGATCGATCAAGCGCAGTGTAGTGGCCGGTGGGCCTCAGTGCATCATGCGGCTCTTGCCGGTCAGTACCCGGTCCAGATCGTCCAGCCAGGGTTCGGCCAGATGACGGATCTCCGCGTCGTTGAGCAGGATGCGCTGCATGATGCGCGTCTTGAGCTTGCTTTCCTCCGGCGCCAGCCGGGCCTGCGCGGCTGCATGCTTGAGCTGCGAGATCAGTAGCACGCAGGCGCCCTCGAGCTTGACGACCTCGTCCCAGTTGCCCGAGCGAGCGGCCGACAGCATGTCGGCGCTGGCTTGCTCGATGGCTTCGTAGTAGCTCAGAAGGTGGGTGTTCATGGCTGTATCCGCTGGGGTTTCTCGGGATTCGGGGATGGAGCGCTGGGCTTCAAGCGGCATGACGGGCCTCGACTTCAGGGGCGATGCCGGTCCAGGCTTCGCGGATGGGTTGCAGCAGGCGCTGGCATTCTTCGATGGCAGCGCTGTCGCTGTGCAGATTGGCGTGGGTGAGCCGGGCGCACAGATAGGCGTAGAGCTCACCCAGATCCTTGGCCAGCGGACCCGCCTCCATGCGCAGGCCGGCCTTCAGACCCTCGTCCAGGATGCGCACGGCCCGGCTCAGGCTCCGGTTCTTGACCTCGGTGTCCTGGCTGGCGATCGCACCCAGGGCCTGGTTCATCGCGTCGAACACACCGTCCAGCAGCAGGGCGACCAGGCGATGCGGGCTGGCGTTGAGCACATCGGTCTCCAGGCCGACCCGGCTGTACATCGAGCTGGCGCGTTGGCCGCGGGAGGCGAAGGGGGAAGCGTTGCCGTACATGGTCAGTGCTCTCTCAGGGATTCAGGTCTTGTTGAGAGCTTCTTCGGCCGTGTGGCGGCGAACTTGAGGGCCACGAGCGCCGGCAGGCAATTGCTTACAAAGCTGCAGCGCTCAAAAACGCGCAAGCCCGGCGGACCGGGCTTGGCAGCAAGGTCGGGGCGGAGGCCTCAGCTCTTGTTCAGCAGGGCCATCTGCTGGCTGACATAGCTGGACAGGCCGTTGAGGGCACTCATCTGCGTGTCCAGCGCGGTGTAGCGGGCGCGCAGACGCTTCTCGGTCAGGGCGATGCGGTCCTCCAGCGCCTCTTCCCGGTCGCCATTGGCGTCGATGCGGCTTTGCAGGCCTTTCTGGCGGCTGCTGAGGCTGCCCTCGGCGCCCAGCACGCCGTCGGCGAAGCTGCGCAGCTGCTGGGCCAGACCGCTATTGGCCGCATTGCCGCTGTCCACGCCCATGAAGAAGGACTTCAGGTTGTCCAGATTGCCCAGCGCCTTGTCCAGCTTGCCGGTGTTGATCTTGAAGCTGCCATCGGTGCTTGGATCCAGGCCGATGTCGGCCAGCCGACCCAGGCTGCCGCCCAGTGTGGTGGAACTCGCTGCCAGGCTGCGCAGCCGCCCCTGCAGGCTGATCAGGGTGGCGTCGCCCTGCAAGGTGCCGGCGGTCTTGCTGCCGGCGTCGTATTTGCTCTGCTCGCGCATCATGCTGATGACCGAGTTGTAGGCGGTGCTGAACTCCTCGATCGCCTTCTTGATCGCGTCCTTGTCCTGCGCGACGCTCAGCGTCACATCGGCGGTGGTGGTCTTCAGCAGCGTGATGTTGAGGCCGTCGATCGCGTCCTTGAGCGTGTTGGTCTCGGAGTTGATCGGGATGCCGTTGAGCGTCGCCTGGGCATTGACCGCCGCCTGATTGCGGCTCATCGAGTTGAGCCCGGCGCTGGGGTCGTAGGCCAGGGCGGAGAGGCCCTGGTCATCGCCGCTATTGCCGTCGTTGTCGTTGACGGTGACACGGAAGGCATTGGTCTCGCCGGTGCTGCTGGAACGCAGCACCAGGCGCGAGCCGCTGGCGTCGTTGACCACCGAGGCCACGACGCCGGCACCTGCGGCGTTGATCTTGTCGCGCACCTTGCTCAGGCTGTCCTCGCCGGGCAGGATGTCGATGCTGACCGCGGTGACCCCGCTCTTGGGCGTGAAGGCGCTCTGGTCGGCATTCCAGGCGCCCAGCTCTATCGTCAGCGAGCCATTGCCCAGCACCGTGCTGCTGCTGGCCAAGGCCCTGCTGGAGGTGGTCTGGGCACTGGCCAGCGTACCGACGGCGACCGTCACGCTGCCCGGGCTGATGCTGCTGCCGGCGCTGACCGCGACGCTGCTGGGATCGGTGGAGGTCGCCAGGCTGGCGTTCCAGGTATCGGGGCGGGTCAGCTTCTGCGAGGCGTCGCGTAGCGCGGCAAAGGCGCTTTGCAGCTTGCCGTAGGCCGACAGCTGGGTCTTCAGCCCTTCGGTGCGCTGCTGTAGCAGCTTGATGGGCGTGCGCTCGCTGGCGACCAGATTGCTGATCAGGGATTCGATATCGAGGCCGCTGCCGATGCCGGCCGAGGTGATTGTTGCCATCGTGAACCTCCTGATTCATTGACGCTACCCGGTTTATCGGCCGGCGCCACAAGAACTTAAGGCCGGGCGGTCTTGACCCCCGGCCTGCTGGCTGTCTTCCAGTTCAGCGCGCCGCTGCCGGCGCGCTGCTGGCGGGCCCTATCAGCCACCGCGCAGCAGCGTCAGCACCTGCTGGGGCAGCTGGTTGGCCTGGGCCACCATCGCATTGCCGGCCTGCTGCAGGATCTGCGCGCGGCTCATATTCGAGGTTTCCTGGGCGTAGTCGGCGTCCATGATGCGGCTGCGTGCGGCGCTCTGGTTCTCGACCGAGATCTGCAGATTGGCGATCACCGCGTCGAAGCGCGATTGCACGGCACCATAGGTGGCGCGGGTGTTGTTGACCACGGTCAGCGCGTCGTCGATGTCGTCGATGATTTTGGCCAGGCCGGTGGCGTCGGTCGGCGAGGGGCGCGGGGTGGACGAGGGCGTGCCCACATCGGTGGCGGCACCGATGGAGACCGGCGGCGCACCGAAGGGGATGACGGCGGTGATGCCCGGATCGTTGGGCAGATCGACCGCGGTGATCTCGATCGTGTCGTTGGCCGAGGTGTTGGCGCCGATCTGATAGATCTGCGGCAGCCCGGAGGGGTCGGACAGGATGGGTTTGCCGTTGAAGGTGGTCGCCGCCATGATGCGGGTGATCTCACCGGCCAGCTGGGCGAACTCCTTGTCCAGCGAATCCTTGTCGGAATTGCTGTTGGTGGCGTTGCGGGCCTGCACCGTCAGCTCACGCATGCGCTGCAGCGATTCGCCGATCTTGCCCAGCGCGCCTTCCGCGGTCTGCGCCAGCGAGATACCGTCATTGGCATTGCGGATCGCGACGTTCATGCCGCGCACCTGGGTGCTCATGCGCTCGGCGATCGCCAAACCTGCGGCGTCGTCCTTGGCCGAGTTGACCCGCAGGCCTGAGGACAGGCGCTGCATGGACACGGCCAGCGAGCCCTGCGACATGTTCAGGTTGCGCTGCGCATTCAGCGAAGGGATGTTCGTGTTGATGGTCTGGGGCATATCAGCACTCCTGCAGATTCCGGTCACTCCGGCCCACGCCGGGTTTGGTGGCCCGCTGCCCCAACCATTGGAGTGGCGTGCCTGGCCCGGTGGGTTCGCCGGACACCGGACAGGTTTTCACCTGACCGATGTGGCGAATTCTGCGAGGCTGATCGAATTTCTAAAGCCCGATCAGAGACATTTTTCACACCCAATAAAAATGCCGGACGCGGGCGCTGGGCCCGGGTCCGGCAGATGCGGATGAGGCGGCGGCACAGCGCCAGCGGCCCGCCGAATGCGCTACTTACTGCAGCAGCTGCAGCACCTGCTGCGGCATCTGATTGGCCTGCGAGATCATCGCGGTGCCGGCCTGCTGCAGGATCTGCGCACGGCTCAGATTGGCGGTCTCGGAGGCGAAGTCGGCATCCATGATGCGGCTGCGCGCCGCCGTCTGGTTCTCTACCGACACCATCAGATTGGAGATCACCGCGTCGAAACGGTTCTGCGATGCGCCCAGCACCGCACGCTCAGAGTTGACCGTGTTCAGCGCGGTGTCGATGTTGTCGATCACCGTGGCCAGGGCGGCGGCGTCCGAGTTCTCGTCGATCACCGAGCCGGTGGCGGCCAGCAGATCGGCGTCAGTGGTCAGATCCTTGGTCACCACATCCACCACATCGTTGATCGTGGTGTTGGGTCCGATCTGGAAGGTCTGGGTGCCGGAATCGGCCGCCAGGATGGACTTGCCGTTGAAGGTGGTGCCGGCCACCACGCGGTTGATCTCGGCGGCCAGCTCGGCGAACTCCTTGCCCAGCGAGACACGGTCGTCGCTGGTGTTGGTGGCATTGCGGGCCTGCACCGACAGCTCACGCATGCGCTGCAGCGCGTCGCCGACTTTGGACAGCGCACCTTCGGCGGTCTGCGCCAGCGAGATGCCGTCGTTGGCATTGCGGATCGCGACGTTCATGCCGCGCACCTGGGTGCTCATGCGCTCGGCGATGGCCAGGCCGGCGGCGTCGTCCTTGGCGGAGTTGACGCGCAGACCTGAGGACAGGCGCTGCATCGAAGTCATCAGCGAGCTCTGCGACGCGGCCGAGTTGCGCTGTGCATTCAGCGAGGCGATATTGGTGTTGATGATGGCGGGCATGGTGCAATCCTTTCAGTGTCGAAGAGTTCCGGTTTCTGTCCGGCTTCTGTCCGGTCAAAACGGTTCGATAACCAGGCTGCCATCGCTGGCGGCCTTGCCAAGGAGCCGGCACTTCTCGGGTGCTAGCTCTTACCGTCCGCGTCCTGATTGCTGCAAGGCCCCTGCGGGCTTTCGCTGGCAAACCGGCTGACCGGACTACGCAGTCCTCAATCTGTTTGGACCCGTTGTATGGGTTATCGACGACAGCAGGATCGACTTGAATGGTTTTCGCATCCACGGTGCTCTTGCCTCGGACGCGCCGCCCCGGAAGTCAGGGTTCGGGGCGGCGTCACGGTGCTTGAGCTGGCGGAGTCTGAACGTCCGCGCTAGCGAGGGTGCTACTCACGGCCAGCTGGGCTGGCCCAGGATCATCGAAGAAGCGACAGGACTTGCTGGGGCATCTGGTTGGCCTGGGCGATCATCGCGGTGCCGGCCTGCTGCAGGATCTGCGCGCGGCTCAGATTGGCGGTTTCCATCGCGAAGTCGGCGTCCATGATGCGGCTGCGTGCAGCGCTCTGGTTCTCCACCGAGATCATCAGATTGGACACCACCGCGTCGAAACGGTTCTGCGAGGCACCCAGCACGGCGCGCTCGGAGTTGGTGGTGTTCAACGCGGTGTCGATGTCGTCGATCACCGTGGCCAGGGCGGTGGCATCCGAGTTCTCGTCGATGACTGCGCTGGTGACGGCGGTGATAGTGGTGTCCGAGGTCAGATCCTTGGTGACCACGTCCACCACGTCATTGGCGGTGGTGTTGGGGCCGATCTGGAAGGTCTGGGTGCCCGAATCGCCGGCCAGGATGTTGCGGCCGTTGAAGGTGGTGCCGGCGATCACACGGGTGATTTCCTTGCCCAGTTCCTCGAATTCCTTGCCCAGCGAGACCTTGTCGTCGCTGGTGTTGGTGGCATTGCGGGCCTGGACTGCCAGTTCACGCATGCGTTGCAGCGCATCGCCGACCTTGGACAGCGCGCCTTCTGCGGTCTGCGCCAGCGAGATGCCGTCGTTGGCATTGCGGATCGCGACGTTCATGCCGCGCACCTGGGTGCTCATGCGCTCGGCGATGGCCAGGCCGGCGGCGTCGTCCTTGGCGGAGTTGACGCGCAGACCCGAGGACAGGCGCTGCATGGAAACGGCCAGCGAGGCTTGCGACATGGCGCTGTTGCGCTGGGCGTTCAGCGAGGCGATGTTGGTATTGATGATGGCGGGCATGATGTTGTGCTCCTGTTTCAGCGACAAAGACTTACGGCTGGAACCTCGGGCTTTGCTGAACCCTTGGATGAGGCCGACGTGAACCGGGTGCCCGCGAGGGCGCCCTGTGATGCAGCGCCCTCCCGGCTTGCGCTGGGGCTTTGCTGCAACGCCCGGCGGCAGAGCCCTTGCGGTGCGCCCCCTTGGGCTGCCCGATCAGGCCTGTCTCCCGGACCACGCGTCTGTTTCCAGACCCGTTGAAATGGGTATCGGACGGCGCCCCATAGAACTTGAGAGCTGTTTGTCAATACCTTCGATCTTTTGATAAGCGGCAGTCTTTTCTCTCTCCATTTCGAATCACCGAACATGGCCGGGCGATGCAGGGCCGGCCGCCCGGTGGCGCTGGGCGCCGACACGGGCCACGCCCGCCGGCGCGGGGCCTGGAAGAAGGGCGGCCGAAGTCGTGCTTTTTGACCGAATGTGGGCAGCCGCCCTGCCTAAAGTTCCGGCTCATGTGGTCGATACGCGCGCCCGCGCATTGTCGATTCAGACGCTGCCCCCTTGCGGGATGAGTCTGGAGCGCAGCGGGTCTGCGGTGGCGACCGCCCCACCCCTGGAGAGTGATATGCAAGCCACACAGCAAGCAGCAGAGTCAGCAGCAGCGACGACCGAGGCGGCTGCGGCCGCTGCAAAGATCAGTCAGGACGCCACGGCCTTGCTGGCCGCTGCGCGCAATGCCGCCTTCGCCGAGGCCAGCCGGGGCCGGCTGGGCCAGGGCCTGAGCCTGCTGTTCGAGGCGATCGACCAGGAGCCGAGCAGCCATGAGCTGCTCAGCGATGTGGCCGCTCTGCTGCTGGCCGCCGGTGATCTGGCCCAGGCCGCCAGCTATGCTCAGCGCGCGCTGGCGCTGGCTCCCCGCCACGGCCCCAGCCTCTACACCCTGGCCTTCGCCAGCTCGGGTCTGGGCGAGCGGCTGCTGGCCACCGAGCTGCTGCAGCAGTTGCTGGAGGGCGAGCCGTTGCTGAGCCTGATCAGCGAGGCGCCGGATCTGCTGCCCCTGGTGCAGACCGAGCTGACCCGCCTGCAGACCCTGGCGGCCCAGGAGTCGCTGCTGGCGCAGACGCCGTTGCGTCCGCTGACGGCAGCCGCAGCGCGTGGCCAGGCCGCTACCTGAACCTGCTCCTCTGTGCCGACGGCCCGGCATCGCCGGCCGCGCGCCGGCTTTTCCTGTTGCTGAGTCCGGTCTATGAGCCCAGTCGCCGCGCCGCGCATCCATCTGTGCATCATCCAGCCGCTGGGCGCGATCCATGCGCTGGGCTTTGTGGATCAGGCGCGCTACTACCGCCACCAGTTCAGTCGGCTGGGCGCCGTGGTGACGCTGGGCAAGAACCGGCTGCGGCATGACGCGCTGAACTTCGTCTTCGGTGCCCATCTGGGTTTCGATGCCCAGCTGACTGAGCGCTACCGCTGCGTCATCGTCAATCTCGAGCAGCTGGGCGCCGGGGGCGCTGCGCTGGAGCCGGCCTATCTGAAGCTGCTGCGCGAGCAGGCGGTGGTCGATTACGACGCCGGCAACCAGGCCGCCTACGCCGCGCTGGGCCGGTCCGCGCCGCCGCCGCTGTTGCCGTTGCAGCATGCACCCTATCTGGCGACGTCCCAGACCTTGCCCCTGCAGGAGCGGCCGATCGACCTGCTGTTCTTTGGCGTGCTGAACGAGCGGCGCCGCGACTGGCTCGCCCGGGTCGAGGCCGCCGGCGTGCAGGTGGCGCAGTTCGACGCGCCGCTCTATGGCCCCGAGCGCGACGACTTCATCCGCCAGGCCAAGGCGGTGCTCAATGTGCATTTCTACGAGAGCAGCCGCTTCGAGCAGTGCCGGGTCGCGCATTGCCTGTCGCTGGGCACGCCGGTGATCGCCGAACGCGCCGCCGCCACCCGTGCCGATGCGGTGTTTGCCGAGACGGTGCACTGGATAACGGCGGACAGCTGTGCCGACTTCTTCAGCCAGCAGTTCGGCAGCCCGGCCTTCTTCGCCCGCAGCCAGGCGCAGCTGCAGGCCTTTGCCGCGAGCGACCCGCTGCCGCAGTACCGGGCGGCACTGGACTCCTTGCTGCAGGCCTTGCCCGAGCGTGCCACCGCGGTCTGGCAGCCGACGCTGATCCATCTGGGCTCGGGCAAGGACTACAAGCCCGGCTGGCTCAATCTCGATGTGCTGGCCCAGGCCCAGCCCGATCTGCTGCTCGATCTGGCCCGGCCCCTGAGCCTGCCGCTGACCCTGCACAGCGAGCTGGCGGGGCCGGTGGAGCTGGTGGCTGGCCAGTGCGAGCTGATCTATGCCAACAATGTGCTGGAGCATGTGCCCGATCTGGGCCAGCTGATGGGCAATCTGCTGCAGCTGCTGGCCGAGGGCGGCGAGTTGGCGGTGGAGGTGCCCTACGAGCGGGCGCTGACCGCCTGGCAGGACCCCAGCCATGTGCGGGCGATGAACGAGAACTCCTGGCGCTACTACACCGACTGGTTCTGGTATCTGGGCTGGTTCGAGCATCGCTTCGAGCTGATCGAGCAGGTCTGGCTGGATATCGACCTGGCCCCCTGCCTGCAGTCTGAGGCCGCCTTCATGCAGGTGGTGCTGCGCAAGGTGCCCACCAGTCCGCGGGAGCGGACCAAGGCCCGCGCGATGCAGGCCGACTTCGGCGGTTTGCCCGAAGATCTCTGAAGCGCAGCCGTCCCGAGCCCGGCTGACAGAGCGCGCCCTGCGTGGCTGCTCTGCTGCGCTGACGCGCGTGTAGGAAGAAGCCTGACAGGGGAGGGCTGCAAAGTCGTAGGGGCGGGACGGATTTGGGCTGATGTTTGGGTTTTGTTCGGGTCTTCACAATTCGTATCACGTTGGCACGCAAGTGAAGCAGACGAAATCCGAAGGAGCCCGAGATGAACGCAGACCAAATCCTCGCCGAGATCCGCGAAGCGAACCTGTCCTACCTGATGCTGGCGCAGAGCCTGATCCGTGCGGACCGTGAGCAGGCGCTGTAT
>JAYRSJ010000031.1:0-38259 GCA_041920215.1 Burkholderiaceae bacterium | reverse complement strand
GAATACCTGGGCCTCAACTACTGGGTGATGCTGCTGCTGGCGCCGCTGATCGTGGGCCTGCTGGGCATCCTGATCGAGCGCCTGCTCTTGCAGTGGCTCTACAAGCTCGACCATATCTACGGCCTGCTGCTGACCTTCGGCATCACGCTGGTGATGGAGGGCATCTTCCGCAGCTTCTACGGCGTCTCGGGCCAGCAGTACAGCGTGCCCGAGGCCCTGCAGGGCGCCACCAACCTGGGCTTCATGATCCTGCCGAACTACCGCGCCTGGGTGGTCGTGGCCTCGCTGATCGTCTGCTTCGCGGTCTGGGCCCTGATCGAGAAGACCTCGCTGGGCGCAACGCTGCGCGCCGGCACCGAGAACCCCAAGCTGGTGCAGGCCTTCGGCATCAATGTGCCGCGCATGATCACGCTGACCTATGCCGGCGGCGTGGCGCTGGCGGCCTTTGCCGGCGTGCTGGCCGCGCCCATCCTGCAGGTGAGCGCGCTGATGGGCAGCAATCTGATCATCGTCGTGTTCGCGGTGGTCGTGATCGGCGGCATGGGATCGATCCTCGGCTCCATCCTGACCGGCCTCGGACTGGGCATCGTCGAGGGTCTGACCAAGGTGTTCTACCCCGAGGCCTCGAACACCGTCGTGTTCGTCGTGATGGCCATCGTCCTGCTGGTGCGCCCCGCCGGTCTGTTCGGTAAAGAGAAATGAACGACACGAAGCACAACACCCCCCTGATCGGCTACGGCGCGCTGTTCCTGGCGGTCGCGCTGCTGCCCTGGCTGGGCGTCTATCCGATCTTCGTGATGAAGGTGATGTGCTACGCGCTCTTCGCCTGCGCCTTCAATCTGCTGATCGGCTTCACCGGCCTCCTGAGCTTCGGCCATGCGGCCTTTCTGGGCGCGGCCGCCTATGGCGCCGGCCATGCGCTGAAGGTCTGGGGCCTGCCGACCCCGCTGGGCCTGCTGTTCGGCGCCGGCGCGGCCGCCGCGGTGGGCCTGGTGTTCGGCCTGTTGGCGATCCGCCGCTCGGGCATCTATTTCTCGATGATCACGCTGGCCCTGGCCCAGATGCTGTTCTTCTTCTTCCTGCAGGCGCCCTTCACCGGCGGCGAGGACGGGCTGCAGTCGGTGCCGCGCGGCAGCTTCCTCGGCATCGACCTGGCCAGCGATCTGAGCCTGTACTACGTCGTGCTGGCCATCTTCGGCGCGGGCTTCTGGCTGATCTACCGCACCGTGCACTCGCCCTTCGGCCAGGTGCTGACCTCGATCCGCGAGAACGAGGCGCGTGCCACCTCGCTGGGCTACGACGTCGACCGCTTCAAGCTGGTGGCCTTCGTGCTGTCGGCCGCGCTGGCCGGCCTGGCCGGCGCCACCAAGACCCTGGTGCTGGGTTTCGCGACCCTGACCGACGCGGTCTGGACCACCTCGGGCCTGGTGATCCTGATGACCCTGGTCGGCGGCATGGGCACGATGATCGGCCCCATCGTCGGCGCGCTGATCATCATCGCGCTGGAGAACAAGATCGGCGACGCCGGCAAGGCCCTGGCCGAGCTCACCGGCGTGCAATGGTTCAACGGCCTGGGCGAATCGGTCAGCCTGGTCACCGGCCTGATCTTCATCCTCTGCGTGCTGGCCTTCCGGCGCGGCGTGGTGGGCGAGGCGCTGGCGCTGTGGGACAAGCTACGGGCCAAGAAGCGGCCGGCCTGATCAGCCCGCCAGCCCCACATACACCTGCTGCACATCGTCGTGCGCGTCGATGGCGGCGAGGAAGGCCTCCACCTCCTCCAGCTCGGCCGCACCCAGGCCTGCCACCGGGTTCTTGGGCCGGTAGCCCAGCTTGGCCGAGATTACGCTGAAGCCCTGGGCGGGCAGCGCCTTGACCACCAGATCGAGATCGGCCGGATCGCTGATGAACAGGGTCTGGCCGGCTTCCTCGCCGGGCTCGAAATCCTGGGCGCCGGCCTCGATCGCGGCCAGCTCCGCATCGGCGCCAGCGGCGGCCGGTGCGCCCTCGATCAGGCCCACATGGTCGAAGTCCCATGAGACCGAGCCGGCCGCGCCCAGCTGGCCCTTGCGGAACAGCACGCGGATCTCGGAGACGGTGCGGTTGATGTTGTCGCTCAGGCACTCGACGATCAGCGGCACCCTGTGCGGCGCGAAGCCCTCATAGGTGACGCGCTCGAAATGCACCGCCTCGCCCAGCAGGCCGGCGCCCTTCTTGATTGCGCGTTCCAGGGTCTCGCGCGGCATCGAGGCCTTCTTGGCCTGCTCCACCACCATGCGCAGCCGCGCATTCATGTCCGGATCGGCGCCGGCGCGCGCGGCCTGCATGATTTCCTTGGCGAGCTTGGTGAAGATGCGGCCCTTGGCATTGGCCGCCAGGTCCTTGTGTTTGGCTTTCCACTGTGCGCCCATCGGGGCTCCTTGCTGCTGAACGCTGTCGAGGACGGGCTTATACACCCCGGCGCACCGGCACCCTCAGCGCGGCATCAAGCGCGGGCGACAGAAGGCCTCGAAGTCCTGCGCCGGCTGCGGCCGGCCCAGGCCATAGCCCTGGCCCTGCACGCAGCCCAGGCTCAGCAGGCGCGCGCGGGTGGCCTCGTTTTCTATGCCCTCGGCGGTGGTGATCAGCTGCAGGCTGCTGGCCATCTGGATGATGGCCAGCACGATGGCCTGGTCCTGGCTGTTGCCGGTCAGATTGCGTATGAAGCTCTGGTCGATCTTGAGCTTGTCGATCGCGAAGCGCTGCAGATAGGCCAGGTTGGAATAGCCGGTGCCGAAGTCGTCGATCGCCAGGCGCACGCCCAGGCGCTTGAGCCGGCCCAGCGTCGCGACGATGCTCTCGGGGTCCTGGATCAGCGCCGATTCGGTCATCTCCAGCTCCAGCTGCGAGGGCGGCACCCGGTGGCGCTCCAGCGCCGCCGCCACCACCGTCTCCAGCGTGCCGCGGCGGAACTGAATCATCGAGACATTGACCGCGATCACCAGGCCCTGCAGCGGCGTTCCCTGCCACTGCGCCAGCTGGCGGCAGGCCTCGTCGATCACCCATTCGCCGATCTCGACGATCTGGCCCGAGCGCTCGGCCACCGGGATGAAGCGGCCCGGCGGAATCATGCCGCGCTCGGGATGCTGCCAGCGCAGCAGCGCCTCGGCGCCCACCAGCGCGCCGTCAGCCAGCCGCACGACGGGCTGGTAGTGCAGGCTGAACTCGCCCTTGTCCACCGCGCTGCGCAGGCCGCTGTTGAGGTTGAGGTCCTCCAGCATATGGGCGTTCATGCCGGCATCGAAGAAGCGGAACATATTGCGGCCGGCGTCCTTGGCATGCTGGACCGCGATATCGGCCTTCTGCAGCAGCGCGTCGAAATCGCCGCCGTCGCCGGGATAGACCGCCATGCCTATCGAGCAGGAGCTGGCCACCGTCATGCCCTTGATCGCATAGGGCTGGGCCAGGCTATGCAGCACATGGGCGGCCGCGGCGGCCAGGTCTTCCGAGCCGGCCACATCGGGCAACAGCAGCAGAAACTCGTCGCTGCCCTGGCGTATCACCGCGTCATAGCTGCGCAGCGAGGCACGCAGCCGGCCGGCCACCTGGCACAGCAGCTCGTCGCCGGCCACATGGCCCAGGCTGTCGTTGATGCTCTTGAAGTTGTCGAGGTCGACGAACATCAGGCCCAGCGGCGTGCCCGCGCGGGCACATTGGGCCATGGCCTTGTCGACCAGCTGACGGCCCAGCAGGCGGTTGGGCAGGCCGGTCAGCGCATCGTGATGGGCCAGATGCTGCAGCTGGGCCTGCGACTCGCGCACCCGCAGCACCTCGCTGCCCAGCTTGGCCAGCGCGCGCCGCAGGTCCGAGGCCAGCAGCGCGATCATGGCCGCGCAGCCCAGCAGGATGATCAGCGCATAGAGCAGCTGCGGCAGGCCGAAGGGCGGCAGCGCAAAGCGGTGCCGGCCGCTGACCGCAGCCCAGGTCATCAGGCTCAGCACCGCCACCATGAAGACCAGCAGCGCCGTGGCCTGGCGCTGCAGGGCCAGCATATGGGCGATCACCAGGATGCAGGGAAAGATCAGCAGGGCCGGGCTGTAGAGGCCCTGGTTGAAGGCCATGGCCAGCGTGGCCAGGCCGGTCAGGGTCCACAACACCAGGCTGCCGGCCGCGGCGGTGGCACCGCGGCGGTTCAGCCCATAGGCCAGGCCGGTCAGGGCGGCGCCCAGCAGGGCCAGGCCCAGCGTCGGCCAGTTGCCCAGCAGCAGCAGCGCCACCGAGCCGGCGGCCATGCCGGCCAGGCTGATGCCGCAAAGCTGCTGCAGCCGGCGCGCCCGCAGAGCCAAGGCGACCGCCTCGGGATCGTCCCGCTGCTGCGGCTGCGCGTCGCCTGGCTCGTGTTGCACCGCTGGGCTCTCCTGTCACATCTGGATCGGCCATGGTAGTGGCAAGCCCCGTCTGGCAGCGTGCACAAATGCCCAATCCGGGCGCGCGCAGCGCTGCAGCAGGGCCAGGTCTTGCCCCAGTGCGGCGGGATCGCGACAGGGCCCGGCCGCGCGGGCTCAGGCCAGGCCCTTGAGCAGGCCGGCCAGCGCCGTGCTCAGCGAGTGGGCGAAGGCATTGGCGGCCGCCTGGGCCGAGGCCTTGCTGATCAGCCCCAGCGTCGCGGCCTCGCTGCGCATCGCGCGCCAGCTTTCCTGCAGCAGCAGCTCGGCGCTGGCGGCGCTGAGGCTGCCGGCGGCCAGGCCCTCGGCGATCGCGCGCAAGGTGGCCTCGTTGGCGGCCGCGCTCTCGCGCAGCCAATCGCGCGCCGCCCGGCCTCCGGGTCTGGCCGCATCCAGGCCGGCATCCAGCGCGCCGGCAAAGGCGTTGTCGAAGTCAAAAGCCATCGCAAGCTCCTCGATTGTTTGAAGGAGGCTCGGCCGCACGCCACTTCATTCGGACGAGGCCGCGCCGCCGCCCAGCCGCTTGGCCTCCTCGGCCACGAAGCCGGCGCGCAGATGGCGCTCCAGGATGCCGCGCTCGATCTCCAGCTGCGCATCGCTCAGCGCCTCGCCTTGCGCCAGCCGATGCGCCGCCGCGAAATTGCGCCAGGCCGCCAGCAGATGGCCGGCGATGGCGATGCTCTGCTCATTGCGCGGTCGGGCCTGCTCGCGCAGCAGATGCAGGCGCATCTGGGTCTCGATCGCACGGTGGCGGCTGCCCAGCGCCCCCTTCATCGCGGCCGGCCGCTGGGCCGGCTCCAGCTCCAGCAGATCCTGATAAAGGCCCAGCAGGGCGCCGGCGATCGCGCTGTTGCGCTCGACCGATTCGCGCTCATAGCTGGAGACCCAGCTGACGGCACAGCCGGCCAGGCCCAGCAGCAGGGCCAGCAGCAGACAGAGCCGGCACCGGTAGGCGCGGGCCAGGGCAGCGGGGCTTGGGCTCATCGGAGGCTCCTGGGGGCGGGCTGGTCGATGCCCGCATCATGCGCCGGCGGCGGCCCTCGCGCACTCCCCAAAGCCTTTGCCCGCCAAGCCCCGCCCAGCTGCCAAAATCCATCCCCGTGAACTCCGCCACCACCACACCCCCTCAACCCTCGCGCCTGGCGCTCTATCTGCAGCTGATCCGCTGGGACCGCCCGGCCGGCTGGCTGCTGCTGCTGTGGCCCACGCTGGCGGCGCTGTGGATCGCGGCGGACGGCTGGCCGGGCTGGCATCTGCTGGCGGTCTTCAGCGCCGGCACGGTGCTGATGCGCTCGGCGGGCTGCTGCGTCAACGATGTGGCCGACCGCGAGTTCGACAAGCATGTCAAGCGCACCGCCCAGCGTCCGGTCACCCGCGGCGCGGTCTCGGTCAAGGAGGCACTGCTGCTGGGGGCGGGCCTGGCCCTGCTGGCCTTCGCGCTGGTGCTGAGCTGCAACCCGCCCACCATCCTGCTGTCCTTTGCGGCGCTGGCGGTGGCCATCGTCTACCCCTATGCCAAGCGCTTCGTCGCGATGCCCCAGGCGGTGCTGGGCGTGGCCTTCAGCTTCGGCATCCCGATGGCCTTTTCCGCCGCCCAGGGCGGCAGCGACTGGAGCCTGGCCGCGATCCGCGATGCGGTGCCGCTGTCGGCCTGGGGCCTGCTGCTGGCCAATCTGTTCTGGGTGCTGGCCTATGACACCGAGTACGCGATGGTGGACCGCGACGACGATATCAAGATCGGCATCAAGACCTCGGCCCTGACCCTGGGCCGCTTCGATGTGGCCGGCGTGATGGCCTTCTACGCCATCTACCTGCTGGCCTGGACGGCGCTGGGCCTGCGCCTTGGCCTGGGCGCCTGGTTCCTGACCGGCATGGCCGCCGCCGCCGCCCAGGTGATCTGGCACTGGCGGTTGATACGCACGCGCAGCCGCGAGGGCTGCTTCCAGGCCTTCAGGCTCAATCACTGGCTGGGCTTTGCCGTGTTTGCCGGCACAGTGGCCGATCTGACGCTGCGCTGAAGGGCTGGCCTGCAATGAGCTACCCTGACGCCGACACCCGCTTCTACGCGCTGCTGAACGAAGAATGGGCCTGGCGGCTGCAGGAGTTCCCGCGCCTGGCCACGGCCAGCGGCGTGCATGCGCACGACCACCGCATGGAGCGCATGGACGCCGCGAGCCGCGCCCACCGCCTGGCGCGCTGGCGCGAGGTGCGCGCCCGTCTGCAGGCCCTGCTGGCGGCGCAGCAACAGCAGCAAGCACTGGGCCGGCAGGCGCGCATCGACGCAGCCGTCTATGCCCATCAGCTGGACACGCTGATCGCCGAGCATGAGCAGGGCGGCGTGCTGATGCCCATCGACGCAGACCAGGCCTTCTACAGCTATCTGCCCGAGCTCTGGCGCGAGCAGCCGCTGGACAGCCCGGCCCAGCTGCAGGCCCATCTGCAGCGGCTGCGCGGCCTGCCGCAGTACTTCGACGACCATATCGAGCTGCTGGAGGAAGGCCGCCGCGCCGGGCGCCTGCAGCCGGCCGTGGTGATGCAGGACCGCGAGGCGCCGCTGCGCGCCATCGCCGCCTGCGGCCGCGCCGAGGACACGCCCTTCTGGCAGGCCCTGGCCGCGCGGCTGCAAGCCCATCCGGCGCTGGCGAACGAGGCGCGGCGCCTGATCGAGGACGCGCTGCTGCCCGCCTACCACCGCCTGCTGGACTATCTGCAGCAGCACTATCTGCCGGCCTCGCGCCAGCAGGGGCCGGTGGGTGCGCTGGCCATGCCCGGCGGCGAGGCCTTCTATGCCGCGCGGGTGCGCAGCTACAGCACGCAGGCGCTGAGCGCCCGCCAGGTACACGAGATCGGGCTGGAGGAAGTGGTGCGCATCGCCGCCGAGATGGAACGCATCAAGGCCGAGAGCGGCTTTGCCGGTGCGCTGCCCGAGTTCCTGCAGTGGCTGCGCAGCGATGCGCGCTTCTATCCGCGCAGCAGCGAGCAGCTGCTGAGCGCCGCCAGCTGGATCGCCAAGCGGGTGGATGCGGTGCTGCCGCGCTTCTTCGGCCATCTGCCGCGCCAGCCCTTCGGCATCGCGCCGGTGCCCGACAGCTTTGCGCCCTTCTACACTGCCGGCCGCTATGTGCCGGCCGCGCCGGGCAGCGGCAGCGCGGCGCTGTACTGGGTCAATACCCATGCCCTGCCCTCGCGCGCTCTCTACCAGCTGCCCGCGCTGACCCTGCACGAGGCCGTGCCCGGCCACCATCTGCAGTTCGCGCTGGAGGCCGAGAACGAGGCCCTGCACCCCTTCCGCCGCGCCGGCGACCTGAGCGCCCACAGCGAGGGCTGGGCGCTGTATGCCGAGTATCTGGGCCGCGAGATGGGCGTCTACCGCGACCCCTTCGAGGAGTTCGGCCGCGCCAGCTACGAGATGTGGCGCGCCTGCCGCCTGGTGGCCGATACCGGTCTGCATGCGCTGGGCTGGAGCCGCGAGCAGGCCCGCGCGCTGCTGCGCCAGCACACCGCGCTGAGCGAGCACGAGGTCTGCACCGAGGTCGACCGTTACATCGGCTGGCCCGGCCAGGCCCTGTCCTACAAGCTGGGCGAGCTGGCGATCCGCCGGCTGCGTGCCGCGCACGAGGCCGCACTGGGCAGCGCCTTCGATCTGCGCCAGTTCCACGACCGCCTGCTGGCCCTGGGCACCGTGCCCCTGTCCTGCCTGGCCGAGGAGCTGAGGCCCGCGACGCCAGGCCCGAACGCATGAGCGAACAGGCACTGCTGAACACCCTGCAGGCGCTGGAAGCCGAGCTGCACCACCCCGGCGTGCGCTGCTCGCGCCAGCGCCTCGAAGCGCTGCTGCATCCCGACTTCCACGAGGTCGGCCGCTCGGGCCGGGCCTATGACCGCCCCACCATCGTCGCCTACCTGCTCAGCGAAGCGTCCGGTGCCACCTCGGCCGCCATCGTCGCCGGCGACTATGCGCTGCAGCGGCTGGCCGAAGGCACGGCGCTGTTGACCTACCGCTCGGCCCACCGCGGCCCCGACGGTCGGCTGTCGCTGGCCGCCCGGCGCAGCTCGATCTGGCAGCGCAGCGCCGCCGGCTGGCAGCTGATCTATCACCAGGGGACGCCGGAGGCGCAGGGTGCGGAGCCGCTGGTGTAGCGAGGCGCTATAGGATCGGCCATCCTCACGCCCGCACGCCCCATGCCCGACACCTTCCAGCCAGAAGCTTTCGCCCAGCGTCAGCTCGACGCCTACAACGCCCGCGATCTGGAGCGCTTTGTGCGTGAGTACAGCGACGATGTGCGGGTCTATCGCCTCGGCGAGCCCGAGCCCTTTCTGGTGGGCAAGGCAGCGCTGGCCGCCCATTACCGCCAGCACCGCTTCAGCCTGCCCGAGCTGCATGCCGAGTTGGTCCAGCGCATGGTGTTCGGCAACAAGGTCATCGACCAGGAGCGCGTCAGCGGCGTTCAAGCAGCGGCGCTGGAGGTGGCGGCCATCTACGAGGTCACGCCGGCCGGCATCAGCAAGGTCTGGTTCGTCGGCTGAGGCCCCGCCCCGCCCGGTCAAACCCGCCCTCTCAAGGGGCGCACGCTCTGCGATGATGCGACCCATCTTCTGTCGCAGGATCAGCCGCCCATGTCAGACCACCCGCCCAGCAGCTCCGCCGAGCAGCGCCAGCACCCGCGCGTCAACTTCTTCCTGCCCAGCAACGAGCGCGGCCTGCTGCCGGACTGGGCCTTTCGTCCCGTGCCCTTCAACAAGGCGCCGGCCGGCCTGGTGATGAATATCAGCGACGGCGGCCTGCAGGTGCTGATCAGCGCCGCCGACACGCTGACCGGCACGCACCACGACGTGGTGCTGCTGCGCGGCGAGGCCGCCGAGGACGAGGTGACCTGGTTCAACGGCATGGTCGAGACCGTCTGGGCCCGGCCGCTGGGCGATTTCGGCACGCTCTTGGGCCTGCGCTTCGTCAAGCGCAACTCCAGCGCCGAGAAGTTCCTGCTGAGCTATCCGGTGGAGCCCGGCACCAATGTCTGGCTGCGCTGCGTGCTGATGCCGGCCAAGGCTTGATGAGCCGCCGCCCTCAGGTGCCGCAGAAGGTGCGGTAGGCCGCGCTCAGCGCCGCCGGCGCCGGCTCGGCATAGGGCTGCAGCGCCGGATCGTCGCTGTAGGGCTGGCGCAAGGCGGCCAGCAGCGCGTCGGTGGGGGCCATATCACCGGTCTCGGTGGCCGCAGCCAGCGCGACCTCGACCCGGTGGTTGCGCGGGATCAGACGCGGGTTGGCCGCGCGCAGCTCGGCCGGCGTGGCGCTGCAGACCGCCTGCCAGCGCTGCAGCCAGGCGGCCAGGCCCGTGCTGTCCTCGAACAGCGCATGCAGAACCTCGGGCCTGCCCTCGCGGGCCTGGGCCAGCGCGCGCCAGGCCTGGGTGAAATCGGCCCGGCCCTGCTGCAGCAGGGCCAGCCAGTCGTCGGCCAGCGCGGCGTCTGCGCTGTACAGGCCCAGCTTGCGGCGCTGGCCCTCACGCAGCGCCGCCTCGTACCAGGCCGGGAAGGCATCGATCAGCGCGCTGACCTGCTCCACCGCCTGCGTGATCGCGGCCTCGGGGCCGTCGGGGTCGGCCAGGGTCGGCAGCAGGGCCTCGGCCAGGCGGGCCAGGTTCCAGCGCGCGATGGCGGGCTGGTTGCCGTAGGCATAGCGGCCCTGGTGGTCGATGGAGCTGAAACGGGTGGCGGGGTCGTAGCGCTCCATGAAGGCGCAGGGGCCGTAGTCGATGGTCTCACCCGAGATCGTCATATTGTCGGTATTCATCACGCCATGGATGAAGCCCACATTCATCCACTGGGCGATCAGGCCGGCCTGGCGGCGCCCCACTGCCTCCAGCAGGGCCAGGGCCGGCGCGGGCGCATCGCCCCGGTCCGGATCGTGGCGGGCCAGCGCATAGGCCAGCAGACGGCGCAGCAGCGCCAGCTCGCCGCGTGCCGCGAAATACTGGAAGGTACCCACCCGCAGATGACTGGCGGCCACCCGGGTCAGCACCGCACCCGGCAGCATGCGCTCGCGCGCCACCGGCTCGCCGGTGGCCACCACGGCCAGGGCCCGGGTCGTCGGTATGCCCAGCGCGTGCATGGCCTCGCCGATCAGCAGCTCGCGCAGCATCGGGCCCACAGCGGCCTTGCCGTCGCCACCGCGCGAGAAGGGCGTGCGGCCCGAGCCCTTGAAAGCCAGATCGCGGCGCCGGCCGCTGGCATCCAGCAGCTCGCCGATCAGCAGCGCCCGGCCGTCGCCCAGGCTGGGCGAGAAGCCGCCGAACTGGTGGCCCGCATAGGCCTGGGCAATAGTCTGGGCACCGGCCGGCAGGGTGTTGCCGGCAAACAGCGCCGCGGCCACGGCCTCATCCTCCAGCGCCGGCAGGCCCAGCTCGGCCGCCAGCGGCCGGTTCAGATGAAGCAGGCGCGGCGCCGGCGCGGGGGTCGGTGGCCAGTCCAGATAGGCGCCGGCCAGCTCGCGGGCATAGCTGTTGTCGAAGGCGATGGCGACAGGAAACAGGGTTGCGGCAGACATGACGCGCAGCTTGCCAGCGAACGGCGCCGCTGTCTGCCGCGCGCCGCCAAGGCCCTGCTTGCGCCCGGTTCACTCACTCCTCCCAGCGGAAGCGCCACAGCGCCAGCAGCGCGCACAGCAGGGCAAAGCCCAAGAGCACGCCCACCGCCGGCAGCGCCGCCTCCAGGCCCTGGCCGCGCCAGGTCATCGCGTCCAGGCCGTCGACCGCCCAGCGCGTGGGCATGGCCAGCGTCACGGTCTGCAGCCAGTCGGGGAAGATGAAGGACGGCACCCAGGCGCCGCCCAGCATCACCATCATCAGCGTCGCCACGATGGCCAGGCCGCGGGTGGCCTCGGGCGTGCCGCCCAGCGCCGCGATCATCAGGCCGAAGCAGGCAGTGAATAGCGCGAACGCCGCCAGCAGCAGCACCAAGCCCAGCCAGCTGCCCTGCACCCGCACGCCGAAGACCGCGATGCCCACCGCCATGATGGCGCTGAACAGGCCCAGCGCGATCAGCGCGCTGCTGGCGGCGCGGCTGCCCAGCAGCAGCGCGCGGCTCAGCGGCGCCGCACGCAGGCGCTTCCACAGATCCTGCCGACGCAGCATCAGCAGCGCCACGCCCATCTCCACCCCCAGCAGCAGGATGAACTGCACGCCCATGCCGGCGAAGGAATGGGCAAAGGCGTTGTAGCCGCGCACGCTGCCCTCGGCCACCGCCTCCTGCAGCTGCAGCTCGTAGGGCTGGCGCAGCGCGCCCTCGCCCGCGCCAGCTGCGCCGCCGGCGGACGCGGCCGAAGCAGCCGCGGGCTGCAGCCGGGCCGCCGCGCCGAACAGCTGGCTCAGGGCCTCGCGCTGGGCCGGCGGTATGCCGGCATCCCGCTGCGAACGCTCGCGCAGCCGCGCAAAGCTCTGGCCCTGCGGGGAGAACACATCGGCGCTGATCAGCGTCATCAGCTGCTGGCTCAGCAAGCCGCGCAGCAGGCCCAGCGTGGCCGTCTGCGAGGGGTCGTGCAGCAGCTGCAGCACCGGCCGGGGCCCGGCCCCGAACAGGGCCAGCCCCGCCTGCGCGCCCAGGCCCGCGGGCAGGACCACCGCCGCACGCAGCTTGCCCTGACGCACCTGCTGCGCGGCCGCCTCGGGCGCCAGCAGCTGCACCGCCAGCGCCGGATCGGCGCTGAGCCCGGCGACGATCTTGGCGCTGAGCGCGCTGCGATCCAGATCGCTGACGGCGATGGGCAGCGGCGCGCTCTTGCCGCCGGCGCCGCTGCCACCGAACAGATAGCCGAAGAAAGCGGCGATCAGCACCGGCGCCAGCAGATTGAGCAGCAGCGCGCGGCGGTCGCGCAGGAAGAGCAGCAAGTCCTTGCCCAGCAGGGCGAGAAAGGCGGGCAGCAGAGTACTCAGCGTCGTTCTCATTCGGCATCCCTCAGCTGGCGACCGGTGAGATGCAGAAACACATGCTCCAGCGAGGCACGCCCGCTGCTGATATGGCGCAACGCCAGGCCCTGGCGCTGCAGCTCGGCCAGCAGCGCCGCCGCGCTCGCCAGGCTGTCCAGGCCCACGCGCCAGCGGCCCGCCTCCAGCGCCTGCAGCTCACGCACGCCAGGCAGGGCCAGCAGCGGCGCCGCATCGGGCGGCCCCTCCAGCGTCAGCAGCAGCTGCTGCGCCGCCGGCAGCAGGGCCAGCAGCTCGCCCAGCGTGCCGGCCGCCACCACCCGGCCCTGGTCGATGATCTGCACCCGGTCGGCCAGGCGCTCGGCCTCCTCCATGTAATGGGTGGTGTAGACCAGGGCCTTGCCCTCGGCCTTCAGCGCCTCCAAGGTCTCGAAGATCGCGTTGCGGCTGTGCGGATCGACGCCGGCGGTGGGCTCGTCCAGCAGCAGCAGATCGGGCCCATGCACCAGCGCACAGGCGATGTTCAGGCGCCGCTTCATGCCGCCGCTGAAGGTCTCGGGCCTGTCATCGGCCCGCTCCAGCAGACCCACCCGATCCAGGCAGGCATCGACACGCTGGCGCAGCACCCGGCCGCCCAGGCCGTAGAGCGCGCCGAACAGCGCCACATTGCGACGCGCGCTGAGCCCCTCGAACAAGGCGATCTCCTGCGGCACCAGGCCGATGCGGCGCTGGAAGCTGCGCCGCTCGCGCGCCAGCTCGGCCATGCCTATGCGCACCCGACCGCGGTCGGGCGTCAGCAGACCGCTGATCATCGCCAGCGTGGTGGACTTGCCGGCGCCATTGGGCCCCAGCAAGGCCAGCAGCTCGCCCGGCGCCACCTGCAGCGACAGCTCCTCGACGGCGATGCGCTCGCCATAGCGCTTGTGCAGCCTGAGCGCTTCAAGACCTGCTGACATGCCAACCCCCGGAAATCCTGATGAACATGGCCCGCATCCTGCGCGGCCGCCCCACTTGCGCCCAGCCCCCAGGCGACGAAACAGCGCCGGGCAGCGCCAATCGACAGTCGCCCCGACGAATGGCGGCCGGCACCGCCATTGACTGCCCGCGTCTGGCCGTTGATTGCCCAATGCAACGTAATACTGTTACAGTAACGTTATTACATCATTGGCTCCATCATGATCCAGCGACACCGCTTCCCGTCTCCTCCCGCCCTGATCACCCTGGCCCTGCTGGCCACCCCGCTGCTGGCCCAGGCCCAGCTCGCCAAGTCCGCTGCGCCGCAATGGGGGCTGGTGCTCGATGTCGGCACCGCCTCGCGCGAGCTGGCCCTGGGCGCGCGGCCGCAGGTCGCCCACCTGGGCGGGCTGGAGCTGGGCCTGGCCGGCCAGCTGGGCGAGCACTTCGCCGGCCGCGCCACGCTGGCCGCGCACAGCCACAGCCATGAGGGCAGGAAGAAGATCGAGTCCGAGCTGGAAGAGGCCTGGGTCGAGACCCGCAGCCTGCCGGCCGGCCTGCAGCTGCGCGGCGGTCGCATGCTGGCGGCTCTGGGCTATCTGAACGAGCAGCATCCCCATGCCGACGACTTCAGCGAGCGTCCGCTGCTCTACCGCGGCTTTCTCGGCGGCCACTATTTCGACAACGGCCTGCGCCTGTCCTGGACCGCACCGACCGCGCTGTACTGGCGCAGCGGTATCGAGCTGCTGAGCGGCCGCGAGCTCAACCCGGATGCCGAGGGCGCTCGCCCCAGCATCGCCGCCTGGGCCGCCAACACCAAGCTGGGCGGCGATATCGGCCGCAGCCAGAGCTGGCAGCTGGGCCTCTCCTATCTGCGCAACAAGGCGCCGGGCAGCGGTGCCCATGAGCACGAACACGAGGATGAAGACGCCCATGAAGAAGAAGAGGGCCATGACCACGCCCATGGCGCGCGCTACCAGGGCCGCCATCTGTGGATCGTCGACGGGGTCTGGAAGTGGTCGCCCGGCGGCAACAACGGCGTGCAGCAGCTGCGCCTGTCGGGCGAGCTGGCGCAAGTGAGCCGCCTGAACGAGTTCGCCGGTTCCGGCGACAAGCACCGCTCGGCCTATCTGGCCGCAGTCTGGCGTTTCGCGCCGCAGTGGGAGACCGGGCTGCGGGTCGACAGCCTGTCGCTGCGCGAGCCGCATGGCGACCACTTTCACCCGGCCAAGCTGCGCGAGCAGACCCTGATGCTGGCCTGGAAGCCCTCGCATGCGCAGTCGCTGCGCCTGCAATACAGCCGGCAGGACGATAGGGGCGGCTTCGATGCGGCCGCCAAGCGATCGCTGCAGCTGCAATACATCGTCAGCTTCGGAGCCCATGGTGCGCACAGTTTCTAAGCTGGCCGGCCTGGTGATCAGCGCCTGCGCCACCCTGCCGGCCCAGGCACTGGAGGTCTTCACTTGCGAGCCCGAATGGGCGGCGCTGACCCACGAACTGGCGCCCGAGGCCCGCGTCACCAGCGCCACCCATGCGCTGCAGGACCCGCACAATATCGAGGCCCGCCCGGCCCTGATCGCGGCGCTGCGCCGCGCCGATCTGGCCGTCTGCACCGGGGCCTCGCTGGAGGCCGGCTGGCTGCCGATGCTGCAGCAGCGCTCCGGCAATGCCCGGGTGCAGGACGGCAAGCCCGGCATGTTCTATATCGAGGACGTGGTCGAGCTGATCGACAAGCGCAGCGCGGTCGGCTTCAACGAGGGCCATGTGCACGCCGAGGGCAACCCGCATCTGCAGCTGGACCCGCGGCGCCTGCTGAGCGTGGCGGCGGCGCTGGCCGAGCGCCTGGCAGCGCTGGACGTGCCACGCGCCGCCCTGATCCGCCAGCGCCACGCCGCCTGGGCGGCCGACTGGCAGCACCGCATCCCGGCCTGGGAGCAGCGCGCCGCGCCGCTGCAGGGCCGCGCCGTGGTCGGCCAGCACAGCACCTACGCCTACCTCTGGGCGTGGCTGAAGCTCAGGCAGGTCGCCGATCTGGAGCCCACGCCGGGCCTGCCGCCGACGATGAGCCATCTGCAGCAGCTGCAGCAGCAGGTGGCGCGCGAGAAGCCGCTGGCCATCGTCACCAGCCTCTACCAGGATGAGAAGCCCGGCCGCTGGCTGGCCGAGCAGACGAAGCTGCCGCTGCTGCGCCTGCCGGCCACCGTGACCGACGAGGGCCCCGCCGCGACCCTGGCCGGCCTGTTCGACCAGCTGATCGCGCAGCTGCTCGCCAGCAGCAAGCCCTGATGCCGCAAGACCTGACCCTCCTGCTGGCACCGCTGCTGGGCGGCTGGCTGGTGCTGTCCAGCCATCTGCCGCTGGGCCGTCAGGTGCTGGCGCGTGGCATCGTCTTCATCGACCTGGCGATCGCGCAGCTGGCCGGTCTGGGCGTGCTGATGGCCGGCCAGCTCGTGGGCCACCCCGAGCATCCGAACGAGCTGCCGCCCTGGCTGGAGCCGCTCGCTCCCCTGCTGCCCGAGTTGTGCGGCGCGGCCGCCGCCCTGGCAGGCGCGCTGCTGGTGGCCGGGCTCTCGCGGCTCTGGCCCGAGCGGCGCGAGGCCTTGATCGGCCTGCTCTATATCGCAGGTGCCTCCACCGCCGTGCTCTGGGTCAGCGCCGACCCGCATGGGGCGCAGAAGCTCGGCGCCCTGCTGTCCGGTGATGTGTTGTGGGTGGACGGGCCCGCACTCGTGCCACTGGCCGTAGCCAGCGCGCTCTATCTGGGTCTGCGCCGGCTGCGGCCCGGCCTGCTGGACAGTGGCCCGGGCTTCTACCCGGCTTTCGCGCTGCTGGTCAGCCTCAGCGTGCCGCTGCTGGGCCTCTACCTGGTGTTCGCGACGTTGATCGCGCCGGCCCTGGTCGCGGCGCGCCGGCCAACGGTCTGGCCGGCCGCCCTGCTGGGCGCGGCCGCCTATGCCTTGGGTCTGGGCCTGAGCTGGCGCCTGGACCTGCCGGCCGGGCCGATGGTGGTGCTGAGCCTGGTGGGCCTGGCCGGCCTGGCCCTGCTGCGCCCGGCTAAACTGCCCGCATGAGCAGCAGCAAACCCAAGTCCGCCGAAACGGCACTGGCCCGTCGGCTGGACGAGGCGCGCAGCCATTGCGAGGCGCGCGGCGCCCAGCTGACCGAGCAGCGCCGCGAGGTGCTGGAGCTGCTGCTGCGCCGTGCCGGCCATGCCAAGGCCTATGACATCCAGGAAGACATGCAGAGCCGCCATGGCCGCGTGGCGCCCACCACGGTCTACCGCGCGCTGGACTTCCTGATCGAGCAGCACCTGGTCCACAAGGTCGACACGACCAATAGCTATGTGGTCTGCGAGCATGGCCAGCACAGCCACCCGACGATGATGCTGATCTGCAGCCACTGCGGCAGCATCCAGGAATGGGAGGCCCCCGGCTGGGTCGAAGGCCTGAAGGCCGCGCTGAAGGCCGATGCCAGCAGCGGCTTCAGCCCGGCCGCCATCGAGATCAAGGGGCGCTGCAGCCGCTGCGCCTGAGGCCGGCCGCTCAGGGATTGCCGAGCTTGCGCGACTCCACCATATCGGTGGGACGCAGCTTCTGCTCCCGCTCCTCGTCCAGCCCAAAGGCCTGCACGTGCAGGCTGGGCTGGCTGCGCGGGGCGATCGCCCAGCCGCACACCATCTCGGCCAGGCAGCTGTGCAGCAGCGGATCATTGTGGTCCGAGCCCAGCAGCAGCACCCGGTCCACCCGGCCCTCGGCATTGATGCGCACACCCAGACGGGTCTCGCCGTGCAAGCCGGGATTGCGGCGCAGCGCTCGCGCATAGCAGCGCTGCATGGCCTTGCCGCTGCGCGCCTGATCTTCCAGCGCCTGGGGCAGGGTCGGCGCAGCCGCGCGCACGGCGGGGTCGGCAAACAGGCCCTCGCTGTCCTGGCTGCGGTAGCAGGTCTGGGCGAGCGCCGGCAGACTGCAGCCCGCGATGGCCGAGACAAGCACCATGGCGGTCAGGCTGCGGGGGCGTGGGAAGCGCTTCTTCATGAAGCCGCATTGTGCCCGGAGGCGCCGGGGAAGCAATGGCCGGGGCTCAGCCCTGCAGCGCCGCGCTGATGCCGCGCAGCAGCGCCGGCAGCTGCGCCGTATCGAGCCAGCGCAGCACCACCACCGCGGCCAGCGCCGGCTCCATCCACACCACATGGCCGCCGGCGCCCATCATGAAGAAGGCCCGGGGCGAGGCGCCGGCAAAGGCCCGACCATCGCGGTTGAGCCAGACCAGGCGGCCGTAGAAGGGCGCGATCGCGCAGGGCTGGGTCATGCCGGCCACCCAGCCGGGCGGCAGGATGTCGCGGCCCTGGTGGCGGCCCTGCTGCAGCAGCAGCTGGCCCACCCGGGCCTGGTCGCGGCTGCTGATCGAGACGCCACCGCCCCAGTGCGTGCCACCCGGCACCGACTGCACCCGCCGGCCATCGGCCAGCGTCAGCCAGGCATCGTCATAGCCGCGCCACGCGAAGCCGGCACCGCCACCCAGGGGTTGGAGAATCTCGCCGAGAAAGACCTCGGGCAGCGGCCGCTGGAACAGCTGCAGCAGGGCCAGCGCCAGCTGGTTGATGCGCACATCGTTGTATTCCCAGTACGTGCCGGGCGTCTGCAGCGCTCGCGCGCCACCCTTGGGTCCGCCGGCGGGCCGCGGGTCGTTGGCCACCTTGCGCCAGCGGTCCACCTGATCTGGCAGGCCAAAGCACACGCCCTCCCACTCGCTGGTCTGCTCCAGCAGCTGCGCCCAGCGGATCGGGCGGTTGTGCGGGCTGTCGAAGCCTATGCCGGGCAGGCGCTCGGCCACCGGCGCCTGCAGATCGGGCAGCAGGCCCTCGCGCTGGGCGATGCCGGCCAGCAGGCATAGATAGGTCTTGGCCACGCTGAAGCTCAGGTCGGCGCGTTCGGGCTCGCCCCAGGCGGCGATCTCCTGGCCGTGCTGCCAGATCACGCCGGACTGCGGCCCGCGCGGGTGCACCGGCCCGCGCAGGCGGTTCCAGGGCGGCGGATCGGCCTGGTGCACGCCCCAGCGCTCGGGGTCGTCCAGCGGATCGCGCGGCCAGCCGATCTCGGCGGCCTGGGCCAGTGCGATGGCGGCTTGCAGGGCTTGCTCGTTCATCGCCGCATTGTGGCCAAAGAAGGCGCTGAAGAAATCTTTAAGAAGCGCTGACTGAAGTCTTAAGAGCGCCGCGCCGCGCTTGTTCCTACAGTGCCAGTCATGCCGCGGAAAGACTTCGTGGCAGCCATCCACTCAGAGAGGAACACAAGATCATGATGATGGAAGAAGCCACCGCCACCTTGCCCCCGCAGCCGCACAAGAGCGCCGAGGCCCTCAAGGGCCGTCGCGACCTCTATGCCGGCATCCACAAGGCCCTGCGCCTGTTCATGGCCGAGACGCTGGGCCGGCTGGGCAGCACCGATGCCGGCGATGCCGAGGAACTGCAGGGTGCGCTGCAGATGCTGGAGCGCCTGCTGGGCCTGTGCGAGCTGCACATCAAGGACGAGAACGATTTCGTCCATCCGGCGCTGGAGCGCGCCGAGCCGGGCGGCGCCGCGCGCATCGCCGCCGAGCATGCGCACCATCTGGAGGGCATTGCCGATCTGCGCGAGCTGGCCAGCATCGTCACCCTCAGCGGCGCAGGCCACCGCGCCGAGGCCCTGGGCCGGCTCTACCGTGCGCTGGCCCTGTTCGTGGCCGAGAACTTCCAGCACATGCATGTGGAGGAGACGGCCCACAACGCCGCGCTGTGGTCGGCCTATAGCGATGCCGAGCTGACCGCGATCGAGCAGGCCCTGGTGGCCTCGATACCGCCGGCCGCGATGTTCGAGGCACTGCACTGGTTCCTGCCCGCGCTCAGCGCGCCGGAGCGCACGGGCATGCTGCTGGAGATGCGCCAGGGCGGCATGCCCGACGAGCCCTTCCAGGCCGTGCTGGGCATCGCCCAGCGCCGGCTCACGCCGCCGCAGCACCGCCGGCTGATGGAGAGCCTGGGGCTGGGGACGATGGTGGTTTGAGCGCAAATGCGCTGGCGCAGCGCGGGGGCAGCGGCCAGCCCCCCGCTCAACGCGGCACATTGAGCAGCTGCAGCGGCCGGCTGCAGCAGAGCCGGAAGCGGCCACGGCCGGTCTTCTCCAGGCGCAGTGGGGCCTGGCGGTCCAGCAGCCGGCGCGTCAGCAGCAGCAGCCGGGCCTCCAGGTTGTCGCCCACCTCGGGCAGGCGCAGCTCGGGCGCCAGGCGCAGCTCGCGGTTGCTGAACTCGCTGCGGCCCTCGCGCTGCTGCTCGCAGACCAGCTTCCACAGCACCGCGCCGGCCACACCCTTGATCAGGTAGTCGTCGTCGAGGAAGACGCTGTCGTCGGCCTCGTAATGGCGCACCCGCAGCGGCCCCGGGAGCGGTGCTGCAGGGGGGGGCGCCGCCGCTGCAGGCGAGGGCTCGGCGGTCGCCGGCTCCGGGCCCAGCTCGGCGGCCTCGGCGCAGGCGCCCATGAAGCCGCGCGCCAGCGCCGCCACCTGGCCGGCCAGCAGCAGCAACGCGTCCTCGTCGTCCCAGCTGAAACGCATGTCCTGCGGGCTCTCGACGAAGAGCACGCCCAGCACCTGGCCCAGGCAGCTCAGCGGCAGCGCCAGCTGGCTGCCCGGCTCGGCCAGGCCAGGCAGCGGAATCTCGCGCTCGGCACGCGGCACCTCCTGCTGCCCGGGCTCGGCCGGATCGCGCCGCATGCTGCGGCTGTAGGCATATTCCAGCGTCGCGTGGTTGATGCGTATCGGCGTGTTCATCCGCGCCGCCACGCCCACCACGCCCTCGCCCAGCGGTATCTCCGAACCGGCGCCCGAGCGGCCGTAGCCGCGGCTGGCCACGGTGTAGAGGCGCTCTCCGCCGGCGTCCAGCAGCAGCAGCATCGCATGGCGTATGCCGAACTCCTGCACCACCCCGTCCAGCAGATGCTCCAGCAGGCTGTCCAGATCGCTGGCCGCGCCCAGGCGCTGCACGCAGCGGCGCAGCGCGCTGAGCCGGTTCAGCTCGCCGTCGGCCTCCAGCGCGCGCGGCGCCGAGACCTGCTCGACCCGCTCCACCGCATAGAGATCGGCGCCGCGCAGCCGGAACACCCCGCTCATGCCGGTGTGCGAGGCAATGCCGGCCAGCTTGGCCTTCATGCGCTCGAACAGCGCGCCCTCGGTGGCGGTGCGCCGGTAGCGCGCCGTGATGCGGTACATCGCGCCGTGGCGCGGGTGTATCACCAGCAGCTCGACCTGGGGATTGGCCAGCACATTGGCGCGGGTCTTGTTGAAGAACTGGAAGGACAGGGCCAGGTGTTGCGCGTCCACATACTCGACCTGCGACACATAGGTGACGTTGGGCGTACCGTCGGGCGCGCAGGTGGCCATCACGCCGGGAATCGCGCCCTCCAGGCAGGCGCGGATCGCATCGAGATCGAGCGGCTGCGTGTTGGGCATCGGTGGCTTAGCCTTGTCAGTCGCGACGGGCCGGCAGCGGCTGGCCGGCCGCCGGGCCCGGGGTCTGCTCGAAGGCCTCGCTGACGCTGAAGCTGATCGTCGCCAAGCCGCGCGCGCGGGCCAGCAGGGTCTGCGCCACCTCGGCGCCGAAGCCCATACGCCCGATCTCCTCGGTGAAGCCCTGCAGATAGCGCTGCGCCAGCGCCTGGTCCTCGGCCGCGCAGGCGTCCAGCACCTCGGCATCCACCCCCTTGAGCTGTAGCGTCAGATGGCTGCTGGGCTCGGTGAACACCACCGCGATGCGGCCGTTGGCGCGCAGGTCGGCCAGCACCTGGGCCCCGCTGTCCAGCGGCATCAGCAAGCTGACGCGGCGCCGGTCGGCCGACAAGCGGCTGCCCACCGCCCGCATCACATGGGGCCGCTGGGCCGCATCGCAGCTGCCGACGATGATGGACACCGGTCGCGCCATCAGCGCGGCCTGCTCGGGGCCGATCAGCATGGGCACGGCGGGAGAGGGGGCGACGCTCATCGGCGCTCAGTGTAGTGCCGCGCGATGCGCGCAGCACCGGCTCAGATGTCCAGGTGGTAGACCTCGGCCGCCGCCCGCTCGGCGGCGCTGTGGCCGGCCAGCGCATGGTCCCAGGCGGCGCCGGCGGCAGCGCCGGGCTCGGGCCGCAGGCCGGCGGTCATCGAGGCGGTCTCCTCGGTGCTGGCATCGAACTCGGCCAGCGGCTCGCGCGCGGCGCCGAACAGCCGGGCCAGCGCCGCACCGCCCGACTCGATCAGCACCAGATAGCGCGCCGCCTGGCGCTGCGCGCCCGGCTGCTTGTGCGCCGACGGGGCTTCCATGCCGAAACCTTGGCTCATCGCAGCACCTCCGGGGTTCGCGGAACAGGCCCCGAGGCTAGCACTGCCGCCCGGCGGCGAACAGCCGCTGCCGGGCGGCCGGACACAGCTGCTCACAGCGGCGCGGACGGGCGGGCCGCGGCGGGCCGATAATCGCCCCCCCGTCACCGGGACTTCCCTTGTTGTGTACCCACTGGATTACTGATGAACAAAAGTGAACTGATCGAGAGCATCGCCAGCAAGAGCGGCAGCAGCCGTGCCGATGCAACGCGCCTGCTGGACGCCACGCTGGAAACGATCACCGAGGCCCTGGTCGCCGGCGATTCCGTCGCCCTGCTGGGCTTCGGCACCTTCAAGCTGAGCGAGCGCGCCGCCCGCACCGGCAAGAACCCCGCCACCGGCGAGGCGCTGGAAATCGCCGCCGCCACCGTGCCCAAGTTCAGCGCCGGCAAGGCCCTGAAGGACGCGGTCAACGCGGCCAAGAAGTAAGCAGAGAAGAAAAGCCGGCCGCTGCCCCAGCAAGCCGCCCGCGCAGAGGGCGTCCGCCGCCATGGCGGGCGCCCTCTGCGCCTTTCAGCGCGGCGCGGCCGGATCCATCAGCAGGGCCTGGGCGGCGGCGATGCGCAGGCTCATCGCCTGGCCGGCGTCGTTCATCACCGCCAGCAGGAAGGCGCGCGGCTCGTTCCAGGGGCCGCCCGCCAGCGCCGCAGCGCCGGGCGCGGCCTCGGCCGCCGACGGTGCCGCAGCCAACACGTTGGCCGGCTGCAGGCGCTGCAGCGCACGCTCGAAATCGGCCACCGGCATGCTGAGCAGGCCGCTCAGCAGATCGGCCTGACCCTCGGCATTGGGTGGGTTATCCAGCCAGGGCTCGTCGCCGAACACCGGCGCCAGCCCCGGCGCGACGAAGGCCGACCAGGCCGCGCCGTCGTCCTGCAGCGGTGCCGGCGGCAGCGCGGCGGCTGGCGCCAGCAGCAGGCCCAGCCGGGCCGGCGCGATCTCGGCCAGATAGCGGCGGCACAGCGCCTCGAGAAAGGCCAGGCCCTGCGCCGGCGGCAGCGGCGCGGCGCAGGAGAACCAGAGCTGGTAGCCCGCACGGCCGGCGACCGCGATGGCCGGCGCCGGCAGGCCCAGATCGGCCTGCACCCCCTGCCAGACCGCGGCCAGCGCCGTCCAGTCGGCCGGCCTGCCCAGCTGCAGGATCAGGACACGGGTGGGCGGCGCCTCGCCCGCCGCCGGCGGCGGAGCCAGCGGTACCGGGTAGAGGCGCTGCAGTTCGGCTTGCAGGCGTGGGGTCATCGCAGGGTCGGTGAGGGCTGGAACGCGGCCAGACTCTAACCGAGCCCTCCCGTCCGCGCCGGCCTCACAGCGCCTCGATGCGCGGGTAGAAGTCGTGGTTCTCGCGCTGCATGCGTTCGTAGACCAGGCGCAGCACCTCGTTGGCGTCGCGGCGGAAGCCCTCGGCGTCGCGGCGCAGGCTGCCCGCATGGTTCCAGCGCCGCGAGAAACCCTCGTAGGCACGGGCGATGCGTCCCATCTCCTGCTGGTACTGCCGGCCCATGCGGGCCAGCTCGGCATCGCCGCCCGCGCGCTGCAGGGCCGGATAGAGGGCCTGGTCCTCCACCGCCAGATGCAGCTTGATGGTGGAACTCATCGCGACGATGTGCTGCGCGATCGCCTCGGCATGGCGGTCCACGCCGGCGCGCGCCAGGTCGCGCAAGGTGGCAATGCTGCCGAGGATGCTGTCGTGCTGGTGCTTGAACTTGTCGATGTTCATGACGGTTTCGGAGGGTCGGGTTAAAGGAGTATTTTTGATGCATCTTAAAGATCGTCGACCCTTAAAGCAATACACTGCATGCATCTTTAAGGACTTCGAACGATGCGTCTTGCCGAATACACCGACTACAGCCTGCGCGTGCTGATGTACTGCGCCGCCCGGCCGCAGCAGCGGGTCACGATCGCCGAGCTGGCCGAGCACCACGGTCTGTCCAAGAACCATCTGATGAAGATCGTCAACGATCTGGCCCGCCAGGGTCTGCTGGAGACCACCCGCGGGCGGGGTGGCGGCCTGCGCCTGCTGAAGGACCCGGCCGAGATCCGCATCGGCGCGGTGGTGCGCGCGGCGGAGACCGATTTCCGCCTGGTCGAATGCTTCGACCCGGACTCCAACCAATGCGCGCTGAGCCCGAGTTGCCGGCTCAAGCTGCTGTTCGACACCGCGCTGCAGGCCTATTTCAGGACCTTGGACGAGGCCACGCTGGCCGATATCAGCCCGCCCGCGCCCAGCGCCGCCGCCGTGCCGGTGGTGTTCCGGCGCGCTCCCCAGCGTCAGCAGGCATGAGCATGCGAACCCCCGACTTCTTCGCCGCGGTGCCGGCCATCACCGTGATCGATCCGCTGGCCGAGCTGCTGGGCGCGGCCCACGAGGGCCGGCTGCAGTACCGCTATCTGGATGCGGTCAAGCTGGCCGGGCATTCCTGCCCGACCGTGGCCGGCGCCTGGCTGTTGAGCGCCAAGGCCCTGGGCCTGCTCTACCCCGAGAGCCTGCCGCGGCGCGGCGAGATCAAGGTGGAGCTGCGCCAGGCGCTGGACGGCGTGCTGGCCAGCGTGGCCGGCCTGATCACCGGCGCCGCCAATGCCAGCGGCTTCAAGGGCCTGGGCGGCCGCTTCGGCCGCCAGGGCCTGCTGCAGATGGGCGTGACTATGCGTGGCTCGGCGCGCTTCACCCGCCTGGACAGCGGGCAGTCGGTCGAGCTGCTGCTGCGCCCGCAGCAGGTGCCACAACCGGCCGGGCTGGCGCAGCTGATGCAGGCGGCGCTGCTGCCGCAGGCCGATGCGCCGACGCGCCAGGCCTTTGGCGCGGCCTGGCAGGACTGGGTGCGCCGCCTGCTGCTGGAGCATGCCGAGGACCCGGACCTGCTGCAGCTGATCGAGCCGCCCGCGGCCCCGGCCTGAGGGGGCCGCTCATGTCGCTCAGGCCGTCTTGCCGCCACGGCCCAGCAGGGCCCACAGCAGGATCGCGCCGAAGGTGGCGGTGCCGATGCCGCCCAGCGTGAAGCCGCCGAACTTCAGCGTGTAGTCGCCGGTGCCCAGCACCAGCGTGATGGCCGCGACCACCAGATTGCGGTTGTCCGAGAAGTCGACCTTGTTGTCCACCCAGATCTTGGCGCCGGCCACCGCGATCAGGCCGAACACGACGATGGAGACCCCGCCCATCACCGCCAGCGGGATGGCCTGGATCAGCGCGCCGAACTTCGGCGAGAAACCCAGCAGCACCGCGATCAGCGCGGCAATGACGAAGACCGCGGTCGAATAGATCTTGGTGGCGGCCATCACGCCGATGTTCTCGGCATAGGTGGTGACGCCGGTGCCGCCGGCACCGCCCGAGACCATGGTCGCGATGCCGTCGCCGACGAAGGCGCGGCCGATCAGCGGGTCCAGATTGCGGCCGGTCATCGCGCTGACCGCCTTGATATGGCCCAGGTTCTCGGCCACCAGGATGATGGCCACCGGCGCGATCAGCAGCATGGCATTGCCATCGAACACCGGCGCGGCGAACTTGGGCGCGCCGAACCAGGGCGCGGCGATCACGCCGCCGAGGTCGATGGGCTTGCCCAGGCCCAGGCCATTGGTCAGCAGCGCATAGACCAGGGCCGCCAGGATCAGGCCCACCAGGATCAGCAGGCGCTGGGTCATGCCACGGGTGAACACCGCGACGCCGGCCACGCAGACAAAGGTGATGCCCTGCATCCAGGCATCGAAGGCGGTGGGCGCCATATTCTTGATCGGGATGCCGGCCAGGTTCAGACCGATCACCGCCACCACCGCCCCGGTCACCACCGGCGGCATCAGGGCCTCGATCCAGCGGGTGCCGGTCGCCATCACCAGCAGGCCGATCAGCGTGTAGAGCGCACCGCAGGCGATGATGCCGCCCAGCGCCAGGCCCAGATTGGCATTCGCGCCCGCGCCGGCATAGCCGGTGGCGGCGATCACCACGCCGATGAAGGCGAAGCTGGAGCCCAGATAGCTGGGCACGCGGCCGCCCACCATCAGGAAGAAGATCAGCGTGCCGATGCCGCTCATCAGGATGGCCACATTGGGGTCGAAGCCCATCAGCAGCGGCGCCAGCACGGTGGCGCCGAACATCGCGATCACATGCTGCACGCCCATCGCCGCGGTCTGCGGCCAGGGCAGGCGCTCGTCGGGCGCCACCACGGCGCCGGCTTGCGGGCGCTGCACGCGCCAGCTGAACATCGAGGAAAGACTCATGGGGGATCCTGTGGCTAGGCTGGTTGTCGTGTCGATGGGCCCTGCGGGCCCGCGGCCGAGAGTCTAGGGCCGCCGCAGCGTGGCATCTGCACGCTGCTCGGCCCTTGAAAGCCGCGCCGCCCCACCCATCTGCAGCGGCATGAACACCCCTGGCTTTCTCACCCAAGTACCGGCCGCGCTGCAGCCGCTTGCGGCGCTGGGCCTGCTGCTCGAACGCCTGGAGCGCCTGCCGCGCAGCAGCGCCTCGCCCGAGCAATACCGCACGCTGGTGCAGCAGGTCCAGCAGCAGCTGGCCGCCGCAACGCCCGGCGCCGCCCTCGATGCCCTGCTGGCCGCCCTGCCCGCCAGCGCCGAGCTCTACGAGAACCTGCACTACGCCCAGGCCGGCCTGTGCCGCGCGCCGCTGGAGGCCGCCACCGCTGCCGAGCTGGCGGTGCAGGCGCTGCTCAAGCGCAGCCGCAGCCTCTCCTCGCACTGAGGCCGGGGCGGGACGCCGCCGAATCGCACCGTCTTTGCCACGCTCATCGGCGCATGGGCGGGCCGCCAAGCTCGGTTAAGCTGGCCGGTCAGGATCACCCCACCATGCTGATCGACCCCTGCACCGATCTGGACCGCCCCGGCTGGCTGCTGCTGCGCCCCTGCCTGTGGCCGGGCCCAGCGGCCGGCGAGCATGCGCGGCAGATCGACGCCCGCATGGCCGAGCCCGACCGCTACGGCCAGTGGCTGGCCCGCGATATGGACGGCGAACCACAGGGCCTGATCGAGGTGGCGATACGGCGCGACCCGGTCAGCGGCACCCGCAGCTCGCCGGTGCTGTTCCTGGAGGGTCTGTTCGTGCAGCCGCAGGCCCGCCGCCAGGGCCTGGCGCGGCAGCTGCTGACGGCCGCCGCCGCCTGGGGCGCCAGCCATGGCTGCCAGGAGTTTGCCGCCGCCTCCAGCACCGATGACAGCCAGGCCCTGCACCAGGCCCTGGGCTTCGAGCCCAGCGAACGGGTGCAGTTCCTGCGCCGCGCGCTGCAGCCCGGCGGCGCCGACAACAAGCCGCTGCCTCCGCCCGCCTCGCGCGAGCTCAAGGCCTTCATCCCGGCGCTGGATTTCGCGCTGGCCAAGCGCTTCTACATGGCGCTGGGCATGGAGCTGATCTGGTCCACCGCCGAGCTGGCCTATTTCCGCCAGGGCCCGGCGCGCTTCCTGCTGCAGCCCGGCGGCACAGCCGACTTCGCCACCCGCTTCCAGATGCATCTGCTGGTCGACGATGCCGACGCCTGGTGGCGCCATGCGGCCCCGGTGGCCCAGCGCTTCGGCACCGTCTGCGAGCCGCCCGAGGACCGGCCCTGGGGCATGCGCGACTTCGTGCTGCTGGACCCCAGCGGCGTGCTCTGGCGCATCGGCCAGCCGCTGATCGGCCGGGCCTGATCCCTCAGTCCGGCGCCAGCCGGCCCAGCAGCCGGGGCGCGCCCTGGCCGTCCACCCCCAGCAGCAGGCCCTCGCCCGAGGCCGCGTTGGCGCCCACCAGATCGGCCAGCACAAACATATGCGTGACCCAGACCTCGTAGCCGCCGGGCCGCGCGGCGGCCTCGCGCAGCGCCGCGCGCAGCTGGGCCAGCGACTCGGCATTGCTGCGCTCGGTGCCGGCCCGCGGCGAGCCCAGCGCGGCCCAGGGCTGGGCGGCGCCGAAGGCCAGCGTCGCGGTATCCATGCAGCGGCACCAGGGGCTGGAGCGCACCCGCAGCGGCGCGGCCAGACCGGCCGTGACCAGGCGCTGCCCCAGGCCGCGCGCCTGGCGGCGGCCGGCCTCGCTGAGATTGCGCTGGCTGCTGCAGTCGCCAAGGCGGAAGCCGGGCGGATCGAAGGTGCCGGGCGCCAGCGCATGGCGGTAGGCCAGCACCACGCCGCCCTGACGCAGCAGCGCCAGGGCCTGTTGTGCCTGCGCATCGCTGGCCAGGCCCCAGCGCGGCGCGGCCAGCAGGGCCAGGCCGGCGCCCAGCAGGCGGCGGCGCTTCATCGGCATCGGGAAGGTCTTCATGGTCGGCGGCTCCGGGGCCTGAGCGAGCGGCTCGGGCCTACCATCTTGGGCGCGGCAGCGCGGTCAGGCGCGGTTGGCGGGCTATGCCCGTAGCCGGCGCCGGGGCTTGCCGCCCCGCCTCAGCGCGCCGGCAGGTTGCCGTGCTTGGGCGCCAGCCTGGCTGGCTTCTTGGGCCCCGGCCGGTAGCCGCCCAGCTCGGGCGCGAACAGCTCCATCACCCGCAGCTGGGCGCCGCCGCGGCGGAACACCGAGTTGCGCGACCACAGCATCTGGGCCGAGGCCGCCGTGCCGGTGGCCGCCTGCCATTGCCGGGCCATCTGGCGCCGGGTGGCGCCGTGGCGGGCCAGGCGACGCGGCTGCAGCTCGCTGCGCTGCACCCGGCGGTCGGCATACAGCAGATGGGCCAGCGGCTTGCTGCCCAGGCCCTTAAGCGCCTTCCAGGGCCCGGCCAGCGCGCAGGCATGCAGGGCCGAGCGGGCCCAGACCAGGGGCCGGCCATCGACCCGCAGAATCACCTCGCGCACCAGGGTGCAGCCATGACGGGGCAGGCCCAGCGCGCGCCGCTCGGGCGCCCGCAAGGGGGCCACGTCTTGCCGCAAGACCTGGACCTCGAAGCGCTCGCCCAGGCGCGCCAGGCGCCGGCTCAGCGAGCCGGGGGCGCGCAGCCAGTCGCGCAGGCTCAGGCGGGCCGCGATGCCCATCAGCGGCCGGCGCCCGCATCGCCGCCGCCGAACTCGGCCCCCAGCTCGGCCGCGCGCCGCGCCGCGGCCAGCACCGCCTGCTGTATCGCCGCGCCGACGCCGGCCGCCTCCAGGCTGCTGATCGCCGCATGGGTGGTACCGCCCTTGGAGGTGACGCGCTCGCGCAGCACGGTGGGCGATTCGGCCGAGGCCAGGCCCAGCGCCGCGGCGCCACCGCAGGTGGCCAGCGCCAGCCGGCGCGCCTGCCCGGCCTCCAGGCCCAGGGCCACACCGGCCGCCATCATCGCCTCGACCATATAGAAGAAATAGGCCGGGCCCGAGCCCGACAGCGCGGTCACCGCATCCAGATCGCGCTCGGCCGCCACCCACAGGGTCTGGCCGGTGGGCGCCAGCAGCTGCTCGATGCGCGCGCGATCGGCGGCCTCGACCGCCGGCCGGGCGTAGAGCCCGCTGATGCCCTGGCCGATCAGGGCCGGGGTATTGGGCATGGCGCGCACCACCCGCTCGCTGCCGGTGGCCGCGACGATGGCCTGCGAGCCTATGCCGGCCATCACCGAGAGCTGCAGCGCCCCGGCCACCGCGCCGGCGCAGGGGGCGGCGGCCTCGGCGAAGAGCTGGGGCTTGACCGCCCAGACCACCAGGCCGGCCTCGGCCAGGCTGGCATCGGCCGCCGCCTGCACCGGCACGCCGAACTCGGCCACCAGCTTGTCGCGCTGGGCCGCGAAGGGCTCGACGACGCGGATGCCCGCCGCGGCCTGGGCACCGCTCTTGATCAGGCCGCCGATGATGGCGCTGGCCATATTGCCGCCGCCGATGAAGGCGATGGTCTTGCTGCTGCTGTGAGGGTTCATGGTTGGGGGTCTCGCTGCGCGGGGTGGGAGTGTAGGCAAAGCCTCAGAAGCGGATGCTGAAGCGCTGGCCGCGCAGCGACAGCACCGCGCTCTTGAGCTGGATCTGCTCCAGCACCAGGCCCTCGGCCACGCGATCGCCCTCGCGGTAGAGCTGGCCGTTGAGGATCAGCATGCGGGCGGCGGGCTGCTCGGAATACAGGGCGCCGCCGCTGAGCAGCGGCGGCAGGCCGCGGCGCAGCGCCTCGGGCAGCTCGGCCAGCAGGGGCACGGGCTGGGCCGGCGGCGCTTCTGCCTGTGCTTGTGCCTGTGGTTCTGCCGGCGGCGGGAAGGCGGGCGGCGGCAGGGTCTTCAGCGGGGCCGGGGCCGCTGCAGGGGTGGCGATGGGGGTGAGGGCAGCAGCGGCGCTGGCGGCGGGCTCGGGCGGCACGGCCGGCGGCACGGCGGCGGCCGGCACCGCAATGCCCGGCGCCGCCGCAGGCGGCCACAGCAGCGCGCCGGCCAGGCCCAGCAGGGCCAGGCCGCCCAGGCCCAATGCCACGGCCGGCCAGCCGGGCCGGGTGGCCGCGGCAGCGTCCCGCCACGCCACCACCGGGCCGCCGGCCAGTGGCTGGCTGCTGAGGGTGGGCACGCGGCCACGTTCGCGCTCCGCTTCGGCGCGCCGCAGGGCTTCGAGGATGTAGGACATGGCGGCGGCCTTCTCAGCGAGAGGGGGTGGGCGGCGGCTGCAGGCGCGGCTCGGCCGCGCCGGCCACGCGGTTGAGCTGCATCAGCGTGATCGGGCCGGCCCGCCCGTCGCTGCGCAGGCCCTGGGCGCGCTGGAAGGCGGCCACGCGGGCGCGCAGCGCCGCATCGTCGATCTGCGGGCCGCGCGGCGGCGCCTCGTCGAAGACCCGGGCCAGCTGCTGGCCCAGCCAGTCCAGCCCCGGCCCCGGCAAGACCTGCCCCTGGTAGGCCGGCGGCACCCGCCAGAGGGTCTGGAACTCGCCCTGCCATTGCCGGCCCAGGGCCAGCAACGGCACGCGCTGCCGCTGCTCGCCGGCCTGCACCAGGGCATGGCGCTCGTCCAGGCCCAGCAGGCTCACATGGGAGGCCCGGCCGGCCGCATCGCGCAGGGTCAGAATGGCCGGCCGGTCCAGCAGGCGCAGCAGGCCCAGGCCCGCGCTGCTGCGGAAGCATTGCAGGCCCGGCGCCGGCTGGCGCTGCAGGGCCTGGCAGGGTGGCTCATCGCCCGCCTCGGTGGGCAAGACCTGGCCCCAGCGGCGCGCCAGATCGCGCCAGGCATCGGCCTCGCGGCCCCAGGCCAGGCTGATCGCCGGCACCTCCTGCACCGCCGGGGGTGCGGCAATTGGCGCGGCGATGGGCGCAGCGGTAGGCACGCCGGTGACCTGGGCCACCGGGCCGGGCGGCGGCGGCGCTGCCGTCTGCTGGGCCAGCGCCAGCCAGGCGCCAGCGCCCAGCAGGGCCGCGCCGGCGCCACCGGCGAGCAGCCGGCGCGGCCAGCGCCGCCGGCCGGCGGAGGCTGGCGGCGCGGCATCGAAGACCTCGGCCGCCGCCTGGCGCAGCGTGGCGCGGTCGACCTGGCGCGCGCCGCGCGCATAGGCACCCAGCAGCGCGCGGTCGCACAGCAGATTGATGCGGCGCGGCACGCCGCGCGTCAGCCGGTGCAGCTCGCGCAGCGCGCCGGCCTCGAAGGGCTGGGCCGTGCCCGCGAGGCCGGCCACGCCCAGGCGGTGGCGCACATAGTCGGCGGTCTCGGCGGGGCCCAGCGGGCCCAGGTGGTAGCGGGCGATCACCCGCTGGGCCAGCTGCTCCAGCTCGGGCGCGGCCAGCATCTGGCGCAGCTCGGGCTGGCCGATCAGCATGATCTGCAGCAGCTTGCGCTCGGGCGTCTCCAGATTGGTCAGCAGGCGCAGCTGCTCCAGCACCGGGGCCGAGAGGTTCTGCGCCTCGTCGATGATCAGCACATTGCTGTGGCCCTGGGCATGGCTGCGCAGCAGGAAGGCGTTGATCGCGTCGATATAGGGCTTGCGGGTCTCGACCCCGGCGGCGCCGCCGGCCGGCAGCGCAATGCCGAACTCCTCGCAGATGGTGCGCAGCAGCTCGCGCACCGTCAGCTTGGGGTTGAAGATATAGGCCACCCGGCAATGCGCCGGGATCTGCTGCAGAAAGCAGCGGCACACCAGGGTCTTGCCGGCGCCGATCTCGCCGGTCAGCAGCACGAAGCCGCCGCCGCCCTGCGCCCCATAGAGCAGGTGGGCGAGGGCCTCGCGATGGCGCTCGCTCATGAACAGATAGCGCGGGTCCGGCGCTATCGAGAAGGGCTCTTGCTGCAGGCCGAAATGGTTCGCGTACATGGTGGGGGCGGCCGCCGCGGTTGCGGCTGCGGCCGCCATCCTAGCCGCAGCGGCCCGGCCGCCGCCGCGCTCAGTGCCCGCCCGCCAGCAGGGCCGCGTTGCCACCGGCCGCCGCGGTGTTGATGGTCAGCGTCTGCTCGGCCGCGAAGCGGTAGAGCTGGCGCGGGCAGCAGGCCTCGTCGACAGCGATCAGCGGCAGGATGGCGCCGCGGCGCTGGGCCAGCTGGCGCTGCAGCGCGCCGGCCTGGGCGGCATCGCCGCCGGCCAGCACCACACCGGCCAGCGCCTCGCTGGCCAGCCAGGCGTCCAGGCCGTCCAGGCCCTCGCCCAGCTGCAGCGCCTGCGCGGGCACACCGGCCTGCTGCAGGGCCTGCACCAGCGTGCGCGCGGCGGGCGCGCTGGCCGCATCGACCAGCAGGGCCAGGCTGTTGCCGGCCAAGAGCGCGCTGCCCACCGCACCGGCCAGGCCGCGCGGCGCGGCGCCGCGGCCCAGCGCAAGGAAGACACCGCGGCCATGGCTGCGCAGCTCATTGCTCTCGCCGGTGGGGCCCGGCAGCTGGCGCGGGGCCAGGTCTTGCGCGGCCTGGGCGGCCAGGGCCTGCAGCAGGTCGGCGCTGGCGGCGTCCAGGCTGGCGGCAGCCCGGCCGATCAGGGCCACGCGGCGCTCCAGCGGCGTGGCCGCCCATGCCCCCTGGGCCTGGCGCAGCGCGTCCGGCCGGGGTGCCGGCGCGGCGGCGCCGGCACTGGCCCCGGCGGGCGCGGCCTGGGCCGGCAGGTCCGCCGCCGGCACGGCCGCGAAGCGGCGCAGATACATGGGCCCGCCGGCCTTGGGGCCGGTGCCCGACAGGCCCTCGCCGCCAAAGGGCTGCACGCCCACCACCGCGCCGATGATGTTGCGGTTGACATAGACATTGCCGATGCGGGCCGCCGCCGCCAGACGCTGGGCGCGGCTGTCGATGCGGGTCTGGATGCCCAGCGTCAGGCCATAGCCCAGGGCATTGATCTGGGCCAGCACCGCCTCGGGCTCGCCGCCCCAGCGCAGCACATGCAGTACCGGGCCGAAGATCTCGGTGCCCAGCTGGTCGATGCGCTGGATCTCGAAGGCCACCGGCCGGATCAGGCGGGCCTGCTGCTCATGCACCGGCGCCTCGTGGATCAGCCGCGCCTCGCGCTTCAGGCGCTCGACATGGCGGCTGATGTTGTCGAAGGCCTCGGCATCGATCACCGGGCCCACATCGGTGGCCAGATCGGCCGGATTGCCGACCCACAGCTCGCGCATCGCGCCGGCCAGCATCTCGATCAGGCCGTCGGCAATGCTCTCGTGCACGCACAGCAGGCGCAGCGCCGAGCAGCGCTGGCCGGCCGAGCGGAAGGCGCTCTGCACCACCGCGTCGATCACCTGCTCGGGCAGCGCGGTCGAATCGACCAGCATCGCATTGATGCCGCCGGTCTCGGCGATCAGCGGCAGCGGCGCCTGGGCCTTGGCGGCCAGCGTGCGGTTGATGATCTGGGCCACCTGGGTGGAGCCGGTGAAGCAGACGCCGGCGCTGCGCGCATTGGCCACCAGGCCGGCGCCCACCGTCTCGCCGGGGCCGTGCAGCAGCTGCAGCGCGTCCGGCGGCACGCCGGCCTCGTGCAGCAGCTGCACCATGCGCAGCGCCACATAGGGGGTCTGCTCGGCCGGCTTGGCCGCCACCGCATTGCCCGCCACCAGGGCCGCCGCCACCTGGCCGACGAAGATGGCCAGCGGGAAGTTCCAGGGGCTGATGCAGACGAAGACGCCGCGGCCCTGCATATCGCCCAGGCTCTCGGCCTCGTCGGCGTAGTAGCGCAGGAAGTCCACCGCCTCGCGCACCTCGGCGATGCAGTCGCCCAGGGTCTTGCAGGCCTCCTTGACCAGCAGCGCGCAGAACTCCGGCAGCCGCGCATCGAGTGCGTCAGCGGCGTGGCGCAGCGCCGCGGCGCGCTGCGCCAGCGGCCGGGCGTTCCAGGCCGGGAAGCCGGCGGCCAGGCGCGCCATCGCGGCCTCCACATCGGCAGCCAGGGCCTCGGGCACGGTCTGCAGCCGCGCCTCGGCCAGGGCCTGCAGCAGTGGCGCGCGCTGCTGCGGGTCGGCCAGGTCGGCGCCGCTGGAATTGGCGCGGCCGCGGCCCTGGGCGTCGCGGTACAGATCGGGCGGCAGCGGCTGCGAGCTGTGGCGCTGCAGCTGCTCCAGCGGCGAGGCCAGCAGCTCGGCCGGCGCCACCGTGGGGTCGGCCAGCTGGTGGACGAAGGAGCTGTTGGCACCGTTCTCCAGCAGGCGGCGCACCAGATAGGCCAAGAGGTCGCGGTGCTCGCCCACCGGCGCATAGACGCGGCAGGGAATGCTGGTGTCCTTCAGCACCTCGCGGTAGACGCCCTCGCCCATGCCGTGCAGGCGCTGCATCTCGAAGGGCGCCCCCGCAACCCGCGCCATCTGCACGATGGCGGCGATGGTGCCGGCGTTGTGGCTGGCGAACTGCGGGTAGATCACATCGGCATGGCCCAGCAGCGCGCGGGCGCAGGCCAGATAGGACACATCGGTGTGCTGCTTGTGGGTGAAGACCGGATAGGCCGCCAGGCCCAGCTCCTGGGCGCGCTTGATCTCGCCGTCCCAGTAGGCGCCCTTGACCAGGCGCACCATAAAGCGCAGGCCATGCCGGCGGGCGATGGCCGCCACCTCGTTGACCACGTCCAGCGCGCGGGTCTGGTAGGCCTGCACCGCCAGGCCGAAGCCGCGCCACTGCGGGAAATGCGCGGCAATGCGCTGGGCCAGCGCCTCCAGCACATCGAGCGAGAGCTCGAGCCGGTCGACCTCCTCGGCATCGATGGTCAGGTTGATGTCGGCCTGGGCGGCCTTCTCGACCAGCTGCCAGACGCGCGGCAGCAGCTCGGCAAAGACGCGCTCGCGCTGCAGCACCTCGTAGCGCGAGAACAGCGCGCTGAGCTTGATCGAGATGCCGTCCGAGCCCTCGGGCCCGACCTCCTTGGGCAGGGCCCGGCGGCCGGTGGCGATCGCCGCGATCGCGGCCAGGTAGGCGGCGTGGTAGCGCTGCGCATCGGCCTCGGTGCGGGCGCCCTCGCCCAGCATGTCGTAGCTGAAGCGCAGCTGGGCCTGGCTGCGCCGGGCGCTGTCGGCCTCGGCCATGGCTTCGCCGATATGGCGGCCCAGCACGAACTGCCGGCCCAGCAGCTGGATCGCGCGCACCGTGGCCGCCACCACCGTCTGCGCCCCCAGCCGGGTCAGCAGGCCGCCCGAGCCCTCGGCATCGGGCAGAAATTTCTTGGACAGCGAGATGGCCGAGGCCGAGAGGCTGGCCAGCATCCTGTGCGGGCCTTCCGAGTCGCCGTCGAAATCGGCCCGGCCCAGCTGGTCGGCGGTCAGCGCGATCGCGGTGGGCGCATCGGGCACGCGTAGCAGGGCCTCGGCCAGACGCATCAGCGCCAGGCCCTCGCTGCTGGTGATCGGGTACTCGCGCAGCAGCGACTCCATCGCCCAGAACGGCGCCGGGTTGCCGCGCACCTGCTCCACCCAGGGCGCGGCCGTGGCGATCACCGCCGGCCAGTCGGGCCCGCCGGCCGCGGTCTGCAGGCTGGCCGCCAGGGCCTCGACCACCGGCGCCTCGGCGCGGTAGGGGCTGGGCAGGCGGGGGGTTTCGGGCGGCAGGGCGAAGGTGTTCATGGCGTGGTCCGGACGGCGCACTAGCGAAGATCCGGACTTTATGACCGAGCCCCTTGCATTAAATTCCGAAGATCGACGCCGCCCTAGTGAAAAATCCATGAACACCAGCACCTCCACCACCAGCAGCAGCAAGCACCACAGCCCTGCGGACGCGTCCGGCCTGGACAAGATCGATGCGCGCATCCTGCGCGTGCTGCAGGCCGATGGGCGCATCTCCAATCTGAAGCTGGCTGAGGCGGTGCATCTATCGCCCACCGCGGTGCTGGAGCGGGTCAAGCGTCTGACCCGCGAGGGCTATATCCTGGGCTACGAGGCCCGGCTCAACCCGGCCAAGCTGGGCGCGGCCATGCTGGTCTTCATCGAGATCCTGCTGGACCGCACGGTGCAGGACGTGATGGACAACTTCAAGGCCGCCGTCCAGGCCCGCCCCGAAATTCTGGAATGCCATCTGGTGGCCGGCGGTTTTGATTACCTCTTGAAGACCCGCGTGGCCGATATGGGCCATTACCGCGAATTCATCGGCAGCGTGATCTGGACCCTGCCCGGCGTGCGCGAGACGCGCACTTATGCGGTGATGGAAGAGGTGAAAAGCACGACGGCGTTGGCGATCTGAGGGGGCGGCGCGTAGGCGAGGGAAATCTGATGCACAACATCGAGAAGCTGGCCCGAAGCGGGGGAGAGGATGAGGGCGGCGCTGGGACGCGGGCCAGGCGCTCACGGAGCCCTTGAATGCGGGTTCGGCCGGGCTCAAGGGACCTCGAAGACGCGCACAATGCCTGCTATGAAATCAACTCGCCCAAATCACCTCACGTCAGCCCGATGAACCAACAGCTTGAACTTCGCTTCGAACCGGACACCGATGGAACGGGTGAGCTCTGCGCTTCAGCCAGTTGTGGCCACTTCTCGGGAGCTGGCGCAGCCTGGTTTAGCGAACGCGAGATTCGGACCTTTGGCGCCAAACTGCAGTCTTGCTTTCCGCTGGCGCCGGGCGCCGAACTGCGACTCGAGGGAGGCTACTGGGAATCCCATGCCGTGCCACACAGATTGAAAGACGTGCTGCTCGGGATTCGGGTCTATCCGGTAGGAAGCACCGGCGGGATCGGAGTTCACTTGAGGCTCGAAGATGAGAGGTACGAGCAACAGCGCCCTGAGAGCAGAGGTTCAGCAAGCTTTGAGCTGATGGCGACCTATGAGGACATTCAGAGGTTTGGCGCTCAAATTCAGCGATTGCTGGATACGCCAAGAGCGGTTGCCAGCCTCTTTGAAAATGCGGCCTAGCCAGGCGTAAAGGGAGTCCCCAACAAGGTCAAAGACCTGATCGATTGGGGCCTGAGACAGGCACCTGCAGTCGGGCAGGGCGACGGGAACTCAAATCAAAGGCACGACCCCAGCAGTCCGCCAGCATTCCCGACGTTCAGCTCGTCCATCACCGGGGTCACCATCACCGGGGTCAGGTCTTTAACTTGAACCCCTAGTTTCTTTGTCGAAAGCACTCCGCAAGTCGCCCCATGCCTAACCCCCTCAGCCTCTCCCTTGCGATCGCCGGCACCCTCAGCGCCCTTGCCGCTGTAGCCCATCTGGCCTGCATCGCCATCGGCCCCCAGGCCTATCGCTTCATGGGCGCGGGCGAGCGGATGGCCCGGGCGGTGGAGGCCGGCCGGCTGCAGCCCACGTTGATGACCTTGGGGATCAGCGTGGTGCTGATGGTGTGGGCGGCCTATGCCTTCTCGGCCGCCGGCCTCATCGGCACCCGGCTGCCCTTCACCAGGCTGGCACTGCTGGCCATCACCGCGGTGTATCTGGCACGGGCGCTGGCTTTTCCGCTGCTGCGGCCGGCCTTCCCGGAAAACTCGCTGACCTTCTGGCTGGTGTCTTCAGGCATCTGCCTGCTGATCGGCCTGCTGCACGCCCATGGCCTGGCCACGCGGTGGGCGGCGCTGTGATGAGCCCCGAGCACAAACAAGCGAGCAAGAGAGAGAACGAGTAATGGCCACGCTCAGCGCCCTGCTGCCCCTGCGCTCGGGTGAGGCGACAAGCCTGCGCCTGCTGCGCGCGGCGGATGTCGCGGCCTTCCATGCCTATCGTTCCGACCCGGCGCTGGCCCGCTACCAGGGCTGGTCGCCGATGACGGCTGAGGAGGCCCGCGCCTTCATTGCCGAGATGCAAGAAGACCTCACCATCAGCGATACGTTTGCCACCGGCGGCCGCTGGATACAGCTGGCGATTGCCCATGCTGCGAGCGATGCGCTGCTGGGCGATATGGGCCTGTTTCTCAGCGAGGATCGCAGCTATGGCGAGATCGGCTTCACCCTGTGCGCCGCGGCGCAGGGCCAGGGCCACGCAACGCGCGCGGCGCTCGCCGCGACCGAGCTGCTCTTCGCGCTGACGGAGGCCCGCGAGGTGCGCGGCATCACCGATGCCCGCAACCGCCCTTCGGCCCGCGTGCTGGAGCGCGCCGGCTTCGAGCAGGTCCTGGTGCAGCAGAGCGTCTTCAAGGGCGAGCCCTGCACCGAGCTCGTCTACCGGCGGCTGCGCGAGGCTGGCAACGCGCCCGCGGCCAGCTGAGGAGGCGCCAGGGCAAGGTCATGCAGGTCTTGACCGAGATCCTGCCGGGCCGCACCGGTTGCGGGATCTGAGGCGCGCGGTGCCGCTAGCGCAGCCGGCGCTCGGCCCACACCGCTCGGGCCGCGAGCATAGGCCCGTCGGAAGGCGGCGCGCCGCCCGGCCGTCCGCCCTCCC
>JAYRSJ010000030.1:0-38859 GCA_041920215.1 Burkholderiaceae bacterium | reverse complement strand
TGTTGCCCAGCAACACATGGCTCATCTGGCCGGGCAGCACGATGGCATCAACCTGGCGCAGCTCCACGTCGCCGACGCGCACACTGTCCAGCTTGACCAGGAAGGCCGCCACATTGCCGTTGGCGGTCTGGGTGACGATCTGGCGGCCGGCGCGGTAGTTCAGGCGCAGGCGCTCGGCTTCCGGCTGGCCGATGGCGACCGCGGTGGCGCCGGTATCGACCAGGAAGCGGGTGGCGGCCCCGTTGATGCTGCCGCTGGCGACGAAATGCCCCCCCGGTCCGCCCGACAGCACGATCTGCCGGCCGCCTGCGGCCTGGTTGCCGCCGCCGACCCGTGCCGGTGAGGCCCCCATCAGCAGGGTCTGGCGTCGCCCGCCCGCGGCCATCACCACTGCGCTGTCCGGCTCCAGGGCGATCAAGGTGATGCCGGCAACGGTCTGACCCAGCTTCACGGTGTGCGGCTGGCCATCGATCAGCAGCAGGGCGGCCTTCTGGCCCAGGCTGCCCTGCAGGCTCAGGCTGGGGCCCTCCTGCCGGGGCGGCTGCTGGGCCTGCACCGGCGTCGGCAGCAGGGCCGGCCACCAGGCCGCCAGTCCCAAAGCCGCCGACAACAGCCTGCGGCGTAGTCCGGGTAGGGCGGCTCGCATGGCGGTCGTCTCGGTGCTTACTTGCGGTAGTTGTCGAAGCTCAGCGGCAGTTCGGCCATGTCCTTGCGCAGCACGGCCTGGGCGGCCTGGAGATCATCGAGGTTCTTGCCGGTGATGCGCACCGTATCGCCCTCGATGGCGGCCTGCACCTTGAGCTTGCTGTTCTTGATCGCTGCGACGATCTTCTTGGCGTCGGCCGACTCCAGACCGGCCTTGATCTTGTAGACCTGGCGGACCTTGTCGCCGCCCAGCTTCTCGATCTTGTCCTGCTTGTCGATGAAGCCCAGCACCACCCCCTGCCGGGTCAGCTTGGCGTAGAGCACGGCCTCGATCTGCTCGAGCTGGAACTCGGCGTCACCGGTGGCCTGGATTTCCTTGTCCTTGTCCTTGAACTCGATGGCGGCGCTGGTGCCCTTGAAATCGAAACGTGTGGCGATTTCCTTGGCGCTGGCGTCCACGCTGTTGCGGACCTTGACCATATCGGGTTCGAGAACGGTGTCGAAGCTGGGCATCTTGGATTGGGCGGGTGGCGGCTGGGGGACGGGGCGGGCCGAGCCTGGCCCCGAAGAATCTTCTGGGAGAATTCTGCCATGCAGTCAGCCCCCCGCCCTGCGTCCGAGCCGAGCGCCAGCATGGTCATCGAGACGGACGTCAATCTCAAGCCCTACAACAGCTTTGGCCTGCCGGCCCTGGCGCGCCGCCTGGTGCGCATACGCAGCGAGCGGGATTTGCGCCGCGTCGTCGATCACCCCGAGCTGGGCCGGGCGCCGAAGTTCGTGCTGGGCGGTGGCAGCAATATCGTGCTGACCCGCGATGTCGAGGCCCTGGTGCTGAAGATCGAGATCCCCGGCATACGACTGCTGGAAGCCCGCGACGACGCCCATATCGTCGAGGCCGGCGCCGGCGTGGCCTGGCATGAGCTGGTCAGCTGGACCATCGAGCAGGGCCTGGGCGGCCTGGAGAACCTGGCCCTGATTCCCGGCACCGTCGGTGCGGCGCCGGTGCAGAACATCGGTGCCTACGGCATCGAGCTGAAGGACAGGCTGGACAGCGTCGAAGTGCTGGACCTGGTGACCGGCCGGCCGGCCAGCCTGCCGGCCTCGGTCTGCCGCTTCGGCTATCGCGACAGCGTGTTCAAGCAAGGCGGCTTCGGTGGCCTGGCCGGCAAGAGCGTCATCACGCGGGTGCGGCTGCGGCTGCCACGCCCCTGGCAGCCGCAGCTGGAGTACCTGGATCTGGCGCGCAAGGTCGAGCAGACCGGCATCCAGTCGCCTACGGCCCGCCAGATCTATGACTGGGTCTGCGAGATCCGCCGCGCCAAGCTGCCCGATCCGGCGCGCATCGGCAATGCCGGCAGCTTCTTCAAGAATCCGGTGGTGAGCGCCGAGCAATGCCGCGACATCATCGGCCGCGACCCCGGCATCGTGCACTACCCGATGCCCGATGGCACGATCAAGCTGGCGGCCGGCTGGCTGATCGATGCCTGCGGCTGGAAGGGCAAGGCAGTCGGCGACGCGGCGGTCTACGACAAGCAGGCCCTGGTGCTGGTCAACCGCGGTCAGGCGCGCGGCGCCGAGGTCGTGACGCTGGCGCGGGCGATACAGGAAAGCGTCTACGGCCGCTTCGGCATCCGGCTGGAGCCCGAGCCGGTGCTGGTCTGACGCGGCGCCGGCCTTAGCGGACCCGCGCCAGCGCCTGCAGCAGCGTGTCGGTCAGGCCGGGCAGATAGGCATGGGCTTCGGGCCTGGCGGCGGCCTGACGAGCTGCCTGCTCCAGCGCCTGCGCGGCCTCGGCCACCCCCAGCAGGCCCAGGCTGCCGCTGGCGCCCTTGAGGCCGTGGGCAATGTCCTGCAGGGCCGCCGCATCGCGATTGGCCAGGGCCTGTTCCAGGCGCAGGCAGCTGGCGCTGACGCTGGCGGCAAAGCCCTGCAGCAGCTCCTGCACCTTGGCCGGTGACAGATGGGCCTGCAAGGAGGCCAGCACGGCCGGGTCGGGTTCGGCCCGTGCCGACGACACGGCGGGGCCGGCGCGCCCGAGCAGTTCGGCCAGGGCCTCGAAGCTGACCGGCTTGCTGATGAAACCATTCATGCCGGCGGCCAGGGCCTGCGCGCGCGACTCCTCCAGCGCATCGGCCGACAGCGCCAGTATGCGCAGCCGGCCCTTGGCGCCGGGCAGCGCGCGCATCGCCCGAGTGGCCTCGTAGCCGTCCATCACCGGCGTGTGCAGGTCCATCAGCACCAGATCGAAGTCCTGGGCCTGCAGCCGCTGCAAAGCGGCCAGGCCGTTCTCGCAGAACACGGCGCTGTGGCCCAGCCGCTCCAGCACGGCCTGCAAAAAGGCGCGGTTGGTCGGATGGTCCTCCGAGACCAGGATGCGCAGCGCCGGCCGAACCGCGCCCGGCATGGACAGGTCGGGGGGCGTCGCTGCGTCGGCTGCCGGCGCGGCGCAGGGCTGCAGCGGCAGGCTCAGCGTGAAGCAGGAGCCCTCGCCCAGCGCGCTGCGGGCGGCGATGTCGCCACCCATGGCGCGGGCCAGATTGCGCGAGATCTCCAGGCCCAGGCCGGTGCCGCCGTAGCGGCGCGAGCGGCTCTGATCACCCTGACCGAAGCGCTGGAACAGGCGACCCAGCGTCAGCTCGTCCATGCCGATGCCGGTGTCGCTGACCTCGAAGATCAGCGTCCCGGCGCTGGCGCCGATATGCAGGGCCACCCGGCCTTGCTCGGAGAATTTGATCGCATTGCTGAGCAGGTTCAACAGGATCTGGCGCAGCCGGGTCGGGTCGGCCAGCACCCAGGTCGGCAGATCGGGCGCGCAGCCCAGGCTCAGGCCCAGGCCCTTGCTCAGCGCGGCGGGCCGGCCATGTTCCTCCAGCTGGCGCAGCAGCTGCCGCATATTCAGCGGCTCGTACTGGATGCTGATACCGCCGGCCTCCAGCTTGGACAAGTCCAGGATGTCGTTCAGCACATTGAGCAGGTGGCGGGCCGAGTCCTGCGCGGCCTGCAGCTGCTCGCGCTGCGCGGGCTGCAGCGGGCTGTCCTTGAGCAGGCCCAGCATGCCCATCAGCCCGTGCATCGGCGTGCGCAGCTCGTGGCTCATATTGGCCAGGAAGACGCTCTTGGCCTGGCTGGCGGCCTCGGCGGCTTCGCGCGCCTGCTGCAGATGCTGGCTCAGGGCTGCTTGATCGGCATTGCTCTGTCTCAAGCGGCCGAGCTGGCGCCAGATCAGCCAGCTCAGCCCCAGCATGAGCGCCAGCTGCGACAGCGTCAGCACGATGCTGATCCGGTTCTGCTCGCGGATCAGCGCATGGCGCTGGCTAACCTGTTGGGCCACATGGTGGGAGGCGTTCAGCGACAGCTCGCGTATCGCCGGTGCCAGTGCCGCCAGCCGGTTCTGCACCTGGGGCAGCCGGGCATCGCCGGGCGTGGCCAGCACCGCATCCAGCGGCAGGCTGTCCAGCCAGACCTGCAGCTCGCGCGTGCGCCGCAGCGTGGGGCGGTAGTCGGCGTGGGCGGCCAGCACCTTGGCCGCATGTTCGCCCTCCATCAGGTCGAGCCGGCTCAGGAAGATCTCGTAGCGCTCCAGTGCCGCCTCGGCTGCCCGGGGCTCGCCGCGGGCGGCCTGCTCCAGCAGCAGGCGCAGCTTCAGGTGCTCGGCCTCGAACTCGAACAGGCTCCACAGCAGATAGTCGTCGCGGTAGTCGCGGGTCGCATTGAGCAGCTGCGACTGGCGCGTCTGCAGGGCCACCATGGCCAGCAGGGCCAGGGCCAGCAGCGCGGCCAGGGCCAGCAGCAGCGGGGAGCGGCGGCGCGTCGGCATGGCGGCTGCTGACGGTTTCATTCAGCGCACATCCAGCGCCTTGAGCTGCCAGACGCAGCGGCTGAAGTAGACGCTGGTGCGCAGGCCCTCGTGCTTGTCGAAGGGGTAGATGATGAACAGCGGCCCCTTGTCGCGCACCGCGATCGGCTGATCATCGATCAGGCGGGCCAGGATCACGTCGAAGCGCTGCAGGTCCTGCATCGGCAGGCTGACCTTGTAGTCATTCAGCGCGCGCGCCTCCACCGTCTGGCCGCTGGCGCCGGCCAGCGCCAGCACCTCGCGCAGCAGCGGGCCGCTGAAGCGCTTCTCGCCGGGATACCAAGGCGTCTTCTGCAGCAGGCTCAGCTGGGGCAGGGCCGCCAGCATCTCCATATCGAAGACGGCCTGACCCTCGCGATTGGGCCGGGCGACGCGGCCGCTGACGCTCAGCAGCACCCGGCCGGACGGCGCCGGCAGGGCCTGGGCACGCAGCGACGGCACCAGCGGCGCCAGGGCCAGTGCCGCCAGCCGCGCCAGCCCGCGGCGCCGGCTCCAGTGCGGCCGAGCTGTCGAGCCTGTTGGGCCCGGGTGCGCCGGCATCAGGCCTTCTCGTCGTTCTTGAGCTGCGGCAGGCTGCTGCCGGTGCCGGGCGCGAGTAGGCCCACCTGGGTGTAGGTGGCCAGCTTGTCGCGGGTGTCGACGATGTCCAGATTGCGCATGGTCAGCTGGCCGATGCGGTCCTGCGGCGAGAAGGGCGCGTCCTCGACCTTTTCCATCGACAGGCGCTCGGGCTTGTAGGTCAGATTGGGGCTCTTGGTGTCCAGCAGCGAGTAGTCGTTGCCGCGGCGCAGCTCCAGCGCGACCTCGCCGGTGATGGCGCGCGCGACCCAGCGCTGCGCGGTCTCGCGCAGCATGATGGCCTGCGGGTCGAACCAGCGGCCCTGGTAGAGCAGGCGGCCCAGCTTCAGGCCGTTGATGCGGTACTGCTCGATGGTGTCCTCGTTGTGGATGCCGGTCACGAGGCGCTCATAGGCGATGTGCAGCAGGGCCAGGCCGGGGGCCTCGTAGATGCCGCGGCTCTTGGCCTCGATGATGCGGTTTTCGATCTGGTCGCTCATGCCCAGGCCGTGGCGGCCGCCGATCCGGTTGGCCTCCAGCAGCAGGGCCACCGGGTCGCGGTACTCGACGCCGTTGAGCGCCACCGGCAGGCCCTCCTCGAAGCGCACCGTGACCGTCTCGGTCTTGACCACCACATCGTCGCGCCAGAAGGCCACGCCCATGATGGGGTTGACGATCTTGATGCCGCTGCTCAGCAGCTCCAGATCCTTGGCCTCATGGGTGGCGCCCAGCATATTGGAGTCGGTGGAGTAGGCTTTCTCGGCGGACATCTTGTAGCCGAAGCCGGCCTTTGTCATGAAGGCCGACATCTCGGCCCGGCCGCCCAGCTCGTCGATGAAGGCCTGGTCCAGCCAGGGCTTGTAGATCTTGAGCTGCGGGTTGGTCAGCAGGCCGTAGCGGTAGAAGCGCTCGATGTCATTGCCCTTGAAGGTGCTGCCATCGCCCCAGATATTGACCTTGTCCTCCTTCATCGCGGCCACCAGCATGGTGCCGGTCACCGCGCGGCCTATCGGCGTGGTGTTGAAGTAGGTCACGCCAGCGGTGCTGATATGGAAGGCGCCTGCCTGCAGCGCGGCAATGCCTTCGTGCACCAGCTGGGCGCGGCAGTCCACCAGCACCGCCTTCTCGGCGCCGTACTCCATGGCCTTGCGCGGGATGGCGTCGTAATCGGGCTCGTCGGGCTGGCCCAGATTGGCGGTGTAGGCATAGGGCAGGGCGCCCTTGAGCTTCATCCAGTGCAGCGCGGCACTGGTGTCCAGGCCGCCGGAGAAAGCGATGCCGACCTTCTGGCCGACGGGGATGTGCTGAAGAATCGTAGACATGGGCTCTTGATGGGTGGGAAGCGGAATCCGGCGCATTTTCGGTCAAAACCAGACGGCCGCCCTTGCGGCGGGCACGGATGTCGCAACAGCGACAGGCGGCGCCGCCCGGGCGCCACCAGAATCGGGCGCATCAAAAGCACAACAGGAGACGCAGTGAGCCCCGTGCCTGAGCATCCCGTTCCGCCGCAGCGCCGTCATTGGCCCCGGCGCCTGCCGCAGCAGCTGCAGATCCCGCAGACCTCGCTGTGGTTCAACCTGGAGGTGGCCGCGCGGCGCTATCCGGACAAGCCGGCACTGCTGTTCTGCGGCGCCTCGCTGAGCTACCGCGAGCTCATGCGCCAGGCCGAGGCGCTGGCCGGCTGGATGCTGGCCCGGGGCGTGGGCCGCGGTGACCGGGTCGCGCTGTTCATGCAGAACTGCCCGCAGTTCGTGATCGCCTTCTATGCGGCGATGCGGGCCGATGCGGTGGTGGTGCCGGTCAATCCGATGAACAAGGCCGGCGAGTTCGGCCACTATCTGCGCGATCCCGAGACACGGCTGGTGATCTGCGGCGACGAGCTGGCCGCCATCGTCGCCGAAGCCGACGCCCTGCAGCCCCCCGAGCATCGCCTGCGGGCGCTGCTGGTGGCGCGCTATGCCGATATGGCGGCCACGCTGGACGATCTGCCGGCGCCGCTGCAGCAGGCCCTGGGCGCCAGCCCGGCGCTGCCGGCCGGCGCCAGCCGCTGGGCCGATGCGCTGGCGGCCGGCCTGCAGCCGGGCCCGCAGCAGGCCGGGCCGGACGATCTGGCCCTGCTGCCCTACACCTCGGGCACCACCGGTGCGCCCAAGGGCTGCATGCACAGCCATGCCACGCTGATGGCCAATACCTGCGGCGGCGGGCTCTGGGGCCATGCCTCGGCCGAATCGGTGACGCTGGCCGTGGTGCCGATGTTCCACATCACCGGCCTGCTCTACGGCGTGCTGGGGCCTATCTTCCTGGGCATGAGCGTGGTCGTCATGCCGCGCTGGGAGCGCGAGCTGGCGGCAGCCCTGATCGCCCGGCATCAGGTCAGCCACTGGACCTGCATCCCGACCATGATCATCGATCTGTTCGGCAGCCCCAACTACCGCAGCTTCGACCTCGCCAGCCTGCGCTATCTGAGCGGCGGCGGCGCGGCGATGCCGCAGGCGGTGGCCGAGCGGCTGCAGCAGGAGTACGGGCTGAGCTTCTGCGAGGGCTATGGACTGACCGAGACCGCCGCACCCAGTCACGGCAATCCGCCCGAGCGTGCCAAGCTGCAATGCCTGGGCATCCCGATCTTCGGCGTCGATTCGCGGGTGGTCGACCCGGACACCCTCAAGGAACTGCCGCCGGGCGAGGTCGGCGAGATCATCACCCACGGCCCCATGGTGTTCAAAGGCTATTGGCGCCAGCCCGAGGCCACGGCCGCGGCCTTTGTCGAGATCGAGGGCAAGCGCTTCTTCCGCACCGGCGACCTCGGCCGCATGGACGAGGACGGCTACTTCTTCATCACCGACCGGCTCAAGCGCATGATCAATGCCAGCGGCTTCAAGGTCTGGCCTTCCGAGGTGGAGCTGATGCTGTACCGCCACCCGGCGGTGCAGGAGGCCTGCGTGATCGCGGCTCATGACGCCTATCGCGGCGAGACGGTCAAGGCGGTGATCGTGTTGCGCGCCGAGGCCCGCGGCCAGACCCGGCCCGAGGACATCATCGGCTGGGCGCGCGAGCAGATGGCGGCCTACAAGGCGCCCCGCATCGTCGAGTTCGTCGAGGCCCTGCCCAAATCGGGCGCGGGCAAGGTGCTGTGGCGCCTGCTGCAGGAGCGCGAGACCTAGAATCCGGACAGTTCTTTCGCCCATACCGAGGCCTCTTGCCCCCTCCGCTCGCGCAACGCCTGTCCCTGGCACGGCTGCTGGCCCTGGAAATCGGCGCCCTGATCGTGCTGATGCTGCTGGTGCTGGCCGGCCTGGCCTATGTCTCGGCCGGCCTGCTGGTGCGCGAGGTGGCGCCGGCGGCGCTGGGCAATACGGTGGCGCTGCGCGCCGCCGGTCAGGGCCAGCTCTTCGGTCAGGCCCAGGCCAGCGTGCTGCGTCTGCGCGAGGAATGGCTGCACCGCGCCGGTACCGTCGATGCTGCGCAGGCCGAGGCCCGTTTCGATCAGCTCTTCGCCCGCTCGGACGACGGGCTGTGGCGGCTGCGCCCCGGCCGGATCGACACTGAGCGGGCCCCCACCTTCTATCTGCAGCATGGCCAGGCGGGGCCCGACGGCCCGCTGCGCCAGCGCGCCGTGCTCAGCTATGAGCTGCTGCGCGAGCAGGGGCCGGCCCTGGTGCCTCCGTTCTTCTCGGTCTATATGGACTTCGTCGAGAAGGGCCTGATGGTCTTCGCGCGTGGCGTGGACTGGGCGCGCAGCGCGACGCCGCAGACCGACAACCACCTCTACCCGACGATGCAGGGGGCCGACCCGGCGCGCAATCCGGACCGTCAGGTGTTCTGGACGCCGGTCTATTTCGACGCCGAGGCCGGCACCTGGATGGTGTCGGTGATCGCGCCGCTGGACTGGGGCGGGCGCTGGGTGGGCACGGTGGGCCACGACCTCAGCGTCGAGCATCTGCTGTCGGCGGTCAGCGCCAGCAGCAGCGGCAGCGAGCTGGGGACGCAGTCTCTGATCCTCAGCGCCGATGGGCAGCTGCTCGCCCACGCCGGCCTGCGCGAGCGCATCGCCGCGGCCCGGGGGCAGCTGGCGCTGAGCCAGCTCAAGGACCCCTTGATGGATGAGATCCAGGCCCTGATACGCGCCGGAGGCAAGACCTGGCCCCAGGTCGCACGCAGCGCCGACGGTGGCCACTGGGTGGCCTGGGCCCCCATCGCGGGGCCGGGCTGGTGGTCGGTGACGGTGCTGCCGCAGAGCCTGGTCGACGCCCGGCTGCGGCAGGCCCTGCTGGGGCTGCTGGCGGTGGGCCTGCTGTGCCTGGGGCTGGCGCTGTGGCAGCTGCGCCGGGTGATACGCACACGCGTGCGCCAGCCGCTGGGGCAGCTGAGCCGGGCGCTGGACCAGGTGGCGGCCGGCGAATCGCCGCCGCAGCTGGCGCTGAAGGCTTCGGTGGACCTGGCCCGGTTGGCCCAGGCCTTTGACGCGATGAACGCGCAGCTGCTGGCCCAGCGCGCGGCCCAGCAGGCCCATGCGCTGGCGCTGGAGCACGAGGTGGGCGAGCGGCGCAGCGCCGAGGCAGCGGTGCGCGAGCTCAACGAGACCCTGGAATTGCGCGTGCGCGAGCGCAGCGAGGCGCTGCGCCTGGCGCAGGACGAGCTGGTGCAGAAGGAGACGCTGGCCAGCCTGGGCAGCCTGGTGGCGGGGGTCGCGCATGAGCTCAATACGCCGATCGGCACGGCGCTGATCTCGGCCGATACCGCGCAGGCCGCCCTGGCCGAGCTGAGGGCCTTACTGGGCGGTGGCGGGCCGGTGCGCCGCCAGCAGCTGGTGGCGGCGCTGGAGCGCGCCCAGGAGGGGTTGGGCCTGGCGCTGGGCAATCTGCAGCGTGCCGCCACGCTGGTGCAGGACTTCAAGCAGGTGGCGGTCGACCGGGCCAGCCTGCAGCGCCGGCGCTTCGATCTGCGCCTGGTCAGCGAGGAGGTGCTGAACCTGCTGCGCCATGCCAGCCGGCCGCGCGATGTCCAGGTGCTGCTGCAGCTGCCCGAGGGGCTCTGGATGGACAGCTATCCCGGCGCACTGGGCCAGGTGCTGACCAATCTGGTGCAGAACGCGCTGCTGCATGCCTTCGAGGGGCGCAGCGGGGGACAGGTCCTGATCAGCCTGCGTAGCAGCAGCGACCGGCAGATCGAGCTGGTGGTCAGCGACAACGGCTGCGGCATGGAGCCGGCCCTGCAGGCCCAGGTCTTCAAGCCTTTCTTCACCACCAAGCTGGGCCGCGGCGGCAGCGGCCTGGGCCTGCACATCGTCTACAACATCGTCGGCAATGTGCTGGGCGGCAGCATCACGCTGGAGAGCGAGCCGGGCGCGGGCAGCCGCTTCGTGCTGAAGCTGCCGCGGCAGGCCTGAGGGGTCTTAGTGGCCCCCGAGGCCTGTGCCTCAGAAGCCGGCGCCGGGCTGCGCCAGATAGGCCTGCTCGGCCGCCGTGCTGGGCCTCCCCAGTGCCGCATTGCGATGCGGAAAGCGGCCGAACTCGGCGATCACCGCCAGATGGCGGCGCGCATAGTCGGCCGCCCCCTCGAAACCCTCGTGTGCGGCGGCCAGGGCCTCGAACAGCGCCACGCTGCGTTGCTGCAGGGCCAGGTCCTCCGCATGCTCCAGCGGCAGATAGACGAAGAGGCGCTGCTCGGGGCCGAACAAGCGGTCCTGCCCGGCGTCGATCAGGCGCAAGGCCGCCTGCAGGGCCAGCGCGTCGCCGGCAAAGGCGCGGGCCTGGCCGCGCAGCGTGTTGCGGCTGAACTGGTCCAGCAGCACGATGCGCGCCAGCGCACCCCAGGGCGTCGCATCCCAGTGCTGCAGACCGCCGGCCTGGGCCTGCTCCAGCAGGGGGGCGAAGCGGCGCTGGATCTCGGCATCGAAATCGGGGTCCTTGCGGAACCAGGCGGCGCGCTGCTGGCCTTCGCTGGCGCTGCCCGGCGCGCCGAACCAGAAGTTCAGCACCGCCTGCGCCTCGGCCACGGCCAGCAGGCGCTGCCAGCGTGGCTGGCGCTGCAGCCACAGCTCCACATAGCTGCACAGCGGCAGCAGCTGCAGACCCTGCGGCGCGGCCCATTGCATGGCAGCCTCGACCAGACGCGCCGCCAGGCCGCGGCCGCGCAGGGCCGGGGCGGTGCCGGTGTGGGTGAAGATCAGGCGACCGGGCTCGCGCCGGTAGTCCAGCTCGCAGCGCTGGCCCTCGACCCAGAGCTCGAAGCGCTGGGCCGCCTCGTCGTGGCGGATCTGGGTGCCGGTGCTGTCGTCGTCCATTGCGGGCCTGCCGTTCAGCGCTTCAGCTGCTGCCAGAGATAGCTGAACTCCAGCGCCTGCATGGTGGCACGCTGTTCGTTGTCGGCGGCGCCGCCATGGCCGCCCTCCATGTTTTCCCAGTACAGCACCGGATGGCCCTGGGCCGCCATCAGCGCGGCCATCTTGCGGGCATGGCCGGGGTGCACCCGGTCGTCGCGGGTCGAGGTGGTGAACAGGGCCTTGGGGTAGCGGACGCCGGGCTTGACGTTGTGATAGGGGCTGTACCTGGCGATCACCGCCCAGTCGGCCGGCTCGTCGGGGTTGCCGTACTCGGCCATCCAGGAGGCGCCGGCCAGCAGCTTGTGGTAGCGGCGCATGTCCAGCAGCGGCACCTGGCAGACCACCGCATTGAAGAGCTCGGGCCGCTGCACCATCGTGGCACCGACCAGCAGGCCGCCATTGCTGCCGCCCATGATGCCCAGATGGCGGGGTGAGCTGATCTTGCGGCGTATCAGGTCCTCGGCCACCGCGATGAAGTCGTCGTAGCTCTTTTGCTTGTTGGCCCGTATCGCGGCCTGATGCCATTGCGGGCCGAACTCCCCGCCGCCGCGGATATTGGCCAGCACATAGACACCGCCGCGGCCGGTCCAGGCGCGGCCGACACCCCCCGAGTACCAGGGCTGCAGCGGCACCTCGAAGCCGCCATAGCCGTAGAGCAAGGTGGGGTTCTTGCCGTCGGCTTGGGCCTGGGCGGGCCAGATCACGAAATAGGGCACCTCGGTGCCGTCGGCGCTCTTGGCGAAGAACTGCTCGGCGCGCATGCCGCGGCTGTCGTAGAGCGGCTGGCGGCTCTTCAGCGCCGTGCGTTCGTCTTGGCCGGCCTGGGCGAGATAGAGGGTGTCGGGGGTTAGGAAGTCGGCGTAGTTCAGCAGGTACTGCTCGGCCAGCGCGTCCTTGGCGAGCGCGCTGTCATGCAGGCTGGCCAGCGACAGCGTGCCGGGGAAGGGCGCCTTGACCTCGCGATGGCGCGGCGCGGCGCCGTCGGCGAACTGCCATTCCTCCAGGCGGCTGGCGACCTTGTCGCTGATGTTGAGCAGCAGATGCGAGCGGGTCAGCGCATAGCCGGCCAGCGAGCGGGTCGGCGTGGGCGCGAACAGGGTCTGGAACTGGCGCTCGCCCTTCAGGAATGCGGCCGCATCGCTCAGCAGCAGGCTGCCGGCCGCGTGGGTCTGGCCATTGACCGTCCAGGGCTTGCGCAGCTGCAGCAGCAGGCGCGGGCCCCAGAAGGCCGGTTCGATATCGCTGGGCAGGTCCAGCGGCTGCGGCCGGCCCTCGACCAGCAGGAAGTTGGCCTGGTTGTAGAAGTCCAGCGCGCGGGTGAAGACGGTGCGCTCAAAGCCCGGCGTCTTGTCGACCGAGACGCTGACCGCGACATCCTGGCGCTGTCCCTCGAAGACGGTCTCGGCCGCACTCAGCGGGGTGCCGCGCTGCCAGCGCTTGATGATGCGCACATAGCCCGAGTCGGTCAGCGAGCCGGGGCCGAAATCGGTGCCCACATAGACGGTGTCGGCGTCGATCCAGCTGAGCTGGCTCTTGGCCTCGGGCAGCTCGAAGCCGCCCTTGACGAACTGCTTGGTCTGCAGGTCGAACTCGCGCACCACCTTGGCGTCGGCGCCGCCGCGCGACAGCGAGAGCAGGCAGCGGCGGTACTCGGGCGCCAGGCAGCTGGCGCCGCCGAAGACCCAGCTTTCCTTCTCGGCCGCGCCCAGCGCATCCAGATCCAGCACCGTCTCCCAGGCCGGCTGCGGCTTGCGGTATTCGTCCAGCGTGGTGCGACGCCACAGGCCGCGGCGGTGGCGCTCGTCCTGCCAGAGGTTGTAGACATGGTCGCCGCGCCGGCTGATCGCCGGAATGCGGTCGCGCGAGTTCAGCACTTCCAGCAGGTCCTTGCGCAGGGACGCGTAGTCGGGCGTGGCCTGCAGCAGCGCGGTGCTGGCCGCATTGCGCTCGCGTACCCAGGCCAGCGCGCGCTCGCCCTGCACCTCCTCCAGCCAGGCGTGCGGGTCTTGGGGGGCGCTGCTGTCGGTGCTTTGGGCCATGCTGTAGGGGGCGCAGAGGCTGGTGCAGAGGGTCAGGGTCAGGGCGCCGAGCCGCTGACCGAGGGGCATGAATCGCATAGGGGCTTTGCCTGTGTCGTGAAAAAGCCGCCGGTACTCGTGATGCCGGCGGCCTGAGGGCGCGATGCTATGCCAAGGCCGGACATCGCGGCACCGGGGTTTCCAGCTGTCCTACCGGCTGTCCTCTTTGCGAAGCCGGGGCCGCGCCTTAGCCGTCCAGCTCGCAGCGGCGCAGTGCCACCGGATGGATCTCCACCGAGCGATCGCCGGCGCTGATGTAGACGCTGCCGTCCTGGATGCTGATCTGCAACTGCATGCTGCGCTCGGCCAGCGCCGCCAGTGCCTGCGACTGCTCGGGCAGGATCTGCCAGACCGCCAGCTTGGGCAGGCGGCCGAGCTTGTTCTCGATGCCGGCCCACCAGACCGGGGTGGAGCTGGCAAAGCTGATCACCGTCAGGCGCTCGCAACGCGCATGCGACTGGCGGATGCGGCGCTCGTCCGGTTGGCCCAGGTCGATCCAGTGCACGATCTCGCCGGTCAGGTCGATCTGCCACAGATCGGGCTGGTCCACATCGGACAGGCCCTTGCTGAACTCCAGCCGGCCGCGCAGCTCGTCGGCAGGCAGATGCAGGGCGAAGGCCAGCACCCGGATCATCATGCGCTCGTCGGTCTCGGACGGATGGCGCGCGATGGTCAGGTTGTGTTCGCCGTAGACATGGCGATCCATGTCCGAGATGTTCAGCAGGGCTTTGTGTATGGTGGCTTTGAGCGCCATGGCAGCTTGGGCGGGACGAAAGGGGCGGATTATGCGCGCCGCCCGATCTGGCATGATGCGGCCCGACCGCAGCCGCCCATCGCCTTTCCGTCCGGGGCAGGCCGCATTCCGGTAACGAGGGCCCGGCCCTCAACAGCACCCTGCCCATGAAACGTCTGATGCTCATCGCCTGCAGCGCCGCGCTGCTGCCCGCCCTGGCCCTGGCCCAGATCCAGGCCAATCCCAAGGCCAAGGTCGACCCCAAGAACAACAAGGTCAGCCGCCCGGTGGTCGAGAAGGTCAAGCCCAAGCTGCTGACGCGCGACGAACTGCGCGCCTGCATGAAGCAGCAGGCCGACAACACGGCCGAGGCCGAGGCGCTGAAGGCCGAGCAGCCGCGCCATGCGCAGGAGCGCAGCGAGCTGCTGGCGCTGAAGGAGTCGATGGCCAAGCGCGGCGAGGCGATCAGTGCCAGGGCCAGCGAGCTGAAGGCCGAGCGCGAGGCCCTGCTGCAGCTCAATGCCGCGCTGAGCGCCGAGCTGCCCAAGCTCGACAAGGCGGTGGCCCAGGAGCGCATCAAGGACTACCAGGCCCGGGCCGCCGCGCACGACGCCAAGATCGATGCCTTCAATACTGAGAAGACCCAGTACGCCAGCGAGGCCAAGGTCTTCGACAGCAAGGTCGAGGCCCACAACACCAGCAGCGCGGCGCTGAAGGAACGCGGCGAGAAGCATCTGGACGCGATCGACGCCTGGAAGGAGGCTTGCGCCAACAAGCCCTATGACGAGGCCGACGAGATCGCGATCAAGAAGGAGCTGGGCGCGAACTAAGTCCGCGGTCCGCCCGGCCATGACGGCGCCCGGCTGCAAAGCCTGGGCGCCGTTTCTACAATCGGCCTTCCTATCCCATTTGCGGCACCGCGCCACCGCTGCGGCCGCCGCGCCACAAGCGAGCCCGAGCATGAGTCGTCCCAACCCGCTGCTGCAAGACTGGAATACCCCTTATGGCCTGCCGCCCTTCGAAGCCATCGCGGCGGCCGATTTCGCGCCCGCCTTCGAGCAGGCCCTGATCCAGCATCGCGGCGAGCTGGATGCCATTGCCGGCCAGAGCGCGCCGCCCAGCTTCGACAACACCATTGCCGCCTTCGACCGCAGCGGCCGGCTGCTGACCCGGCTGGAGCATCTGTTCTACACGCTGGCAGCCTCGGCCACCTCGCCCGAGCTGCAGGCGGCCCAGCGCGCGCTGGCCGCGCCGCTGGCCGCGCACGGCAATGCGATCTATATGCATGCCGAGCTGTTCAAGCGGGTGGACGCGCTCCATGCTGAGCGCCAGGCACTGGGCCTGCGGCCCGAGCAGCTGCGCCTCTTGGAACGCATCCATCTGGACTTCGTGCGCGCCGGCGCCAAGCTGCAGGGCGCGGCCCAGCAGCGCTATGCCCAGGTGGTGGAGCGGCTGGCCGAGCTCAATACCTTGTTCGCCCAGAATGTGCTGGCCGACGAGAGCGGCTACCAGCTGCTGCTGCAGGGCGAGGCCGATCTGGCCGGCCTGCCCGACTTCGTGCGGGCCGCTGCCGCTCAGGCCGCGGTGCAGCGCGGCCTGCCGGACGGCAGCCATGTGATCACGCTCTCGCGTTCGCTGATCGTGCCCTTCCTGAGCTTCAGCGAGCGCCGCGATCTGCGCGAGCAGGCCTGGCGGGCCTGGGTGGGCCGCGGCGAGAACGCCGGCGCCACCGACAACCGCGAGGTGGCCCGCGAGATCCTCAGCCTGCGCAACGAGCAGGCGCGTCTGCACGGCCATGCCTGCTATGCCGATTACGCGCTGGCCGACACCATGGCCGGCCGCCGCGAGGCGGTGCAGCAGCTGCTGGACAAGGTCTGGGAGCCGGCCAAGTCCGCCGCCGAGAGCGAGCGCCAGGCCCTGGTGGCGATGATGGCCTCACGTGGCGAGCAGTTCGAGCTGCAGGCCTGGGACTGGCGCTACTACGCCGAGAAGGTGCGCAGGGCCCGCTACGACCTCGACGAGGCCGAGGTCAAGCCCTATTTCCCGCTGGAAGCGATGGTGGGCGCCGCCTTCGACTGCGCCGGCCGCCTGTTCGGTCTGCGCTTCGTGCCCAAGCCCGAGGTGGCCGGCTACCACCCCGACGTCAAGGTCTACGAGGTGCAGGACGCCGCCGGCCAGGCGCGCGGCCTGTTTCTGCAGGACAACTTCGCCCGTCCCACCAAGCGCAGTGGCGCCTGGATGAATGCACTGCGCTGGCAGGCCCGTAACGGCATCGATGCGCTCCCCATCATCCTGAACAACAACAACTTCGCCAAGGGCGCGGCCGGCGAGCCGACGCTGCTGTCCTTCGACGATGTGCGTACGCTGTTCCATGAGTTCGGCCACGGCCTGCACGGCCTGCTGTCGAACGTCAGCTACGAGCGCCTCTCGGGCACCCAGGTGCTGCGCGACTTCGTCGAGCTGCCCTCGCAGATCTTCGAGCACTGGATGGCCGAGCCGGCGGTGCTGAAGCAGCATGCCCGCCACTACAAGACCGGCGAGCCCATCCCCGACGCGATCCTGGCCAAGCTGAAGGCGGCCGAGCTGTTCAACCAGGGCTACGAGACGGTGCGCTACACCGCCAGCGCGCTGGTCGATATGGCGGTGCATGCGCTGCCGGATGCGCAGGCGCCCGATATCAGCGAGTTCGAGGCCCGCACCATGGCCGCCTACGGCTTGCCGGCCGCGGTGGGCATGAACCACCGGCTGGCGCATTTCCAGCATCTGTTCAGCAGCAGCGGCTATGCGGCCGGCTACTACGTCTATATGTGGGCCGAGGTGCTGGATGCCGACGGCTTCGAGGCCTTTGTCGAGGCCGGCGACCCCTTCGACCCGGCGGTGGCCCAGCGCTTCAAGGACTGCGTGCTGGCGGTGGGCAATAGCCGCGAGCCCGGCGAGGCCTACCGTGCCTTCCGCGGCCGCGACGCGGTGGTGGAGCCGATGTTGCGTGGCCGCGGCCTGATTTCCGTTTGAGCGGATTCAGGGCCTGGGCGCGAACAAGGCGTCCAGGCCGCCCAGAAAGGCCTTGAAATCGATCGGCTTGGTCCAGTAGTCGGCGAAGCCGGCGCGCAGCGCGCGACTGATGTCCTCGGGCATCGCATTGGCCGACAGTGCGATGCAGGGGATGGCGGCGGTGCTGGCGTCGGCGCGCAGGCGGCGCAGCACCTCGTAGCCATCGAAGTCGGGCAGCTGCATATCGACCAGCACCAGATCGGGCCGCAGGCTGCGCGCACGCGCAACACCTTCGCCGCCGTTCTCGGCGCATTCCAGCTGCAGCTGCGGCCGGCGCGCCACCAGCTCCTGCACCACCAGCTGATTGACCGGGTTGTCCTCGATATAGAGCAGCCGGCCGACGGTGGTCGTGGGGCTGGCGGCGTCGGTGGAAGCGGGCAGGGCCGCCGAGGGTTCGGGAGAGACTGGGGACACGTCGGAAGCCTGGGCTAGCAAGAGCTCGAATGTACTGCCCAATCCGGGCGTGCTGCTGACAATCACCTGACCGCCCATGCCCTCGATCAAGGCCTTGACGATGGCCAGTCCTATGCCCGTGCCCTCGATCGCCTCATGCTCACGACCCAGGCGGTTGAAGGGCTGGAACAGGGTGCCCAGCTGAGCCTCGCTGAGGCCCCGGCCGCTGTCGCTGACGCTCAGTCTGAGCTGGCCCTGCTGCGGCCAGGCGCTGATGCTGACCCGCCCGCCGGGGCGGTTGTACTTGATCGCGTTGGAGAGCAGATTGATCAGCACCTGGCGCAGCCGGGTGGCGTCGCCCAGGGCCAGACCCTCGATGCGGCAGCACTCCAGCTGCACCCGGCGGTCCTGTGCCAGGCCCTCCAGCAGCGGCAGGGTCTCGGCGCAGAGCTGGGCCAGGTCGACCGGCTGGGCCTGCATGCGCAGATCGCCGGCCTCCAGCCGCGAGATGTCCAGCACATCGTTGATCAGCGCCAGCAGATGCTCGCCGGCGGCCCGGATATGGCGCAGGCGCCGCTGCGCGGCAGCGGCGTCGGCCATGCCGCCCTCGGCCTGCAGCAGCTGGGTGAACCCCAGCACCGCATTGAGCGGCGTGCGCAACTCGTGGCTGACGCGCGCGAGGAACTCGCTCTTGGCCTGGCTGGCCTTGAGCGCGAGCTCGCGCTGCTGCTCGGCTTCGGCCTGGCGCTTGGTGGCACTGATGTCCCAGTTGAGGCCTATGCGCTTGATGGCGCGGCCCTGCGCATCCTGCACCACGCTGGAGCGCGAGGCCAGCCAGCGGTAGCTGCCATCGGGCAGGCGCACCCGGAACTCATGGCCGCTGATCTGGCTGCTGTGGCGCGTGCTGTCGAACACGGTCTTGACCCTGGCCCGGTCCTCCGGATGTACCAGGGCCACGACCTCGGCCTCGCTGGGCGGCAGGGCCTGGGGCGGCAGGCCGCGCAGCAGATACATCTGCTCGTCCCAGCTGACCTGGCCGCTGCGCATATCGTATTCCCAGGTCGCCAGGCCGGCGCCGCGGGTCGACAGCAGGGCCCGATCGCGCGCCACCGCCAGGGCCTCCTCGGCCGCGCGGCGCTCGCTGATATCCAGCAGCACGCCGCTAAGGGCCTGTGCGGCCGGATCCATGCGGGCGCGGTCCACCAGCCAGCGCAGCCGGCCGTCGCGATGCAGCACGCGGTACTCGATCTCGCGCAACTGGCCGGGCTGGCGCAGCAGCGACGCGAACTCGCCTTCGACGCGGGCGCGGTCATCGGGGTGCACCCGGCGGAGCCAGTCCGCCTGCCGCGGCGGGCGCTGGGCCGGCAGATCGTAGAGCGCGTACATCTGGGCATTCCAGCCCAGCTCGCCGCTGCCGAGATCATGGCGCCAGAAGCCCAGACCCAGCGCATCGGCGGTCAGCTCGAGCCGGCGTTGCAAGGCCGCGCTGTGTTCGCTGCCGCGCACATCGGCGCTGACGTCCCGGGCCACGCCGACAAAGCCCAGCACCTGTCCCTGGGCGTCGCACTGCACGCTGCGGCGCAGCTGGATATGGCGCCACTGGCCATCGGCATGGCGGTAGCGTGCCAGCGTCTCGGTGATGCCGCCGCTGCTGAGCGACTGCGCATAGCTCTGCAGCACGGCGGGCAGATCGTCGGGGTGTATCAGGCTGCGCGCCTCGTCCAGCGTGATGCCTTCGGGGCGCGGCGCCAGGCCCAGCAGGGCCCAGCCCAGCGCGTTGTAGAACAGGCGCTGACTCTGCAGATCGTGGTGCCAGATGGCCAGCTGGCCCAGCTCGGCCAGGGTGACGGCGGACGGTGCGGGCAGGTCGTGCAGCATTGCGGCGCAGTCTACCGTTGCGCCGCATCGACATGGCAAGATGGGGGCACAGGAGAGCTTGAGCGATGCATGTGGCGATTCTTACCGGCGGCGGCGACTGCCCCGGACTCAATGCGGTGATACGCGCGGTGACGCTGGCGCTGGGCGAGGGCGTGCGGGTCAGCGGCATACGCCAGGGTTTCCTGGGTCTGCTGGAGGACCGCATCGAGCCGCTGGATGCGGCGCGCGTGCGCGGGCTGATCAATGCCGGCGGCACCATGCTGGGCAGCCACAACCGCGCCGATCCCTTTGCCTATTTCGGCGCCGGCGGTGCCGACTGCTCGGCCCGGGCGCTGGACTGCCTGGGTCGGCATGGCATCGACGCGCTGGTGGCCATAGGCGGCGATGGCACGATGACCATCGCCGAGCGCTTTGCCCGGCTCGGTGTGCCGGTGGTCGGGGTGCCCAAGACCATAGACAACGACCTGATGCACAACGAGCGCAGCTTCGGCTTCGACAGCGCGGTGGCGGTGGTGGCCGAGGCGCTGGAGCGGCTGGAGACCACCGCCCACAGCCATGGCCGCATCATGGTGTTGGAGACGATGGGACGGCATGCCGGCTGGATCGCGCTGGAGGGCGGGCTGGCGGGTGGTGCCGATGCGATCGTGCTGCCGGAGCTGGGCTATGCGCCGGCCCGGCTGGCCGCCCTGTGCCACAAGCGCCTGAGCGAACAGGGCCATGCGCTGGTCTGCGTGGCAGAGGGCGCGCAGCTGGGCGACGCGCCGGCCGCGGCCACCGCCGGCCAGCGCCTGATGCTGGACCTGGCCCAGCGCCTGGGACCTGAGGTGGACCTGCGCTTCACGCTGCTGGGCCATCTGCAGCGTGGCGGTGCGCCGACCGCCTATGACCGGGTGCTGGCCACCCGCTTTGGCGTGCAGGCGGCGCGCCTGGTGCTGAACAAGCAGTTCGGCCGCATGGTGGCCCTGCAGGCCGAGCGCTGTACCACGGTGGCGCTGGCCGATGTGGCCGGCCGCAGCCGGCCGGTACCGCTGGACGATGAGCGTCTGCTGGCGGCGCGCAGCCTGGGCGTCGCGATCGACTGAGGCGGCGTCGGCCCGCGGCCCCTGTCGGGGCTGGGCATTGCGTTTTTCTTGAACCAGTTTATCGCCGCTGGCTCGAGGCATCACCACACTGCGATCCCTGGGTGCGCAAGGGGCGGCAATGCCGCTGTCCCTGACACCCGGTCCGATCCAAAGAGGGTTCCCGATGCTGAAGTTTCTCGACAAGCTGCGCCTGGTCCACAAGCTGATGCTGCTTGGCCTGCTGTCCCTGCTGGTTTGCGGCGGGCTGATCGCGCTGCAGGCGCTGGCCGCCTACCGGGAGGTCCAGACCCTCAATCGCGAGCTGGCCGGCACGGCGCCGTCCAGGGCGATTCTCGAGGCGGTCAGGCTCACCCAGCAGCACCGCGGCCTGTCGGCTTCCGCCCTGGCCGGCAGGAACGAGGCAGAGGCCGAGCGGGCGCTGCGCCAGGCCAAGGTCGATGCGGCGGTCGCCGGCATTGCCAGACTGGTCGGCCAGGACATGCAGCTGCCGCGCATCGTCACGGCGTTCGATGACATCCGCCAGCAGTGGGCCTCGCTGTCGGCCGATGTGGTGGCCCGCCGGCTCAGCGGGCCGCAGAGCACGCTGCGGCATACCCAGCTGATTCGCGCGCAGCTGGCGCTGCATGAGCGGGTGATCGAGCATTTCCGGCTGACGCTGGACGCGGACCCGGCCACCCATTTCCTGGCCGTCGCCAGCCTGCACAGCGTGCCCTGGACGGCCGAGATGCTTGGCCAGATCCGTGCCCGTGGCGCCCTGTTGCTGGCCAAGGGCGAGTCCTCGCCCGACGAGCGCGCGGCACTGGCGGCGCTGATCGAGCTGACCCGGCAGCGGCTGGAGCAGACCGCGCTCGATCTCGGCAAGGCGGTCGAAGAGGACCAGCATGGCGCCATCCGCGATCTGGTGGCCAAGGCGGGGGCCGGCACCGAGGCCAAGGCCATGGGCGTCATCGAACTGACCCAGCGGGAGATCCTGCAGGCGCAGACGCTGCAGCTGTCCTCGGCCGACTATTTCAAGACGGTCACCGAGGCCATCGATGCGGTGTATGCACTCTCCGGTGATGCCGGCGCTCTGCTGGAGCCGCTGCTGAACGCGCGTAAGCAGCGGACCATCAGACAGCAGATGATGGCGCTGGCCCTCATCGCCGTCTTCATGGGAGTGGGTCTGGTGCTGGCCGTCGTCGTCGCGCGTTCCATACTGGTGCCCGCAGCGGAGGCCAGCTTGGCGGCCCAGCGGATTTCCGACGGCGATCTGGCCAGCGCCGTGCCGCTTGGCGGCGATGACGAGATGGGCAGCCTGCTGCGCGCCATGGCGCTGATGCGGGAGAGCCTGGCCCGGGTCGTTGGCGAGGTGCGCGAGAACGCTCAGACGGTGGCCACCGCCAGCGCCCAGATCGCCCAGGGCAACCAGGACCTGAGTCAGCGCACCGAGGTTCAGGCCAGTGCCCTGCAGCAGACGGCGGCCTCGATGGAGCAGCTGGGCGCCACCGTCAGACAGAACGCCGAGAACGCCAGCCAGGCCAGCGCGCTGGCGATCGACGCTTCCGGTGTCGCCACCCAGGGTTGTGCGGTGGTCTCGCAGGTCGTCGTGACGATGCGTGACATCTCCGAATCCTCCCGGAAGATCGCCGACATCATCGGCGTGATCGATGCGATCGCCTTCCAGACCAATATCCTGGCGCTCAACGCCGCGGTCGAGGCGGCGCGGGCCGGCGAGCAGGGGCGCGGCTTTGCGGTCGTGGCCAGCGAGGTCCGCAGCCTGGCCCAACGCACCGCCGAGGAAGCCCGCCAGATCAAGGCACTGATCGGCCACAGCGTCGATCAGGTCGAGCAGGGGGCGCGGCTGGCCGACCAGGCGGGGGACACGATGCAGCAGGTGTCAGCGGCGATAGCTCGCGTCACCGCGATGATCGGCGAGATCAGCCTGGCCTCGCGCGAGCAGAGCGCCGGTGTGGTCCAGGTCGGTCAGGCCATGGGGCAGATGGACCGGACGACCCAGCAGAACGCGGCCCTGGTCGAGCAGAGCGCCGCAGCGGCCGAGAGTCTGGAACAGCAGGCCCACAGGCTCGTGCGCTCGATGGCGGTGTTCGCCACGGCCGAGAGCTGAGGGGCTCGGCCCGACCGTCCACCCCACCATTCGTCCGCGCCATTCTCAGTTCATCGCGCCGAGTCGCAGCTTCGTCGCAGTCCTCTTGGTATCCGGGTTTGCACCAGGCACATTGCGTCCATCGCAGCGTGATTGAAGCGCTGCAGCAACGCCAAGGAGGCCCGCGATGAACAAGAACAGCCCGCACACCGTTTACTGCTATGACCGCTATGCCCAGCACAAGCTGATCGCCGTTGCGCTGCTCAGCGTGGGCCTACTGGGCCTGTCGCTCTTCATGGCGGCGCCAGCGGAGCCTGTCGAGCCCAGCCGCCTGGTGCAGCAGCTGCCGCGGGTGGAGGTGGTCGGCAAGAGCCAGCAGACCCTGATGGCTGAGCGCGCACAGCAGCTGCTGGACCAGACGCCCAGCGCCGCCGGCGTGGTGGTGCACCAGCTGCCTCGGGTGCTGGTCGAGGGCCGGCGCAGCGACGCCACCCAGCTGGCCGGCGCGCACAGCCTGGAGGGCCGTCGCCTGGCCCAGGCCGTGCCCACGGTGCGGGCGCAATAGAGCCGGCACGGTCAAGGGCTGGGCGCTGATGGCATCATCGCGCCCTGCCTGATGAACTTTCCATAGCGCACGAATGGATCAAGACAGCCGCCCTGCAAGCAAGTACGCCCTGGTCACCGGTGCCGGCAGCGGCATTGGCCGGGCCTGTTCCCTGGCGCTGCTGAAGGCCGGTTATCAAGTTGCCCTGGTCGGGCGGCGCGAGGCCGCGCTGCAGGAAACGGCGGCGCTGGCCGGTCCCGCGCAGGCCGCCTGCCTGGTGCTGCCGGCCGACGTGACCCAGCCCGAGGCGGTCGAGGCGGTGTTTGCCGCGATCGAACAGCGTTTCGGTCGGCTGGACCTGCTGTTCAACAATGCCGGCACGGGCGCACCGCCACGGCCCATCGACGAGCTGAGCGTGGCGCAGTGGCGCGCGGTGGTCGACGTCAATCTGACCGCCAGCTTTCTGTGCGCCCGCGCTGCCTTCGGTCTGATGAAACGCCAGCAGCCGCGCGGCGGCCGCATCATCAACAACGGCTCGATCTCGGCCCATGCGCCGCGGCCCTTTTCGGCGCCCTATACCGCCACCAAGCATGCGATCACCGGCCTGACCAAGTCGCTGTCGCTGGACGGCCGGGCGCACGATATCGCCTGCGGCCAGCTGGACATCGGCAACGCCCTGACCGAGATGGCGCGGCCCATGACCCGCGGCGTGCTGCAGGCCCATGGCGCGGTCGCGGTGGAACCGACGATGGAGCTTGAAGCGGTGGCTTCCGCCCTCATCTACATGGCTTCTTTGCCGCTGTCTGCGAATGTGCAGACCATGACGGTGATGGCCACAGCTATGCCTTTTGTCGGGCGTGGCTGATCTTCTGCAAGGAATGCCGACTGATGTCCGCTCTCGTGAATTTCCTGGTCCGACTGCTGCTGGCGCTGGCCACCGTCGTCTTCGTGCTGCTGCTGACCGGCGTGGCCCTGCTGACCATGCTGGGTCTGATGCTGTGGAGCCTGATCCGTGGCCGCAAGCCGGTGATCGATGTCTCCAGCTTCGCCCGCGCCCGGCAGTTCCGCGCTGGCGCGGGTTTTGGCGCCGGCCGTAGTCAGCATGCGGCGGCCGAGGTGGTCGATGTCGAGGTGCGCGAGATCAAGCCGGCCTCGCCGCGCCTGGAGTAGGCGCGGCTGCCGCCGCTCGCGCTTACCAGCGCTTGCTGGACAGCTCGGCCAGGATCTCGCCGTAGATGCGTAGCCGCGATGCGCTGATCAGCCCCGCCTCGGCTGCGGCGATCACGCCGCAGCCCGGCTCGTGCTGGTGCGTGCAGTTGTAGAAGCGGCAGTGGTCCGCGTGGGCGCGCAGATCCGGCATCAGCAGCGGCAGCTGGGCGGCTTCGATCTGACGCAGGCCGAATTCCTGAAAGCCGGGTGAGTCGATCAGCGCCGTCTGGCGTTGTGCGTCGACCCAGTACCACTGGGTGGTCGTCGTCGTGTGGCGCCCCGAATTCAAGGCCTGCGAGATCTCGCCGACCTGGGCCAGGGCATCGGGAATCAGCAGATTGATCAGCGTGCTCTTGCCGGTGCCGCTGGGGCCCAGCACCAGGGTGCGCCGGCCTTCCAGCCAGGCCCACAGCGTTTGGCGCGAGGCCTCGCGCTGCGCCTTGAAGGCCACTTCCTCGACCCTCACACCCATCGCGCGGTAGGGCGCGAGCCGCTCGCGGGCGGCGGCCACGCCGGGCAGGTCGGTCTTGTTCAAGGCGATGGTGGCGCTGATGCCGGCGCTCTCGGCCGCGATCAGCGCACGCGCCAGCTGGCTCTCGCTGAACACCGGCTCCACCGCCACCAGGATCAGCAGCTGGTCCAGATTGGCGGCGAAGCTCTTGGTCTTCCACTCGTCCTGACGGAACAGCAGATTGCGCCGCGGTTCCACCGCCTCGATCACGCCTTCATCGCCGGTCGGCGCCCAGCGCACCTGGTCGCCGACCACGCAGTCGCTCTTCTTGCCGCGCGGGTGGCAGACATGGCGCCGCCCCTCGCTGTCCTCGACGATGTAGTGGCGGCCGTGGCCGCGCACCACCAGGCCCAGGTCCAAAGCCTGGAAGCGGCTCATTGGGCGCTGGCTTCCGGCAGGGCGCTCACCTGGGCCGCGCAGATGAAGTCATTGGGCGTCAGGCCGCCGGCCGAGTGGGTGCTGAAGCTGAGGGTGCAGACGCTGTAGCCCACCAGCATCTCCGGATGATGGTCCTGGGCATGGGCGATCTCGGCCACCGCGTTGACGAAGGCCATCACCTGGTAGAAGTTGTCGAACTCGAAGCGGCGGGCGATCAGCTTGCGTTCGGGGTCGGCCGACCAGCCCGGCACCTGGGACAGCCAGGCCGGCAGGGCGTCGCCGGCCAGGGCTTCGTGCTGCGGCACGCAGCGCTCAAGAAGAAGATTCATAGGCATTGTCATCGGGTGGCCAGGCGCTGTATCGCCGCCAGGCGCTCGCTGGCCGGCGGGTGGGAATAGTAGAAGCGGGCGTAGACCGGGTCGGGGGTCAGCGTGCCGGCATTGTCCTCGTGCAGCTTCAGCAGCGCGGCGGCCAGATCGGGCCCGCTGGCCTGGGCGCAGGCATAGGCATCGGCCTGGAACTCGTCGCGGCGCGACAGCAGGCTGCCCAGCGGGGTCAGGAAGAAGCCGAACACCGGCATGGCCATCAGGAACAGCAGCAGGGCCAGTGCATCGTTGGGTGCAATGCTGTTGGGCTTGACACCCAGGCCCAGATAGAAGCCCGGCTGGTTGGCCAGCCAGCCCAGCAGCGCGAAGCCGGCCAGGCTGATCGCGAAGCTCAGCAGCAGGCGTTTGAGCACATGCTTGTGCTTGAAGTGACCCAGCTCATGGGCCAGCACCGCCTCCACCTCGGCGCCGTTCAGGCGCGCCAGCAGGGTGTCGAAGAACACCACCCGCTTGGCCGCACCCAGACCGGTGAAGTAGGCATTGCCATGGGCCGAGCGCCGGCTGCCGTCCATCACGAACAGACCCTTGGCGGCAAAGCCGCAGCGCGCCATCAGGCCCTCGACCCGGGTGCGCAGCGCGGCGTCGGCCAGCGGCTCGAACTTGTTGAATAGCGGCGCAATCAGCGTCGGGTAGATCACCATGATCAGCAGATTGAAACCCATCCAGGCGCCCCAGGCCCACAGCCACCAGGCCGGGCCGGCCGCGCCCATCAGCCACAGGATCAGGCTCAGGATGGGCAGGCCGATGAGGGCCCCGAGCAGCAGACCCTTGGCCGTATCCATCAGGTAGAGCTTCCAGCTCGTGCGGTTGAAGCCGAAGCGCTGCTCGATGCGGAAGGTGTTGTACAGCTCCCAGGGCAGGTCCAGCAGGCCGGCGATCAGCATGAAGGCCACGACCAGACCCAGCTGGTAGGCCAGCGGGCCGAAGCCGGGCAGCAGCGCGTCATGCAGCAGCACGTTGAGCGTCTGCAGGCCCCCCAAAAGGGTCCAGCCCAGCAGCACCGCGGCATTGAAGGCCAGGCTCAGCAGGCCGAACTGGCCTCGCACAGCCGTGTAGTCGGCTGCCTTCTGGTGGGCGGCCAGCGGCACCGTCGCGGCGAAGGGCGCCGGCACCGTGCTGCGGTGCTGCATCACATGGCGTATCTGGCGGCTGGCAAGCCAGAACTTGAGGGCCAGCGAGCTCAGCAGCGCCAGCGCAAAGGCCAGGCTCAGCGCTGGCGCTGAAAGAGGGGGCAGGGCGAGATCGGGCATGGGAGCGAAGTGTAGGGCTGCGACAATCCTCCGCCGGAGCGGGCCGCGGATTGACACCACAATACGGCCCACGTTCAAAGGACAACAAGCAATGAGCACCACCGAAGAAAGCACCGCAGCGAGCGCCGGCCTGGCCTGCCATGAGAGCAATCTGATCTGGATCGATCTGGAGATGACCGGTCTCTATCCCGACCGCGACCGCATCATCGAGCTGGCCGTGGTGGTCACCGACGCGCAGCTCAAGGTGCGGGTCGAGGGGCCGGTGTTCGCGATCCACCAGAGCGATGCCACGCTGGATGCGATGGATGCCTGGAACAAGGGCACCCATGGCAAGAGCGGCCTGATCGACCGGGTCAAGGCCTCGAACATTGGCGAGGCCGAGGCCGCGGCCAAGACCATCGAGTTCCTGAAGGCCTATGTGCCTGCCGGCAAGTCGCCGATGTGCGGCAACAGCATCTGCCAGGACCGCCGCTTCCTCGCCAACTACATGCCGGCCTTGGAGGACTTCTTCCACTACCGCAATCTGGACGTGTCGACACTGAAGGAACTGGCCAAGCGCTGGAAGCCCGCCATCCTGGACGGCTTCAAGAAGGCCCAGGCCCATACCGCGCTGGCCGACATCCACGAGTCCATCGACGAGCTGGCCTACTACCGCCAGCATTTCCTGGCGCTTTGAGGCGTCGGAACGGCGCGGCACTGCCGTCCCCACTCAATCCTGGCTAGCGTGTCCACCAACGCCGCATGCCGCCCTGACCAGCTCTGGGCGGCCTTCGACTTTCCGCGCCACCCTTTGGCGCGCGAGGACGGCGAACGCCTGCGCGGTGCTTTCTATGCGCCACCGTCACGCTGGCTGCGCGCGCTCAGCGCGGCCGAGCTACCGGCCGTGATCGACGCCGCCCACGCGGCGGCACGTGCCGGTGCCTGGGTGCTGGGTGGCCTGCGCTATGAGGCCGCCGCGGCCCTGGATGCCTGCCTGGCCGTGCATGCGTCCGAGGACGCGCTGGCCGAGTTTGCCGTCTATGAAAGCGCGCCCCAGCCCTGGCCGCAGCCGGCACCGCCGCAACGCCTGTGCGGCGACTGGCAGGACCCGCAGGACGATGTGGCCGCCTGTGCCGCGGTGGAACGCATACGCGAGTGGATACGGGCCGGCGATTGCTACCAGGTCAATCTGACCACCCGGCTGCAGGCCGAGCTGGCCGCCGGTGCCGACCTTGCCGAGCTCTTCCTGGCCCTGCATGCGGCCCAACCGGGCGGCTTCTCGCTATTCCTGCGCGAGGCCGGGCTGGCCAGCGTCTCACCCGAGCTGTTCTTCGACTGGCGGCCGCTGGCCGGCACTCAGAACACCTGGCTGCTGGGCGCCCAGCCCATGAAGGGCACCGCGGCGCGCGGCCGTGACGCGGCCGAGGACGAGGCCGCCCAGGCCTATCTGCGCACCAGCGCCAAGGAGCGGGCCGAGAACCTGATGATCGTGGACCTGCTGCGCAACGATCTGGGCCGGGTGGCCCAGCTCGGTTCGGTGCGGGTGCCGCGGCTCTTCGAGCTTCATGCGCTGCCCACCGTCTGGCAGATGACCTCGACCGTCACCGCGGTCAGCCGGCCGGGGCTGTCGCTCTCGGCCCTGCTGACGGCGCTGTTCCCCTGCGGATCGGTGACCGGTGCGCCCAAGGTGCGGGCGATGCAGATCATCCGCGCGCTGGAGCCCGCCGCACGCGGCTGGTACTGCGGCGCCGCGGGCCTGCTGCAGCCGGGCGGCGCGGTGACGCTCAATGTCCCAATACGGACGGTGGAGCGCTGCCATGATCGGGGTGCTGACGCGGTTCCTACGCGTCTGCAATGCGGGATAGGCAGTGGCATCACGCTCGATTCGGAGCCGGCCGCCGAGGTGGCTGAATGGCGGGCCAAGACGCGCTTCCTGCTGCGCGCGCAGGCACCCATCGCGGCACTCGAAACGCTCAAGCTCAGCGCCGGCCAGTACCCGCTGGAGGCCCTGCATCTGGCCCGGCTGCAGCGCTGCGCCAAGCATTTCGGCCTGCGCCTGCCGCTGGCCCTGGTGCGCGACCGGCTGCTGGCGCTGGCTGCAGCCCACCCGCAGGGCGACTGGCGGGTGCGGCTCAGCTGCAGCGCCAGCGGGCAGATCGACACCTGGGTCGAGGCGCTGGAGCCCACGCCCCAACCGGTGGCCCTGGCCCTGGCCGACGCGCCCATCGACAGCGAGGGCCCCGGTGCCGAGTTCCTGCAGCACAAGACCAGCCGGCGCGAGGCCTATGAGGCGCTCAATGCCCGCAAGCCGGCCGGCATCTTCGACCTGATTCTCTACAACCGCCACCAGGAGCTGAGCGAATGCAGCTTCGGCAATCTGGCGCTGCGGATCGAGGGCCGCTGGCTGACGCCGCGGCGCGAGGCCGGCGGGCTGCCGGGTGTCTATCGCGAACTGCTGCTACAGCAGGGCCGCATCCACGAGGCGCGTCTGCTGCGATCCGATCTGGACCGTGCCGAGGCGCTGGCTTTCTTCAACAGCCTGCGCGGCTGGTGCGATGCGCACCTGGTCCGTCCGGCCTGAACCCTCTTCACGGGGCGGCATCGGCCGCTCCTCAACAGTGACCCACTCATGGCAACCAGCAAGAAAACAAGCAGTCCGCGCCGCGGCAAGAGCACGGCCGAGGCCGACGGCGGCGCGGCCCTCGTCCAGCAAGCGAGCGCCGCTGCGGCAGCGCCGCTGAGCCGGCGCAAGAAGCCGGCAGCGGAACCCGCCGCCGAGCCCGCAGCCACCGCCAAGGCCAAGGCCAAGCCCGCTGGCAAGATCGCTGAGGCCAGCGCAGAGCCCGTGCCGGAGCCGGCCAAGAAGCAGCGCAAGTCGGCCGCGAAGACGGCCCCGGTCGTGGCCGCTGCGCCGAGTGAGGCGGAGCCGGCGTCGAAGAAGCCCGCAAAGAAGGTGGCGGAGAAGACGGCCGCCAAGACGGCCAGAAAGACGGCGACAAAGGCGGCGACAAAGGCGGCGACAAAGGCGGCGACCCAGGCAGCTGCGGAGAAGGTGCCTGCCAAGAAGGTGCCTGCAAAGAAGGCGGCGGGCAAGGGGGGCGCCAAGCCGTCCGTTGAGACAGCTGCAGCGCAAGAGCAAGAGGCTGCGGTGGTAGCTCAGGCCGAGCCTGCGAGCAAGAAGAAAAGCGGCAGCAAGGCCGCCGACCCGAAGAAGAAGCAGGCCTCGCTGCCGGTGGCCGAAGCCGCGACGCCTGTTGAACCGGCGGTGACCGCCGAGGCGCCTGCAGCCAAGGCGACAAAGGGCCGCAAGCCCCGCACGGCCCAGCCGTCGGCGCCACCTGAGGTCGTCGACGCGAACGCCGCAGCAGCCCCGGAAGCGTCGCCGCCCCCGCCGCCGCGCTTTGCGCTGCAGCCCGGCAGCGCCTGGCTGGGACAGCCGCTGGGCCTGCTGGAGATCGCCAGCGAGCGTCGCTACGAGCTGCTGCTGCGCGGTGTGCAGCCCGGCGATGCGGTCTGCAGCTGCGAGGCCTTTGCGCGCAGCGCCGACGGGCATTGCGAGCATGTGGACTTCGTGCTGAAGCAGCTGCCCGATGAGGTGCGTGTCCAGGGCTGGCCCGAGGCGCACAGCCTGATCTGGCTGCGTCCCGGCCTGCGCCGCAAGCCGCGCTGGCAGGCCGGTACCCAGTGCCCGGCCGCGCTGGACCAGGCGATGCGCGACTGGCTGCAGCTCGGCCCACTGCAGCAGGCCGATGGCCTGCCCGCCCTGCTGGAGCAGGCGCGCTTGGCCGGCCACATGGTCAAGCTGGATGCCGAGCTGCCCGCCTGGCTGGCCGAGCCGCGCGACGCCCGCCAGCGTGCCTGGCTGCTTGGCGAGGCCTGTTCCGCCGGCCCGCAGGCCTTGCACGAGCTGCTGAAGCTGCCGCTGGCCCTGCATCAGCTCGAGGCGGCGCTGTTCGCTGCCAGCGCCGGGCGCGCCTTGCTGGCCGACGATCTGGGTCTGGGACAGCACGCCCAGGCCCTGGCCACCGCCGCACTGGGGCGGCGTTTCTTCGGGCTGGAGCGGGTGCTGCTGCTGTGTGCCGAGTCGGCCCAGGGGCGCTGGCTGGAGCAGGCGGATGCGCTGCTGGGTGAGGCTCAGGTCCTGCGGGTCTGGGGCGACGGCGCGCAGCGCGCCCAGCAATGGCAGTCCGGTGATGCGGTGCTGCTGAAGATTGCCGCACTGAACAGCCTGGAGCAGGATCTGGCAGCGGCCCAGGCCTGGGCGCCGCAGCTCGTGATCGTCGACGAGGCGCTACGCCTGTCCGAAGCTGCAGCCGGGCGGCTGGCCCAGCTGCCGGCCGAGAGTCTGCTGCTGCTGAGCAGCCAGCTGCCCGAGCAGGCTGCGCCGCAGGCCCTGCTGCAGGCGGTCAGCCTGTTGGACCCGCTGCGCACCGGCGCCCTGGCGGCCCTGCACAAACGCCACCTGCGCCAGGGTGCCGACGGCCAGTGGCTGCCGCTGGTGGCGCCGGCCCAACTGGCGCAAAGTCTGGAGCGGGTGATGCTGGCCCGCAGCCGCGCCGAGCTGCCGTTGCCGCCGGCGCTGGTTCAGCTGCGCTCCCAGCCGCTCAGCATTCGCCAGCAGACCCTGCAGGCGCCGCTGCTGATGCAGCTGCGCGGCCTGCTGGCGCGCTGGCAACGCAGCCCTTATCTGAGCGATGGCCAGCAGCGCCAGCTGTTGCAGCAGCTGCAGGCCTTGCGCCGGCTGGCGATCAGCCCGGCCCTGCTGGACGCGGCCGAGGCCGTGGCGTCGCCGCGTCTGGATGCGGTGGGGCCGCTGGCGCGCGAGCTGCTGGGGGGGGCTGCGGTCGACAAGCTGATCGTGTTCAGCCAATGGGACGATGCGCTGGCCCTGCTGGCGCAGCGCCTGCAGGAGCAGGGCCTGGTGGCGCTGCGGCTGGATGCGCAGCACGACCTGGCGCAGCGCCAGCAGCAGCTGCGCACCTGGCGCGAGCCGGGGGGGCCGGCGCTGCTGCTGTGCAGCGATGCGGCGGCGCTGGGTCTGGATCTGGCCGCTACCGAGCTGGGCCTGATCAATCTTGAGCTGCCCTATAGCGAGGCAATGCTGGAGCAGCGCCTGGAGCGCTTGAGCGGCGAGGGTGTGGCGGGCGTGCCGATGGTCCAGCTGCTGGCCGACAGCGGCCTGGAGCAGGGCTTGTTGCGCCTGCAGGACAGCGAGCGCGAGCTGCCTGCCTGCGGCCTGGACCGTGCCGACAGCACGACGCTGCTGGATGGTCCGGCACTGCAGGATTTCATGCAGATGCTGGCCGACTGGCTGGCCCTGATCGGCAACTGATCGCCGGTTGGCGGGCGCGCCGGACGTGCGTTTGTGCACGGGCCGACGCGCCGCCTCGCCAGCGCGCTTCGGTGTTTTCCCGGAGCTGTGCTACAGTCGCGGCTTCGTTGCGGTTGAAGCCGCAACGTTTCGTTCGTCACCTCTGACCTCGTTCAAGCCGTCGGTCCTGTCATGCAGGGCCAGCACCAGCAGCCTGCTGGCCGCCACGACGCAGCGTTGAACACCCCTTGCGGATCGGTCGGCGGCGATGCCGTCGCTTATGACTGTTCCCCGGCGCCGCACAAGGCTCTCCCCCTGACGGGACCCTTGCTGTACGACGCGAGCTTTCTCCCAGCGACTTGACCTGCAGTGCTGCGCACGGACGCGGCACCGCATGTGTTTTGCCCATTCACAAGCGGGGCAGGGCACGGCTTTGTTGAAAGAAAAGAGTTTTCTATGAGTTTTGAGAATCTGGGCCTGAACGAGGTTCTGCTGCGCGCCGTTAAGGATTCGGGCTACGAGACCGCCACCGAGGTGCAAGCCCAGGCCATCCCGCCGGGCCTGCTGGGCCAGGACCTGATGGTGTCCTCGCGCACCGGTTCGGGCAAGACCGCGTCCTTCATCCTGCCGGCGCTGCAGAAGATCATCGAGACCCGCGGCGATAACGCCAAGCGTCGCGAGAAGGGCAAGATCTACGGCCCCAAGGTGCTGGTGCTGTGCCCCACCCGTGAGCTGGCCATGCAGGTCTCCAAGGCGGCCCAGACCTATGGCCGCCATGTGCAGGGCCTGCGTGTCGCCACCGTGCTGGGCGGCATGCCCTATCCGTTGCAGATCCGTCAGCTGACCGGTCCGCTGGACATCCTGATCGCCACCCCGGGTCGCCTGCTGGACCATCTGAGCAGCGGCAAGTGCGTGCTCGAGAATGTCGAGATGCTGGTGCTGGACGAGGCCGATCGCATGCTGGACATGGGCTTCATCGACGACATCAAGGTCGTGGCCGAAGCCACGCCGGCGACCCGCCAGACCGTGATGTACAGCGCCACCTTCGCCGGTCATGTGGGCCGCCTGGCGCACGATCTGCTGAACGATCCGCTGCGCATCGACGTGGCCTCGCACACCGATACCCACGAGAACATCACCCAGCGCCTGCATTGGGCTGACAACCACAATCACAAGGACCAGTTGCTGGAGGCCATCCTGGCCGAGCCGACGCTGGACCAGGCGGTGGTCTTCACCTCGACCCAGCGTGACGCTGACTGGCTGGCTGAGCGTCTGCAGGAGATCGGCCACTCGGTCGCTCCGCTGCATGGCGGCATGCCGCAGGGCAAGCGCAACCGTGTGCTGATGGCGCTGCGCCGCCGCGAGCTGCGCGTGCTGGTGGCCACCGATGTGGCGGCCCGCGGCATCGACGTGCCCACCATCACCCATGTGATCAACTACGGTCTGCCGATGAAGGCCGAGGACTATGTGCACCGCATCGGCCGCACCGGCCGTGCCGGTCGCGAAGGCCTGGCCGTGACACTGGCGGTGCGCGACGATGTGTCGATGATCCGCCGCATCCAGCAGTTCACCACCCAGACCATCCCGGTCAGCCAGGTGGCCGGCCTGGAGCCCAAGACCCAGGAACCGCGCATCTTCCCGCCGCGTCCGGCCGGCGCCGGCTTCGAGGATCGCCGTCCCGGCGGCTTCGGCTTCAAGGGTGGCGAGGGCAAGCGCTTCGGCGGCAAGCCTTTCCAGCGCGATGGCGGCGGCAAGCCCTTCCAGCGCGATGGCGCCGGCAAGCCCTACGGCCGTGACGGCGGTGGCCAGTTCGGCGCGCAGCGCGATTTCGCGCCGCGTGACTTCGCACCGCGTGGTGGCGAGGGCTTCGAGCCGCGCCGCGACTTCAGCGACCGCAAGCCCTTTGAGCGTGGCAATGACCGCCATGGTGAGCGTGGCTTCGACAAGAACTTCGCGCCGCGTGGTGACCGTCCGGCCTTTGGCGATCGTCCCGCTTTCGCCGACCGCAAGCCCAGCTTCGGCGATCGCCCGGCCTTTGCCGGCAAGCCCAGCTTCGGCGGCGACCGTCGCGGCCCTGGCGGCCCGGCCAAGCGCAACGGCCCCCCGGCCGGCGCTCCGCGCCGCGGCGGCTTCGGCCGCTGATGGTGGTGTCGGTCCGCTGGCGGGCTGACTGAGTCTGCGGGGCGTCTGACGCGCCGCTGCAAGGCCCGCGCAAGCGGGCCTTTGCACTTGTTGTGGCACAGTGCCGCCCGCCACGCACGGCAGCACGACGACGATGATGATGAGCAGTCAGCGAGAGAACGGTGTTCTGGTCCAGTGGGACGATGCCAAGGGCTATGGCTTCATCGCCCCGCAGGGCGGTGGCGCCAAGCGCTTCGTCCATATCAAGGCCTTCGGCATGCGGGCGCGCCGGCCCTTTGTCGGCGAGCGCCTGAGCTTCGTCGCAGGCAGCGATGCCCAGGGCAAGCCGCGTGCCCTGCAGGTGCAGAGCCTGGAGCCGCGTGCGCCGGCCGCCGCAGCGCCGGCGGCCAGTGGCGGCGCTGCGGCGGCCAGCGGCAGCGCCAGTCTTTGGCTGGTGCCGGCCTTCGCCAGCCTGGTGCTGGTCTGCCAGCTGGCTTTCGAGCTGCCCCGCGCGGTCTGGGGTGCCTACTTCTCGATGAGCATGGCCAGCTTCCTCGTCTATGCGCTGGACAAGCGCGCCGCCCGTCTGCGGCAATGGCGGGTGGCCGAAAGCACGCTGCACCTGCTGGCCCTGGCCTGCGGCTGGCCCGGCGCGCTGCTGGCTCAGCAGACGCTGCGCCACAAGAGCAGCAAGCCGGCGTTTCGCCGTGTCTTCTGGCTGATGGTGCTGCTCAATGTGCTGGGCTTCAGCCTGCTGTTCACCCCACTGGGCCGCTGGCTGCTGGCCGGGTTGCGGCCTTGGCTGAATCTCTGAACCCTGGATATGTCCCCGATGATGAGCGATGTAATGCTGCGGCCGCTGCGAGCGGCCGATCTGGCTGCGGTGCTGGCCGTGCAGGCCCAGTGCTATGGGCCGGAGCTGCTGGAGAACCGCCAGGCCTTCGAGGCCAAGCTGGCCGCCACCGCGGGCACCGATGGCAGCAGCCTGAGCTGCTTCATCGCCGTGCAGCGCACCAGCGGCCAGGCCCTGGCCTATCTGATCAGCCTGCCGGCCTGCGAGCTGAGCCTGCCGGCCTGGAATGCACCGGTGCTGCAGCCGCCGCGCGGAGCGCGGCTGCTGTATCTGCATGATCTGGCGGTGGCGCCTGCCGGCCGCTCGCTGGGCCTGGGCCGGCAACTGCTGGAGCGGGGGGAGGGCAGCGCCCAGGCCCTCGGCCTGGATCAGCTGGGGCTGGTGGCGGTGCAGGGCTCGCTGCCTTTCTGGCAGCGCCAGGGCTTCGAACGGGTGGCCCAACCCAGCCCGGCCCTGCGCCAGAAGCTGGCCAGCTTCGGCAGTGCTGCCTGCTGGATGGAGCGTCAGCTCGTCACAGCCTGAAGCGAAAGCAACCCAGGCCCTCGAAGCTCAGACTCAGCGCCGCCTCACCGGCTAGGCTGGCAGCGCTGGCCGGCAGCAGGCCGCCGCCCCAGGCGCCGGTGGTGACGACGGTGCCGGCAGGCACCGTGGCACCGTGGCGGCTCAGGTGCTGCAACCAGGGGGCCAGCAGCCAGGCCGGATCGTCCAGCGCGTGGCCGCCCTGTCGGCTCAGCGTCGGCTCGCCCGTCTGCTGCAGGGTCCAGCGCAGGCGTGCCCAGTCCAGCCCCTCCCGCCACGCCAGCCAAGGACCCAGCAGCAGGCCGGCATGGCATTGATGGTCGGCCATCTTCAGCAGGGCCGGTGCCGCCAGGCCTTCCTGCCAGCGCGAGCCGACCAGTTCCACCGCGATGCACACAGCATCCACCAGGCCAGGGGCAAGACCGGGGTGGAGCGCACGCGCCTGTGCTGGGCTGATGTCGCAGCCCAGGCGCAGCGCGACCTCGGCCTCCAGACCCAGCCGGGGCCAGGTCTTGCTTGTCGGGCCAGCCGTTTCGCCCTGGCTCACGCCGGCCGGGTCCAGCGGCGCGTGGCTGAAGGGGCCGGCGCGGTCCGGCGCGCCCGATTTCCAGTGCCGTACCGGCCGCCCGGGCGCGCTTGCCCAGCCCAGCGCGGCGGCCACGCCCTCCTGCACCGCATAGGCCTCGGCCTCGCTGCAGACGGCGTGTTCCCAGTCGGCGGCCCGCAGCGCTTTGCCGCTGTGGCGCGCGTCGACCAGGGCCTGTGTCAATGCCTGGCTGTCTCGGACCATGGGCGCACTGTCAGCGCCGCAGCTTCAGCACATCGCAGCGCTTCATCTCGCCCGGTGCCGGGTCGCCACCGAAGCTGTCGTTGCCGCACAGCAGGCCCTGGTAGGCCTCGCGGTAGGCATAGCGGCCATTGGCGCCGTAGCGCAGCATGGCCACTCCGCGCAGCTCGCAGACCTCGCCCTCACGCGCACAGCTCTCCCATGGCAGACGGCCGGCGCCGTTGCCACCACCGCCGCCGTCACCGACGCGCCGGTACTCGCATTGCTTGGCAAGACCCGGCACCGGGTCGCCGAAGACGCCGTTATGGCAGGCCACCGAGCCTTGCGTGATCTGGCGCTCGGTGTAGCGCCCCTCGGCGCCGTAGCGTACCTGGCTGGCGCCGGCGGGCAGCCGGCACAGATCGCCCTCGTTGGCACACAGCCGCCAGTCACCGTCGTCGGCCAACTCGCAGAACTTGGGCCGGCCCGGCGCCGGGTCGCCAAAGGTGCGGGTACTGCAGCTGAAGCGTCCGTTGACATCGCGGGTCGCATAGCGGCCATCGGCGCCGAAGCGGGCCTGCATGCTGCCCTGGGCAGTGCAGCTGCCGCCCTCGGCGGCACAGAAGCGCCAACCCTCGCTGCCGGCGTCGCGCCAGCTGCGGTAGCGCGAGCTCTGGCGCCAGTTGCTCGAGACCTCGCATTGCTTGCGCACACCCGGGGCCGGATCGCTGCCGAAGGCGTCGACGGTGCAGGGCTGCGGCTCGCTGCTCATGCGAAACACATAGCGGCCCTTGCTGCCGAAGCGCAGCATGGCCTCGCCGCTGACACGGCAGATCTGGCCCTCCTGGGCGCAAGAGCGCCAGTCGTCCTGCGCCTGCGCGCTGCCGACCAGCAGCAGATTGGGCAGCAGGCCCATGAGCGGCGCCAGCAGCAGCGCTGGCGCCAGCGTGGCGAGGCGGCGCCAGCCGCTGGCGGCAGGCCGGAGCGGCGGGCAAAGCGTTTGAGCGGTCATGCGGGTCTCCTGCTTCGGGGCGGATGAAGGAATGGGGCCATCCTAGCCGCCAGCAACGCCGGCCGGCGGCGCCCGGATGACGGCCGCTTGTAAGCAAAGCTTGCACGGCCGGGCGGGGCTTGCCGGGCGGCGTCCCCGATGCGGGTGGCTGGCGCTACTGTGCCGCTGTGGGACACTTGCAAATATCAGTCAGGGAGATTGATCAGGCAAGAGTGGCAGGCCGGCCATGCGACGGACCCGCCCCGGCCTGCGTCCGTCGAGCGGCACTGCCGGCGCGGGCGTGGAGGGCATCAAGATGCCGACACAAGAAAAGCTGCTGGCGCTGGTCGCGCTGCAGACCGATATCGTGCGCCAGGGTCTGGACCTGGGCGGGGTGATGGATCTGGTGGTGCGGCGCACCCTTTCGCTGGTCGACGCCGATGGCGCGGCCATCGAGATGGCCGAGGGCGACGAGATGGTCTATAGGGCCGTAGCCGGCAGTGCCAGCGGCTGCCTGGGCCTGCGCATAGACCGAAGCCACAGCCTCTCGGGTCTGTGTGTCGCCCAGGGGCAGGTCTTGCGCTGTGACGATGCCGAGCAGGACAGCCGTGTCGATCTGGCTGCCTGCCGCCGGGCCGGCCTGCGCTCCATGCTGGTCGTGCCGCTCAAGCATGCAGGCGTCAGCATCGGCGTGCTCAAGGCCATGTCGGCGAGCCCCAGGCATTTCGATGCCAAGAGCGAGATCCTGCTGGGCCTGCTGGCCGAGGTGATCGGCGCGGCGATGTACTACTCGACCCGCTACGGCGGTGACGCGCTGTTCCACCGCGCCACCCACGACAGCCTGACCGGGCTGGCCAACCGCGCGCTGTTCATGGACCGGCTGCGCGCGGCCCTGCTGCACAGTGCCCGCGACGGGCGGCCCGGTGCGCTGCTGATGCTGGACATGGACGGGCTCAAGCACATCAATGACAGCCAGGGCCACCCGGCCGGCGATGCTGCGCTGTGCGCGCTGGCGACGCGGCTGAAAAGCTGGGCCAGAAACTCGGACACGGTGGCCAGGCTGGGCGGCGACGAGTTCGCGGTGCTGCTGCGGCCGCTGGACGGCGAGGCCGGTCTCGCCGCTGCGCTGCAGCGCCTGCATCAGCAGCTGGCCGCGGCCGATGCCGGGCCCGCGGTGCGGGCCAGTTTCGGTGCCGCGCTGTTCCCCGCCGAGGGCAGCGAGCCGGACGTCCTGATCGCACTGGCCGATCAGCGTCTGTATCAGCACAAGCGTTCGCGGCCCGCGATCGCGGCCTGAAGCGTCGTCGGCCTAGGGCTGCTGGCCGGCCAGCGCCAGGAAGTCCTCCGCATAGTCCTGCAGCA
>JAYRSJ010000029.1:0-45987 GCA_041920215.1 Burkholderiaceae bacterium | reverse complement strand
CGGTGCTGCCTTCTTCGCCGGAGCTGCCGCCTTCTTGGCCGGTGCTGCCTTCTTCGCCGGAGCTGCCGCCTTCTTGGCCGGTGCTGCCTTCTTCGCCGGTGCGGCCGCCTTCTTGGCCGGTGCAGCCTTCTTCGCCGGTGCGGCCGCCTTCTTGGCCGGTGCAGCCTTCTTCGCCGGAGCTGCCGCCTTCTTGGCCGGTGCAGCCTTCTTCGCCGGAGCTGCCGCCTTCTTGGCCGGTGCTGCCTTCTTCGCCGGTGCGGCGGCCTTCTTGGCCGGAGCCTTCTTTGCAGTTGCCATAACTATCTCCTTGATCAAGTGGAAAAGCACCGCCTGCAACAGACCGGTCCGTTGCATGGCGGCTATCCACCGTCCGTGGGTCGCGGGAGCTGCGCCCCCGGTACGGTGAATGCGGTTGCAGAGTTCGGCCGCAGCTTCTATGGCTGCAGTCTCGGATCCTCTGCGGATCTTGATCTCTTCTCAGCGCCGGGAACTGCGCACAAGGCTCCAGCCCTGTCTCGACTCAGTCCCAGCTCAATGCGCCACCGGATTGGTACTCGATGACGCGGGTCTCAAAGAAATTGCGTTCCTTCTTCAGGTCGATCATTTCGCTCATCCAGGGAAAGGGGTTCTCCTCATTCGGGAAGAGCTCCTCCAGACCGATCTGGGTGGCGCGCCGGTTGGCGATATAGCGCAGATAGCCCTTGAACATCGACGCGTTCAGACCCAGCACGCCGCGCGGCATGGTGTCTTCGGCATAGCGGTACTCCAGTTCCACGGCCTTCAGGAACAAGGCCTTGATCTCGGCCTTGAACTCGGCCGTCCAGAGCTGTGGGTTCTCGAGCTTGATCTGGTTGATCAGGTCGATGCCGAAGTTGCAGTGCATCGACTCGTCGCGCAGGATGTACTGGTACTGCTCGGCCGCACCGGTCATCTTGTTCTGCCGCCCCATGGCCAGGATCTGGGTGAAGCCGACGTAGAAGAACAGGCCTTCCATCAGGCAGGCAAACACAATCAGGCTCTTCAGCAGGGTCTGATCGGTGGCCAGCGTGCCGGTATGGAAATGCGGATCCATGATCGCGTCGATGAAGGGAATCAGGAACTCGTCCTTGTCCCGGATCGACTGCACCTCATGGTAGGCGTTGAAGATCTCGCTCTCGTCCAGGCCCAGCGATTCGACGATGTACTGGTAGGCGTGGGTGTGGATCGCCTCCTCGAAGGCCTGTCGCAGCAGGAACTGACGCGCCTCGGGCGCCGTGATGTGGCGGTAGGTGCCCAGCACGATGTTGTTGGCGGCCAGCGAGTCGGCGGTCACGAAGAAGCCGAGATTGCGTTTGATGATGCGGCGCTCATCCTCACTCAGGCCGTTAGGGTCCTTCCAGAGCGCAATATCGCGACTCATGTTCACCTCCTGCGGCATCCAGTGGTTGGCGCAGGTGGCGAGGTACTTCTCCCAGGCCCATTTGTACTTGAAGGGCACCAGCTGGTTGACGTCGGTCTGCCCGTTGATGATGCGCTTGTCGGCCGCGTTGACACGGCGCTGGCTCGCGGCGGCAGCAGGACTTGCAACGCTGCTCGAGGTGCTGGCGGAGCTGTGAGCCACCGACGCTGCGGCGGGCGCCGCGGTGGCGCTAGCGGCACCGACAGATGCGGTGCTAGAGGAGGGCTTCAGGTCTTCTTCCCAAACCAGCATGGTGGACTTCCTATGGTCGCGAATTATCAGAGTGTTGTGTTGGAACACCAAGGACTTCTTGACAGCGCCGCAAATGCGCTGTTGCTGCATCGCATCGCTAACCGTCAAATTGCGCGGACAAAAAGCGAGGCAAAGCAGACCTGAGTCGGTGTCAAAACGTTCATCAATGGCCGCCGCCTGCGGACAGCGATGAACGCTCCTGCGCGCAGCCGTCGCGCGTGCCGCTGGTAGCGGGGCGCGACGGCTCGCCTGCCTTACTGGCAGGCTTCGCAGTCAGGGTTGTCGATGGAGCAGAACTTCATGTCCGTGGCGGGCAGCGTCTCTTCGACCGGGGCCGCCGCCACCGGTGCCGAGACCATCGCGGGACCGGCGGCGCTGGACACCGCATTGAGCTGACCGGCCTTGGAGACCGTGCTCTTCTCGGCGTGCGTCGCGCCCATGGTGCGCAGGTAGTAGGTGGTCTTCAGGCCGCGCAGCCAGGCCAGCTTGTAGGTCTCGTCCAGCTTCTTGCCCGAGGCGCCAGCCATATAGATGTTCAGGCTCTGCGCCTGATCGATCCACTTCTGACGGCGCGCGGCGGCTTCGACCAGCCACTGCGTCTCGACCTCGAAGGCGGTGGCATAGAGGTTCTTCAGCTCTTCCGGCACGCGATCGATGCGGCGCAGCGAGCCGTCGAAGTGCTTCAGATCCATCACCATCACGTCATCCCACAGGCCCAGCTTCTTCAGGTCGCGCACCAGAGACTCGTTGATCACGGTGAACTCGCCCGACAGATTGGACTTGACCGACAGGTTGCCGAAGCAGGGTTCGATCGAGGCGTCCACGCCGATGATGTTGGAGATGGTCGCGGTCGGTGCGATCGCCACGCAGTTGCTGTTGCGCATGCCATGGGCGGCGATGCGGGCGCGCAACGCATCCCAGTCCATCGTCGTGCTGCGGTCTACCTCGACATAGCCGCCACGCGCCTCGGCCAGCAAGTCCAGCGAGTCGATCGGCAGGATGCCGCGGTCCCACAGCGAGCCGCGGTAGGACGAGTAGCGGCCGCGCTCTTCGGCCAGCTGGGTCGAGGCCCAGTAGGCGTAGTAGCAGACGGCTTCCATCGAACGATCCGCGAACTCCACCGCGGCCTGCGACGCATAGGGCGTGCGCAGCGCATACAGCGCGTCCTGGAAACCCATCACACCCAGGCCCACCGGACGGTGGCGCAGGTTCGAGTCACGTGCCTTCTTGACCGCGTAGTAGTTGATGTCGATGACGTTGTCGAGCATGCGCATCGCCGTCGCCACCGTCCTCTTCAGCTTGTCGTGGTCGATCTGACCATCCTTCAGGTGCTGCTTCAGATTGACCGAGCCCAGATTGCAGACCGCGATCTCGCTGTCATTGGTGTTCAGCGTGATCTCGGTGCACAGATTGGAAGAGTGCACCACGCCCACATGCTGCTGCGGCGAACGCACATTGCAGGCGTCCTTGAAGGTGATCCAGGGATGGCCGGTCTCGAACAGCATCGACAGCATCTTGCGCCACAGGTCCTTGGCCGGCATGCGCTTGAAGAGCTTGATCTCGCCGCGGTCAGCCTTGGCCTCGTATTCGACATAGGCCTTCTCGAAGGCCTTGCCGAACAGATCGTGCAGGTCCGGGCAGGTCGAGGGGCTGAACAGCGTCCAGTCACCGCCGTCCATGACACGACGCATGAACAGATCGGGGATCCAGTTCGCGGTGTTCATGTCGTGGGTGCGGCGGCGATCGTCGCCGGTGTTCTTGCGCAGTTCCAGGAACTCCTCGATGTCCAGGTGCCAGCTCTCCAGATAGGCACAGACCGCGCCCTTGCGCTTGCCGCCCTGGTTCACCGCCACCGCGGTGTCGTTGACCACCTTCAGGAAGGGTACGACACCTTGCGACTTGCCATTGGTGCCCTTGATGTGCGAGCCCAGCGCGCGCACCGGAGTCCAGTCGTTGCCCAGGCCGCCGGCAAACTTGGAGAGCAGCGCGTTTTCCTTCAGCGCCTCATAGATGCCGTCCAGATCGTCAGCCACCGTGGTCAGGTAGCAGCTGGAGAGCTGCGAGCGGCGGGTGCCGGAGTTGAACAGGGTCGGCGTGCTGGACATGAAGTCGAAGCTCGACAGCACTTCATAGAACTCGATCGCGCGCGCCTCGCGGTCGATCTCGTTCAGCGCCAGGCCCATCGCCACTCGCATGAAGAAGGCCTGCGGCATCTCGATGCGCTTGCCTTCGGTATGCAGGAAATAGCGATCGAACAGGGTCTGCAGACCCAGATAGTCGAACTGGAAGTCGCGCTCGGCCTTCAACGCCGCGCCCAGGCGGGCCAGATCGTACTGAGCCAGCTTCTCGTCCAGCAACTCGGCCTGCACGCCCCTCTTGATGAAGCGCGGGAAGTACTCGGCATAGCGCTCGGCCATCTGGGCCTGGCTGACTTCCTCGCCGAGGATCTCGCGGCGGATCGTGTGCAGCAGCAGGCGTGCCGTGGCCTGGCTGTAGCCGGGGTCCTTCTCGATCAGGGTGCGGGCCGCCAGGATGGCTGCCTTGTAGACCTCGTCGATGGGCACGCCGTCATACAGATTGCGCTTGGTCTCGGCCAGCACCGGATCGGGCTTGACCTCGGCACCCAGGCCCTCGCAACTGGCGCTGATCAGCGCCGCGAGCTTGGCCAGATCCAGCGGCACGCGCTGGCCCCCGTCAATCACGCTGATGCCGCTCGACGGCACGGTGGCCGCTGCGGCTTCGCCCTTGGCCAGACGCTCCTGGGCGCGCCGCTCACGGTACAGCACATAGGCACGCGCCACCTCGTGGTGGCCGCCGCGCATCAGGCCCAGTTCGACCTGGTCCTGGATGTCCTCAATATGAAAGGTGCCGCCGGCGGGGCGCGAACGCAGCAGCGCGCGCACCACGTTCTCGGTCAGGCCGTCCACCGTCTCGCGCACGCTGGCGGAAGCCGCACCGCTTGTGCCATGCACCGCCAGAAAGGCCTTCATCAGCGCCACCGCGATCTTGCTCGGCTCGAAGGACACCACCGCGCCGTTGCGACGGATGATCTGGTAGGCCAGATAGGCCGATTGGCGCGTCTGCGCCTCGCCAGCCGCGGCAGCGGCGGTCGAGCTCGCGGCCGCGGAAGGATGGACGGCGGTGGTCTGCATGGGTGGTTCCTCGTCTGTTCAGTTCGTCAGGCAAAGGCAGGCCCGCTCACGCCCGCGGCGTGAGGGTCGGAGCCTCCGCATTGATAGCTTGCTGCGCGCCTTGCGCTGGGCTTCGCCGCGCAGCGGCGGCGCCCTGCGCAACCCACCGAGGCGAGCGGCGCCCCTGCACGCACGCAGGGGGCCGACCGGCGGTCGGTGACTTGCTGATGGCGGCTAGTGCCAAGTCCGCAGGATAGCATGGAGAGACACTATATCTGGGGGCCCCAGCCCCTTCAAGCACTACCGATAGCGTGCGAACCCGGTTGACCCTCGGTCCGGAAAACGCTAGCGACGGGCCAGAACGACGCCTCGGCAGCAAGCTCCGACAGCCCTTCATCGCGAGTTTGCCCCGTGCTGATCGATATCGCCGTTGATGCAGTCAATGGCGATGGGGCCTGCACGGCTTCAACGCGCGCCAGACCGCATGGTGACTGGTCTTGCGGCCCAGTCGGCTTGACGGCGATCAGGTCTCGCTGCCGTCTGCCGCGCCAGCTTCGGTGATGCCCAGACGGGCCATGCGGTAACGCATCTGCCGCAGCGACAAGCCCAGCGCGGCGCCGGCCGCCGTGCGATTGAAGCGATGGCGGTCCAGCGCGCGCAACAGGATGTTGCGTTCGACCTCGTCCAGGAAGAGCGCTAGATCATGGGGCAGATCCGCCTCGCCGCCTGCAGCCAGTGGCATTGGCGCACTACCCAGACCGTCCAGGGCTCCCAGCTGCGAGTCGTCCAGCAGGGCATCGGGCAGGCCCAGGTCAGCGGCGTCTATCCACTCGCCACCGGACAGCGCGAGCGCGCGGTGCAGCAGGTTCTCCAGCTCGCGCACATTGCCGGGGAAGGCATAGCGGGAGAGCTGGCTCAGGGCCGCACCGGTCAGGCGCGGCGCCGGCACCACGCCGGCATCCCGGGCGATGCGCTCGAGCACCCGCTCGCTGATCGCTGCCAGGTCCTCCAGGCGTTCGCGCAGCGGCGGCACCCGGATCTGGATCACATTGAGCCGGTAGAACAAATCCTGGCGGAAGCGCCCGGCCGCCACCTCGGCGGAGAGGTCCTTGTGGGTGGCGCTGAGTATGCGCACATTCACCGGCAGTTCGGCCACCGCGCCGACCGGCCGGACCGAGCGCTCCTGGATAGCACGCAAGAGCTTGCTCTGCATGGCCAGCGGCAGATCGCCCAGCTCGTCGAGAAACAGCGTGCCGCCATGAGCGGCCTGGAAAAAGCCCTCGCGGTCCTCGTTGGCACCGGTGAAGGCGCCCTTGCGATAGCCGAAGAACTCGGCCTCCAGCAGCTGTTCGGGAATGGCGCCGCAGTTGACCGCCACAAAGGGGCCTTGCGCGCGCACGCTCTCCTCGTGGATCGCGCGAGCGACCAACTCCTTGCCGGTGCCGGACTCGCCCTGCAGCAGCACCGGCGCCATGCTGCGCGCCACCTTGGCGATCAGCGCGCGCACCTGCTGCATGGCTGCCGAGCTGCCAGCCAGGCGCTGCAGGGCCGCCGATGCAAGCGGGCCGCCGGGCGCCTCGCCGCGTGCGCGGGCCGGCGCCGCCGCGCGTTGCGGGCGCGTGGCAGCCGGGCGGGCGGGCGTTTCGCCCGCGCTGCCAGCGGGAAGCGCAGCAACGACCGCACTATCGCCCAGCCCCTGGCGGCCCAGCGCCGAGGCCACCACGCTGCGGAACTGGCGCAGATCGACCGGCTTGGTCAGATAGTCGTAGGCACCGGCCTTGAGTGCCTCCACCGCATTCTCGGCCGAGCCATGGGCGGTGATCACCAGGGCCTTCTCGCTGCGGCCCTGCTGTTCCAGCCAGTTCAGCACATCCAGCCCGCTGCCATCCGGCAGGCGCATATCGGTGATGACCGCGCTGTACTGGCGCTGCGCCAGATGCGCCAGGCCGTCCTCGACGGTCGCTGCCGTATCCAGCTCATAGCCCTCACGCAGCAGCGTGAGTTCGTAGAGCGTCAGCAGATCGGGCTCATCGTCGATGACCAGCAGGCTCAAAGGGGCAGGACTTGTCATGATGCGGTGATTGAAGCGCTCAGGCGGCGCAGGCTCAACACGAAGGCATTGCCGGCGACGCCGACGCACTGCATGCGCTGGTAATCGATGCGACCGCCATAGCGCTCGCACAGCTCGCGGCAGATATAGAGTCCCAGACCCGAGCCACGGCTGCGGGTCGAGAAGAAAGGCTCGAACAGATGCCGCTCGACCTCGACCGGCATCGGCTCAGCCGCGCTGAACACGCACAGCTGCACCCAGTCATCGCTGGCCGCCTTGAGCGATACCGCCACACTCCCCGGCCCGGGTCGGGCATGGCGCAGGGCGTTGTCCAGCAAATTGACCAGCACACGGCGCAGATGCTCGGGCTCGAAACTGATCAGCAGCGGCGCGGGCGGCAGCAAGAGCTGCAGGGCGCTGCCCTCGCCCAGCGCCAGGCCGTTGGTGCGCGCCCAATCGGCCACGATCTCGCTGACCTGCTGGTTGGCCTCCAACGACACCGGCTGCGGCACCACGCCGGGGGCCACCTCCATCACATCGTCGACGATGCGCTTGAGCCGCTGCACATTGGAGCTGACCATGCCCGTCAGCCGCTGCTGCTGGGCGTCCTTGCAGTCCTCGGCCAGCAAGGCATTGGCCTGATCGATCGCGGCCAGCGGATTGCGTATCTCGTGCGCGATGCCGGCCGAGACCCGGCCCATGGCCGCCAGCTTCTCCTGTCGGCTGCGCGCCTGCACGGTGCGCAGATCCTCCAGCAGCAGCACGCACAGATCCTCGCTGGCCTGCGCCTCGCGGCGGCGGGTGAAGCGCATACGCAGGCGCAGCGCGCGCTGCAAGCCGGCACTGAAGCGCAGCTGCACATCGCGCCCCTCCTCCGGCCAGCCGCCTTCGACAAAGCCTCGCTCCACCGCCTCGACCAAGGGCAGCCAGGCCGGCACACCGCGCAGCTTGAAGGGGGCGGTGCGCACCATCTGCCGCTCGGCCAGCAGGCCACGCGCTGCCGGATTCGCGGCCCGCACGCGACCGCGTCGGTCGACCACCAACACGCCCTCCTGCATCTCGTCGATCACCAGGCGGTTCAGCTCGGCCTGCTGGCGCGCCAGCTCCATGCTGCCCCGGGCCGCGCGCGCTTCACGCGCCAGCCTGCTAGCCAGCTCGCTGGCCAGCAGGCCGATCACGAACAGACCTATGCCCACCAGACCGGCCTGGGTCATGCGCAGGCCTGCATCACTGCCCTGCAGCACCGCCCACCAGGCGGCGCCCAGCATCAGCAGGGCCGCCATCGCGGCGGTGGCCAGGGCCTGCATGCGCGGCGTCAGCACGCCGGCCATCAGCACCGGCAGCACGAAGAGCGCGCCGTAGCTGACCCCCTGGCTGCTGTCCAGCAGATGCAGCGCGCCGAACAGCAGCAGGTCCACACCGATGCTGACCAGCCACTGCGGGCTGCTGAGGCTGGCCAGCGATCGGGCCGAGACATCGCGCTGTAGGCGCGGCCACAACCAGACCAGCAGAGCCAGCAGCGCATAGAGCAACGACAAGGGCAGCGCCCAGCCCAACGGCACACGGGTGACCGCCGCAGCGATCAGCTGGGTGCCCAGCAGGGCCACACCCAGCACCGCCCGGGCTGCCAGAAAGGCGCGATAGAGGCGCTGGAAGGCATTGCCGCCGGCTCGCGCAAAGCGCCTGGTGTGCTGGAAGAAGAACTGCGATTCGTCGGCCGCGCTGGCGCTGTCCGCGATCAGACCGGCATCGCCACCCTGCCAGTCGGTATCAGCTGCGTCAGCGGTTTCGGCACCATCGGCGCCCGCCGGACCGAACCAGGACAGCTCGGCATCATCGTTCTTGTGAGCAGCACGCGCGTTCATGCAGGCCCGGCGCCCTCATGGCGAGCACGGTGCTCGGCACTGCAGAAGACGCCACCGCGGCCGGGCAGGACCTCGTCGCGCGGCAGGTGCACGCCACACAGGGTGCACGCGACCATGGGGGTAGAGGACGCCGCGGAGGCGGACGGTGGGCTTGCCGGCTCGGGCGGTGGTGCCCGCCGCACGGCCGGCGGCCGGCTGCGCTTGAAGCCCAGCACAAAGGCGAGCAACGCAATCAGCAACAGCAGCAAAAGGTACTTCATTCAGCCTCCGACACCACGCTGCAGCAATACTTCGAGCACGAAGCGCGAGCCCGCATAGGCCAGCAGCAGCAGGGCCGCACCAAAGTACAGCCAGCGGGTCGCGCGCCGGCCGCGCCAGCCGAAAACGCGCCGGCCGGTCAGCAGCCCCGTCAGCACCAGCCAGCCCAGCACCGAGAGCAGGGTCTTGTGATCCCAGCGCCACTGCGGCGCGGACCACCAGCCCAGCAGCAAGGCCAGCGACAGCACGACCACGCCCGCACCGACGAACTGGAAGGTCAGGCGCTCCAGCCGCAGCAAGGGCATGCCACCCGGGCTGTTCGCCCTCTTGAGCCGCAGCTGACGCTCGGCGCGGTTGAGCAATGCGGCGTGCAGCACCGCCACGCCGAACAGGCCGTAGGACACCAGGCCCAGCACCCAGTGCAGCGGCGCCCAGGGCGAGCCCGCCTGCGGGCGTGCCTCGCCCGGGAACAGCAGTGCCGTCAGCACCGCCAGCGCGGCCAGCAGGGCGAGCAGGCGGCGTGCACCCGCCATCGGCACGAAGCGGCTCTCGACCAGATAGACCGCCACCACCAGCCACAGCGTCAACGACAGCGCTGGCGCAAAACCGAAGCGGGCCCCGGCATCGCCGCCGCCCAGCCCGACGATGTCGACCAGCAAGGCAGCCAGATGCAGCACCCAGCCCAGCACCAGCGCTGCATGCAGGCTGCGCCAGCGCGTCAACACGGATTCAGCTGCCGCCGCCGCTGTGCCGTAGGCCAGCACGGCGCCGAAACTGACGGTGGCCAGGGCCGCGGCCGCAGGGCCCGATGAGGCGAACGATAAAATCATTGCCACAGTGTACTTTTGCGCGTCCCCACGCCGGTGGCGCGAACCCCGATGGCCTCCAATCTGACCGACCGCCTCAGCCGCCTTGTCAAAACCATGCGCGGCCAGGCCCGCATCACCGAAAGCAATGTGCAGGACATGTTGCGCGAGGTGCGCATGGCCCTGCTGGAAGCGGACGTGGCCCTGCCGGTGGTGCGCGACTTCATCGCACGCGTCAAGGACAAGGCCTTGGGCACCGAGGTCGTCGGCTCGCTCTCGCCCGGTCAGGCCCTGGTTGGCGTGGTGCACAAGGAACTGGCTGCCACGATGGGCGACGGCGTATCGGACATCAATCTGGCCGCCCAGCCGCCGGCGGTGATCCTGATGGCAGGCCTGCAGGGTGCGGGCAAGACCACCACCACCGCCAAGCTGGCCAAGCACCTGATCGAAAAGCGCAAGAAGAAGGTGCTGACCGTTTCGGCCGACGTCTACCGCCCGGCCGCCATCGAGCAGCTCAAGACCGTCACCGGCCAGGCCGGCGCCGAGTGGTTCCCCTCGGCTCCGGACCAGCAGCCGCATGACATCGCGCTGGCCGCGATCGACTACGCGCGCCGCCATTACTTCGACGTGCTGCTGGTCGATACCGCGGGCCGCCTCGCGATCGACGAGGCCTTGATGGCCGAGATCCGCGATCTGCATGCCACGCTGAACCCGGTCGAGACCTTGTTCGTCGTCGACGCGATGCAGGGCCAGGATGCGATCAATACCGCCCGCGCCTTCAAGGAGGCCTTGCCGCTGACCGGCGTGGTGCTGACCAAGCTGGACGGCGACTCGCGCGGTGGCGCCGCGCTGTCGGTGCGCCAGATTACCGGCGCACCGATCAAGTTCGCTGGGGTGTCCGAGAAGCTCGACGGCCTGGAAGTGTTCGACGCCGAGCGTCATGCCGGCCGTGTGCTGGGCATGGGCGATATCGTGGCCCTGGTCGAGGAGGTCACCAAGGGCGTGGACATGGCCTCCGCCCAGAAGCTGGCCGAAAAGCTCAAGTCGGGCGACGGCTTCGATCTGAACGACTTCCTCGCGCAGATCTCACAAATGAAGAAGATGGGCGGTCTGTCCAGCCTGATGGACAAGCTGCCCAGCCAGATGGCCGCCAAGGCCGGCCAGGGTGACATGGACCGGGCCGAGCGCGACATGAAACGCATGGAAGGCATCCTCAACGCCATGACGGCCAAGGAGCGTCGCCACCCCAGCCTGCTGATGGACGGCAAGAGCAAGGCCAGCCGCAAACGCCGCATCGCTGCGGGCGCAGGCGTGCAGATCCAGGAGGTCAACCGCCTGCTGAATCAGTTCGACCAGATGCAGGGCATGATGAAGAAGATGAAGGGCGGCGGCCTGATGAAGATGATGAAGAAGATGGGGGGCATGAAAGCCCTGGGCGGAATGATGCCGCCAGGAATGAAATAGGCCGGCCCAAGTCACCGAAGCGGGCCGAGGCCCGCTTCGTCATTCCAGCAAGGCCTGCGCGAACTCGCGCGCATTGAAGGTCTGCAGATCTTCAAGCTTTTCGCCCACGCCGATGAAGTAGACCGGGATCGGCCGCTCGCGGGCGATGGCCGCCAGCACCCCACCCTTGGCCGTGCCGTCCAGCTTGGTGACGATCAGGCCACTCAGGCCCAGGGCATCGTCGAAGGCCCGCACCTGGGTCAGCGCGTTCTGGCCGGTATTGCCATCAACCACCAGCAGTACCTCGTGCGGCGCACCCTCTTGTGCCTTGGCGATGACCCGCTTGATCTTCTTCAGCTCTTCCATCAGATGAACCTGGGTGGGCAGCCGGCCGGCGGTATCGGCAATCACCACATCGCAGCCACGCGCGCGACCTGCATTGACCGCATCAAAGGTCACAGCCGAGGGGTCGGCGCCCTCCTGGCTGATGATCTCGACCCGCGCCCTGTCGGCCCAGACCGACAGCTGCTCACGCGCCGCCGCACGGAAGGTGTCGGCCGCGGCCAGCAGCACCTTCTGCTCGGCTTCGGCCAGATGGCGGGTCAGCTTGCCGATGCTGGTGGTCTTGCCGGCGCCGTTGACGCCCACAACCATCATCACGGTCGGGCTGTGCTCACCCACCTGCAGCGACTTCTGCAGCGGCTGCAGCAGTTCGCTCAAGGCTTCGACCAGCAGGCCCCGCACCGCCGCCGGCTCGCTGGCCTTGCTCTCCTTGACCCGACGCTTCAGGTCCGACAACAGGAACTCGGTCGCCTTGACGCCGGTATCGGCCATCAGCAGGGCCGCCTCCAGCTCTTCATAGAGCGCGTCATCGATCTGGGTGCCGGTGAACACCTGGGCGATGCTTGAGCCGGTCTTGCGCAAGCCCTGACGCAGCTTGTCCAGCCAGCTGCGGCGCTCAGGCGCAGGCTGCACGGCAACCAGGGCAGACGCAGCAGAAGAGTCCGACGCCGGCATCGCGGGGGCTGCAGCCGGCGCAGCAAGCTCGGGCTGGAAAGGCGCGAGAGGCGGGGCGGCAGACGGGGCAGCAGGCTCGACTGCAGGCGCGGGAGCCGGCGCAGAACCAAACTTCTTCTTGAAAAAACTAAACATGGATCGCGTTCTCGCTCACCCTCGGACAGCTCTCAGCGACGGGCTGATAAAAAAATCTATCGAGTCCTTGCATTGTCTCGCAAAAGCTGGCTAGAATGGTGGGCTTGAGGCGCTTTAGCTCAGCCGGTTAGAGCGACGGAATCATAATCCGCAGGTCCGGGGTTCGAATCCCTGAAGCGCCACCAAAACACAAGTGCAATGTGCACAAAAGTAAACGGCCCGAGCAACCCTCGGGCCGTTTTGCTTTACCGTCTGCGGGTTTCGTAAGAAATTCCGGCCAACGTCCGCCCTTAGATCAACGCAGCCACTGGACAGATACCATGTACCGCTGTGCCCTCCTGGCCTTCGCAGCCAGCACGATCAGCATCTCGGCCCAGGCCCAGGTGCACCGCCCCTTCCCCGCCTATGCGCTGCGCGGCGAACTGGTGGTGCTGCAAGCGCCCGACGTGAGCCTCAACGGCCAAGCCGCCCGGCTGGCTCCTGGTGCCCGCCTGCGCGGCGACACCCATCTGCTGCTGCAACCCGCGAGCGTCGCTGGGCAGAAGCTGCTTGTGCATTACACCGTCGAGCAGACCTCGGGCCTGCTGATGGAAGTCTGGGTGCTCAACCCAGCAGAGCAAGCCAACAAGACCTGGCCCCGCACGCCACAGGAAGCGGCGAGTTGGAGCTTCGACCCCGCCTCCCAGATCTGGACCAAGCGCTGAGCTGCTGCTGGTGATCGCCAGCCGACGACAGCCGCCCGCCGCTGGGTCGGCAATCACGCCATTGCGCCAGCACAACAGCCTTTAGCAGGGCCACCCATCATGAAGAAAGTATTCATCAAGACCTTCGGCTGCCAGATGAACGAGTACGACTCGGGCAAGATGGCCGATGTGCTGGGCGCTGCCCAGGGCTATGAACAGACCCAAGACGTGGAACAGGCCGATCTGATCCTATTCAACACCTGCTCGGTGCGCGAGAAGGCGCAGGAGAAGGTCTTCAGCGACCTCGGTCGGGTCAAGCATCTGAAACAGAAGGGTGTGCTGATCGGCGTGGGCGGCTGCGTGGCCAGCCAGGAGGGGGCCGCCATCATCGAGCGGGCGCCGTATGTAGATGTGGTGTTCGGCCCGCAGACCCTGCACCGCCTGCCGCAGATGCTGGACGCACGCCGCGAACTACGTCGCCCCCAGGTGGACATCAGCTTCCCCGAGATCGAGAAATTCGACAAGCTGCCGCCCGCCAAGGTCGAGGGCGCCAGCGCCTTCGTCTCCATCATGGAGGGCTGCTCCAAGTACTGCTCATACTGCGTCGTCCCCTACACCCGCGGCGAGGAAGTGTCACGCCCCTTTGATGACGTGCTGACCGAGATTGCCGGCCTGGCCGACCAGGGCGTGATGGAGATCAACCTGCTGGGTCAGAACGTCAACGCCTACCGCGGCAAGATGGGCGACAGCAGCGAATATGCCGACCTGGCCCTGTTGCTCGAGTACGCGTCCGAGATTCCGGGCATCCAGCGCTTGCGCTTCACGACCAGCCACCCTAACGAGTTTAGTCAACGTCTTATCGAGGCCTTCGGCAAGGTGCCGCAGCTGGTCAACCACCTGCACCTGCCAGTCCAGCATGGCAGCGACCGCATCCTGATGGCGATGAAGCGTGGCTACACGGCGCTGGAGTTCAAAAGCATCATCAAGAGATTGCGCGCCATCCGGCCGGATATTCGTATCGCCAGCGACTTCATCGTCGGCTTTCCCGGCGAAACCGAGGACGATCATGTCAAGCTGATGAAGCTGGTGCACGATGTCGGCTTCGATGCTTCGTTCAGCTTCATCTTCAGCCCGCGCCCCGGCACGCCGGCGGCCAATCTGGACGACACGACACCTTACGAGACCAAGGTAAAGCGTCTGCAGGAGCTGCAGGCGGCGATCGAGGCGCATGCGCTGACGATCAGCGAGCGCATGGTGGGCAGCACGCAAAAGATCCTGGTCAGCGGACATGCGCGCAAGGACGCCAGTGAGCTGATGGGGCGCACCGAGTGCAATCGCATCGTCAATTTCATGGGTCAGCCGCGTCTGATGAATCAGTTGGTCGATGTCAGGATCACTCAGGCTTTCGCGCACTCGCTGCGTGGCGAGGTTGCGCTGGTAGACGAGCCCCCGCTCAGCGCCGCTGGCTGAGCCACCACTGCGGCAGGGCGATGGCCAGGATCATGAGGCCGTAGCCCGCCATCTTGCCGTCCCGCCCCAGCAGCAGTAGGGCCACCAACAGCCCTGCGCTACCGCCCACCCCTCCCCAGATGAGCAGACGCCGCCAGGCCAGCGTACGCAGCTCGCTGCGCCACAGCAGCTTCAGACCCAAGGCCATCAAAGCCGCGACGCACCAGGCGGGCGCCAGCCAGGTGGCCAAATGCCAAATCGCATTGAGTGGGCTCATGAAGGTGAGAATCCGGGTGGATATTGATGCGCGTCAAGCGGCAGGCGCGCCGAGCACGCATTGTTGGCAGCGCCAACGAGGTGCAAATTTTATAATCACCACATGAGCGTGTTCGCCCTCGGTCTGAATCACAACTCCGCGCCGGTTGACCTGCGGGGGCGTTTCGCGTTCTCGCTGGATCAGCTGGCGCCTACCCTGCTGGGCTTCCGCAGCCAGCTGCAGGGTGCTGCCAGCCGCAGACCGGCGAAGGCCCCGGAGGCGGCATTGCTGTCCACCTGCAATCGCACCGAGCTCTATGTCGCCGGCAGCCCCGCCATGGTGCAGCCGGCGGTCGACTGGCTGGCAGGCATAGGTGGCGTCGGCAGCTCGGCGCTGCTGGATCATGCTTATGTGATGGAGGGCAGTGCTGCGGCACGCCATGCCTTCCGCGTGGCCAGCGGCCTGGACTCCATGGTGCTGGGCGAACCCCAGATCCTCGGTCAGCTCAAGCAGGCGGTGCGCGAGGCCCAGGAGGCCGGCACCTTGGGCACGACGCTGCACCAGCTCTTCCAGCGCAGCTTCTCGGTGGCCAAGGAGGTGCGCAGCTCCACCGAGATCGGCGCCCACTCGATCAGCATGGCCGCCGCCTCAGTGCGTCTGGCCGCGCAGCTTTTCGAGGATCTGGCCAAGATCAAGGTGCTCTTCGTCGGCGCGGGCGAGATGATCGAGCTGGTGGCCACCCATTTCGCGGCCCGCACGCCGCTGGCCATGGCGGTGGCCAATCGCACGCTGGAACGTGGCGAGAAACTGGCTGGCCGGCTCGGTGCCGAGGCGGTGCGCCTGTCGGACCTGCCGCAGCGCCTGCACGAGTTCGATGCGGTGATCTCCTGCACCGCCAGCAGCCTGCCGCTGATCGGCCTGGGCGCGGTAGAGCGTGCACTGAAGCAGCGCCGACACCGCCCCATGTTCATGGTCGATCTGGCGGTGCCGCGCGATATCGAGCCTGAGGTCGCGCAGCTGGACGATGTCTATCTTTACACCGTCGACGATCTGTCCACGCTGGTGCAGAGCGCCGGTGAGAAGCGCCAGGCGGCGGTACAGCAGGCCGAAGCCATCGTCGAGGCAGGCGTGCAGAGCTTTGTGCACTGGCTGGGTCAGCGCAACACTGTGCCGCTGATCCAGGCCCTTCACGGCCAAGCCGACGAATGGCGTCAGCTCGAGATCGCCAAGGCACGCAAGCTGCTCGCCCGCGGCGAGGATGTCGAGGCGGTGCTTGAGGCGCTGTCGCGCGGTCTGACGCAGAAGATGCTGCATGGCGCCATGGCCGAGCTGCACGCCAGCGAGGGCGAGCACCGGGTGCAACTAGCCCAGACGGTCTCCCGCCTGTTTTTGCGCAACAGCCCGCGCGACCCGGCCGAGCATTAGCGCAGCGGTAGCGCCGCTTCCGCGGGGGCAGCCACGACAGGTGGCCCCTGCCCTCTAACGCTCTTGCCGCCTGCTTCCATGAAAGATTCGCTGCGCCAGCAGTTCGAGCGCCTGGCTTTCCGCCTCGCCGAGTTGGACAACACTCTCGCCGATGGCAGCGTCGCTGCCGATATGAAGCGCTACCGCGCACTAACGCGCGAGCAGAGCGAGGTCGCCGGCCTGGTCGAACGCTACCGCCGCTATCAGCAGCGCGAGCAGGACCTGCAGTCTGCCCGCGAACTGCTGGCCGACCCCGAGATGGCCGAGATGGCGCGTGAGGAGATCGCGGCGGCCGAGGCAGATATCGCGGCGCTGGATGAGGCGCTGCGCCTGGCCCTGCTGCCGCGCGATCCGGACGACGACAGGCCGGCATTTCTGGAAATCCGGGCCGGTGCCGGAGGTGACGAGTCGGCGCTGTTTGCCGCGGATCTGGCGCGCATGTACCTGCGCTTCGCCGAGAGCCAGGGCTGGCGCAGCGAGGTTCTGTCGGCCAACGAGTCCGACCTGGGGGGCTACAAGGAACTGGTGCTGCGCATCGAGGGCGAGCAGGTCTACGGTCAGCTGAAGTTCGAATCGGGAGGCCACCGAGTTCAGCGCGTGCCAGCGACCGAGAGCCAGGGCCGCATACATACCAGCGCCTGCACGGTGGCGGTCATGCCCGAGCCCGACGAGGCCGAGGAGATCCAGCTCAACCCGGCCGAGCTGCGCATCGACACCTTCCGCGCCAGCGGCGCCGGCGGCCAGCACGTCAACAAGACCGACAGCGCCATCCGCATCACCCATCTGCCGACCGGCCTGGTGGCCGAGTGCCAGGACGACCGCAGCCAGCACCGTAACAAGGCCAAGGCCATGGCCGTGCTGGCCGCGCGCCTGCGCGACAAAGAAAAGAACGAGCGCGCGGCCAAGGAGGCGGCCCAGCGCAAGAGCCTGATCGGCAGCGGCGATCGCAGTGACCGCATACGCACCTACAACTTCCCCCAGGGTCGGCTGACCGACCATCGCGTCAATCTGACCCTCTACAAGCTGGGCGCCATCATGGATGGCGATCTGGGCGATGTAATCCGTGGCCTGCAGGCGGCCCAGGCCGCTGAGCAGTTGGCGGCGCTGGAGGAGGGCCGCTGATGTCCGCCGCTGAGCCGATATTGGCGACTGTCGGCCATGCACTGCGCCATGCCAAGGGCCTGGGCCTGGAGCGCCTGGATGCACAGTTGCTGCTGGCGGCCCTGCTGGGCCAACCTCGCAGCTGGCTGCTGATCCATGAAGACCATGCATTGACGGCCGAGCAATCGCAGTGCTACCGCGACTGGCTGAACAAGCGTCTGGCCGATGTGCCAGCGGCCTATCTGCTGGGCGAGCAGGAATTCCATGGTCTGGCACTGCGGGTCAACGCCCATACCCTGGTGCCGCGCGCCGACACCGAGACCCTGGTCGACTGGGCGCTGGAATGGCTGGCTCAGGCAGGTGCGGCGCCCGAGGTGGTGGACCTGGGCACCGGCAGCGGCGCGATCGCGCTGGCCATCAAACATCGCCACCCGGCAGCCCAGGTCGAAGCGCTGGACCTGAGCGCCGAGGCCTTGGCCATGGCTGCTGCGAATGCAGCGCGCCTGGGGCTGGCGATTCGGTTCCACCAGGGTGACTGGTGGCAGGCCTTGCCGGGACGCCTGTTCGACCTGATTGTCAGCAACCCACCGTACATCGCTGCTGACGACCCGCATCTGCCGGCATTGCGTCACGAACCCAGGCAAGCCCTGACGCCCGGCGGGGACGGCCTGGATGCGCTCAGGGCCATCGTGGCTGGCGCACCGCAGCATCTGCGAGCAGGCGGCCTGCTGCTGCTGGAGCATGGCTATGACCAGGAGGCTCCAGTCGCAGCCCTATGCAGGAGCGCCGGCCTGGAGTATCTGGGCTGCCGTCGCGACCTGGGGGGGCAGCCCCGCGTCAGCGCCGCCCGCCTTGCCATTCGCGCCGACCCGAGCCCGCCGGGCTCGCGGTGATCCGCGCGAGAATCCGCACGCGTCGCAAAGGCCACAACAGCCCCGGCTATTTCTGCCAGTTCACCCGCCGCTCTTGCGACCCTGGGAGTAGCATGGGCTCGGCGGTTCAAGCCCGAACCGCCCTCACGGATCGCGAGGAGGTCATGATGCGCACCGCAAGACAAGCCCTTCAGGTGCGGCTGCCCCCAGCCGCCCAGCGCTCGCTACGCACCGCCCTGCTCGTCGCAGGCGCGCTGTATCTGACCCAAGCGGCAGCGGCGCAGGGCCTGCGCCTGAATCCTGATGAGGGGCTGCAACTGCGCTGGCAGGCGCGACTTCAGCTCAGCACTGAGGCCGCCAACGCCGGATCCAGACTGCTGAGTGCGAATCTGCTGGGTGACTACTACCTGACCCGCAGCCTGCTGGGCGAACACACCCGCGGCGGCCTGCGCGCCACCGGCGGTCTGATGCTGGGTTCAGCCACGCTGGCGCAGAGCAGTGGTGGCTTGGCACTGGGCAACAGCTCGCTGGCCCTGCTGCAGCCAGTGAGCGTTGGCCAGCGCAGCATTTCGCTATCACCTCTGCACCCCTTCGCCGACAGCAGCGTATCCATGTCCTACCTGGGAATTGGCTATACCGGCCAGTCCTTGCGAGGCGGCTGGGGCTTCAGCGCGGATCTGGGCCTGCTGCGTTCACATGAGCGCGGCAGCCTGCGCCTGGGCCAGACGCCCGGTGGCGGCGCGCACCTGGACGAGTTGTTGATGGACATGCGTTTCCGGCCGGTCCTGCAGATTGGGCTGAGTTACAGCTTCTAAGCCCTGCTCAAGCGAGCGGGCTTGACGGTCGCTGATAATCCGGCTCGCCTTGCCACAAGGTGAGGCTGGCTTTCAACTCAGGCGAATCGAAATGAACGACGTACAGCAACGCATCGACGATCTGGTCAAGAACAACCGCGTCGTGCTGTTCATGAAGGGCACGGCCCAGTTTCCCATGTGCGGCTTTTCCGGCCGCGCGGTGCAAATCCTCAAGGCCTGCGGCGTCAACGATCTGAAGACCTTCAATGTGCTGGAGGATGAAGGTGTGCGCCAGGGCATAAAGGACTATGCCAACTGGCCGACCATTCCGCAGCTCTACATCAACGGTGAGTTCGTCGGCGGCTCGGACATCATGATGGAGATGTACCAGGCTGGCGAGTTGCAGCAGATGCTGGGCGGCTCCGCACAGTAAACCGCTGCATGAGCGCACCCCAGCGATTGGTCATCGGTATCACGGGCGCGAGCGGCGCAGCCTATGGCCTGCAACTGCTGCGGCGCGCCCGCGAGTTGGGCGTCGAGACCCACCTGATCGCGACACCGGCCGGCCTGTTGAATGTGCATCATGAGACCGGCCTGGACAGGCGCGCCCTCGAAGCCGAGGCCAGCGCGGCCTATTCGCCCGGCGATATCGGTGCCTGCGTGGCCAGCGGCAGCTTTGCCACGGCCGCCATGGTGATCGCCCCCTGCTCGATGAAGACGCTGGCGGCCGTGGCTCACGGTTTTGGCGACAACTTGCTCAGCCGGGCCGCCGATGTGACGCTGAAGGAGCGCCGCCGCCTGATCCTGATGGTGCGCGAGACGCCCTTCAATCTGGCTCATCTGCGCAATATGACGGCGGCAACCGAGATGGGCGCCATCGTCTTTCCGCCGCTGCCGGCCTTCTATCACCGGCCTCAAACCATTGACGAGCTGATCCATGAGAGCGCGGAGCGGGTGCTGGAACTGGCGGGCATTGGGGGCGCTGAACCGCAGCGCTGGGCCGGGCTGCGCTGAAAGCAGCTACGCGGGGGCTCAGGTTTCGCCGGGCATCAGCCAGCGCCTTCGATTGGCGAATACCGCCGTGGGATACTCGGCCCTGCCGCGGCTGCCGTTGTAGCGGCCCAGCGCCAGGAACAGATCACCGCGCTCACGGTCCAGATAGTGACGCAGGATCACACAGCCAAAGCGCAAATTGGTCTGGGTATGGAACAGGCGCGACGTCTGACCATCACCGATCAGCTTGGCCCAGAAGGGCATCACCTGCATATAGCCGCGTGCGCCGGCCACGCTGATCGCATATTTGCGAAAGCCACTTTCCACCTGGATCAAACCCAGCACCAGCGCCGGCTCCAGTCCCGCCCGCGCACTCTCGTACCAGACCGTCTCCAGAAACTCGATGCGCACCGTAGCCTCGGTCTTGCGGGACTTGAGACGCTCGCTCATCGCACCGAGCCAGCGCAAATAGGCCAACCTGTCTTCGGTGTTCTCAAAGCGCGGCTTGGGTGGCGCGCCATTGGCCACGGCGGCCGACAGCGCTGAACGCACCGAATCGGCCAGCGGCTCCTCGGCTTGCGCGCCGGCCCGGCTCTGGCGGGGCAGCAATCCGGCCAGCAGGCCCGCGCCGAGCAGGCCACGTCGACGCAGCACTTGATCAGAGTCCCAGCTTGGCCTTCAGATGCGGTAAGACGTCGGACAGGGCCAGCTTACTGGCCTCAGCATCGCGGCGCCCCTGATACTCGACCTGCCCCTCCTTGAGACCACGGTCCGAGATCACGACACGATGCGGCACACCGACGAGTTCCCAGTCGGCGAACATCGCGCCCGGGCGCTCGCCACGGTCATCCAGCAGCACGTCTGCGCCCAGCGCCACCAACTCATCGTGCAGTTTCAAGGCCGCGGCCTTGACCTCTTCGCTGCGGTCCATGCCGATGGGGCAGATCACCGCGGTGAACGGGGCGATAGCGTCCGGCCAGATGATGCCGCGCTCGTCGTGGTTCTGCTCGATGGCCGCGCCCAGGATGCGGGTCACCCCGATGCCGTAGCAGCCCATCACCATCAGTTGGGGCTTGCCGGTCTCGTCGAGATAGGTGGCGTTCATATCCTTGGAGTACTTGGTCCCCAGCAGGAAGACATGGCCCACCTCGATGCCGCGTTGGATAGCCAGCTGTCCCTTGCCATCCGGCGAGGGATCGCCGGCGACAACGTTGCGGATATCGGCCACCAAATCGGGCTCGGGCAGATCGCGTCCCCAGTTCGCGCCGGTGAAATGGAAGTCGGCTTCGTTGGCGCCGCAGACGAAGTCGGCCATATGGGCCACCGTCCGGTCGGCAACGATCTTGACCGACTTCTTCAAACCTATCGGCCCCAGATAGCCGGGCTTGCATCCAAAGTGCTCCTCGATCTCGCCCACGGTGGCGAAACGGAAGCCCCCCATGAGGCCTTCGATCTTGCCTGCCTTGACCTCATTGAGCTCGTGATCGCCGCGCACCAGCAGCAGCCAGACCGTGGTCTTGGCGATATCACCCTTCTCGTCGAGCTCGTCGGTGGCCAGCACCAGGGATTTGACCGTCTGGCTGAGCGGCAGGCTCAGCAGCTGAGCCACATCGGCGCAGGTGCTCTTGCCGGGCGTGGGTGTCTTGCTGAGCGCCTGCGTTGCCACACCGCGCGTGGCCAGCAGACTCATCGCCTCAGCCAGTTCGATATTGGCCGCGTATTCGCTGCTGGGGCAATAGACGATCGCGTCCTCGCCCGTATCGGCGATGACCTGGAACTCATGCGAGGCCTCGCCGCCAATGGCTCCGGTGTCGGCCGCCACCGCACGGTACTGCAGGCCGAAGCGGTTGAAGATGCGCTGGTAGGCCTCGAACATGGCCTGGTAGCTCAGCTTGGCGGCCGGCACATCGCGGTCGAAGGAATAGGCGTCCTTCATCGTGAACTCGCGGCCGCGCATCACGCCAAAGCGAGGACGGCGCTCATCGCGGAACTTGGTCTGGATGTGATAGAAATTTTTCGGCAGCTGCTTGTAGCTGCGCAACTCCTGGCGCGCGATATCCGTCACCACCTCTTCCGAGGTCGGCTGGATGATGAAGTCGCGCTCATGGCGATCCTTCACCCGCAGCAGCTCCGGGCCCATCTTGTCAAAGCGGCCGGTCTCCTGCCACAACTCGGCCGGCTGCACCACCGGCATCAGCATCTCGACCGCACCGGCCCGGTTCATTTCCTCACGGATGATGCCTTCAACTTTGCGGATCACCCGCAGGCCCATGGGCATGTAGTTGTAGATGCCGGCGCCCAGGCGCTTGATCATGCCGGCGCGCATCATCAGCTTATGGCTGACCACTTCGGCGTCGGCAGGCGCTTCTTTGAGCGTGGAGATAAAGAACTGGCTGGCTTTCATCGGAAGCGGAGGGCAATTAGGGGTGGCTTGCGCTGACGCTATCGATGCGCCAGGCGGTGCTGAGGGTTAGCGAGGGTACTGCCTAGCGGTCGACCCAATGCAATAATCAAAGCAACTATAGATTCGAGGTTGATTATGCTCGACCGTGAAGGCTTTCGGCCCAACGTCGGCATCATCCTGCTCAACCACAGGAACGAGGTGTTCTGGGGCAAACGCATCCGGACCCATTCCTGGCAGTTCCCGCAAGGGGGCATCAAACATGGCGAGACGCCAGAGCAGGCGATGTTTCGTGAGCTCCACGAGGAAGTGGGCTTGGTTCCTGAGCATGTGCGCATCATCGCGCGCACCCGCGACTGGTTGCGCTACGAGGTGCCCGACCACTTCATACGCCGCGATGCACGTGGCCATTACCGCGGCCAGAAGCAGATCTGGTTCTTGCTGCAGTTGATGGGGCGCGACTGCGATATGAATCTGCGCGCGACCGACCATCCTGAGTTCGATGCCTGGCGCTGGAACGAGTACTGGGTGCCGTTGGAGGCGGTGATCGAGTTCAAGCGGGGCGTCTACCAGATGGCGCTGACTGAACTGGCCCGCTACCTGCCGCGGCTGAACCAGCACAACCGCTACCTGCGCGCGGGCATGCGGCCGCAGCATCGTGATGGGCCGCGACACGCCGGCGAGCAACATTCCCAGCAGCCTGAGGATGAGCCGACTTCGCACTCCAAGGACTGAGGCACCAGAGCCCTGCATCTGCCCCCTGTCTCAACTGAGCACCAGATTGTCCCTGTGGATCAGCTCTGGCTCGGCGGCATAGCCGAGCACACGCTCGATCTCGAACGAGGGTTTGCGCGCGATCAGGCGGGCCTCCGCGCTGGAGTAGTTCGTCAGGCCGCGCGCCAATTCGATGCCATGTGGATTCTTCACCGCAATCACGTCGCCGCGGTGGAAGTCGCCCTGCACCTCGACGACGCCGATTGGCAGCAGACTCTTACCCTCGCCGCTGAGCTTGGCCGCCGCGCCGGCATCGACCAGCACAGCGCCGCGCATCTGCAGATGGTCAACCATCCACTGTTTGCGAGCTGCAAGTTTCTGGGTGCTCGCAAGCAAGGCCGTGCCTATGGCCTCGCCAGCCACCAGGCGCAGCAGAACATCCGGTTCACGCCCCCATGCAATCACCGTGTTGGCACCCGAGCGCGCCGCGCGCTTGGCCGCCAGAATCTTGGTGATCATGCCACCCCGCCCGAGCGAGGAGCCAGCGCCGCCCGCCATCGCTTCAAGCTCCGACGTACCGGCCACAGCCTCATCGATGAAACGCGCCTGAGGGTCTTTGCGCGGATCGGCGGAATACAGCCCGCGCTGATCCGTCAGGATCACCAGCGCATCGGCCTCGACCAGATTGGCAACCAGGGCGCCAAGAGTGTCATTGTCTCCGAACTTGATCTCATCGTTGACGACGGTGTCGTTCTCGTTGATCACCGGCAGGACGCGATGCTGAAGCAGGGTCAGCAAGGTGGACCTTGCGTTCAGATAGCGTTCACGGTCGGCCAGATCGGCATGGGTCAGCAATACCTGGGCGCTACCCATACCCTGCTCGCGTAGCTTGGTCTCATACATTTGGGCCAGCCCCATCTGACCGACAGCCGCCGCCGCCTGCAGCTCGTGGATCTCCTTGGGACGCGTCGCCCAGCCCAGGCGCTTCATGCCCTCGGCAATGGCGCCGCTGGACACCATCACCAACTCCCGCCCCTGGGCCGCCAGCGCGGCCAGTTGGCGGCACCAGTTGGCGATGGCCTCGGCATCAACGCCACGCCCCTCGTTGGTGACGAGGCTGGAGCCGACCTTGACGACGATGCGCCGCGCGTCCTTGAGCGCCGCACTCATGGGCGATCCTGTGCGGCGGCCCCTTCTTCAGGCGCAAATCGCACATCCGGCTCGACGTGTTGCTGCTGCTCGGCCGCCACATGCTCGTAGATCGCATGGATCAGCGGCTGGCAGCCTTCGCGTGTCAGTGCAGAGATCTCAAAGACAGGGCCCCTCCACTTGTAGCGCTTGACGAAATCCTTGACGCGGGCCGCCCGCTCCTCGGCAGGCACCATATCCAGCTTGTTGAGCACCAGCCAGCGCGGCTTGTCGTAAAGCGACTGGTCGTACTTCTTCAGCTCGGCAACGATGGCCTTGGCTTCCTTGACCGGATCGACCTCGGGATCGAAGGGCGCCAAATCCACGACATGCAGCAGCAGGCGCGTGCGTTGGAGGTGGCGGAGGAACTGATGTCCCAGACCGGCGCCCTCGGCCGCACCCTCGATCAGACCGGGAATGTCGGCCACGACAAAGCTCTTCTCAGGAGCTACGCGCACAACCCCCAGATTGGGATGCAGGGTGGTAAACGGGTAGTCAGCGATCTTCGGGCGGGCATTCGAGACGGCAGCGATCAAGGTCGACTTGCCGGCATTGGGCTGCCCCAGCAAGCCGACATCGGCCAGCACCCGCAGCTCCAGCTTGAGCTTCTTGGCCTCACCAGGCCAGCCGGGCGTCTTCTGACGCGGTGCACGATTCGTGCTGGTCTTGAAGTGCAGATTTCCAAAGCCACCGTCACCGCCCTTCGCCAGCAAGACCTTCTCGCCCGGCTCAAGCAGTTCCGCAATCACCGTATCCGTCTCGAGATCGCGCACGATCGTGCCCACCGGCATGCGCAGCACGATGTCATCGGCAGCAGCACCGTACTGGTCGGAGCCTCGCCCAGCTTCGCCATTGCGAGCCTCGTGGCGACGCGCATAGCGGTAGTCGATCAAGGTATTGAGATTGCGGTCGGCTACCGCGAAGACGCTGCCGCCACGCCCACCGTCACCACCATCCGGCCCACCGAACGGAATGAACTTCTCTCGGCGAAAGCTCGCACAGCCGGCACCACCGTTGCCGGCCACGATATCAATGGTGGCTTCGTCTACGAACTTCATATGCTTTGCACGCCTTGAAAGGCCAATGGTAAGACAAGCCCCGGGGCGGCCCTGAAAAAGCAAAAGCCCCGGCAAGCCGGGGCTTCTTGGTCCGGCGGACGGCCTTGCCGCCGCCGACGCTAAGCAAACTGCTTAGACCGGCGTCACGACGACCGTCGAACGATTCTTCTCACCCTTCACGGTGAAGGAAACCGTACCGTCGATCAGCGCGAACAGGGTGTGGTCCTTGCCCATGCCGACATTGGTGCCCGCATGGAAGCGAGTACCACGCTGGCGCACGATGATGGAACCAGCGGAGATCAGCTGACCACCAAAGGCCTTCACACCCAGCATCTTCGGTTTAGAGTCGCGGCCGTTCCGTGTGGAACCGCCGCCTTTTTTCTGTGCCATGGATTAACTCCTTGAACTGTTGGCGACGAAAAGCGAACCGGCTCAGCCGTTCACCGCGCTGATTTCCAGCTCGGTGTAGGTCTGGCGATGGCCCTGACTTTTCTTGTAGTGCTTGCGACGACGCAGCTTGAAGATGCGCACCTTGTCGTGCTTGCCTTGCGCCACAACCGTGGCCTTCACACTTGCGCCAGCAACCAAGGGAGTGCCAACCTTCAGCTCAGCGCCGTTACCCACGGCGAGAACTTGGTCGATCACGATCTCTTGGCCAACATCCGCAGCAATCTGTTCTACCTTGATCTTTTCGCCAGCTGCAACTTTGTATTGCTTGCCGCCGGTTTTTATGACCGCGTACATATCAGCCCTTTCAATGATTCATCTGCCCGCCCCTCTCAGCACACCACAGCGAACTGAAGCAAGCAGATCAGGCCATAGGCAGATCGACAATCCACGCTGAAAAGCGCAGAGCCCATGAGTGTAGCACAGGAAGGATTTTCCATCAAAGCACACCGAACCCACCCGGGCGTGACGACGCACAGCGGCGACAACGGCCGCCGTGCTGCCGCAGCACCGCTTCCTATAATGCCGACTTCGACTAACAGTGAGTTGAGTGTGCACGCTGCATCCGCCTCGTCCCCTTCCCCCGCCGCCGAGGCATTGACCCTGTTGGCCGAAGAGATGCGCGAAGTCGACCTCGTTATCGCGCAAAGACTCCAGTCGGACGTCGCACTGATCAACCAGATTTCCGCCTATATTGTCCATGCTGGCGGCAAGCGCATGCGGCCCAAGCTGGTGCTTCTGTTCGCCAACGCCCTCGGCTTCACCGGCCCACAGCGCTTCGAGCTGGCAGCGGTCGTCGAGTTCATCCACACAGCGACCTTGCTGCATGACGACGTCGTCGACGAATCCTCGCTGCGTCGCGGCAAGAAGACTGCCAACGCCCTGTTCGGCAATGCAGCCAGTGTTCTGGTTGGCGATTTCCTGTATTCACGCGCCTTCCAGATGATGGTTTCGGTCGAGCGCATGCGGGTGCTGGATGTACTGGCCGAGGCCACCAACATCATTGCAGAGGGCGAGGTTCTTCAGCTGATGAACATGCACGACCCCGATGTCAGCGTTGACAGCTACCTGCGCGTCATACGCTACAAGACCGCCAAGCTGTTCGAAGCTAGCGCTCGGCTGGGCGCCGTTCTTGCCAATGCCACCCCTACCGTGGAAGAAGCCTGCGCAGGCTTCGGACGCGCGCTTGGGACAGCCTTCCAGTTGATCGATGATGTGCTGGACTACGAAGGCGACCCCTCGGCGCTCGGGAAAAATGTGGGCGACGATCTGCGGGAAGGAAAGCCCACCCTCCCCCTGCTGACCGCCATGGAGCGCGGCACAGCGCAAGAGCGCGCATTGATACGCCACGCGATCGAGCACGGCGAGGTAGAGCGACTCGCCGAAATCGCCGCCATCGTGCAACGCACAGGCGCACTTGAGGCCACCCGAGAGGCCGCCAGACGCGAAGCCGCCGCCGCTCGCGATTGTTTAAATGCACTACCTTCCACAATCTGGCGCGAAACTCTGCTAGAATTTTGTGCTCAGTCGGTGGAGCGCACTTTCTAGTAGCGCAACACCGTACAGAACAACTATGCGATGTCCGATTCGTCAATTGGGCAACCCTCACGGGCAGTCGCAAACGGGGTGTAGCTTAGCCTGGTAGAGCGCTACGTTCGGGACGTAGAGGCCGGAGGTTCGAATCCTCTCACCCCGACCAGAATTTCTTAAGCAAAAACAAGCACTTAGCCCGGTCCGCGCAATGCGGACCACCGCGCAGAACAGCGCAAACCGGCGAAATGCTCCAAATCTGCTCCAGAACGGTCGGCTGAGTGGCTTCGCGCCACTGCGCCGTCCTGCGTTTCTTTTCGCACCGGAGCGTCGGCACGCGTGCTTGCGTGCCGCCCGCAACACCGCCCGCTGCGTGCCGCCATCACACCGCCGCGGTCTCGTATAGCGACCTAAAGCGGCTAAAGGCAGCGCAAAAGGTCGGCCGCCTACACGGGTCTCCATCAACCTTCTGGAGATTCGACATGGCTTCCATCATCAACCGCTCGCCCTACACCGTCACCGTTCCCGGTCGCGGCAAGGGCAAGTCCCTCACGCGCACGTTCCCGCACGGCAAGGTCAAGCAGGCCGAGGCGTACATGCAGGCGCTCATGGAGCAGGGCCTCGAGCCCGACATCACGCAGGGCGCGACCTCGTTCCAGGTCAAGGTCGTCCGCGTCGGGCACAAGGACCAAATCAAGACCTTCCCAACCCTCGACGAGGCGTCCGCCTTCGTCAAGCGCATCGAGTCCGAGCAGCCGCAAGGCCTGTTCCGCGACTACACCAAGGCCGCGAACACCACGACGGCAGACCTCATCAAGCGCTTCATCGAGGAAGACTGCGCGGCGCTCAAGGGCGGCGACAACTGCGTCATCATCCTCAACGCGATGCTGGAGGACAGCACGCACGAGCTGCGCAAGCGCATCGACCAGCGCAAGGCGGAAATCAAGGAGTTCGGCCGCGCCCTCACCCCGCTGCGCGCCAACCGCCAGCCGATGACGTCGCTGGAGTGGCTGCACCTGCCGCTCAACGAGGTGACGCCTTCGCATATCGAGGACTTCATCGCAGACCGTACCGAGTACGTCGCCGGCGCGACGGTCGACCGGCAGATTGACCTGCTGTCCAGCATCTACAACCGTGCCCGGACCGGCTGGCGCATCCACATGGACTTCTCGCCGCTGGACGGCGTGAAACGCCCGAAGTTCTTCAACGAGCGTGACCGCCGGCTGAAAGGTGACGAGGAGTTCGGGCTGCTCGAGGCTGCGCGCAAGGAGGACCAGCTGATGTCGCTCGAGAGCCACGTGGAGGCGCTCGCCGCCGACGAGGTGGCGGCCGCCAAGACGCTGGACACGCGCTACGCCATCAACCAGGCGCGCAGGGCTGCGTATGACAAGGCCCGCCGGCGTGCCCTCGCCGAGGGGTTCCCGGTCGTGCCGTTGCTGGAGGCCTTCGTGCAGTTCCAGGTGGCGACCGCCGCGCGCCGAGGCGAGTCGTTGGGGCTGTTCTGGGACCGCATTGACTGGGAGGAGCGAACTGCGTTCATCCCGACGACCAAGAACGGCCGCCCCCGCAAGCTGTCGGTTCGACGCGACATCCTCGCGCTGCTGGAGCGCCTTCCGCGCAGCAGCGACCTGGTGTTCGACATCGGGTTGAAGGAGTTGCAGGCCGCCTGGACCCGCATCTGCGATGCCGCGGGCCTCGAGGACCTGCGCATCCACGACCTGCGCCACGAAGGCATCAGCAGGGCAGCGGAGTCGGGCGTGTTCCCGACGGTGCTGGACCTCCAGGCGTTCAGCGGCCACAAGGACATCCGGTCGCTGACGCGCTATACGCACCTCTGCGCTGGCGCCATCACGCGCAAACTGGAAGAAGCGGAGGAGGCGCGACAGGAGCAGTTGGGGAACAAGGGCCGCAAGCGCTTGAAGCAGTCCGACCTGCACTGGCTCGGCAGCAGTACCGGCCCCGAGGTCGTGACTCCGGAGACGCTGCTCGCCGCGACGCTGGCGGCCGACACCGCCGTAGTGCTGCCGACCGTTCAGGCCTCCGAGGCCGCGGCGGACCCGGCACCCGCCCTGGGGTCCAACGTCATCGGATTTCCTCGGCGCCAGCACGCCTGACACCAGGCCGCCTCGCGCCTGGCTGTCCCTGGCCGGTTGCCCTCCCGCCTTGCGCGGGCGGGCCGTTGCCATTGGGCGGGCGCCACCGGGCAATGCCTGCGAAGGACCGCATCTTGCCGCCATCGACGGACCTTGCCTCGAGGCAAGACGGCGAGATGGGGTCGCAGCCACAGCGACTACCGGAAGGTTCCTACACGGAGAGCGTCACTCCGACGCGCATTCCAAGGAACCTAATGAAGAGAGTCAGGGCACTGTCCATGGTGGACTACATCGGCAACCCCGAAGCGGCTGTCTTGGTCGACTCGAGCGGCTTCCCCGTCGATGAAACGACCGATGAGCCTGCCGAACACTGGAACATCCTGGCGTTCACGCCGCCGGAACCGTTCATGCGCTTCCTCCTTGAGGGGGAGGCATGCTTGGGAACAAGCGACGCCATTGGCATGCCGCAGGGGGGCACGGGTGGCTTGGTCTTCGTGCTCCAGCTGGGTCAGTGGCAGCACCGCGTGCTTCTGCCGCTGTTGGGGCCGCTCGTTGAGCGGTATCTCAAGGCAAGGCCGGAGGCGGCGCCGGTTTTCAGGGTGCAGCTGACGGCGGCCGGAATCCCCGAGGCGCGCAGCTTCAACCTTGAGGTGCAGGCCGACGCCTATGCGTTCGCCCGCCGCGTCGTCAGGTCCGAGTTCGATGCGGACCACGGCATGCATCGGCGGGAAATGGCCGAGCTGTGCCTGACTGCGAGCTCCGGACGTGTGGTCCCTAGGAACGCTGACGGCCAGAGGCCGGCGCTGGTGACCTTGGCACGGGTCTGGCCGCCGGGACTGCCCCCCATCTACCGCCCCGGCGGCGGCGTGCCGAAAGGTCCAAAACGTAAAGGTTGACCGCCTTGGTGCCACCTGCGGCACCGAGAACTTGACTTGATTTGTCAGCGCCTCGGCCCGACGGCCGGGGCGCTTGTCTTTCGACGCCGACGCCGCCGTTCCGGAAAACCTGGGCGAACTGAAGCTCAATCCGAAATCGGAGGCGCATGCCCTCCTGACACATCCTTGCACGCGTCGTGCAAGGATTTGGCCGGCGCGCTGCCTGGTCTTGACCCCCACCGCCCGCCGAGCCACTTGCTCGCACCGATGCCGTTGATGTCTCGTCAGCGGGTGCTGGCGGCTTGGCACTCCGGTGCTGAAGCTCGTCGCTACACGTCCCGAGCAGACCGCATGGGGCGGGCTGCAAAGACAACGCCCCGCATCTCCAAAGCTTGGCGGCAGAGAGATGCAGGGCGCAGCGGGATAAGCCAATGCGACGTATAGCAACCGTGTCTCCCGTTTGGGGAGACCACCATGAGCCAACTGGCCCTGGCCTTCGCGCCGGCCGCGCCGTTCGTTGACCAGCTAGACGAGCCTTACCTTTACCACGACATCCGGCGACCGGGCTTCACCGCCTTTTTCACGCCTGGGCAGACGGTCCGGCAGACGAGCGTCCGCCTCAGTGATTTGCCTAGGATGCTGACGGGCATGCAGTCCGGCAACGCCAACGTCTACATCGCCCAGAACGAGTTCTTCCGGCCCAATCGTCGAGCGGTGAATTGCTGGCGGATGACGAGCTGCTACGTCGACCTTGATACGTACAAGTTGGAGCACCTGTACGGTTCCCCGCCCGAGGCGCTGACTGACAAGCTTCTGCGCGTATGCGAGGACGCTGCCGTGCCGCCGCCCAGCGTGGTCGTCTACTCAGGCCGAGGCCTGCAGGCCAAGTGGCTGCTCGCGGCACCGGTACCGCGCCAGGCCATGCCTCGCTGGTATCTCGTGCAGAAGATGCTCGCGACCAGCCTGGAAGGAATGGGCGCCGACTACAGGGCCCTGGATGCCTCCCGTGTCCTCCGTCTGGTGGGCACCGTGAATGGACGGAGCGGCGACACGGTGCGGGTGGTGTACGAGGGCCGAACCCCAACGATGGGTGCGAGCCTCGGCTTCGCGGGCCTCGTCGTCTACGACTTCGACGAGCTCGCGACGCAAATGGCGCCGTACAGCCGCGACGAACTCGCCGAAAAGCGTGCGGATGCCCTGGCACTTCGCCAGCAAGACATCGACGCTGACCTCGCTGCCCGACGCCGGCGAGCCGCACGCAGGAACCTGGTGGCGCTGCCCGGCAAGGCCAATCCCAACAACACCGCACGCCGGCTGGTCCCCAGCCAGCTGGCCTGGGACAGGCTGGACGACCTCCGGACGCTGGCTGCACTACGTCATGCGCAAGGCGGTCTTCCCACAGGCGAGCGCAACACCTTTGTCTTCCTGGGCGCCTGCTTCCTCGCTAGTGCCGTCATCGCGCCGAAATTCATGGGCGAAGTGTGGGAGCTGGCTCGCGAGTTCGCGCCTACTTGGACGCCACAGGAAGTCAATAACTGCGTCAGCGCAGTCAAGAAGCGTGTCGAGCTGGCCGCGCGCGGCGAATCGGTCGAGTACCTCGGTAAGGCTGTCGACCCGCGGTACCGGTTCGCCAACGACACGCTCTTGCAGTGGTTGTCCATCACCAGCTCAGAAATGGCCCAGCTCAGGACCATCCTTTCGCACGACGAGGCCAAACGACGGGACCGCGTGCGTCATGAGCTGAAGCGCCGGGCGGCCGGGGCCGTCCCACGCGCCGACTATCTGGCTGCCGCCGACAACAGGCGCCAGCGAGCGCGTCAGCTCCGCGACAGCGGCCTGAGCCTGAGTCAGATTGCGCAGGAACTGGGCATCGACCGGTCGACCGTCAGCCGCTACTGCAAGCCGCCTTCAGCGTGAGCGACCCCGGTGTTGCAAGTCCGTCCGTACACATGCGTGATTGGCGGAGCCAGTAGATGTGTCTGGGGCGCTGGTTTGGCAGGGCGGCTGACCCACATCGAACGTGTACCGAACGGCTCGGCGGGCGGCATGCCGACCGCCGTCTTCCAACCCTCCGAAAACGGACGGCTTCCCGTGTACGCTTTGCAACAGTGGGAGAGCTATGAACCAAGACCTCAAGAAAACCCTGTGGGCGGCCGCCGACAAGTTGCGCTCCAGCATGGACGCCGCCGAATACAAGCACATCGTCCTCGGCCTCATTTTCCTGAAGTACATCAGCGACGCCTTCGACGAACGGCGTGCCGAGCTGGAGGCTGCGTTCGCCGACGAGTCGCACGAGCTGCACCTGTCGGATGCCGAAGACCGCGCCCTCGCCACCGAGGAGCGCGACTACTACACGATGGTCAACTGCTTCTGGGTGCCCGGGCCCGCGCGCTGGGAGACCATCCGCGCTAACGCCAAGCAGGCCGACATTGGCACCCGCATCGACCTGGCGCTGGACGCCATCGAGGCCGACAACCCGCGCCTGAAGGGCATTCTGGACAAGCGCTTCGGCCGCGCGCAGCTGGAGCCCGGCAAGCTGGGCGAGCTCATCGACCTTATCTCCACCATCGGCTTCACGTCCAGTGAGGGCCACCACGCCAAGGACCTGCTGGGCGAGGTGTACGAGTACTTCCTCGGCCAGTTCGCCAACGCCGAAGGCAAGAAGGGTGGCCAGTTCTACACGCCGGCCAGCGTGGTGAAGGTGCTGGTCGAGGTGCTGGCCCCGCACAAGGGGAAGGTCTACGACCCCTGCTGCGGCTCGGGCGGGATGTTCGTGCAGAGCGAGAAGTTCATCGAAAGCCACGGCGGCAAGTTCGGCGACATCTCCATCTACGGCCAGGAAGCCAACCCGACGACCTGGCGGCTGGTGGCCATGAATCTGGCCATCCGGGGGATGGACTTCAACCTGGGCAAGGAGCCGGCCGACACCTTCCACCGCGACCAGCACCCCGACCTGAAGGCCGACTACGTGCTGGCCAACCCGCCGTTCAACATCAGCGACTGGGGCGGCGACCGGCTGCTGGACGACAAGCGCTGGGTGCACGGCACGCCGCCTGCGGGCAACGCCAACTACGCCTGGCTGCAGCACATCCTGCACCACCTGGGGCCGCGTGGGCAGGCCGGCGTGGTGCTGGCCAACGGCAGCATGTCGTCCAACCAGAACAGCGAAGGCGAGATTCGCCGCGCGATGGTCGAGGCCGACGTGGTCGAGGTGATGGTGGCCCTGCCACCCCAGCTTTTCTTTAACACCCAGATTCCCGCTTGCCTGTGGTTCCTCGCCAAGGACAAGACCAAGGGCGGCCGCGACCGGCGCAGCGAGCTGCTCTTCATCGACGCCCGCAAGCTCGGGCGGATGGACACGCGCGTGAACCGGGTGTTCGACGACGAGGACGTGCAGCGCATCGCCAGCACCGTGCACCGCTGGCGCGCCGATGGCGAGGTCGGCGCCGACGAGCCCTATGCCGATGTGCCCGGCTTCTGCCGTGCCGTGAAGCTGGCCGAGATTGCCGAGCACGGCCATGTGCTGACCCCGGGCCGCTACGTCGGCGCCGAAGCCACCGACGATGACGACGAGGCGTTCAACGAGAAGATGGAGCGGCTGACGTCGCAGCTGGCCGAGCAGATGGCCAAGGGGGCCGAATTGGATGCGGTGATTCGGGAGAAGCTCGGAGGGCTGGGCTATGCCGTCTGAGCGACTGCCAAAGACTCGAACCGGCGGGCGGGCAGCGACTACCGGCGTCATCCCGGGTGACGTTGCGCTGTCGGTAGGCAATCCCTGTAGTGACCTATCCGAAGGCTGGAGGTGGCGACTGCTGACGGATGTTGCTCGCCTAGAGAGTGGGCACACGCCAAGTCGTCGCCGCCCCGACTGGTGGGGCGGAACCATTCCTTGGATTGGTATCCGCGATGCGACTGGTAATCACGGCGCGACCATCTACAAGACCGAGCAGTACACGAACGACTTGGGCATTCGCAACTCGTCGGCACGAGTTCTTCCGGCAAAGACCGTCTGTCTATCTCGAACCGCCTCAGTCGGCTACGTCGTGGTCATGGGAGTTCCCATGGCAACCAGCCAGGACTTCGTCAACTGGGTTTGTGGTCCGGAACTTGACCATCGCTACCTCAAGTACGTGTTGCTCGGGGAACGCAATGCCTTTTTGAGGTTCGCATCAGGAACGACCCATCAGACCATCTATTTCCCGGAGGTGAAGGCGTTCCACATCGCCATGCCTGAGCTGACGGTCCAACGTGCAATCGCGGATGTCCTATCGGCGCTCGACGACCGCATCGACCTCCTGCGCCAAACCAACGTCACCCTCGAATCCATCGCCCAAGCCCTGTTCAAAAGCTGGTTCATCGACTTCGACCCGGTGCGCGCCAAGGCCGAAGGCCGCGAGCCCGAGGGCATGGATGCGGCCACGGCGACGCTGTTTCCGGCGGAGCTTCAAGACTCCGAAATCGGTCCGATTCCAAGAGGCTGGTCCGTTCAGCCGATTGGGGACTTGGTCGAAGCCCTCGGCGGGTCCACACCGGACACGAAGAACGATGCGTTCTGGCAGCCTGCCGTCCATCACTGGACCTCGCCTAAGGACCTCTCTGGGGCCACTGCGCCGGTATTGCTCAGCACCGAACGGAAGGTGAGCGACGCAGGTCTTGCCAAAATTTCGTCGGGCTTGCTGCCTGTTGGAACGCTGGTCATGTCGTCGCGTGCGCCGATTGGCTACCTCAGCCTGGCTCAGGTTCCGGTGGCCATCAACCAGGGCTACATCGCGATGCCTCCCGGCGGTCGACTGCCGCCGGCATACCTGTACTTCTGGTGCCAACTGAACATGGACGCCATCAAGGGCCGCGCGAACGGCTCGACGTTCATGGAAATCAGCAAGAAGGCATTTCGGCCGATTCCTGCACTCTTGCCATCGGCAGAGGTCGTCAAGAAGTTCGATGACTTCGCATCAGCGGTGTTCAGCCGCGTGACCACGAATGAGAAACAGGCTCGGGCGCTGGCCGAGCTTCGGGACACGTTGTTGCCCCGTCTCATCTCCGGCAAGCTTCGCCTGCCTGAGGCACAGGCCGAAGTCGAGGCGTTGGCCGCGTAACCGTGTAGACGTCCGATGAAGGTCTCCGAGTACACAATTGAGTTCCTCGGCAACTTGATTGCTGGAGACCTTGACGGCGCGCCTTACCGGAGCGGCCCGCAGCTGGTGAAGTTCTTCAATCAGTTCGGCGCCAGGGATGTCTACCCAAGCGGCGGCGGATTCCCGACACGACGCATCTATGCCCAGGACAAGCTGCGCGAGTTGAACGGACACGATGGACTGAAGCGTGCGCTGCTGGAGGCACTCGACCCCAGGGCCTACGTCAAGGCGGAACTGGCGGTGGACGTTGTTGTAGCGAAGGTCAATGAGCATCTGAAGTACGACGGTTACGAGGTCGTCCAGGATGGCTTGGCCTTCAAGCTTCGAGAGTTGGGCGCAGCCAGCGTGAAGCTCACCGCACCGGCGGTCGTGTCGCATGAACTCACGCAACTGGCCATCGACGAGAACATCCGCAAGTGCGAAGAGAAGCTGGATGCCGGCGACTACACCGGCGCCATCACCAATGCCCGCTCGCTGGTCGAGAGCGTCCTCGTGGGTATCGAGAAGGACCTTGACCCGGCAGCGACTGAGTACGACGGCAACCTGCAGGCGCTCTACAAGCGCGTGCAGAAGCAATTGCGTCTGGAGCCCGACCGGAAGGACGTCTCCGATTCCCTGAGGCAGATTCTGTCCGGTTTGGTGAGCGTCGTTGGCGGGTTGGCAGGCGTCCGCAACAAAATGGGCGATGCCCACGCGTTGTCATACCGCCCGAGCCGGCATCACGCCAAGCTTGCGGTCTACACCGCAGTGACCCTGGCGGACTTTCTGTTCGAAACCAAGAACTACCAACAGAGCCGTGCTGCAAGAACGCGAGCGGCTGACCGGGGAGGAGCCGAATGAAGGGAGTGACCGAAGACCACGTCGAACAAGCCACGCTCGAATGGCTGTCGGCGCTAGGCTGGGAGGTCGGCCATGGGCCTGATGTGTCGCCACCGGACGCGAAAACGCCCGGCACTGAGCGCGACAGCTACCGGGAAGTGGCGCTCAAGCACCGCTTGCGCGACGCCATCCGGCGCCTGAACCCGCACATTCCGGCCGGCGCGCAGGATGAAGCCTGCCGCACAGTGCTGAACCCGAACATTCCCGGTCAGGTGCAGGCCAACCGCCAGATGCACCGCTGGCTGGTCGATGGCGTGCCCGTCGAGTACCAGAAGGACGGCGAGACCCGCGGCGACAGGGTGAAGCTGGTGGACTGGGCAGACGCCGCCCGCAACGACTGGCTCGCGCTCAACCAGTTCAGCATCCAGGGCCCGAAGCTGACCCGCCGGCCGGACGTGGTGCTGTTCCTCAACGGCTTGCCCGTCGTAGTGGTCGAGCTGAAGAACCCCGGCGACGAGAACGCCGACCTGTGGGCCGCCTTCAACCAGCTGCAGGCCTACAAGGAGGACATCCCCGACCTTTTCCTGAGCAACGAGCTGCTGGTCATCAGCGACGGCATCGAGGCCCGCGTGGGTTCGCTGACCGCGGACCAGGAACGCTTCATGGCCTGGCGCACCATCGACGGCGAGACCGTCGACCCGCTGGGGCCGATGAAGGAGCTGGAGACGCTGGTGCATGGCCTGTTCCAGCGTGACCTGCTGCTGGACTACCTGCGGCACTTCATCCTGTTCGAGGACGACGGGAAGCTGGTCAAGAAGGTGGCCGGCTACCACCAGTTCCACGCGGTGCGGGCGGTGGTGGAGAGCGTGCTGGTGGCCTCCCACCCGAAGGCCGATGTCACCCGCCGCGGCAAGGGCGGCGTGGTGTGGCACACGCAGGGCGCGGGCAAGAGCATCGAGATGACCTGCCTGGGCGGCAAGCTGATGCAGCACCCGGCCATGGGCAACCCGACCTTGGTGGTGGTGACCGACCGCAACGACCTGGACAACCAGCTCTTCGGCGTGTTCGCCGGCGCGGCCGAGTTGCTGCGCGAGACGCCGGTGCAGGCCGACACCCGGCCCAAGCTGCGTGAGTTGCTGGCCAACCGCCCCTCAGGCGGCATCATCTTCACGACCATCCAGAAGTTCACGCCGGGCGAGGACGAGGACAGCTTCCCCATCCTCTCCGACCGGCACAACATCGTCGTCATCTGCGACGAGGCCCACCGCAGCCAGTACGGGTTCCAGGCCAGCATGCCCAAGCTGCAGAAGCAGCTGATGGACGCTCGCAGGGCCTCAGCTACCAACGAGCCCCTGGCGTTGCAGGCGGCCGAGCCCGCCGCCGAATACGGCGGGCTGCGAAACGTACGCTATGGCTACGCCCAGCACCTGCGCGATGGCCTGCCGAACGCCACCTTCGTGGCCTTCACCGGTACGCCGGTGTCGCTGGAGGACCGGGACACCCGGGCCGTGTTCGGCGACTACGTCCACATCTACGACGTCGAGCAGGCGGTCAAGGATGGCGCCACGGTGCCCATCTACTACGAGAGCCGCCTGGCCCGTCTGGAGCTGCAAGAGGCCGACGCGCCGCTGCTGGACGACGAGGTCGAGGAGCTGACCGAAGACGAAGAGGACGACACCGCCAAGGCGGCGCAGCTTCGCCGCTGGGCCGCGCTGGAAAAACTGGTGGGCGCACCGCCGCGCATCCAGAAGGTGGCCGCCGACCTGGTGGAGCACTTCGAAAACCGCCTGGCCAGCCTCGATGGCAAGGCCATGGTGGTGGCGATGAGCCGCGAAATCTGCGTGCACCTCTACGACGCCGTCGTCGCCCTGCGCCCGAGCTGGCACGACCCCGACCCCGAGAAGGGCGCCATCAAGGTCATCATGACCGGCTCGGCCTCGGACAAGGCCCTGCTGAAGCCGCACATCTACAGCAAGGACGTCAAGAAGCGCCTGGAGCGCCGGTACAAGGACGCTGCCGACCCCTTCAAGCTGGTCATCGTGCGCGACATGTGGCTCACCGGCTTCGATGCGCCGTGCATGCACACCATGTACGTCGACAAGCCTATGAAGGGGCACAACCTCATGCAGGCCATCGCCCGGGTAAACCGGGTGTTCAAGGACAAGCCTGGCGGCCTGGTGGTGGACTACATCGGCATCGCCAATGAACTGAAGGCGGCGCTGAAGGACTACACGCAGGCCAAGGGCAAGGGCAAACCGACCATCGCGGCCGAAGATGCCCTGGCGGTGCTGCTGGAGAAGATGGAGGTGCTGCACGGCATGCTGCACGGCTTCGACTACACCGACTTCCGCACCAAGGCCTGGCAGCTGCTGCCTGGCGTGGCCAACCACGTGCTGGGCCTAGAGGACGGCAAGAAGCGCTTCGCCAACACGGTGCTGTCGGCCAGCAAAGCGTTCGCGCTGTGCTGCACGCTGGATGAGGCGCTGGCGCACCGGGACGAGCTCGCATTCCTGCAGGCGGTGAAGGCCGCGCTCACCAAGTTTGGCACCTCGGGCAAGAAGCTCAGTGACGAGCAGAAAGAGCATGCGCTCCGGCAAATCATCAGCAAGGCGGTGGTCAGCGCCGAGGTGGTCGACATTTTCAAGGCGGCCGGCCTGAACCGCCCCGACATCGGCATCCTGTCCGAGGAGTTCCTCGAAGACGTGCGCCACATGAAGGAGCGAAACCTCGCCGTCGAGCTGTTGGAGCGCCTGCTGAAGGACGACATCAAGGCGCGCTTCAAGACCAACGTGGTCCAGCAGGCCAAGTTCTCGGACCTGCTGCAGCTCAGCCTGCAGCGCTACCGCAACCGCGCCATCGAGACCGCCCAGGTCATCGAAGAGCTCATTGAGATGGCCAAAAAGTTCCACGCCGCCGCCCAGCGCGGCGAGCAACTGGGGCTCAACGGCGATGAGATGGCCTTCTATGACGCGCTGGCCACCAATGAGGCTGCCGTGCGGGACCTCGGCGATGAGACGCTAAAGGCAATTGCTGTCGAACTGACACAGAAGCTTCGGGCCTCAGTGACCGTGGACTGGTCGGTTCGAGAGACCGTGCGGGCGCGGTTGCGGGTAATGGTGAAGACGCTACTAAAGCGCTACAGGTATCCGCCGGATAGGCAGGACGAAGCGACTGAAACGGTATTGAAGCAGGCGGAATCACTGTCGAACGCGTGGCAGTCAACTTAACAAGCAGGGAACTGCGGTGACCAATCGAATTAGTCCGTACGTAAGAACTCAAATCGCTACTGGCCAAGCGGTTCTCTTCATTGGGGCGGGGGCCACGATTCCCGCCAAGGGGCGTTCCAACTCTCATGGGATGTCTGGAAATGCGCTGCGAGACAGGCTATGCGACAAATTTCTAGGCGGGGAGGGGAAAAGTCGTCCCCTCAACTACATTGCCGACCGCTGCACTACAGTCGCAGGGATGGGGCCAGTCCATAGGTTTCTCAAGGACCTATTCTGGGATTTACAGCCGACGGAGGGCCATCTAGCTATTCCGAAGTTCAAGTGGAAGGGAATAGTTACGACTAACTACGACCTTCTTATTGAGCGCGCCTACGAGCAAAGTCCAAATACGCAGCAAACCATCGAACGCATCATCTGGGACCGCGACGACTTTGACTCCGCAGTCAGAAACCCGAGCGCCGTGCCTCTTCTCAAGCTACATGGCTGCTTGAACCGGATAAACGACCCGGAGCTGCCGCTTGTTATATCAAGCCACGACTACTACAAATTTAAGACAAATAGAGGACAGCTTGCTTCGACCTTCAGGGAATGGGGCTCCTCGTATCCTGTTATATTTTGCGGCTACAGTCTTGCGGACGAGAATGTCAAGGAAATACTATTTGACTTGACGGACAAATACCTTCATCGACCGCAATATGTAATCGTCGACCCAGGATTGGAGGAGGGCGACATTGAATATTGGAAGTCCCTTCGTTTTGATTGCTTGGCTCTGTCGTTTGACGCCTTTATGGCCGAGCTTCAAGGCGTTATATCCGAATCAGAGATTACGCTGACCTCAGCTCTTAGTGCTGAAGCAAACAGCATCTCTAGGCTTATCCCGTCACAACAGCGACCATCTGCTGAACTCGCACGGTATCTCGCAGCAGAACTCCAACACGTCCACCCCGCCCTTGTTACGACATTGATGGCGCCTTCAGCCTTTTACCGGGGGACTAGCGACGGATTTGCATGGGTTCGCGAGTCTTTTGATGTTCGTCGACGTGCATCTGACACTCTTCTAGAAGATGCGATTCTGGATACGCATCGCGCTCAGTTGGACCGCCCCTTTCTCTACGTACTTAAAGGCTATGCCGGGAGCGGAAAGACAGTTACGCTGAAACGATTTGCGTGGGAAGCGGCCTCAGACTACGAAGCGACTGTTTTCTATCTTGGGCCAGGAACTGTTCTTCGCGTAGCACAAATTCGCGAGCTTGCCCAACTCATTAAGAATCGGTTGATTGTTGTTCTGGATGACCTCTTAGTTCATAGCAAAGAACTAAGCCAAGCATTGGCCGAGTTCAAGAAGGCAAGGCTTCCTGTTACTTTTGTTGGCGCAGCGCGCACCAACGAATGGAACGTTGGCGGGGATTTATCCAGCAACGATGTCGATGCCGAATACGAGCTTCTCGACCTTAGCCGTAAAGAGGTCGAGGCGCTTATCGAGCGTCTAAGCAGCAATAAATGCCTAGGGTACCTTGAGCACTATTCGCAGCCTGAACGAATCACATACTTTCTTCAAAAGCTGAAAAGTCAACTCCTGGTCTCCCTGCACGAAGCGACCGAGGGGAAGAGCTTCGAAGAGATTGTAGTTGATGAGTACCAGCGAGTAATGCCTGAGGAAGCGCGGCTTCTCTATCTTGACGTATGCACTTTAGATAGGTTCGACGTTGGTGTTCGGGCGGGCTTAATGGCCCGGCTGTCAGGCGTTACTTTTCAGGACTTCTCGAGCAGACTCCTGCGTCCACTCGAGTATGTTATAAACGTTCATTTCGACCATCGCCTGAGCGACTATATCTATCGCACTAGACATCAAAATATCGCGCAGATTGTATTTGAGCAGGCGCTTCAAAGGCCAGAGGACCGTGCCGCTCAGATAGTCAGAATTTTGAAGTTTCTAAACAGCGCATATGTCACAGACAGACATGCGCTTCAGCAGGTGGTGCGCGGAAGATATCTTGCCGAGCAGTTCACAGACAGGGCATATGCTACTCAGGTCTTCGATGCGGCGATTGAGTGCGGGCTTCATCCTAGTGTTGTCGACCATCAAAAAGCGGTTTTCGAGCTTCATCATTCCAACGGAGATATCCGCGCGGCTCTTGCCCTCGTCCAGCGAGTCGAAACCAACCCAGGCCCCTTGGCGTCACGGACGGTTGCTCATACAAAGAGCAACATTCTTCGCCGTCTGGCCGCGACCGGTCGAACGGATTTGGAGCGGCAGCGTTGCCGCCAAGACGCGCTATCGATATTGAATCAACTAGTGAAGGCGCCCCGCGATGCTCTGCCGTTCCTTACTCGTGGTCAGTTGCTGTTAGAGCAGCTAGAAGAGCGACTTTCTCAAGCTGATGCTTCGGAGACCGAAGAGCCTGACTCCCGAGTCGTTGCTGAACTGACCAAAGATATAGAAGCAAATCTTCGGCGAGGGCTTCAACTATTCCCCGACGATGAAAGGCTTCTAAGCTTTGAGGCCGAGCTATCGAAATTCCTCAACAACTCGCCTCGAGCATTGCGGGCACTCGAGAAAGCGTACGCCGCAAACAAGCAAAGCATTTTTACCGCTATTAGACTTGCCAGACACTACGCAGCAACAGAAGTCACACGTGAGAAGGCTGTCTCCATGCTTAGAAAGCTTACTGCCGAGCAGCCGCTGAGTAAAGACGCCCACTATGAATTGGCGCGCCTGCTAGCTTCTATTGACGAACCCAAGCATGCGGAGGAGATTTCTCAGCATCTACGTCGAAGTTTTGTGGCAGGGGACGCTCATGTTGAGGCGCGTTTCGCCTATGCTCGACATGAGTATCTGTACGGCAAACCCGAGCACGCAAAGAAGGAATTTGACGAATTAAAGAGAGCAGGACTTAGTCCAAACGCAATGAATCAGGTCCGTCGCGAAATTAGAGATGCATCGGGCAATTCAGTATGGTTTGATGCAACCGTTGTGAGCGTGCACGAGTCCTTCGCATTTGTTAGCGCAACTAGCTTTCAAGGTTTCATATTCATGCATTTCACTGCAGCAAGCTCGGCCGAGGCCTGGGAGAATATTCGGGCCGGCATGAGAGTGAAGGTTTCCATTGGATTCTCATATAAAGGCCCGAGAGTTAAGCGGGTGCAGTTGCACTAAATGCATTAGACCTAGTGGAATTTTCGCCCACCGTCTTACGCACTAGCTGCCGACGCGCCTTTGAGCATTGACCAGTCACGCCCGATGCCCGTGTTTGCCGGGGAGGCCGGACCAGCGGCCAAGTGTTAGGACTCTAGGTCGCTAGAAAGCGCTCACTGACCGGGTGCTCTCTGACCGCTTGGGGCGCGTCCGGCCAAAGCAGGTCGGCGCTGTACACCGACATCTCCGCCGCGTCACCCGCCGGCAAGGCCTGCAGCCAAATCTCGAAGAATCCGAACCGCTCGCTGGCGTTCCAGTTCACCCTGTAATGGCGGCCGGGGTCCATCACTTCAAGCGCTGCCGGGAAAGCGTCGAAGTTGTCCCGAACAAACGCGCCTTCGACCAACCGGGCAAGTTCGCTTCGGATGAGGTCAGTTCCGCAGTGGGCTACGAGAACGACCTGATGCATGACGCCACGATGCTCTATGACACGCGCGGCCCGCAATGTCTGCAGCAGGTGAACGAACTGCGACCTGCCGCTCCGCATGGTCCTGGGCTCGGTTCGGCGTGCCTTCGAGCGAGTGTTCTCCCTGCGCTGTTCCCGCGCGCGTACGGCCTCGGTCCAGTGGTTGCGGCGGCTGAGTTCGACTTCGTGCCAAACGACCAGACGCTCCTCGGCGTGAAAGGTCAGCGCGTCGGGCATGTGCTGACCCTTGAACCTCTCGTCGACCAAGGTGCGTGAGACGGTTGCCGGCATGCGCTGAATCTCTAGTTCGCCGTAGCTCTTCAAACCTTCCCGAGCCTCTGCGGCCTCGACGATGGCTGCGGTCCATTCCCGGTGCTCGGCTTTCAACATCGAGCCCGACAACAACTTGACCGTGGGCGAGGCCGGGAGCAGTTGCAGCCCGCTGGCGTCGAGCGACTGGGCACCTCGACTCGTCAGTGCGTAGTAGACCTGCTGGGTCCCGGGCTTTCGCCGTGCCTCCACGAGGCGCTGCTCGACGCACGCCTTCAGCGTGCGCTTCGCAGCGGCGTGGCCTGCGACTGCGTCACGTGTCGCGAAAACGGCGCGAGCGACGCCCTGCATGCGAAGCGTGCCGTGCCGTGCCAGCGCCTTCAGTGTCGCCAGCACGTACGCTTCGCGCGCGGTGTGCCCGTCGACGACGAGTGTCCGGACCTTGTCCGGCGCGACGTAACGCTTGCGGGGCTGCCGCGCGTCGGGCTTGTTGTCAGCCATGGGTCTCCTCCCTGGGGGTTGTGATGGGTCGTATAGCGACCCACTACACCCCCCACTCCGCGGTTGTGCGCGCCGGCGGAACGGGTTCTGGCCGAGGCCCCAGGGGCCACCCCTTCTTCGCTTCGCTCGGTCGCTAGGGCGACACAGGGGTTAAGCGCTAGGGCGCTTTCCCCTTACAGCCGGGTCTCCCTACGGCGCTGGCGCGCCTGCGGGGACCCCACTTCGTGCCCCCTCTCGACCGACCGCTGCGCGGACGGCCGAAGGGGCTGCGTCGCTTCGCTCCTTGGGTCGGCACTCGCCAGTCCAGCCGCTTCCCTATGCGCCGCTGCGCAGCGCATCGGGGCCCGCGCGGCCGTCCTTGGCTCAGGGCCGACCGACGAACCGGGGTCCCCGCAGCCGCCTCGCCGAGAGATGACCTCGACCGGGCTTCGCCCCCACCTCGCTGTTCGCTCCAGCGGTAGGCAGGCCTTCGGCCTGTCCGACCGCCTGCGCTCTCAGTATTCGGCGGCGCCCCCGCGCAGCACGTCCGCCTGGGGGCGGCCGCTCGCCTCGGTCGGGGCAAGCCCGACGCGTCGGCTCGCTCGTGCCGTCGAACCGGCTTGTCGCCGGTTCGACCCCCGTTCGGGGGCGCCCGACCACACCCGGTCTGCACGACCGGGCGCAGAAGTGCATGTTTCGAACCACCCGCCGGGGGCTGCGCCTCTCGGTGCTGCGTCAGCCGTACGTCTCCCTCGAACGAGCCCGCCTGCCGCGGTGTTCCGTACGAGCACTGCGCGCGGCTTCGTCCGAGAGCATGGCGCACAGCCCTGCTTCAGGACACTGCCTGCCAAACCTCCGCTCGCGCCTGTGCGCCGTACCGCTTCTGCCCACTGCGTTGGCAGCGCCCCCGGGCTCGGCGCACAGAAGGTCGACGCCACCGTCTTGCAGTCGCTATACGGGGTCCTGCTCGCAGACGTGCTTCCCGATGCGGCGGGACCCCACCAACTTCAGGAGCTTTTCCATGTCTCTCATCAAGCCGCCGAAGAAGGCGATGCGCGAGTACTACCTCAAGCCGCCCGCGTCGGGCTCGACGACGGCCTACATCTGCCGCCAGACCTATGACCGCAGCAGCAAGCGCACCCTCCAGACCCTGGTCGCCAGCTTCAACATCGCCACCGACCCGGCCTCTCCGAGCATCAGCGTCACCAACAAGGGGCGGGCCGTGGGCTATGCCGAAGTCCTGCCCCAGCACCGCGCCGACGTTCAACAGTGGCTGAAGAAGCATGGGACCTTCGGCCAGACGAAGGTCCCTGCGAAGGTGCTGGCGCGCGTTCGTGCCGAGGTTGAAGCGAAGCTGCGTCTGGAACTGGCCGTGTCCGCAACGCCTGGGCCTCAGATGCAGACAGCGACGGCACCGAGTGCGGCGAGACGGCAGGACAGCGCCCTTCGAGAAAAGATGCGGGCCATGTGCGCGGCCACCGAAGACGCCCGGCGACACCTTGCATCCATCACCACCGGCGGATTGAAGGTCCTGGGGCTGACCGAGGACGACCTCTTCGAGCTGCGCGTGCACCTCAACTTCGGCGAGAAAGCGGTGCGCAAGATGCTCAAGACCCGCGGACTTTCCGCGCGCGACCACGCCAGGACAGCCTTGCCCGACGAAGCGGCCGAGGCTGCGCGGCGGGGCATCGCTCTCGACGACCCAAACGCCGCGTCTGCAAAGCCTCGATGACGGGCACCGGCATGCGTCCGCGCCGGTTCGGCCAGCAGTCCCCCGCTTGTACGTGCGCGCAGAACAGCCGGACCGGATTACGGGGCGTTATAGGCGTGCTCCGTAATTACGGAGTGCCTCTATAACGGGCTGCGTTCCAGAGGCTAACTGGACATCGTGCCCTGCCCCGAACGCTCATCCCCGACGGTTCAACGGCCTCTATTGCATCAACGCGCCACCGGCTCAAGCCGTGGCCTCGAGCACCCAGTCCTCGGCGAAAAGGTTCTGCATCCGCTCTTGGAGTTGCGGGGTGCATCCGCTACGGCGAAGGCTTGCCGCCCACCCGGCAACGGTGACCGCGAGCATGGCTCGCCCGAGCCGGTGACGGCCAGCGGCGTCCGAGGACAACACCACCGCGCTGGTCAGCATC
>JAYRSJ010000028.1:0-48028 GCA_041920215.1 Burkholderiaceae bacterium | reverse complement strand
TGCCGCGCGCATCTTCAATGCCGACCATTGCTTCTTCGTCACCAACGGCACGTCCACGTCCAACAAGATGGTCTGGCACCACACGGTGGCGCCGGGCGATGTGGTGGTGGTGGACCGCAACTGCCACAAAAGCATCCTGCACTCGATCATCATGACCGGTGCGGTGCCGGTCTTCATGACGCCGACGCGCAATCACTACGGCATCATCGGCCCCATCCCGGAGAGCGAGTTTTCGCCCGAGACCATCCGCAAGAAGATCGCCAAGAACCCGCTGCTCAAGGGCGTGGACGCCAAGAAGGTGAAGCCGCGCATCATGACGCTGACGCAGAGCACCTACGACGGCGTGCTCTACAACACCGAGACCATCAAGCACAAGCTGGACGGCTGGATAGATACCCTGCATTTCGACGAGGCCTGGCTGCCACATGCGGCCTTCCACAATTTCTATGGTTCCTTCCACGCGATGGGCAAGAACCGCCCGCGCCCGAAGACGGCCATGGTCTATGCCACGCAGTCCACCCACAAGCTGCTGGCCGGCATCTCGCAGGCCTCGCAGGTGCTGGTACAGGACTCGCAGAACGTCAAGCTGGACCGGCATCTGTTCAACGAGGCCTATCTGATGCACACCTCGACCAGTCCGCAGTACAGCATCATCGCCAGCTGCGATGTCGCAGCGGCGATGATGGAGCCGCCGGGCGGCACGGCCTTGGTGGAAGAGAGCATTGCCGAGGCGCTGGACTTCCGCCGCGCGATGCGCAAGGTTGAGAAGGACTATGGCAAGGACTGGTGGTTCAAGGTCTGGGGGCCGGACAAGCTGGTCGGCGAGGGCATAGGCAAGGCGGCCGACTGGATGCTCAAGGCCAATGAGAAGTGGCACGGCTTTGGCCCGATCGCGTCCGGCTTCAATATGCTGGATCCAATCAAGTCCACCATCATCACGCCCGGGCTGGACATGAGCGGCAAGTTCGCCAAGACCGGCATACCGGCCAGCATCGTCACCAAGTTCCTGGCCGAGCATGGGGTGGTGGTCGAGAAGACCGGGCTCTACAGCTTCTTCATCATGTTCACCATCGGCATCACCAAGGGGCGGTGGAACACCCTGGTGACGGCGCTGCAGCAGTTCAAGGACGATTACGACAAGAACGCGCCGCTGTGGCGCATCCTGCCGGAGTTCTGTGCCGCTCAGCCACGCTACGAGCGCATGGGGCTGCGCGATCTGTGCCAGAGCATCCACGAGGCCTATGCCCAGGGCGATATCGCCCGTCTGACCACCGAGGTCTATCTGTCCGACCTGGAACCGGCGATGAAGCCCAGCGATGCCTATGCGTATATCGCGCATCGCAAGACCGAGCGGGTGGAGATCGACCAGTTGGAGGGCCGGGTCACGACCGCGCTGCTGACGCCCTACCCACCGGGGATTCCGCTGCTGATCCCCGGTGAGCGCTTCAACAAGCGGATCGTCGATTACCTGAGGTTCACCCGCGAGTTCAACGCCAAGTTCCCCGGCTTTGCCACCGATGTGCACGGCCTGGTGGAAGAGAAGGGTGAAGACGGGCGCTCGCGCTACTACGTCGACTGCGTCAGCAGCGCAGGTTGAGCATGAAAAACGGGGCCAGCTGGCCCCGTTGTCTATGAAGCGGGCCTGGCTTCAGGCGCCGTTGTCGGTCAGCGCGACATGGCTGAAGCCACCGTCCACATAGACGATCTCCGAGCTGATGCCGGCGGCCAGATCGGAGAACAGGAAGGCGGCGGTGTTGCCCACGTCGTCGATGGTGACGTTGCGACGGATCGGCGTCGTCGCGGCAAATTGGGTCAGCAGCTTGCCGAAGTCCTTGATGCCTGAGGCAGCCAGGGTCTTGATCGGACCTGCCGAGATGCCGTTGACGCGCACGCCCCTGCCACCCAGCGAATAGGCCAGATAGCGCACACTGGCCTCCAGCGAGGCCTTGGCCAGGCCCATGGTGTTGTAGTTGGGCACATAGCGCTCGGCGCCCAGATAGCTCAGGGTCAGCAGCGAGGCACCTGCGCGCAGGCGCGGAGCCGCCGCCTTGGCCATGGCCGGGAAGCTGTAGGCCGATATATCGTGGGCGATGCGGAAGTTCTCGCGCGACAGGCCCTCGAGAAAATCGCCGGCAATCGCCTCACGCGGGGCGAAGCCGATGGAATGGACAAAGCCGTCAAACTCCGGCCAGACCTCGCCCAGTTGCTCGAAAAGTAGGCTGATCTGCGTGTCGTCGCCTACATCGCAATCAAAAACCAGGCTGGAGCCAAACTCTGCGGCCAACTCGGTGATGCGCTCCTTGAAGCGCTCGCCCACATAGCTGAAGGCCAGCTCCGCGCCTTCGCGGTGGCAGGCTTTGGCAATGCCATAGGCGATGGATCGGTTGGACAATACGCCCGTGATCAGCAATCGCTTGCCGGCGAGAAATCCCATGGTGGCTCCTTTGTTTGCGGACAGCCAGGGATTTTCGCATGGCATCGGCGGCTGGCAAGCTCAGACTGTTGCCGGCATGGTGCTTGCATAGTACAATCCCGGCTTCGCTGTAAGGCTGAGTTGGGCGGATTCATCCAGCCCATTTTTTTTGCTTGATCGCTTTTCGTCGCTGGCTTGTCCGGCGGCGATGGGTTCACTGTTGTAGATAAGCCGACCGGGTCGGCATGGGGTTGAGATAGGCACGCATGGACGTACGCATGAGTTGGCAAGCCGCTGTTGAAAAGACCGTGACCGGGCTCGGTTACGACTTGGTGGACTGCGAGCGCAGTGCCGGCGGTTTGCTGCGTGTTTACATCGACAAGCTGGCGGCCCAGGCCGAGGCGGGCGAGTTCATCACGGTGGACGACTGCGAGCGTGTCACGCGTCAGCTTCAGTACGTGCTCGAGGTCGAGAACTGCGCCTACGAGCGGTTGGAGGTGTCGTCCCCCGGGCTGGATCGGCCGCTGAAGAAGCCGGCCGATTTTGCGCGTTTCGCCGGTCTTGAGATTGAGCTGACCTTGCGCATGCCCTTCCAGGGTCGCAAGAAATACCGTGGCGTGCTGGCGGCCCAGCCGGAGGCGTCTGGCGATCAGGCGTGGCGCCTCGTCTTCAACGACGGCAAGAGTGATCAAGCACTGGATTTTTCCCTTGAAGAGCTGCGCGAGGCCCGCTTGGTGCCGGTGGTGAACTTCAAGGGGCGCGCGGCCAAACCGGCGACGCCGCCCAAGCAGGTGGCGGCCGACGAGGCTGCAGGCAAGAATGACAAGGTTGACGGAGGTCCTGATCAATGAACCGCGAACTGTTGATGCTGGTGGATGCGATTTCGCGCGAGAAGAGCGTGGAACGCGATGTCGTGTTCGCTGCGGTCGAAGCAGCCCTGGCCTCGGCCACCAAGAAGCTGTATAACGGCGAGGTCGATATCCGCGTCTCCATCGATCGCGACTCCGGCGCCTACGAAACCTTCCGTCGCTGGCATGTGGTGCCTAACGAGGCCGGTCTGCAGAATCCGGAAGCCGAGATCCTGCTGTTCGAAGCCCAGGAACAGATTCCCGATATCGAGGTCGAGGATCATATCGAGGAGCCGATCGAGTCGGTGCCCATCGGCCGCATCGGTGCCCAAGCTGCCAAGCAGGTCATCCTGCAGAAAATCCGTGATGCGGAGCGGGAGCAGTTGCTGAATGACTTCCTGTCGCGCGGCGAGAAGATCTTCATCGGCACCGTCAAGCGTCTGGACAAGGGCGACATCATTGCCGAATCGGGCCGCATCGAGGCGCGTCTGAAGCGTGGTGAGATGATCCCCAAGGAGAATCTGCGCACCGGCGACCGCGTGCGTGCCGTGATCCTGGGCGTCGATCCGACCCAGCGTGGTCCGCAGATCATGCTCTCACGCAGCTCGCCCGAGTTCATGAAAGAGCTGTTCGCCCAGGAAGTGCCCGAGATCGAACAGGGGCTGCTGGAGATCAAGAGCTGCGCCCGCGATGCCGGTAGCCGCGCCAAGATCGCCGTGCTCTCGCATGACAAGCGTGTCGACCCGATCGGCACCTGCGTCGGCGTGCGCGGTTCGCGCGTCAACGGCGTCACCAACGAGCTGGCCGGCGAGCGGGTGGACATCGTGCTGTGGTCGGAAGACCCGGCCCAGTTCGTCATCGGCGCGCTGGCACCAGCCAATGTTCAGTCCATCGTGGTGGACGAAGAGCGCCACGCGATGGATGTGGTGGTCGACGAGGAAAACCTCGCGATCGCGATCGGCCGTGGCGGCCAGAACGTGCGGCTCGCTTCCGAGCTGACCGGCTGGCGCATCAACATCATGTCGGCCGAGGAATCGGCCGCCAAGCAAGAGCAGGAGTCGGAATCGGTGCGCAAGCTCTTCGTCGAGAAACTCGACGTCGATGCCGAAGTCGCCGATATCTTGATCGCCGAAGGGTTCACCAGCCTGGAAGAAGTGGCCTATGTGCCCATGCAGGAGATGCTGGAAATCGAGGCCTTCGACGAGGACACGGTCAACGAGCTGCGCACCCGTGCCAAGGATGCGCTGTTGACGATGGAAATCGCCCGCGAGGAAAAGGTCGAGGAAGTCTCCCAAGACCTGCGCGACCTGGAGGGCATGACGCCCGACCTGATCGCCAAGCTCGCAGACGGCGATATCCATACCCGCGACGACCTGGCCGACCTGGCCGTCGACGAACTCGTTGAACTGGCCGGCATGGACGAGGCGGCGGCCCGAGCCATGATCATGAAGGCCCGCGAGCATTGGTTCACCGCCTGATTCCAGGCATAGACACCACTCGCCCAGCATCGCAAGAACACTCAAGGACCCCCACATGGCTGTGACCACCGTCGCCCAGTTCGCCGCAGAGCTCAACAGGCCTGCGAGCACACTGCTCGAGCAGCTGCAAGCTGCTGGCGTCAAGAAGGCATCGACCGAAGATGCCCTGAACGAAGCCGACAAAGAACGTCTGCTTGAATACCTGCGCAATGCGCATGGCACCGGCGGTGCTGATCGCAAGAAGATCACGCTGACCCGCAAGTCCACCAGCGAGATCAAGCAGGCTGACGCCAGCGGCAAGGCGCGCACCATCCAGGTCGAGGTGCGCAAGAAGCGTACCTTCGTCAAGCGCGACGATGTGCCGGGTGGGCTCGACGAGGCCGCGGCCGCGGCCGCCGAGGAAGCCGAGCTGCAGCGCCGCGAAGAGGAAGCCCAGGCGCAGGCCGAGGCGCTGCGCCGCCAGGAGGAAGAGCTGGCCGCCCGCATGCGTGAGCGTGAAGAAGCGGAAGCCGCCGCCAAGGCCGCCGAGGAACAGCGCCGCCAGGAGCGCCTGGCCGCCGAGGCCCGCGCTGCCGAAGAGGCTGCGGCCAAGGCTGCGAGCGATGCGGCCGATGCCGTTGCCAACAAGGCGGCCAGCAAGGCCGCTGCCCAGGCTGCGGCCAAGGATGCTGCTGCGGCGATCAACAAGGCCATGGCCGGTGGTCGCTCGGGCGGTGCCAAGACGGCGCCAGCCGCGCCTGCGCCCGCACCGGCCGCCGCTGCGTCGGCACCGGCCGAGTCGGCGGCACCTACCGCCGCACCCGCAGCGGCTGCTGCGCCCGCCGCTGCGGCGGAACCGCCCAAGGAGGCCCCCAAGCCCGCGCTGCGCGTGATCAAGGCCGTCGATGTCGGCGCCGAAGAGAAGCAGAAGCAGATCGATCTGGAGCGTCGCCGCAAGGCCGCCGAGGCCGAGGCAGCCGCGATACGGGCGATGATGAACGCGCCCAAGAAGGTCATGGTCGCAAAGAAGCCTGAGGAGCCCAAGCCGGCCGAGCCGGCCAAGGAAATCAAGGGCACCATCCACAAGAAGGTGGGCGCGCCCGGTGCCCCAGCGTCGGCAGGAGCCGGCACGGCCAAGCCTGGCGACAAGAAGTCGGTCAAGTCCGAGAAGCTGTCCTCCAGCTGGGCGGATGACGCGGCCAAGAAGCGTGGCCTGAAGACCATCGGTGCGGCCACGCCCGCCGGTGCCCGTACGCCGGGCTGGCGCGCGCCCAAGGGCGGTGCGGCCGGTCGTCGCGGTGATCGCAACGAGCGCGGCGGCATGCCGTCCAACTTCGTGGCGCCGACCGAACCGGTGGTGCAAGAGGTGCATGTGCCCGAGACCATCTCGGTGGCCGACCTCGCCCACAAGATGTCGATCAAGGCCTCCGAGCTGATCAAGCAGCTGATGAAGCTGGGCCAGATGGTCACGATCAACCAGCAGCTGGACCAGGAGACCGCGATGATCCTGGTGGAGGAGATGGGCCACAAGGCCTTTGCCGCCAAGCTGGACGATCCGGATGCCTTCCTGGAAGAAGAGGGCAATACCGCCGAGCAGCAGCACGAGCTGCTGCCGCGCGCCCCGGTGGTCACCGTGATGGGTCACGTCGACCATGGCAAGACCTCGCTGCTGGACTACATCCGGCGTGCCCGGGTTGCCGCTGGCGAGGCCGGTGGCATCACGCAGCATATCGGCGCCTATCACGTCGACACGCCGCGCGGCATGATCACCTTCCTGGATACCCCGGGTCACGCGGCCTTCACACAGATGCGCGCCCGTGGCGCCAAGGCGACCGATATCGTCATCCTGGTGGTGGCGGCGGACGACGGCGTGATGCCCCAGACCAAGGAAGCCATCCACCATGCCAAGGCGGCGGGCGTGCCAATCGTCGTGGCCATGACCAAGATCGACAAGCCCGACTCCAACGCCGAGCGCGTCAAGAGCGAGCTGGTCGGCGAAGAGGTGGTGCCCGAGGAGTTCGGTGGCGACTCGCCCTTTGTCGGCGTCTCGTCCAAGACCGGCCAGGGCATCGACGAACTGCTGGAGCAAGTGCTGCTGCAGGCCGAGGTGCTGGAGCTCAAGGCGGCCAAGGTCTCGATGGCCAAGGGCCTGGTGATCGAAGCCAAGCTGGACAAGGGCCGCGGCCCGGTGGCCACGGTGCTGGTGCAGAGCGGCACGCTCAAGCGCGGCGATGTGGTGCTGGCCGGTTCGACCTATGGCCGCGTGCGCGCCATGCTGGACGAAGACGGCAAGCCGGCCAACGAGGCGGGTCCGTCCATCCCGGTCGAGATCCAGGGCCTGACCGAGGTGCCGCAGGCCGGTGACGAGTTCATGGTGCTGGCCGATGAGCGCCGGGCCCGTGAGATCGCCACCTTCCGTTCGGGCAAGTACCGCGACGTCAAGCTGGCCAAGCAGCAGGCCGCCAAGCTGGAGTCCATGTTCGAGAACATGGGTGCCGGCGATGTGCAGACCCTGCCGCTGATCGTCAAGGCCGATGTGCAGGGTTCGCAGGAAGCGCTGGCAGCCTCGTTGCTCAAGCTCTCCACCGACGAGGTCAAGGTGCAGATCGTGCATGCCGCCGTCGGTGGCATCAGCGAGTCGGACGTCAATCTGGCGATCGCCTCCAAGGCCGTCATCATCGGCTTCAATGTGCGGGCCGATGCCGGTGCGCGCAAGCTGGCCGAAGGCAATGCGGTGGATCTGCGCTACTACAACATCATCTATGACGCGGTGGATGAGGTGAAGGCGGCTATGGCCGGCATGCTGGCCCCCGAGCAGCGCGAAGAGGCGCTGGGCACGGCCGAGATCCGCGTGGTCTTCGTCGCTTCCAAGATCGGCACGGTGGCCGGTTCCATGGTCACCTCGGGCCTGGTGCGCCGGGGCGCCAAGTTCCGCCTGCTGCGCGACAACGTGGTCATCTACACCGGCGAGGTCGATTCGGTCCGCCGCGAGAAGGACGACGTCAAGGAAGTCAAGGAAGGCTTCGAGTGCGGTATCAAGCTCAAGAACTACAGCGACATCAAGGAAGGTGATCAGCTGGAGTTCTTCGAGATCAAGGAAGTGGCTCGAACGCTGTAATCAGCGGAGTTGGCCCCAACCAGCGACCCCGCCCTCCAAAGAGTGGCGGGGTTTGTGTTTAGGAGCACCCCATGCGACACAAGAGAGCGATTCCCAACCGAGGCTTCCGGGTTGCCGACCAGATCCAGCGCGATCTGGCGGAGCTGATCCGCGAGCTGAAGGATCCGCGCATCGGCATGGCCACGGTCAATGCGGTCGAGGTCACGCCCGACTATGCCCATGCCAAGGTGTTCTTTTCGGTGCTGGTCGGAGATCCGGCCGAGACCGAGGCGGCGCTGAACGAGGCCGCCGGCTTCCTGCGCAATGGCCTGTTCAAGCGTCTGCAGATCCATACCGTGCCCACCCTGCATTTCCACTTCGATCGCAGCATTGAGCGCGCGGCCGAGATGAGCGCGCTGATCAGCAAAGCCAATGCCCAGCGCGCGCTGGACGATGGCGAGAACGGCAGCCCGGCCGCCGCGCAGGACTGAGGCCGTCGCCGGCGCAACAATATTCCATGACTGCCAAGCCTCAGCGTCAGCGCATCGTGCGCCGTGCCCTGCACGGCGTGCTGCTGCTGGATAAGCCTCTGGGCCTGTCCAGCAACGATGCCTTGCAGAAGGCCAAATGGCTGCTGCGCGCCGAGAAAGCCGGGCATACCGGCACGCTGGATCCGCTGGCCACCGGTCTGCTGCCGCTGTGCTTCGGTGCTGCCACCAAGTTCAGCCAGATCAGCCTGGACGCCGACAAAGCCTACGAGGCCACGCTGCGTCTGGGCCAGACCACCAGCACCGGCGATGCCGAAGGGCAGATGCTGGAGACCCGGCCGGTGGCGTTGAGCCGCGCGCAGATCGAAGCGGCCTGTGCTGCCTTCGTCGGCGCGATCGACCAGGTGCCACCCATGCACTCGGCGCTCAAGCACGAGGGCAGGGCTCTGTACGACTATGCGCGTGCCGGCATCACGATAGAGCGGGCGGCCCGCCGCGTCACGATTCACTCGATTGACATCCTCGATTGGCAGCATGAGCGGCTGCAGATCGCGGTGCGTTGCTCCAAGGGAACCTATATCCGCACCCTGGCCGAGGACCTGGGCCAGCGCCTGGGCTGCGGCGCCTTCTTGAGCGCGCTGCGGCGCACAGCCAGCGGCCCGGTGCATGTGCGTGATGCCATCACGCTGGATGCGCTGGCGGCGATGAGCGAGACCGAGCGCGAGGCGATGCTGCGCCCCCCCGATGCCCTGCTGGCCGAGTGGCCGGCGCTGCGCCTGGATGATCAACAGGAAGCGGCCCGGTTTCTCAACGGTTTGCGGCGCCGGGTTGCCGCGGCCGATGCGCCCCATGTGCGCGTCTACGGCCCCGAGGGCCAGGCCTTGCTGGGCAGCGCATCGATCAGCGCCGGTGAGCTGATTCCGGGCCGTCTGCTGAGCCGGGCCGAAGTCCAGGCCTTCGTTGCCCCAGCTTGAGTCCCCGCGCCGCAAGGCCGGGCAGGAACAGAATTTTTGAAAGAGTCTTATGAGCACGCCTATTCGCAATATCGCCATCATCGCCCACGTTGACCATGGCAAGACCACCATGGTGGACCAGCTGCTGCGCCAGTCCGGCACCTTCGCCGATCACGAGAAGATCGTCGACACGGTGATGGACAACAACGCGATCGAGCGCGAGCGCGGCATCACCATCCTGGCCAAGAACTGTGCGGTCAGCTGGGAAGGTACCCACATCAATATCGTCGACACCCCGGGGCACGCGGACTTCGGCGGTGAGGTCGAGCGTGCGCTGTCCATGGTGGACGGCGTGGTGCTGCTGATCGACGCGCAGGAAGGCCCGATGCCGCAGACCCGCTTTGTCACCAAGAAGGCCCTGGCCCTGGGCCTGAAGCCCATCGTGGTGGTCAACAAGGTGGACAAGCCGGGCGCCAATCCCGACAAGGTGGTCAATGCCGCCTTCGATCTGTTCGACAAGCTGGGCGCCACCGACGAGCAGCTGGACTTCCCGGTGGTCTACGCCTCGGGCATCAATGGCTGGACCTCGCTGGAAGAGGGCGCACCGGGCGAGCAGTGGGGTCCGGACATGTCGGCCCTGTTCAACACCATCCTGAAGTATGTGCCGGCCCAGAAGGGCGATGCGGCCGCGCCGCTGCAGCTGCAGATCTCGGCGCTGGACTTCTCGACCTTCGTCGGTCGCATCGGCGTGGGCCGCATCAGCCAGGGCACGGTCAAGCCTGGCATGGACGTGCTGGTGATGGAAGGTCCGGATGGCAAGTCCGTCAAGGGTCGCGTCAACCAGGTGCTGACCTTCCAGGGTCTGGACCGCGTGCAGGTCAGCGAGGCCGGCCCCGGCCATATCGTGCTGATCAACGGCATCGCCGACATCGGCATCGGCGTGACGGTGACCGATCCCGCCAACCCCGCGCCGCTGCCCATGCTCAAGGTCGACGAGCCGACGCTGACGATGAACTTCTGCGTCAACACCAGCCCGCTGGCCGGCCGCGAAGGCAAATACGTCACCAGCCGTCAGATCTGGGACCGCCTGCAGAAAGAGCTGCAGCACAACGTCGCGCTGCGCGTCAAGGAAACCGACGAGGACGGCATCTTCGAGGTCTCGGGCCGTGGCGAGCTGCACCTGACCATCCTGCTGGAGAACATGCGTCGCGAAGGTTATGAGCTGGCCGTCTCCAAGCCGCGTGTGGTCTTCCAGGAGATCAATGGCGAGAAGTGCGAGCCCATCGAGCTGGTGACGGCCGATGTGGAAGAGAATCATCAGGGCGGCGTGATGCAGGCCCTGGGCGAGCGCAAGGGCGAGCTGGTCAATATGGAGCCGGACGGCCGTGGCCGTGTGCGCCTGGAGTACCGCATTCCGGCGCGCGGCCTGATCGGCTTCTCCAACGAGTTCCTGAACCTGACCCGTGGCTCGGGCCTGATCTCCAATATCTTCGAAGGCTACGAGCCGCACAAGGGTGATATCGCCGGGCGCAAGAACGGCGTGCTGATCTCGATGGACGCCGGTGAGATCTTCACCTATGCGCTGGGCAAGCTTGACGACCGCGGTCGCATGTTCGTCAAGCCCAACGATCCGGTATACGAGGGCATGATCGTCGGCATCCACAGCCGCGAGAACGATCTGGTGGTCAACGCCACCCGTACCAAGCAGCTGACCAACTTCCGCGTCAGCGGCAAGGAAGACGCCACCAAGATCACGCCCCCGATCGAGCTGACGCTGGAGTATGGCGTCGAGTTCATCGAGGACGACGAGCTGGTCGAGATCACGCCCAAGAGCATCCGGCTGCGCAAGCGTCATCTGTCCGAGCACGACCGCAAGCGCGCTGCGCGCGCCTGAGCGCCCGGTGCAACTCGCGCCGACCTTGAGCCTTCCCAGCCCCCTCCATGAAGGGGCTCCAGTTGGCTAGACACATGCGCCCCCACCGGGGGCGCTTGCCCATGACCCACCGACGCGCCGTTGCCTTGATGTTGCTGGTCACCCTGCTGTGGAGCACGGCAGGGGTGGTGTCGCGGCATCTGGAGGCCGCGCGCAGTTTCGAGCTGACCTTCTGGCGCAGCGCCTTCAATGCGCTGGCCCTGCTGCTGGCGCTGAGCTGGATGCGCGGCCCGGCCCTGTGGGGCCAGGTCTTGCGTGCCGAGCGTGCCGTCTGGGTCTCGGCGCTGTGCTGGGCCACGATGTTCACCGCCTTCATGGTGGCGCTGACCATGACCACGGTGGCCAATGTGCTGGTCACCATGTCGCTGGGGCCGCTGCTGACCGCGCTGTTCTCGCGCCTCTTTCTGCATCACAGACTGCCGGCGCGCACCTGGGCAGCGATCGGGCTGGGCAGTGCCGGCATCGCCTGGATGTTCGGCCACGAAATGAAGGGCAGCGCCCAGGCCCTGGCCGGCATGGCTGTGGCCTTCGCGGTACCGCTGGCGGCCGCCACCAACTGGACGCTGTTGCAGCATTCGCACCGCACCGGCGCTGCCGATGCTGCTGCGACAGGCGGGCGCGGCCCGGACATGCTGGTCGCGGTGCTGCTGGGCGCGCTGATCTCCGCCGCACTGGCCCTGCCACTGGCCTGGCCGCTGCAGGCGGGCGCACAGGATCTCAGCCTGCTGGCCGGCCTGGGCGTGTTCCAGCTGGCCTTGCCCTGCCTGCTGGTGGTGCGGCTGACGCGCGTGCTGGCGGCACCCGAAATTGCGCTGCTGGGCCTGCTGGAGGTGATCTTCGGCGTGCTCTGGGCCTGGCTGGGAGCTGGGGAAGCCCCGTCTTCCGCAGCCCTGGTCGGCGGTGCTATGGTGCTGGCCGCCCTGATCGGCAACGAGCTGCTCGGCCTGCGCCGGGCCGTCACCGCGAATCGCGCCACCGAATAGAACAAGAATGGAGTCCCCAGGCATGCCCGTCGCAACCCTACCCGCCCTGCAGTCCCAAGGCCAGATCCTGGCCGAGATCAATGGCTGCCTGGGCCTGATCACGCTGAACCGCGCTCAGGCGCTCAACGCCCTGTCGCTGGCCATGATCCGCGACATCAGCGCCTTGCTGCGCCACTGGGCCGAGCAGCCGGCGGTGCAGGCGGTGGTGATCATCGGCGCGGGCCGTGAAGGCAAACCGGCCGCCTTCTGCGCCGGCGGCGATATCCGCTTCTTCCACCAGGCGGCCCTGACGGGCGACACTGCCCTCGAGGATTTCTTCACCGAGGAGTACACGCTCAACCACCTGATCCAGCACTATCCCAAGCCCTATATCGCCCTGATGGAGGGCGTGGTGATGGGTGGCGGCATGGGCATCAGCCAGGGCGCCAAGCTGCGGGTGCTGACCGAGCATTCCAAGCTGGCCATGCCGGAAACGAATATCGGCCTCTTCCCCGATGTGGGTGGCGGCTGGTTCCTCTCGCAATGCCCCGGCAGCGTTGGCGAATGGCTGGCCCTGAGCGGTCAGGTGATCGGTGCCGGCGATGCAATCGAGCTGGGCCTGGGCGATGTCTTCGTCAAGAGCAGCGAGCTGCCGGCGCTGATCGCCGCTTTCCGCCAGGCGGCCCAGCCCAGTGCCGAGCACGTGGTGGCCGAGGTGATGGAGCGTGCCGATCTGGCCCCCGAGCCCGATCATCTGTCGCTGCGCGCCCGCATCGACCAACACTTCAGCCAGCCTACCGTGGCCGCCATCATGGCCTCGCTGGCCGCGGCCGACGATGAATGGGCGCGCCACACGCTGCACACCCTGCACAAGCGCTCGCCGCTGATGATGGCCGTCACGTTGGAGCAGATCCGCCGCGCCCGCCGCATGGGCAGCCTGGCCGAGGACCTGCGCATGGAGCGCGATCTGGTGCATCGCTGCTTCCATCTGCGCCCGGGTACCGCGTCCGAGACGGTGGAGGGCATCCGTGCCTTGGCCGTCGACAAGGACCATGCGCCGCGCTGGAATCCGGCCCACATCGAGGAGGTCACGCCGGCGATGGTCGAGGCCTTCTTCCAGAGCCCCTGGTCGCCCGAGCAGCATCCGCTGCGCGAGCTGACCTGAACGCAACGGTCGGCGGCCCAGGCAAGACCTGGCCCCCGGCAGGCCCGGCGCCACCATAATTGTGGCCACAGGTCCATCCGACCTGACCGCGCTGCCGGGTGGCCGACCACCCCAGCTGCGGGCGCCTGACCGAGGACCGCCCATGTTCACCGATATCGAGATCGCGCAGGCCGCCCGCCTGCAGCCTATTCTGGAACTGGCCCAAAGCCGCCTGGGGCTGCCGCCTACCGCGCTGAGCCCCTACGGGCATTACAAGGCCAAGCTCAGCCTGGCGCATCTGCGCGAGCTGGACGCACGACCCGATGGCCATCTGGTGCTGGTCACCGCCATCACACCCACCCCGCCCGGCGAGGGCAAGACCACTACCACGGTGGGTCTGGGCGACGGACTGTGCCGCATCGGCAAGCGGGCCATGATCTGCCTGCGCGAGCCCTCGCTAGGCCCCTGCTTCGGCATGAAGGGCGGTGCCGCCGGGGGCGGGCGGGCGCAGCTGGTGCCGATGGAGGACATCAATCTGCACTTCACCGGTGACTTCCATGCGGTAGCCCTGGCGCACAACCTGCTCGCCGCGCTGATCGACAACCATATCCACCACGGCAACGCCTTGGGGCTGGATGTGCGGCGCATCAGCTGGCGGCGGGTGGTCGACATGAACGACCGTGCATTGCGCCAGATCACCGTGGGCCTGGGCGGCCCCGGCAACGGCTTCCCGCGCGAGGATGGCTTCGATATCGTCGTGGCCTCCGAGGTGATGGCGATCCTGTGCCTGGCCAGCGACTTGGCCGACCTGAAGGCCAGGCTGGGCCGCATCATCGTCGGCACGACTGCCGAGCGCAGACCGGTGACCGCCCGCGATCTGCAGGCCGACGGCGCGATGGCCGCGCTCTTGCGCGATGCGCTGGCGCCCAATCTGGTCCAGACCTTGGAGGGCACGCCGGCCTTGGTGCATGGCGGGCCCTTCGCCAATATCGCCCATGGCTGCAACAGCCTGATCGCGACCCGCAGCGCGCTCAAGCTGGCCGACTATGTGGTGACCGAAGCGGGCTTCGGCGCCGACCTGGGTGCCGAGAAGTTCATCGACATCAAATGCCGCAAGTCCGGCCTCAGGCCCAGCTGTGCGGTGCTGGTGGCCACGGTGCGCGCGCTGCGCTGGCATGGTGGCGCCGACAGCAGCCATCCGCATGACGAGACCCTGCGCACGCTGGAGGCGGGCATGGTCAATCTGCAGCGCCATGTCGAGAATCTGCGCGGCTTCGGCCTGCCGGTGGTGGTGGCGATCAACCGCTTCGACGCCGACCGCGCCGACGAGCTGGCCCTGATCGCCCGCCATTGCGAGCATCTGGGCGTCGCCTGCGTGCTGGCCAGCCACTGGGCCGAGGGCGGAGCCGGGGCAGCGGCGCTGGCGCAGGAGGTGGTGCGGCTGTGCGAGGGGCCGCAGCCGGGGCTGCAGCTGCTGTATGCCGACGAGCTGCCGCTGGCGGACAAGATACGCAGCATCGCCCGTCGCATCTATCGCGCCGACAGTGTCGAGTTCGAGCCGCGCGCGCTGGCCCAGCTGCATGAATGGCAGTCCGGCGGCTTCGGCCATCTGCCGGTCTGCATCGCCAAGACCCAGTACAGCTTCTCCACCGACGCCCGGCAGCGCGGCGCGCCCAGCGGCCATGTGCTGCGGGTGCGCGAGCTGCGCCTGGCCGCCGGGGCCGAGTTCGTCGTGGCTATCTGCGGCGACATCATGACCATGCCGGGCCTGCCCAAGGCACCGGCCGCCGAGCGCATCGATGTCGATGCGCAGGGCCGCATCACCGGCCTGTTCTAGCGCTACAGTCAGCGCCTGCCATCGATTTCGCCGGACCCGTCATGCGCCACTCATCCTCTTCGCTGTTATTGCAACGCGCGCTGCTGCTGGCGCTGCTGACCCTGGGTCTGGCCGGTTGCGCCAGCCGCCAGGCCGCCGTGCCGGGCCAGAAGGCCGAGACCAGCCAACGCCTCGGTGAAGCGGCCACGGCGCCGCTGGCCGATCTCAACCTGGTCCAGGCCAAGATTCCACCGGCCCTGCTGGAGGCACGTAAAGCCCCTTATGCGCCGGCGGCCAGCTGCGCCGCGCTGCAGGCCGAGCTGGGTGGGCTCAACGAGGTGCTGGGCGCCGACCTGGATAGCCCGCGTGCCGCCGGCGAGCCCGACTGGTTCGGCAAGGCCGGCGATGCCTTCGGCGACGCGGCCGTCAGCGGGCTGCGCAGTGCGGCCGAGGGCGTGCTGCCTTTCCGCGGCTGGCTGCGGCGGCTCAGCGGTGCCGAGCGGCACTCGCGCGAGGTGGCCGCCTCCATCGCCGCCGGCCTAGCGCGGCGCGCCTATCTGCGTGGCCTCGCGCTGGGCCGTGGCTGCGAGACGCCTGCATCACCGCCTGCCGCCCGCCCCTGAGCCGGCGGCGGTGGCGCCGGCGGGCCTGACGGATAATCCGCCGGTGCATCCGAATACCGCCTCCAGCGCCGCCCCCACGGCGGCCGACCCGCTTCCCGCCACCGCCACGCCCTCGATGGACGCAGCCCAGCCCTGGCGGCTGTCGGTAGCGCCGATGCTCGACTGGACGGACCGGCATTGCCGCTATCTGCATCGCCTGCTGAGCCACCACACCCGCCTCTACACCGAAATGGTGACCACCGGCGCGCTGCTGCATGGCGATCAGCATCGTCACCTGGATTTCAATGCCGAGGAGCATCCGGTGGCCCTGCAGCTGGGCGGCAGCGAGCCGGCCGATCTGGCCGCTTGCGCCCGGCTGGCCGAAGCCTGGGGCTATGACGAGGTCAATCTGAACTGCGGCTGCCCCAGCGAGCGGGTGCAGCGGGGTGCCTTCGGCGCCTGCCTGATGGCCGAGCCGGCCCTGGTGGCCGATGGGGTCAAGGCCATGCGCGACGCGGTGTCCATCCCGGTGACGGTCAAGCACCGCATCGGCATAGACAGGATCGAGAGCTACGACTTCGTGCGCGATTTCGTCGGCCAGGTGGCGGCGGCCGGCTGCGAGGTCTTCATCGTCCATGCCCGCAATGCCTGGCTGCAGGGGCTCTCGCCCAAGGACAACCGCGAGATCCCGCCGCTGCGCTACGAGCTGGTACACCGGCTCAAGCGCGAGTTTCCGCAGCTGACCATCGTGATCAACGGCGGGCTCAAGAGCGATGCCGAGATCGCCGCGCAGCTGCAGCATGTGGACGGCGTGATGGTGGGCCGCCAGGCCTATCACGAGCCCTGGCAGATGGCGCAATGGGATTCGCGCTTCTTCGGCGCCAGCGATCCGCTGGCCAGCCGCGAGCAGCTCGAGGCGCTGTGGCTGGACTATCTGCAGGCCCAGGTGGCGGCAGGCCGGCCCTGGCCGCAGGCGATGCGCCATGCGTTGGGCCTGTGGAACGGCGAGCCAGGCGCACGCCGCTGGCGCCAGATCTGGAGCGATCACAAGCTCAAGGCGCTGGAGCCGCGCCAGGTGGCGCTGCTGGCCGATCAGGCCCGGCGCGGCATGGCGTTGCGGGCGGCCGAGCATCAGGCCCAACATCAGAATTCACACCCGCCCCCACATCCGACCGACAGCGCCATCGCTGCGCTCGGATGACCGGTCTGCTGTTCTTCCACTGTTTCGACACGGCCCTGGGCTGCTGCGCCATCGGCTGGCGCGAGCCGGGCGGCATCTGCGCTGCGCAGCTGCCCGAGGCCAGCCCGGCCGCCACCCGCGACCGCATGCGGGTGCGCCTGCCCGCGGCACGCGAGCAGACACAGGCGCAGGCCCTGCCGGAAGCGGTGGCCCTGGCGGTGCAGGGGGTGAGGGCCCTGCTGGCGGGCGAGCCGCGTGATCTGCTCGAAATTGTGCTGGACGAAAGCGACGTTAGCCCCTTCAACCGCCGCGTCCATGCGCTGACCCGCCGCATCCCTTTGGGTCAGACCCTCAGCTATGGCGAGCTGGCCGCCCGCCTGGGCCAACCCGGCGCGGCCCGTGCGGTCGGCCGGGCCGAGGCGAGCAACCCGTTCGCGCCCATCGTGCCCTGCCATCGTGTGATGGGGGCAGGAGGGCTTGGCACGGGCTTTTCCGCCCATGGCGGCGTGGCGATCAAGCTGCGCCTGCTGGCGATCGAGGCGCGTGCCAGTGGCCAGGCCGTGGCCGAACAGGGCAGCCTGTTCGACGGACCGCTAAACTCGCCGCCACAACAACAAGGTCAGCGCTGACGCTGCTTCTATGTCCTTTGCCTCCCTGGGCCTGTCTCCCGCCTTGCTGAAGGCCGTGCGCGAGCAGGGTTATCACGCGCCCACCCCGATACAGGCGGCCGCCATCCCGGCGGTGCTGGCCGGCGGCGATGTGCTGGGCCTGGCCCAGACCGGCTCAGGCAAGACCGCGGCCTATGCGCTGCCGCTGCTGCAGCGGGTGCTTGCCATGCGCGATGGCGGCCCGCGCCGCCTGCGCGCGCTGCTGCTGCTGCCCACGCGCGAGCTGGCCGAGCAGGTCGGCGAGGTGCTGCGCGAGTTGGCCCGTGCGCTGCCCGAGCCGCTGAAGATCGCGATCGCCTATGGTGGCGTGTCCATCAACCCGCAGCTGATGGGCTTGCGCGGCGGCTGCGACCTCCTGGTGGCCACACCGGGCCGCTTGCTGGACCTGGTCGAGCACAGGGCGCTGCGCCTGGATACGGCCCAGACCCTGGTGCTGGACGAGGCCGACCGCCTGCTGGCGCTGGGCTTTGCCGAGGAGTTGCAGCGCATCCTGGGCCTGCTGCCGCCGCAGCGCCAGAACCTGTTCTTCTCGGCCACCTTCGCGCCGGCCGTGCAGGCCCTGGCCGAGGCGATCCTGCGCGAGCCGCAGCGTATCGCGATCGAGGCCACGCCGGCCGAGCGGCCCGACATCGTGCAGCGTGCGATCCAGGTCGACACCGCCGCCCGCACGCCGCTGCTGCGCCACCTGATCGCCACCGAGGCCTGGCCACGGCTGCTGGTATTCGTCGCCAGCAAGTACGCGGCCGAGCATGTGTCGGACAAGCTCTGGAAGACCGGCATCAAGGCGGCAGCCCTGCATGGCGAATTGAGCCAGGGCACGCGGCGCCAGGTGCTGGCCGCGCTGAAGGACCATCAGATCCAGGTGCTGGTGGCCACCGATGTGGCGGCGCGCGGCCTGGACATCCCCGATCTACCGGCGGTGCTGAACTACGATCTGCCGCGCTCGCCGGCCGACTACACCCACCGCATCGGCCGCACCGGCCGGGCGGGTGCGAGCGGCGTTGCGCTGAGCTTCATCGCAGCCAACAGCCCGACCAATAGCGAGGCTCATTTCCGCTTGATCGAGAAGCGTCAGGGTCTGCGTGTGGCGCGCGAGCAGATCGCCGGCTTCGAGCCTGCCGAGGTCGCCAGCGAGGCCCAGGCGGTGGGCGGCATCAAGGGCCGGCGCAAGAGCAAGAAGGACAAGCTGCGGGAGGCCGCAGCCGCCGCCCTGCCGCCGGCGGACAGCCAGGATTCGGCCCATGCGCAGCCGCAAGCGCCGCTTTGAGCGGGCCGGGCTGGCCGGCGCACTGGCCTGCCTGTGCCTGCCGGCACTGGCCCAGGAGGTGCCGCTGCGCGTGGCCCAGACCGCCAGCATCACCTACCCGCTGCTGACCGAGCGTGCGGGTCGGGTCAACGGCGGCTTCCTGTATGAGCTGGGCGAGCGCCTGGCCGCGCAGATGGGCACCCGGGCCGAGCATCTGCTGCTGGCACGGCGGCGCGTCGAGCCGGCCATCCTGTCGGGTCTGGCCCATATCGCCTGCTACAGCAGTCCGCAGTGGAGCCCCCAGATTCCGCCGCAGGCCTGGAGCGTGCCGGTGTTGCCGCAGATCGAGTGGGTGCTGGGGCCGGTCGGGCAGGGCACGCCCGGCCACACGCCCGAGGCCCTCGCGGGGCGGCGGGTGGCGGTGCTGCTGGGCTACCAGTTCCCCAGCCTGCAGCCGCTGTTCGATGCCGGGCGCCTGCTGCGGGTCAACGACACCCGGGCCGACAATCTGTTCCGCCTGGTGCGCCGCGGCCTGGCCGATGTGCTGATCCTCTCCGAGGCCGAGATCGAGGGCCGCTTCAAGAAAGAGCCCGAGGAGCGGGCGCAGTTCAGCCGCAGCGCCCAGCCCTATTCGGTGGTGCAGACGCATTGCATGGTGTCGCCGCACTCGCCCTGGTCATTGGCCCAGGTCGATGCGGCGTTGACGACGCTGCTGGCCAGGGGCGAAATCGCGCGGCTGGCCGCGCGCTACGGCATGTCAATGCACTAGAGGGGGCTCAGGCCCAGGGCGGACTGTCATCCGCATCGACCGGGCCGTGCTCGGCGTGCTCGGCCAGCACGTCCCGATCGGGCGGCAGCAGCTCCAGATTCGACACCGGGGCCGAGCCCAGGAAATCATGCTCGCCGCCCAGGCCCTCAATCAGCGCCGGAATCAGCTCGGCCAGCTCGCCGGTGGCGATCACCGCATCGGCGTCGAACTGCTCGTCCTTCTCGGGCTTGGTATGGCCTTCGAACACCAGGTCCAGGAAGGTGATCTTCTTGATCTGCAGCGTGTCGGTGAGCAGGAAGGAGACGCGATCCTTGTAGCTCATCGCCAGCTTGGTCGGGCGCTTGCCGCTCGTCAGGTGCTGGCGCACCTCCTCGATGTCCAGCGCATGGCGGGCATAGCGCACCACCGACTTCATCTCGTCCTCGCTCTTGAGCTCGCACTCGCGGTCGATCGTGAAGCCCTCGGGCGGCACGCCGTCCATCAGCCAGGCGGCCATGCAGGCGGCCGGTGTCTCGGCGCTTTGCACCAGGTGCAGGCTCAGGCCGTCCAGCGCCTTGATCATCAGGCTGACCACCTCCTCGCAGCGCGCTGGGCTGGACGCATCGATCATCAAGAGGCGCTGCTCGGGCGCGATCCAGACGCGGATGCTGCTGCGCTTCTTGAAGCACAGCGGCAGCAGCTCGTGGGTCGCCTGTTCCTTTAAGTCCTTGAGCGCCTTCTTGCCGGGCTTGCGGCCGGTCTGCTCCTCGATCTGCGCGGCGATCTCGTCGACCCGCTCCTTCACCACCGAGCCGGGCAGCACCCGTGACTCGATCTGCAGCTTCAGGTGCAGATGGCCGTCTATCACCTCGACCAGCGGCGCATGCTCGATGCCGCGCGGCGGCACCCAGCCGATGGACAGCGGTTCGCTGGCGCCGCAGGGCAGGAACTGGCCCTTGGCCAGCGCGTCTTCAAGCGCTTCGCGGGTGGGCTGCCAGCTGGCGCCGACTCGGTAAATCGTCAGATTCTTGAACATCGTGTTTCGCAAAAAGAACCGCCCCGGCAGCGGGGCGGTGGGGTGTGGGGCTGATTGTCTCTCAGGCCGGATCGGCGCTGCCCTGGCTGGCCAGCTGGCGCAGGGCCTGCTCGAAGATCTCGACCGGCTGGCCGCCCTGGATCAGGTGGCGCTCGTTGATGATGATGGAGGGCACCGAGTGAATGCCCTGCGACTGGTAGAAGGCCTCGGCCGCGCGCACCTCGGCGGCATGGGCATCGCTGGCCAGCACCTGGCGGGCCGCTTCCGCGTCCAGCCCCGCCGCTGCGGCGGCCTCCAGCAGCACCTCGGGCGCGCCGGGGTTGCGCCCTTCGGTGAAGTAGGCGCCGAACAGGGCCAGCTTGAGCGCGCGCTGGCGTGCCGGGTCCTGCAGTCCGGCCCAGTGGAGCAGGCGATGCGCATCGAAGCTGTTGTAGATGCGATCACGCGCACCCTTGCTGAAGCTGAAACCCAGCTCGGCGCCGCGCTGGCGTATCGCCTCGCGGGTGGCCTCCAGCTGTTCCGGGCTGGCGCCGTACTTGCGCTGCAGATGGGCGTTGATCTCCTCGCCCTCGGGGGGCATCTGCGGGTTCAGCTCGAAGGGCTGGAAGTGCAGCTGCACCTGCAGCTCGGGCAGACGCGCCAGCGCCTGCTCCAGGGCCTTCAGGCCGATCACGCACCAGGGGCAGACCACATCGGAGACGAAGTCGATGCGCAGAGTGGGGGCGATGTGGCTCATGCGGCAAGCTCCAGGCGACGGTCGCTGGCGCGGGCCAGATAGAACCACTCCTGCCCCGGCAGGGCGCGCGAGTTGGGGAAGACGATGCGGCCGGCGGCCGGCGCCAGCACCGCCGTGCCGTCGTGGCGTGTGCCGATGCGCTGGCCGACGTCCAGCGCGTCGAAGCTGGCCCACTCGCGCTCGAAGCGGTCGTCCGCATGTTCGCGGTCGATCACCTCGTAGAGCTGCAGCAGCTCGATGGGGCGGCGCGGATCGGCCGGCTCGACGGCGCCCGGCGCGATCATGCCCAGCAGGGTCAGCGTGCGCAGGATGGCGCGGTAGGCCAGCTCGGGCGCCTGCGGGTCGGCATGCTGGCCGCATTCCAGCGTGATGCCGTAGCCACCCTGGCTGCGCATGTACTCGGTCGTGCCCACGCCGTAGTGCGGGTCCTGCACCAGCAGCTGGGCGCGCGAGCCGTCGCCGGCGCGCTGGGCCCGGCGCTGCAGGCCCAGCGCATAGGTCGAGAGCCAGCCCTCGACGATGCGCCCGGTGCCCACCGCGAGCGCCAGCGCCGATTCGGCCGCCTGATGGGCAAAGGGCTCCAGCGTGCCGCTGTTGTCGCGCGGGCCCAGCATCGCGAAGGCAGGACCTGGGTTGTTGAAGGAGTGCAGGTCCAGCAACACATCGCTGGCGGCCAGCCAGGGGCAGAGCCGATTGGCGATGCGGTCCTCGTAGTCCTGCGGTATCGGGTTGGGGCGCAGATTGCGGTTCAGATTGCGCTCGCCCTCGCGCTGCCCGCGCTGATAGGCCAGCGGGTTGACGACCGGCACCAGGCTCAGCGTGCCGCGCAGCAGGCTCAAGCTGCCCTGGTCCAGCGCGGCGATCAGCCGCTGGATCGCGGCCACGCCGCAGACCTCGTTGCCATGCACCGCGGCGGTGACCAGCAGGCGCGGGCCGGGCTGCAGCGCAGCGAACTGGTGGGCGCGCAGATGATCGGTGGGGAAATCAGGGAAGGTCATGGGATCGCGGGCAGTGTCGGTGCAGAAGTCGCCATCCTAGGGCAGGGCGGGGCAGCCTGCAGGCCAGACTTCGGTCCGCGGGCCTGGCCGGCCATGACAATTCAGCGCTCGGTCATGCCCTGCGCTGCAGGCCAGGTGGCCAGCAGCACGCCGGCCAGGGCCAGGCCGAAGGCCAGCAGCTGCAGACCGCTGATCGCCTCGCCCAGCCAGACCAGGCCCACCAGCGCGGTGGCGATGGGCAGGAACACCATGAAGACCCCGGCGCGCGCTGCCGGCACCTGGGCCAGGCCATGCATCCACAGCCAGACGGTGACGATGCTGGCTGCGGCCGCATAGAACAGCAGCAGGCCCCAGCTGCCCAGGGGCACGCCGCCGAAGTCGAAGCTCAGTGCCTGCCACAGGCCCAACGGCGTCACCAGGATCAGGCCCCAGCCATTGATCAGCGCGCTGATGCGGCGTGGGGCCAGGTCTTGCGTCAGCCGCTTGCCTATCACCACATAACAAGCCTCGCAGATCACCGCACCCAGCACCAGCAGCGCGCCCAGCATGCTGCCGGCACTGTTGCCGGAGCCTGGCTTGCCGCTGCGCTCGGCGGCCACCAGGGCGATGCCCAGCACACTCAACACGATGCCCATCAGCACCCGGCGGCTGATGCGCTCGTGCAGCACGATCCAGCTCAAGCCCGCGACCGCCGCCGGTATGCCGGCCATGATGACGCCGGCCACCACCGCCGAGGTGCTGCGCAGGCCGTAGAGCAGGCAGATGGAGAACAGGAAGTTGCCCAGGAAGGACTCCAGGAACAGCAGTCCGCGGGTGCGGCGGTCCAGCGGCCGCTCACCCGGCGCCCGGCGCAGCCAGGGCAGCATCAGCAGCGCCGACATGCCGAAGCGCAACCAGGCCAGCAGGAAGACCGGAAACACCAGCACCAGCAGCTTGGACAGGCCCACATAGCTGCCCACCAGGCTGGTGCTGGCCGCCAGCGAGGCGTAGGCCAGCCAGGGAACGGTCTTCAGGGAGCTTGTCGTCATCGGCCGCATCATGCCTGGATTAGCGCTCGGACGTCCGGCCTGGCCGGCGGCTAGACGATGTCCAGTGCGCCCAGCGCACCGCCGCCCAGCACCATCCAGACCAGGCCCAGCCGGGTCCTGAGCGTCAGCACCAGGGTGGCGGCGATCAGCGCCAGTGTGGCGAGGCGGTGTCCGGCCTGCTGCAGATAGGGCGCGGCTAGCAGCCAGCCGGTGGCCAGGATCAGGCCCAGGGTCAGCGGCGCCATGCCGGCGGTGAAGGCCCGCACCGGCAGCGTGTCGCGGTGCTCACGGGCCCAGCGGGTGGCCAGCAGCACCAGGGTGGTGGAGGGCAGCATGATGCCCAGCATCGCGGCCAAGGCGCCCGGCAGTCCGCCCGCCTGCCAGCCCAGCACCGCGACGAAGAGGATGTTGGGCCCGGGCGCGGCCTGGGCCAGCGCGATGCTGCTGGTGAACTCGGTATCGCTCATCCAGCCGCGCTGCTGCACCAGGAAGCGGTGCATCTCGGGCGCGGTGGTGATGGCCCCGCCGATCGACAGCAGGGACAGCAGCAGGAACTGCGCACACAGCTCGCCGTACTGGGCAAGGCTCAGCGTGCTGGCCGTCATGCGCGCCTGCGCCACAGACGCCAGGCGGCCAGGCCGCTGCCCAGGCCGCCCAGCACCAGCACCACCCAGGGCAGCGGCAGACGCAGCAGCGCGATCGCGACGATGGCCGAAGCACCCAGCAGCAGCGCGGGCAGGGTTCCCAGCACGGTGCCGCGCAGGGCCGGCAAAAGCTTGACGCCGGTGGCCAGCACCAGGCCGGCTGCCACCGCCCCCATGCCGCGCAGGGCACCGCGCACCTCGGGCCTGTACATCTGGCTGGCCGCCAGCATGGCCAGGGCCAGCACCAGCACGCTGGGGATCAGCAGCATGCCGGCCAGCGCGGCAAAGGCACCGCGCAGGCCGAAGAAGCGATCGCCGATCATCAGTGCCAGATTGACCACATTGGGGCCGGGCAGCATCTGGGCGGTGGCCAGCAGCTCGACGAAGTCCTCGCGGCTGAGCCAGCGCAGGCGCTCCACCAGCTCGCGCTGGGCCACTGCCAGCACGCCACCAAAGCCCTGCAGCGCCAGGCGGTTGAAGGCCCAGAACAGCTCGGTCTTGCTGCCCGGTCGGGCCAGCGCGGTGGCGCTGCTCGGGGTGGCGCTCACCGCAGCACTTTCAGCGCTTCGGGGTTGACGATATGGCTGGGCTGGCCGTGGATGAAGGCCAGCACATTGTCGAAAGCGGCCTCGAAATAGTGCTCGTAACTGTCCTGCTCCACATAGCCGATATGCGGCGTGCAGACCGCGTTCTCCAGGCGCAGCAGCGGGTGGCCCTGCAGGATAGGTTCGCTCTCGAACACATCGATCGCGGCCATGCCGGGGCGGCTGCGGTTCAGCGCCGCGACCAGTGCGCCGTCGGCCACCAGCTCGGCCCGTGAGGTGTTGACGAAGAGCGCGGTCGGCTTCATGCGCGCCAGATCCTCTGGCGTCACCAGGCCGCGAGTGGCTTCGCACAGGCGCAGATGCAGGCTCAGCACGTCGCTGCTGGCGAAGAAGTCCTCGCGGCTATTGGCGGCCTGCAGCCCGTCGCTCTGGGCGGCCAGGCGCGAGGCCTCGCTGCCCCAGATCTGCACCTGCATGCCGAAGGCCTGACCATAGCAGGCCACCAGGCGGCCAATCTTGCCGTAACCCCACAGCCCCAGGGTCTTGCCGCGCAGCACCGAGCCGAGGCCGAAGTTGGGTGGCATGCCCGCGGCCTTCAGACCGGACTGCTGCCAGGCCCCATGCTTGAGATTGCCGATGTATTGGGGCAGGCGGCGCATCGCGGCCATGATCAGCGCCCAGGTCAGCTCGGCCGGCGCCACCGGCGAGCCCACGCCCTCGGCGACCGCGATGCCCAGTCGGGTGGCCGCCTCCAGATCGATATGCGGGCCGACCCGGCCGGTCTGGGCGATCAGCTTGAGCCGCGGCAGCTTCTCGAGCAGCTGCCGCGGAAAATGGGTGCGCTCGCGGATCAGCACCAGCACATCGGCATCACGCAGGCGAATCGAGAGCTGGCCTATGCCCTTGACGGTGTTGGTATAGACCTTGGCATTGAGCGCGTCGAGCTTGCTGGCGCAACGCAGCTTGCGCACCGCGTCCTGGTAGTCGTCGAGGATGATGATGTTCATGGCTTGGGGCGATTCTGCCCTGGCCTGAGGTGGCAGCCCACCCCGGTATGCAGCAGGGTGTTACCGCCGGGCGCTCAGCGCAGGCTCAGGCCTGCAGTCGGCGGCGCTGGCGCGCCGCTGCGGCACCCTGACCGGGCGGGAAGCAGGCGGCGAGGCGCTGCAGACGCTGCTCAGCCTCCCATTGATTGATCTGGCTGGCCACGGCAGTGTAGAGATTGCTGCGCAGATGCCAGAGCTCGCGCAGGCTGGCCGCGTGCTGGATGCTGCGCGCCAAAGTCTCCGCCTGGCTCAGCCCATCCAGGCAGGCGAGAAACTCCTGGCGCGCCTGCGGCAGCAGGGCCAGGCGGTCGGCGGCCTTGTCGGGGGTCTGCCAGGGATCGGTTTCGGCCGGCAGCCAGCGCAGCAGGCTTTGCAGCAGCGAATCCGGCCCGCGCTGCGACAAGGCCGGCACGGCTCCGGCACTGGGCAGGGTGCTCTGGGCATCGGGCCAGGGCAGGGCGGAACGCTTCCAACGACTCAGTATGGTGTTCAACATGGCGCAGTTCTGGGTCTGCTGACGATGAGGATGGCGCCATCCCCCTCCGGGTGTCGCCTTCAAATTATTCTGTTCAGCGGCGGCAAACCCCAATGCCTCGATAAGCCCGGACTTGCCCCCCTAGTTCATCGGTGTGCCACCGGCGCCTACCCAGGCCGGCCCGGGCGGTGCGGCAGGATTTGGCCGGCATTCACCGCCCTTATCGCCATCCCCTGGGCAAGAGGCCTGGCCTAGGATGGAGACCGCCCTTGCTCTAACGTCGCCGTCGCTGCGGCCGCGCCCCCATGGACATGTCCAAGCCCACTGCAGAAGCCCTCAGCCAAGCGGCCGCCCGACCGGCGCCCGCCGAGATGGCGGCGCCGCTGTTCGAGCAGGCCCGCAGCGGCAACTGGGGGATCGCCGAGCTGATGGCAGCCGCCGGCCGGCTGCAGGCCCAGGGCGCCAACGATGTGGCGGCCGCGCTCTACAGCGAATGGCTGGCGCATACCCAGAGCCCGCTGCGCACCGTGGCGCTCTACAACCTCGGCACCATCCTGGGTGCGCTGAACCGCCACGCCGAGGCCGAGCAGGCCTACCGCGAGGCCTTGGCGCTGAAACCGGACTTCATCCAGGCGCGCCTGAACCTCGGCCATCAGCTGGAGCATCAGGGGCAGCAGGAGCAGGCGCTGGCCGAATGGCGTGCCGTGGCCGATGCCAAGGGGCCGCTGGATGCGGTGGGCGTGGACCCGCTGGAATTGCGCCTGCATGCGCTGAACAACACTGCACGCCTGCTGGAGACGATGCGCCGCTATGCCGAATCGGAAGCCCGCATGCGCGAGAGCCTGCTGCTCAAGCCGGAGCAGGGCGATGTGCTGCAGCATCTGGTGCATATCCGGCAGAAGCAGTGCGAGTGGCCGGTCTACCAGCCCTTTGGCGAGGTCACCCACAACCGCCTGCTGATGAACACCTCGCTGCTGGCGATGCTCAGCGCCAGCGACGACCCGGCGCTGCAGCTGATGAGCGCACAGCGTTTCGTCAGCGAGAAAGTCGTCAAGTACAAGGACAAGCCCTTCCATCAGCGCTTCGGCCCCGCCGCGCGCCAGGGCCGCATCAAGATCGGCTATCTGTCCGGCGATCTGTGCATGCATGCGGTGGGCCTGCTGACCGCCGAGCTCTACGAGCTGCACGACCGCTCGCGCTTCGAGGTCTTTGCCTTCTGCTGGAGCCGCGAGGACGGCACGCCGCTGCGTGCCCGCATCCTGAAGGCCATGGACCATCATGTGTCCCTGGTCGGCGTGGATGATGAATCGGCAGCCCGCCGCATCGCCGAGGCCGGCATCGATGTGCTGATCGATCTGCAGGGCCTGACCAGCGGAGCGCGGCCCAATATCCTGGCCTACCGGCCCGCGCCGGTGCAGGTCAGCTATCTGGGCCTGCCGGCCACCTCGGCGATCCCCGGCGTGGACTGGATCGTGGCCGACCGCTTCGTGATGCAGCCCGACTATCTGCCCTACTGCACCGAGCGGCCGCTCTACCTGGATCATTGCTACCAGGTCAGCGACCGGCAGCGCGAGATCGGCCCCCAGCCCAGCCGGGCCCAGTACCAGCTGCCCGAGGATGCCTTCGTCTACTGCTCCTTCAACAACAACCACAAGTACAGCGAGCCGGTGTTCGACTGCTGGATGCGGGTGCTGTCCCAGGTGCCTGGCAGTGTGCTGTGGCTGCTGGCCGACAATGAATGGGCCAAGGCCAATATGCTGGCCAAGGCGGCTGCACATGGCATCGCCGGCGAACGCCTGATCTTCGCGCCGCGGGTGGCGCCGCCAGAGTACCTGGCCCGCTTTGCGCTGGCCGATCTGGTGCTGGACACCTTCCCCTACAACGCCGGCACCACCGCCAGCGACTGCCTCTGGGCCGGGGCACCGATACTGACCTTGTCGGGCCGCAGCTATATTTCGCGCATGGCCGGCAGCCTGCTGACCCATGTGGGCCTGCCCGATCTGGTGAGCTATTCTCTGCAGGAATACGAGCAGCGGGCGGTACAAATTGGCCAGAATCCGGCCCGGGCCGCGTCGTACAAGCGGTTTTTGAGCGAATATGGGCGATCCTCCACCCTGTTCGATGTGCCCGGCATGGTGCGCGAGTTCGAAGGCAAGCTGGAGGCCCTGGCCCTGGAGAAGCGCCGCGCTAGCGGTGGCTGAAGCCAGGCAAGGAGAACGATTCCGTGCCCAAGCGTCACGACCCCTTTTTTGACGGCGACAACGGCGCCGCCCCCGGGCTTTACCTGGCGGCGGACGCGACCGCTGCGCGCGCGCCTGCGCCTGCCGCAGACGGCTGGCAGGAGGCGGTAGAGGCGGCCGCGGCGGAGTCCGACGCGGCTCAGGGCAGCGGCCCTGTGGGTGACCCGCTGCTGCAGGCCCTGGTCTGGCTGACCCAGCACCATGGCCGCGCGCGCTCGGCCGAATCGCTGCGGGCCAGCGTGGCGCTGGACGGCGGACCGCTGGCACCGGATCAGGCACTGCGGGTGATGCGCGAGGCCGGCTACAACGTCGGGCTCAAGCGCAAGAAGCTCGACGAGATCAGCCCGCTGCTGCTGCCGGTGGTGCTGCTGCTCAATGGCGGCGATGCCTGCGTGCTGGTGCGGCGCCGCGAGGCCGAGGGCGAGCAGCCCGCCAGTTTCGAGGTGGTCTTTCCCGGCGAGGATGCCAATCTCTGCAGCGCCAGCGCGGCCGAACTGGAGACCGAGTACAGCGGCTTCGTGCTGCTGGCCCGGCCGCAGGAAACGGCGGCCCAGTCACCGCGTGCCGAATCCTTCCTGCGCAGCGAGGGCAGCCACTGGCTGTGGGGCACGCTGCGCCGCTTCATTCCGTATTACCGCGCCGCCTTGGTCGCGGCCCTGCTGAGCAATGTGCTGATGCTGGCCACCGGCCTGGTGACCTCGGTGATCTACGACAAGGTGATCCCCAACCAGAGCTTTGTGACGCTCTGGACCCTGGCCATAGGCGGCGGCATGGCCATGCTCTTCGACCTGTTTGCGCGCCAACTGCGCGCCCACCTGATCGATCTGGCCGGCCGCAAGGCCGATCTGATCATCGGCTCCAAGCTGTTCCGCCAGACCCTGGGGGTGCGCATGGAGCACCGGCCGGCCTCGGCCGGCTCCTACGCCCACACGCTGGCGCAGATCGAGATGGTGCGCGACTTCTTCACATCGGCCAGCATGTCGGTGGTGTCGGACCTGCCCTTCATCGTGATCTACGTCAGCATGGTCTTCATCATTGCCGGGCCGCTGGGCTGGGTGCTGGTGATCGCGATTCCGCTGATCCTGCTGCTGACCTTCGCGATCCAGGGCCATATGCGCCGGGCGGTGCGCGCCAATATGGCCGAGATGGCCGATCTGCAGGGCACCCTGGTCGAGGCGATCGAGGGGCTGGAGGATCTGAAGACCTCGGGTGCCGAAGGCCGCTTCGTGCGCAGCTACGAAAAGAGCGTGGCCAGCAGCGCCGAGTCCAGCATGAAGACCCGCTCGCTGCACAGCCTCAGCAGCAATCTGTCGATGAGCATGCAGCAGATCATCACGCTGGTGATGCTGGTCTGGGGCGTCTATCTGATCAACGAGGGCGCGGTGACGGCCGGTGCCCTGATCGGCGCGGTGATGTTCTCGACCCGCGCGATCGCGCCGCTGGGCAGCGTGGTTGGCCTGGCCGCGCGCTACCAGGGGGCGCGCGCCGCGATGATGGCCCTGGACCTGATGATGGCCCGGCCTACCGAGCGCAGCGCCGATCGCAACTACGTGCCGCTGAGCAAGGTCAGCGGCAGCATGGGCCTGCACGATGTGGGCTTCTCCTACCCGCCGGAAAGCGCCGGTGCGGCCGCGCCTAAGGTGCTCAAGGGCGTCAGCCTGAAGCTGCGCGCCGGCGAGCGGGTCGCGATGCTGGGGCGCATAGGCAGCGGCAAGTCCACCGTGCTGCGCCTGCTGGGCGGCCTCTACCAGCCGACCGAGGGCATGGTGGACATCGACGGCATCGACCTGCGCCAGATCGATCCGGCCGAGTTCCGCGCCCGCGTCGGTTTTGTGTCGCAGGATCCGCGGCTGTTCCATGGCAGCTTGCGGGACAACGTGCTGATGGGGCGTCCGCATATCGATGCCTCACGCCTGGTCGAGGTGGCCCGTCTGACTGGTCTGGATAGGGTGGTGGCCAGCCATCCGATGGGCTGGGACCTGCCGGTCGGCGAGATGGGCAATCTGCTCTCTGGCGGCCAGCGCCAGCTGGTGGCGCTGGCGCGCAGCCTGGTGACCAAGCCGCAGATCCTGCTGATGGACGAGCCCACCAGCTCGATGGACGCCCAGTCCGAGGTGGCCTTCTTGCGCCAGCTGCGCGATGCGGCTGGCGATTGCACGCTGGTGGTGGTGACCCACAGACCGGCGGTGCTGGAGCTGGTGTCGCGCATCGTCGTCGTGGATAGCGGCCGCCTGGTGATGGACGGGCCGCGCGACCAGGTGCTGGCCGCGCTGTCCGGCGTCAAGCCGGCCGCGCCGACCAGCCCGCAGGCCCAGCCGGCCAATCTGCATCTACACCCTTCAGCACAACCGGTACAGCGCTCGGCCTCGGTGTGAAGCGAGGCGGCTGAGTCAATCGCATGAGCATCCAGCGCGAAGAGAACATCTTTCTCAGCGGGGTCGCCGCGGCGGCCCTGGACGAGCCCCTGCCCCGGGTGACCTGGGCCCTCTACCTGCTGCTCGTGGTGTTGGTCTGCGCGATCACCTGGTCGGCGCTGGCCCAGGTCGATATGGTGACGCGCAGCGATGGCCGCATCGTGCCGGACGGGCGCGAGCAGGTGATCGCCAGCGCCGAGATCGGCATCCTGCGCGAGCTGCTGGTGCGCGAGGGCGAGCATGTCAAGAAGGATCAGGAGCTGGTCCGGCTCGATCCCACGCGGGTGGAGTCGCAGCAGAACGAGGGCCGCATCCGCAGCCTCTCTTTGAAGGCCATGGCGGCCCGGCTGCAGGCCGAGGCCTCGGGCAAGCCGCTGAAGTTCCCCGACGAGCTGAAGGATCAGCCCGGCCTGGTGGGTGCCGAGACCGAGGCCTACGAGGCCCGGCAGCGGGTGCTGGACGAGGCGGTGAGCAGCCTGGGCCGCAGCGCCGGCCTGCTGCAGCGCGAGCTGCGGGTGGCGCAGAGCATGTCCGCCAAGGGCCTGATGTCCGAGGTCGAGGTGATGCGCCTGAACCGCCAGGTCAACGAGCTGCAGCAGCAGCGCAACGAGCGCGTCAGCCGTTTCCGCCAGGAGGCCAGCAGCGAGCTGGTGCGGGTGCAGAACGAGCTGGCCCTGCTGCTGGAGCAGCAGGTGGTGCGCCAGGATGCGCTGACCCGCACGGTGCTGCGCTCGCCGGTTGATGGCCTGGTGAAGAACATCCGCGTCAACACCGTCGGCGGCGTGGTCACCACCGGCTCGCCGATCATGGAGATCGTGCCGCTGGGTGAGCGGGTGCTGATCGAGGCCCGCATCAAGCCCGCCGATGTGGGCTTCATCCAGGTTGGCCAGCGCGCGGTGATCAAGCTCAGCGGCTACGACTACAACGTCTACGGCGGCCTCAAGGGCGAGATCGAATACATCAGCCCCGATGCGCTGGGCGAGCCCGATGCCAAGGGCGCCGACGCCCGCTACTACCGGGCCCGGCTCAGGGCCGATACCAATACGCTGCGCTACAAGGGCGAGCCCCTGCCGGTGATTCCCGGCATGAGCGCCATGGTGGAGATAAAGACCGGCGAGCGCTCGGTGCTGAGCTATCTGCTGCGCCCGATGATGAAGAGCCAGGAAGCGCTGAGCGAGCGCTGAGTCCGGGCCGAGCGCCGCTCCGGCGCTTGAAGGCTTTTATTGCGCCCCAGCCGCCAAGTTGTTCACGGCTTTGCCGCTGCCGCTGCCGTGTTGTAGTAGCGGCATGCTGAACGATCGCCTCCTTCTTTGCGCGCTGGCGCTTGCGCTGGCCCTGCCGGCCGCCGCGCAGAGCCGCAGCAAAGCGCGCGCCAAGCCTGCGCCAGTGCCCGCGGCGACTGCGGCTGCGACCGCGCCGCCCAGCGCGGCCAGTTCCCAATGCGGTGACGAAGACGGCCTGGCGGGCAAGGCCGGTGCCGACAGCGGCGTCGGCATCGTGATCAGCGAGGCCGATCCACGCAGCCAGCTGCAGGAGCTGGTGCAGCGTGCCCAGCAGCGCAGCATCAGCCTGGGTGCGGCGACGCTGCTGGCCCAGGCCGCGCGCGACGACTGGCAGGAAGCGGCCGCCGGCCGTCTGCCGACGATCAGCCTGGGCGGTACCTTTGCCCATGCCGGCAACAAGATTGCCGATGCGCCCGACGACTACGGCCCGCTGGCGCGCGCGACGCTGAGCGTGACGGCGCCGCTCTACGACGCCGGCCGCATCGAGAAGCTGGCCGCCTGGCGCAGCCAGCTGGCCGAGTCGGCCCGCCAGGGCCTGATCAATACCGAGCAGCAGCTGGCGCTGCAGACCGTGTCGCTGGCCATGGAGCGCAGCCGTTATCAGCTGCAGGCCCAGGTGTACGCGCAGTACGTGCGCAAGATGGCCTGCCTGGTGGAGGCCCTGGGCACCATCGTGCAGGCCGACCGCGGCCGCGCCAGCGAACTGGTGCAGGCGCAGAAGAACAAGCAGCAGGCCGAGCTGGCCGTTGCGCAGACGCATAGCGCGCTGCGCCAGACCGAGACGCGCTTGCGCCGCTTTGTCGGCGACGATCTGCCGCCCAGTGCCAGCTATGCGGCGGTGCTGACCCAGGTGCCCGATCTGGCCCAGATGCAGGCCGATATCCTGCAGGCGCCCGAGGTGGCCCAGCTGGCCGCCCAGGCGCGGGCGCAGACCAGCTACGCCGAATCGGTGGCGGCCAGCCACAAGCCCCAGCTCAGCCTGCTGAGCAATGGCAGCGGCCAGATCTCCGGCGGCGCCGGCCCCGGCGGGCGCCAGCGCTCGGGCGAATGGGTGGTGGGTGTCAGCGTCAATATCCCGATCTTCACGCCCGGCGCCGATGCCGGCATCGCCGCCGCCCGCAAGCGCGCCGAGGCGGCCCGGCTGCAGCGCGAGGACTCGATCGAGGGCCGGCGCTACCGGGTGCTGGACATGCACGAGGCGGCCAGCTCGTCCTTCGAGCGTGCCCGGCTGATCGTCGACATCCTGCGCAACAGCGAACGCTTGCGCGCCTCCACGCTGCAGCAGTGGCAGCAGCTGGGCCGGCGTTCGCTGTTCGACGTGATGGGGTCCGAGGCCGACTACTATGGCCTGCGCGTCGCCCATGTGAACGCCGTCTTCGACGGCCAGCAGGCCGTCGCGCTGATGTGGTCCATGGGCCGTGGCGTGATGACCCCCTTGCGCTGACCGCCATGGCCCCACAGTTCAGTTTCATCGTCACCACCCACCTGCGCGCGTCGCTGCTGCGCCGTTCGCTGGGCAGCATCCTGGCGCAGAGCGTGCAGGACTTCGAGATCATCGTGGTCGCTGACGCGCTGGATGCCGGCACGGCCGCCGCCGTGGCCGAGTTGCTGCGCCCGCAGGATGTCTTCATCAAGCGCAACGGCCGCCCAGGCCCGGCCGAGAGCCGCAACACCGGCGTGCGCGCCGCACGGGGTGAATGGGTGCTGTTCCTGGACGACGATGACAGCCTGGAGCCGCATCACCTGGCGACGCTGGCCGAGGCCATTCGTGCCCAGGGCCCGCAGGTACAGGTGCTGTTCTCCGACATCCAGGTGGTCAAGGAAAACCGCAGCGAGGCCGGCGTCGAGTTTCTGCAGCGCGACGCGGTGCCGCTGGGCCATGTGCCGGTCGAGAGCCTGCACCTGAAGAACTTCATCCCCAACAACGCGCTGGCCTTTCGCCGCAGCGTGCTGGAGGGCTGCGAGGTCGATCCGCATCTGGCCTCGCAGGAAGACTGGGACTTTCTGCTGGCGGTCTGCGCCAAGGCCATGCCGCGCCACTATGCTGGCGGCGGCGCGGTGGTGCACAAGGACGTCAACCCGGGCACGCGCCGCGGCAGCTCGGAAAGCTCCAACGATCAGACCGTGGTGCTGGACTTTCTCCACATCTACCGTCGCTGGCCGGCGCCCAACGAGGCCTGGCGCGAGCAACGCAAGGCGCTGATCCGCAGCGTTGGGCTGGATCTGCCGGTCAACTGGTTTTAACGATTACCACCGAAGGTCCTGAGTCCCATGGGAGTGTCCTCTTCACGCCTGAAGCGCTTGTTGTTTGTGTTTGGCACCCGCCCAGAAGCGATAAAGCTTGCGCCAGTGATTGCTGAGGCTCGCAGTCGGTCTGATCTTGAGGTCCGGATCTGCGTGACCGGACAGCATAGGCAAATGCTCGATCAGGTTCTGGCTGCGTTTGACATCAGACCGGACTTCGATCTGGATGTCATGGCAGCGAACCAGTCGCTGGCTGCTCTCACCTCTCGGGTGCTGACGGGTGTCTCAGATGTGCTGACGGCATGGACGCCCGACTTGGTTGTCGTTCATGGCGACACCAGCACCACGTTGGCAGCCAGTCTTGCAGCCTATTACGCGCGCGTCGGTGTGGCTCATGTCGAGGCAGGCTTACGCACGCATGACCTTTACTCGCCCTGGCCCGAAGAAATGAACCGCAAGCTGACTGCGGGCATTGCCACAGTGCATTTCGCGCCCACGCAACAGGCGAGTCAGAACCTTCTTGCAGAGGGTGTGAAGCCTGATCGGATCATAGTCACCGGAAACACCGTGATCGATGCACTGTTGCTGGCGTCGGGGCGGCTCGAGAGTGACGCTTCTCTGGCAGCAGGAGTTGAAGCCGAGTTCCATTGGCTCGATCCGAATCGACGTCTGATTCTGGTGACAGGGCATCGCAGGGAAAGTTTCGGCGATGGTCTTCAACGCATTTGCACGGCACTCGCTCAGTTGGCGAGCCGGGGTGATGTGCAGATCGTCTATCCAGTACATCTCAACCCGAATGTTCGGGAGCCAGTGATGCGCATTCTTGGCGATCTGGAAGGGATTCACTTGATCGAGCCGCAGGACTATGTGCCGTTCGTCTTCCTGCTGCGTCGTGCCTACCTGGTGCTGACAGACTCAGGTGGCATTCAAGAGGAAGCTCCGGCCTTGGGCAAGCCGGTGTTGGTCATGCGTGATACCACGGAGCGGCCGGAAGCCTTGCAGGCGGGCACGGCTCGCTTGGTCGGCACCTCATCGTCGGACATCGTCGCCAACGCAACAGAATTGCTGGACAACCGATCCGCCTATCAAGCCATGGCCTGCGCTGCGAATCCCTTCGGTGATGGGCATGCTTCGCAGCGGATCATCGATTGGATTGCACAGAGTTATTGACACGGGAGCGAGTAATGATAACTGCCGTTTTGAACGGATTCAGGCGTTCGGACAACCTGATTTTGCAGATTGAGGCGCTTGAAAAGCAGACGGTGCGGCCGCAAGAAATCATGATCTGGCATAACAATCCCGGCGAGGGATATGCCATGAACTACGAGGTGTCATCGAAGACAAAGTCGGCCTACAACAATTTCAACTATGGGGTTTGGGCGCGATTTGCTTTCGCACTGAATGCACGCACCGAATATGTGTGCATGTTCGACGACGATACGATCCCCGGCAGCCGCTGGTTCGAGAACTGTCTCGACCAGATGCAGCGCACCGAAGCGCTTCTGGGCACAGCTGGCATTCTTTATGTCGACCCGCCGCCTGCCGACTCGCTAGAGGTTTCCTACTACAACCCGATGGCAAAGCTGGGCTGGTATGCCACCGGCAATATCGATCGGGCGATTGAAGTGGACTTCGTCGGGCACGCGTGGTTCTTCAAGCGGGCATGGCTGTCGGCGTTCTGGCGTGAACTACCTGATCCGCGTTACACACTCTGCGGTGAGGACATGCACTTTTCGTACATGTTGCAGAAGTACTTGGGTATTCCAACCATGGTGCCGCCGCATCCCGCGGGAATGCCAGAGCTGTGGGGCAGCACCAGAGGGCATGATCTGGGCAATGATCAAGCATCCCTATGGGTGAGCAATGCTACAGACTCTACGGGGCAGCCATTCAAGGCGTCGATGAACCAGTTCTTCATTGAGCAGCGCCGCAAGGGCTGGAGGCTGGTCAATGACAAGTAGCTTTGCCCTGGCGTTCGAAGGCTACGCGCAACAGATCATGTCGCGCCGATCGATGGTGATGCATCGATTCGGCGACGGTGAACTGATGCTTGTCGATGGACACGCGGTAGGGGCCAACACTCAGGCCGGTCTCGTTGACAGGTGGCAAGCACCGGATCGAAGGACACGTCTCGGACAGATGCTTGGGCATGTGCTTGATGCTCAGGGGCCAAATGTCCACTTCGGGATTCCGTGCACCTGCTGCAATCCCCAGGGCAACGCTCGCATGCAGGCGGCAATCAATCGTTCGCCAAAATTCGCGGCAAATCTGTTCATCAACGGAAACTACCAGCGATTCATGGGGCTGCTGATCAACTTGGCGGAACGTCCAGTTGCGCTGATCGTAAATGAGAGAGCGATGACTTGCGGGCTTCCGTTCAGAGCTGTAAGAGACTTGCGCGTGACCGACGATTGCGTCCGCCGTTTTGAAACCGAAGGGACGCACATCCTCGCCAGTGCGCGGGAGTTCTGCAGCACCCTCAATGCGACCATCGTGCTGGTTGCAGCCGGACCACTTTCAGAGGTTCTTCTTCACGTGATGTGGAATACCAATCCGAACAACACGTACGTGGATGTTGGTAGTGCAATCGACGAGTACACGTACGGGCACAAGACACGTCCGTACCAAATGGCAGGGAATCATTACGCTGGCCTGCAGTGCTCAATCTAAAGTGCCAACACCCAACAACTGCTCCTAACGAAAATGCGCGTCCACAGGTCAGCCCAAGTCCTCGCAACGTGTCCTGAGGACGCGATCATTGGCCCTTTTACGCTGGTAGAGCCTGATGTGTCGATCGGCAGAAGCGTCGAGGTGGGCGCCGGCGTCTACCTCTGGTCGGGCATGGTGGTCGAAGACAGCGCGCGGATCGCTGCGCGCGTGTGCTTCGCGCGTGGTGATGGCGGCAAGCCTTGCAGCACCCATGTCCGCGCCGGTGTGCAGATCGGCGAGAACGCCACCATCGCGGCCGGCGTGGTGCTCGGCGCGGGCTGCCGCATCGCGGCCGGCTCGGTGGTGACACGTGACGTGCCGCCCAATGCCATCGTCAGCGGCAACCCGGCTCATATCAGCGGCTATGTCAACACACCGCATCTGGATCTGCCGGGGCAGGGCGCGCGCGGCAGCGCGCTGGCCGGGCAGGACGAGTTGCCGGCGCTCAACGTCGCCGCAGTCCGGCTGCACCGCCTGCCCAAGATCGTCGACCTGCGCGGCGCCCTGAGCTTTGGCGAAACCGGCGCGCATCTGCCGTTCACGCCCGAGCGCGTGTTCCTGGTCTACGACGTGCCCAGCAAGGAAGTGCGCGGCGAGCATGCGCACAAGGCCTGCCATCAGTTCCTGGTCTGCGTCAAAGGCAGTGTCGGCATCGTGCTCGACGATGGCGACAAGCGCGACGAGATCGTGCTGGACAGCGCCCGCATCGGCCTGCACATCCCGCCGATGGTCTGGGGCATCCAGTACCAGTTCTCGTCCGATGCGGTGCTGCTGGTGCTGGCTTCGGACCGCTACAGCGCCGAAGACTACATCCGCAACTACGACGAATTCCTGGTGGCGGTGAAAACCCAGGGTGGCGCCCATGGCTGAAATCAACATCCCCTTCCTGGACCTGCAACCGATCTACCGCGCCAGCCAGGCCGGTATCGACGCGGCCCTGGCCCGCGTGGCCGGCAGCGGCTGGTTTCTGCTGGGCAAGGAACTCAGCGCCTTCGAAGCCGCCTATGCGCAGCACTGCGGCGCCGCGCATTGCGTGGGCCTGGCCAATGGCCTGGATGCGCTGCACCTGGCGCTGCTGGCGTTGGGCGTGGGCGAGGGCGACGAGGTCATCGTGCCGTCCAACACCTATATCGCGACCTGGCTGGCGGTTAGCCAGTGCGGCGCAACGCCGGTGCCGGTCGAGCCGGATGCGGCCACCTTCAACCTCGATCCGGCGCGCATCGAAGCGGCCATCACCGCGCGTACCAAGGTGCTGCTGCCGGTGCATCTGTACGGCCAGGCGGCCGACATGGACGCGATCCGCTCCATCGCCGCCAGGCATGGGCTGAAGGTGCTGGACGACTGCGCCCAGGCCCATGCCGCCCGCTACAAGGGCAGGGCGGTGGGCAGCCTGGCCGATGTCTCGGCCTGGAGCTTCTACCCAGGCAAGAACCTGGGCGCGATGGGCGACGGCGGCGGTGCGACCACCGACGACGCGGCGCTTGCCGAGCGCCTGCGTGTGCTGCGCAACTACGGCTCGCGGGTGAAGTACCACAACGAGGTCAAAGGGTTCAATTCGCGCCTGGACGAGATCCAGGCGGCGGTGCTGGCCGCCAAGCTGCCGGCGCTGGAGGCCGCCACCGCCGAGCGCCGCCGCATCGCCGCGCAGCTGCTGCAGGGCCTGGCCGGCTGCGATCTGGCGCTGCCCGCGGTGCCCGACTGGGCCGATCCAGCCTGGCATCTGTTCGTCGTGCGCCATGAAGACCGCGACGGCCTGCAGCAGCGCCTCTCTGCCGAAGGCATTGGCACGCTGATCCACTACCCGGTGCCGCCGCATCTGCAGCCCGCCTATGCCGAGCTGGGCTATGGGCCAGGCGATTTCCCCGTCGCCGAGGCCATGCACCGCGAGGTGCTGAGCCTGCCGCTGTGGCCGGGCATGAGCGAGGCGCAGATCGAGGCGCTGGTCTCAGCCGTGCGTCGCAGCGTCTGAGTCCGCGTCCGGGCCTGGCTCGGGCGGCGGTGCCGGGCCGCGTGAGCGCGCCGGATTTCCCAGCCACAGCTCGCCGGCCGGCACATCGCGGGTCACCACGCTGCCGGCACCGATCAGCGCACCTGCGCCTATCGTCACGCCGCCCAGGATGGTGGCGTTCGCGCCTATCGAGGCGCCGCGCCCGACCCGCGTGCGCTGAAAGGCCTGCGGATACTGCTTGGAGCGCGGGTATTTGTCATTGGTGAAGCTGACATTGGGGCCGATGAAGACATCGTCCTCGACCGTGATGCCGTCCCAGAGCTGCACACCGCTCTTGACCGTGACCCGGTCGCCGATGCGCACATCGTTCTCGATCAGGCATTGGGCGTTGATATTGCAGTCGCGGCCGATGCGGGCGCCGGCCAGCACCACGCAGAACTGCCAGATGCGGGTGCCGCTGCCGATGACATCGCTCTGCACGTCGGCCAGCGGGTGGATGAGGGGGGGCGTGGCGCTGCTCATGGGCTCAGCATAGCCTCAGGCCGGACGGCTGGCAGCCAGGCGTTCGCACAGGCCCAGCGCGAAGCGATGCAGCCGACCTTCCAGCGAGGCGCGCGCCAGCTCGGGCCAGCGCAGCCTGTCCTCCGGCAGGCCTATGCCTGGCGCTGCATGATCCAGAACGATGGGGCTGCCGGCCGGATGGCTGGTGTAGAGACGCAGCATCTCCTGCAGCTGGGCCAGGTCCAGGCGATAGCCGCTGGCGGCCACGGTGGCGGCCAAACGGTCCCAGTGCTCGCCCTCCTGCGGCAGGCGGTTGGGCTTGAGCATCAGCATCATGCTGCCCAGCAGGGCCCTGGCCGCGATCTGGGCGCTGCTGCGCACCGGGGCATGCAGCAGGGGCTGGCTCAGGATGGCGGCCGGCCGCCAGCTCTGGTCGTCCTGGTGGCGCACCAGATGATTGCCCTCGGACAGGACGCAGCCCGCGGCCAGCTCGCCTGGAATCACCACCTTGTAGCGCGCCTGGCCTTCGCTGCTGCAGGGCCGCATCAACTCGTACAGCGGGGCGGCCGAGCGCTCCCAGTCCAGCGAGACGGGGCCGTGATTGCGCCAGGGCAGAAAGCCGCAGTGGCCGGCGGGGACTTGCCGCTGCAGCAGGTCCAGCAGGGCCTGGCGCGGCAGTGGCAGGAACTCGTCGGCATCCAGCGGGATGATGTAGTCGTAGCGCTGGGCGGCAATGCGGCGGCACATATGGCTCAGCGCGCTGGCCTGCTGAAACTCGCCCTGGCGCTCCAGCAGGCTCAGCGGCAGACCCTCGGCCCGCAGCCGCATCAGCAGCTCGCGGGTGGTGTCGCGGCTGTCATGGTCGATCAGATAGAGATGGTCGACGCTACGGGCGTTGATGCGCACGAAGAGCTCGATCACATCGGCCTCGTCGCGCACCATCGCGACCACCGCCAAGCCTCCGGCCATGCTTCAGTCCTGCCTCTGTGTTGTTGTTGCTGCAGTTATTCGAGCAGATCGCCGGACGGGCAATCGCCGGATCAGCACCTGCTCGGGGGCTCGAACGGCTAGATCAAGGGCGGCAGGGCCGCATCCTCATCCCAGGGACGGCGCGGTGCGGCCTGCCAGCCGGCGGCGGGCGGCAGCGGCGCTGGCTCAGGGACCGGCGGGCTGCCGGCAGCACCGGGTAACTGGGTTGGAGCCTGCAGCAACTCGCTCAGGGCCGGTGGCGCTGCGACCTCGCCGACATGCTTGCTGAACCAGACATCGGCCAGCTCATGCTGAAGCCCACTGCTGTCGGTATAGCTGGCCACCAGACCGACGGTGTTGTCGGCACTGGCGCGGCCGTCGCGCTCGAAGTTCAGATCGAACTCGACGATGCCCAGCTGGGCCAGGCCGAACAGCTCGCTGGCGGCGCTGATGCCGTTCTGGTCGGTGTCGACCCAGACCTGCAGCGTGTCGAAGCCGGCGTCCGCGGCATTGATGCGGCCGTCGCCGTTGCCGTCCAGATCGGCCAGCGCGACAAAGCCGTCGCCGGCGCGCTGGCCCGTGGCCAGCTGGGTGCCCTGGCCGAACAGCTCGCGTCCGTCGTCGATGGCGCCGTTGCCATTCAGGTCGCGCACCAGCAGACCATCGCCCGGCCCCACCCAGCCCCACTGCTGCTGCCGGCCGGTGCCGAGCAGATCGAACTGCACGCCCTCGCTCGAGGCCAGGGTTTGCACGCCGTTGCCGTCCAGGTCCAGCACCAGCGGCGAGACCGATAGAAAGGCGTCGATCTGGGCACCGCTGAGCGCAGCGATCTGGTCCGAGCTCATCGCATCGGTCTGCAGCTTGCTCAGGCTGAGGATGTCTGCCGTCTCCAAACCGGCGATCGCCGCGGCGCTCAGGGCCTGGATCTGGGTGGTCGTCAGACCGTCGAACTGTGTGGGCGTCAGCGCGGCGATCTGCTCGCTGCCCAGCGCGGCAATCTGCTCGGTGTTGAAGGCGCCAATCTGGCGGCAGCTCAGCGCAGCCAGCTGATCACCGCGCAGCTGCTGGATCTCGGCCGCGCTGATCAGCGGTAGCTGGGCCGAACTGAGCTGGGCGAACTGGGCACTGCTCAGACTGGCCAGTTGATCGCCGCTGAGCGCCTCGAACTGCTCGGTGCCCAGGTATTTGAGATGGCCGGGCAGCAGTGCCACCAGCTGCTCGGTCAGCATGGCGCTGACCTGCTCGGTGTTCAGCCCGACCAGCTGCGTCGAGGTCAGCAGGCCGATCTGCTGCGGCTGCATCTGCGCGAGCTCGTCGGGCGCGATGAAGCCCAGCTGCTCCGAACTCAGGCTGCGTACCAGGGTTGTGCTCAGGCGCGACCAGTCCTCGCCGTCCAGCGCGCCGAGCTGATCGCTGCTCAAGGCCCTGAACTGGCTGCTGCTGAAGGCCGAGAGCTGCTCGGAGGACAGGGCGGCCAGACCGTCGCTGCCCAGGCTGGCAACGGCGGCGGTGTTGAAGGCACGCAGCTGCTGGGTGTTCAGGCCGATGATCTGGTCGTAGCTCAGGCCGGCCGCCTGCTCGCTGCCCAGCCGGGCCAGCAGGGCGGTCGGGAGACCGGGCACATGCTGGGGCAGGATGGCGGCCAGCTGATCGGCGCTCCAGCCACCGGCATGCTGGCTGCCCAGCGCCAGCAGCTGCTGGCTGGTCAGCTCGGCGATCTGGGGGGCATCCAGCACGCTGATGTCGTCGCTGCCCAGGCCGGCAAGGAACTGGGTCGACAGATTGATGATGTTGGCCGGCGTCAGCGACTGCACCTGGCCGGTGCTCAAGGCGGCGAACTGGGCACTGCCCAGCACCGCCAGCTGCTCGGGGAACAGCGCATTGAGGTCGGCAGGCTCGATGGCGCGCAGCTGCTCGGCACTCAGACCCAGCAGCTGCTGGCTGCTCAGGCCCTGCATCTGCTCGGCGGTGAGCTGCTCGATCTGTTCGGTCGAGAAGCCGCGTATCACCTGGGTGGACAAGGCACCCAGGCTGGCGGGGTTCAGACCGGCCAGTTCGGCGGCCTCGATGAAGCGGATCTGTGCCGACCCCAGGGCGCCGAGCTGCTCGGTACTCAAGGCATTGAGCTCGTCGGCGATCAAGGTCTGCAGCGCTTGGGAGCCGAGGCTGGCGATCTGGGCCGGTCGCAGGGCCTGCAGCTGGCTGATCTCCAGCGCCGCGAAGCGCTCGCCATCGAGGGCACGCAGCGTCGCGGTGGACAAGGCTGCCACATCCTCGCCGACCAGCAGCGCGAGCTGGGTCGGGCTGAGCGCCAGCAGCTGGCTGCTGGACAGCGCGGCCAGTTGCACGCTGCTGAGCGCCTGCAGCTGGCCGTCATCCAGCGCGGCCAGGCTGGCCGGCCGCAGCCCGCGCAGGCCGGCCGCACTGAGGGCACTCAGGTCCTCGATCTCCACCGCGGCCAGCTGGGCCGGGCTCAGCGCACCGACCTGCAGGCTGCTCAGCACGCTGAAGTGCAGCGTGCCCAATGCGCTCAGGTCGGTGGTTTCCATCGCGCGCAGCTGGGCGGTGCTCAGCACCGCGATCTGGTCGCTGCGCATTGCATACCACTGGGCGGCATCGATGCCCTCGATCTGCGCGGCACTGAGACCGCGCATCGCGGCAGTGGACAGGGCAGCCAGCTTGGCGGGGTCTATCGCTGCCAGCTCTTCCGGGCTGATCGCCCGCAGCTGGGCCGAGCTCAGCAGCGCCAGCTGTGTGCTGCTGAGCCAGGGAATCTGGTCGGCATTCAGCGCTGCCACCTGCGCGGTGCTGAGCGTGCGGATGCCGGCGCTGCCGAAATCGGCGATGCGTTCGCCGCTGAGTGCCGCGAACCAGCTCGACGGCAGGCCGCCGAACTGCTTGGAGCTGAGCTGCGCCCACTGGTCGGGCAGCAGCCCGCCGATCTGATCCGCGGTCAGCGCCTGCAGCTGTGCCGAGCCCAGTGAGCGGATTTGCTCCGGGCTCAGCGCCTGCAGCTGCTCGGCGCTGAGCTGCTGCAGCTGCGGCGAGCGCAAGCCCTTCAGGGCGGCCGTGCTGAGGTCAGCAATCTGGTCGGGCCGCAGCTCGGCGACCTGGGCCACGGTCAGGCCGATCAGCTGGCGCGAACCCAGCACGCCCAGCTGCGCCTCGTCGAGCGCACGCAGCTGGTCGCCATTGAGCGCGGCGAGCTGCTGCGAACCCAGGCTGCGCAGCGCTGCGGGCGTGATGGCGGCCAGGTCCTCGGTTTCGAGCGCCGCAACCTGCTGGGGCCGAAGTGCCGCCAGCTGCCGGCTCGACATGCCGGCAAACTGTTCCGGCGTCAGCGCATTGAGCTGGCTGGTGCCCAGCGACTGCAGCTGGGCCGTGCTCAGCGCGGCCAGCTGCTCCGGCGTCAGGGCCCGCAGCTGCTCTTCGCTCAGGGTCTGGAGCTGACGGCTGGCCAGTCCGGCCAGTGCCTTGGGCGCCAGGGCCTGCAAGGCCTCCTCGCTCAGCGAGGCCAGCTGGGTGCTGCTGAGGCCGGCCAATTGGACAGAACTCAGCGCGTTCCATTGTTCCAGCTGCAGGGCCTGCAGCTGCTCGGTGCTCAGCGCGGCCAGCTGCTGGCTGCTGATCGCACGCAGCGAGGCAGGGCTCAGCCCGGCCAGATCCTCCAGCTCCAGGGCCGCGATCTGGCGGGTGCTCAGGCCGCGCAGCTGGGCGCTGCTGAGCTGGGCGAACTGGTCGGGGCTCAGCGCATTGAGGGTCTCCGGACTCAAACCCTGCAGCTGGGCCGAGCTGAGCGCGGCGATCTGCGCCGGCTGCAGGGCCAGCAGCTGCTCGGCCGACAAGCCACCCAGGGTGCTGGCGCTGAGCGCCCGCAAGGCCGAGGTGCTAAGACCCTGGATGGCTTCCGGGGTGAGGGCGGCCAGCTGGGCGGTGCTCATCGCCAGCAGCTGGCTGGAGTTGAAGATGGCGACCTGATCGGCACTGAACTCCTGCAGCCGCTCGACGCTGATCGCTGCCACCTGCTGGGCTGTCAGGCCACGCAGGCTGCTGGTCCGCATCGCCATGAAGTCTTCGCCACTGAGGCTTTGCAGCTGCTCGGTGGACAGGCCGCGCAGCTGGGCCGAGGTCAGCGCGAACAGCTGCTCGGCGCTGAGCGCGTCCAGGCCGCTGGCACCCAGCGAGCGGATCTGCAAGCTGCTGAGGGCCTGTATCTGCTGGCTGGCCAGGGCATTGAGCTGCTCCGCACTCAGGCTGGCAAGCTGGGCGGCACTCAGACCCCGCAGGCCTGCGCTGCTCAGTGCTGCCAGCGCCTCGGGGGCCAGCAGATCGAGCTGCTCGGTGCTCAGTCCGATGATCTGGCGCGAGCCCATCGCGTGCAGCTGGGCCGTCGCCAGGCTTTGCAGCTGTTCGCCTGACAGTGCAGCCAGCTGTTGGGAGCCGAGCGCTCGAAAGGCCTGGGTGCTGATGGCGGCCAGATCACCGAGCTCCAGTGCGGCGAACTGGCTGGTGCTCAAGGCCTGGATCTGTCGGCTGCTGAGCGCGGCAAACTGGCTTTCGCTGAGCGCATTCAGGTCTTCGCTGCTGAGTTGCTGCAGCTGCCGGGTGCTTAAGCCCCGCAGCTGGGCGCTGTTGAGCGACTGCAGCTGCTCATCACTCATCGCCGCCAGCTGCTGGCTGCGCAAGCCGGCGATGGCCGCGGTCGACAGTCCCTGCAGCGCGTCAACGCTGATCGCCCCGATGGCGGCGGTGGACACGCCCAGCAGCTGGTTGCTGCCCATGCCGGCGAGCTGGGCAGCGCTGAGGGTCTGCAACTGCTCCAGACCCAGGGCCGCTATCTGCTGGCTGGCCAGGGCCTTGAAATCGGCCGAGTTCAGCGCCGCCAGATCGTCCAGCTCCATCGCGCTGATCTGCGCGGTGCTGAGGCCGCGCAGCTGGCTGCTGCTGAGCTGGTCGAATTGCTGTGGGGTGAGGGCGTTCAGCGTCTCGGTGCCCAGGCCGGCGAGCTGGCTTGTGCGCAGCGCGCGGATCTGCTCGGGCAGCAGGCTGGCCAACTGCTCGGGGCTGAGGGTCTGCAGGGTCTGGGGCTTGAGCGCCGCCAGTGCGGCCGTCTGCAGGCCTTGCAGGGCCTCGGGACTGACCGCATCCAGCTGGGCCGTGCTCATGCGGCTGACCTGCGCCGAATTGAAGCGCGAAATCTCGTTGGCGCCGAACTCCTGCAGCCGTTCGGGCGACAGCGCGGCGACCTGGGTCGCGCTCAGGCCGTTGACGGCGCGCGGCTGCAGTTGCGCGAAATCCTCGGCGCTGAGCGTCTGGACCTGGGCGGTGGTGAGCCCCTTGAGCTGCGCGGAATTGAGTGCCGACAGCTGGCCGGCATTGAGTGCGTCGAACCCCAGCTCGCCCAGGGCCCGGATCTGATTGCTTTGCAGCGCCGCGATCTGGCTGGGCGCCAGCTGTCCGATCTGCTCGACGCTCAGCGAGCCCAGCACCGAGGCGCTGAGGCCGCGCAGCGCAGAGCTGGACAGCGACTGCAGGAATTCGGCTCCCAGTCCGGCCAGCTGCGCCGAGCTCAGCCCCGCACTCTGGGCCGAGCTCAGGTAGCCCAGCTGTTCGGCGCTGAAACCCTGCAGCTGCTCGGCGCTGAGTGCCCGCATCTGGCCCGCGGTCAGACTGCGCATCGCGACGCTGCCCAGCATGCCCAGCTCGGTGGGGCTGAACTGCTGCAGCTGATCGGCCGTCAGGCTCTTGAATTCCTTGCCCTTGATCGCCTCGACCTGCGACTCATCGAGGGTGGCGATCTGTTCCAGGCTCAGCACACGCAGCTGCGCGCCCTTGAGCGCGCTGATCTGCTCGGGCGTCAGCAGGGCCACCTGCTCGACGCTCAGCCCCTGCAGCTGCACGCTGCTGAAGGCGGCAACTGCGCCGCTGGTGAGCGACTGGAAGTCTTCCTGTTCGAGCAGGGCAATGCGGTCGCCCATGCGCTTGATCGTGGTGCTGCGCAGCGTGACCACCTGGTCAACGGTCAGCGCAGCCACCTGTTCGGCCGTCAGCTCCGCCCAGTCGGCCGCCGTCAGCGCCGCCAGCTGCTTGCTGTCAAGCCTGGCGATCTCTTCGGGCGTCAATGCTGCGATGCTGGCCATGCCGTGCTGATGAGGGTTGAACTACCGGGGCTGGCTGTCGTCGCTCGCTGAGCACTGGCCCCTCTCTGGCATTGCGCTGGAGAGGGGCCAGGTTCATGGTCCGATGACTCAGATCAGCGGCAGGTTGCCACCATGCTCATCTTCACCCGGCAGGCGTGGCTTGACGAAGGCCTCGGCCGGTGCCGGCGTGACGTTTGCCACGCTGGCTGGCGCCGCCTCCGCGCCCGGCAGGGCCGTGGAGGGTGCTGCCGTCAGCACATCGCCGAGCTTCACCTCGGCCGCGGCCGCCTCGGCCTCGTCCTCCGGCCGGTTCTTGGCGAACCAGACGTCGGCGAGCGTGCTGCTCGAGCCATCGGCGCGGGTGTAGCTGGACACCAGGCCCACCAAGTTGCCGTTGTCGACCTCGCTGCCCTTCTGCGCATTCAGATTGAGCTCGGTGATGCCGTGCTCGCTGATCAGCCTGAGTTCACCGGCGTCGGTCTTGCCGTCGGCATCCTGGTCCACCCAAACCTGCAGCTTGCCGAAGTTCTCGTCGTCGGCTGTGAGCTTGCCATCGCCGTTGCTGTCCAGCGCGGCCATCGCGGCGTAGCCATCGACCGCGCGGCTACCGTCGGCCAGGCGGGTGCCGGCACCGAAGAGCTCGCGACCGTCGTTGATCTGGCCGTCACCGTTCAGGTCCATCGCCAGCAGGCCGTCACCGCCCGCTGCCCAGCCCCATTGATGGGTCTGGCCCAGGCCCAGCAGATCGAACTGCACACCGTTGGCCGCCGCCAGGGTCTCGATGCCGTCGTTGTCCAGGTCCAGCATGATGGGCGTGGCCAGGAACCAGGCGTTGGCTTGGTCGGTGGTCATGGCTGCGATGGTGTCTGAGGCAAAGGCCTGCACCTGCGCCATATTCATCTTGGCAATATCGGCGGTATCCAGACCGATGATTTGCTCGGTCGTGATGCTGGCGATCTGATCGGTGGTCAGCGCTGCAACCTGTGCCGTGGTGATGGCCTTGATATCGTCGGAGCCGAAAGCACGGAACTGCTCGGTTGCCAGCGCTCCAATGGTCGAGGAACTGAGAACTGCCACATCGGCGGTGCTCAACGCTGTGATGTCGTCTGTCGCCAGGCCGGCGATCTGGTCACTGCGCAGGGCGGCCATCTGTGCCGTGTGCAGCGCGCCGATTTGTTCGGAGCCAAGGGCCGCCAGTTGATCGCTGTCAAGGGCTCGGATGGCTCCGGTTGACAGGGCGCGGATACCGTCGGTTGTGAGGCCGGGAAGATCATCCGTTTCAAGGCCGAGAATCTGCCGCGTGCTCAAGGCAGCGAGGTGCTGTGTCTGGAATGCGGACAACTGCTCGGAGCTGAAGTAAGCCATCTGATCTGAACTCAGGCCGATGATGGCGCTTGTGCTGAGCACGGCAACATCATCGGTGGCGATGGCGGCGATCTGATCGGAGCCGAAGGCGCGCAGCTGGGCGGAACTCAGCACACGGGCGTGATCGGTGGTGAGGGCGACGATGTCGTCGG
>JAYRSJ010000027.1:0-56601 GCA_041920215.1 Burkholderiaceae bacterium | reverse complement strand
GAGGAGTTCGCGGCCAAGAAGGCCGAGCTGCTGAAGAAGCTGGGCTGAGGTCTTGGCCGGCCCCGAGGACCAGCCCGCCGCCGCGCAGCGCCGCTGGCGCGCCGCCTGCCCCAACTGCGGCGCGCCGGTCGAGTTCGCCAGCAGCGCCTCGGCCAGCGCGGTCTGCAGCTTCTGCCGTTCCACGCTCTTGCGCGAGGGCGAGGCCCTGCGCCGCATCGGCGAGAGCGCCGAGCTGTTCGACGACCACAGCCCGCTGCAGCTGGGCGCTACAGGCCGCTACGCCGGCGCCGGCTTCACGCTGATCGGCCGGTTGCAGCTGGCCTATGCCGAGGGCACGTGGAACGAGTGGCATCTGCTCTTCGACGGCGGGGAGCGCAGCGGCTGGCTGGCCGAGGACAACGGCAGCTATGTGATCAGCCTGGCTGCGCCGCTGCCGCAGCGTCCGCCCCAGGCCCACGAGCTGGTGCTGGGGGCCGAGCTGCTGCTGGACGGCCAGCGCTGGCGCGTCGCGGCGCTGACGCCGGCACGCGTCAACGCGGCCCAGGGCGAGTTGCCGCGTCCGCCCGCCGGCGCCCAGCAGGAGTTCTTGGTGGCCGAGCTGCGCAACAGCGCCAACGAGGTCGGCAGCCTGGAGTACCTGGCCGGTGCGGATCAGCCGCCGAGCTGGTCCATAGGCCGGCCGGTCCGTCTGGCCGAGCTGGCGATGAGCGGGCTGCGCAGCGACGCCGAGGGCGCGGCCATCAGCAGCGCGGCGATCAAGGCCCAGGCCCATGAATGCCCCAGCTGCGGCGCTGCGCTGCAGCCCCGGCTGGACAACAGCCTGAGCATCGTCTGCGGCCAGTGCCAGGCGGTGGTCGATATCTCGCAGGGCCTGGGCAAGGACCTGCAGCACTACCAGCAGCAGGGCCATGCGCTGCCGCCGTTGATTCCGCTGGGGCGCAGCGGCAGCCTGGCGCTGCAGGCCGGCGGCCCCGCCCTGCCCTGGCAGGTGGTGGGCTATCTGGAGCGCTGCGATGTGCCGGCGCCCGACAGCGAGGACGAGCAGACCTTCTGGCGCGAATACCTGCTCTACAACCGCCAGGAAGGCTTCGCTTTTCTGGTCGACAGCGAGGACGGCTGGAGCCTGGTGCGGCCGCTGACCGGCGCGCCCAGCGGGCGCGGCGCCCAGGTGGTCTGGCAGGGCAAGACCTTCAGGCGCCGCTACGACGAGGCCTACACCGCCACCACCACCTATGTGCTGGGTGAGTTCTACTGGCGGGTGCGGCGCGACGAGCGGGTCGAGGTCAGCGATTACGAGGCGCCCGGCAGCGCTGGCGGCAGCGAGCTGCTGTCCAGCGAGCGCAGCGGCCAGGAGATCAGCTGGAGCCATGGGCGCAGCGTCGATGCGAGCGAGATCCAGCGGGCCTTCAAGCTGGCGCAGGCCGCGCCGCTGCTGCGCGACAGCAAGCCCACCAGCGGCGCTGGCCTCTTCGTCAAGGTGCTGGTCTTTCTGTTCATTGTCTTCGTGCTGATCACCGTGATGCGCGGCTGCTCCAGCGACGACTGCGCGGACTACAAGAAGAGCTATGGCGAGAACAGCAACGAGTACCAGGAATGCAAGCGCCGCATGAGCAGCGGCAGCGGCGTTCGCATCGGCAATAGCGGCGGTTCCTACGGTGGCTGGCGCAGCGGTGGCGGCGGCCACAAATAACAGGAGAGATGGCAATGATCGATATCGAATGGCTCAAGCCGGCCGTGGTGCTGGGTACGGTGATGTATGCGGTGATCGGCGTGCTGATCTTCTGGGTCAGCTTCGTCATCGTCGACAAGCTGACGCCCTACAAGCTCTGGGAAGAGATCGTCGAGCACAAGAACCTGGCGCTGGCGGTGGTGATCGCGGCCAAGGCCATCGCGATTGGCACCATCGTCGCGGCGGCGATCAAGGGCTGAGCCGGCCATGGAGGGCCACGCCACGCCGCCCGAGGACGATCTGGGCTCCCGGCACCAGTTGCGCAAGAACGGCGATGTGGTGATCTGGCGCGGCAAGCTGCTGGCGGCCACGCTGCGCGGTCGCGAGGCGGCAGACTTGCTGCGACGCATAGAGCAGGGCGATGCGGCCCAGGCCCAGCAGCTGATGGCACGCCTGACCGGCAACTACAAGCGCGGCAACGAGCGCAAGGCGCAACCCTAGGCCCGCGCCAGAGCGGATTGTGCCAAGTGGTAAACGCACTGGCTGCGGCGCCGGCCGGCGTCCTAAACTGCGCCACCCACAAAATCGTTGGAAACCCGCCATGAAGAATGCCCTGCGACGCGCCCTTGCCTCCACCCTGATGGTGTCCTGCACGCTGATGGGCATGCCCATGAGCGCACAGGCCGGCATTGTTGCCACCGAAACCCTGAGCCAGGAGGCCGGGGCCGCCCAAGCCGGGAGCGTGGCGCGGGCGCGCGTCGATGCCTTCCTGGCCCGCGACGACGTGCGCCTGGCCCTGGTCGGCCAGGGCCTCGATCTGGAGCAGGCACAGGCGCGCGTGAACGCCCTCAGCGATGCCGAGGTGGCCGAGCTGGCCGGCCGCATCGACAGCGCCCCCGCCGGCGGCGAGGTGCTGGGCCTGCTGTTCAGCGTTTTCGTGATCCTGTTGGTCACCGACATCCTGGGCTTCACCAAGGTCTTCCCCTTCACCCGTTCCGTGCGCTGAAGCAGCGATGCGGTCTGCGGCGCCCCTGGCCGGCCTGCTGCTGAGCACCTGCTTGCTGCTGGGTTGCGCCACGCCCCAGCTGCGTGCACTGCAGCAGCAGTGGCCACAGGAGCTGCCGGCCAGCGTGCTGCTCGCGCACACCCCCTTTATCGAGCAGGCCGACTACCAGTGCGGCCCCGCCTCGCTGGCCATGCTGGCGCGCAGCGCCGGTCTGAGCCTGACGGCCGAGCAGCTCAGGCCCCAGGTCTATCTGCCGGGTCGCCAGGGCTCGCTGCAGCCTGAGCTGCTGGCCGCGGCGCGGCGCCAGGGCCTGCTGGCCTACCGGCTGTCGCCTCAGCTGCAAAGCCTGCTGCAGGAGCTGGCCGCCGGCCATCCGGTGCTGGTGTTCCAGAATCTCGGGCTGGACGCCTGGCCGGTCTGGCACTACGCGGTGCTGATCGGCTATGAGCGCGAGCGCGGCGAGCTGATCCTGCACAGCGGCCCCACGGCCCAGGCCCGCCTGTCGCTGAGCACCTTCGAGCGGACCTGGGCGCGTGCCGGCCACTGGGCCATGCTGGCCCTGCCGCCGGAACAGCTGCCGGCCAGTGCCGAGCCCCTGGCACTGACCCATGCCCTGGCGGCCCTGGAGCGCAGCCAGCCCGCGGCGGCCCGGCGCGGCTACGTCGCCGCGCTGCAGCGCTGGCCCGAGGACGCGCTGCTGCTGATGGGCGCCGGCAACAGCGCCTATGCGCTACAGGACAGGCAAGCCGCCGCCGCGGCCTACCGGCGCGCGGTCCAGGCTCAGCCCCGGCTGGCCGACGGCTGGAACAATCTGGCCCAGGTGCTGATGGAGCTGGGCCAGCGGGCCGAGGCACGCGCCGCCATCGCCCAGGCCCTGGCACTGGGCGGGCCGCGCCAGGCCCAGTACCGCGAGCTAGCTCAGCAGCTGAGCCAGCCCTGAGCGCCAGCGCCTGTCGCCCGGGCCAGGCCGGCCCCGTGTTAGCCTTGAGCCCCATGTCCGCAGCGTCCGAAACCGCCCGCCCGGCCTCGCTGGCCGAGCTGCTCCTGCTTCTCAGCGTCTTTGTCATCGCCGCCTGCGGCCTGGTCTATGAGCTGGCCGCAGGTGCACTGGCCAGCTATCTGCTGGGCGACTCGGTGCTGCAGTTCTCCACCATCATCGGCAGCTATCTGTTCGCGATGGGCATAGGCTCCTGGCTGAGCCGCTATATCGAGCGCCAGCTGGTGGCCCAGTTCCTGCGCATCGAGCTGCTGGTGGGCCTGATCGGCGGCCTGATGCCGGCGGGCCTGTTCATCGTGCACAGCCTGCTGCCGCCCGCCGAACTGGCCGCCTTCCGCGTGCTGCTCTACGGCCTGGTGCTGCTGGTGGGCACCCTGGTGGGCCTGGAGATTCCGCTGGTGATGCGCATCCTGAAGGCCCAGTTCAGCCATCGCTACGCGCTGCGCGATCTGGTCTCGCAGGTGCTCACCTTCGACTATCTGGGCGCCCTGCTGGTGGCGGTGGCCTTCCCGCTGCTGCTGGTGCCGCAGCTGGGTCTGGTGCGCACCGGCATCGCCTTCGGCCTGCTCAATGCCGGCGTGGCCGTCTGGGCGCTGTGGCTGTTCAGGGCCGAGCTGCGCGCGCTGCGCGCCCATGCCCTGGCCTGCGCGATAACAGTAGGTCTGCTGCTGGCAGCCCTGCTGGGCGCCGAGCGGCTGACCACCTGGGCCGAGGACCGCTTCTACGGCGAGCAGATCGTGCTGAAGACCAGCAGCGACTACCAGCGCATCGTCGTCACCGACGGCCGTGCCGGCACGCGACTGTTCCTGAACGGCAATCTGCAGTTTCACTCGCGTGACGAGTACCGCTACCACGAGGCCCTGGTCCACCCCGCGATGGCCGCCCATGGCGGGCCGCGCAAGGTGCTGGTACTGGGCGGCGGCGACGGCATGGCGGTGCGCGAGGTGCTGCGCTACCCCTCGGTGCAGACGGTCACGCTGGTGGAACTGGATCCGCAGATGACCCGGCTCTTCGCCAGCCTGCCGCTGCTGACCCGGCTCAACGCAGCGGCCCTGCAAAGCCCCAAGCTCACGATCGTCAACACCGACGCCTTCGGCTGGCTGGCGCAGAGCCAGGAGCAGTTCGACATCATCATCATCGACTTCCCCGACCCCAGCAATTTCTCGCTCGGCAAGCTCTACACCAGCAGTTTCTACCAGCTGGTGGACCAGCGCCTGGCGGCCAGCGGTTTCGCCGTGGTGCAATCGACCTCGCCGCTGGCCGCGCGGCGCAGCTTCTGGACCGTGGTGCAGACGATCGAATCGGTGGGCTTGGCGGCCACGCCCTATCACGCCCATGTACCCAGCTTCGGCGAATGGGGCTTTGTGATCGCCGGGCGGCGCCCGTGGAGCCCGCCGCGCAGCCTGCCCGCGGGCCTGCGCTTCCTGAGCCCGGCGGGCCTGCCGGCGCTGACCCAGTTCCCGCCCGATATGGCGCGCCTGCCCACCGAGGTGAACCGGCTCTCCAACCAGATCCTGGTGCATGAGTTCGAGGCCGAGTGGGGCCAGGTTCATGACTAGCAGCATCGGGCGATGAAACTCAGCCGACGTGCTCTGCTGGCTGGCGGCGGCCTGGCGCTGGCCGGCTGCAGCGCACCGGCGCGCGAGCCGCAGGGCGGCTGGATCGGCGCTAGCGCCGCCCGCGGCCACCGGCTGCGCGAGACGCGCCACCACATCGCCAGCAGCGACGGCCCGCTGCGGCGCTGCCGGGTGCTGATCGCCGGCGGCGGCGTGGCCGGCCTGGCCTGCGCCCGCGCGCTGATGGGTGCCGGCCTGGACGATATCGCACTGCTGGAGCTGGAGGACGAGGCCGGCGGCAACAGCCGCGGCCATCGCATGGCCGGCTTGCCGTGCCCGCAAGGCGCTCACTATCTGCCGCTGCCCGGCCCGGCCGCCCCCGAGATCAGCGAGCTGCTGGAGGCCCTGGGCCTGGCGCGCCAGCAACTGGGGCGTACCGTCTATGACGAGCGCCATCTCTGCCACAGCCCCCAGGAGCGCCTGTTCTACGAGGGCCGCTGGATCGAGGGCCTGCTACCGCCGGCCAGCCCCGGCAGTCCGCGCGAGGCCCAGTACCGGCAGTTCGCCGACCGGGTGCGCGAGGCCCAGCGCGACCTGGGCTTTGCGATGCCGAGCCGCCGCGCCCCCTGGACCGCCGGCCACCGCGCACTGGATGCGCAGCACTTCGACAGCTGGCTGGACGCCCAGGGCCTGAACGAGCCCGGGCTGCGCTGGTATCTGGACTATTGCTGCCGCGACGATTACGGTGCCGGCAGTGCCAGCGTCTCGGCCTGGGCCGGCCTGCACTACTTTGCCAGCCGCCATGGCTTCATGGCCGGAGCCGACGAGGGTGAACGCGAGGCAGTGCTGACCTGGCCCGAGGGCAATGCCTGGCTCAGCCAGCGCCTGGCCGAGGGCCTGGGGCCGCGGCTGCGCAGCGGCCAGACCCTGCTGCGCATCAGCCCCGGCCGGCATCAGGTACAGGCCTGGGCCTGGAACGAGGCGGCCGGACGGGTCGAGCGCTGGACGGCCGATCAGCTGGTGCTGGCCCTGCCGCTGATGGTGGCGGTTCGCCTGGTCGATGCGCCGCCGCCGGCTCTGCAGCAGGCCGCGCCACAGCTGTCCTATGCGCCCTGGCTGGTCAGCAATCTGCTGCTGGAAGCAGCGCCGCTGGACCGCCTGGGCGTGGGGCCGGCCTGGGACTCGGTGGTCTATGGCAGCCCGGCCCTGGGCTATGTCGATGCGCGCCATCAGGAGCTGCGGCCCGCGCACAGCGGCCCCGCGCTGATCAGCCATTACTGGGCGCTGCCGCTGGCGCGCCGCGGCGAGCTGCTGAGCCAGGACTGGGGCTTCTGGGCCCGCCAGGTACTGGCCGAGCTGGCCAGCACCCACCCCGACCTGCCGCAGCGGCTGCTGCGCCTGGACATGGCCCGCTACGGCCATGCGATGAGCGTGCCGCTGCCCGGCGTGCGCAGCAGCCCGGCTCTGCAGGCCCTGGCCACCCAGGCCCAGGGGCGGCTGCATTTCGCACACAGCGATCTGGCCGGCTATTCGGTGTTCGAGGAGGCCTACACCCAGGGGCTGCTGGTGGCGCAGCGCCTGAGCACGCGCTGAACGCACGCTAAGCGCCGGCCAGCTGTCAGGGCTCAGGCGCCGCGCCGCAGCGCCTGGCGCCGGATCTGGCCGGGCGTGAAGGCCTGGCACAGCTGATCGAGCAGCAATTCGGCCCTGGCACTGTTGTCGCGGCCGTAGTTGCAGACATAGACATCCAGCGTCACGCCGCCCAGCTCGGGCCAGGTGTGGATGGCCAGATGCGACTCGGCCAGCAGCACCACGCCGGTGATGCCGCTTTGCTCCTGCCCCGCCGCGGGCGTGAAGCGATGGAAGAGCTCGGCCACCGTGCCCAGGCCGGCGGCAGCCACGGCCGCCACGCACAGCGCACGCAAGGCCTCGCAATCCTGCATCAGTGCCTGGCCGGCGGCGCAGCCGCGCAGGTCGGCCGTCAGGTGCAGGCCCTGCATGCTCAGCCGCCAGTCACCGGCGGAAAGAAGGCGACCTCGGCGCCGTCCGGGATCAGCGCCTCTTCCTTGGCCAGCTGCTGGTTCAGCGCGCAGCGCAGCGACCTGCCGCGCGCCAGCGCGCTGGCATGCGGCTCGCCGCGTGCCAGCAGCTGATCGCGCAGCCCGGCGAGGGTCAGGTCTTGCGCCCAGGCGACGGTCTCGACCGGACCCAGGGCCTCGCGCAGCGAGGCGAAATAACGCACGGTGATGCTCATGACAGCAGCTCAGAGAACGGGATGAAGGCCACCGTGTCGCCGGCCGTGATCGCCTGGTCCGCGGGGTTGTCCAGCAGGCCATCGCCCCAGACGGCCGAGGTCAGCACGCCCGAGCTCTGGTTGGGGAAGAGGTCCAGACCGCCGGCGGCATTCAGGCGCACGCGCAGGAACTCCTGGCGCCGGTCCGGGCGGGGCCAGGCGAAATCGGCGCGCAGACGGTAGCGCCGCGGCGCCAGCGCGGTGGCGCCCTGCAGACGCAGGATCACCGGCCGCACCAGCAGCAAAAAGGTCACGAAGCTGGACACCGGATTGCCGGGCAGGCCGATGAACCAGGCGTCCTGGACACGACCGAAGGCAAGGGGCTTGCCAGGCTTGATCGCGATCTGCCATAGGTCCAGCGAGCCCTCGGCCTGCACGGCCGGGCGCAGATGGTCCTCTTCGCCGACCGAGACACCGCCCGAGGTGATGATGAGGTCGGAGCGAGCGGCGGCTTCGCGCAGCGCGGCGCGGGTGGCATCCAAGTTGTCGGGCACGATGCCCAAATCGACGACTTCGCAACCCAGACCTTGCAGCAGACCGCGCAGCGTGAAACGGTTGCTGTTGTAGATCGCACCGGGTTTCAGCGGCTCACCGGGCATCACCAACTCATCGCCGGTGGAAAACAGCGCGACACGCGGGCGGTGTGCCACCGTCAGCGCGGCCGCACCCACCGAGGCCGCCAAGCCCAGCGCGGCGGCGTCGAGCCGGTGGCCTGCAGCCAGCACCGTACTGCCCTGCTGCACGTCCTCGCCTCGGCGCCGTATCCATTGGCCTGCCTGCACCTCGGCATGGATGCGCACCGCACCCAGACCTTCGCCAGCCAGGGCCTCGCACTGCTCCTGCATCACCACCGCGTCGGCGCCCAGCGGGATCTGCGCGCCGGTGAAGATGCGGGCGGCAGTGCCGGGCTGATGGACCGCGCCGACCACGCCGGCCGGCACACGCTGCGCAACCGGCAGCACGGTGCCAGGTCTTGCCATATCGGCAGCACGCAGCGCATAGCCGTCCATGCTGGTGTTGTCGGCCGGAGGCACATCCAGGCTCGAGACCACATCGGCGGCCAGCACCCGGCCCAAGGCCTCGGCAGTGGGCAGCGTGTCGAACGAGTCCAGCGGCTCGACCGCGCTCAGCAGGCGCTGCAAGGCCTCATCGAGACTCTGCATGGCCGCGCGCAAGGGCTTGGCTTCAGACATGGGCGTGGATGAAGGCCTTGACGGCTTCGGTATCGACCGGCATCACCGTGACCCGTTTGGGCAGGGCCTCGATAGATTCGAGCCCCGCCGGGCGCGGCGGCTCGATGCCAAGCGCCTCGCGGATGGTGGCGGCGAACTTGGCCGGCAGCGCGGTCTCCAGCACCAGCATCGTGATGCCGGGCTGGCGCTGCTCGAGCGCCACTTTCAGGCCATCGGCCGTGTGGGTGTCGATCAGCTGGCCATAGCGCTGGTGGCACAGCCGTATCGTCGCCAGGCGGTCGGCATGGCTGCTGGAGCCGGAGACAAAGCCGAAGCCTGCGATGTGGGCCTTCTCCTCGGCCGTCAATACGAAGCCGCCGGCCGCGAACAGGGCCTTGACCCTGCTGCCGTCGCGGCCCAGCAGATCAAACACGAAGCGTTCGAAATTGCTGGCCTTGGAGATGTCCATCGAGGGGCTGGAGGTTTCATGCGTCTCGGACGCGCCACGCGGGCGGTAGCTGCCGGTGCGGAAGAACTCGTCCAGCACATCGTTCTCGTTGGTCGCCACCACCAGCTGCGCGATCGGCAGGCCCATCATGCGCGCAACATGGCCGGCGCAGACGTTGCCGAAGTTGCCCGAGGGCACGGTGAAGCTGACCTTCTGCTCGTTGCTCGTCGTCGCCTGCAGATAACCGGCGAAGTAGTAGACGACCTGGGCCAGCAGACGCGCCCAGTTGATCGAGTTGACGGTGCCGATCTTGTGCCTGCGCTTGAAATCCAGATCGTTGGACACCGCCTTGACGATGTCCTGGCAATCGTCGAACACGCCCTGCACCGCGATATTGTGGATATTGGCGTCCTGCAGGCTGAACATCTGGGCCTGCTGGAAGGGGCTCATGCGGCCATGCGGCGAGAGCATGAAGACATTGATGCCGGCCTTGCCGCGCATCGCGTACTCGGCCGCGCTACCGGTGTCGCCGGAGGTGGCGCCGAGGATGTTCAGGGTCTCGCCGCGCCGGCCCAGCTCATACTCGAAGAGCTGGCCCAGCAGCTGCATCGCCATGTCCTTGAAGGCCAGCGTGGGCCCGTTGGACAGGGCCTGCAGCGCCAGACCCGGCTCCAGGGCTTTGAGCGGCGTGATCTGCGGCGTACCGAACACCGCCTCGGTATAGGTGCGGCGGGTGATTGCGCGCAGATCCTCGGCCGGGATGTCGTCGATGTACAGCGACAGGATCTCGAAGGCCAGATCGGCATAGGCCAGACCGCGCCACTTCGTCAGGGTGGCGTCGTCGACCTTGGGGTACTGCACGGGCAGATAGAGCCCGCCGTCGGGCGCCAGGCCTTCCAGCAGGATTTCGCAGAAAGCGCGTTCGCCGGATCTGTCGTTCAGGTCGCCACGGGTGCTGATGTAGCGCATCAGGCCAGTTCCTCTTTACGGATGCGCACGATGGGCGCCAGCACGGTATCCAGCGCCTGCATCTGCGCCAGTGCCTTGTTCATCCGGCCTTCGACGGTGTCGTGGGTCAGGATGATCAGGTCGGTCTGCTTCTCGCCCTCGGCCGATTCCCGCTGCAGCACGGCGTCGATCGAGATGTCGTTCTCGGCCAGGATGGTCGTGATGCTGGACAGCACGCCAGCCTGGTCGGCCACGCACAGGCGCAGGTAGAAGGCAGTCTGCACCTTGTCCATGGCCAGGATAGGCGTGTCGCTCATCGAGCCGGGCTGGAAGGCCAGATGCGGCACGCGGTGCTCGGGGTCGGCGGTGTGCAGCCGGGTGATGTCGACCAGATCGGCGATCACCGCCGAGGCGGTGGGTTCGGCGCCGGCGCCCTTGCCGTAATACAGCGTGGTGCCGACCGCATCGCCCTGCACCACCACCGCGTTCATCGCGCCCTCGACATTGGCGATCAGGCGGTTGGTCGGAATCAGCGTCGGATGCACACGCAGCTCGATACCATCGTCGCGACGACGGGTTAGCCCCAGAAGCTTGATGCGATAGCCCAGTTGCTCGGCGTACCTGATGTCAGCGGCCTGCAGCTGGGTGATGCCCTCGACATGGGCACGGTCGAACTGCACCGGAATGCCGAAGGCGATCGCGCTCATGATCGTGGCCTTGTGCGCGGCATCGACCCCCTCGATATCGAAGGTGGGGTCGGCCTCGGCATAGCCCAGGCGCTGGGCCTCCTTCAGCACCACGCCGAAGTCCAGGCCCTTGGAGCGCATTTCCGAGAGGATGAAATTGGTCGTGCCATTGATGATGCCGGCGATCCACTCGATGCGGTTGGCGGTCAGGCCCTCGCGCAATGCCTTGATGATGGGAATGCCACCGGCCACCGCGGCCTCGAAGGCCACCATCACGCCCTTGGCGCGGGCCGCCGCGAAGATCTCGGTGCCATGCACGGCCAGCAGGGCCTTGTTGGCGGTGACCACATGCTTGCCGGCAGCGATGGCCTCCAGCACCAGGGCCTTGGCAATGCCGTAGCCGCCGATCAGCTCGACGACGATGTCGATGTCGGGATTGGCGATCACCTGGCGGGCGTCGCTCACCACCAGCGCGGCGTCGCCGACGATCTCACGGGCGCGCTCGGTGTTGAGGTCGGCCACCATCGCAATCTCGATGCCGCGGCCGGCGCGGCCACGAATCTCCGCCTGATTGCGGCGCAGCACATTGAAGGTGCCGCTACCCACGGTGCCGATGCCCAGGAGGCCGACTTTGATCGCTTTCATGGTGTCTCTTTGCTCAGGTTGTCAGGTGCTGTGACGCTTGCGGTAATGCGTCAGGAAACGCTCGATGCGGCCAATGGCCTCGCGCAGATCGTCCGTATTGGGCAGGAAGACCAGGCGGAAGTGATCGGGAGCTATCCAGTTGAAGCCCGTCCCCTGCACGATCAGCACCTTTTCCTCGGCCAGCAGCTCGTAGGCGAACTGCTGGTCGTCCTCGATCGGGTAGATCTTGGGGTCCAGACGGGGGAACATATAGAGCGCCGCTTTGGGCTTGACCACGCTGACGCCGGGAATCTGGCTCAGCAGCTCATAGGCCAGATCGCGCTGGCGGCACAGGCGGCCCGTGGGCGCCACCAGATCCTTGATGCTCTGGTAGCCGCCCAGCGCGGTCTGAATCGCCAGCTGGCCCGGCGTGTTGGCGCACAGGCGCATCGAGGCCAGCATGTTCAGGCCGGTGATGTAGTCCTTGGCATGGCGCTTCTCGCCCGAGACGATCATCCAGCCAGCGCGGTAGCCGCAGGAACGGTAGTTCTTGGACAGGCCGTTGAAGGTCAGGCACAGCACATCGTCGGCCAGCGAGGCGATGCTGGTGTGGGTGTTGCCGTCGAACAAGGTCTTGTCGTAGATCTCGTCGGCCATGATGATCAGTTGGTGCTGACGGGCGACCTCGACGATTTCCCGCAGCAGGCTCTCCGGATAGAGTGCCCCCGTCGGGTTGTTCGGGTTGATGACGACGATGGCCTTGGTGTTGGGCGTGATCTTGGCCTTGATGTCGGCGATGTCGGGGAACCAGTCGCTGCTCTCGTCGCAGATGTAATGCACCGGATTGCCGCCCGACAGCGCCACGGCGGCGGTGTAGAGCGGGTAGTCGGGCGCCGGCAGCAGCACCTCGTCGCCGTTGTCCAGCAGGGCGTTGAGCGCCATCACGATCAGCTCCGAGGCGCCGTTGCCCAGATAGACATCGTCGACGGTGACGCCGGCGATCTGCTTCTCCTGCGCGTAGTGCACCACCGCCTTGCGCGGTGCAAACAGGCCCTTGGAGTCGGTGTAGCCGGCAGCGGCAGGCAGATTGCGGATCATGTCCTGCACGATCTCGTCCGGGGGCTCCAGGCCGAAGGCGGCGATATTGCCGATGTTCAGCTTGATGATCTTCTGGCCCTCTTCCTCCATCTGGCGCGCCTTGTCGAGCACCGGACCACGGATGTCGTAGCAGACATTGGCGAGCTTGCTGGACTTGGCGATGGGCTTCAAGACGGGGACTCCGGTGAGGGCGGCCTCTCGTGGCACGGGGACACACAAGATATGCTGCAATGCAAGGCCTGGAATTTGAACACAGGGTAGCAGGGCTTTCCCCAGCGAGCGCCGCGCTGGTTTCGCAAAAAACGCAAGCTGGCTTCGCCCGGACAACGCAATGAAGTTTCAACTCGACGAGCCGCAGGGCGGCAACAGCATTTCGCGCCATGAGGGCCGCCAGGTCTGGGTCAATGGCCAGCCGCATCAGCGCAGCGTGCTGGTGCCCTGGCGCGGCGAGGTGCAGGACTGGGGCCTGCAGCACTTCGAGGACCTGGCCGAGGCGCATTTTGAGCAGATCCTCGCGCTGCGGCCGGAGTTGGTGGTGTTCGGCAGCGGCAGTCGGCTGCGCTTTGCTCGCCCGGCCCTGTACCGCTGTCTGATCGCGGCCCGCATCGGTGTCGAGACCATGGACCTGGCCGCCGCCTGCCGCACCTACAACGTGCTGGCCAGCGAGGGACGCAGCGTGCTGGCGGCCCTGCTTTTCGAAGCTGACTGAGGCCGCTGCGGCCCACCGCCCGCCGCGGCAGCGCGTCACCTAGGGCTATCCCCCAAACGAGCGACCGGCACAGTCCGGGGCCGGGCTAGGCGTTGCCCGTATAATCGCTGGCTATGCCCGACTCGGGCACCATCACTACAGAACGCCTCATGACGCCAGCGCTCAACAAACCCCTTCCGGAAATTGAAGCTCTTGCCACCGGCGGCGTGAAGTTCACACCGCAGGCCTTCCTGGGTCAAGCCGTGGTGTTGTACTTCTACCCCAAGGACAACACGCCGGGTTGCACCACCGAAGCCATGCAGTTCCGCGACAGGCACAAGGACTTCGTCAAGGCCGGCGCCGTGGTGCTGGGCGTATCGCGCGACAACATGGTCTCGCACGACAAGTTCAAGCAGAACCTGGAACTGCCCTTCGAGCTGATCGCCGACACGGAAGAGAAGCTCTGCCATATGTTCGGCGTCGTGAAGAACAAGATCATGTACGGCAAGAAGGTCAAGGGCATCGAGCGCTCGACCTTCCTGATCGATGCCGGCGGCGTGCTGCGCGCCGAATGGCGTGGCATCAAGGTGGCCGGCCATGTGGACGAAGTGTTGAAGGCCGTCAAGTCGCTGAAGAAGGAAGCGGCCTGAGGTCTTGTTGACCGCCACGCACCCAGCTGCCCAGTATCAGTGCCAAAGCCGGCCCTGGACGCAAGTCCGGCCGGCTTTGTTGTTTGCAGGCCGCGCTGGCGGACGCCACGGCCGCTGCGGCTGGGCGTCACGGGGCTTTGTGCATAATCAAGCCATGCCCGAGCCCAGCGCCGCCGCCCCCAAGCCAGCCGCCCAGATCCTGTCTGCGCGGCTTTTTGCTTTTATGGCCCAGGCCGCCAGCGTCTGCCCAAAGCCCCACGGCAAGCTCATCCCTGGCGCGCGATTCATCGCGCCCTGAACCCCGCCCCATTAGCACCCCTCATGCCCCTGCCCAAAGCCCCGACCAAGCGCGCCGCCACGCTCGACGCCTCCGCCTACTCCGACAAGCTGATGCCGAGCAAACGCCCCGCTGCCCAGGCGCCGCGCGAAGCCCCGCTGCTGGCGCCCACCACCGCAGCAGCCCTGCCGACGCAGGCCGTCGCCGCAGCCCGCAGCGCTGCCGCGCCGGCCAAGAGCGGCAGCATGGCACGCAAGCCGCGCACGGCCGAGCCCGTCGCGCTGGAGGCAACGCCGGCGCAGACGCAGTTCCCCGTCGTCAGCCGCAGCAGCGCTGCCACCGCCGGCAGCAGCCGGCCGGCCAAGCCTGCGGGCAAAGCCAACGGCAAGGCCAAGTCCGGCGGGGTGACCAAGCTCTTCGTGCTGGACACCAATGTGCTGATGCACGACCCGATGTCGCTGTACCGCTTCGAGGAACACGACATCTACCTGCCGATGATCACGCTGGAAGAGCTGGACGGGCACAAGAAGGGCATGTCCGAGGTTGCTCGCAATGTGCGCCAGGTCAGCCGCGAGCTTGACGCCCTGGCCGCCAGCCTGCAGAGCAGCACCTTGGAAGAGATGGCCAAGGGCCTGGCCCTGGCCCATACCGGCCATCGCGAGGCCGGCGGCAAGCTCTTCTTCCAGACCCAACTGGTCGACATGCCCTTGCCCCAGGGCCTGCCTCAAGGAAAGGCCGACAACCAGATCCTGGGCGTGGTGATCGCGCTCAAGGCCCTGCACCCGGGCCGCGAGGTGGTGCTGGTGTCCAAGGACATCAATATGCGCATCAAGGCGCGTGCCCTGGGCCTGGCGGCCGAGGACTACCGCAACGACAAGGCGCTGGAAGACGCCGACCTGCTCTACACCGGCGTGCAGGCCCTGCCGGCCGATTTCTGGGAACGCCATGGCAAGACCATGGAGAGCTGGCAGCAGGGCGGCAGCACCTTCTACCGCATCAGCGGCCCGCTGGTGCCCTCGCTGCTCATCAATGAGTTCGTCTACCTGGAGGCGCCCGGGGCAGCGGCCCTGTATGCCAAGGTCACCGAGATCACCGGCAAGACCGCGGTGCTCAAGACCCTGAAGGACTACGGCCACCAGAAGCACTCGGTGTGGGGCGTCACCGCCCGCAACCGCGAGCAGAACTTCGCGCTCAATCTGCTCACCGATCCCGACTGCGACTTCATCACGCTGACCGGTACCGCCGGCACCGGCAAGACCCTGATGACGCTGGCCGCCGGATTGCAGCAGGTGCTGGACGAGCGTCGCTACAGCGAGATCATCGTCACCCGTGTCACCGTGCCGGTGGGCGAAGACATCGGCTTCCTGCCCGGCACCGAGGAAGAGAAGATGGGCCCGTGGATGGGCGCACTGGACGACAACCTGGAGGTGCTGGCACGCGGCGACGGTTCGGCCGGTGAATGGGGCCGCGCCGCGACCAATGACCTGGTGCGCAGCAAGATCAAGATCAAGAGCCTGAACTTCATGCGCGGCCGCACCTTCCTGAACAAGTTCGTCATCATCGACGAGGCGCAGAACCTGACGCCCAAGCAGATGAAGACCCTGATCACCCGCGCCGGCCCCGGCACCAAGATCGTCTGCCTGGGCAATCTGGCCCAGATCGACACGCCCTATCTGACCGAGGGCAGCTCGGGCCTGACCTATGCGGTAGACCGCTTCAAGGGCTGGGGCCATAGCGGCCATGTGACGCTGGCCCGCGGCGAGCGTTCGCGCCTGGCGGACTTCGCTTCCGAAGTGCTGTGACGCTCTATGTGTCGGATCTGGACGGCACGCTGCTTGACCCCGGCGGCCGGCTCTCGGACACCACCAGAGCCGGCCTCTCCGCGCTGCTGGAGCAAGGCCTAGTCTTCACAGTGGCCAGCGCGCGCCATGTGGTGTCGATCCAGCGCCTGCTCGAAGGCCTGCCGATCAAGCTGCCGGTGATCTCGTCCAACGGCGCCTACCTGAGCGATATGGCCAGTGCCCGCCACGAGCTGGTCAACGCGATGGAGCCGGCCCTGGGCCAGGCCCTGTTCGCGCTGGTGCGCCAGCATGGCCTGATGCCCTTCATCGCGACGCATGGCACCAAGGGCGACCGCTTGTTCTGGCAGGACGCGCACAATGCGGGCCAGCAGGCCTTCATCGACGAACGTCGGGCCAACGGCGATCCGCGCCTGCGCCACAGCCCGCGCCTTCAGGACGAGCTGCGCGATCCCTTGGTGACCCTGGTGGTGGTCGACCGGCATGAGCCGCTGAGAGCGCTGCAGGCCGAGATGCAGGCCCTGGCCGGCACGGCGGTGCAGATCCATCTGAACGAAGATCTCTACGCGCCGCAATGGCCCTGGCTGACGGTGCACGACCGGCGCGCCAGCAAGGACCAGGCCATCACGACGCTGGCCCAGCGCTATGGCCTGGCCGAGCGAGAGATCGTGGTCTTCGGCGACCATATCAACGATGTCTCGATGATGCGGGCCGCCCATCGCGGCATCGCGATGGGCAATGCGATCAGCGAGGTCAAGGCGGCAGCCCATCAGGTGATAGGCCACCACCGGGACGACAGCGTGCTGCGCTTCATCGAGGCCGACTGGCGCCGGCCCTGAGCGGTATCAGCTCAGCGCTGACCCAGATAGTCGAAGAAGGCCTTGGGGCTGGCTTCGCGGCCCAGGAACTCACGCACCAGCTCCGGCGCCGGCTTCTGGCCGCCATTGCCGAGGATGACGTCGCGGTAGCGGCGACCCGTCACGGGGCTCAGCTTGTCGGCCGCGAAGGCGCTGCGCAGGTCCATCGCTGTCACCAGGCTCCATAGATAACCGTAGTAGCCGGCGCCGTAGCCACCCGACAGATGGGCGAAGCCAGCCGGGAACATGGTGCCCGCCACATAGCCCATCGGCGTGCCGCCCTCCATCTTGGCCCACAGCGCCAGCGGCTCGGGCATCTCGCGGCCATGCAGGGCCAGGTCGAAGCTGGCGAACAGGTGCTGACGCCCATACTGCGTGCCCTTGCCGAAATGCTTGGCGGCCACCGCCTTGTCCACCAGCGCGTCCGGCACCGGCTTGCAGCTGGGGCAGACCTCGGCCATCAGCTTGAGCACCTGCTTGTCATAGACCCAGTCCTCCAGCATCTGCGAAGGGGCCTCGACGAAGTCGTGCATCACGCTGGTACCGCCCTGGGAGGCGTAGCGGGTGGCCGAGAGATTGTTGTGCACCGCATGGCCCAGCTCATGCAGCAGGGTCTCGACCTCGTCGAGCGTCAGACCCTTGCGATCGAAGTTGACCACCAGGGCCGCGGTCGGCATGCGGTCTATGCGGCTGCTGCTGGAGCGCAGCGGCCAGACCGCCGCATGGTTGTACTTGCCATCGCGCGGATACAGATCCACATACAGGGTCGCCAGGGGCTTGCCGCTGGCCGCGTCGCTGACTGCATAGGCCTGCACCTCCGGATGCCAGAGCTCGGCCGCCACCCGGGTGTAGCGCACCCCCATCATCCGCTCTATCAGACGCAGCGTGAACTGCAGGCTCTCCTCCGGCGGGAAATAGGGGCGGAAGGCCTCCTGGTCGACGCTGAAGCGCTCGCGGCGCAGGCGCTCGGCATAGAAGCTGGCATCCCAGCGCTCGACACGGGTGGCCTCCAGTGGCGTGCCCAGATGCTGGGCCTTCGCAGCCTGCAGCTCCTTGACATCGGCACGCTCGCCGTCGGCTACGGCGGCCTTGACCGCATCGAGGAACTTCCAGGCGCTGGCCGCGTCCTTGGCCATGCGGCGGCGCAGATTGAAGTCCACATAGTTGTCGAAGCCGAAAAGCTGGGCGTACTCGCCACGCAGCTTGGCGATCTGGCCCAGCAGCTTGATATTGGCCGCGCCCCCCTCGTTGGTCTTGGCCAGCCACATGCGCTCGCGGGTGCTGCCGCTCTCGGCGGCCTGCATCACCGGCACATAGCTGGGGTAGTCCAGGCCCAGCAGCACGCGGCCCTGGGCATCGCGCTTGGCCTCTTTCCAGACCGCCTCGGGCACGCCCTTGAGCTCAGCCTCGGTGAAGGCCAGCTGGGTGCCGGCGTCGCGGATGTTCTTCTCGAACTGTTGCGACAGCGCGCTGAGCTTGTCCAGGATCTGCTTGGCCCGCTGGCGCTGCTTGCCCGGCAGGGCCACGCCGCTGTCCTCGAAGCCACCCTTGGCTTGACGCACCAGCTCGGCATCGATCGCATCGGCCACCGGCGCCTTGGCCAGGCCGCGGTAGATCTTCTCGTTCTGGCCAAAGCTGGAGCTGAAATCGGCCCAACGCAAGGAACAGGCCTGGGCCGCGTCGCGCACCGGCTTGTCGGGATGGACATTCAGCAGGAACTCGATCGGGTACTGGGTGTCTTCCAGAAAGGCATAGAAATCGTCGTAGGCGGCCAGCCAGCCGGCATCGACCGGGCGCCGCTCCAGCTGACTGACCCGCTGGCGTGCGGCCTTGAGCCCGCTGTCGCAGGCCTTCTTGACCGCCGCCGGGCTTTTGAAGCTGGGCAGCAGCGGGCCGGGCAGACCGGTCGGCTGGCTGCCCGCCGCCTGGGCACTCAGCAGCGGTGCGGCCAGCAACAGGCCCAGTGCGGCCAGACAAGCGGCCCTCATCGTCTTTTTGTCGTTCATTGCATAGCGCTCCCGGCGTGCGCATCCTGGCCGCCGCGCGGCATTGTGACGCGGCGCCGGCCCGCGCCGCCGCCGCGCTGCGACGGGGCACCGGAACAAGGGGATGAATGACGAAGGGCGGAGCTCAGCCCAGCAGCTGCTTGATCTGCTGCAGGGCCGTGGGGTCCTCGATGGTGGTCAGATCGCCGGGATCACGGCCCTCACAGACCGCTTGGATCGCGCGGCGCAGCAGCTTGCCCGAGCGGGTCTTGGGCAGCACCGCCACAAAGCGCACCCGCGCCGGCCGGGCCACCGCTCCGAGCTGCTCATCCACCCGCTTCATCACCTCGCCCTCCAGCTTGAGCGCACCCTCGGGCGTCGCGGCCAGGCTGGCATCCTTCAGCACCGCAAAGGCCATCGCCACCTGACCCTTGATCTGATCGGCCACCCCCACCACCGCCACCTCGGCGACCGCCGGATGGCTGGAGATGCTTTCCTCGATCTCGCGCGTGCCCAGCCGATGGCCGGCCACATTGATCACATCGTCGGTACGGCCGAGTATGAAGAAGTAGCCGTCGGCATCCTTCACACCCCAGTCAAAGGTGCTGTACATGCTGTGCCCGCGGACGCTGGACCAGTAGGTCTTGGCATAGCGCTCATCGTCGCGCCAGATGGTCTGCAAGCAGCCGGGCGGCAGCGGGCCCTGAACCACGATCACACCCTTCTTGCCCGGCTCCTTGATCTCCTCGCCGCTGTTCTCGTCGATCAGGCGTACGTCATAGCCATACACCGCCTTGCCTGGCGAACCGAACTTGGTCGGCGCCGCCTCCACCCCGTTGCAGACGGCCAGGATGGGCCAGCCGGTCTCGGTCTGCCAGTAGTTGTCGATGATGGGCTTCTTGATCGCATCGGCGATCCAGGTCGCAGTCGGCTCGTCCAGCGGCTCACCGGCCAGAAAGAGTGCACGCAGGCTGCTGAGGTCGTACTTGCTGAGGAAGGCAGGATCCTGCTTCTTCAAGACACGCGCCGCGGTCGGTGCGCTGAACATCACCGTGACCTGGTATTCCTCGACCAGCTGCCACCAGATGCCCGCATCCGGCCGTATCGGCAGGCCCTCGTACATGATGGTGGCCATGCCGGCGATCAATGGGCCGTAGACGATATAGCTATGCCCCACGACCCAGCCGATATCCGAGGTGCTGAAGTAGGTCTCGCCCGGCTGGCCGCAGTAGATATGCCTCATGCTGGCGGCCAGCGCCACGCAATAGCCACCCACATCGCGCTGCACCCCCTTGGGCTTGCCGGTGGTGCCGCTGGTGTAGAGCGTGTAGCTGACCGCGTCGGCATCCAGGGCCACGCAGGGTACCCGGGCCTGCAGATGCTGCTCGCGCAGCGCCGCATAGTCCAGATCGCGGCCGGCCACCCGCTCGAAGGCGGCCAGGCCGCGGTCCACCATCAGCACCGCGTCCGGCTTGTGAGCGGCCAGCTGTATCGCCTCGTCCAGCAGATGCTTGTAGGGCACGACCTTGCCGGCGCGGCTGCCGGCATCGGCGCTGACGATCAGCCGGGGCGTGGCATCGTCGATGCGGCTGGCCAGCGAGACGCTGGCGAAGCCACCGAACACCACCGAGTGGATCGCACCGATGCGGGCGCAGGCCAGCATCGCGAAAGCCGCTTCGGGAATCATCGGCATATAAATCAGCACCCGGTCGCCCTGGCTCACCCCCTGATCCAGCAGGATGGCGGCCATGCGCTCGACCTCGCGCTGCAGCTCGGCAAAGCTGTAGACCCGCTCCTGCCCGACCTCGGTAGAGACCCAGATCAGCGCGCGGTCCTCGGGCCGGGTGGCGGCATGACGATCCACCGCGTTATGGCAGAGATTGGTCTTGCCACCGACGAACCAGCGCGCAAACGGCGGCCGGCTGTAGTCGCAGACCTGGCTGAACGGTTGCATCCAGTCAATCAGCTGCGCCTGCTCGGCCCAGAAGGCATCGCGATCCTCAATGGAACGGCGGTAGAACTCGGCATAGCTTGTGCTGGTGGTCATGCGGGGGTCTCCTTGATGGCTCTGCGGCCTGGGCGTCTTGATTTCAACCGCGGGCACTGACGAGAGCCTGACCCCGGCCGCTCAGGCATTGGCGGCCGGCCCTGCACGCCTTGCGCCAGCGCAAAACCTGGCGAGCGGCGCCGGCCAGCGCTCATGGTCAAATACGGGTTAACCCTTTGATTGAGCCAAAAACCGCCTTACCGACACTCACAGGACTTACCCGCACGCTGTCCCCGATTACCTTGACAGCGTCGGCCCTGGCCAACAAACTCGCGCCGGCTCACCGCCCTCCACAGTCGCCCACAGCCGCACGCATCGCCTTGTCTCCGTTCCACCGCGCCCTCCCCGTTGCCGACACCATGCGCCGCTGCCTCGCTGCGGCGCTGCTGACCTGGGCCGCGGGCAGCAGCCTGGCGCAGGAGAAGCCAGAGGTCCGAGCCGAGGAGCGCCCGCCTGCCGGACTGATGACCGGCGCCTATGGCCAGGCCCTGCTGCAGCAGGCTGCCAGGAGTGCCGAGAACGGCGCCAGCCCCGGCGACGCGGTCAACCGCTTTCTGCAAGACCGGGGTCTGATCCAGCAAGGCGGTGGCAGCAGCAATCTGCTAGAGCAGATGCGCGACCGCAGCTCCGAGATGGTGCTGTCGGCGATGAATTTCCTGGGCGTGCCTTACAAGCGCGGCGGCAACTCGGCGGAGAGCGGTTTCGACTGCAGCGGCTTCACCCGCCATATCTTCGAGATGAGTGTGGGTCTGGTGCTGCCGCGCCGGGCCGACGAGCAGGCCAAGCTCTCCAGCCTGGTGCCGATCAAAAAGCAGGACCTCAAGCCCGGCGATCTGGTGTTTTTCAACACCATGCGCCGCACCTTCTCGCATGTGGGCATCTATGTGGGTGAAGGCAAGTTCATCCATGCGCCGCGCAGCGGTGCCGCGGTGCGGGTCGAAGACATGCGCGAGGCCTACTGGGCCAAGCGTTTCACCGGCGCGCGCCGCGCCGATCTGGGCAGCGTGCCGCAGCCCTGAGCCGAGGGCCGGCGCTCAGGCCCCGGCCAGCGCCACCGACGCCGCCGCAAGGTCCCAGGCCGCGTGGCCGACCGTCTTGAACAGCAAGGGCCCGGCGGGCGGCACCTCCAGACAATCCACCAGGGGCAAGACCTGACCCCAATCGACACCGGCCTGCAGCAGATCACCGGCCTCGTGCCGCGCCCCCTCCAGCGTGTCGACCACCACACGCCTTGCCCGCACCAGCGCCGCCGGTAGCTCGCACATCTGCGGCGTGAAAGCGCCGATGGCGATCAGCAAACAGGCCGGGTCCAGCGTGGCCGGCAGCACCGGGCTGCGGCTGGTGGTGGCGGTGAGCACCAGCTCGGCACCGTCAAGGGCCGCGGCGCGGTCGGCCAGCGCCTGCGCGTCGGCGCCCAGCGCGCGCAGGCGCTGCGCCAGCTGCTCGGCGCGGCCCGTATCGCGGCTGCTGATGCGCAGCGATGCGCCCAGCTGCTCGTGCAGGGCGCGCGCATGGGCCTCGGCCTGCACGCCGGCACCGATCAGGGCCACCCGGCGCAGCGGGCCGGGCCGCAGGGTCTGCAGGCCCAGCAACGACAGGGCGGCGGTGCGTCTCGCGGTGACCGTGGGACCGTCCAGCACGGCCAGCGCCGCGCCATCGACAGCATCGCTGACCAGCAGTTGCCCGCGTATCACCGCCAGGCCGCGGGCCAGATTGCCGGGATGCACGGTGATCAGCTTGCTGATGGCCAGGCTCTGGTCCACCGCCGGCATCACCAGATAGCGGCCCTGACCCGGCAAATCGAGCGAATGCCGCTCGGGCGCCTGGATGCGGCCCGCCGCCAGCTCGCGCAGCGCGCGGGCCAGAGCCGGGATCAGGCGGGCATAGGGCAGGCGCGCCGCGGTGGCGTCAGCATCGAGCAGTTGCATCGCGGCGCTCAGCGGGTCCGCACTCAGAATGCGGCGATGCCGGTCATCGCCCGGCCCAGGATCAGCGCATGGATGTCATGCGTGCCCTCGTAGGTGTTGACCACCTCCAGATTGACCAGGTGGCGGGCGATGCCGAACTCATCGGAGATGCCGTTGCCGCCGAGCATGTCGCGGGCGGTGCGGGCAATCTCCAGGCTCTTGCCGCAGCTGTTGCGCTTCATGATGGAGGTGATCTCCACCGCCGCCGTGCCCTCGTCCTTCATGCGGCCCAGGCGCAGACAGCCCTGCAGGCCCAGCGTGATCTCGGTCTGCATATCGGCCAGCTTCTTCTGCACCAGCTGATTGGCCGCCAGCGGCTTGCCGAACTGCTTGCGGTCCAGCGTGTACTGGCGAGCGGTGTGCCAGCAGTCCTCGGCCGCACCCAGCGCACCCCAGGCGATGCCATAGCGTGCGCTGTTCAGGCAGGTGAACGGCCCTTTCAGGCCGCGCACCTCGGGGAAGGCGTTTTCCTCGGGGCAGAACACCTCGTCCATCACGATCTCGCCGGTGATCGAGGCGCGCAGGCCCACCTTGCCATGGATGGCGGGGGCGCTCAAACCCTTCCAACCCTTCTCCAGCACGAAGCCGCGGATCGCACCCTCGTCGTCCTTGGCCCAGACGACGAAGACATCGGCGATCGGCGAGTTGGTGATCCACATCTTGGCGCCGCTGAGGCTGTAGCCGCCGTCAACCTTCTTGGCGCGGGTGATCATCGAGCCGGGGTCGGAGCCATGGTTGGGCTCGGTCAGGCCGAAGCAGCCGATGTATTCGCCCGAGGCCAGCTTGGGCAGGTACTTCTGCTTGGTCGCCTCGTTGCCAAACTCGTTGATCGGCACCATCACCAGCGACGACTGCACGCTCATCATCGAGCGATAGCCCGAATCGACGCGCTCCACCTCGCGGGCGATCAGGCCGTAGGACACATAGTTCAGGCCAGCGCCGCCGTACTGCTCGGGGATGGTCGGGCCCAGCAGGCCCAGCGCGCCCATCTCGCGGAAGATGGACGCATCGGTCTTCTCATGGCGGAAGGCCTCGAGCACGCGCGGCGCCAGCTGGTCCTGGCAGTAGGCGCGCGCGGCATCGCGCACCGCGCGCTCGTCGTCGCTGAGCTGCTGATCCAGCAGCAGCGGGTCGTCCCAGTGAAAGCTTGCCTTGGTGGCCATGATGAAGTTCTCCTGCATGAATCGTTGAGCCCAGCCCCCGTCCAGGGCCGCGACGCTGGCCCGGAGTATTCCGCGTGCGACGATTCGTGTCCAATTCGGAGTTCCACTCCGACGATTCGCAACCGCTATGACCCTCGCCAGCCGACTGGAATTCCGCCATCTGCGCTACTTCGTCGCGCTGGCCGAGGAGCTGCATTACGGCCGCGCGGCGCAGCGTCTAGCGATCTCGCAGCCGCCGCTGTCGGTGGCAATCCAGCAGCTGGAGGCCAATGTCGGCGCGCGCCTGTTCGATCGCGACAGCAAGGGCGTGCGCCTGACACCGGCCGGCGAGGCCTTTCGCCTCAGCGCCCAAGCCCTGCTCAGCCGCGCCGAGGACGCCTGCGCGCTGGCCCGCGAGGTGCAGGCCGGCGAGGTGGGGCGGCTGCGCCTGGGCTTTGTCGGCTCCACCCTCTTCCATGGCCTGGCCGGCTGGCTGCAGGATTTCCAGACGCGCTACCCCAAGGTCGAGGTGGTGGTGGTGGAGCTGAACTCGCAGGACCAGATCGAGGCCCTGCTGCACGAGGAACTGGACCTGGCCCTGCTGCACAGCGACCGCCTGCCGCCCGGCCTGGCCAGCCGGCCGCTGTACAGCGAGCCCTTCCTGGCCTGCCTGCCGGTTGGCCACGCCATGGCGGCAAGGCGCCAGGTGGCACTGGCCGCCTTGAGCGAGCAGCCCTTCATCCTGTTCTCGCGCAAGGGCTCGCCCGACTACCACGCCCGCATCATCGAGATGTGCCGCAGCCAGGGCTTCTACCCGCGCCTGCAGCACGAGGGCCGGCACTGGCTCTCGGTGGTCTCGCTGGTGGCCCAGGGCCTGGGCGTCTCCATCGTGCCAGCGGCGTTCAAACAGGCCGGCATCCAGGGTGCGGTGTTCAAGCCCCTGGCGGAGTCCATCGAAGCCTCGGCGGTCTTCGCCGCCTGGCGCAGGGACTCGCCGGCGGCGCTGCGTGAGCATTTCCTGGCCCTGAGCCCCAAGCGTTAGGGCAGCACCGCAGTGACCTCGATCTCCACCTTGGCCCGGTCTTCCATCAGCGCCACCACCTGCACAGCCGTCATCGCGATGCCGTATTCCTGGCCCAGCACCTCGCGGTAGACCGCGCCCACCTCGCGGCCGCGGGCCAGGTACTCGCGCTTGTCGACCACATACCAAGTCATGCGGGTGATGTGCCGGGGCGCAGCGCCGGCCTCAGCCAGCACCGCCTTGATGTTGACGAGCGTCTGCCGCACCTGGGCGACGAAGTCGTCGCTCTCGAATTCGCATTGCGCGTTCCAGCCGATCTGCCCGGCCACGAAGACATGCTGGCGGCCCGTGGCGGCCACGCCATTGGCATAGCCCTTGGGGGCGGCCCAGCCGGCGGGTTGCAGGAGGGTTTTTTTGTCGTTGTCGGTACTGCTCATGGGCTCACTCCTTGCGCGCGTTCAAGTGCGGCGCGCAGGTCATCGGGAAAGGGAATCGGCCGGTGCGACTCCAGCGAGGTACACACCAGCACTTGCTGAAAGGCCACCCGCTCATCATCGCCGTCGCTGCCCCTGAAGCGCAGGTCCAGCGTCAGCGAGCTGCGCCCCAGCCTGACGAGGGTGAGGGTCTGGGTCAGCCAATCGCCCATGCGGCTGACGCGCTTGAACTCGGTGTTCAGCTGCACGGTGGGCATGCCCACCCGGCGTGGCCCCAGCAGCTCGGCATAGTCGATGCCCAGGCCCTGCGTGAACCAGTCCTCCACGCAGGCGTTGAGCATCTCGAAATAGCGCGGGTAAAAAACGATGCCGGCCGGGTCGCAATGGCCGAAACGCACCAGTTCCCGTCGTTCGTAGCTGGCCATTCAGACTCCCAGATAGCGCTGCCAAAGCGTGTGATCGGCATCGAGGCTGGCCGAGTCGCCGCGCCACACCACCCGGCCGCGTTCGACGATGCTGTGATGGTCGGCCAGCTGGATCAGGCGGCGCACATACTTGTCCACCACCAGAATGGTCTGCCCCTGGGCGCGCAGCTGGGCCAGGCAGCGCCAGATCTCCTCGCGTATCAGCGGGGCCAGGCCCTCGCTGGCCTCGTCCAGGATCAGCAGGCGCGGATTGCTCACCAGGGCTCGGCCTATCGCCAGCATCTGCTGCTCACCGCCGCTGAGCTGGTTGCCCAGATGCTGGGCCCGCTCCTGCAGACGCGGAAACAGCGCGAACACACGCTCCTCGTCCCAGGGGGTGGCGGCGCGGCTGCGGTTCGCTGCGAAGGCATGCAAATGCTCACGCACCGTCAGGTTGGGAAAGACCTGGCGGCCCTCGGGCACCACCGCCAGGCCGAGGCGGGCAATGCGGTCGGCGCTCCAGCCGGCGATGTTTTCGCCGGCGAAGCGCAGCGTACCGCCGCTGGGTCTGAGCCATCCCACCAGACAACGCAAGAGGCTGGTCTTGCCCATGCCGTTGCGTCCCAGCAGCGTCGCGACCTCGCCACCGTGCATCTGCAGATCGACGCCGAACAGCACCTGGCTGGCGCCATAGGCCGCCTCCAGGCCGCTGACCTCCAGCAAGAGCTCGCCCCTGCCACCGCTTGCTGCAGCGCTCATGCCATGCCCTCCAGCTCGTCACCCAGATAGGCTTTGCGCACCTCGGCGTCGTCGCGTATCTGATCGGGCGTGCCGCTGGCGATCACGCTGCCGAACACCAGCACCGAGATGCGGTCGGCCAGGCGGAACACCGCGTCCATATCGTGTTCCACCAGCAGCAGGGTCAGGTTTTGCCGCAGCTGCTGCAGCAGCTCGACCATGCGCTCGCTTTCGTCCGGCCCCATGCCGGCCATGGGCTCGTCCAGCAGCAGCAGGCGCGGCCTAGCGGCCAGCGCCAGGCCCAGTTCCAGCTGGCGCTGCTCGCCATGGGCCAGGCTGCCGGCGGCACGGTCCAGCTGGGCCGCGAGCCCCACCTTCTGGCCCAGCGCCTCGGCCCGGGCATAGGCGATATGGTCGGCCCGCGCGGGCCGCCACCAGCGCCGGGCACCGCCCTCGCGGGCATGCACCGCCAGGGCCAGATTGTCCAGCACGCTGAAGCGTTTGAAGATGCTGGTGATCTGGTAGGAACGCACTACGCCGGCCTGAACATGGCGGGCCATCGAGGCCTGGGTCAGGTCTTGCCCCTTGAACAGCACCTGGCCAGCATCGGGCCGCAGCGCGCCCGAGATCTGGTGGATCAGCGTGGTCTTGCCCGCGCCATTGGGGCCGATCAGTGCGTGGACCTCGCCCTCGCGGACCGAGAAGCTGGCCGCATCGGTGGCCAGCAGCGCACCGAAGCGCTTGACCAGGCCCTGCACCTGAAGCAGGTTGCGGGCCTCAGCCATGGCGACGCCTCGCGCGCATCAGCAGGCCGGCCAGTCCCTGGGGCGCGGCCAGCACCACCAGCAGGAGCAGCAGGCCCAGGCCCATCTGCCAGTGCAGGGTATAGGCCGACAGGCTTTCCTCCAGCAATAGCAGCGCCGCGGCGCCCAGCACCCCGCCCCACAGCGAGCCAGCGCCGCCGATGATCACCATGATCATCAGCTGACCCGACTGCGACCAGTGCATCATGTGCGGCGTCACCAGGCCGTTCTGGTTGGCCAGCAGTGCGCCGGCCAGGCCGGCCAAGGCGCCGGCCAGCACAAAGGCCGTCCATTGCACCGCGAACACCGGGGTGCCCACCGCGCGCATGCGGGTTTCGTTCTCCTTGATGCCCTGCAGCAACCAGCCGAAGGGCGCGTTGAGCAGGCGCTGCACTCCCAGCATCACCGCGGCCGCCAGCGCCAGCACCAGCCAGAAGAACTGCGCGTCGTTGAACAGATCGAGGCCGGGCAGGCTGGAGCGCTGCGCCAGCGGCAGGCCGTCGTCGCCGCCATAGGCCTTCAGCGAGACCACCAGGTAATAGAACATCTGGGCGAAGGCCAGCGTGATCATGATGAAGTAGACGCCCCGGGTGCGCAGGCTGATCGCGCCAATCAGCGCCGCCGCCAGCGCACTGACCGCCATGGCCGCGGGCCAGGCGATCCAGGCCTGGTGCAGGCCGGACTGCGCCAGTATCGCCACCGTGTAGGCGCCCAGGCCCATATAGGCCGCATGGCCGAAGCTCACCATGCCGCCAAAGCCCAGGATCAGGTTCAGGCTGGTGGCGGCGATCGCGAAGATCAGGATGCGGCTGGCCACGCTGGTGTAGAAGTCCAGGCCCAGCGCGCTCAGCAGCGGCGGTAGCGCGGCCAGCGCCAGCAGCAGCGCCAGACTGGCCCAGCGGCCGAGGCCGCGGTGATGGAGAAGGGAGTCGCGCATCAGAAGAAAGTAGTCCGCTTGGCTCAGCCGCGCGCCGGGAACAGGCCCTGGGGTTTCCAGAACAGCACCGCCGCCATCAGCAGATAGATCAGGATGGAGGCCAGTGCCGGCCCGAGGCTGGCGGCCAGCTCGGGCGAGGCCAGCTGGCGCAGCAGGGCCGGCAGCAGGGTGCGGCTGGCGGTATCGACCAGGCCCACCAGCAGCGCACCGACCAGGGCGCCGCGTATCGAGCCTATGCCACCGATCACGATCACGACGAAGGCCATGATCAGGATGCTCTCACCCATGCCCACCTGCACCGCCAGCAGTGGCCCCAGCAGCGCACCGGCCAGCGCGCACAGCGCCGCACCGAAGCCGAACACCGCGGTGAACAGCCAGCGTATGTCTATGCCCATCGCGGTGGCCATGGCGCGGTTGGAGGCACCGGCCCGCACCCACATGCCGACCCGGGTGCGCGTCACCAGCAGATAGAGCAGCAGCGCCACGCCCAGGCCCACCACGATGATCAGCAGCCGATAGGCCGGATAGAGCAGGCCCGGCAGCAGCTCCACCGGGCCGGACAGCGCGGCCGGCGTGTTCAGCATCAGCGGCTGCTCGCCCCAGATCATGCGCACGCCCTCGTTCAGCATCAGGATCAGCGCAAAGGTGGCCAGCACCTGGCTCAGATGGTCGCGGGCATAGAGCCGGCGCAGCAGCGCCAGCTCCAGCAGCATGCCCAGCAGCGCGGTGCCGCCCAGCGCGGCCAGCACAGCCAGCAGGAAGGAACCGCTGGCCTGGGCCACCGCCGCGGTCAGATAGGCCCCCACCATATACAGCGAGCCATGGGCCAGATTGATCATGTCCATGATGCCGAACACCAGGGTCAGCCCGGCGGCCAGCAGGAACAGCATCAGTCCGAACTGCAGGCCGTTGAGCAGTTGCTCGGCGACGAGGATCCAGTCCATCGGCGGCCCGCTCGCTTACTTCATCTGGCAGGAAGCGGCATAGGCGTCGGCATGGTTGCTGAACACCTTGCCCAAGGTCTTGTTGGTGATGCGACCCTGCGCGTCCTTGACGATGACGCGGGTGTAGTAGTCCTGCACCGGATACTGGTTGTGGCCAAACTTGAAGGGCCCGCGCACCGAGGCGAAGCGCGCCGCCTTGATGGCCTTCAGCAGCGCGGGCTGGTCCTCGATCCGGCCCTTGACATCGCGCACCGCGGCATCCATCAGCAGGGCCGCGTCATAGCCCTGGCTGGCGTAGAGCGAGGGCAGCCGGCCGTACTCCTTCTGGAAGTCGGCCACAAACTTGCGGTTGGCCGGGTTGTCCATATCGTGGGCCCAGTGCGAGCTGTTGAACATGCCCAGCATGGGCTCGCCCACCGCCTTGATCACATCCTCGTCGGCCGAGAAGCCGGGGCCGAACAAGGTGATGTCCTTGGAGAGGCCGGCGCCGACAAACTGCTTGATGAAGTTGATGCCCATGCCGCCGGGCAGGAAGATGTACATCGCGTCGGGCTTCGCAGCGCGGGCCTGCGCCAGCTCAGCCGAATAGTCCAGCTGGCCCAGCTTGGTGTAGATCTCCTCGGCCACCGCGCCCTTGTAGAAGCGCTTGAAGCCGGTGATCGCATCCTTGCCCGCCGGGTAGTTGGGCGCCAGCACGACCACCTTCTTGAAGCCCTTGTCCTGCACCGTCTTGCCGACCGCCTCGTGCAGATTGTCGTTCTGCCAGGCCACGTTGAAGAAGTAGGGGTTGCACTGCTCGCCGGCGTACTGCGAGGGGCCGGCATTGGCACTGATGTAGGGCACCTTGGCGGCGAACACGCTGGGGCCTACCGCCAGCATCACGTTGGAGAACACGATGCCGGTCATCAGGTCGACCTTGTCGCGCTTGATCAGGCGGTCCGAGGTCTGCTTGGCGATCTCCGGATTGGCCTGATCGTCGGCGATCACCAGCTCGGTCGGCAGGCCGCCGAGCTTGCCGCCCTGCGTTTTCAGCGCCAGACTGAAGCCGTCACGGATGTCCACGCCCAGGCCGGCGCCAGGGCCGGACAGCGTGCTCATCAGACCCACCTTGAGACGGTCCGCGGCCAGCAGCGGCTGGGCCGACAGCAGACCCAGGGCGACACAGATCAGCGTTCTCTTCATGGTCGTCGTTGTCCTCATCATGATGCGTGGCTCACTCAGGCTAGGGTTTCAGGAAGCGGCTTCTTGGCGCAGGCGGAAGCGCTGCAGCTTGCCCGTCTCGGTGCGCGGCAGGCTGGCGCGGAACTCTATCGCACGCGGGTATTTGTAGGGTGCGATGCTGGCCTTCACATAATCCTGCAGCGCCCGCACCAGGGACGGGTCTTGTGTCAGCTGCGCCTGCACGCCGGGACGCAGCACGACGAAGGCCTTGACGATCTGACCGCGCTGCTCATCGGCCACACCGATCACCGCACACTCGGCCACCTGGGGGTGAGCCAGCAGGCAGGCCTCGACCTCGGGGCCGGCAATGTTGTAGCCGCCCGAGACGATCATGTCGTCGGTGCGGGCCTGGTAGATGAAGAAGCCCTCTGCATCGACGAGATAGGCGTCGCCGGTGAGGTTCCAGCCCTTCTGCACATAGGCCTGCTGGCGATCGTCGGCCAGATAGCGGCAGCCGGTCGGCCCCTTGACCGCAAGACGGCCGACCTGGCCGGCAGGCAAGACCTGACCCGCCTCGTCCAGCACGCAGGCGCGGTAGCCGGGCACGGGCTTGCCGGTGGCACCCGGCCTGGCATGCGCCTCGTCGTGCGAGATGAAGATGTGCAGCAGCTCGGTAGCGCCTATGCCGTCGATCATCTCGATGCCGCTGGCCTGCTTCCACAGCTGGCGGGTGGCCGCCGGCAGCGCCTCGCCGGCGCTGACGCAGTGGCGCAGGCTGCTGATGTCATGGTCCTTGACCAGGGCCGCCATCGCCCGGTAGGAGGTCGGTGCGGTGAAGCAGATCGTGGCCCGGTACTGTGCGATGGCCGGCAGCAAGGCCTCGGGCGAGGCCTTCTCCAGCAGCACGCTGGAGGCGCCGACGCTCATCGGAAACAGCAGCAGGCCGCCCAGACCGAAGGTGAAGGCCAGCGGCGGGCTGCCGATGAAGACATCGTCGGCCTGTGGTCGCAGGCAGTGCGGCGGCCAGCAGCGCAGTATGGCCATCACATCGCGGTGGAAATGCATGGTGCCCTTGGGCTGGCCGGTGGTGCCCGAGGTGAAGGCGATCAGGCAGCAGTCCTCGGCGGCGGTCTCCACATTGGCGAAGCTGGCCGGCTTGGCGGCGGCGCGGGCCTCCAGGCCTTCCTCGGCCGCGTTGAAGAAATGCAGCACGCTGCGCAGGCTCTTGCACTGGGTCTGCGCCAGCGCCAGCTCCTCGGCCAGACGCGCATCGCACAAGGCATGGCTGACCTGGGCTTTGTCGATCACCTGCGCCAGCTCCTTGGCACGCAGCAGCGGCATCGTGGCGACCGCGATCGCCCCCACCTTCTGCACCGCGAACCAGCAGGCCGCCAGCTGCGGCGTGTTGGCGCCGCGCAGCAGCACCCGGTTGCCGGGCTGCACGCCCAGGTCCTCGACCAGCACCCGCGCGATGCGGTTGGCCCGCGCCTGCAGCTCGGCATAGCTCCAGCGCAGACCGTCGGCCCCCTGCAGGCACAGGCGCTCGCCCTGGCCCTGCGCCACCCAGCGGTCCAGCAGCTCGCTGGCGCAGTTGAGGCGCTCGGGGAACTGCAGTTCAGGCAGCTCGAAGATCAGCTCGGGCCATTGCTCGCGCGGCGGCAGATGGTCGTGGGCAAAGGTGTCGGTATGGGCTGTGTAGCGCATCAAGGTCTCACCCGTTCTTCAGAAGGTCGCGTCCGATGATCAGCTGCTGCACCTCGCTGGCGCCCTCGTAGATGCGCAGCGCGCGAATCTCGCGGTACAGCGATTCGACGATCTCGCCGCGCCGCACGCCGCGGCCGCCATGCAGCTGCACGGCCGCATCGATCACCTGCTGCGCGCCCTCGGTGGCCATCAGCTTGGCCATCGCCGCCTCGCGGGTGATGGTCTGGCCCTGATCGCGCTGCCAGGCGGCGCGGTAGACCAGCAAGGCCGCGCTGTCCACCGTGCAGGCCATCTCGGCCAGCTTGGCCTGCGTCAGCGGCAGATCGGCGAGCGTCGCGCCGAACATCGGCCGCTGATGCGCCTGGCGCAGACCTTCCTGCAGCGCGCGCCGCGCAAAGCCCAGCGCTGCGGCCGCCACCGAGGTACGGAACACATCGAGCGTGCGCATCGCCACCTTGAAGCCCTCGCCCGGCGCGCCGATCATCTGGCTCTTGGCCACACGGCAGTTGCTGAACCTCAGGCGCGCCAGCGGATGCGGTGCGATCACGTCAATGCGCTCGGCGATCTCGAAGCCCGGCAGTCCCGCATCGACGATGAAGGCGCTGATGCCACGCGATCCCGGAGCTTCCCCAGTGCGCGCGAACAGCACATAGAATTCCGCGATGCCCCCGTTGGAAATCCAGGTCTTCTCGCCGTTCAACAGATAGCCGTCGCCGTCTTCGGTGGCGCTGCACTGCATCGCCGCGACATCGGAACCGGCCTCGGGCTCGGACAGCGCAAACGCCGCCAGCGCTGCGCCGCTTGCCACGCGCGGCAGATAACGTGCCCGCTGCTCGGGTGTACCCATCAAGGAGATCGCGCCTGAGCCCAGGCCCTGCATCGCGAAGGCGAAATCGGCCAGGCCGTTGTAGCGCGCCAAGGTCTCACGCAGCAGACAGATCGCGCGGGTGTCGATGGCCTCGCCCTCGCCGGCCACCGCGTGGTTCAGCCAACCGGCCGTGCCTAGCGCCTTGACCAGTTGCTTGCACTGAGCGTCCACATCGTCTTCACCGTGTGCATGATCCAGGTGCGCGGCGCACCAGGCATCCAGCTCGCGTGCCAGCACACGGTGCTTGTCGTCAAAGAAGGGCCAAGCCAGGTGTTTCAGGTGCATCTCAGCTGCCCTCGAAGATGGGACGCTGCTTCGCGACGAAGGCGTGATAGGCGCGCTGGAAATCCTGCGTCATCATGCAGATCGCCTGCGCCTGCGCTTCCGCCTCGATCGCCTCGTCGACGCCCATGGCCCATTCCTGGTGCAGCATCTTCTTGGTCATCGCATGGCCAAAGCTGGGCCCCTCGGCGATCTGCGCGGCCCAGGCCAGAGCCTCGGCCTGCAAGGCCTCGGGCTCGGCCAGGCGGTTCATGAAGCCCCAGCTCAGGCCCTCCTCACCGCCTAGGCTGCGTCCTGTGTAGAGCAGGTCCGAGGCGCGGCCCTGGCCGACGATGCGCGGCAGGATGGAACAGGCGCCCATATCGCAGCCGGCCAGTCCGACGCGGCTGAACAGGAAGGCGGTCTTGCTGCGCGCGGTGCCGATGCGGAGGTCCGAGGCCATCGCGATGATGGCGCCGGCGCCGGCGCAGACCCCGTCGATCGCCGCGATCACCGGCTGCGGACAGGCCCGCATCGCCTTGACCAGATCGCCGGTCATGCGGGTGAAGGCCAGCAGATCCGGCATGGCCATCTTCGTCAGCGGGCCGATGATCTCGTGCACATCGCCGCCCGAGCAGAAGTTGCCACCTGCCCCCTGCACGACGAGGGTCTTGACCTCGTCGACATAGCAAAGCGCGCGAAACAGATCGCGCAGCTCGGCATAGGACTCGAAGGTCAGCGGGTTCTTGCGTTCGGGCCGATTCAGCGTGATCAGGCCGACGGCGCCGCGCTGCTCCCACAGGAAATGCTTGGGGCGGTAGTCACTCAGGCTGCGCCGGTTGCCGGCGCTCAGATGGGGGTCCATGGGGCTATTTCCTTGTCAGTTCGGCTAGATGGGTCTTCAGTCCGGCCAGCAGTGCATAGACCCGGGCTTTATCGTCGGCATTCCAGCCCGCCAGCAGCTCGACCACCCAGCCCTCGTGCGTGGCGGCCATGCGCTTGAACAGGCGTCGGCCGGCAGGCGTCAGGCGCACGGTGAGGCTGCGTCGGTCGCTGGGATGGGGCTCGCGCAGCACCAGTCCCTCTGACTCCAGCTGGTCCGTGATGCCGGTGATATTGCCGCCGGTGACCATCAGGCGCTGCGAGAGCTCGCGCATGCTCAAGCCCTCGGGATGGCGCTCCAGCTGGGCCAGCAGGTCGAAGCGCGGCAGCGTGGTGCCGAAGTCCTGGCGCAGGCGCTGGCGGATCTGGTCCTCGATGCGGGTGGTGCAGGCCAAGAGGCGCAGCCAGAGCTTGAGCGCCTGGTGGTCCTGGTCGCTGACGCGCGACTCCAGATCCGGCTCGGGCAGGCTGTCGTCCAGCATCACATGACCTCCCCGCCGGCCACCGCGATCGCCTGGCCGCTGATGCTGGCGCTGTCGCTGCGTGTCAGCCAGGCCACGGCGGCGGCCACCTCCTCGGGCTGTATCAGCCGGCCCTGCGGATTGGCCGCTGCCAGCTCGGCCCGGGCCGCCTCGGCCGTGCGTCCGGTCTTGGCGACGATGGTATGGACCGCCTGCGCGACGATCTCGGTCTCGGTATAGCCGGGGCAGACCGCATTGACGGTGACGCCCTTGCGGGCCATCTCCAGCGCCAGCGCCCGGGTCAGGCCCAGCACCCCATGCTTGGCGGCGCAATAGGCCGCCACATAGGCATAGCCCTTCAGCGCCGCGGTGCTGGCCACATTGACGATGCGGCCGAAGCCGCGCTCGCTCATGCCCGGCAGCACGGCGCGGCTGCACAGAAAGGTGCCGGTGAGGTTCACATTCAGCAGACGCTGCCAGGTTTGCAGCGAGGTCTTGACCAGGGGCGCCGTCTCCACCTGGCCGGCGTTGTTGACCAGGATATCCACCGGGCCGACGGCCGCAACAATGGCCGAGAAAGCGGCATTCACGCTGGCCTCGTCGCCCACATCGCAGACCTGGATCGCCACCTCGCCCTTCAGCGCCGCCTGCTGTGCCTGCAGACGCTCCAGGCTGCGGCCCATCAGCGTGACACGCAGACCGTCTTCGAGCAGACGCCGCGCCACCGCGGCGCCTATGCCGCTGCCGCCGCCGGTGATCACCGCATGCTTTTTCATGCTCATACGCCCAGCGCCTTGTTCGCATCCTCGGCCGCCGCGGCCCCACCGCCCTGGGCACGCTGGCGTTCGAACTCGCGCTCCAGCTGAGTCTTGCCGGAGAGGTATTGCCGCGGCCAGTCCAGACCCGGGCCGCCCAGATAGCCGATCTTCGCGGCCTCGGTCAGGGTCCAGGCCGGATTGGCCAGATGCGGACGCGCGATGGCGCAGAGATCGGCGCGGCCGGACGCGATGATGCTGTTGACATGATCGGCTTCGGAGATTGCCCCCACGGCGATGGTCGCGATGCCCACCTTGTTGCGCACGGCCTCCGAAAAGGGCGTCTGCCACATGCGGCCGTAGGTGGGCTTCTCCCGCTTGCTGACCTGGCCCGAGGACACGTCGATCAGGTCCGCGCCGGCCGCCTTGAAGGCCGCGGCGATCCGCACCGCATCGTCCGGCGTGGTGCCGCCCTGGACCCAGTCATGTGCCGAGATGCGCACCGACATCGGCCGGTCCTGCGGCCAGACCTCGCGCATCGCGGTGAAGACCTCCAGCGGGTAGCGCAGCCGGTTCTCCAGGGAGCCGCCGTACTCATCCGCGCGCTGGTTGGTCAGCGGCGAGATGAAGCTGGACAGCAGATAGCCATGCGCACAGTGCAGTTCCAGCCAGTCGAAACCGGCGGCCGCCGCACGCTGGGTTGCGGCCGCGAAGTCGGCCTTGACCCGGTCCATGTCTGCGCGCGTCATCGCCGCCGAGACCTGGCTGACACCTTCCAGGTACTGCTGGGGCGAGGCCGAGATCAGCGGCCAGTTGCCCTGCTCCAGCGGCTGGTCGATGCCCTCCCAGGCCACTCGGGTCGAGCCCTTGGCGCCGGCATGGCCCAGCTGCATGGCGATCTTGGCCGTGGTATTGGCATGCACATGCGCGACGATGCGCTGCCAGGCGGCGCCCTGCGCGTCGTTCCACAGCCCCGGGCAGCCGGGCGTGATGCGCGCATCGGGCGAGATGCAGCTCATCTCGGCGAACACCAGGCCGGCGCCGCCGGCGGCGCGCGCCCCCAGATGCATCAGGTGGTAGTCGCCGGGAAGGCCGTCCTGGCAGCTGTACTGCGCCATCGGCGAGACCACCACCCGGTTCTTCAAGGTCAGGCCCCTCAGCGTGAAGGGCGTGAACATCGGCGGCACCGCCTGTTGGCCGTCCAGACCGCTGCGCCTGGCCAGCCAGCGCTCGAAACCGGCCATATAGGCAGGGTCACGCAGCCGCAGGTTCTCATGCGAAATGCGCTGCGAGCGGGTCAGCAGCGAGTAGGCGAACTGCTCGGGCGCCAGGGCCGCATGGCGCTCGACGTTCTCGAACCACTCGGTCGAGTTGCGCGCCGCGTTCTGTATGCGCAGCACCTCGATGCTGCGGCTGGCCTCATAGTGCTGCAGCGCGGCGCCCAAATCACCGCCATGAGCCGCGATCGCTCGCGCCAGGCCGATCGCATCTTCCAGCGCTAGCTTGGTGCCGGAGCCGATGGAGAAATGCGCGGTGTGGGCGGCATCGCCCATCAGCACCACCGGCGCGCGGCCGTTGTGATGCACCCACTTGCGGCAGACCACACGGGGAAAACGTATCCACTGCGCGGAACCGCGCAGATGCGCGGCATTGGAGATCAGCTTGTGGCCGTCCAGCACCTTGGCGAATAGCTGCTCGCAAAACGCAATGCCCTCCTCCTTGCTCATCGCCTCCAGGCCGGCGGCCTGCCAGACGGCTTCCGGCGCCTCGACGATGAAGGTCGAGTGCGTCGCATCGAAACGATAGGCATGGGCCTGGAACCAGCCCCACTGGGTCTGCTGGAAGTCGAAGGTGAAAGCGTCGAAGAGCTTGGTCGTGCCCAGCCAGACAAAGCGGCACCGGCGCAGATCGATATCGGGCTGATAGGTGGCAGCGTATTTCGTGCGCAGCCGGCTGTTCAGGCCGTCGGCCGCAATGATCAGATCAGCCTCGATGTCGGCATCGTCCTGCACATCGCTCTGGTAGCTGATCTCGACACCCAGCTCGGTGCAGCGATCCTGCAGGATGTTCAAGAGTTTCATGCGACCGATGCCGCAGAAGCCGTGGCCGCCTGACAGCTGGGTGCTGCCCTTGATGTGGACGGCGATATCGTCCCAGTGATTGAAGGCATCGAGGATGCTGGCGGCAGTCGGCGCATCAGCCTCGCGCAATGCCGCCAGCGTCTGGTCGGAGAACACCACCCCCCAGCCGAAGGTGTCGCCGGCCCGGTTGCGCTCCAGCACCTGCACCTGATGCGCGGGGTTCTGCTTCTTCATCAGCAGCGCGAAATACAGACCGGCGGGACCGCCGCCTATGCAGGTGATGCGCATGATTCGAACTCTCCAATGCGGCTCACTTTAGGCATAGATATTTTAGATGTCAATTAAATTGGCTCTGTGCCAGACTCCGGACTAACCCGCGCCGGATCACCACATGGGCAAGCCCGTGCCTGTTGGAATTAACCGACACCACAGGCCCGGCGGCCTTGCTAAGGTGCGCGCCGATTCAGGAGTCGTGACGATGAAGAAGAAGCTCTGGGACATCTCGCCGCTGGTGGCGCCCGAGGCCCCCATCTTTCCGGGCGACGAGCCCTATGCGCTGCGCTGGACGGCGCGGCTGAGCCCCCAGTGCCCGGTGAACTTGAGCGCGATCACCATGTCGCCCCATGTCGGCGCACACGCCGATGCACCGCTGCATTACGCCGAGGGCGTGGCCAGCGTGGCCGAGCTCGATCTGGACGCCTATCTGGGGCCCTGCCGCGTGATCCATGCGATAGCCTGCGGACCGCTGATCCGCATCGCCCATCTTCAGCATGCCGCTCGGCAGCTACCGCCGCGGGTGCTGGTGCGCTGCTGCGAGAAGGCCGACACGGTGTGGAACCCGGACTTCAGCGCCTTTGCACCGGAGACGGTCGAATGGCTGGCTGCCCAGGGCGTGCGCCTGATCGGCCTGGACACGCCCTCGGTCGACCCGGCCAGCAGCAAGAGCCTGGACAGCCATCAGCAGCTCTTGCGCCTGCACCTGCGGGTGCTGGAGAACCTGGTGCTCGACGAGGTGGCCGAGGGCGACTATGAACTGATCGCGCTGCCGCTGAAACTGGCCGGCGCCTGTGCATCCCCCGTGCGTGCCGTCTTGCGCGCACTTTGATGGAGTTTGAGTGATGACGATGAAGACAAGAGACGAGGCGCTGGCGCGCGACGCCGCCGATCCGCTGCGTGGATTGAAGGACCAGTTCGATCTGCCTGCCGGCGTGATCTATCTGGACGGCAATTCGCTGGGCGTGCTGCCTAAGGCCACCGCCGCGCGCGTGCAGGACGTGATCGCGAGCGAGTGGGGGCAGGACCTGATCAAGAGCTGGAACACGGCCGACTGGATGCATCTGCCCGAGCGGGTCGGCGACAAGATCGCCCGCCTGGTGGGCGCCGCGCCGGGCGAGCTGATCGTCGCGGACTCGACCTCGCTGAATCTCTACAAGGTGCTGGCCGCCGCGATCCGCATCGCGCAGGCGGACGCTCCGGAGCGCAAGGTGATCGTCTCCGAGCGCAGCAATTTCCCGACCGATCTCTATATCGCCGAGAGCCTGTGCGCCCAGCACGGCATGAGGCTGAAGCTGGTGGACAGCGTGGACGAGATTGCGGCGACGCTGAACGCCGAGTTGGCGGTGCTGATGCTCACCGAGGTCAACTACCGCAGCGGCTATCGCCACGATATGGCGGCGCTGACCGCCGCAGCCCAGGCCGCCGGCGCACTGACCGTCTGGGATCTGGCCCATTCGGCCGGCGCGGCGCCGGTGGACCTGAACGGCGCCAAGGCCGATTTCGCGATCGGCTGCGGCTACAAGTATCTGAATGGCGGCCCTGGCGCACCGGCTTTTGTCTGGGTGCATCCGCGCCATACCGATCGTTTCTGGCAACCCTTGTCCGGCTGGATGGGCCATGCCGCACCCTTCCAGTTCAGCCCCGGCTACCAGCCCGCGCCCGGCGTGCGCCGCTATGTCTGCGGCACGCCCTCGGTGATCGCGACGGCGGCGCTGGAATGCGGGGTCGACACGGTGCTGGCGGCCGAGCCGCTGGGCGGCATGGCGGCGCTGCGCGAGAAGTCGCTGGCGCTGACCGAGGCCTTTGCGGCGCTGGCCGACGAGCGCTGTGGCGAGCTGGGCGTCTACGTCGTCTCGCCGCGCGAGGCCGCGCAGCGTGGCAGTCAGGTCTGCCTGGCGCTGCGTGCCCCGCTGGAACAGGCGGGCTATGCGGTGGTGCAGGCCCTGATCGCGCGCGGCGTGATCGGTGACTTCCGCGCCGGCGACCCGGCCCGGCTGGACGAGGTGCCGCATATCCTGCGCTTCGGCTTCACGCCGCTGTACATCGGCTTCGCCGAGGTCTGGGACGCCATCGAGCAGCTGCGCCAGGTGCTGGCCAGCGGTGAATGGCGCGATGCACGTTTCAACGCCCAGGCTGCAGTGACATGACTTGCCCTCTCCATCACACCGAACAAGTGGTCCAGCAAGAAGGCGCCAAGCTCGACTTCTCCAAGGACATGAGCTACGGCGACTATCTGCACCTGGATCAGGTGCTATCCGCCCAGCATCCGCTCTCGCCAGAGCACAACGAGATGCTTTTCATCGTCCAGCACCAGAGCTCGGAGCTGTGGATGAAGCTGATGCTGCACGAGCTGCGCGCCGCGGTGGCCTGCGTGCACAACGATGCGCTGCCCGAGGCCTTCAAGATGCTGGCGCGGGTCTCGCGCATCATGGAACAGCTGGTCCACGCCTGGGATGTGCTGGCGACGATGACGCCGCCCGAGTACAGCGCGATACGGCCCTACCTCTCCAACAGCAGCGGCTTCCAGAGCTGGCAGTACCGTCAGATCGAGTTCATGCTGGGCAACAAGAACGCGGCCATGCTCAAGCCCCATGCGCACCGTCCCGATCTGCTGGCAGCGGTGCAGCAGGCCTTCGAGGCGCCCTCGCTGTACGACGAGGTGCTGCGCCTGATGCAGCGCCGCGGCATCGCGGTGCCGGCCAGCCACACCGAGCGCGACTGGACCCTGCCCTACGCCGCCGACGAGGGCGTCAAGGCCGCCTGGCTGCAGGTCTACCGCGACCCCAAGGCGCACTGGGACCTCTACCAGATGGGCGAGGAGCTGGTGGATCTGGAGGACGCCTTCCGCCTCTGGCGTTTCCGCCATGTGACGACGGTGGAGCGGGTGATCGGCTTCAAGCGCGGCACCGGCGGCACCGGCGGCGTCAGCTATCTGCGCAAGATGCTGGACGTGGTGCTCTTCCCCGAACTCTGGGCGCTGCGCACCGAGCTGTGAGGGCGCGGCAGGGCCGCGTGCCGCGGGCTTCTGACGCGAATCAAGCTCGCCACCTACAATCCCGACCCATCCCGCGCCCTGGCGCCACAGCAGACGGCAGCGCCCATGAAGCGCTGCCTCCGGAGACTTGCAGATGGACACCCGTACCGCCACCACCACCCTGCGCATTGCGCGCGTGCGCGACGCGCTGCACGCCAGCGGCTGCCATGCCGCCCTGGTACCCTCGGCCGACCCGCATCTGTCCGAGTACCTGCCTGAGCGCTGGCAGGGCCGGCAATGGCTGTCGGGCTTCACCGGCTCCATGGGCACCCTGGTCGTGACCCTGGAGCGCGCCGCGGTCTTTGCCGACAGCCGCTACTGGGCCCAGGCCGAGGCCGAGCTGGCCGGCACCGGTGTCGAGCTGGTCAAGATCCCTACCGGTGCCGCCACCCATTACATCGACTGGATCGTCGAGCAGCTGCAGCCCGGCCAGGCCCTGGCGGTCGATGGCCAGGTGCTGGCCCTGGGCCTGTCCCAGCAGCTGCGCCTGGCGCTGCAGAAGGCCGGCATTGGGCTGCGCAGCGATGTGGACGTGGTGCAAAGTGCCTGGGAGGGGCGCCCCGGCCTGCCCGCCGCGGCAATCTACGAGCATCTGCCGCCCCATGCGGTGGTGAGCCGCGCCAGCAAGCTGGCCCAGCTGCGCGAGGCGATGGCCACGCGTGGCGCCAGCCATCACTTCATCTCGACGGTGGACGATGTGGCCTGGCTGCTGAATCTGCGCGGGGCCGATGTGTCCTACAACCCGGTCTTTCTGGCCCACGCCCTGCTCGACGCGCAAGGCCTGACCCTGTTCGTCGGCGCCGGCAAGATCGATGCGGCGCTGCAGGCCCGGCTGGCCGCCGACCAGGTCCGCCTTGCCGACTACGGTGCCGCGGCGGCGGCGCTGGCCGCCCTGCCCGCGTCCGCCAGCCTGCTGCTGGACCCCAAGCGTGTGACGCTGGGCCTGCGCGACGCCGTGCCCGGCGCGGTGCGCGTGATCGAGTCCATCAATCCGTCGACGCTGCTGAAGAGCCGCAAGACCGCCGATGAGGCAGCCCATGTGCGCCAGGCCATGGAGCAGGACGGCGCCGCCATGTGCGCCTTCTATGCCTGGTTCGAGGCTGCGCTGGCCGCCGGCGAACGCATCACCGAGATCACCATAGACGAGAAGCTGACGGCCGAGCGGGTCAAGCGCCCCGGCTTCGTAGGCCTGAGCTTCCCGACCATCGCCGGCTTCAATGCGAATGGCGCGATGCCGCACTATCGCGCCACGCCGGAATCGCATGCCGAGATCCGCGGCGACGGCCTGCTGCTGATCGATTCCGGCGCCCAGTACCTGGGTGGCACCACCGACATCACCCGCGTCTGGCCGATCGGCCAGGTCAGCGCCGCGCAGAAGCGGGACTACACCCTGGTGCTCAAGGGCATGATCAACCTCAGCCGCGCGGTTTTCCCGCTTGGCACGCTGAGCCCCATGCTGGATGCGCTGGCCCGCGTACCGATGTGGCAGCACGGCCTGGACTTCGGCCATGGCACCGGCCATGGCGTGGGCTACTTCATGAATGTGCACGAGGGCCCGCAAAGCATCTCCAAGGCCATTCCCGAGGCCACGATGGCGATGGAGCCCGGCATGATCACCTCCAACGAGCCGGGCGTCTACCGGCCCGGCCAATGGGGCGTGCGCATCGAAAATCTGGTGCTCAATGTGCGGGTCGAAACGCCGGAGCAGGACCAGTTCGGCGCGATGCTGGGCTTCGAGACCCTGACGCTGTGCCCCATCGATACCCGCTGCATCGACATGACCCTGCTGGGCATCGAGGACCGGGCTTGGCTGAACCGCTACCACGCCGAGGTGCGTGCTCGGCTGGCCCCTCTGCTGCAGGGCGCAGCCCTGCAGTGGCTGCGGACGCGTACCGAGGCGATCTGAGCGACGGCGCGGCGCATCCTTCGTCGTCAAGACATGCGACGAAACGCCGCTTGGGCAGCATGAGGCGGCTGGCAGGCGTCAAGGCTCAGGTCTAGACTTGAAGCAAGACGGGCAGCCGCCCGTTTGCATGCCTAGCAGGAGCCCGCCATGAACAGCAAGATCTGGCTCAATATCGCTCAGCGCATCCGCCCCCATGAGCCGCTGCAGCGCCTGCATCAGTTCTCCGACTCCGCCCTCCACAGCTGGCTGCTGGTCGCGCTGCTCGCGATCGCCGCTCTGACGGCTTATCAGGGCATCAACACCGCCGTGGCGGTCTGGTTGCTCGAGCCGGTGGTGGTGCAGGGGCAATCGGTCCCGCCAGCCCGCTGAGACGGCGCCTCGACTACATCTGCCTGAACAGGTGCAGATAGCTGCGGCTCACCGGCAGCACCTCGGCGCGCTCGCGCAGGTGCAGGTCCGCGGTCTCGTTGGGGCCACGGGTCAGATGGCTGATCGCCCGTAGATTCACGACGACCGAGCGATGCACCTGCACGAAGAGCTGCGGGTCCAACTGCTCGATCAGCTCACGGATCGCGGTGCGAATCAGCGCCTCGCCCTCCTGCCAGACGACCAGGGTGTACTTCTCGTCCGAGCGCAGGTAGATGATCTGTTCTACCGGTATCAGCTTCAGCGTCGACCCCACCGAGGCGCGCAGCCACTGCAGATAGACAGGCCGCTGCGCGTCCGCGGCCGGGGCAAGGCGCAGCCGCTCACCCAGCTGGCTCAGAGCCTGCTCCAGCGCGGCCTCCAGTCCCGGGCTGGCGTCCGGGCGACGCGCCTGCAGGCGCTCCTGCAGGCGCGCCACCGTGTCGGCCAGACGCGGCGGCTCGATGGGCTTGACCAGATAGTCCAGCGCGCCCTGCTCGAAAGCCTGCACCGCATACTGCTCATAGGCGGTGATGAAGACCAGTTGCGCACGGCGCGCGATCAGGCGTGCCGCCTCGACCCCGTTGAGCCCGGGCATATGGACATCGAGAAAGACGATCTGCGGCTGCAGACGCTCGAAGAGATCCACCGCCTCGCGCCCATTGCGCGCCTGGCCCACCACCTCCAGCTCGGGCCAGGCCTGCGCCAAGGCGCGCGCCAGGCTGTCACGCAGCAGGGGTTCATCATCGGCGATCAGGGCGGTAGGCATCATGGCTGGAACTGGATCTCGGCGCGCAGGCCGTGGGGCCGATTCTCGGTCAGGTCAAGACGCGCACCAGCACCATAAACCACCTGCAGGCGTTCACGCAGATTGCGCAGTCCGGTGCCAGTACCCATCTGCTGGGCCAGGCCCACGCCGCTGTCGCTGACCCAGAGCCGAACCACCGAACCGTCCTCCTCGCCACCGACCTCGATGGACCCACCCTCCTCGCTCGGATCTATGCCATGACGCACCGCGTTCTCGACCAGGGTCAGCAGGGCCATCGGCGGAAAGCGCAGATGCTGCAGGGCGTGGGGTACCGCGATGGACCAGCGCAGACGGTCGGGCATGCGTAGGTGCATCAACTCCAGATAGGCCCGCACCAGGGCCAGTTCGTCGCCCAGACTGGCTGCATCGTCATGCAGACGGGGCATCGCGGCGCGCAGATAGGCGATCAGGCTGCTGAGCACCGGGCCGGCCTGGGCCGAGCCGGTCTCGACCAGCGCCCGCACATTGGCCAGGGTGTTGAAGAGGAAATGCGGTTCCACCTGGGCCTGCAGCAGGCGCAGCCGCGCATCGAGCGCGCGGCGCTCCAACTCGCTACGCTCCAGCTCGAAATGCAGGGCCTGGCTGCGCGCCTCGGCATCGCGCTGGCGGTAAAGCGCACCCATGGCCAGCAGCGGACCAATCAGCAAACCGCAGCCGGCAATCCAAAAGAAACCCAGCAGGCGCCCCTCACTGCGCAGCAGGCTGCCGATATCCCCCCCCACCGAGACCAGGTAGACCAGCAACGTCGCCAGCGGCACCATCAGGGTGACGACCAGCACCTGGACCAGCCAGCGGGCCATCCAGCGCGGCAGACGGCGAGGCCATTGACCGGCGGCCGAAAAGGACAGCAGGGCCAGCAGCGCCACGAACATGGTGCGGCCCAGCAGCACCGCAAAAGGCGTGATGAAGATCGGGCTCAGCACGCCGGCGGCGATCGCGGCCAGCGCCAGCGTGAGGCCGACGCGCCAGGGGGTCAGGGAAGCGACAAAGCCCTGCCAGGCCTGGGCATGGCTGGTGCTTGCAGCAGCAGGCGTCGCGGAAGCGGGAAACATGGGCGGCACGATAGCCGCTGATAGCGTCGCGTCCAAGCCTTGGCCGCCAGCCAGGCGACGAATGACGGATTGACCGCCTCCAGTGGGGATATCACACGTATGTCGCCGCTGCCCACGCAACCTGGGCTACGCCGGTCTTCAGGCGAGAGCCTGGCGGCCGCACATCACCACATCGCGCCCGGCATTCACCGCGAAGCGCAAGGCCTCGGCGGGCGAGGCCCAGCCGTAGCCACCGGCCAGGTTCTCGTCGCGAAAGGCCTCGCTGCGGCCAGCCTTGCCACGCACCTGCATCACCACAACGGCCGCCACATAGCCGAAGGACCGCGGGCGCTCGATCGCGCCGGCATAGATCCGGTAGTCGCCGGCATCAACTTCCTCAAAGTGCATCTCAGCTCCTTTGCGGCGACCACCGCCGCGGTGTGAGCCGAACTATGGCGGCAGCCGTCGGTTTGGCCTATGCAACCGATGGGGGCCCCCGAAAGGGGGAACGTGTCGTCCCAGCCAGAAAAGAAAGAGCCCGGCCTTGCGGGCCGGGCTGATGGGATTGGCGGCTTGTCGACCGGGCTTGATCAGGGCGCCGTTGCCGGCTCTGCCTTGGGCTTGTTATCGCGCTGCTTGGCCGGCTGGATATCGAGCAGCACCTCGCCCTGTGCATCGACATCGACGCTGAGACGTCCGCCGTCCACCAGCCGGCCGAACAGCAGCTCGTCGGCCAGCGCGCGGCGGATGGTGTCCTGGATCAGGCGCTGCATCGGTCTGGCGCCCATCAGCGGATCGAAGCCCTTCTTGGCCAGATGCTGACGCAGCGCATCACTGAAGCTGACCTCGACCTTCTTCTCCGCCAGCTGGCTCTCCAGCTGCAACAGGAATTTGTCGACCACGCGAAGAATGATCTCCTCATCCAGGGCGCGGAAGGACACGATGGCATCCAGGCGGTTGCGGAACTCGGGGGTGAACAGCCGCTTGATATCAGCCATCTCATCGCCACGCTCACGCGCTGTCGTGAAGCCTATCGTCGACTTGTTCATGGTCTCGGCGCCCGCATTGGTGGTCATGATGATGATCACGTTGCGGAAGTCCGCCTTGCGGCCGTTGTTATCGGTCAGCGAGCCATGGTCCATCACCTGCAGCAGCACATTGAAGACATCCGGATGTGCCTTCTCGATTTCGTCGAGCAGCAACACCGAATGCGGCTTCTTGGTAACGGCTTCGGTCAGCAGCCCCCCCTGGTCGAATCCCACATAGCCGGGCGGCGCGCCGATCAGACGGCTGACCGCATGGCGCTCCATGTACTCGGACATGTCGAAGCGGATCAGCTCGATGCCCAGGATGTAGGCCAGTTGCTTGGCCACCTCGGTCTTGCCCACGCCGGTGGGGCCGCTGAACAGGAAGCTGCCGATGGGCTTGTCCGGTTTGCCCAGGCCGGAGCGCGCCATCTTGATGGCAGCGGCCAGCGCATCGATGGCAGGCTCCTGACCGAACACCACGCTCTTCAGATCACGGTCCAGACTCTTGAGCTTGCCACGATCATCGCTGGAAACGGAGGCCGGCGGAATGCGGGCGATCTTGGCGACGATGTCCTCGACCTCGGCCCGGGTGATGGTCTTCTTCTGCTTGCTCTTGGGCAGGATGCGCTGCGCGGCACCGGCCTCGTCGATCACATCGATGGCCTTGTCCGGCAGATGACGGTCGTTGATGTACTTGGCCGAGAGCTCGGCCGCCGCCTGCAGGGCACCCAGTGCGTACTTGACGCTGTGGTGCTCCTCGAAGCGCGACCTCAGGCCCTTCAGGATCTCGATGGTCTGCTCTACCGAAGGTTCTGCCACGTCGACCTTCTGGAAACGGCGCGAAAGCGCGGCGTCTTTCTCGAAGATGCCGCGGTACTCGCTGAACGTCGTCGCGCCAATGCACTTCATCGCCCCCGAGCTGAGCGCGGGCTTGAGCAGATTGCTGGCATCCAGCGTGCCGCCCGAGGCCGCACCGGCGCCGATCAGGGTGTGAATCTCATCGATGAAGAGAATCGCATTGGGCTGTTCCTTGAGCTGCTTGAGCACCGCCTTGAGCCGCTGCTCGAAGTCGCCGCGGTACTTGGTGCCCGCCAGCAACGCGCCCATGTCCAGCGAATAGACCACAGCCTCGGACAGCACGTCGGGCACCTCGCCCTCGGTGATGCGCCAGGCCAGTCCCTCGGCGATCGCGGTCTTGCCCACGCCAGCCTCGCCTACCAGCAAGGGATTGTTCTTGCGTCGACGGCACAGCACCTGCACCACCCGTTCGACCTCCAGCTCGCGGCCGATCAGGGGATCGATCTTGCCGTCCTTGGCCTGCTGGTTCAGATTCTGGGTGAATTGCTCGAGTGGCGAACCCTTGCCCCCGCCCTGGCCTTCGGCCTCCTCGCGCTCACCCTCGGCCGCGCCATTGCCCTCGGCCCCACCTTTGGGCGGCTCGGGCGGCTCGCTCTTCTTGATGCCGTGGGCGATGTAGTTCACCACATCCAGTCGGGTCACACCCTGCTGGTGCAAGTAGTAGACCGCATGCGAATCCTTCTCGCCGAAGATCGCCACCAGCACATTGGCGCCGGTCACTTCCTTCTTGCCGCTGCCGGTGGACTGCACATGCATGATGGCGCGCTGGATCACGCGCTGGAAGCCCAGCGTCGGCTGAGTATCGACCTCGTCCGTGCCGCCGACAGTGGGCGTGTTCTCCTTGATGAACTGCGCCAGGCTCTTGCGCAGATCGTCGATATTGGCCGAACAGGCCCGCAGCACCTCGGCCGCGGACGGGTTGTCCAGCAAAGCCATCAGCAGATGCTCGACGGTAATGAATTCGTGACGCTGCTGACGCGCTTCGACAAACGCCATGTGCAGGCTGACTTCAAGCTCTTGCGCAATCATGCGGCCTCCATAATGCACTGCAGGGGATGGCCGGCACGCCTTGCGGCAGCCAGCACCAGCTCGACCTTGGTTGCCGCCACATCCTTGGTGAATACACCGCAGACGCCTCGACCCTCATGGTGGATTTTCAGCATGATCTGGGTTGCTGTGTCCAGATCGTGACGGAAAAACTCTTGGAGCACCATGACCACAAATTCCATCGGCGTGAAGTCGTCATTCAACATCAGCACCTGATACAGCCGGGGCGGCTCGGTCTTTTGCGCAATGCGCTCGAGCGTGGTCGTGCCGTCGGTATCCTCGCGCCCGGGCGTGGCCGGCCCCATAGGAGGGCCGATGGGCGGTTGAGACGGCGGCTGACTGGAAAAAACTGGCATGAGCTGATTCTATAGAGTGGGGCCAAAGGCCGCGTACTCAAGCCCATCATGTACTGTCGGCGGCGCAGGTCATGCGGGGATATGCCCGTCCATCGCAGCGCATATGGCCGCTACTGGCCGCACCGACCTCGGGGTGCTACCGAATTGACATGCGACGGACACGGCTTTGAGAATCCGCCCCGGTGCGACAGACACCGGGATGGAGAATCAAATGCCAATAGGAACAGTCAAATGGTTCAACGACGCCAAGGGCTTCGGGTTTATTGAACCCGAGCAAGGCGGTGAGGACGTCTTTGCTCATTTTTCGGCCATACAGATGGATGGATTTCGCACCCTGCGCCAGGGCGGCAAGGTGAATTACGAACTGGTGCAAGGCCCCAAAGGCCAGTTGGCCCAGAACATCACTCCGCTGGACGATGGGGGGCAGCAACATGTTGGCATGGCCGAGGAGATGCGCAGCGCAGCCTGAGCAAGCACGCCGGACATGAAAAAACCCTGGGCTCATCGAGCACCAGGGTTGTATGCAAAAGCCGAACAGCTCGTTGTCGCATACCACGCGACACGAGCTGTTTCGCTTTACATATTCTCGATCATGACCTGGCCGAAGCCCGAGCAGGACACCTGGGTTGCACCATCCAGCAGACGGGCGAAGTCATAGGTGACCTTCTTGGACAGGATGGACTTCTCCATCGAGCTGATGATCAGATCGGCAGCCTCGGTCCAGCCCATATGGCGCAGCATCATCTCGGCCGACAGAATCTCGGAACCGGGGTTCACATAGTCCTTGCCCGCATACTTGGGCGCCGTGCCATGGGTGGCCTCGAACATCGCGACGGAGTCGCTCAGATTCGCGCCCGGGGCGATGCCGATGCCGCCGACCTGGGCGGCCAGTGCGTCGGACACATAGTCGCCGTTCAGGTTCAGCGTCGCGATCACCGAGTACTCGGCCGGGCGCAGCAGGATCTGCTGCAGGAAGGCGTCAGCGATCGAATCCTTGACGGTGATTTCCTTGCCGGTCTTGGGATTCTTGAACTTGCACCACGGACCACCGTCGATCAGTTCGGCGCCGAACTCCTTCTGGGCCAAGGCATAGGCCCAATCCCGGAAGCCGCCTTCGGTGTACTTCATGATGTTGCCCTTGTGGACGATGGTCACACTGGGCTTGTCATTGTCGATCGCGTACTGGATGGCCTTGCGCACCAGGCGCTCGGTGCCCTCACGCGACACCGGCTTGATGCCGATGCCCGAGGTCTCGGGGAAGCGGATCTTCTTGACGCCGAACTCCTCCTGAAGGAACTTGATCAGCTTCTTGGCCTTGTCGCTCTCGGCCTCGAACTCGATACCGGCGTAGATGTCCTCCGAGTTCTCGCGGAAAATCACCATATCGGTCTTGTGGGGCTCTTTCACTGGCGAGGGAACGCCCTTGAAATAGCGCACCGGACGTAGGCAGACATAGAGGTCCAGTTCCTGGCGCAGCGCGACGTTCAGCGAACGGATGCCGCCACCGACGGGCGTGGTCAAAGGGCCCTTGATCGACACCACATAGTCTTTCAGAACCTTGAGCGTCTCCTCCGGCAGCCAGACGTCGGGGCCATAGACCTTGGTCGACTTCTCGCCGGCGTAAATCTCCATCCAGTGGATCTTCTTCTTGCCGGCATAGGCCTTGGCCACCGCGGCGTCGACCACCTTGATCATCACCGGGGTGATGTCGAAACCGGTGCCGTCACCCTCGATATAGGGAATGATCGGCTGATCAGGCACGTTCAGCGAGAAGTCGGCATTGACGGTGATCTTCTGCCCGCCCTCGGGCACCTTGATGTGTTGGTACATGTGGTCGTCTTTCGCGCGTCGCGCAACTGAGTAAGGCCCAAAGCCTGAGATTTTATGTCAGTCAGTCTTGCAGGGAACTGATATCCCCGCCCTGTCTGCGATCAATGAAAGCAATCAAGCGCCCGAGTGCAAGCCGCTCAGGCACACAGCGCAGCAATACGCGCCCACAGACCGTGGCTCAGGGCCCAGCCCGAAGCCAGCACCAAGCCCAGCCCGGCCAAGCGCACTGCCCAGCGCATGCCCTCGCCCCCCCCTGCGCCCAGCCGGCGCAGCAGGGCCGGCGCCAGCAGCAGACCCAGCCCCGAGGCCAGCGCAAAGACCGCCATCACTGCAGCGCCCTGCACCGGCCCCGAAGCCAGTGCGGCCACCATCAGGGCCGACTGCAGCAGTCCGCAGGGCCAGAATACCCAGCCCAACCCCAGCCAGGCAGCGCGCGGCCGACGCGAGGGCTGCGCGATCACCGTCCCACCGCCGGCCAGACCAGCCAGCGGGGCTTGCGCATGGACGGTGGCGGAGCGTGACAGCTGCTGGCCCAGGCTCTCCAGCCAGGCCGGCTGACGACCGCACCAGAGCAGAAACAGTCCCAGGCCCAGCGCCGCCAGATGCAGCATCACCCAGAAAGGCCGCAGCAGGCCGCTGGCCTGCCCCAGCTGGGCCATCCAGCTCACACTGGCCGCCAGCACGGCGCCGCCAGCCGCGTAGCTGAGCAGGCGTGCCAGATGGAAACGCCACTGGGCGGCCCTGGAGCGGCCGGTGACGGCGGCGCAGGCAGCGCCGCACATGGCGGTGCAGTGGGGAGCGCCGGCCAAGCCCATCAGCAGGGCCGAACCCGCGAGGGCGAGATCCATGGCTAGATGATGCGCGAAAACTTCTCGCGCGTGCGGTCGGCCTGCAGGTAGCGATCAAACACCATGGCCACAGCGCGCACGAAGTACCAGCCCAGCGCGGTGACCTCGATCGAGTCGGGACGCAGCTCCACCAGGCCTGAAGCCTCCAGGCTGCGCAGCTGTTCCAGCTCGGCCTTGAAGTAGTCGGTCACCTTGATCAGATGCGCCAGTTCGATGGACTCGAACTCCACCCGGCCCTGACACATCAGCGCCATGATCATGGCCCGGCGCAGCAGATCGTCGCGGCTCAGCGCCAGTCCACGCTGTATCGGCAGCTGCCGCTGGCGCAACGCGTCGTAGTACTCTGGCAAGGTCTTGGCGTTCTGGCTATAGGTCGCGCCCACCCGGCCTATCGACGACACGCCCAGCCCGATCAGATCGCAGTCGGCGTGCGTGCTATAGCCCTGGAAGTTGCGATGCAGCCGGCCCTGACGCTTGGCCACCGCCAGCGAATCGGTCGGCAGCGCGAAATGGTCCATGCCGATATAGCTGTAGCCATGGCCCAGGAAGCCGCTGATCGCACCCGACAGCATATGCAGCTTGTCGGCCGCCACCGGCAATTGCTCGGCATCGATGCGGCGCTGCGGCTTGAAGCGCTGCGGCAGATGCGCATAGCCGTAGAGTGCAATGCGATCCGGCCGCAAAGCGGCCACCTGCGCGATGGTGCGGGCAAAGGACTCAGGCGTCTGCTTGGGCAGACCGTAGATCAGATCAACATTGGTGGACTCGAAGCCCAGCTCGCGGGCCTGTTCCATCAACGCCGCCACGCTTTCCAGGCTCTGGATGCGGTGCACCGCTTTTTGCACATCGGGGTCGAAGTCCTGCACACCAAAGCTCAGGCGATTGAAACCCAGATTGCGCAGATGGACCAGGCGCTCGCGGCTGACGGTGCGCGGATCGACTTCCACCGAGACTTCGGCGCCAGCAGCGATGCGGAAATGTTCGCGCAGGTCCTGCATCAGACGGCTCAGCTCGGCATCGCTGAGAAAGGTCGGCGACCCACCACCCAGATGCAACTGCGAGACCGGCTCGGCACGCCCCAGATAGTCGCGGGTCAGCTCCATCTCGACCTTCAGCGCGTCCAGATACTCGGTCGCACGCTCATGGTGCTTGGTGATGACCTTGTTGCAGGCGCAGTAGTAGCAGACCGACTCGCAGAAGGGAATGTGCACGTAGACGGACAGCGGCGTGGCGCCACCCACCATCGAGCCTGCCGCGCGCTGCCGCAGGGCCTGCACATACTGATCAACGGTGAAGGCCTCAACGAAGCGGTCGGCCGTCGGGTAGGACGTGTAACGCGGGCCGGCAACGTCGAAACGTCGCAGCATGGACTCGTCAATGCCGGGCAGGGTGTCGGAGATGCTTTTTGCCATGGCTGGCATATTGCCAAGCCGGCCCGCAAAGCGATTGACCTGCATCAATCATGCTCGGCTTTGCCCGCACAACAATGCGGTCCATCTTGAGGAACATCATGACCATATCCGCCACCGTCACCCCCACAGCCAACGCGCTCAACGGCAATAGCTGCTCGGGCCAGACCATAATGCGCGTCATGAGTACCAGCACCCCGATCAAGATCGAGCCCTTCAAGGTCGCCTGTTCCAGCTGCAATCTGCGCGAACTGTGCCTGCCCGTGGGTCTGTCCAAAGGTGATCTCGATCAGCTGGACGAGCTGGTCGCCACCCGCCGCACCGTGGCGCGGGGCGATACCCTGTTTCGTACCGGCGACAGCTTCCAGTCGCTGTACGCTGTGCGCACCGGCTTCTTCAAGACCTGCGTCTCTTCCGAGGACGGCCGCGATCAGGTGACCGGTTTCCAGATGGCCGGCGAGCTGCTTGGGCTGGATGGCATCAGCAATGATCGGCACAGCTGTGACGCGGTAGCGCTGGAAGACTCGCAGGTCTGCGTGATTCCCTACAGCCAGCTCGAGGAGCTGTCGCGCGAGTTCACCGACCTCCAGCACCAGTTCCACAAGATCATGAGCCGCGAGATCGTGCGCGACCACGGTGTGATGCTGCTTCTGGGCAGCATGCGTGCCGAAGAGCGCCTGGCCGCCTTCCTGCTGAACCTGACCCAACGCCTGCAGGCGCGCGGCTTTTCAGCCTCCAGCCTGGTGCTTCGCATGACCCGCGAGGAGATCGGCAGCTATCTGGGCCTGAAGCTGGAGACCGTCAGCCGCACCTTCTCCAAGTTCCAGGAGGAAGGTCTGCTGGAAGTCAAGCAACGCCAGATCCAGATCATTGACCAAGCCGGCCTGCAGCGCCTGGTCAACAGCAGCAGCCCCTGCTGATTCGGGCCCAGCAGCTATCCAAAATGAAAACCGGCTTGTGAGCCGGCTTTTTCTTGCATGTGCGCCGACTGACAGGGCTCAGACCGCCTCGGGTGGTGGCTCGGTCGCCAGCTTGATCGCCATCCAGCAGCCGGCGCAAGCCAGCAGCCAGAAGACCACGAAGGCCAGCGAGTAAACAGCATCGGCAGACAGCGGCAGATGTTCGCCACCGGGCCAGCTCAGCTGAGCCGGATCGGCCATCGCGAACACCAGCAACTCCAGCACACAGGCCAGCAGGAAGCCCGGCCATAGCACCGCCATAAGCCGACGCCGCCGTGCCGACGTGGTCTGCGATTCCGACAGGCTCTGCAGGCGCTGCTCAGACCGCTGTGACTCCTCGGCCATCACTGGCCCCCGGTCGCTGCATGGTTGCGCGCCTTCTGCGCCGGTTGCAGAGCCGTGGTCTTCCCCGCCCCGTCAGCCTCGGCGCGCGCCGAGGTGTCCAGCACCGGATCCGGATGGCTGAGCGCCAGCGCCAGCGTGATGAAACTGGCCACCACCACCACACTGGGCCCGCCCACCACCAGCCACATGGTGTGCTCGCGCCACCAGGCTTGCGTGGGGGTTGTGTTCGGGCCTTCGGTGTTCGTCTTGCTCATCGCGGACTCCGTATCGCTGTGCATGCCGCTCAGCGCGGCACGACAAAGGTTGATTTTTCCTGCAGGCTCCAAGCTGCCTGCCCGTCGCTGGCTTCGCGGACGATGGTGAAGGCAATCTCATGGGCACCGTTACCAGCCGATTGTGCAGTCTGCGGCGGCACCCGCAGCGCCACCGATACCCAGCGGGCTTCGGCCGGCCCTACCGTCATCGCCACCGGCTGGGTCAGCACCAGGCCGGGCAAGCCGGCGGCCTCGATATGGAAGCGTTGCACCTGCTCGGTGGCATTCATCACCTGCAGGCGGTAGACATTCTCGATATAACCGTCGTCTACCAGACGCGCCAGCGAGGCGCGGTCGCGCACCACGTCCGCCTTGAAGGGCGTGCGCAGCATCAGACTCGCGAACAACGCACCGCAGACGATCAAAAGAATGCCGGAATAGACCAGCACCCGTGGCCGGAACATGCGCCGCAGCAGCTGGCTGCGACTCAGGTGCTGGGACAGTCCGTTTTGGGTGTCGTAGCGGATCAGGCCGCGCGAATAGCCCATCTTGTCCATCACGCCATCGCAGACATCGATGCAGGCTGCGCAACCGATGCACTCGTACTGCAAGCCCTTGCGGATGTCGATGCCGGTGGGGCAGACATGGACGCACAGTTGGCAGTCGATGCAGGAGCCCAGGCCCAAGGCCTTGGGGTCGGCCTTCTTGCTGCGCGAACCGCGCGGCTCGCCGCGCTCGGCGTCATAGCTGATGATCAGCGTGTCCTTGTCGAACATGGCGCTCTGGAAGCGCGCATAAGGACACATGTATTTGCAGACCTGCTCGCGCATATGGCCGGCGAAGCCATAGGTGGCAAAGCCGTAGAACAGGATCCAGAACAGCTCCCAGGGCCCCAGGGCGAGCGCCAGCACCTCCTGACCCAGCAGCTTGATCGGGGTGAAATAGCCGACGAAGCTGAAACCGGTCCATAGGGCCAGCAGGATCCAGCTCGCCTGCTTACCACCCTTGCGCAGCAGCTTCTCGCCGTTCCATGGCCCAGCGTCCAACTTCATGCGTGCGCCGCGGTCGCCTTCGAACTTGCGCTCTATCCACATGAAGATCTCGGTATAGACCGTCTGCGGGCAGGCATAGCCGCACCACAGGCGGCCGGCCACCGCGGTGAACAGGAACAGCGCATAGGCCGAGATCAGCAGCAGGGCCGTCAGATAGATGAAGTCCTGCGGATAGAGCACCAGGCCGAAGATGTAGAAGCGCCGCGAGCCGAGATCGAACAGCACCGCCTGGCGGCTGCCCCAGTCCAGCCAGGGCAGGCCGTAGAACAGCAGCTGGGTCAGCCAGACCAGGGCCCAGCGCCAGCTGGCGAAGACGCCGCTGACCGCACGCGCATAGATCTTCTTCTGTGCCTGGTACAGCGACACCATCTCGACGGCCGCGTCATCGGCGGCCGCGGGAGAGGCGCTGGCTGGCTGGGGAGAACTGCTGCCGCTCATCCAGGCCCTTAGTTGCTGGCCACCGCCGTGCTGCGATTCGACAGGCCCCAGACATAGGCGGCCAGCACGCGGATCTGCTCGGGGCTCAGGCGCGCTTCATGGGCCGGCATCATATTGTTCTTGCCGCCATTGATCATCGCCACCACCGCCTCCTCGCCCCAGCCGTGCAGCCAGACCTTGTCGGTGAGATTGGGCGCACCCAGGGCCGGGTTGCCCTTGCCGTCCATGCCGTGGCAGGCCGCGCAGGCGCCGAACTTGCTCTTGCCCAGCTGGGCAGCGATCGAGTTGTGCGGGCTGCCCGACAGGCTCAGCACATAGTTGGCCACATTGCGCACATCCTCGCCGGAGCCGATCGCAGCACCCATCGGGGGCATCACGCCGTTGCGTCCCTTGGCGATGGTCTCCATGATGGTCTCGTGCGCACCGCCCCAGAGCCAGTCGCTGTCGGTCAGATTGGGGAAGCCCTTGCTGCCCTTGCCGTCGGAGCCATGACAGGTCGCACAGTTGTTAGCGAACAGACGCTCGCCAATGCCCATGGCCTGCTCGTTCTTGGCCAACTCGGCCACCGGCAGCGCCTCGAAGCCGGCGTAGACCTGCTTCAGCGCCGCATTGGCCTTGGCCTGCTCGGCCTGGTACTGGCCGGTGCTGCTCCAGCCCAGCGAGCCCTTGACACTACCCAGACCCGGATACAGGGCCAGGTAGATGCCGGCAAAGACCACGGTCAGCACGAACAGGCCCATCCACCAGCGTGGCAGCGGGTTGTTCAGCTCACGCAGATCCTCGTCCCAGACGTGGCCGGTGGTGTTGTCGCCGGCCATGACCTTGCGGCGGCTGGCGATGATCAGCAGCACCAGGCACAGCAGCAGACCGATGATGGTGGCGGCGGCCACGAAGACCGACCAGCCATTGGAGAAAAAGTCACTCATTGCGTCCTCCAGGCAGCTGCGCTGCGGCGGGCTCGACCTCGTCCTGCAGCGGCAGGGCCGCACATTCCTCAAAGCTGCGCGGGTCGCGCTTCTTGCTGTAGACCCAGGCACAGATGCCCAGGAACATCAGCAGCATCAGCAGGGTCAGACCCGAGCGTAGATCGTTGACGTCCATCGCGCGCCTCCTTACTTGACCGCGGTGCCGAGCACCTGCAGATAGGCGATCACGGCTTCCATCTCGGTCTTGCCCTTGACCGCCTCGGCAGCACCGGCCACATCGGCATCGGTATAGGGCACGCCGACGATGCGCAGCGCCTTCAGCTTGGGGGCCATCTCGTCGGGGTTGACCATGGCCTTGGCAAGCCAGGGATAGGCCGGCATGTTCGACTCGGGCACCAGGTCACGCGGGTTGATCAGGTGGATACGGT
>JAYRSJ010000026.1:0-58365 GCA_041920215.1 Burkholderiaceae bacterium | reverse complement strand
CAAGCTGAACCCCGAGCCGATCAAGGAATACCTCAGCAGCAATATCGTGCTGATGAAGAACATGATCGCCGACGGCTACCAGGACGCGAAGACGCTGCAGCGCCGCATCGAGAAGGTCGAGGCCTGGCTGGCCAAGCCCGAGCTGCTGGAGGCCGACAAGGATGCCGAGTACGCCGCCGTGATCGAGATCGATCTGGCCGACATCAAGGAGCCCATCCTCTGCTGCCCCAACGATCCGGACGATGCCAAGACGCTCAGCGAAGTGGCCGGCACCAAGATCGACGAGGCCTTCATCGGCTCCTGCATGACCAATATCGGCCACTTCCGCGCCGCGGCCAAGCTGCTGGGCGGCCAGCGCGACATCCCGGTCAAGCTGTGGGTCGCGCCGCCGACCAAGATGGACCAGAGCGAGTTGATCAAGGAAGGCCACTACGCCGCCTTCGGCACCGCCGGTGCGCGCACCGAGATGCCGGGCTGCTCGCTGTGCATGGGCAACCAAGCCCAGGTACGCGAGGGCGCCACCGTAGTCTCGACCTCGACCCGCAACTTCCCCAACCGCCTGGGCAAGAACACCAATGTGTTCCTGGCTTCGGCCGAGCTGGCCGCGATCGCCTCCAAGCTGGGCAAGATCCCGACGGTGCAGGAGTACCACGAGGCCATGGGCATCATCAACAAGGATGCCGCCAGCGTCTATCGCTATATGAACTTCGACCAGATCGAGGAGTATGCGGAGACCGCCAAGTCGGTGAAGGCGCCGGCCTGAGCCCTTTGCTAGGCCGCTGAGCCCAGCCCGCCCGGTCCAGGCGACCCGGCGGGCTTTCTTCCCCCCTGTCGGCTGCGCCCGCCTCGTTTGCTTGATTCTTGACTGCGCGTCTAGTCCAGGCGCCGCGCCACCAGCCCGCCCTCGGCCGGCAGGCCCAGCGGCAGCCAGACGCGCACCGGGTCGCCCGGCGCCACCTGCACCGGGTCGCCATCGAGGTTCTGCATTTCCTTGAGCTCGATCACGCGGTTGCCGCTGGGGTGGATCAGCTCGAGACGGTCGCCCACCGCAAAGCGGTTCTTGGCCTGCACCTGCACCCAGCCATCCTCGCGCACGCCGGTCACTTCACCGACGAAATGGCTGCGGTGCAGCTCGCTGTGGCCGCTGATGTAGTTCTGGTAATCCTGCGCCGGGCGGCGCTCCAGCAGGCCGCCGGTGTAGCCGCGGTTGGCCAGGCCTTCGAGCTGCAGCAACAGATCGGGGTTGAAGGGCCGGCCGGCCACCGCGTCGTCGATCGCGCGGCGGTAGACCTGGGCGGTGCGCGCCACGTAATAGAGGCTCTTGGTGCGGCCCTCGATCTTCAGCGAGTCCACGCCGATCTTCGTCAGGCGCTCCACATGCTCGACCGCACGCAGGTCCTTGCTGTTCAGGATGTAGGTGCCATGCTCGTCTTCCATGATGGGCATCAGCTCGCCGGGACGGCCTTTTTCCTCGAGGAAGTAGACCTTGTCGGCGGCCGGATGGCGCTGGCCGCTGCCGCAGGTCGAGAAGCTGCTCTCGGCCTCGGCCTGCGCCTCGGCGAAGTTGAAATCGCTCTCCAGCTTGCCCACCGGCACCGCCTCGCCGCTGGGCGAATCCTCGCTGGCGGCCTGCGTGCCGTATTCCCAGCGGCAGGCATTGGTGCAGGTGCCCTGGTTGGGGTCGCGGCGGTTGAAGTAGCCCGAGAGCAGGCAGCGGCCCGAATAGGCGATGCATAGCGCGCCATGCACGAAGACTTCCAGCTCCATGTCCGGGCATTCGTTGCGTATGCCCTCGACCTCATCCAGGCTCAGCTCGCGCGACAGGATGATGCGCGCCACGCCCAGCTTCTGCCAGAACTTCACCGCCGCCCAGTTGGTGGTATTGGCCTGCACCGAGAGATGGATGGGCACCTCGGGCCATTTCTCGCGCACCTGCATGATCAGGCCCGGGTCGGCCATGATCAGTGCGTCGGGCTTGAGTGCGATCACCGGGGCGATGTCGCGCAGATAGCTGCGCAGCTTGTCGTTGTGCGCGATCAGATTGCTGGTGACGAAGAACTTCTTGCCGCGCGCATGCGCTTCCTCGATGCCCTTGGCAATCTGCTCCAGGCGGAACTCGTTGTTGCGGGCGCGCAGGCTGTAGCGCGGCTGGCCGGCGTAGACCGCATCGGCGCCGAAATCGTAGGCGGCACGCATCTTGACCAGCGAGCCGGCCGGCAGCAGGAGTTCGGGGGCGGTGAGCAGGGACGAAGGCATGACGGCATTTTGCGCAGCACGCTGCTCAGCCGCCTTGAGCCATGGCAAGACCGGTCGGACACACGGCGCTGCTAGCATCGCCCCACCATGAAGACTTCCACGCATTCACATCGTCCCGCCACCGCCCTTCTGCTGGTGCTCGGTCTGGCTCTGAGCCTCGGCGCGCAGGCCGCCGAGCTGCGCCTGCGCCTGCTGCAGACGGCCGACGTGCACATGAACCTGCTCAACTATGACTACTATCAGGACCGTCCCACCGACGAGTACGGCCTGGCCAAGACGGTCAGCCTGATCAAGGCGGCGCGCAGCGAGGCGCGCAACAGCCTGCTGTTCGACAACGGCGATCTGCTGCAAGGCAGCCCGCTGGGCGATCTGGTGGCGCGCATCAAGCCCTTGCCGCAGCGCGAGGTCCATCCGGCCTACAAGGTGTTGAACCTGCTGCAGGTCGACGCGGCCAATATCGGCAACCACGAGTTCAACTACGGCCTGCCCTTTCTGCGCCAGGCCATCGCCGGCGCCAGCTTCCCCTATGTCAGCGCCAATGTGGTCGAGGCCGACAGCGGGCGCCCGGCCTTCACCCCCTATGTGATCCTGGAGCGCAAGCTGCTGGACGAGAGCGGCGCCGAGCAGCGGCTCAAGATCGGCGTGATCGGCTTCGTGCCGCCGCAGATCATGCAGTGGGACCGCCAACATCTGCAGGGCAAGGTGCAGGCCCTGGACATGGTGGAGGCCGCGCGCCGCTACCTGCCCGAGATGCGCGCCAAGGGCGCCGAGCTGATCGTCGCGATCGCCCACAGCGGTATCGAGAAGAGCGAGCAGGGGCGGCTGGCCGAGAACATGGCGGTGCAGCTGGCCGCGCTGGGCGGCATCGACGCGCTGCTGCTGGGTCATGCCCATGCCGAGTTCCCCTCGGCCAGCTTTGCCGGCTTCGCCCATGTCGATGCGGCGCAGGGCCGCATCCATGGCGTGCCGGCCGTGATGCCGGGCCGCTGGGGCGATCATCTGGGCCTGATCGACCTGCGACTGACCAAGGCCGACGGCGCCTGGAAGGTGATCGCCAGCAGCAGTCAGCTGCGCCCCATCTATGACCGCAAGCAGCGCCGCGCCCTGGTCGAGACCGACCCGCTGGTCGGCCAGGCGATCGCGCGCGAACACCAGGACACGCTGGACTATGTGCGCGCCCAGGTCTCCACCACCGAGGCGCCCATCCACAGCTATTTCGCCCAGGCGGCGGATGACCCCTCGGTGCAGCTGGTGGCCCAGGCCCAGCTGGCCTATGCGCGCCGGGCCTTGCAGGGCACGGCCTACGAGAGGCTGCCCCTGCTGTCGGCAGCGGCGCCCTTCAAGGCCGGCGGCCGCCAAGGTGGCAGCAACTACACCGACATCCCTGCAGGGCCGATCGCGATCAAGCATGTCGCCGATCTCTACGTTTACCCCAACACCATCAAGATCGTGCAGCTCAGTGGCGCCGAGGTCAGGGAATGGCTGGAGATGTCGGCCGGGCAGTTCCGGCGCATCGACCCGCAGGGCGCCGCCGAACAGGATCTGATTGACCCGGCATTCCGCTCCTACAACTTCGACATGATCGAAGGGCTGAGCTACGACATCGACGTCAGCCAGGCGGCGCGCTACAGCGTCGATGGTCGACGCACGGACGCTCAAACCCGGCGCATCGTCAATCTGCGCTATCAGGGCAAGCCCATCGATGAGAAGGCCGCCTTCCTGGTCGTCACGAACAACTACCGGGCCAATGGCGGTGGCAACTTTCCGGGTCTGGACGGAAGCCGCATCGTCGTGGACGCCCCCGATGAGAACCGCGAAGCCCTGGCCCGCTATCTCGGTAGCCTGAAGCGCTTCAATCCCAGCGCAGACGGGAACTGGCGGATCCTGCCGGTGCCCGGCGTCAAGCTGCGCTTCACCTCGGGGAGCCGTGGCAAGGCCTATCTGGAGCAGGCACCCTCCATCCAATGGGTCAGGGACCAGGCGGACGGTTTCTCGCTGTACGAACTCAGGCCCTGAATCCCGTTTCCCGGCTCAGGGCCGCACCTGTTCGGCCGGCAGGGGGCGACATGACTTCAAGGGCCGCCATATCTCGACCGGATAGGCGGCTGCCACCCTGGAGGGCCCCCAGGTGTAGGGGCTGTGAAACACAAACTCCGCCACCCGCTCATGGCAGCGCAGGCCAAGACGCTGATCCAGCAAGCGCTGCCAACCCGCAATACGCCTGGGATTCAAGGCCGAAGAGAGCAGCCAGGCCTGCTGCACGGCGGCGGCCGGCAGTTGCGCCAGCATATAGCCGGTCGCCTGGCCGCTGCCGGGGTAGCCCCCCAGCAGCCAGGCCGTCCCCAAGGTCCGACCGCCGGCCGCATAGACCAGGCCGTGGCTGTCGCCGGTGAAGTCCAGCACCGCATCACCGCGCGCGAAGCCTGCGCCGACCAGCGTCTGCTGAAAGGCCACAAGATCGGCGCGCAATACCCGGTCGGTGCTGACGCCAGCCAAGCGGGAGGGAGGGGCGAGCGGATGCACTTGCTCGGTCAGCACACCATGCGCCCTGTACACCCGACTGGGCATGAACCAGGGCTGCAGCTGCGCGATGAATACCGGCAGGCTGAGGACGGCCAAGGCCAGGTGGGCGCCGGTTGGGCTCAGCGCGCCGCCAGCCTGCAGGCGCCAGAGCATCAAGACGCAGGCACACAGCGGAAAGACGGCCGCCAGCTGCGAATGCCAGGCCAGCGCCATATTGGTGCCCAGCGAGAAAGCGACCGGCGCCGCCGTCAGGAAGGCCAGCAGCAGCAGCAAGTGCCTGTCCCGCACCCGGCCCTTGTCGCGCTCCAGACCGCGGGCGCTCAACCACAGCAGCGCCGCAGCGAACGGCAGCACCAGCAGCCAGCCCTTGGCATCGGCCGCGCCGCAGAGTTGCCAGGCAACCACGGTCGACAAGCCGAGGGAGATCATCAGCGACAGGGTCGGTGCATGGCGCGGTCTATGCCGCGCCAGCAGCAAGGCACCACCGGTCATGGCCATCATCCCGATCAGCAAGCCGGCATGGGAGCTAGCGAAGCGCTGCAGGTCCCAGGACAGGCCCTTGAGCGCCAGCAGTTGGTTGCGCTCCTCCATCAGGCGGCTCAGCGCCACGCCCCTGACAGCCGCATCCCACCAGCCGGGCATGCTGAGCTGCACAAAGGCCAGATTGGCCAGCGCGCCGAGCAGACCCCAGCCTATGGCAGCCGGCAACGCTCGCCAGGACCAGCAAGACTTGAACGAGGCCAGCAGCATCAGGTGCAGCACGAACAGGCCGGCCGCCGTGGTGGCCTTGCTGAACAGGCAGACGCACATCGCAAGGCCGTACAGGCCGGCATGCGCCCGCAATCCGCGGCGGCCCTCCTCGGCACCACTGCCCATATGCTGTAGCAGACCCAACAATGCCCCCGATGCGAGCAGCGCGGTCAACAGGGCCAGCGTGTTGTACGAGGGCAGTCGCAGCGTACCGAAGGGCGCGAAGAAGAACATCGCAAAGGCCATCGCGGCCAGCACCGCCGGACGGCCTGACGCGCTGGTCAGACCCAGTTGCGCGCGGCCAAACTCGGCCAGTCTCAGCCAGAAGAATGCCCCCGCGAGCAGCAGCGTCGCGGCGCCAAGAACGCGCATCGCACCGATGCTTTCACCCAGTATCCGGTACGGCCCTTCCCAATAGGCGCCGAACAGCGTCACATGAAAGGAGAAATCGCGCCAGTGCGCGTAGTGGAGCAGATAGTAGGCCTCGTCAGTGACGTCGATGCCGCGATGCGCTGCCAGCACGAAGGTGCCAAAGGCCAGCAACAGCACCAGCGCCGGCAGTCCGGCTACCAGCCGGCGGACCAGATGCAAACGCGCCACGGTTGCAGCGGCCCTCGAAGGCATGACGTCGGCGACCATAAACAGGCCTCAGGCCAGCGCGTCCAGGATCTGCTCGATCACCTGCGGCTGATGCTCATGCAGTCCCAGCCACAGCGGCAGGCGCACCAGCCTCTCGCTGAGCTGATCGGTATTGCTCATATCGCCGTGCGCCCGCCCGACATCCCGGCCGAAGGGCGCAGAATGCAGGGGCACGTAATGGAAGACCGTATAGATGCCCCGCGCCTTCAGCGTCTGGATGAAGCGGGTGCGGGCATCCAGATCCGACAGCAGCAGGTAGTACATATGGGCGTTATGCACGCAGCCGCCGGGAATCAGCGGGCGGCGCAACAGCCCCCCCTTCTCCGCCCGTTCGAGAAAACGGTGGTAGGTGTCCCAGATCTCCAGGCGACCCCGGGTGATCGCATCCGCCTCCTCCATCTGTGCCCACAAAAAGGCGGAGATCAGCTCGCCGGGCAGGTAAGACGAGCCGAAATCCACCCAGGTGTATTTGTCGACCTGACCGCGGAAGAACTTGCTGCGGTTGGTACCCTTCTCACGGATGATTTCGGCCCGCTCGACCAGACCCGGCTCGTTGATCAGGAGCGCCCCTCCCTCGCCCGAAATGATGTTCTTGGTCTCATGAAAGGACAGCGCGCCCATATGGCCGATGCTGCCGAGCGCACGCCCCTTGTAGCTGGACATCACGCCCTGCGCCGCATCCTCGATGACGATCAGCCGGTGTCGCCGTGCGATATCCATGATGACGTCCATCTCGCAACCCACGCCGGCATAGTGCACCGGCACGATGGCCTTGGTGCGTGCGGTGATCGCGGCCTCGATCTTGGTCTCGTCGATGTTCAGGTTGTCGGCGCGGATGTCGACGAACACCGGCACGGCGCCGCGCAGCACGAAAGCATTGGCGGTGGAGACGAACGTGTAGGACGGCATGATGACTTCATCACCCGGCCCTATGCCTGCCAGGATGGCCGCCATCTCCAAGGCACCGGTGCAGGAGTGCGTCAGCAATGCCTTGGACGACCCCGTGCGCGCCTCCAGCCAGCGCGAGCACTTCTTGGTGAACTCGCCGTCGCCGGCCAAATGCCCATTGGCATGAGCCTGGGCGATGTACCAGAGCTCCTTGCCCGTCATATAGGGTTTGTTGAAGGGGATTTGCACATCAGGCTCCACGGTGTTCTGGGTCAGGCGGACTGTGCCTTGCGCAAGGGCTGGCGAAACACCCAGAGGCGCTGTCCGGCAAACAGGAATACTGCCACGCAAACGATGACGCCCGCCATCACCCACTCGTGTGGCCAGCCGAACAGGTCCGTGCCCAGGCTCAGCAGGCCTAGATTGAGCAGATAGCCCAGAAGATAGAGGGCGGCGTAGCGCGCAAACGCCGTATTGACGCGTCCGACATCGCCGAATGTCCAACTGCGGTTAGCCCAGAAGGTCTGCAGGGTCGCCAGCACGTAGAGCACGCTCATCGCCAGCTTGGGCGCTACCCCCAGCGCGGTAGCGCCCAGGTAAAACAGATAGCAGATGCCGTTGGACAGCAGCCCGACCAGCGCATAGCGAATGAACTGTGCGCCCATCATCGGGCCGGGGCACCGGCAACCCAATGGAAGGTCATGCTCGGCGCCATGAAGCGGAAACCAAGCTTGGCGTAGAGGTTGACGACCCGGTTGTTGCGCGCGATGACGCTGCTGGCCACCGATGCGCAGCCCTGTTCGCGGGCAAGGTCCATCATCGCTCGCCAGCAACGTTCGCCATAGCCTTGGCCCTGCGCATCCGGCGCGATCGCATTGAGGTGCCAGTAGCAGAGCCCGCCGCCCTGCCACTCGACCACGAAGAAGGCGATGGTCCTGGCACCATCGCGCAGCACATAGAGTTGCTGACGCGGATGATCCAGTGCCGAGCGCACCCAATTGCGGTAGCGTTGATCGCCGGCGGCCGAGTCCAGCCGCGGATCCATATGGAAGCGCTCGTTGCTGAAGGCACTGCCGGCAATCGTCAGCAATTCAGGCAGATCAGCAAGGTGCGCACGCGTGATCTGCAGGCCATGTGCCCAGCACTCTGCGGGATCTAGCGCCCGCTCCGGCCGGTAAACCATCTCCACGAAGCGAAACCCGCGGTCCTCCAGAAACATGCTTTCGCGCAAGAACTGGTGCGGCAAGCGGCAGCTGACCAGCACCACGCCGCGGGCCTCGCGGCGCTGCTCGAAGGCCTTGAATGTCGCCTCCGCCTCCGCCGGGTCACCCGTCAGCTCCATCGTGTCGATCTGCCACACCGGCCGGCCGAGAACAGCCTCGTCCCATGGCGCTTCCGACCAGCGCAGGCGCAGCGCCGCCGAGGTCAGCTGCTCAGTCATCGCGTTGGGCCTCGGGCTGCAGGCGATGCCGCACCAGGTACTGCGGCTTGCGATTGACATTCAGGTGCAGGCGCCCGAGGTACTCGCCGATGATGCCCAGCGCCAGCAACTGGGCCCCGCCAAGAATCAGGATGGCGATGATGGTCGAGGCAAAACCCGGCACCGCGATATTGGCGCTGAAGTACTGGATCAGGTAGAAGGCGCCCACGCCGAAACCGGTGAAGGCGGCCAGGAAACCCAGGGCGCTGACCATCTGCAGCGGGATCAGCGAGAAGTTGGTGTAGAGGTTCAGCGCCAGCGCCATCAGCTTGCTGAGCGAATAGCCCGAGCGGCCCTGCACCCGGGCATGGTGCTCGACCTCAACGGATTCGATGCGCTTGGTGCACCAGGCCAGCAGGCCGTCCAGATAGGTGAAGTTCAGGTCGTAGAACTGCACGCTGTCGACCAGTTCGCGCCGCAAGATCCGGAAAGGGGTCGGCGTGATCGGGTTCTTGAACACGGTGCGATAGAAGTGCCACACCAGGCTGGCGCCCAGGTTGCGCCATGAGGCATGGCTGCGATCCTTCGGGCAGCCGTAGACCAGGTCTGCCCCACTGCTGCGGATGCGCTCCAGCAGCTTGGGTATCTCTTCGGGCGGATTCTGCAGATCGTCATCCATGGTGATGACGAACCGACCGCGCGACTGGCGCAGGCCACACATCAGCGCGTTGTGCTGGCCGTAGTTGCGCATCAGCTGCACGGCCACGAGCCGGCTGCCATACGACTCGCGCAGCTGCTCCAGCCTGGCCCAGGAATCGTCCGGGCTTCCGTCCTCGACCAGCACCAGCTCGTAGCTGATGCCCATGGGGTCGAGCACGCCGCTCAGGCGCTGCAGCAGCAGCTGCAATGTCGGCGCGGAGTTGTAGACCGGCACGACGATGGACAGCTCGCAGCGGTCAACCGGGTCGTGGGCCTCAGGCGCCAGATGGGCAGGCAAGACCTTGGAGGCTGACATCACTTGCATAAATTCCTCAGACAAGCACTTCGACGAGCGCCGGATGGCCCAGAAAGCCATGCGGGCTGGCGCTGGCCCCGTAGGCGCCAGACTGGAAGACCACCGCCAGATCGCCGATCTCGGCGCGCATCAGCTCCATGCGGTCGGCCAGCAGGTCCAGCGGCGTGCACAGCGGGCCCACCACCGAGGCGGTCTCGGTGGCGGTCTCGCCGCGGCTCTGGCTGATCAGCACCGGGTAGTTCTTGCGTATCACCTGGCCGAAGTTGCCGGAGGCCGACAGGTGGTGGTGCAGGCCGCCATCACAGACCAGAAAGACCTGACCCCGCGAGATCTTGCGGTCGACGATGCGGCTCACATAGACACCCGCCTCGCCGACCAAGTAGCGCCCCAGTTCGATCACCAGCTGCGCCTGGGGCAGTTCCCGCCCGGCCCGCTCGACCAGGGCCTGCAGATTGGCAGCGATGGGTGCCAGATCCAGCGCCTGCTCGCCGGGGAAGTAGGGAATGCCGAAGCCGCCGCCCAGGTTCAGGAAACGCACCGGGGCCGGTGCGGCGGCAGCCAGGCGCAAGGCCAGCTCATAGCTCTTCAGCTGGGCCTCGCAGATGGATTCGGCGCGCAGATTCTGCGAGCCGGCAAACAGATGGAAGCCCTCGAAGGCCAGGCCCGATTCGGCCAGGCGTCCCACCTCGGCCAGCAGTTCGGGCACAGCCTCGGCATCGATACCGAACTGCTTGGGCCCGCCGCTCATCTTCATGCCCGAGCCCTTGAGCTCGAAGTCCGGATTGACGCGTATCGCCACCCGTGCCGGCAGGCCCAGCTCACGGGAGAGCGCCGCCAGCACCGGCAGCTCGCGCGCCGATTCCACATTGACCAGCACGCCGGCCGCCACCGCCTGGCGCAGCTCGGCATCGCGCTTGCCAGGGCCGGCGAAGCTGATCTCGGCCGGATCGGCGCCGGCGTCCAGTGCCACCTTCAGCTCACCGCTGGAGGCCACATCGATGCCGTCCACCAGGCCGGCCATCAGACCCACCAGGGCCGGCATCGGATTGGCCTTCATCGCGTAATGCAGCTTCACCTCGCGCGGCAGCGCCGCGCGCAGCTGCGCCACCCGCTCCTGGAGCAGGCGCCGGTCATAGGCGTAGAAAGGGGTCTGGCCCACCTGGGCGGCCAGCAGCGACAGCTTTTTGCCACCCACCAGCAGTTCGCCGTCGCGCTGCGCGAACTGGCTCATCGGTGCATGCTGGGGCAGCGCCTTCTTGGCGGGCTGCAGCGCGGGCAGCGGGTTCTCGCTCATAGATTCTTCTCCACCCAGGCGGTGGACAGCAGCTTGCGGTCGATCTTGCCGTTGGGGTTGCGCGGCAGCGGCCCGGGCTGCGCCTCGATGCCCGCCGGCACCATATAGGCCGGCATATGCTTGCGGCATGCGGCCTGCAGCGAGGCAAGGTCCAGCGCCGCCGCGCCCGCGGGCGGGGTGGCGATCACCTGGATGCTCTGTCCCAGCTGCGGGTTGTCCACGCCGAAGGCCACGCACTCGCCCACCAACTGGGTCGCGTACAGGATCTCCTCGACCTCGGTGGGGCTGACCCGGTAGCCCGAGGTCTTGATCATCTCGTCGCGCCGGCCGATGAAGTACAGAAACCCTTCGGCATCGCGGCGCACGGTATCGCCGGAGAACACCGCGTACTCGGGCAGCTGCAGCCCGCCTTCACGACCGCCGACACCGGAGGACAGCGGCTTGTAGCGCTCGGCGGTCTTCTCGGCATCGTTCCAGTAGCCCAGTCCCACCAGCGCGCCCCGATGCACCAGCTCGCCGGGCTCGTCAGGCGCGCATTCGCTGCCGTCCTCGCGCAGCACCAGGATCTCGGCGTTGGGGATGGCCTTGCCGATCGAATCGGGCCGGCGGTCCACCTCCTCGGGCGGCAGATAGGTGGAGCGGAAGGCCTCGGTCAGACCGTACATCAGGAAGGGCCTGGCCGCTGGCACGCGCTGGCGCAGCGCCTGCAGGGTTTCGCGCGGCATGCGGCCGCCGGTGTTGGCGAAATAGCGTAGCCGCTCATTGATGGCGTCAGGCCAGTCCAGCTGGGCCAGCTGAATATATAGCGGCGGCACCGCGGTCAGCCCGGTGACGCCCTCGCGCTCCATGGCCCTGAGCACATCGCGCGGCAGCAGGTAGTTCAGCAGCACCACCCGCGCGCCGCTGTGGAAGCCGGTGGTCAGCTGGCTGAAGCCCGCATCGAAGGACAGCGGCAGTGCCGCCAGCAGCGTGTCCTCGGGGCGGTTCTCCAGGTACGAGGCCACGCTCTTGCCGCCGGCCACCATATTGCGGTGCGACAGCACCACGCCCTTGGGGCGCCCCGTGCTGCCCGAGGTGTAGAGGATGGCGGCCATATCGCCGTCGATCACCCGGTGGCCGGCGCGGCGCGGCGCGTCCAGCAGCGCGTCCCAGTGCTGCAGCGCGGCCCCGCCCGGCTGGGCCGCGGCGGCCGGCCCTTCGGTCAGCACCACCTGGCGCAGCGCCGGGCATTCGGCCAGCGTGTCCTGCAGCAGCGCAAGACGCTCGGGCGAGGTCAGCAGCAGCCGCACATCGCAATCGCGCAGGATGAAGCCCACCTGCTCGGGCTTCAGCAAGGGGTTCAGGGGAACAAAGACGCAGCCGGCCGCCGGCGCGCCAAAGCTGGCAATCACCGTCTCGAAGCGCTTCTCCAGATAGATCGCCACCCGCTCGCCGCGCTGCAGGCCCAAGGCCATCAGGCCGGCGGCGAAGGCCTCGACACGCTCAGCCAGCTGCGCGTAGCTGAGCCCGGCGTCGCGGTAGCTCAGCGCCAGCGCATCGGGCCTGCGCTCGGCTTGCAGCAGCACCAGATGGGCGAGCAGGCTGGCCTCCCGGGGCGTGCCGGACAGATGTGCAGACATGGGCTATGAAACGGACTGAGATGGGACCGGCACGAATGTAGCGCACGCCGGCCGCTGCTCAGCCCTGGCTAGCCCCGGCGCCCCTTGATGTGAGGGGGCCGCCGCAGCGCGGCGCCCCCAGGTGGGCCGATTAAGATGCGCCCTTGCCCACAGCCCTGTGTGGCGCGCGCACTCCGACCACCATCATGCAGACTCTTCAGCAACAAGTTCTCAGCGTCCTGGACGAGGTCCTGAGCCTCAACGGCCGCAGCGCCGGCTTCGACCGCGACACGCCCCTGCTGGGCGCCATCCCCGAGCTGGACTCGATGGCCGTGGTTTCGCTGCTGACGGGCCTGGAAGAGCAGCTGGGACTGGTGGTCGACGACAGCGATCTCGACGGATCGGTCTTCGCGACCGTGGGTTCGCTGACGGACTTCGTTGCTGCCCAGCTGGGCGCCTGAGCCGGCTCGATGGCCGAGGCCTTCTTTCTCGACGCCAGCGACGGGGGGCAGCGCTTCTGCATCTTTCACCCGGCCGAGGGTGGCGCGCTGCCACGCGGCCGCCTGCTCTATCTGCACCCCTTTGCCGAGGAGATGAACAAGGCCCGCCGCATGGCGGCGCTGCAGTGCCGCGCACTGGCTGCGGCCGGTTTCGAGCTGCTGCAGATCGATCTGCAGGGCTGCGGCGACAGCAGCGGCGACTTTGGCGAGGCCAGCTGGCAGGGCTGGCTTGACGATGTGCGCCTGGGCAGCGACTGGCTGCAGCAGCGCGGCGGCACAGCCGCGCTATGGCTGTGGGGCTTGCGCTCGGGCTGCCTGCTGGCGGCACAGGCCGCGCAAGACCTGGCCCCGCAAGCGGATTTCGCCGGCCAGATATGGTGGCAGCCGCCCGCCACGGGCAAGCTGCTGGCCCAGCAATGGCTGAGGCTCAAGACCGCCGGCGAGCTGCTGGGTTCGGCCGGCAAGGGCGCTGCCGAGCAGCTGCAGGCTCAGCTGCGCGCCGGCCAGACGATCGAGGTGGCCGGCTACGCCTGTTCTGCAGCGCTGTTGCAGGGCCTGGAGCAGGCCCGGCTGCTGCCCCCGCCGGCGAGCAGCCGCCTGGCCTGGTTCGAGCTGTCGCGCCAGGAACCGCCGGCCCTGGCACCCGTCGGCGCCAACACCATGGCAGCCTGGCAGGCGGCCGGACTGAAGGTCGAGGCCAGCGCCCTGGCCGGCCCGGCGTTCTGGCAGACCAGCGAGATCGAGCTGGCGCCGGCACTGCTGACGGCCACGACGCAATGGCTGCAGGCGGCCTCATGAGGGCAAAGATGAGTCCGCGCGAACAAGCCCTCAGCTGGCGCTGCGCCGATGCGCAGCTGCTGGGCATCCTCAGCCTGCCCGAGCCCGACCAGAGCCTGCAGCGCACCGGCGTGCTGATCGTCGTTGGCGGCCCGCAGTACCGGGTCGGCAGTCACCGCCAGTTCGTGCTGCTGGCGCGCGCGCTGGCCGAGGCCGGCTACCCGGCGCTGCGCTTCGACTACCGCGGCATGGGCGATAGCGAGGGCGAGGCGCGCGATTTCGAATCGGTCAGCGAGGATATCGGCACGGCCATCGAGGCGCTGATGCGCGCGGTGCCAGGTCTTGAGCGGGTGGTGCTGTGGGGTCTGTGCGATGCGGCCTCGGCCAGCCTGCTCTATCTGCATGACCGACAGGACCCCCGGGTGGCCGGGCTGTGCCTGCTCAACCCCTGGGTGCGCTCGGCGCAGAGCCAGGCCAAGACCCGTGTCAAGCACTACTACCGCCAGCGCCTGATGCAGGCGGAGTTCTGGCGCAAGCTGCTCAGCGGTCGGGTCGCGGCTGGCGCGTTCGCCGAGCTGATGCGCGCGCTGCGGCTGTCCAGCGCCGGCGGCCGCGCCAGGGGCGGAGAGACGAAAATGCCGCGCGCCAGCTTCCAGCAGCGCATGCTGGCCGGCTGGCAGGGCTTTGAAGGGCCGGTGCTCCTGATCCTGAGCGGCGCCGATTACACGGCCAAGGAGTTCGGCGAGTACTGCGCGGCGGAGCCGGGGTGGCAGGCCGTGCTGGGCCGCGCGGCGTTGCGACAGGCATTGATTGAACAGGCCGACCACACGTTCTCGAACGGTCTCAGCCATCTCCAGGTGCATCGGCATGTGCTGGAATGGCTCACGCACAATTGCCGCGGGCCCTTGGCCCGCCAGGCAAGCGCAGCAACAAGCGATTGATCAGCCAGGTAAAGCCCATCATGACTGCACACCGCCAAAACCCCGCCACGGGCTTCTATCGTCGGACCGCACGCCGGTTCCTGTGCGCAGGCCTGCTGTTCGGTGCCGGCCTGGCGCAGGCACAAGGAACAGCGGCGGAGATGCGCTGCGAGTTCGGCAACCTGCACAACGATGGGGCCGGCCCCTACGACTACCGCACCGAACGGCGGGCCCTGCCGGTGGTCGAGCGGCGGCACTTCACGCCGCGGGTGGAAGCCCTGATGAGCGGCGAATCGACGACGAACCCCGGCCCGGATCTGCGCTACACGCTGAACAAGTTTCCCAACCACCATCGCGCACTGATGAGTCTGATCCGCCTGGGCGAGAAGCTCAATGCGGAGCGTGACCCGGAGATGCCGCAGTCGATACCCTGCTATTTCGAACGTGCGCTGGCGTTCCGCCCCGACGACACCCTGGTGCGCCTGATCTATGCCACCTATCTGGGCAAGCGGCAGCGGGTGGATCAGGCACTCCAGCAACTGGCTTTGGCACAAAAGGACGCGGGGGACAATGGCATCACGCACTACAACCTAGGCCTGGTGTACAGCGATCTCAAACGCTACGACGAGGCGCTGGCCAGCGCTCACCGGGCGATGGCCCTGGGTGTGGAGCGCGGTGAGTTGCGCGACCGGCTGCAGAAGGCTGGCAAATGGAGCGAGCCCGCCGTGGCAGCGCAGGCCGCTGCATCCGCCCCTGCAGAGAAGGTCGAGCCTGCGGCCAGTGCCGCGGAGTCGCCGGCCTCGTCGGCGTCGCGCTGATATGTCGGCGGTACAGAGCCACTGCGAACCGATGTCAGCGCGCTACCGCTTCGACCAGCCACCGGCCGTCGTGGTCGGCGCCTGCGGTCATGGTCTGGCCTTGGTGCGCGCGCTGCATGCGCAGGGAATTCCTGTGCTGCTGCTGGAGGCCAATCCGCAGCAGACCGGTGCCAGCACCCGGCTGGCCGAGCTGGTGCCCATCCCCGACATCAACGGTCCGGCCCTGATCGACGCGCTGCAGGCGCTGCGGCCCCGCATTGACAGCCCCGGCACGCCCGTGCTGCTGCTCACGAATGACACGATGGTGCGCACTGTCGGTCAGCACTGGCCGCGACTCGACGGCGCCTACCGTTTGAGCTGGGCCGGCTGCCGCGAGGCCTTGCTGCCGCTGCTGGAGAAATCGGCGCTGGAGGAACGCTGCCGGGCCACCGGTCTGTCCTATCCCAGGACCTTTGTGCTGCGGTCGGCGCAGGAGGTCGACGCCGCGCTGGCCGAGATTCCCTTCCCCATCATCGTCAAGCCGGCGCGGCCGCTGTCGCGCTTCAAGACCTCGCAGCCCGCCGACCGGCAGCAGCTGCTGGATCTGGTCCAGCGTTTCGGCGGCGACCTGCCGTTCTTGGTTCAGCAGTTCATCCCGGGTGACGACCGCAGCATCTATTTCAGCGCGCTCTATCTGGACCGCGGCAAGGTCCTGGCCCGCTTCGATGGCCACAAGCTGCGTTCGCGCCCCCTCGGTCATACCTCGATCGCCGAATCGGCTCCCGACGAGGAGGTGTTCCAGCAGACCTGCCGCTTCTTTGCCGGCCTGGACCTCAGCGGCCCGGTGTCGCTCGAGCTCAAGAGGGACGCCAAGGGCGGGCTGTGGGTGATAGAACCCACCGTAGGACGTACCGATTTCTGGTTAGGTCTGTGTACTGCCAATGGCGTCAACCTGCCGGCGGTGGAGTATGCCCACCAGGCTCAGCGCCCCCTGCCCGCGCAGAACCAGGTCGACGCCAAGATTTGGTTCAACGAGGACCGCGACCCCTTCGGCCCGCTCTGGCTGCGCTACCTCAGCGGGGTGGCCGTTCGCGGACGCGGACGCGCCCATCTCTATCTGGGCCATGAAGACCCCGGCCCTGCGCAGAGCTTCCGGCGCCGGCTGCGTGCCGACCTGACAGCCGCCGTGCTGCGCCGCGTCAAGCGCCTGCTCCCAGGTCGCCGCTGATGGAACCGCAGGCTCTGCTTCATGAGGCCGATGCCAAAGGGGCCGCCGACATGCGACGCGTGCGTCGCTTCAACGGAGACCCGTCTTGAGTCAGGACAGTGAGCTCCACACGGCTTGCCAGGTCTGGCGTGACTTCGCGTCGCTCAAGCAGTCCACCTTGTGGGCGGCGCTGGACGCGGCGGGGGATTCGCTGTTCGAGACCACCGACTGGCTGGAGAATCTGGTCCGCACATGCCCCCTGCCGGGCGAGCTTGTGCTGCTCGGATCGACGCACCGGACGGCCGCCAGCCTGCTGGCTCTGCGGCGCTGGCCGAATGGCCGGCTGGAATCGCTGTCGAACTACTATGCCGCGCTATATGGTCCGGTGGCCACCCAGAGCGCCTTCGCGGAGCAGCAGGCAGCGGCCTATGCGCAATGGATCGCCGACAGCGGCGCGCCCACCCTGCGTCTGCACCCGCTGGATGCGGACACCGAGTTCTGGCAGCGCTTCAGCGCCGCGTTGAAGCACAGCGGCTTCTGGGTCGACCGCTACTTCGCCTTCGGCAACTGGTATCAACCGACCGCCGGCCTGCGTTGGGGGCAATATCTTGCAGACCGTCCCTCACGCTTGCGCCACACGATACAGCGAGTACGCAAGAAGCTCGGCGCCCATCCTGGTTTCCGGGCGCTGATCACCGATGCAGGCACCGACCCCGCCACGCTGGCGCAGGCGGTGAAGGACTTTGGCGCGGTCTATGCCCATAGCTGGAAACGGCCCGAACCCTATCCTGACTTCGTGCCCGGCCTGTGCCAGTTGGCACAGGCCCGCGGCTGGCTGCGCATGGGCCTTTGCTATCTGGACGATCAGCCCGTTGCAGCGCAGATCTGGCTGGTGCGCGATGGCAGCGCCGCGATCTTCAAGCTGGCCTACGACCAGCGCTACGCCCGCCATGGCGTGGGCACCTGGGTATCGGCAGCGCTGAGCGAATATGTGTTGGACGTGGACCGGGTGCGAGAAATCGATTTCCTGGCTGGCGACGATGCCTACAAATCGGAATGGATGAGCATGCGGCGCAACCGACATGGCCTGATCGCCTTCAACCCGCGCTCGGTGCAGGGATTGCTGGCGGCTGCGCGGCACTACGGTGCGCGCAAGCTGCGTCGCTTTGCCGGCCAGAGCAGCGCAGACGGATCGAAGACGTCGCGCTGACGCCGACCGTGGGGCTCAGGCTCGCGGAGCCCGCGAGTCGTCGCCGCGCAGACGATTCACCGCGCGCACCAGGCCACGCAGCAGCGGGGCGGCATGCAGATCGCCCTCGGCCTCGGCCCGGTCCATCGCCCACCACAGCGTGCGGGGCACCTTGCGCCAGCGACCCAGACGCAGGCCCGCAGCGACCACCTTGCGCATCACCGGGTAGTTGCGGCGCAGATGCATATGCAGCGCGATGCCCGGCCACCCCTCCTCTACCCGCTCGCGGAACGCCGTCTCATCAATTGGCAGCCGGCCACGCATGGCGTCATAACTCTCGATCGCCGCCAGCAGTGCATAGCCTGTCTGCTGCATCCAGCCATTGGTCCGGGTCAGCCCCCCCGGAAGGATCTCGCACTCCATCGACAGCGTCGCCACATGCACCCAGGGCCCATGGGCTGCGGCGCGCATCTGCAGCGCGTAGTCATTGGCGGCCTTGTAGAACACAGGTACGTTCGCGGCCTCGAGCGCCACCTCGCGCCGCATGGCGAAGTTCATGCCATTGGCCAGAGGAAAGGCCTGTGTCAGCATGCGGTTCAGGGGGTCGGGGATCACCAGATGTGCGCCATCAAAGGCCCGACCGGTATGGCGAGACTCCCGGGGTTCTGCCCGCCCCTTGACCCAGGTGCTGGCAAAGGCCACCACGCATTCGGGGTGCGCCTGCAAGGCCTGCACAAGCGTCTCGATGCGATGCGGTCGGGCCACGTCGCCGCAGTCGTTGAACGCCACGATCGTGGAGCGTGCCTCGCGCACGCCTCGAAAGCGCGCGGCCGCCGCGCCAGCATTGGCCTGCCGCACCACCCGCACCGGTGCGCCGAAGCTTTCGGCGACCGCCACCGACGCGTCGCTGGAGCCGTCATCGATCACCACGATCTCGTCGGGTCTGCGTGTCTGCGCCAGCAGGGCCTGCAGCGTGCGCGGCAGCACCGCTGCACCGTTGAAGCAAGGCACAACAACGGTAACGGAGAGTGGCGGCTGGGCATTCATCGGTAGTACTCGAGCTGCGAATCGAAGCGGCGCCGTCCAAGGCGCAGCAGGTTGTTGGCGGGACGGGTGGCGACGCTGTAGACCCAGCCTCGCAGCCGCTCCCGCCAGCGCCACGGCAGCGGAAGCGCTGCGCCCTCCGGCCCGTCAAAACGGAGTTCGCTACGCCCCTGTCCTGCGCGCAGACAGGCCCCCAGGCCCTCGACACGGATGTTGACACCCGGGCTGCCGCTGCTGGGCAAGGCGGAAGGCGGCGACCAGGCCTGCTTCGACACGCCGGCCAGATGCAGCAGCAAGGAGCGCAGGCCCCAGAAGCTGCTGGCCGGACCGCTGTAGGGGTCGAGCCAGCGCTGATCCTCTCCGAAGACGCCCTGGGTGGGGCGTCCCGCGCGCAGCCCACCGTGGGCGGTGAAGAAGCGCCAGGTGCGCACATAGGCAGCGACCGCCTCGCCGGCATCGGCGGCCCCCTCCAGGGCGGCCATCTGCAAGGGCAAGGGGCAGGCGAAGCGGTAGCACAGGCTGCGCCCCCACAGAGGCAGCCCCCGGTCGGTGATCAGCCAGCGATACCAGCGCACATAGTCGCGCAAGGACTGGGCCGAACCGACCTCGTCCAGCTGCGGTGCGATCTGCCGCAGCCAGTACAGCAGGTAATGGAAGCCCCAGGCGTTGTACAGATCCACCGGACCATCCGGGCCGTCGCTGAAGCAGCCGTCGGCACGCCTGAACTGGGCCACGCGCTCCAGGCGTGCGCGGCTACGCCACGCATGCGCGGGATTCAATGCTGTGCAGACGGCGTCAATCAGCACCGCGAACAGATGCCAGTTGTTGTCGGCGGTCGGCTGCCCGATGGCCGTCGCCAGCCAGCCCAGCACCTGGTCGCGGGTGGCCGCCGGCAGTTGTGGCCACAGGCTGTCGCGCAGCAGCCAGACGGCCAGCGCAACATCGGCAGCTTCGCAGATCAGCGTGCTGCGGGCGCCCAGGGCGCCCCAGTAGCCGGGATGGTCGGGATCGCAACCGTGGCTCAGGGCACGCACCAGGCCATCGCGCATCGCCACGGCTTGCTCGGCGTCGACCAGATCCGTCTGCAAGGCCTGCGCCCACAGCGGCATCAGTCGCGTGACACCCTCGACGGCGTCGTTGCGTGCACCGTAGCAGCTGGGCCAACCCGGGTAGTCGGCCAGCGTGCCGTGCTTGTCGATGTAGTGCAGCTGCGCGTCCCAGAAGTAACGCAGCAGGGCCCGGCTCATCGCATTGGCGTCGTCCCCCGCCGCGGCCAGCGCGGCCCGCACGGCCGCGTCCGACCCCGTCCAGGGCCTCGCCTGGCGCAGCCAGCGCTGCAGGCGCTCAGCGTGATAGCGGCGAATCAGCGGCCAGGACGTCATGCCGGTGAGCGGTCTTGCAGGCGACGCAGCCAGCACATCAGCCACAGCTTGCGGGCGCCCCAATGGCCGGCGTCGTAGCGCAGCGCCTTGGCAAAGGATTCGGCAGCGCGCTTGAACCAGCCGGCACGGTACAGCTCCCAGCCATGGCCGTACCAGCTGACGCTGAACAGGCGATTCAGCGTCGCCTCGCTGATCTCGCGCCCCAGCTGATCCGAGCGCCCATAGCGCGCCAGCGCGGCTTCCAGGATCTCGGCCCGGTAGTTTCTGGCATGGGGCTTGCGCGTGATGCTGATGGCACTCTGGCGGTAGAAGCCATAGAGATTGTGCAGCTGGGCCATGGGTGTCGCGTGCAGCAGCTGGAGCCAGAAGTCGAAGTCCTGGCCGCGCCGGTAGTCCTTGTTGAAACGCACCTGAGCGAGCGCGTCGCGGCGGACCAGCAGCGTGTCGAGGTGATAGATCGAACTCTCCAGCACCCGCAGATAGGTCCAGCCCGACTTGTCCGCATCGACGCGCGGCTCAGCCTCATAACGCTCCTTCTGCGCGTCAGCCCAGCTGTAATCGTCCGGCACAGCCTTGAAGCGCCCGCACACGGCCTGATACTCGGACTGGCTCTGCAGGAACCCGACCTGTTGCTTCAGCCGCCCAGGCGCCCACAGGTCATCGCTGTCGCAGAACGCGATCAGCTCGCCACTGGCGCTGTCGATACCGAGGTTGCGCGCCACCGCAGAGCCGCTGTTCGGCTGGTGCAGATAGCGGACCGGCTCGCCATAGGACTGCACACAGGCCGCGGTGCCGTCCGTGCTGCCGTCGTCCACCACGAGGATCTCAAGCTGTGGATAGTCCTGCGCCAGGATGCTGTCCAGGCAGGCTCCCACATAGCCGGCACAGTTGTAGGCCGGAACGATCACCGACACCAGCGGCCAGTTCTTCATTGCTTCTGTCATTGGATTTGATCCTTGGCTCGGCCCTCTGCCCGGCGTCGCAGCGCTCGCCACAGGCTCCGGGGCAGGATGAGCAGCGTGATGGGATCGGCACGCAGGGTACGGGCGAGCATCCGCCAATCGACGCGCTTGCCGGCACGCAGCAGATGCAGGGTGGTGCTGAGCACCGACTGGCGCGTTTCCTCAAGCTGCGCCTGCACATGACGGCGCTGCGGCGGTGTCAGCGGCAGGGTCGCCAGGATCAGCTTGGGCAGCTGAATATAGCTGTGCAACAGGCGCAGCCCCTTCTCGCTGCCCCAGCCGGAACTGTCGAAGATGTTCTCGCCCTGCCCCTCGGTGGCGCCGACCGCCATGCTGATGCCGACGCGACGCGCGTGCTGGCTGCATTGCAGCTTGAAGAAGCGGTCTTGCCCGTTGAACAGCGCTGTGTTGAAGCGCAGGTCAGGCATTGTGCCGAAGCGATAGGCCAGCGTGGAGGTGCTGATGATCGCGCTGCGATGCACCGCAAAGTCAAAGAAGTCGCCCCGGAAGGCATACACCTCGTCGCCAAGCGCCTCATGCTCGGACGCACGCAGCTGATAGCGCTGACCCTTGCCCCATTCGAAGCGGGTGTCGGCATGGCCAAAGCGGCGGCTGTTCGCGAATGCCATATCGCATCCTGCGTCGAAGGCTCGCAGCAAACGGGCCAGGTGGCCGGCCTCCCAGACATCGTCGGAGTCGATGAAGGCGATGTACTGCGTGCCGGGGTCGATCGCATCGATGCCGCGATTGCGAGCCGCCCCCGGACCCGCATTGGGCTGCACGATCAGGTGCAGGCGGCTGTCGTCCAAACCCTGCAGTTCCTCGGCTGCCGGTCTGGGCGAGCTGTCGTCGACAACCAGCACGCTCAGGTCCGCGTCGACCTGCTGGGCGAGAACGGACTGGACGCAAGCCCGCAACAGGCCCGGCTGCCGCTGGAAGTAAGGGATGACGACAGCAAGCCGGGGCCGCGGTGAACATTGATTCATGACAGTTCGCTCAGTTCCGCCGCCGCAGCAGGCGGCGCGTCGAGGCCAGCAGACGGGCGATCTCGCCCTTCATCGGATGGTCCAGCACATAGACGCCGACCGACCAGCCCATCAGTGCCAGCATGCCGCCAGCGACGAGCATGCCCAGCCGATGGTCTTGCGCGATGCCGGCAGACGCTGCCAGCCAGAGCACGAGCAAGGGGCCCAGGCAGGCGAAGGGCACCAGCGCCGCGGCCTTCCACAACCGGCGCAGCATCATGCCGAAGCCTATGCCGAGGGCACGCTTGAGGGCGCGCTGACCGCTGTAGGCTTCCAGCAAGAAGGCGATCAACAGCAGGCGCACAACATCGTCGAGCGGCAGCCAGATCGAGCTCAGCAAGACGGCGATCCGCGCCAGCAGCGCAAAGGACTCGGCCCACAATTCTGAGTAGAGCTTGCCGGCAGCCATCAGGGTCAGCGCGTAAAGCGCATAGGGCGCCATCAGCATCCGTCCGATGCAGATGTACACGGCCACCGGCACCGCAGCCTCCCACTGTTCACCAAACACGAAAAGGATCAGTGGCTCTGACAGGGCGGCCAGAACGGCCAGCAGCGGCAGGGTCACAGCGCTGAGGTGATTCGTGGCCTGAAAGAACAGGGCCGTGGCATCCCCCCCCTTGCGCAGTTGGCTTGCCAAGGTCGGGAAGTGCACATGACGCACCAGCGCATTGATGCGCTGCACAAGCATCTTCTGCAAGCCCTGGCCACGGCTGAAGACCGCCACATCGGCGAAACCCAGCGTGCGGCCCAGGATCAGGTCGGGAGCAGCCAGCCCGATCTCGCGGATCAGCGCACTGGCACTGGTCAATGACCCAAACTTGAGAACCGCAGGCAGGCCATGCAGGGTCGGCAGGGTCGGCCCATGGCCCGCACGCAGCACATTGACGGCCAGCGCGCTGGTCAGATGCATGGCCAGCGAGCCCCAGGCCATGCTGAGATAGCTCTGCCCAACATAGGCGCAGGCAATGGTGACCAGGGTCTGAACGGCCGCGGCAGCGACACCGATACCCGCAATGGCGCCAAAGCGCAACTCGCGCTTCATCATCGCCATTTGCGCCGAGCCCAGCGGCAGCACCAGAAAGTTCAGGCAGACCACCAGCAGGACCTCAGCCACACCCTCATGACCATAGAAGGAAGACAGCGGGTAGCGCAGCAAGAAGATCAGCAATGCGATCAGCCAGGAACTGGCCAGCGTCACGGTAAACGCCGCGCGCAACTCCGCCTTGCCCACTTGCGCCGCCTGTACGAGATACTGGCCTACGCCGAACTCGCGAAAGATATGGGCAAAGCCCAGCACCGAGACCGCCACCGAGAAGATGCCTATCTCCTCGGGTCTGAGCAGGCGCGAGACGATGACGACATTGGCAAAGCCCAGCACAAAGATCGCAGCCTGCGATATGCCTGTGATTCCCAAAGCTCGTCTGACTACCATTCAAGGCCCTATGCAGCGCCCAAGCGGGGCCGGCGCATTATCTGGCACGCAGAACGCACAGCAGCGGCAGATGTCCCGGGAACCACGCATTCAAGGGAGGGGGCAGCGGCATTTGTGATGCGGTTTTCAGACCCGGCGCGCATACACTGCGGGGCGCCGCGGCGGCGGCGGCGGCCGGCGCCGCGGCGCCGCAGCCTGCAGCGTCGCGAACGGCCACGAGCGCCCCTTGGCGCGCGCCCCCTGACCCCCCCAGAGCAACGATGAGCAACGCTACCCTGGCCCACGGTGCCCCCCGTTTCAACGACGCCCAGCTAGACGCCCTGGCGCGCCAGCAAGGCCTGGTGCCCGCCTGGCAGGCCGCGCTGGCCGGCAGCGCGCCTCAGGCCCTGTTGGCGCGCATGGGCGGCGCCTTCGCGCTGGGGCTGCAACTGCCCGCCGGCCAGACCCTGCTGGCCCTGGACCGCTTCGGCCAGCACAGCCTGTGTTATCGCATCGTCGAGGGTCAGCTGCGCTTTGCCGAGCGGGCCGACGAACTGGCCGATGCGGCCAGCGAGATCGATCCGCAGGCCATCTTCGACTACCTGTACTTCCACGTCATCCCCTCGCCGCGCACCATCTACAAGGATGTGTTCAGGCTGCCGCCCGGCCATCTCGCGCTGTTCGAACAGGGGCGGCTCAGTGTCACGCCCTACTGGCAACCCCATTTCAACGCCCAGACCGGTGCCGATTTCGGCGCGCTCAAGCAGGAGTTCCTGGCGCTGACCCGTGCTGCGGTGGCCCGCCAGCTGGACGGCAGCAAGCCGGCCTGCTTTCTGAGCGGCGGCACCGACAGTTCCACCGTCGCCGGCATGCTGGCCGGCCTGGATGTGGGCCCGGTGGCCGGCTACTCGATCGGCTTCGATGCGCAGGGCTACGACGAGATGGAGTACGCGCGGCTGGCCGCGCGGCGCTACGGTGTCCAGCACCACGAGTACTACGTCACACCGGACGATCTGGTGCGCAGCATCCCCGCGGTGGCGGCGCATTTCGACCAGCCCTTCGGCAATTCCTCGGCCCTGCCTGCCTATTACTGCGCCAAGATGGCGCGCGAGGATGGGGTAAGCCGGCTGCTGGCCGGCGATGGCGGCGACGAACTTTTCGGCGGCAATGCCCGCTATGCCAAGCAGCGCGTCTTCGGCTACTACCGCCACCTGCCGGGGCCGCTGCGCAGCAGCCTGCTGGAGCCGCTACTGGCCACGCGTGCGGCCGCGGCCTTCAAGCTGGGCCGCAAGGCCGGTAGCTATGTGGAGCAGGCCCGCCTGCCGATGCCGGACCGGCTGCGGCTCTACAACCTGATCATGCGGCTGGGGCCGGACCAGGTGCTGAGCCCGGCCCTGCTGGCCGCCATCGACCAGGAGGCCCCGCTGCGTCTGCAGCAGCAGGTCTGGCATGCCGCCGGCCCCTGCTCGGAGCTGAACCGCGAGCTGGCCTACGACTGGCGCTTCACGCTGGCCGAGAGCGATCTGCCCAAGGTGCGCGGTGCCACCGGCCTGGCCGGTGTGTCGGTGGGCTTCCCGCTGCTGGACGAGGGCCTGCTGGACTTCTCGCTGCGCCTGCCCGACGACTACAAGCTGCGTGGCCAGCAGCTGCGCTGGTTCTTCAAGGAGGCGCTGCGCGGCTTCCTGCCCGACGAGATCATCAGCAAGAAAAAGCACGGCTTTGGCCTGCCCTTCGGCGTCTGGACCGGCAAGACCCCGGCCCTGAAGGCCCTGGCCGAGGACTCGCTCCAGGGCCTGGTCCGGCGCGGCGTGGTACGCGAGGATTTTGTCCGTACGCTGCTGAGTGAGCGCCTCGCCGAGCATCCGGGCTATTACGGCGAGATGGTCTGGATACTGATGACGCTGGAGCAATGGCTGCGCGCCAAGGCGCCCGGCTTCCGCCTGGTCTGAGGGCGTGCACGACATGGCTACAAGCAAGCTGGGCTATGCCGCCCCCGCCCGCTGCACCGAGCGCTGGCGCCAGCTGCTGGATAGCAACTACGGCACCTACCGCGGTTGGCTGCGCATGCTGCTGGGGCAGCTGGAGTATCTGAGCGGAAGGCTGGCGCCCTTCACCCGCCTGCGTGCGGGCGGCTACCAGCGCCTGGTCTTCGTCTGCCTGGGCAATATCAACCGCAGCGCCTTTGCCGAGCAGGTCGCCCGGCAGCTGGGCGTGCAGTGCTGTTCCATCGGCTTGTCGACCACCAGCGGCGCGCCGGCCTGGACGCAGGCGGTGGCCACGGCGCCGGCCTTCGGCCTGGACCTGGCCCAGCATCGCGCCACCGACATCAAGGACTATCGCTTCGACGCCGGCGACCTGCTGCTGGCGATGGAGGTGCGTCATGCGCGTCGGCTGCTGGCGCGCGGCATTCCGGCCGAGAACATCGCGCTGCTGGGCCACTGGGCGGCCCCGCAGCGCATCCATCTGCATGACCCCCATACCCTGTCGGCCGCCTATTTCCGCACCTGCTTCGGCCTGATTCAGTCCGGCGTGCAGGGTCTGGTGGCCGAGCTGCGGCTGCTGGGCAGCCCCTGCCTGCGTCCATGAACGTCTTTCTGACCTTCGATATCGAGGTCTGGTGCAATGGCTGGGACAGCCTGGACGCGGCCTTCCCGGCCAGTTTCGAGCGCTATGTCTACGGGCGCTCGCGGCATGGCGCCTATGCGCTGCCGGCCACGCTGGAAATCCTGCAACGCCATGGCCTGCACGGCGTGTTCTTCGTCGAACCGCTGTTCGCGGCCCGCTTCGGGCTGGAGCCGTTGCGCGAGATCGTCACGCTGATACGCGCGGCCGGTCAGGAGGTGCAGCTGCACCTGCACCCCGAGTGGACCGACGAGGCGCTGGAGCCGCTGATCCCGGACTGCCGGCGCAAGCGCCAGCACCTGAGCTATTACACGCTGGACGAGCAGACCGCGCTGATCGGCCATGGCCGCCGCCTGCTGGAGGCCGCGGGCAGCGGCCCGCTGAGCGCCTTCCGGGCGGGCAGCTATGCGGCCAACCGCGACACCTTCAGCGCGCTGCAGCGCAACGGCCTGCTGCTGGACAGCAGCCTGAACCGCTGCCATGCGATCAGCGCCCCCGATCTGCGCGCCGAGCACAGCCTGGCCGCGCCCTTTGTGCAGGCCGGCGTCAGCAGCTATCCGGTCAGCGTGTTCCGCGACGGCCTGGGCCGCGACCGCCCGGCCCAGGTGGGCGCCTGCAGCGCCGCCGAGCTGGCGGCCGCGCTGGACAGCGCCGAGCGCGCCGGCGCCAGCAGCTTCGTCATCGTCTCGCACAACTTCGAGATGCTGCGGGCCGGGCGCAGCGAGCCGGACTGGATCGTCGTGCGCCGCTTCGAGGCCTTGTGCGCGCACCTGGCTGCGCAGTCTGAGCGTTATCGGGTGCGCGGCTTTGCTGCCGATCTGGCGTTGGACCCGCAGCAGCCTCAGGTCGACAGCCGTCCGTCAGCCGGCCTGCTCGCCACCGGGCGCCGCCATGCCGAGCAGTTGCTGAGGCGTTTGCAGTGAGCGCCGCCGGGCCTAGCGGCAAGCGCCTGCCGCCCTGCATCGTGCTGGGTCTGGAGACCCAGATCGGGCTCAATATCGTGCGCGAGCTGGGCCGCGCCGGCGTGCCGGTGATCGGCATCGCCAGCCATGCGGACGCGATCGGCCTGCGCTCGCGCTATCTGTGGCAGGGCCTGGTGGTCGGCGCGCAGCGCAGCCCGCAGCTGCTGCAGACACTGCGCAGCCTGGGCGAGCAGCACGGCCCCTGCTGCCTGCTGACCGTCTCCGAGGCCAATCTGGCCTGGCTGAACCAGCACCGCGACGAGCTCGGCCTGCTGCGGCCGCAGATCCCGGCGCCGGAGCCGCTGGCCATCGTGCTGGACAAGCAGCGCACGCTGGCGCTGGCCCGGCAGGTGGGCATCGCGGTGCCGGAAAGCATCGAGGCGCACAGCCTGGACGAAGCGCGGGCGCTGGCGCACAGCTTCCGCTTCCCGGCCGTCGTCAAATGGGCCGATCCCAATGCGGTGGCGCCGCAGCTGCGCGCGCTGGGCCTGCCGCTGGTGAAGGCCGAGTATGTCTACAGCCCCGAGCAATGGCTGGCGCTGGCGCAGCGCTATGCGCCGCTGGGCCGCTGGCCCCTGCTCCAGACCTATTGCCCGGGCCGCGGCCTGGGCCAGTTCTTCTTCATGCACAAGGGTCAGGCGGTGCGCCGCTTCCAGCACCTGCGCATCGCCGAGTGGCCGCCCGAGGGCGGTTTCTCCAGCGTCTGCGACAGCCTGCCGCTGGAACAGCACCGCGAGCTGCAGCAGCGCTCGATCGCGCTGCTGCAGCGCATAGGCTGGGAGGGCGTGGCCATGGTCGAGTACCGCTGGGACCCGGCCAGCGACCGCGCGCTGCTGATGGAGGTCAATGGGCGCTTTTGGGGCAGTTTTCCGCTGGCCGTCCAGGCCGGGGCCGGCTTCGCGCTGCTGAGCTACCAGGCTGGCAGCGGCCTGCCGCTGAGCGCCCTGCCAGCGCCGCGCGCCGGCCTGCGCTGCCGCATGATCAGCACCGAGCTGAAGCGGCTGCTGCGGCTCTTGCTGCAGCCCGGGCGGGTCGCCGACCGGCAGTTCCGCGTCAGCCGCTGGGCGGCCTTGGCCGGCTTTGTGCGCAACTATCTGCGGCCCGGCGTGGGCTACTACGTCTGGTCCTGGCGCGATCCGCTGCCCTTTTTCGCCGATCTGCGCAATCTGCTGCGCGGCCGCTGAACGCGGGCAGCAGCGGCTGACCACTGCGGCCCCGCCCTCAGCCGGATGCCTGGGGCTTCTTCACATCGCTGCCGGCCAAGCGGTCGCCGGTGAACAGGGGCACACCCAGCAGCTTGCGCGCTGGTGGCATCGGCGGCTCCTGCTTCCACAGGCCCGATTCGACCCAGTAACGGGTCGCCACCACCAGCACCATCCAGTGCAGCGGCAGATCGTAGTAGGCCAGGCTGAGGAAGGCGCCGCCGACCGCGAAACCGACCAGGGCCACCTGCGCCATCGCCCCCAGCTGCGCGCACCAGTCGTTCTCCGGGTTCTGGGCCCCATGCTTGCGCAGCCAGCCGGCCGAGCGCCAGGTCGAGATCCAGAAGCACAGATAAAGGCCCAGGCCGATGAAGCCGTGCTCGCCCAGCATGTGGAAGTAGATGCTGTGGGCCGACACGACGAAGGAGGGATTGGGCGCGTAGCGGGCGAACACATCGGGCCGCCAGATGCTGTAGCCGCCGCCCATGGGCCGCGACTGCGCCAGATTGGCCGCCATCGACCAGGCATTGATGCGACCCATGGCGGACTGATCCTGCTCATAGGTCTCGATCGTGTGCATGCGGTTCCACCAATGCTCGGGCATGAAGGACAGCGCGGCAGCGCCGACCACCAGCATCACCAGCGCGGTGGCCAGCTTGTTGCGGCCCCGCCACCACAGCACGGCAAGCATCGCGGCGATGGACAGCACCGCGCCACGCGAATGCGAGCCCAGCACCGAGGCCGCGCACAGCAGCATCGCGACCGTCATCGCATGCCGCTGCCAGGCCAGCTTCAGCGTGGTCTGCAAAAAGCGCAGCAGCGGCACGGTCATGATCAGGGCCACGGCCAGCGCATTGTTCTCCTGGATATAAGTGCCATCCGGCCCCCAGACGCGGTAGGCCCCGCCCGAGGCCAGCGTGAAAATTCCGCCCTTGATGCCGTAGAAGGCCATGGAGCCGGCCAGCACCCAGGCCAGCGCGATGATCTCGCGGCGGCTGCGCACCAGCATGATGGTGACGAAGATCATCAGATCGATCTTCAGCACCTTCTGCAGCATATTGAAGCTGGAGTTCGGATGGATCGCGAAGGCCGTGGTCAGGCACATCCAGCCGATCAGCACCGCAAACCAGGTCACCGGTGGTGCGACCCAGGGGCTGCGCTTCTCCGGCGAGCGCAGCATGCCGATCAGGATGCAGACGGCGATGACCGCCGCGATCGGCGCCTCGCGCATGAAGCCGAAGGCCAGGCGGTGCGGGTTCATCGTACCGACCCACACCCACAGCAAGGCGCCGACAAAGGGATGGCGCAGGGCCATCAGGCAGCCCGGCGCGACGATCAGCAGCAGCAGCAGATCACGCATGGTGTTCCTCGGAGGCTCGCGCGGGACGACGCTCAGTACGCATGCGCGCCTCCTTGCGGCACCGCAGCGGCGCCGCTGCCGCCCTGGCGCAGGTTCTGCACGAGGCGCAGGCCGAAGCGCAGCGGGCTGCGGTCCCAGGGCGTGAAACGCGGAATCTGGAAGGGGTCGCAGCGGCGGTCGGCCGCGCCCCAGGCCGTGGAGACCGCGGCATCGAAGCCCAGCTCCTCCACCAGCCTTGCCTGCTCGGGCAGGTAGTCACTGCCCGGCCTGCCGTTCGGATAGGCGAACAAACCCACCCGCTCGCCCAGCAGGGCCTGCAGCTGGCGGCGACTCTCGTCGATCTCGCGGCGGGCCGCGTCGGCATCGAGGCGGGCCAGGATCGGATGGCTCAGGGTATGGGCGCCGATCTGCATGCCGGCGCCATGCAGGCGGCGCAGCTGAGCGCTGCTCATCATCAGATCGCGCGGCAGTTGCACCTCGACCGTCTCGGCCATGGCCTCGGTCAGCTGCAGGCGCCGCTCCACCGTCTGGTACTTGATGCCACGGATCAGGGTCTGGATCGCCGCCTGGCGCTGGGCCAGATCGGCCAAGGGATGCCGACCGAGGCCCAGCGCTTCCAGATCCAGCTGTGGCTGACGGCAGCGCCGCACCGTCTCGATGACGGTATCGTTCCACATCCGTCCGCCGTCCAGAAAGCCGGTGGCGATGAAGAAGGTGGCGCACAGGCCGTGGCGCTGCAGCAGCGGCAGGGCCACGTCGTGGTTGTCGGCATAGCCGTCATCGAAGGTGATCGCGGCCGCCCGGGACGGCAGCGTGCCGGCCTTCAGCTGGCGCACCGCCTGGTCCAGTGGCAGAACCTGGAACCAGGCGCGCAGCCAGCCGAGCATCGCGTCGAACTGCTGGGCATGGACCTCGCCCGGAAACAGCGGGTCCGGCGCGGGCAGCACCCGATGGAAGATGAAAACGGACAGGCGCGCACGCTCGCCGGCCGGCGACAGCAGCGAAAACAGGGGCTTCAGCGGCGCATGCATCATCAGACCCCCTCCCCCGACGCCGCGCCCGGCACCGCCAGCGCCGTGCTGCCGGCCGCGCTGGCCACATGGCTGATGATGTAGCGGTATTTGCCCGAGCGTTCGGCCGGAATCTCGTCGACAAAACGGACCACGACATTCACCGCGGCACCCAGCCGGCGCCGGAACTGGCGCACGATCTCGGCCTCGCCGCGCGCGCGGTCGAAGCCGGGCGCTACGACCAGCAGCAGCTCGGTCAGGTCCAGGCTTTGCTGCACGATCTTGAAGGCGGTGATGCCCTCGAGCTCGCGCAGCACATAGGTCAGCGCCGCCCCCTGCATCACCGTGCCATCGGCGGCAACGACGAAGTCATTGGAGCGCCCCTGGATCTCCTTGAGCAGCGGCAGGCCGCGGCCGCAGGCGCAAGGCCTGGGATCGAACACGGCCACGTCACCGGTACGGTAGCGGATGAAGGGGTAGTCGCGCGTAGCCAGATGGGTGACGACGATCTCGCCCGGGCTGCCGGCAGGTACCGGCCGGCCCTGGGCATCGATCAGCTCGACGATGATGTCCTCGGCCGTGATGTGCAGACCGCCGGCCGGGCATTGGTGGGCGATGAAGCCGGCATCGCGGCCGCCATAGCCATTGGCGACCGGGCAGCCGAACACCTGGCTGATCGCCTCGCGCTGCGCCTCGTAGAGCCGCTCGCCGGTCACGAAGGCCACGCGGGCGCCCAGATCGTTCATCGCAATACCGCGCCGCTGCGCGTGGCGGGCCACCAGGCTGAGCGCCGACGGGTAGCCGAACAGCATGCGCGGGCGGCGGCGCCGTATCGCGGCCAGCGAGGCATCGAGCCGGTCCTCCGACATCTCGAAGGCCGGCACCAGCTCGGAGCGGAACAGGCGGTCGCGCCAGACCCGCAGGCGGTCCTGCGCGCCCAGCTCGATCGGCGAAGCCCAGACCACCACCTCGGGATCGCCATAGTCCACCCCCCACCAGCGGGTGGCCCGCCATTTGGCCGCCACATCATGGCTGACCCGGCGCTTGGCCAGGCCGAAGACCAGGGGCTCGCCCGAGGAGCCGCCGGTGGACGAGCGGCCCAGCCGCTCGGCCTGCGCATGCACCAGCGCCTGGTCGTGGGCTCGTATCAGGGCCTTGTCCAGCAGCGGCAGCTGCGCCAGATCCTCCAGGCTGCGCAGATCGGCGGCCGCAAAGCCCTGGCGCAGGAACAGCTGGCGGTAGTAGGGCACGCCGTGCTGGGCCGCCTGCAGCAGCGTGCGCAGACGCTGCAGCTGCAGCGCCCGCAGCTGCTCGGCATCCAGCCACTGGCTGCGCTCCAGCGCGCGGCGCACCCGCACCGTGTCGTGCGACTTCAGCGCCTCGTGCAGCGGGAACAGCAGCTGTGAAACAAGCGATGTGTACAGACCCATGTTCAGACCGGTTTTGCGGAGCTGCCTGCGATGGCCTGGTGGTAGACCCGAGCCAGCAGCGGTGCCACCTGCGCCCAGGTGTAGCGCTGCACCTCCTGCAGCCCGGCCGCGCTAAGCCGGCGCCGCAGGCCTTCATCCTCCAGCAGGCGCAGCACCGCCGCGGCCAGGGCCTCGGGCTGGCGCGGCGGCACCAGCAGGGCGGTGCGCTCGTGGCTGACCAGATGCGGCACGCCGCCGACATCGCTGGAGACCACCGGTACGCCGCTGGCCAGGGCCTCCAGCACCGAGTTGGGCGTGTTGTCGGTCAGGCTGGGATTGAGCATCAGCGTCGCGTCCCGGTACAGGCCGGCCATGGCCTCGCGCTCCAGCCGCCCGGCGAAATGTACCGCCTCGGCAATGCCCAGCTCGCGCGCCAGCTGCTGCAGACTCGCCAGCTCGGGCCCGCTGCCGGCCACGGTGAGGCGCGCGCGCGGATGGCGCTGGCGCACCAGGGCCAGCGCGCGCAGCGCACTGGCGTTGTCGTAGATCGCTTCCAGATTGCGGGTGACGATCAGATGGGGTTCACCGGATTGGACCCGAGCCGCGTCACGCGGACGGTAGCGCGCCAGATCGACCACATTGGGCACGATGCCGGCCTGCACGCCGAAGGGCTTGAACACCTGCTGCAAAAAGCCCGAGGGCACGATCAGCGCGGCGGCCTGCCGCAGCGAGGCCTTGACCGTGCCGGCCGAACGGCGCATGAAGGGCTCGGCCCCGCCGCCCCGGTAGTTGACGACCACCGGCACGCCCCGCAGCCGCGCCACCCACAGCGCCGGCGCGGCGAACAGATGCCAGGACCAGCCGGAGTTGGCCATCAGATGCAGCAGCCGGCTGCGGCCGCTGGCCTGCCACAAGGCCCACAGATAGGGCAGCAGCCGGGCCAGGGCCCGCAGCATGGGCACGCGGCCCACCCAGGCCGGGCGGTAGGGCTTGTTGGTCTGCACCAGCTCGACCTGGGCGCCGGCGGCGCGCAGCAGCTCGGCCAGCTGGCGGGTCTGGTTGGCCATGCCGCCGGCCGGTGGCGGCAGGGGACCGACCAGCGCGATCGCCAGGCCCTCGAAGCTGTCGCGGCGCTCGCTGCTCATGCCGCCGTCTTCAGGCGCGGCTGCAGCAAGGCCTGGTAGACCGCCGGATAGCGTGCCACCGAGGCGCGCCAGTTGCGCTCCGTCTCGACGAAGCGGCGGCCCTGCTGGCGCAAGCGTGGCCACAGCGCGGGCTCGCCCAGCAGGCGCAGCACGGTGGCGGCCAGGCTGTCGGCGCTGCCGGCACGGAACAGCAGGCCGGTTTCGCCATCGCGTATCAGCTCCTTGTGGCCGCCCACGTCCGAGGCCACCAGGATGCGTTCCTGGGCCATAGCTTCGAGCGGCTTCAGCGGCGTGACCAGCTCGGTTAGGCGCATCGAATGGCGCGGATAGACCAGCACATCGACCAGATCGTAGTAGCGCTTGACCTCGGCATGCGGCACCCGGCCGGTGAAGATCACCTGCGCGGCCACGCCCAGGGCCTGGGCCTGGGCCTTCAGCGCGGCCTCCTGCGGCCCGCCGCCGACCAGCAGCACGCGCAGCTCGGGCCGGGCGCGCAACAGCGCCGGCAGCGCACTCAGCAGCAGGTCCAGGCCTTCATAGGCATAGAAGGAACCGATGAAGCCCAGCACCGTGCAGCCGGCCAGCCCCAGCTGGGCCTTGAGGGCCGGATCGGCCTGGCCGCCGGGCTCGAAGCCCTCGATATCGACCGCATTCGGAATCACCGTGACCTTGTCGGCGGCGATGCCGCGCGCGACGATATCGCTGCGCAGGCCCTCGCAGATGGTGAACACATGGTCCACACGCTTCAGCGCATGAGTCTCCATCGCGCGGGTCAGCCGGTAGCGCAGGCTGCCCTCACGGGTCGTGCCATGGTCCACCGCCGCGTCCTCCCAGAAGGCCCGCACCTCGTAGACCACCGGAATGCCCAGACGCCGCCCGACCTTCAGCGCTGGCAGCGCATTGAGCACCGGCGAATGGGCATGGATGATGTCCGGCCTCAGCTGCTGCGCCAGCGTCTGCAGCCGGGTCTGCAGCTGCTGCATCAGCTGCCACTGACCCAGACCGGGCAGGCCGCCGCTGACGGCCGGAGTGCGGTAGAAATGCCAGCCGTCGACGCTCTGCTCCAGCGCGCCATCGGCCTTGTCGCCGAGACCGGCCGCATGCTTGGGGCTGGTCAGGTGCTGGGTGTCCCAACCGAGCCGGCGCTGCTCGCGCAGCAGCGACAGCGTGCGGAAGGTATAGCCGCTGTGCAGCGGGATCGAATGGTCCAGCACATGCAGAACGCGCAAGCTCATGACAGGGCCACCGCTTCAGGGGCCGGAGCGGTCAGGGAGGCGCCGCCCTCCCCGTCCACCACCTGGCGCAAAAAGGCTTCGAACATCATCAGGGTCCACAGCGGCGCGCTATGGTCCATCGCGCCGCTCTGGTGGCTGTCGACCAGCTGGCGCAGATAGGCCGGGTTGAACCAGCCGGTGGCGGCCAGCCGCTCGCCGGTAACCGCCTCGCGCACCCGGGTCTTGAGCGGGCCGCGGAACCAGCGCGCCAGCGGCACGGCAAAGCCCTTCTTGGGCCGATACAGGATGTCGTGCGGCAGCTGGGTCTCCATCGCCTTCTTGAACAGATATTTGCCCTCCTGCCCGCGAACCTTCAGATCCGAAGGCAGGCTGGCCAACCACTCGACCAGCTCATGGTCCATCAGCGGCTCGCGCACCTCCAGCGAATGAGCCATGCTGGCCCGGTCCACCTTGGTGTTGATGTCGCCGACCAGATAGGTCTTGGTGTCCAGATACTGGATCAGCGCCAGTGGATCGTCGGTGCCGGCGCGCGCCGCGTGGCGGTCGAAGACCTGCTGGGCGTCGTAGCCCTGCAGCTCGGCCTTGAAGCGGGCGCTGAAGAGCTGCTGGCGCATCGGCCCGCGCATGATGGACACCGCGTGGAAGTAGGCCTGCACCGAATCGCGCGCCAGCCCCTCGAAGGTGGTCTTGGCACGCAAGACCCGGGGGGCCCAGTTGGCCTTGGGATAGACCCGGCCCAAGAGGCCGAACAGGGGCTGGCGCAGCCCGGCGGGCAAGGCGGCGCGCAGGCGTTCTTCCATCAAATGCAGGCGGTAGCGGCGGTAGCCACCGAAGCTCTCGTCACCGCCGTCGCCGGACAGCGCAACGGTCACATGCTTGCGGGCCAGCTGGCAGACCCGGTAGGTCGGTATCGCCGAGCTGTCGGCATAGGGCTCGTCGTAGAGCCGGGCCAGCCGGTCGATCAGATCGAAGTCGTCGCTCTTGACCATCTCCAGACGATGGTTGGTGCGGTATTGCTCGGCCACGATGCGGGCGAACTCCGACTCGTTGAAGGCCGGATCGTCGAAGCCGATCGAGCAGGTGTTGACCGGCCCCTGCGACAGGCCGGCCATGGTCGCCACCACCGCGCTGGAATCGACACCGCCGGACAGGAAGGCCCCCAGTGGCACCTCGGCGATCATGCGCAGCCGCACCGACTCGGTCAGGCGCTCGCGCAGCTCGGCGCAAGCCTCCTCGAGACCGATCTTGCGATCCAGCGTGAAGCGCACATCCCAGTACTCCCGCGGCTCGCCCGCGGGCTGCCCGCGGCGCAGGCTCAGGCAATGGCCGGGCGAGAGCTTGCGCGCCTGCTTGAAGATGCAGCGCGGCTCAGCCACATAGCCGAGCGCGAAATACTCCTCGACCGCCAGCGGATCGAGCTCGCGCTTCATGCCGCCCCGGCCGTCGTCATAGGCCAGCAGCGACTTCAGCTCGGAGCCGAACAACAGCATGCCGTCATCCAGCAGCGCGTAATACAGCGGCTTGACGCCCAGGCGGTCGCGCGCCATGAACAGGGTCTGCTTGCTGCGGTCCCAGATCACGAAGGCGAACATGCCGCGCAGACGCTGCACGCAGGCCTCTCCCCAGGCCTCCCAGGCATGGACGATGACCTCGGTATCGCTCTTGGTCTGGAAGACATAGCCCAGGGCCTGCAGCTCGGCCATCAGGCTCTGGTAGTTGTAGATCTCGCCGTTAAAGACGATGGCCACCGAGCGGTCGGCGTTGAACAGCGGCTGCTGGCCGGTGGCGATATCGATGATGGACAGACGGCGATGGCCGAAGCCCAGGCCGGGTTCCAGATGCAGCGAGCCTTCGTCAGGTCCACGGTGCCATTGCGAGTCGTTCATGCGCTGCAGGCGCAGCTGGCCCACATCGCGGGCCGAGCGGGTGTCAAAGATTCCGGTGATTCCGCACATGCTCAGCTCTCTATCAAATGCGCTTGCGGCCGGACCTCGCGGCCCAGCAGCTGGTCGTAGACCTGGCGGTAGCTCGCCACCATCACCGGCAGCGCGAAACGCTGCTCCACGGCCGCCAGCGCGGCTGCACCCATGGCCCGGCGCTGTTCCGGGGCGTCGACCAGCGACTGCAGACGCTGCTGCAACGCTGCCGCGTCCGACACCGGCACGATCCAGCCGCTGCGGCCGGACTCGACCAGCTCAGGATTGCCGCCGACAGCGGTGGCGATCACCGGCAGGCCGCTGGCCATCGCTTCCAGCAAGGTATTGGAAACGCCCTCGGCCAGCGAGGGCAGCACAAAGATGTCGAGGCCGCGCAGAAAAGCTGCAATGTCCTTGCGCTCACCCGGCAGCCAGGCCAGCTCGGCCAGCCCGTGTTGCGCCAGCAGCTGTTGCACCGGCAGGCGTTGCGGCCCGTCACCGGCGATGGCCAGCCGCAGCCGCGCGCGCAGATCGGGTCGCTGCTGCAGCAGCGCAATGAAGGCGCGCGCCAGCGTCAACTGATCCTTGACCGCCTGCATGCGCCCCACCGTGCCTATCACCAGCAGCGCCGGGTCGCCATTGAAGGGGCTGCCATCGACGGCGCCGCGGCCTCCCGCGGCCGGATAGAAGCGACGCGTATCGACGCCGTTATAGATCTGGCTGATGCGCTCGGTGGCAATGCCCACCTTGTCGCGCAGATAGTCGGCCAGATCGCGGGACAGGCCGATATAGCGCTGCACAAAGGGGCGGTAAATGCGGCGCATCCACTGGTGGCGCCGGCTGCTGCCGTCCAGATCGCTGAGATCACGACCATGCTCGCCATGCACCCGCGCCGGCACGCCGGCCGCCCAGGCCGGCACGCTCACCTCCAGCGCGGCCAGATTGCGGGTGTGCACCAGGGCCGGCCGCAGCTGACGGAACAGCCGGTAGAGCTGCGGATAGAGCCAGAAACCATGGCCGGGCCGCTTGTGCAGGGCGATGAACTGCACATCGCTGCGCCGCACCCGCTGCTTGAACTCGGTGACCTCGGTCAGCGCCAGTACCGCATGCCGGTAGGCCTGCGGATCCATCTCGTTGATCAGGTTCACCACCCCGTTCTCCAGCCCGCCGGTATCGAAGCGATACACGACGTGGAGGATCAGGGGCCGGTGGTCCTGCGGCATCAGAGAATCACAGACGCCAGACGCGGTAGCCGGCGGCGCTCAGGGCCTGCTGATCGAAAGCGGCCTTCACATCGATGAAGGCACCGCCCTTGACCAGCTTGCCGGCCAGATCGGCCGGGCTCAGCGCGGCGAACTCCTTGTGCGCCACCGCCGCCACGATCGCATCCGCCTGCGGCAGCTCGGCCCAGGGCTGCAGATCGACACCGTACTCGTGCATCGCCTCCGGTGCCTCGGCCTGCGGATCGGTCACATGGACGTCGACGCCATAGCTCTTGAGCTCGTTGATGATGTCGATGACCTTGGAATTGCGCAGATCGCCGCAGTTTTCCTTGAAGGTCAGGCCCAGCACATTGACCTTGGCCCCCTTGATCGCGCAGCCGGCCGCGATCATCTGCTTGATGGTCTGCTCGGCGATGAACTTGCCCATGCTGTCGTTGATGCGCCGTCCGGCCAGGATCACCTGCGGGTGGTAGCCCAGCATATCGGCCTTGTGGGTCAGGTAGTAGGGATCCACGCCGATGCAGTGGCCGCCGACCAGGCCCGGCTTGAACTTCAGGAAGTTCCACTTGGTGCCCGCGGCCTCCAGCACCTCGCTGGTGTCAATGCCGAGCTTGTCGAAGATGATGGCCAGCTCGTTCATCAGCGCGATATTCAGGTCACGCTGGGTGTTCTCGATCACCTTGGCGGCCTCGGCGGCCTTGATGCTGCTGGCGCGATGCACGCCAGGGACGATGATCTTCTCGTAGAGCTTGGCCACCTTGTCCAGCGTCGCCGGGCTGTCGCCCGAGACGATCTTGAGGATCTTGGTGAGCGTGTGCTCCTTGTCGCCGGGATTGATGCGCTCGGGGCTGTAGCCGACGAAGAAGTCTTCTTTCCACTTCAGGCCGGATTCGCGCTCCAGCACCGGGATGCAGACCTCCTCGGTGGCGCCGGGATAGACGGTGGATTCATAGATCACCGTCACGCCCTTCTTCATATGGCGGCCCACGCTGGTGGACGAGCCGATCAGCGGACGGAAGTCGGGAATGTGCGCTTCGTCGACCGGGGTGGGCACGGCCACGATGATCATGTCAGCCTCGGCCAGCAGAGCCGGGTCGTCGGTATAGACCGCGTGCTTGGCTTCCTGCACCTGGGCGTCGCTGAGTTCGCGCGAGGGATCAGTACCCTGCTTGCAGGCCTCGACCTTGGACTTGGCGATGTCGAAGCCGATGGTGCGCATCTGCTTGCCGAACTCCACCACCAGAGGCAGGCCCACATAGCCCAGGCCGATCACCGCTACCGTGTTCATCTAATTCCCTTTCGATTTAGAACGTCTGTCTTTTTGCCCCGGCACTCAACGGCCGGCAGCCTGTGTCGCTTGCAGCTGTGCCGCGATGGCCGGCCAGTTGCGCTCCAGAAAACCCTGCAGCGTGGTTTGCGCCGCGGCCGCATTGTCCGGTGATTTGACCGTGTAAATGATGATGGAAGCCGCATCGTCGCCACGACCAGCAATCCGTTGCCAGGCGTTCAGCAGCTTGGCACGTGCATCGCTGGCGGTCAGTTGCCCGTCCACCCAGAAGAACTGCCAGGCCAGCAACTGCCGAGCCGGGCCGGCTGCGGCCCGCAGTTCGACACTGCGCAGACGGATCGGAGCGCCTTGCAAGGCCACGGTAGCGCTGCCCGATGCCAACCTGTGCCACTGCGGGTCCTTGGAGCGCACGATCTGGTTCTGCGAGTTGATCAGCTTGCTTTCGTAGTCTTGCGCACGGTAGTAGGCGATGTGCAAACCGACCGTCTGCGCGTCCTGGCTCGTGCGGTACTGGCCGGCCAGCTCAGCCGACGGCTTCTCGAAATGCGGGCTCAGCAAGGGCTCGCCGTCGATGCGCTCCCAGGGCGCGAGCTGCGGCGCCGCCAACAGCGCCGGCTTGTCGCTGTCATGGCCCCCGACCCAGCCAAGCCCTGCCAGCGGCAGCAGGCCGACAAGCAGCCCGAGGACCAGGCCGAGCAGCGCCTGCCAGGTAGCAACCGGGCCCGCCGCGGCCACGCCGGGCAGCACCGGCTTGAGTTCGGGCTCGGACCAGCGGGCACCCAGCATGAACATGGCCAGCATGATGGCACCGAAGAAGACCCAGCCGTAGATCAGATGATCGGCGCCGGTAGCCAGCTCGTTGCCGGACAAATGGCCCAGCATCACGATCAGATAGGCGCGCACCCAGTTGGCGAGCAGCGGCAAGGCGATGGCAATCGCGATGAAAACCAGGCGGCGGCGCAGGCTGTTGTAGTTCAGGTAGGCGAACAAGGTGCCGACCATGGCCGAGGCGATCAGATAGCGCAGGCCGCTGCAGGCCTCGACCACCGACCAGTTGCCGGAGGGAATCACGAACTGCAGGCCTTCGCGATAGACAGGCACACCCGTCGCACGCAGGGCCGCCACGGTGAAATCGGCCGTCGCTTCCATCAGCGTCGGCATCATGAACTCGCCGATCGGCACGCAGAAGAACATGAAGGCCAGCGGGAAGGCCATCTCCCAGGCCAGCCTGCGTCCCAGCAGCAGCGGTACCGCGGCCACCAGCAGGGTCACCAGCGCCAGCTGCGTCAGGGCATTGACCGCCACCAACTCGCCCAGCAGCCAGGCGCCGCCAGCCAGCAGCATGGGCAGCGCGAACAGCGGGTCGATCCGAGGGCTCAGGCGCAGCAGGCGTTCACGCTGGCGCCAGATCAGCCACAACGCGATCGGAGGCACCAAAAAAGCATGGGCGAAGGTGTCCGAGCGATACCAGATGCCGACCATGGCCACGGCGGTATCGCGGTACAGCAGCAGCAAGGCCAGCAGCACCAGCAGCAGCGCCACGCCGTGGCCGCGCCAACCGGGGGCCACCGGCGTCGATGCCGGGGTGCCGGCCAGGGTGCTGCTGCTCATGCCGGCTCCGTCATCGAGCTTGCCGGACCGCCGGCGGCTTGGGTACGCGCCAGATCAGCGTCGCTGCGGCTGGTGTCGACGGGGCGTTCGATCTGGCGCTCGATATGGCGGTCTATGCCCGACAGATGGGCCTCCCAGCTGTAGTCGGCCAGCACCCGCTGGCGGCCGGCCTGCCCCATGGTCTGGGCAAGCCGTGGATCGGCCAGCAGGCGGTTGAGCTGGGCCAGGTAGTCGGCCATGCTCTGGGCCGGCAGCAGCTCGACACCGGGTATCGCGCTGATGGCCTCGACGCAGCTCTGGGCTGCCACCACCGGTCTGGCCATCGCCATCGCCTCGAGTATCTTGTTCTGGATGCCGCGCGCTAGGCGCAGCGGCGCGACCACCGCCGCGGCATGCTGCAAAAAGGGGCGCACATCGTCGACGGTGCCGGTGACCACCACATCGTCTCCGGCCAGGGCCTGCACCGCCGGGCTGGGGCTGCGGCCAACGATGTAGAAGCGCAGCCCCGGCCAGCGCAAGCGCAGCTGCGGCATGGCCTCGGCCACAAACCAGCTCACCGCGTCGATATTGGGCCAGTAGTCCATAGCACCGGTGAAGACCAGCGCCAGCTCGCCCTCCGCGAAGGGGCTGGGCCGGTCGGCCTGGGGCGCGAACAGCTGAGCGTCGACACCGTTGCACAGCGACTCCAGCCGTGCCCGGCTCTGGGGCAGCAGCGACCGGAAGAGTGCCGTCTCCTTGTCGGTGACAAAAAAGGAACAGGCCGAACGCTCGGCCACGCGCGCCTCGAAGTCCAGCAGACGGCGACCCTCGCGGCGGTAGAGCCAGGACAGTGGCCAGGCATGCTGATCGGCATACTCGCTCCACTTGGCCGAATCGACATCGACAAAGTCGACCAGCAGGGGCAGGTGCTCCAGCCCCTGCGCATACTGGGCCATCGAGGAAGAGAACACCACCACCGCGTCGATCGCCTCGCGCCGCACCAACTCTCGCACCCAGCGGCTCAGGCCGGCGTCGCGGTAGTAAGGCAGGGTCAGCGCCTCGCCACTGAGCAGGCCGCGCAGGCTGGCCAGCCTGGCCCGCGAGGGGTGCAGGCGTACGGCATGCAGCTCGGTACACAGCCCGCGCACGGTGGGCAGGTACTGCTGGTCATCGGGGTCATCGACGAAGGTGCCCAGATAGACCTGATGACGGGCGGCCAGATGCTTCAGCAGATGGTAGGAGCGCACCTTGTCGCCCTTATTGGGCGGGAAGGGCAGGCGATGCACCAGATACAGCAGCTTGGCCATGGATGGCTGGGCCTCAGCCGAGGTTGCGCACGATGAACGGCCCCAGCCAGTTGGCCCAGGCCAGCGGCATGCGGCGCCAGGTCTTGATCAGCAGCTGGTACTTGGCGTTGGAGGGATTGTTCTGCGGCACGGCGTCGCGCTTGTAGAGGCGGTATTCGTAGGTCAGCGGCGTCGGTTCAAAGCCCCAGTTCTTCTTGAAGGCATAGGACCCCGTACCCTGCTTGCTGCGGCCATAGTCAAAGACCTTGAGACCGCGGGCGCAGGCACGCCGCATCAGCTCCCAGTATTTGAAGTCATTGGCGGCCAGATCGCGGGCCGCTTCGGCATCGCCGGCATAGTAGGGCAGCACTTCATCACGGAAGTAAAAGCTCATCACCGAACTGAGGGGGGTATCCCCCGAATCGGTGACGGTCAGCACCTCGCAGTCGCTGCCGAACTCCTGCAGCAGGGCCTCGAAATAGCGCCTGGGCATGGCCGGTGTGCCATGGCGGTGGACGTTGTCGGCATAGAGCGCGAAGAAGCGCGAGGCATCGGCATCGACACAGGCCTTGAGCCCGTTCTTGATGCCTTTGCGAACCATGGCGCGCTGCTTGCGCGGAATGGCCAGCATATTGGCCTCTTCCTCGGGCAGGATCTCCTTGCGGAAGGTGACATACAGATCCTGGCGCGGCCAATCGCTATGCCGCGCCTCGATATGGCGCAGCTCGAGATGCTCGACACCCAGCTGCTGGGCGATGTGCTGAGCCTCGGCTTCCAGCGCCGAGGCCGCCGCCTCGCTGGCCGCCGCCACCCCGCCATAGACCGCGAAGGGCAGACTGACCAGCGCATGGCCGAACAACAGGCTCTTGACCTGGGCCAGCGGCAGCACGCCCTCGATGCGCCCTGCCCGCTCGGCATACAGGAAGAAGCAGCGATGGCCGAACACCTCGCCCACCAGCCGCTGCCAGCCGGCACGGTGAAAGAAGCTGGCCCGCGGACAGGCCAGCACAAAGGCGTCCCAGGCGGCCGCAGCAGCGCCGTCGCCCGGCTGCAGGCGTTTGATCGCTATGCTGCCGCTCATGGGCTCACCAGACGGGCTTGGGGCAGAAAGATCTCGTCCATGCGCCCCCAGGCGAAATCGTCCAGCAGCCGGGCAATGCGCCGCTCGGTACGGGCGATATTGACGTAGTGGCGAAAGCGCGTCTTCGCGTCGATGCCGGCGACGCGCGGCTGCCCGACATCGATCTCCCAGGGATGGAAATAGAAGACGGCAGCCTGGGCATCGACCTGGTTGACCTGGCCGATCATCCAGCGCGACAAGGCATAGGGCAGCAGCCGGAAATAGCCGCCGCCGCTGGAGGGCAGGTTGCGGCCCCGCAGTCGCAGGGTGGTGACCGGCACCTCGAGCAGGCCCTCGCGCACCGGGTAGGCAAAGCGCGGCGAATCGGGCATGCCGTAGTGATCGTGCGCGATCGGGTAGACGCTGGAGCTGTAGCGATAGCCGGCGGCCAGCAGCTCATCGAAGGCCCATAGATTGCCCTTGCCGATGGAAAAGCTGGGGGCGCGGTAACCGAGCACGGGTCGGCCACCTATATCCTCCAGCAGGGCCTTGGCGCGGCGTATGTCCTGACGGAAGTCGGCAGCGCTGAGATCGCTGGCGCGCTGATGCCCGTAGCCATGGCTGGCCAGCTCATGGCCAGCGGCCACGATGCGACGCACCAGGGCCGGATAGCGCTCGGCCACCCAGCCCAGCGTGAAGAAGGTGGCGCGGGTGTTCTTGGCCTGCAGCAGGGCCAGGATGCGGTCGACATTGCGCTCGACCCGGCATTCACGCGCGTCCCATTCGCCACGGGCGATATAGGGGGCGAAGGCGGAGACCTGGAAATAGTCCTCCACATCGATGGTCATCGCATTGCGCAGCACCGGCGGTCGGCTGGGCATCAGCATGGCAGGAGTCTCCGGGCTGGGCGGGGCGGCGTCATCTTCAGGACCTGGGTTCGTCGGCATTGCTGCGCAAGGCGGCCAGCAGCTTCTGCATCAGCGCCAGCGTCTGCAGATTGATGCGCTCCAGGCGCGCCAGGCTCTGCTCCATCAGGGCCAGGCGCTCGGCCTGCTGCCCCTGGGTCAGCACGCTCAGCTCGCCCGACAGACCTTCGAGCTCGCCCGGCTTGAGCTGGCTGAGATCAAGGTCCAGGCGGTCCTGAGGCTGGGCATCGGCATTCATCGGCGCCGACTTGGCCAGGCTTTGCGTCTCCTGGGCCAGATCCTTCAGCACCTCCTGCACATCGGCCAGGCCCAGATGCGGCTTGCCGGCCATGAAGCCCAGCAGCAGCAGTCGATCGCACAGCGAGTTGATGCGGCGCGGTATGCCCTGGCTGGCCTTGTAGATCGCGGGGAAGGCCTCGACATCGAAGCTGGGCCGCCCAGTGCTGCCGGCACATTTGAGCCGGTGCTCGATATAGCCACGGGTTTCGTCCTCGTCCAGCGGGCCGATGTGGCAGGTGGCCGCGACCCGTTGGCGGAACTGCTCCATCTCCGGGCGCTGCAGGATGTTGCGGAATTCGGGCTGGCCGACCAGAAAGGTCTGCAGCAGCGACTGGTTGCTGAACTGGAAGTTGGACAGCATGCGCAGCTCCTCGACCGCGCGTGCGCTGAGGTTCTGCGCCTCGTCGACGATCAGCAGGCAGCGCTTGCCCTGGCTGGCCTGATTGACGAAGTAGGCCTCCAGCGTCATCAGCAGCTCGGACTTGGGCAGATCCTTGACCCGCACGCCGAACGCCGCGCCGACCATGCGCAGCGTGTCCTCGGCATCGAGCTGGGTGGTGACCAGATTGCCAATCACCACATTGCTGCGGTTGAGGCTGTCCAGCAGGCCGCGCAGCAAGGTGGTCTTGCCCGCACCGATCTCGCCGGTGATGACGATGAAGCCGTCGTTACGCAGCACGCCATAGTCGAGATAGGCCTTGGCCCGGCGATGCTGCTTGCTGCCGAAATAAAAGCTCGGGTCCGGACTGAGCTGGAAGGGCTTGCTGCTCAGCCCATAGAAGGATTCATACATGGTCAGAACTGCTGCACCAGGGTCGCCAACAGCGCATTTTCTCGGTATGGCTTGAGCTGGCTGTCAAAACGGCTGTGACGCAGGCCCAGCTGCACGCTGGTGGCCTGGCCCAGGCGACTGTTCCAAGTGGCAAGGAAAGACTTGAGATCGGTACTGCGCGCTGCATCGTCGCCGCCGCTGCGCTGCTGCGACATCTGCAGCGAGACGCTGCTCTGCGGCGTCAGGCGGTGTGAGAGCTGGACTGAGATGCCGCTTTGCTGGATACGCGTCGAGTTCGCGAAATCATCACCGGGCAGCAGCGCATTGCCCAGGCGCAAAGAGCGGCTCTGGCTCAGGCTCAGGTTCAGGCTGCTGCGCACGTTCTGCCATGCCATCGACAACGATTGCCGCCGTGTCGAGGTTGGCGTGGTGTTGATGAAGCCGCCGTTGACGGTGCTGCCGTCGCCCAGGCCGTTGGCCTGCATGTAGTCGCGGACGAAACGATCCCGCTCGACAGGATCCGGTATCTGCGATGCGAACTGCTCGAACAGCAGACTGTAGAGGTCCTGCGCCACGCCCCGCTGCGCGCCGCCCTCGTTGATGCTGCGCGAGTCGGTGTAGCGCCAGACCGAGCGCGCCATTCGGTGCTGAAAGTTGAACTGGTGCGTGCTGCCGTACACATGCTTCTGCGTGCCCAGCCCCATCTGGGTGCGCGGCCCGGGGGTCCAGCGCGCATTGAAGCCATAGGTCGCGCCAGCCCGCCGGTTGGCCGCCAGCAAGTCGCTGCGCTCAGTGCCGGCCGTCAGCTGGAAGTCCCAGTCGATATCGGGGCGGTAACCCAGCGTGGCCGTTGCCGAACTGGTCTGCGAGTCACGCCCGCCTCGCAGATCGGACTGCTGTGTCCGCAAGCTGGTGGACCAGCTGATCAGGCGTCCGGCACGCGGCCCCGACAGGCGCAGCATCAATGCACGACTGCCGCCGTCACCGGTAGCGCTGTCTTTGACACGGGTCTTGCTGAAGTCGCCGCGCAACTCGTAGTCCAGCTCGCTCGCCAGCTGACCACGCACCGAAGGCGATAGGTTGAGCGTCGCGACTTCGGTTGAATTGCTGTTGATCAGACTGGAGTTCGGCACTGCACTGGCCGTTCCGAAGGCGGAGCGCAGCTGCTGGCCGATGCTGGCGCTGCCGTCCAGAAACAGCCAGCCATCAACGATTTCGGCGCCGCCCTTGGCGTTCAGCTGCTGTTGCAGACGGGTGCTGATATCCGTCTTGGTGTAAATCAGCCCATTGAGGCTGTAGTCCAGCGAGCCTCGAACGCGGCCGCTGCGGCCGTTGATCGAGACACCCGGAGCGACCGAGGTGATCAGGGCCGCATCCTTGTTGTCCGAACTCAAACGCAAATTGTCGGTCAGCGTCTGCGAGACCGTCAGCCGCGGCTGCACGACAAGGCCACCACGGCCTTGCTCGGCTGCCTGCACAGCGCTCGCCACGGACGAGAGCGCCGCAAGCAGGGCTGCGACCTGCCAAGGACCACGGAGAGGGGAATGTTCAGGCCTTGCTCGCCGCATCTTCATGCCCGTAGCCGTAACCGTAGCCGTAGCCGTAGCCGTAGCCATAACCGTAACCGTAGCCGCCGCCGTTGGCGGTGCGTGCACGATTGAGCAGCATCATCTTGACCGGGCAGCCCTCTATCGTCGCCACCGCCTGCTGCACCGCATTCTGAGGCGTCTTGTCGGCATGAACGACCACGATGATCTGGCCCATATGCGAGGCCAGCACCCTGGACTCGGTCGTCAGCAGCAAGGGCGGTGAATCGAAGATGATGATGCGATCGGGATAGCGGGTGGCCATGTCCTCCAGCAGCTGGGTCATCGCATCACTAGCCAGCAGCTCAGTCGCCTTGGGATGCGGGGTGCCGCTGGGCAGCACGGTCAGCTTGTCGACATTGGTCTTGAGCAACACGCTGGCCATGTCGACCGAGTCGAGCAGCACATCCAGCAAACCCGGCCCTTGCGGCAGACCCAGCATGCGCAGCACCGATGGCCGGGCGACGTCGGCATCGACCAGCATCACCGTGTTGTCGAGCTCGGCCGCAATGCTCATCGCCAGATTCACCGAGGTGAAACTCTTGCCCTCTCCGGGCAAGGCGCTGGTCACCATGATCAGGTTGGCATGCTTGATGGCCGCGGCCCCCTTGCCCATGGCGTTCTTGATCAGGGGGCGCTTGATGACGCGGTATTGATCCGCCATCGGCGTGCGGGGGGCCTGCGGCGTCAGAAAACCCTGGGCAGCCAGGGCCTCCAGATCAAGCTCGACGCGCTTGGACTGCTGCTGATTGTTCGGATCCTCTGGTTCCACGGGCATGGTCACCGCCGTCGCGTCAGCGCCGCGCTCTCGCGCTGGCTTGCCGCTGTCGCCCGGGATCTCGACGCCGGCTTGGCGCAACTGCTCCAGCCTTTGGGCTGCTTGTTCAATCAGGCTGCTCATGCTTTACCCCACCTGCCTGCTCATCATGATCGCCATGGCCGTGAGCCCCAGCACGAACACCGCCAGCAAACCACCTGAAGCCATCAGAAAGCGCAGTCGATCCAGTCGATCATGACGCTTGTCAGCGTCGGTGATCAGCATCGAGACCACGCCCAGCACCGGCAGCTCCGTGCGCAGCCGCAGCTCGCTTGCATCATGGAACACCGGCCGCAACTGGCTTGCGGCAAAGGCGGCAAAGAAACCCGCACCAATCGCAACTCCCAGTGCCGCGGCGAGCAACAGCAGGCGGTTGGGGGCCACCGGACGCGAGGACGCACGCGGCGGGTCGATCAGTCTGAAATCGGCCACACCCGAGGCCACATCCAGCTCGCCCGACATGGCAGCCGACTCGCGCCGCGCGACCAGATCCTGGTAGTTCTTCTTGTGCACCTCGTAGTCGCGATTGAGCTGCGAGGCCTCAGCCTCCAGCTGGGGGGCCGTCTTCACCGCTGCCAGGGCCTGGGTGTAGCGGGCGCTGTACTCATCGACGCGGGCACGCAGGCTCGCCACCTGCACCTCGGCTGCGGCCAGCATGCGGCCGATCTCCTGCTGGATCAGGCTGCCGCCGCCGCTGCCGCCCTGCGGGGCTGACAGCGCCGACTTGCGCAGCTCGGCCACTTCCTTGCGCTTCTGGGCTTCCAGATCCTGGATCAGCTTGCGTGCGCTGACGACATCCGGATGCGCATCCGTGAATCGCTGCAGCAGGTTGTCCAGATTGCGCCGCACGCTGTCCAGGCGAGCGTCGATTTCCGGCGTCGCCACCGACATCGACGACTCCTGCAGCAGACTCTGCGTCGTGGCGTTGCTGGCGCGCGCCTGCTCGTCGTCCAGCTGCTTCTTCGCAGCATCGCGCGCATTCATCGCCTCGCGCAAATCCAGGCGGGCACGGTCGAGTTGAGCGCTCAGCTCGGCAAGCCGCCCGGCCGCATCCCGCCCATCTGCGGACATGGTTTGGATATTGCGAAGCCGGAACTCCTTGAGCCGGCCCTCCGCCTCCTCGAGCTTGGCCTCATAGTTCTTGATCTGCTCGTTGATGAAGGTCGTTGCCGAGGCCGTGTCTTTGCGACTCGCACCCAGACCCGATTCGACAAAGATGGAAACCAGGGACTGCACCACCCGCTTGGCGGTTTCGGGGCTGGTATCGCGGTAGGAAAGGGTGTACAGATTATCCCGGGCGGTGCTCTGAATCGACAGCGTCTTGCCCAGACGATCGATCGTGGCTTCCTGCTGGGCCTTCGACTGGTTCTTCAGATCCAGATCGGCCATGCGAACCAGCTTCTCCAGGTTAGGCCGGCTGATCAGCGTGCGGCTGAGCATCTGCACCTGCTGTTCCACATTGGGCTGAACAGCCAGACCGGACATCAGTGGCTTGAGTATCGACTGGGTATCGACATAGATACGCGCGCTTGCCTCGTAGCGATCCGGCATGGACAGAACCACGGCCGCTCCAATGGCCCCCGCAACCCAGGCCACGGCGAGCCCGGGCCAGCGGTATTTCCACATCCGGCGGATGATCGAGAAGAACTGAGCGATGAGTAGATCCATGCGAAGCGTCGTGAGCGATATCGATAAAGCCTGGTCAAATGGCCGGCCTGCCAAGCCGGCCGCTGCGCTCGCAGGTAGCGCTCGCGGCGTCTGGACTCAGAAGAAGCCCTGGGGAATGATCAAAATATCGCCCGGACGCATTTCCACATTGGCCGAGACATCGCCGCGCTTGAGCAGATCCTTCAGCCTGACGGAGTACTGCTTGTTTCCTTCGCTGGAGCGCAGAATGGTGGCCGCATTGCCGTCCGCAAAATCAGTCAGACCGCCCGCAGCGATCATCACGTCCAGCAGAGTCATCTTCTGCTTGAAGGGCAGAAACTGCGGCTTGGTCGCCTCCCCCACCACGCGAATCTGCTCGCTGTAGGGTCCGACAAAACCCGTGATGATCACGGTCACCACAGGATCCCGGACATATTTGCTGAGCTGTTTTTCGATATCCCGGGCGATCTCGACGGAATTCTTGCCCTGGGCCATCAACTCGTCGATCAAGGGCGTCGAGATCTTGCCATCCGGTCGCACCGGCACCGTCATCGAGAGTTCCGGATTACGCCAAACGCTGATATTGAGCGTATCGCCAGCACCAATCACATAGCTGTAGTCCTGGGCGGGCGCGGACTGCGGCGCAGGAACCACACCCGCCGGCATAGCGCTACACCCAGCCAGCAAGGCGAGCACAGCCATCGGCAGAGCGAGGCGCAGTAAGTTCGAATTGAGTTTTTTCAAGACAAGCCCTCTTTCGGTTCCATTCATCTATCGCGCTCGCAGCGCCAGCGGCGTTCGCGACAGCCTGCCAATGTAACGGTTGACAGCCGGCCGGCAAGAGCAAATCGCGTGCATATGCATCACCAAAGGCCGCCCCGCCCGCCAAGCCCTCGCTCACCGGCGAAGGGCTACAGGATGCGATTTGAACCCATACACTCTGGTACCAACATCCCCCGACTAAGGGCATGCCCCAGGGGGTCGCGCGTACCGGCCCGGGCTGATGATCCCGTCGGGGTCCAAGACTCGCTTCAGAGACGCCAGCGTGTCCCAGTATGGGGGATCATGCGTCGTTATATCCGCCATCATGTCGTCGCGCGCGCGGTAGACCTCCAGGCCGCGCGAACGTATCAATCGGTACAGCGCCGCGGCGCAGGCCTCGGCCCGGCGGACTTCGGCCGGATCGCTGCGCCTGTAGAGGAGGTTGCAGATCGCGACCATCGAGGTGTCGGTTTCGATATTTATCGTCACATAGAGCTCATGCTGAAAGCTGGCCGCGAGTTCCACCATGGCGCGTATCGTCGCATCGACAAATACCCCGTCCATGGGCAAGGCGGGGCTGATGTAGAGCAGGCCACAGTCCGACTCCGACAGTTTCTGTGCTGGCAGATCGGTACGGTGGAAACGCCAGAGGAGATTGGCGATTGCCGCGTCGGTGGGTACGCCGGAGGCAAGGCCGTGCAAGGGGCGCATCGCGTGGATGGCCGCCGCATTGGCCCTGGCCCAAGGCCAGAAACGCAAAGGCTCCAGCACGGCCTGACCGAGCATGAGTTTGCGATCATCGACGACGACGATGCGCGCAAGATGGCGCAGACGCCTCTTGATCTCACGCACGGCCGCACGCACCTGGGCCGCCGTGCCCTGGATACCGCTCAGGCTGGTCCACTCGTACGGCGCAACAATGCCCAGAACGCGTGCCCGCTGTCGCTCAAGGTGGGCGCCGCTCATGCCACAGCGCTGCGTCAGATAGTCGTCAACGCCCGACGAAAGGCTGGCGCGGGTACGCGCACTGTTGCCAATATGGGTCACTGAGTCGAACAAGCGTTCCCGCTTCAGCGCCGCCAGCACATTCAGGAACTCGGGCAAGCTAGCTTGGTCCAGCAAGGCAGCCGAAAGCGCAACCGCATGGGAGCGTCTCGGCATGAGCTTGAGGCAGGCGCTGGTCACAATGCCGAAACTGCCCTGGAAGAACAGGCCATCGACGATGGGGCCGAGGCCATAGGGATGGGAATGCGCCAAGGGCGAGGCGTCTCCCAAACGCCGGAACCCGGTACGGAGCAGCTCGCCGGCACCCGTCACGACCTCCAGTCCGAACAGATCTTCCTTGCGAGGCCCGAAGTAGCCGACGCCGCGCTCCAGGGCATTCCCAATGATGCTGGTTTCGATTGCCGAACCAGTGACATTGAACATCAGCGAGGGGCAGCGCTCGCTGAGGAAACGGTGCAACTGCCCCTGCGTGACGCCGGGCTCGATCACGACCACCGGACGGTCAGGACTCACCGCATCGGCATTGAGGATTCCGCGCATGCCCGACAGATCGACCAGCCAAGCGCCGGGCGCCACCGGCGCAAAGCCGCTGTAGCCCCAATTTAGCCCTGTTGAGATCGGGTAGAGCGGCGCGCTTGCGCGGCGCGCCGCTCCCACAACAGCCTTCACCTGCTGGCTGGAGCTGGGCCTGGCGACATGCGAGAAGCCCAGTGCCTGCCAAGCCGCAGGCGCTATCTCAATGCAGGTATCCATCGACTATCGATGCTCTCTTGTGATTTTCAGATGGTCGCGCTCAACCGCAGTCAGCGCGAGCTGGATCAACTAGACCGCCAAGGCTGTCGCGCGCCGCAGGCGCGACAAGCCCTCAGCCAGACTCGCAACGGTTGCGCGATGGTAGTCGGAGTCGCTCGGCAGGCCGGAGATCAGACGCTGATGCGCTTCGGCGAGAGCGTGATACGGCAAGTACGGCGCGATGTGGTGCAGCGCATGGAAACGCAAACCGACCGGGCAAAGCAGCTGCGTCAGCAAGCCGGCATTCGCAATATTCAAAGAGTCGTTCAGTTGGCCGACCGCACCGCGCCCCTGCTCGGACTCGACATAAAGATGCGTTGCACACAGGGCCCGGAGAGTATTCAAGGTGGCTATGACGACCACCAGCAGCCCCCAGCAAGCCAAGATTCGGCCGCCGTCAAGCCAAACACTGCCCAGCAAAAACCAGGCCCAGACCATGCAAAGCCATTCGATCAGCAGCGCCTCCTCTTGCATGCGCCCCTTCAGGGCCGGTGCAACATAAGGCATACGCAAGGCCATGTGTACAAAGCCGGGAATAACGCGCTCTCGAACTGAGGGAAACAACCAGGCCAAAGGCACCAGAAGAGCAAACCTGATCCACAGTGCGAACGGCAATGCCAGGTTCAGGGCGAACAGACGCACACTGGCCGACGCGAACCGGCCCAGGAACTGGTCATACTCGCCGTCCAGCCGGGTGCCGTAGGTCCGCGAGTTGTGATGCCCCTGATGCACCGGCAAATACATCAGAAACGGGATCAGCAGGGGAATGCCGATCAAGGCATGCCAGAGCGCACGAAAGCCCGTCATCGCCTGCTGGTGGAAAATTTCGTGAATGAAGGCCAAGCCCCGGTAGAGCGCAAGGATCGCGACCCACAGGGCCAGCATGCTCGTGACATCAAGCGCCCCCCGCCCTGCGTACGCAAACGCAAGCCAGCCAAGGGCGGCGCTGAGCAAGAGATCGGCGAAGAAGACCCGCGGCTTGGGCGACCGTAGATCGTCGACAAGCGACTTGACTGCATCGAAGTCCAGAGGGCGGGCTGTAGACATACAAGCTCCTTCTAGCAGCCGATAGGCGACGGACAGTCACCGCCGGGCAAGCAACTAGAGCGCGTCCCGCATGCGCTTGGCCTCGGCAAACTGCGGCATGGACTGCCCACGAGCCAGCAAGATATCCAATTGTTCGCGGGCCTGCGATTTTTCGCCGGCCGCCACCAGATACTGCGACAGATGCAAGCGATAGATCGCTTGCTCAGGTTGTTGGGCCAGCGCACGTTTCTGCAGCTCAATGGCCTTGGCCCACTGCTTCTGGCTGGCGTGAATTTCAGCAGCCGTGTCCAGTATCTCGGCACGCTCGGGCGCCAATGCCAGAGCCTTCTCGGCCATGGAGAGTGCATCGGGCTTGCCCGCCTTGTTGAGAAGCCAGGCCAGATTGTTCAGTGCGAGCGCATTATTGGGCTGCAGTTCAAGGACCCTCTGGAAGTAGCTCTGCGCCTGCGTGTAGTCCGAACGCTGTAAGGCCTGTTCGCCCAGCATAAACAGGAAACGTGAACTGGCGGGGGATTTGGCAAGCCAGGATGCCTCCAGTTTTGCAGCGTCCGCCCGTCTTTGAGCCTCGTTGTAGGCCATGTAAAGTCGCGCGACAACTTCCTCGGACGGCCGACGCTCCATTGCCTGCTCGTAAGCATGTATAGCCTCCGCCAGTTGCATCGTCTGACGCGCAATGTCCCCTTCCAACGCCCAGCCCACTGATTCGGTTGGCCGTTGCTGCTGGACAGTCCGGGCGACTTGCATGGCGTCACGGACTTTGCCAGTTCCGAGCAGCAAACCGACCATATTGAGTTGCGCAGGCAAGTAGTCAGGCTTGAGCTGCAAGGCCTTCTGAAGATGGCGCAGCGCTGCACGTGGATCTTTCTGCTGGACGCTGAGTTCAGCCATCCGCATCAAGGGCTGCGGCGACCCGGGCTGCAACGCCGCCATGCGATTGAAGGCGGCAGCCGCCTGGTTCGCATCACCCAGCGCCAGCTGCGCAATGCCTATCATGTCCTGAAATGCAGGATCGTTTGCATGCGCCACCGAACCATCTTGGGCCGCCGTAAGAGCGAGCTTGATCTCACCTTGCTCCAGCAGCAAAGCTATCTTTGTCAGCCGCGGACCGGCCAGTTCGGGATGCCGAGCGATCACCGCATCCGACTTGGCGAGCAGATCCTTCTTTGACAGCCCCTGCCGAGCCAACAACTGGATCAGCGACAGGCTGGCCTGCACATTGCCCGGGTCAATCAAGAGCAGTTCTTCGTAGCGCTTGATTGCAGCTTCCGGCCGCTTGTCCGCTGCGTCCATGGCGGCCAGGGCGGCGATGGCACGGTAGTCTTTGGGCGCCAACTGCTGGGCTTGCCCATAAGCGATCCGCGCAGCCTGACGATCACCGCGCAGCTCATCAAGCCGACCTCGCAGCAAGGCAACCTCAGGTGCCCGCGGTCGCTTGGACTGAAGTTGCGCAATCCCTTGCGCCGCCTTGTCAAACTCCCTTCGGCGCATCGCCCCCTCGACGAGGCCTATTTCCAGCGCGAACTGAGCGTCGCTACCGCTCAGGCTTGAAGCCAGCACCGAAGAGGGAGATTCCGCCGCAGTCTCGGCCGCAACGAGCTTCCTACCCTGAGCCGCGCGCGCCAACAGTGCCTCCGCCACGGCCGGTTTGCCCAACACCTGATGCGCTTCGGCAGCTGCCACCAATACCTCGGTCAGGACGGGCTGCTTTTCGAGAAGCGGCTGAAGCGTCATTAGGGCACGCGAAGCATCTCCACCGCGCATCTGCGCCTGCGCCAGCATCACACGAACGTTAGGCAACTCAACCCCTACCGAAATGGCCTTGCCGAGGTGAGCGGCCGCCTGCGCATAGGCAGCACGTTGAAATTCGATGGTACCGGCCAGAACAAGTGCCCTGGAATAGTTCGGTACGCGCTTCAAGACCTGCTGAATCTTCTCCGCGGCCAGCTTCGTATCGCTAACGGACAAAGCAAGCAGCGCTTCATGATAGTAAGTGTCGAGGTGGGTTGGATGAACCGACCGGAGCGCCTGGAGCTGGGCCTGCGCAGCGTCGATGTCACCGCGACTGATGTGCAGGGAGATCAAGGCAACATGACTACCGATATGTTTCTTGTCAATGCTCAGGGCCTGTCGATAGGCCTGCACCACCTCCGCGATATCCGCCCTGCTCCCCTGCAGGACCTCCCCCTTCAGGTGCCAGGCCGCCGCGTACCGCGGATCCATCTGAATGGCGGTCTCAACGGCTTGGCGCGCCGGCCCGAACTGCGCTTGACTCATATGCCAGCGCGCATCGACGAGATGGGCACTGCGGCTGCGAGCATCAGCGCTCAGCGCCGCATCAATCGCGCGGCGAGAGTTAGTGTAGTCACCCTTGATCGCATACGCGCTGGCAAGCGCGGCCTTCAATTCGGCCTGCGCCGAAGCCTCTTTCAACTCGGTCAGCGCAAAGCGCTCGATCAGCTTGTCGGACTGCCCAAGCGCGAGCATCGCAACAGCAGCAGACGGCGCGATCTGCTCGGCCGGATAGCCCAGCTCCGACGCCTTGGTCAACTCGATCTGCGCACTGATCGGATCACCCAACTCCAATAGCGTCTTGCCGAGCAGGAAACGGGCCTCCTGCAACGACTCGTCCTGCTGCAATGCATTCTTCAACTGAATCACTGCAGGACGAAGTTCATTCTTGGCCAACTTGCTCTTGGCGTCCTGCAGCAGATTCTCCGGTGACTGGCTTTGGCATGCGGCCAGCACCAGGACCGCACCCATCACCAACGTCGCGAAACGACCTTGCCGTTTGCCGCGCCCCCCACAAAGCATCTGTTTCGGATTCATCATTGCTCGCTGCTTGATCCCTTACGTGGGCGGCGCAAACACCGTTAGCCGCACCACTTGGTCAGCTTACCCGCTTTCATCTGCGCGTCGGGCGCTTGAACGCGGGGGCAGCGAATCGGGAAAACCCTCTCCACCAACCAATGACATGCGCTTGAAAAAGGAAAAAGCCCCGCCGGAGCGGGGCTTTCGGTTGGCGCGAAACCTGAATCAGGCCTTGCGACGGCGGGCAGACAGACCCAGACCAGCCAGGGCCAAGCCGACAAGCGCCAGACTGGCAGGCTCGGGAATGGCGCTGGCTTCAATCGTAGCGGACCATGTGTTGTTGGCCAGCTTGCCACCACCAGCGATCACGGCAGCCATCTGAGCGATGGTTGTGTTGGTGTACTGGGCACTGAAAATGCCGGTCCACTTCGTGACGTCATCACCTGCATCGCAGACGTTGTCACCACCCGTGTCGCATGCCAAGCCGTTCATGGAAATCGTCGCCGACACATTGCCCAGCGACTCTGTCAGGACATACGGTGTGCCCGCAAAGGTGCCAGCCGACAAATTGGTAACGTCAAAAACCCAGCCCGGCTGACCAGCGAACTGCAGGAAGTTGCTCGTGTAGCCAGCCCCAACAGGAATGTAATTGCCGTCCCCGAAAACAGCGCTCATATCCTGCACAAGACCCGTGGTCATGCCAGCAAGCGGACCTGCCGCAAAAGAACCGCTGTTTGCGCCACCGGCAGTAAAGAATCCACCGTAGGTCGCCGCTGCATTCGGCGGGTTGTTCACATTGCCGCCACCGATATCGTTCCAGTCGATATTGCCAAATGACACCGTTACCAAGCCGAAGCTCAAATTGGCCGAACCGATGATGGGCACGGCGCTGGCGACCGTAGCGCCGAGAGCCAGCGAAGCTGCCAGAGACTTGGCGAGCATCGAGATTTTGTTCATTGCGTATCTCCTTGAAGAGCTGAAGTCCTGAGGATCTGCGGCTGCACCGCTTGGACAGCACACATTAAGCAGCTTGCGTGCCAGCTCACGGATTCAGCAGAAAAATTCATATAAATCAATGATTTACAACAATCAACGACAGGCCTGAGGGCCGATTGGCGTGCGCCCTCGAAGGCTGTGTAAACAAATCCGACAGACCCAGAATTCTCAAGAACACAGCGCGAGTGCACCGACGCCTCACCTTATGCCCCCAAGTGTTGATATCCCCCCTGAGCGTACCCCTCTGCGCAATCCGGGTTCAAGTGAACCCTGCTGGCCCCATGCGCAAGAAAAAAGGCGCTAAGTGATGCTTCACTTAGCGCCTTCAGTCGTTTGCGGTCCTAATCGGACCCTTGTATGGTGGGCCGGCGTCTATCGAACTCTGCCCTGCAGGCCGCATGAATCCTCACTTTCTTGATTTTGCGGCTGGGCAGTTACTTCAAAAGTTACTGCATCGCTCACTTGCCTAGCAGCTGCGGAAAGCGCCGCTCCAAGATCTTCAGATCGCCCATCAGGCGCATGACGGCCTTGGACAGCAGCGCATCGCGCACGCGCTCGCACTCCATGATCGCATTGAGCAAGCGCTCGTAGGTCTTGCGATGCATGTGCGCAGGCTTCTGCCAGTTTGGCCCCAGACGGGCCTCGATCTTTCGCTGGCGTCGCCAAGTGCGCCCGCACGGGTCAGCAGCCTGGCTGCCATAGTTCAGCCCGTGGCAATGCCTGCAGGCGAAGTGCTTGGAGCGCAGGAACAGCAGGGCCACGCGCCTGCCGCAGAACGGGCAGGCAAACCAGGGGCGCGAGCCACCGAAGCCGCAAGCAGTCCTGACGATGAGCACCCGCGTGCGGATTGCTTCACCGCTAGCCGTGTAGCTCAGCTCGATGCTGGCGGCGTGGCCTGTCACGCCGATGCTGGCCAGCTCCTTGCCGCTGTCTGGATCGCTCCAGCGCCAGACCCAGAAGCCAGGGCGCAGCATGTTTTCGGACGCAAACCGCCGCACGTCAACGCTGCGATGCTGCTCGGTCCTGGCACGCCAGCCAGGGCGCCCCGCCCCAAATCTAGACCCACCTGTGCCCATTCCCGTTCTCCACAGAAATCGAAATCAACCGGCAAACGGTTCGCTCTGCTGCGCACTGCAACCGGGCCGCCCGCCCCTGCCACCCAGGCTTCGCCCTGTACCCCACACCCCTGGCAACAATGCAAAGGTGTTCGAATTTCGAGCTATGACGGCAGCGCCGCACGAAACACCCGCGAGCCTGAGAAAACCTAAGGGCCGCAAGCACTTGGCGATGTTCATGCCGCCGAGGCCAGCTTCACATTTCGAAGCGTGGCCGGCAGCCTTGGCCCAGATTTCGAATCGACATCAGCCGGCAAGGCTTCGGCCTTCGAACTGATCCGGTTCGATCTTTGGGCCTTGCGTCTGTTTTTCTCGGCTTCGGGCAGCTTGGCATTTGCATGGGCCGTGCGAATGGCCGCCTCGGCTTCGCGCAAGCCGGCCCAGGCCTTCCACTCGTGCGTGGCCTTGCAGGCCGTCACGCCCTGCTTGGGGAAGTCATGTGTTGGCGCCGACCTAAATTTGACCCACCCTGCCGATTGAACTTTGACCCAGGGCTTGGGGCCAGCATCGGCTGATGCCGGCTGTGGACAACTGTAGCGCGGTGCTTGTTCAGCCCGCCTCGTCGCCCTTGTTGCGGCGCTCCTGTTCCCTTGCCTTGATGCGCTTGCGCGTGGCCGCCGTGGCCTGCGTGACGCGGTAGCTCTCGTTGCCCGTCTCCACGATGTGGCAGTGGTGCGTGAGCCGGTCCAGCAGCGCCGTGGTCATCTTGGCATCGCCGAACACGGTGCTCCATTCGGCGAAGTCCAGGTTGGTCGTGATGACGACGCTGGTGTGCTCGTAGAGCTTGGACATCAGATGGAACAGCAAGGCCCCACCGGCCTGGCTGAACGGCAGGTAGCCCAGCTCGTCGAGGATCACCAAGTCCAAGCGCAGCAGACTGGTCGCAATGCGGCCGGCCTTACCCTCGC
>JAYRSJ010000025.1:0-61659 GCA_041920215.1 Burkholderiaceae bacterium | reverse complement strand
ATTTTGAGGCACAACATGGCTGATGGAGCCCCCGCCCCCCCCCCCCTCGGCGACCCCGCCCTGCTGGCGCTGCGCCAGCAGATCGATGCCGTCGACCGTGAACTGCTGGAGCTGCTGAACCGCCGCGCCACGCTGGCGCAGTCGGTCGGTGAACTGAAGAAGAAGGAAGGCTCGGTGGTGTTCCGCCCCGAGCGCGAAGCCCAGGTCATCGAAGGCCTGAAGGCACGCAACCCCGGCCCACTGCTGACCACCAGCGTCGCCCCGATCTGGCGCGAGATCATGTCGGCCTGCCGTTCGCTGGAAACACCGACCCGCGTCGCCTATCTGGGCCCGGCCGGCACCTTCTCCGAACAGGCCGCGCTGGGTTTTTTCGGCTCGTCCATCGTCCAGGTCCCCTGCACCAGCATCGACGAGGTCTTCCGCACCACCACCGCCGGTGCTGCCGATTTCGGTGTCGTGCCGGTGGAAAACTCCACCGAAGGCGTGGTCGCCCGCTCGCTGGACCTGTTCCTGACGACACCGCTGTTCATCATCGGCGAGACCAGCCTGTTCGTGCGCCACAACCTGCTGCGCCGCGAGAACTCGCTGGACGATATCCAGGCCGTCTGCGCCCACCCGCAGGCACTGGCCCAATGCCATGGCTGGCTGTCCACCCACCTGCCGCATGCCGAGCGCCGCCCGGTCTCCAGCAATGCCGAGGGTGCCCGATTGGCTGCGCTGGACAAACGGCTCGCCGCCGTGGCCAGCGATCGCGCCGGCAGCGAATACGGTCTGCATGTGGTCGCGCCGGCGATCCAGGACGATGCGCACAACCGCACCCGGTTCGCGATCGTCACCCACCCCGACCGGCATCCGGCACCCCAGGCCTCGGGCCATGATTGCACCAGCCTGGTCGTTTCGGTCAGCAACAAGCCCGGCGCGGTGCACGACATGCTGGTGCCGCTGAAGGCCTACGGCGTTTCCATGACGCGCTTCGAGTCGCGGCCCGCACGCTCGGGGCAGTGGGAGTACTACTTCTACATCGATCTGCAGGGGCATCCCGACGAAGCCCATGTCGCCCAGGCACTACGGGAGTTGCGCGCCACCTGTGCCTTCTTCAAACTGCTGGGCACCTACCCGCTGGACAGTCACTAGAGGTTGACCGGATGTTCAATCAACTCGGCGTGATCGGCTGCGGCCTGATGGGCGGCTCATTTGCGCTGGCGCTGAAGAAGGCCGGCCTGGTCAAGCGGGTCATCGGCTACAGCAAGTCGCCGTCGACCACCGAGACCGCGCGTCGCATGGGCGTAATCGATGTGGCCGCCGAGTCGGCCTTGCTGGCCGTCGCCGGTTCGGACATCGTGCTGATTGCGGTGCCGGTGTCCGCCACCGAGCCGACGCTGAAGGCGATCCGCCACCTGGTCACACCCGGCACCCTGTTCATGGATGTGGGTTCGACCAAGGGTGATGTGGTCGAAGCCGCGCGTCGGGTGCTGGGCGACAAGCTGAGCGCCTTCGTGCCCGCGCACCCGATCACCGGCAAGGAGATGGGCGGCATCCAGCATGCCGACGCGCTGCTCTACCAGGGTCGCCAGGTCATCCTAACGCCGCTGCCCGAGACCGCGCCGGCGCTGGTGCAGCGCGCCACCGACGCCTGGTCGGCGCTGGGCAGCCAGGTGCTGAAGATGACACCCCAGAACCATGACGCGGCCTTCGCCGCCGTCAGCCATCTGCCGCATCTGCTGGCCTTTGCTTTTTACATGTCGGTCGCCGGCCAGCCGGACGGACGCGACTTCCTGAGCCTGGCCGGCCCTGGTTTCCGGGATTTCACCCGCATTGCGGCCAGCGATCCAGCCGTCTGGCGCGACATCCTGATGGCCAATCGGGCCGAGGTGCTAAAGCAGTCGCGCCAGTTCCGCAAGGCCCTGGACTTGCTGGAGACGCTGATAGTCAGCAGCAACAGCGCCGGGCTGGAGAAGCGCATCCGCCAGGTCTCGGAGGACCGCTCCAAGTGGCAGATGGGGCAGATGGACCAGTTGGGCAGCCCGCGCCCCCCCCGCTAGGCGCGCGACAGCGCCAAAGACAACCCCGTTCGTTCCCCCATGTTCAAGATTCCCTTCCTCGACCTGCCGCCCCTGCGTGCAGCGGCCGGCACCGTCCGTCTGCCCGGTTCCAAGAGCATTTCCAATCGGGTGCTGCTGCTGGCCGGCCTGGCCGAGGGCGAGACCCTGGTGCACGATCTGCTGGCCTCCGACGACACCGCCGTCATGTTGGCTGCGCTGAAGGAGCTGGGCTGCGTGCTGGAGCAGCAGGGTGAGCAGGCGCTGCGCATCACCGGCATCGGCGCCCGGCTGCGCCGCGGCGAGGCCAAGCTTTTCCTGGGCAATGCCGGCACGGCGATGCGCCCGCTGACCGCCGCGCTGGCCCTGCTGGCGGCCACCCAGGGCGGCCGCTTCGAGCTCAGCGGCGTGCCGCGCATGCACGAGCGTCCGATCGGCGATCTGGTCGATGCGCTGCGCGGCCTGGGTTGCGAGATCAGCTGCCTGGGCCAAGAGGGCTATCCGCCGCTGCGCCTGGACGGCCCCTCAGCCCTCAAGCTCGACGAACCGGTGCGGGTGCGCGGCGATGTGTCCAGCCAGTTCCTGACTGCCTTGCTGCTGGCCCTGCCCTTGGTGGCAGAACAGGACATCCATATCGAGGTGCTGGGCGAACTGATCTCCAAGCCCTACATCCACATCACGCTGGAACTGCTGAAGCGCTTCGGCATCGCGGTGCAGCGCGACGCCCAGTGGCAGCGCTTCACCATTCCCGCCGGCAGCCGCTATCGCTCGCCCGGCGAGATCCATGTGGAGGGGGACGCCTCCTCGGCCTCCTACTTCGTGGCGCTGGGCGCGCTGGCCGCCACCGAAGCAGCCGTGCGCATCGAAGGCGTGGGCTCGGCATCGCTGCAGGGCGATGTGCGCTTTGTCGAGGCCGCCGCCGCGATGGGCGCTCGCGTCGAGGCCGGCCCCAACTGGCTGGAGGTGCGCCGCGGTGCCTGGCCGCTGAAGGCCATCGATCTGGACTGCAACCACATCCCCGACGCCGCGATGACGCTGGCGGTGATGGCCCTCTATGCCGACGGCCCCTGCACGCTGCGCAATATCGCCAGCTGGCGGGTCAAGGAGACCGATCGCATCGCTGCGATGGCCGCCGAGCTGCGCAAGCTGGGCGCACACGTGGAGGAAGGCCCCGACTGGCTCCGCGTGCAGCCGCTGCCACGCCAGGCCGATTGGCAGGCGGCCAGCATCCACACCTATGACGATCACCGCATCGCGATGTGCTTCTCGCTGGCCGCCTGCAATGGTCTGCTGGGTGAGCAGGGCCAGCCGGTACGCATTCTTGAGCCGCATTGCGTGGCCAAGACCTTCCCCGACTATTTCGAAGCCTTGTTCGAGCTGGTGCAGGCGCGTCGCGAAGATATACCGGTGATCACCATTGACGGCCCCACCGCCTCTGGCAAGGGCACGCTGGCGGATGAAGTTGCGCATGCGCTGGGCTATGCGGTGCTGGACTCCGGCCTGCTCTACCGGGCCACCGGTCTGGCAGCTGCCGATGCCGATATCGATCTGGACGATGCCGAGGCCGTTGCCCGGCTGGCCACCCGCCTGCCGATCCGCTTTGCCCGCGGCGGCAGCGTCTGGCTGGACGGCGTCGACGTCACAGCGCGCCTGCGCGAGGAGGCCACCGGCTTGATGGCCTCCCAGGTGGCGGCCCATGCGCCGGTTCGTGCGGCGCTGAATCAGCTGCAGCTGGACTTCCGCCAGCTGCCCGGCCTGGTCGCTGACGGCCGCGACATGGGCACGGCGGTATTCCCGGATGCCGAGCTGAAGGTTTTTCTCACCGCCAGCGCCGCCACCCGCGCCGAGCGCCGGTATAAGCAATTGATTTCCAAGGGTATTCCGGCTAATATCGCCAGCTTGCGTGCTGATTTGGAAGCACGGGACGCGCGCGACAGTGCTCGCAGCGCCTCCCCACTCAAAGCAGCCGCGGACGCGCAAAAGCTCGACAACTCGGGCCTGGACATTGAGCAATCAAGGGATCAGGTGCTGGCTTGGTGGGCCCAGCGCCGGCCATTTGCGGGTCCAGCGTTGAACCCCTGAATGGCCCAGGCCTGAGAAGCCAGGGCCCGCCGCCCTTCCCTCCGAGCGTCAGCTCACCGAGGGCGGCGAACTCTACAACTTAACCCGCAAGACCTCTTGCAAGACCGTTGCCGGGCAAACGCCTTGCCCAGCAGCTCAGGAAATACCATGTCCCAAACCCAAACCACCGACTTCGCCGCCGGCTCTTTTGCCGCCATGTTCGAGGAATCGCTGCAGCGCTCGGATATGCGCGCTGGCGAGGTGATCTCGGCCGAAGTGGTGCGTGTTGAGCACAGCTTTGTCGTTGTCAACGCAGGCCTCAAGTCCGAAGCCTACGTGCCTATCGAAGAGTTCAAGAACGACCAGGGCGAGTTGGAAGTCCAGGTCGGCGACTTCGTGTCGGTGGCCATCGACGCCATCGAAAACGGCTACGGCGACACCATCCTGTCGCGCGACAAGGCCAAGCGCCTGGCCTCCTGGCTGTCGCTGGAAACCGCGCTGGAGTCGGGCGACTTCGTGACCGGTACCGTCTCCGGCAAGGTCAAGGGCGGCCTGACCGTGCTGGTCAACGGCATCCGCGCCTTCCTGCCCGGTTCGCTGCTCGACACCCGTCCGGTGAAGGACATGAGCCCCTACGAGGGCAAGACCATGGAGTTCAAGGTCATCAAGCTGGACCGCAAGCGCAACAACGTTGTGCTGTCGCGTCGCGCGGTGGTCGAGGCTTCGATGGGCGAAGAGCGCGCCAAGCTGCTGGAGACCCTGCACGAGGGTGCCATCGTCAACGGTGTGGTCAAGAACATCACCGAATACGGTGCCTTCGTGGATCTGGGCGGCATCGACGGCCTGCTGCACATCACCGACATGGCATGGCGTCGCGTCCGTCACCCGAGCGAAGTGGTGACCGTGGGCCAGGAACTGACCGCCAAGGTGCTGAAGTTCGACGCCGAGAAGAACCGCGTTTCGCTGGGCCTGAAGCAGCTGGGCGACGACCCCTGGTTCGGCGTGGCACGTCGCTACCCCACCAGCACCCGTCTGTTCGGCAAGGTCACGAATATCGCTGACTACGGCGCCTTCGTAGAGATCGAGCCGGGCATCGAAGGCCTGGTGCACGTCTCCGAAATGGACTGGACCAACAAGAACATCGCTCCCTCGAAGATTGTTTCGCTGGGCGACGAGGTCGAGGTCATGGTGCTGGAGATCGACGAAGACAAGCGTCGCATCTCGCTGGGCATGAAGCAGTGCAAGGCCAACCCCTGGGAAGAGTTCGCCGAGAACGTCAAGCGTGGCGACAAGGTCAAGGGCCCGGTCAAGTCGATCACCGACTTCGGCGTGTTCGTGGGCCTGGCCCAGGGCATCGACGGTCTGGTGCATCTGTCCGACCTGTCCTGGCAAGAGACCGGCGAAGTGGCGGTGCGCAACTTCAAGAAGGGCCAGGAAGTCGAGGCCGTGGTGCTGGCTGTGGACGTCGAGCGCGAGCGCATCTCGCTGGGCATCAAGCAGCTGGACGCCGACCCGTTCACCAGCTTCACCTCGATCAATGACCGTGGCGCCACCGTCACCGGCAAGGTCAAGACCGTCGACGCCCGCGGCGCCGAGATCGAGCTGGCCGACGAGGTGCTGGGCTATCTGCGCGCTTCGGAAATCTCCCGCGACCGTGTGGAAGACGCCCGCAATGTGCTGAAGGAAGGCGACGAAGTGACCTCGGTCATCGTCAACATCGACCGCAAGACCCGCAACATCCAGCTGTCCATCAAGGCCAAGGATGCGGTGGATCAGCAAGAGGCGATGCAGCGTCTGTCGGCCACCTCGGAGCGCGAGAACGCCGGCACCACCAGCCTGGGCGCCCTGCTGCGCGCCAAGCTGGACAATCAGGGCAACTGATAAGCCCCCGGCGGCGAGGCTCTGTTAGCCTCGCCTCCGCGGTGAACCAGCGCAGGCTCGCCACTCTGATGAGGGCGAGCCTGTTTCAATTCCAAACCAAGATTCCCCCGCTCATGACCCGATCCGATCTTGTTGCCCAACTGGCCGAGCGCTTCAGCCAGCTCACCCAGCGTGACACCGAGTTCGCGGTCAAGACGATTCTGGACGCGATGTCCGACGCGCTGGCCCGTGGCCACCGCATCGAGATCCGCGGTTTCGGCAGCTTCTCGATCAACCGCCGCCCGCCCCGCATGGGCCGCAATCCGCGCAGCGGCGAGCAGGTGCTGATCCCTGAGAAGCTGGTGCCCCACTTCAAGCCCGGCAAGGCCTTGCGCGAGGCGGTGGACACCCAGCTGCCGGTCGAGGACAGCGGCGTCGCAACAACAGCCGCCTGAATGCCGCGCGGCGGGCTTTGGAGGCCCGCCAGCCGGCCTAGAATCCGCGCTGATGCGCATCCTCACCTGGCTCATCCGGGCCTTTCTCTTCTTCGCCCTTTTCGCCTTCGCGCTGAACAACAGCCAGGAGGTGGCGGTGCACTGGTTCTTCGGACATCAGTGGCGGGCACCTCTGGTCATCATCGTGCTGATCGCCTTCGCGATCGGTTGCGCCATCGGGGTGCTGGCCATGGTGCCGGCCTGGTGGCAGCATCGCCGCGTGGCCCAGCGCCAGCAGGCTCTGGCCGATGCCGGCCCAGGCGGCGAGACGCCGCCACCGGCCGCCAGCCCGCCCAGCGAAGTCCGTGACGGCCTCTGACCCGAATGACCGCCCTCCGCCTGCGCCCTACCACCACCTATGGACTTTGACTTCGGCTGGCTGCTGATCGCCCTGCCCCTGGCCTTCGGCCTGGGCTGGCTGGCTTCGCGCCTGGACGCACGCCAGTGGCAGCGTGAGCAGCGCGACGCGCCCAAGGCCTATTTCAAGGGCTTGAACCTGCTGCTCAACGAGCAGCAGGACAAGGCCATCGACGCCTTCATCGAGGCGGTGCAGAACGATCCCGACACCTCGGAGCTGCACTTTGCCCTGGGCAATCTGTTCCGCCGTCGCGGCGAGTACGAGCGCGCGGTGCGGGTGCATCAGCATCTACTGCAGCGCGGCGACCTGCCCGCCAGCGAGCGCGACCGCGCCCAGGCCGCGCTGGCGCAGGACTTCTTCAAGGCCGGCCTGTTCGACCGCGCCGAGGCCGCCTTTGCCCAGCTGCAGGGCACCGCCTTCGCCACCGAGGCACAGCTGGCCCTGCTCTCGCTGTACGAGCGCTCGCGCGAATGGGCCAAGGCCGCCGAGGTGGCGCAACGCCTGGAGCAATCCGGCACCGCCAGTTTCGCCGCCCGCATCGCGCACTATCTGTGCGAGCAGGCCCTGGAGGCCCAGACGCGCGGCCAGCATCAGGCCGCCCTGGATCTGCTGGCGCAGGCGCGCAGGACCGCGCCGCAATCGGCCCGCGCCTATGTGCTGGCCGGCCAGATGCACCGCCAGCAGGGCGATCAGGCAGCGGCCATGGCGAGCTATGCCGACTTGCTGGCCCACAACCCCGAAGCCTTCCATCTGGTGGCGAGCGACTATGCCGAGGCAGCGCAGGCCACCGGCCAGAGCGCCCCCGCCCTGGCCACTTTGCGGGCCCAATACCAGCGCAGCCCCGGCGTGCAGCTGCTGCTGGCTCTGGCCCTGCTCGATGCCGATCCGGCCGCGGTGCGCCAGCGCCTGATGCAGCATCTGAAGCAGGAGCCCAGCCTGCTGGCGGCACGCCAGCTGATGGGCCAGTGCCAGAGCTCGCTGGGCGAGGAAACGGCGACCCTGGTCAATGCCGCGCTGGACCGCGCCACCCGACCGCTGCAGCGCTATCGCTGCGCTGCCTGCGGCTTCGAGGCCCAGCACTATTTCTGGCAATGCCCGGGCTGCCTGGGCTGGGACACCTACCCGCCGCGCCAAGTCGAGGAGCTCTGATGGCGCAAGCCGAACGCACGATTCTCTGCATGAAGTGGGGCACCAAATACGGCCCCGAGTACGTCAACCGCCTCTACGGCATGGTGGCGCGTCACCTCAAGGGCAGCTTCCGATTCGTCTGCCTGACCGACATCAGCACGGGCATACGCCCCGAGGTGCGTTGCCTGCCCATCCCCGATCTGGCGCTGCCCGAGGGTGCGCCCGAGCGGGGCTGGAAGAAGCTGACCACCTTCGAGGCTGATCTGCACGGCCTCAAGGGCACCGCCCTGTTCCTCGACCTGGATGTGGTGATCGTCGACGACATCACACCCTTCTTCGAGGTGCCGGGCGACTTCCTGATCATCCACGACTGGAAGCGCCCCTGGCGCATCACCGGCAACTCCTCGGTCTACCGCTTCGAGCTGGGCGCGCATGCCGATGTGCTGGCCAAGTTCCGGCGCGAGTTCGAGGCTATACGCGCCAAGTTCCGCAACGAGCAGGCCTACCTCTCCGACGAGATTCACCGCAAAGGCCTGCTGCGTTACTGGGATGCCAGCTGGTGTGCCAGCTACAAATACCACTGCATTCCCGCCTGGCCCAGCAGCTACTGGCGCGACCCCTTCATTCCCAAGGGCGCACGCATCCTGATCTTCCACGGCGTGATGAACCCGCCCGATGCGCTGGCCGGCCGTAGCAACGGCAACTGGCGCCATGCACGCCCAGCGCGCTGGATCAGCGACCATTGGCGCGAGTGAGGGCTCGGCATCCGTGCTGCCCATCGTCTTCATCAATCTCGACAGCGACAGCGAGCGGCGCAGCCGCATGCTGGCCGAATTCGAGCGCCTGGGCCTGGCCGGCGAGCGCTTTCCCGCCACCCGCTGGACCGGCCTGCCCCATGCCTTGCAACAGCGGCTCTACTCGCCGACGCTGAACGCCCGGCAGTTCCACAAGCCGCTAGTCAATGGTGAGAAGGGCTGCTACGCCAGCCATCTGCGAGCCTGGCAATGGCTGCTGGACAGCCCGCATCCGGCCCTGGTGGTGCTGGAGGACGATGTGCAGCTGCGGCCGGATTTCGCCGCGGTCATCGAGGCCATCGCCGCCCTGCCAGCCGACTGGGACATGGTCAAGCTGATCGGGCGCCTGGACGAGCGCAAGGGTGAGAAGCTGGCCCGCCAGCAGCCGCTGCTGGGGCGCCATACCCTGGTCGAGTACCGTCGTGTGCCCAGCCTCACCGCTGGCTATGTGCTGAGCCGCGCCGGCGCCCAGAAGCTGATCGCCAGCCGCATGCCCTTCGGCCGCCCCATCGATGTGGACCTGCGCCACTGGTGGGAGAACGGTCTGCGCATCCGCGGCGTCGTGCCGGCCCTCATCAGCCTGGACGACACCAGCCAGCAGAGCTCGATCGGCGCCAAGGTCGAGGAACGCAGCCTGGCCAGCAAGTGGCGCAAGTTCTGCCACAAGGCGGCCTACACCTTCAACAATCTGAGGCATGGCCGGCCATGAGCGCTGCCACCCGCCGGCCTCTGGTCCTGGTCTCCTGGGACGGCCAGAGCGAACCCCTGGCCATGCTGCATCTCGATGCCCCGGCCGAGTTCGACTGGCTGCTGTTCGATTACACCGGTCGTCAGGCTCCGGGGCCGCGCCAGCTGCGCGGGCTGCAGCTGGAGGTCTTGTCCTGCGCCACCGAATGCAAGGGCGAGATCTACCAGGCCCTGGCCGAACACCTGAGCCCGCAGCGCGAACTGCCCGAGTACGTGGCCCTGATCGACGACGACATCCTGATTGGTGTCAGCGACATCAACCGTGCCCTGCATCTGGGCCGCTGCGAAGGGCTGGACTGCTTCTCGCCGGTGCTCAGCCACGACAGCCTCTACACCTACCGCTGGAGCTTGCGTCAGCCGAACCGGCTGTTCCGGCCGGTGGACTGGGTCGAGGTGATGATGCCGTTCTACCGGGGCCGCCTCTTCATGGCCGGCCGCGAGCATTACCGCGGCAATGTGTCCTCCTGGGGCATAGACAAGTACCTGATGCCCACGCTGCAGCAGCTGCTCGGTCTGCCGCGCACCGCCCTGATCGACGCGGTGATGGCCAGCCACCGCCGCCCCATCACCAGCGGCCAGAAAATCTATCGCAATGGCCGCGATGCCGGCCAAGAGCGCGATGCGATGAAGGCCCTGTGCCAGCAGCTGATCAGCGCCCAGCAGCCACAGCTGCTGCACAGCGACTGGTATCGGCGCATCTTCGTGCAGCGCCACGCGCGCAGCCGCTGGCAGCAGCTGGCCTACGGGCTGGGTCGGCCGCTCAGGCGCTGGCTGGAGCAGAGCACCTGAGCTCGCGCCGGTAGAAGGCCTCGACCTCGGCCACCCGCGCATCGCGGTCGAAGGCCTGCAGATCGTAGCGACGCCGCATCGGTCGCTCGGCCGCAAGCCGCTGCAAAGCGCCGGCGAGCGCCGCCACATCCTCACGCGCCACCAACGGCCGCTCGATCAGCGCCGCGAAATGCTCACCGCCCTGCGAGGCGCTGGCCAGCACCGGCAGGCCGGCGCTCATGGCCTCCAGAAAGACCAGGCCGAAGGGCTCGGAGCGGGCCGCGCTGACGAAGGCGTCGAAGGCCGCGAACCAGTCCTGCGGCCTCTCGACGAAGCCCGGCATGATCACCTCGGGCGGCGCCAGCTTGCGCAGCCGCGCCCAGTCGCGTCCGCCACCGACGATGGCCAGCCGTGCGCCGGCCGGCTTGGCCGCCAGATAGGCCTGGATCAGCAGATCCAGGCCCTTGCTGTGCTCGGCCCGCCCCAGCGCGCCGATCAGGAAGTCCTCGGGCTTCAGGCCGAGCTCGGCGCGCAGACGCTCGCGTGCCGCCGTGTCCATCGGCCGGGCGTCGGTCCAGTTGTCGATCTGCACCGTGTGAGCGCGCTGCGCCTCGGGCACTGCCGGCAGCTGCCAGGGCGCGATCGCGATCAGGGCATCCAGGTCACGGTGCTGCTGGGGCTTGTAGTGGATGTGCAGCGTGGCGACCCGCAGGCACAGGCCCTGGAGCCCGTGCAGCGCGCGACAGGCAAGGCTCAGATGGGCATGGGCCACCTCGGGCTGCAGGCGGCGAACGGCCCGGCGCGCGGCCCAGACGGCCCAGGGCCCCCAGCCGCCCACCAGCACCTGCTTCACGCGCGCATCCAGCCGGTGCGCCAGCGCATTGGGCCGGTCCTCGGCGGCGCGCCGGTGCAGGATCATTGTCACCTCATGCTGCGGCTCGCGTGCCTGGGCATTGGCCAGCTCGATCGCATGGCGCTCGGTGCCGGCGAAACTATGGGTCAGCAGGAGATGGACGATCTTCATGACGTCGGAGGCAGCAGAAGGCATGCACCGGCTGGTGCCGGCGAAGCGGCGACAATAACCGAATCCGACCCGGCCTCGACGATTCGTGAACCCAGAACCGCAGCAACTCCGCCCCACCGCGCAACGCCTCTGGCAGTTCGTCAAGCCGCACCGGCTGGGCATTGTGTTCACGCTGCTGGCCTATATCGGCGCGGCCGCCACCGAGCCGCTGATTCCGCAGCTGATCAAGACGGTGTTTGCCGACGGTTTCGACCGCCAGGCCTTCTCGGTCTGGTGGGTGCCGGTGGTGCTGGTGACGCTGTTCGCGCTGCGCGGCCTGTTCGGCTTTCTGGGCCAGTACCTGCTGAACTGGACCAGCTCGCGCACCGTGATGGATCTGCGCCGCGCGCTGCTGGAGCGGCTGCTGCAGGCCGATGCCTCCGCCTACACCAGCCTGCAGGCCGGCACCGCGGTGTCCAAGGTGGTCAACGATCCGCAGCAGATCATGGGCCTGCTGTCGGGCTCTGTGATCACGCTGCTGCGCGACGGCCTGCCTGCCGTCGCGATGCTGGGCTACCTGCTCTATCTGAACTGGCAGCTGACCCTCTTGTCCATGGTCACTGTGCCGCTGATGGCCTTTTTGATGCAGCGGATCAACCGCCGGGTGCGGCGCATCGGCACGCTCAGCTACGACGCGCAAATGGGTCTCTCGGCCAAGGTCGACGACCTGACGCGGGCCTGGCGGGTGGTGCGCAGCTTCGATGCCGCCGCGCATGAGCGCGAGCGCTTCGCCGCCCTCAGCGCCGAGGCCCAGCGCCAAGCGCTCAAGACCTCGGCCACCAACGCGATGATCCAGCCCATGTCCCAGCTGGTGGCGGCGGTGGGCCTGTCCCTGGTGGTCAGCCTCGCGCTCCTGCAGGCGCGCGAGAACCAGACCGGCGCCGGCGAGTTCGCCGCCTACATCACCGCGCTGCTGCTGCTGACCTCGCGCCTGCGCCATCTGACCGAGCTCTCGCAGCCGATACTCAACGGCCTGGTGATCGCGCGCGGCTGCTTCAGCCTCTTTGATCTGCCGCTGGAGCCCGCGGGCGGCAGCCGCCAGCTGGCGCCGGCCCGTGGCGAGATCCGGCTGGAGGCGGTGAGCCTGCGCTATCCCGGCGCCGAGGACGATGCGCTGAAGCAGCTGAGCCTGGTGTTCGCCCCCGGCCGGACCACCGCGCTGGTCGGCGCCTCGGGCTCGGGCAAGAGCTCCATCATCAGCCTGCTGCTGGGCTTCAACCAGCCGCAGGGCGGCCGGCTGCTGATCGACGGCGAGCCGCTGGAGGACTTCAGCCGGGCCTCGCTGCGCCGCCAGTTCGCCGTCGTCTCGCAGGACATCGTGCTGTTCGACGCCTCGGTGGCCGACAACATCGCCTATGCCCAGCCGCGCGATGCGGCGCGGCTGGAGCAGGCCCTGCGCGCCGCCCATCTATGGGACTTCGTCCAGACCCTGCCCCAGGGCCTGGAGACGCCGATCGGCAGCAATGGCAGCAAGCTCAGCGGCGGCCAGCGCCAGCGCCTGGCCATCGCCCGCGCGCTCTACAAGGATGCGCCGATCTGGGTCTTCGACGAGGCGACGTCGGCGCTGGATACCGAGAGCGAGCGCGCGGTGCAGCAGGCCCTGGAGCAATGGCAGGGCAAGAAGACCCTGATCCTGATCGCCCACCGGCTCTCCACCGTGCGCAATGCCGACTGCATCCATGTGCTGGCCCAGGGCCGGCTGCTGGAATCTGGCAGCCACGCGGACCTGCTGGCGGCTGACGGCGCCTATGCCGCCATGGTCCAGGCCCAGCATGGCGACTAGGCGGCAGGCCCTGCTGACGCTGGCCCTGCCGGCGGGCGCGCTGCTGACGCCCTGGTTGCGCGCCCAAGCCCTGCTGGAGCTCAACAGCGCCAGCCGCGCCCAGCTGGAGGCCCTGCCGGGCCTCGGCCCGCAGCTGGTGGACCGGCTGCTGCTGGCGCGCCAGCAGGCGCCGTTCAGCAGCTGGTCCGATCTGCAGCGCCGGGTGCGCGGCATAGGCCCGCGGCTGGCCGCGCGGCTCTCCGCCGCCGGCCTGCGCATCGAGGGTCAGGCCTTGCCTGGCTAGCTGACGGTCTCGACGAAGCCGGCGCGGCGCTTGCGCATCGTGGCCGGGTCGACGCTGGGCGCCTGGGCCGGCCAGCCGAAGAATCGCTGCACCTCGCTGCGCCGGGCCAGCGTGTCGGCCATGCCCAGCATGATCAGCTCGCCGGTGAAGGAGGGCTCGAACAGCAGATAGCTGGTCAGGGCCGAGCCGCTGGCGTTCTTGCCCTCGCCGCTGACGCCCACGCTGCGCAGCAGGCCGCGTATCGGCGGCGGCAGGCTGGCCTGGTGCTCGGCGGCCAGCTCGTCCAGACGCCGGCTGGGCGCGATCACCAGCACCTCGATGGGCCGCAGCGGCGTGGCGCGGCGCGCCTCGGGCGGCAGCAGCGAGAGGGTGTTGTTGATGCGCTGCAGCCGCTCCACATCGACCGCCAGCGCGTCGAGAAAGATGTTCGACAGCGCATGGCCGGCAATCTGGGCCATGCTGGGATGGCCCTCCACATGCACGGTGCGCCGACCCGGCGGCTCGTGCATGCGACCGGCGCCGATCACCAGCACCCGGTCGGCGCCCAGATGCACCGCCGGCGAGATCGGCGCGCTCTGGCGCATCGAGCCGTCGCCGAACCACTCCGGCTCGCCGTCCAGATCCAGCTGCTCGGCCGGAAAGATGAAGGGAATCGCCGAGGAGGCCATCAGATGTCCGATCGACAGCCGCGTCGGCACCGCCACCCGCTGCGAGCGCAGCCAGGGCCGCACCGGCTCGCGGGTCTGGTAGAAGGTCACATGCTGGCCCGAGGTGTAGCTGGAGCCGCTGATCGCCAGGGCCCGCATATGGCCCTGCTCCAGCATCGGATCCAGGCGCTCGATGCGCACCCAGCGGCGCAGCAGATCGCCCAGCGGCGCGTTGTCCAGCAGGCTGCGCGGCCGGCTGCGCTTCCAGCGCGCCAGTGCCCAGCCCAGGCTCATCATCGTCATCCAGCGCGCGCCGGTGCGTATCACCCCCAGCGAGTCGGCTGCATAGACCTGCTCGACATGGATGTTCTGCCAGATGTGCATCAGGCCGTCGACCGCCCCGTCGAAATCGTCGGAGTTGCAGGCCAGCGTGGCGGCATTGATAGCGCCGGCCGAGGTGCCGGCGATGACCGGAAAGGGATTGCGATCCTGGACCCCGGCATCGCGGCGCAGCTGGGCCAGCGCGGCCAGCACACCCACCTGGTAGGCGGCACGGGCACCGCCACCGGTGAGTATCAGGCCGGTGCAGGGTTGGGACGTCATGGCCTCAGCTTACGTCCTGCCGGTGTCGGAACGTAAGCGATAAAGCCCCCGGTTTTGGTGGGCACGCCACAGACGGCCGCGGCCCCGGCATCTGCGCCTCAGTCGTAGACGATCTGCGGCGCCTCGGCAGCCGCCTCCATCGCTCCCGCCGCAGCGCGCCTGGCTGGGCCGGCTAAGCGGGCCAGGGCCTCGTCGCAGGGCCAGAACCTGCCGGCCTCGCCGAGCTCCAGCTCGGCGCTGGCACCCTCCTCGCCCTGGCGGATGCACAGGCTCAGGCGCAGGCCCAGGCCCTGGACCAGCGGGCCCTGCTCGGCCTCGACGCGGCGGGCGGGCCAGGTCTTGAGCACCTCGTCCAGCGTCGCCACCAGGGGTGCCGCCTGCCCCGGATCTGGGGCGCTCAGGCGCAGGTACTTGCCGAAGCGGGCCCGCGCCGCCGCCAGGTCCCAGACCTGCTGCACATTCAGGCGCAGGCCGCCGGAGAAACGGTCGTTCTGCACCTTGCCCGAGACGATGATCAGCTCGTCCTCGGCCAGCAGCTCCTTGTGGGCATTGAGCAGCTCCTCATTGGCCACCGCCTCGATCGCATCGCTCTTGTCGTCAAGCTTGAAGATCGCGACCCGGCCGCGGTTGCCGTTGATGACGCGCAGATCACCGACGATGCCCGCCACCATCACCGGCTCGCGGCTGTCCTGCAGATCGACGATGCGGCGCTTCACCATGCGCCGCACCTCCTCGCCGCTCTGGTCGAACAGATGGCCGCTGAGGTAGTAGCCGATGGCCGTCTTCTCGTAGCTCAGCTGCTCCTTGATGCTCCAGGGCGCCACCTCCACCAGCGGCGGCTCGGCGGTCGAGGAGCCATGGGCGTTGTCGTCGAAGTCGAACAGGCCGCCCTGATCGGCGTTCTGCGCCAGCCCGTCGGCATAGGTATAGCCCAGGGCCACGCTGGCCAGCAGGCGGGCGCGGTCGGGCTGCAGGCTGTCGAAGGCGCCCGCCTTGATCAGGGCCTCGACCACCCGCTTGTTGACCGCCTTGCGATCCACCCGGGCGCAGAAGTCGAAGAAGCTCTTGAACGCGCCGCCCTCCTTGCGGGCGCGCACGATGGCCTCGATCGCCCCCTGGCCCGTGCCCTTGATCGCACCCAGGCTGTAATTGATCTTGCGCGGCCCCAGCGGCTCGAAGCGGTGCACACCCAGATTGACATTGGGCGGCTCGAACTCGATGCCGAAAAGCTTGGCATCGTTCATCAGCACCTTGAGCTTGTCGGTGTCGTCCGACTCGATCGTCATGTTCGCGGCGAAGAACTCCGCGGTGAAATGCACCTTGAGCCACGCGGTGTGATAGGCCAGCAGCGAGTAGGCGGCCGCATGCGACTTGTTGAAGCCGTAGCCGGCAAACTTCTCCATCAGGTCGAAGACCTCGTCGGCCTTGGCCTGGTCTATGCCCTTCTCGGCCGCGCCCTTGCGAAACAGCTCGCGGTGGGCGGCCATCTCCTCGGCCTTCTTCTTGCCCATCGCGCGGCGCAGCATATCGGCACCGCCCAGGGTGTAGCCGCCCAGCACCTGGGCGGTCTGCATCACCTGCTCCTGGTAGACCATGATGCCGTAGGTCTCGGACAGCACCGGCTCCACCAGCGGATGCGGATACTCGACCACCTCGCGCCCATGCTTGCGCGCGACGAAGCTGGGGATCAGGTCCATGGGACCGGGGCGGTACAGCGCGTTCAGCGCGATCAGGTCCTCCAGGCGCGAGGGCTTGGCATCCTTCAGCATCTTCTGCATGCCGCTGGATTCAAACTGGAACACGCTCTCGGTCAGGCCGTCGGAGAAGAGCTTGTAGGTCCTCTTGTCGTCCAGCGGGATCTTCTCGAAGGCGAAGTCCTTGTGCTCGGGGTAGCGCGCGACGATGAAGTCCTTGGCCAGCTCCAGGATGGTCAGCGTGGCCAGACCCAGAAAGTCGAACTTGACCAGGCCGATCGCCTCGACGTCGTCCTTGTCGTACTGGCTCACCGCGCTGGTCGAGCCGGGCTGCTGGTACTGCGGGCAGAAGTCGGTGATCTTGCCCGGCGCGATCAGCACCCCGCCGGCATGCATGCCGATATTGCGCACCATGCCCTCGACCCGGGCCGCCAGTTTCAAGAGCTCGGCCACCTCCTCGTCCTGGGCCTCGCGCTCCTCGATCTCGGGCGCCTCCTTGCGGGCGTAGATGATCTTGTCGTCGGGCTCATCCGGCACCTTGGCCAGGGTCACCGTCTTGCCCGGCGGTGCCGGGATCAGCTTGGCGATCGAGTCGACATGACCGAAGCCCATGCCCAGCACCCGGCCGATATCGCGCAGCGCCGCCTTGGCCGCCATCGTGCCGAAGGTGGCGATCTGGCTCACCGCCGGGCGGCCGTATTTCTCCTTGACGTAGTCGATAACCCGGTCGCGGTTGCCCTGGCAGAAGTCGATGTCGAAGTCGGGCATCGAAACCCGTTCGGGGTTCAGGAAGCGCTCGAACAGCAGGTTGTACTGCAGCGGATCCAGGTCGGTGATCAGGAGCACATAGGCTACCAACGAGCCGGCGCCCGAGCCCCGGCCCGGGCCCACCGGGCAGCCGTTTTCCTTGGCCCACTTGATGAAGTCACCGACGATCAGGAAGTAGCCCGGGAAGCCCATCTTGATGATGGTCTCCAGCTCGAACTCCAGCCGCTCCACATAACGCGCTCGCTGCGCCTCGCGCTTGGCCGGATCGGGATACAGCAGCTTGAGCCGGTGCTCCAGGCCCTCGTGGGAGAGCTGACGGAAATACTGGTCCATCGGCATCGGCGTGCCGTCTTCCAGCAACGGCGTCGGGAAGTTGGGCAGCTGCGGCTTGCCCAGCACCAGCGAGAGACTGCAGCGCCGCGCGATCTCCACCGTGTTGGCGATCGCCGAGGGGATATCGGCGAACAAGGCCTCCATCTCGGCCTGGGTCTTGAAATACTGGCCGCTGTTGAAGCGCCGGATGCGCTTGGGATTGGCCAGGGTCTCGCCCTCGGCCACGCAGACCCGCGCCTCATGCGCATCGAAATCCTCGGCCGCCAGGAACTGGATCGGATGGGTGGCGACCACCGGCAGCTGCAGCTCGGCGGCAAAGGGTACGCTGGCGCGCACCAGGGCCTCCTGGCCGGGCAGACCGGCGCGCTGCAGCTCGATGTAGAAGCGCTGGCTAAAGATGCCGCCCAGGCGGCTGGCCCACTGCCGGGCGCGCGCCTGGTCGCCGGCCAGCAGGGCCTGGCCCAGACCGCCGAACTGCGCCCCCGACAGGCAGATCAGCCCCTCGTTCAGCTCCTCCAGCCATTCCCACTTCAGGCAGGCCTGGTTGCGCTGCACATTCTGTATCCAGGCGCGCGACAGCAGCTCGCAGAGGTTCAGATAGCCCTGGTAGTTCTGCACCAGCAGCAGCAGGCGGCTGGGCTGCTTGTCGCCGGCCTCGGGCTCCAGCCAGACATCGCTGCCCAGCAGCGGCTTGACGCCCTTCTTGCGGCAGGCGTTGTAGAACTTGATGCCGCCGAACAGATTGGCCAGATCGGTGATGGCCAGCGCCACCTGCCCGTCCTTGGCCGCCGCCTTGGCGGCATCGTCGATTCTGAGGGTGCCGTCGACGACGGAAAACTCGCTGTGGGTGCGCAGATGGACAAAGGGCATTGCGGGATTGTAGGCAGGCCGCCGCAGCCCGCCGGCCGCTATGCTGCGCGCCGGCACAAGACCTGGAGGAGCCGATGAAGAACGCCTTGCTGGCCGCCCTGCTGCTGGCCTCAACCCCGCTGCTGCAGGCCGACGCGCCCAAGCCGGCGGCCAAGACCGCCGCCGAGATCCTGGCAGCCGCGCCGCCCGAGCATTGGCGTGACCTCGACCCCGAGTCCACGCTGCTGATGCGGTTGCAGACCGCGCGTGGCGAGGCTCAGGTCTTGATCGAGCTGGCCCCGCGCTTCGCGCCGCGCCATGTGGCCAACATCCGCGCGCTGAGCCGCGCTAGCTATTTCGATGGCCTGGCCGTGCTGCGGGTGCAGGACGGCTTCGTCAGCCAATGGGGCGACCCCGGCGAGGAAAAGGACAAGACGGCCAAGCCGCTGCCCGCCGCGGCAGCGGCCAAGCTGCCGGCCGAGTTCGATATCGCGCTGGCCGGCCTGCCGCTGAGCCCCATGCGGGACAGCGATGGCTGGGCACCACTGAGCGGCCATGTGGACGGCTTCCCGGTGGCCGCGGACCCACGGACCGGCCGTGCCTGGCTGGCCCACTGCTACGGCATGGTGGGGGCCGGCCGCGGCATGGAGGCCGACTCCAGCAATGGCAGCTCGCTCTATGCGGTGATCGGCCATGCGCCGCGCACCCTGGACCTGAACATCACGACGGTGGGCCGGGTGATACAGGGCATCGAGCATCTGTCCAGCCTGCCGCGCGGGCCGGCGCCCATGGGCTTCTACACCGAAGCCGGGCTGCGCACACCCATCCTCAGCGCCCGGCTGCTGGCCGATCTGCCCGCCGCGCAGCGCCCGGACCTGCAGCTGCTGCGCACCGACAGCCCCAGCTGGACCGCGCTGCAAGACGCCCGCCGCCAGCGCAGCGGCTGGTTCGTGCACAACCCGGGCCGGCTGGAGCTGTGTGCCAGCACGGTGCCCAGCCGGCCGAGGCCGGCCGGCGGCAGCCAGTAGCGCCAGGACCGGCGCAAGGGCCGGCCTACAATCCCGGCCCAGTTCCTGGCCACGCCGATTGCTCCCCTTGCTGCCCACCACCTCCCCATCGCTGCCCGTGCTGAACATCTCGGCCTACCAGTTCGTGGCCCTGCCCGACTGCCAGGCCCTGCGGGATCCGCTCCACCAGCGCGCCGAGCAGCTCGGCCTCAAGGGCACGGTGCTGCTGGCCGAGGAAGGCATCAACCTCTTCCTGGCCGGCGCGCCGGCGGCGGTGCGGACCTGGGTGGCGGCGCTGCAGGAGGACGCGCGATTTGCGCCGCTGCAGCCCAAGGAAAGCTTCAGTGCCGCCGTGCCCTTCAGGAAGCTGCTGGTCAAGGTCAAGCCGGAAATCATCCGCATGAACCACCCGACCATACGGCCCGACCAGCAGCAGCGCGCCCCGGCGGTGCGGGCCGAGACCCTGGCCCGCTGGCTGGACCAGGGCCATGACGACGCCGGCCGACCGGTCGTGACCCTGGACACCCGCAATGCCTTCGAGGTGGACTACGGGACCTTCGACAATGCGATCGACTGGCGCATCCACAAGTTCAGCGAGTTTCCCGAGGCGGTGCAGGCGCACCTGGACGAGCTGCGCGGCAAGACCGTGGTGAGCTTCTGCACCGGCGGCATACGCTGCGAGAAGGCCGCCATCTATCTGCAGCAGCAGGGGCTGGACGGTCCGGTCTACCAGCTCGAGGGCGGCATCCTCAAGTATTTAGAGGAGACCGGCGGCCCGCACTACCACGGCAGCTGCTTTGTGTTCGACCAGCGCGAGGCGCTGGATGCCGGCCTGGCACCGGCCAGCGAGATCCAGCGGCCGGCCAGCGAGGCGCATCGCGCGCCGCCTGCACCCACAGCCGTCCCAGGCAGCGCCGCATGAGATCGCCGGGTGCCTGGGCGCTGCGCCTGCTGGGCCTGTTGCTGATGCTGCTGGCCATCACGGTGGCGGCCACCAAGGCGCCCGACCGCAGCGTGGAGAGCCTGGTGGCGCGCTGGGCACCGCCGCCCTCGGACTTCGTCGAGCTGGGTGGGGCCTGGCAGGGTCAGGTCGTGCATCTGCGCGACCAGGGGCCGCGCCACGACCCGCAGCCCATCGTGCTGCTGCACGGCACCTCGGCCAGCCTGCACACCTGGGAGGGCTGGGTGGCCGAGCTGAGCAAGACCCGCCGGGTCATCAGCTTCGACCTGCCCGGCTTCGGCCTGACCGGGCCCAGCGTGCGCGGCGACTACCGCGACGAGGCCTATATCGACTTCGTGCTGAGCCTGCTGGCGCAGCTCAAGCTGCCGCCGGTGGTGCTGGCGGGCAACTCGCTGGGCGGCCAGATCGCCTGGGAGCTGGCCCTGCTGCAGCCGCAGCGGGTCGCGGCCCTGGTGCTGGTTGATGCTGGCGGCCATGATTTCAAGCCCGAGTCGGTGCCGCTGGGTTTCCGGCTGGCGCGCATGCCGGTGCTCAGCACGCTGAGCCAGTACCTGCTGCCGCGCCGCCTGATCGAACAAAGTGTTGCCAATGTCTACGGCAACCCGGCCAAGGTCCGCGCCGAGCTGGTGGACCGCTATTTCGAGCTGACGCTGCGCGAGGGCAACCGCGCCGCGTTGGCGCAGCGCCTGGCCCAGCTGGAGCCCGGCAAATACGTGGCCCGCCTGGGCGAGATCCGCCAGCCGACGCTGATTCTCTGGGGCGACCGCGACCGCCTGATACCGCCGGCCTATGGCCAGGCCTTCGCCGACGCCATACCCGGCAGCCGCCTGCACCGCTTCCCCGCCCTGGGCCATGTGCCCCAGGAGGAAGATGCGCGGAGCACGGTCGCGGTGGTGGCAGAATTTTTGCAAGCGCTCAAACCCTGATGCCCAGGGGCCGCGCCGCGTCGCATCATCGCCAGCTTCACGGACCCCGTCCCCATTCAACCCCCAAGGAGACCCTCCTCATGCAACGTCGTCCCCTGATCGCCCTTGCCGCACTGGCCCTGGCCGCCGGCACCGCCCTCACCGCCCATGCCCAGGCCCCGGACTGGAAGAAGGTCCGCATCGGCGTCGAAGGCGCCTACCCCCCCTTCTCCGAAGTGGGCGCGGACGGCAAGCTCAAGGGCTTCGAGATCGATCTGGCCTATGCGCTGTGCGCCGAGATGAAGGTGGAGTGCACCCTGGTGCAGCAGGACTTCGACGGCCTGATCCCCGCGCTGCAGGCACGCAAGATCGACGCCATCATCGCCTCGATGTCCATCACCGACGAGCGCAAGAAGACCATCGCCTTCTCGGACCCCTACTACAACACCCCGGCCCGCTTCGCCGCCAAGGCCGATGCCAAGCTGGACATCTCGGCCGCCGGCATGAAGGGCAAGAAAATCGGCGTGCAGCGCGCCACCATCCACGAGAAGTTCGCCGCCGAGCAGTTCAAGCAGAGCGAGATCGTGCGCTACGCCACCCAGGACCAGGCCTTTCTGGACCTGAAGAGCGGCCGCATCGACGCCACCGTGGCCGACTCGGTCGCGATCGACCAGGGCTATCTGAAGACACCGGCCGGCAAGGGCTTCGCCTTCATCGGCCCGAGCTTCGACGATCCCAAGTACTTCGGCACCGGTTCCGGCGTCGGCATGCGCAAGGCCGATGCCAAGCTGCTGGGCAAGAAGTTCAATGATGCGATCGCCGCGGTGCGCGCCAACGGCACCTTCAAGAAGCTCAACGACCAGTACTTCGAGTACGACATTTCGCCGAAGAAGTAACCAGTCCCTAGCGGCTGCGCCGGCCGGAGCCAGGCGGCTCCGGCCGGCGTCCCACAAGCCAAGCCTATGTTCCTACACGGATTTCTGCCCAGCCTGCTGCAGGGCGCGCTGATCACGCTCAGCGTCGCACTGGCCTCGCTGGCGGTCGCGATGGCGCTGGGCCTGCTCGGCGCGCTGGCCAAGCTCTCGCGCTGGCGCTGGGCCAAGGCCCTGGCCTATGGCTACACCACGGTGATACGCGGTGTGCCCGATCTGGTGCTGATGCTGCTGGTGTTCTATGGCGGCCAGGTGGCGGTCAACGAGATCGCGCTGGCCCTGGGGCATGAGGACTACATCGACATCGATCCCTATGTGGCCGGCGTGCTGACCATAGGCTTCATCTTCGGCGCCTACCTGACCGAGGCCTTCCGCGGCGCCTTTCTGGCGGTGCCGCCGGGCCAGCGCGAGGCCGGTCTGGCCTATGGCATGAGCCCCTGGCAGATCAGCTGGCGCATCACTTTTCCGCAGATGTTCAGACATGCGCTGCCCGGGCTCTCGAACAACTGGCTGGTGCTGATCAAGAGTACCGCCATCGTCTCGGTGATCGGCCTGCACGATCTGATGACCCGCGGCTCGCAGGCCGCCGGCACCACCCGCGAGCCCTTTGTCTTCTATGCGGCGGTGGCGCTGATCTATCTGGGCTTCACCTCGGTCTCCGAGCTGCTGTTCGACTGGCTGCAGAAGCGCTTCTCGGTCGGCGTCAGAAAGGGCAGCCTGTGAACTTCGAAGCGGTCGTCGAGAATTTCCCGCTCTACCTGGAAGGTGCCTGGGCGACGGCCCAGTTGCTGGCGATCTCGCTGCTGATCGGCCTGGCGCTGGCCATTCCGCTGGCGGTGCTGCGCAGCATGCCCTCGCCCTGGGCCTCGCGCCCGGTCTGGCTCTACACCTATTTCTTCCGCGGCACCCCGATGCTGGTGCAGCTCTTCCTGATCTATTACGGCCTGGCCCAGTTCGAGTGGGTGCAGCAGAGCGCGCTATGGCCCTGGCTCAGCTCGGCCTGGTTCTGCGCCTGCCTGACCTTTGTGCTGAACACCTGTGCCTACACGGTGGAGATCATCGCCGGCAGCATACGCGCCCTGCCCGACGGCGAGATCGAGGCGGCCAAGTCGCTGGGCATGAGCCGCTGGGTGATGCTGCGCCGCATCGTGCTGCCCAGCGCGCTGCGCCGCGCGCTGCCGGCCTACAGCAACGAGGCCATCTTCATGCTGCACGGCACCTCGCTGGCCAGCATCGTCACCATCCTGGACCTGACCGGCGCCGCGCGCCAGGTCAACTCCACCTACTACCTGCCCTTCGAGGCCTTCATCACCGCGGCGGTGTTCTACTTCCTGATGACGCTGGCCCTGGTCGGCCTGTTCCACAAGGCCGAAGCCCGCTGGCTCAAGCCGCTGATGCCGCGCTGAACTTCATCCCCTCATGCAAGCGATTCACCACACCCTGCAAGCCGCCACGCCAGGCACCCAGCGACAGCTGCTGTCCCTGCACTATGGCCAGCCCGGCCTTGTTGGCGGCAAATGCTATATCCAGGCCTCGCTGCACGCCGACGAGCTGCCCGGCATGTTGGTGGCCCACCATCTGCGCAACAAGCTCGATGCGCTGGAGGCCGCCGGCCGCATCACCGGCGAGATCGTGCTGGTGCCTATGGCCAACCCGATCGGTCTGTCGCAATTCCTGCTGCATGGCCATCTGGGCCGCTTCGAGGCGACCAGCGGCGAGAACTTCAACCGCCACTACCCGGCCCTGGCCGACAAGATCGCGGCCCGCGTCGAGCCCCAGCTGGGCGGCGACGCGGCCGCCAATGTGCGCCTGATACGCGCCGCGCTGCGCGACGCGGTGCAGGCCCAGGCCTGCGACAGCGAGCTGCAGTCGCTGCGCCGCAGCCTGTTGGCGCTGGCGATCGACGCCGACATCGTGCTGGACCTGCACTGCGACGCCCAGGCCGCGCTGCATCTCTATACCGAGACACCCTGCTGGCCCGCATGCGAGCCGCTGGCACGCTTTCTGGGCGCCCGCGTCACCCTGCTGGCCCAGGACTCCGGCGACCAGCCCTTCGACGAGGCCTGCTCCCAGCCCTGGTGGATGCTCAGGCGCCGCTTCGGCGAGCGCTTCCCCGTGCCCCAGGCCTGCCTGGCGGTCACGGTGGAGCTGCGCGGCCAGGCCGATGTCGAGCACGAGGCCGCGGCGGCCGATGCCCAGCGCATCCTCGACTTCCTCGCCTTCCGCGGTCTGATCAGCGGCAGCGCACCGCAGCCGCCCGAGGCCGTGGGCGATGCGCGGCCGCTGGCCGGTTCGATGCCGATCAAGGCCGAGCACGGCGGCCTGCTGACCTTTTTGCGCCAGCCCGGCGAGATGCTGGCCGCCGGCGATGTGGTGGCCCATGTGATTGAGCCGCTGACGAATGCCGTCAGCGAGCTGAAGAGCCCGGTCGACGGCCTGCTCTACGCTCGCGAGCAGGTCCGCTGGGCCCATGCGGGCATGAAGGTGGCCAAGGTGGCCGGCACCCAGGCCCTGCGCAGCGGCAAGCTGCTGGGCGACTGAGGGCGCCAGACCGCCGCAAGCAAGAAACAACGAATCCAGCAGCCCGGAAGAAGAACCCCACGATGTCGGCAAGTCTGAAAGTCGAGAACCTGCACAAGCGCTACGGTGAGCGCGAGGTGCTCAAGGGCGTGTCCCTGTCCGCCAACAAGGGCGATGTGATCACGCTGATCGGCTCCAGCGGCTCGGGCAAGAGCACCTTCCTGCGCTGCATCAACCTGCTGGAACAGCCCTGGGAGGGGCGCTTCTCGCTGGCCGGCGAGGAGCTCCGGCTGGTGCGCGACCGCGACGGCAGCCTCAAGGCCGCCGATGCCAAGCAGCTGCAGCACTGGCGTTCGCGCCTGGCGATGGTGTTCCAGAACTTCAACCTCTGGGGCCACCGCACGGTGCTGGAGAACGTGATCGAGGCGCCGGTCCATGTGCTGGGCCTGCCCAAGGCCGAGGCCATCGCGAAGGCCGAGTCCCTGCTGGCCCGGGTGGGGGTCGCGCATCGCAAGGACGTCTATCCGGCCCAGCTCAGCGGCGGCGAGCAGCAGCGCGTCGCGATCGCCCGCGCGCTTGCGGTCGAACCCGAGGTGATGCTGTTCGACGAGCCCACCTCGGCGCTGGACCCTGAGCTGGTTGGCGAGGTGCTGAAGGTGATGCGCGATCTGGCCGCCGAGGGCCGCACGATGATCGTCGTGACCCATGAGATGGGCTTTGCCCGCGAGGTCTCCAGCCACACGATGTTCCTGCACCAGGGCCGGGTCGAGGAAGAAGGCCATCCGCGCGAGGTGCTCAGCAAGCCGCAGAGCCAGCGCCTGCAGCAGTTCCTCAGCGGCGGGCTGAAGTAGGGCACAGGCTGGCGGCCTGCCCAGGCCTGCGCGGTGGCGCGCTCAGACCGGATCCTCGACCTTGAACGCGGCCACCGCCGCCACCAGCGACTGCGCCTGATGCTTCAGGCTTTCCGCCGCGGCCGCTGACTGTTCGACCAACGCCGCGTTTTGCTGCGTGCCACGATCCATCTCGGTGATGGCACGGGCGGCCAGTTGCACGCCCTCGGCCTGCTCATGGCTGGCGTGGGCGATCTCCCCGACCAGCTCCGTCACCTTGCGAATCGCATCGACCACCTCGACCATGGTCTTGCCCGCCACATCGGCCTGCGATGCGCCCAGATCCACTTTGTCCAGACTCGCGCTGATGAGCTGCTTGATTTCGCGTGCGGCCTCGGCACTGCGCTGAGCCAGCTGCCGGACCTCGCTGGCCACCACCGCGAAGCCCCTGCCCGACTCGCCCGCACGCGCAGCCTCAACGGCAGCGTTCAGCGCAAGGATATTGGTCTGGAAGGCAATGCTGTCGATGACGCCGATGATGTCGCCGATCTTCCTGGAACTGCTGCTGATCGCCCCCATGGTCTGCACCACCTGAGCGACCACCTGCCCCCCGCGTTGTGCCACGCCGCTGGCCCCCTGGGCCAGGCTGTTGGCCTGGCGGGCACCGTCCGCATTCTGGCGAACCGTGGCACCCAGTTCGTCCATCGTCGAAGCCGTGTTCTGGAGATTGCTGGCCTGCTGCTCGGTCCGTGCGCTCAGATCCTGATTGCCCTGGGAAATTTCGCTGCTGGCCCTGGCCACCTGATCGGCGTTCGCCCGCACCCGGTTCACCACATCCGCCAGCGCGTCCTGCATCTCGTTCATGGACGCCATCAGTCCGCTGAACTCGTCATTGCGACGGTCGACGACCTCATGCCTAAGATCGAAGTTCTTCACCCGCTCCACCACCTTGGCGGCACGCGCGGCCCGCCCCCTGAGCGTCGCCCCCACCAGCATGCAGGTGCCGAACAACCCGACAACGACCAGCAGTCCGCTGCCCATCACCACATAGAGCGTGCGATCAAGGCGGTCGGAGATCGCCAGCACCTCGGCGTCCAGGCGCTGTCCTTCGTATTTCTTGATCTCGGAGAGCGCCTGCAGCAACTGATTGCGCACAGGCACGAGCTGATCCGCCAGGAAGGCAAAGGCAAGAGCCTGATCGCCGGCCTCGATGAGCCGTACACATTCGATCGCCAGGTCCTTGAACCGGCGGGCCAGATCAGGAACAGCACGGTACACCGCCCGGCCGCCCTCGGACGAAACATGGCTCTCGTAGAGCTGCAGCGTCTGATCGAGCGCAGCGGCCCGGTCTTTCATTTCCTGCAGCGCCGTGTTGCGCTCCTGAGGCGTGCGCGCCAGCATCGCATGGCGCAGCAGCAGCGAGGCGCGCGTCACCGAGAGCTCCGCCTGATCGGCGCGACCCAGTTGGGGCGTGCGCGTCGTCTCGATCTGCCGGGCGCTCAAGGCCGCGCCCCGCAGATCGCGCACCGCCTGAAACGACACCAGCAGCAAGACCGCCGCCACCAGCGTGCACACCAGATACAAGGTTCGGGTGATGGTGATACTTCTGAGCCACTGCATAAGAATTCCTGACAACATCGGTCTGGGTGAACAGCCAGCACTGTGCTATGCCGCGGCTTGCCTCGATCACTCGATAACGACGCCTTTCCGGGGCGCAGGCGAGCCCCGTGCCGCGCTACGCAGACCGGACGAACGGTCAGGCGCTCAGTGCGGCGCCTCCTGCTGCAGCACCGCCAGCACGTCGGAACGAAACTCGCGCTGGTAGAGGATGTAGATCACGCCCAGCGTGGCCCCCATGAAGGCCCAGGGAGAGAAGAACCAGGCGATCGCGGCAAACGACATGTAGTAGGCCCGCAGCCCGTCATTGAAGGTCTCGGCCGCCAGGCCCACGACACGGCCGGCGCGGTCGGCGAAAGCCTCGCGCGACAGGCCCTGGCGCTCGAACTGCTCGGCCTCGGGCGCCGAGGCCACCAGCAGCGCCCCGAAGGTGTACTGCCGCATGCTCCAGGTGAAGCGGAAGAAGGCGTAGACGAAGATCGCCGCCAGCAGCACCAGCTTCAGATCGAAGACCAGGGTGGTGGTGCGGGCCGCGAAGGGAATCTCGCGCACCAGCTCGCTGGCCTGGTCGCTGGCACCCAGCGCGGCCAGCAGGCCGCCGATGATCAGGATGGTGGTCGAGGCGAAGAAGGAGGGGCTGGTCGAGAGGTTCTGCACCACCACCCCGTCGATCACCCGCACCTCGCGGTGCGTCACCTGCAGCATCCAGCGCCAGCGCTCGCGGTTGGTGGCCGCCAGCAGCGAGCCCTTGGCGACCGCCTGACGCCGGGCGAACTGGGCATAGCCGACCCAGGCACCAAAGAACAGCAGCAGGGCCAGCCAGTCCAGCGCCGGCAGAAAGGTCAGGGCATTGAAGAAGCTCTTCATGCCTGCGAGTCTAGCCCCTGCCTTACTGCGGGAGATCGAAGACCAGCACCTCGGCGTCCCGCCCCTCGCCCAGTCGCAGCAGGGGCTCGCCGCTGAGTTGCAGCGCATCGCCCCCCTGCAAGGCCTGGCCATTGACCGTCAGCGTGCCGCGCACCAGATGCACATAGGCCAGGCGGTCCGGGGCCAGCGCCAGCTCGGCCGCCTCGGTCCCGTCGAACAGGCCGGCATGCAGCCGCGCATCGGCATGGATGCCCACCGCGCCCAGGGCCGACGCCTCGGCCATCGGCGCGGCGATCAGGCGCAGGCGGCCGCGCTTGTCGACCGCCTCGAAGCGGCGCTGCTCGTAGCCGGGGGCCACGCCGCGCTGATCGGGCTCGATCCAGATCTGCAGGAAATGGGTCTCCTGCTTGGGCGCGTTGTTGAACTCGCTGTGCATCACCCCGGTGCCGGCGCTCATGCGCTGCACATCGCCAGGACGGATCACGCCAGCATGGCTGCCGCCAGCGTGGCCATTCCCCATGCTGTCCTTGTGCGCCAGTTCGCCGGCCAGCACATAGCTGATGATCTCCATATCGCGATGGCCGTGGGTGCCGAAACCGGTGCCCGGCGCGATGCGATCCTCGTTGATCACCCGCAGCGGCCCGAAGCCCATGCGCTTGGGGTTGTAGTAGTCGGCGAAGGAGAAGCTGTGGAAGGACTTCAGCCAGCCGTGATCGGCCAGGCCGCGGTCGCAGGATCGGATCAGCTCAAGCATGAAGGTCTCCAGCAAGGTTCGTGGTGAGGATGGCTTCACTGTAGGAGGCCGCCCGCCGCCGCGGGCGGCGCGGGCTTGAAGCCTTCGTTCAAATAAGATGAACACATGACACCGAACGACCGTGCCCACGACAAGCGCCGCGTGCTGACGCCCGAGGCCCTGAGCATGATGGACTGCATTGCCCGCGCCGGCAGCTTTGCCGCCGCCGCCCGCGAGATGGGCAAGGTGCCCTCGGCCCTGACCTATAGCGTGCGCCAGCTGGAGGAGGCACTGGATGTGCTGCTTTTCGACCGCCGCTCGCGCCAGGCCGAGCTGACCGCGGCCGGCCAGGAGCTGCTGCTGGAAGGCCGGCGCCTGCTGCAGGAGATGGATGCGGTGGCCAACCGGGTGCGGCGCATCGCCATCGGCTGGGAGAGCGAGCTGACGATCGCGATCGACGATGCGATCGCGAGGCGCGCGGTCTTTGATCTGATGGAGGCCTTCTACCAGTTGCCGGTGGACGAGAGCAGCGGCAGTGCCAAGGGCCCGCCGACGCGGCTGAAGCTGCGCGTCGAGGTGCTGGCCGGCACCTGGGAGGCGCTGATCTCGGGCCAGGCCGATCTGGCCATCGGCACCTCGGCCCAGCCGCCGGGCGGCTCGGTGCATAGCGCGCCGCTGGGCGATCTGCAGATGCAGTTCTGCGTGGCGCCCCACCATGCGCTGGCGGCCGCCGAGGAGCCGCTGGCGGCCGGCACCGTGGCCCAGCACCGCATCATCGCGGTGGCCGATACCGCCCGCTCGCTGAGTCCGGTGACCGTGGGCGTGATGCCGGGCCAGGAGGTGCTGACCATGCCCTCGATGGCCGCCAAGCTGGAGGCCTTGCTGCGCGGCCTGGGCTGCGGCTCGCTGCCGGTGCCGATGGTGCGCCGCCATATCGAGGCCGGGCGTCTGGTCGCCAAGAGCACCTGGCAGGGCGAGCGCCGCTTCCCGATGCACTATGCCTGGCGCAACACCGGACAGCCACCCGCCAAGGCCCTGGCCTGGTGGCTGGCGCAGCTGCAAAGCCCCACCACCCGCAGCGCGCTGATCCAGCAGCACGAGGGCTTGCTGCTCTGATATGGCCGGCTACACCGGTCGCTTCGCGCCCTCGCCCACCGGGCTGCTGCACGCCGGCTCGCTGGTGGCAGCGCTGGCCAGCTGGCTGGACGCACGCGCGCAGGGCGGGCGCTGGCTGCTGCGCATCGAGGATGTGGACCGGCCGCGCTGTGTGCCCGGCGCCGACCGGCTGATCCTGCAGCAGCTCGATCAGCTGGGGCTGCGGCCGGACGAGCCCCCGCTGTGGCAGTCGCAGCGCAGCGACCGCTATGCGGCCGCGCTGCAGCGCCTGGTGGCAGCCGGCCGGGCCTATCCCTGCGCCTGCTCGCGCAAGGACATCGCCGCGGCCGCCGGGCCGCAGCCGCGTCACGGCGAGCTGGTCTACCCCGGCAGCTGCCGACCCGACCGTGGCGGCCTGCGGGGCCGCCCGGCACGCGCCTGGCGGCTGCTGACCGAGGGCGCCGGCCTGATCCGCTGGAGCGACCGGCGCCTGGGCCCGCAGAGCCAGGACCTGGAGCGAGCGGTCGGCGACTTCGTGCTGAAACGGGCCGACGGGCTCTGGGCCTACCAGCTGGCCGTGGTCGTCGACGATGCCGAGCAGGGCATCAGCGATATCGTGCGTGGCGCGGATCTGGCCGACAACACGCCCCGCCAGATCCATCTGCAGCGGCTGCTGGGTCTGCCCACACCGCGCTATCTGCACACGCCGCTGGTGCTGGGCGCCAATGGCGAGAAGCTCTCCAAGCAAAACGGCGCGGCCGCACTATCCCTGGGCGATGCGCAGCAGGTGCTGCTGGCCCTGCGCCAGGCCGCGGCGGCGCTGGCGCTGCCACCGCTACAGGCGGCGACGCCCGCCGAGGCCCTGGCCGAGGCGGTGGCAGCCTGGAAGGCCAGCTGGCATTTATGATGCCCGCCATTCCAACCCCTTAGCGAGTAGCGCCCATGATCACCACCGCCTCCGGCCTGCAATACGAAGACACCCAGCCGGGCAGCGGCGCCGAAGCCAAGTCCGGCGCCGACGTGGCCGTCCATTACACCGGCTGGCTCTACAAGGACGGGGTCAAGGGCGCCAAGTTCGATTCCAGCAAGGATCGCGGACAACCCTTCGAGTTCGAGCTCGACGGCGGCATGGTGATACGCGGCTGGGACGAGGGCGTGCAAGGCATGAAGGTCGGCGGCCGCCGCGTGCTGGTGATCCCGCCCGAGCTGGGCTATGGCGCGCGCGGCGCCGGCGGCGTGATTCCGCCCAATGCCACACTGATGTTCGAGGTCGAGCTGCTGGGCGTCTCCGGCGGCCCCGAGACCGTGCACCTGAACCTGCAGGAGACTGCCAGCGGCCTCAAGTACCAGGACACCGTCGAAGGCAAGGGCGACGAGGCCCGTGCCGGCCAGCGCGTCACCGTGCACTACACCGGCTGGCTCTACAAGGATGGCCAGCGCACGAAGAAGTTCGATTCCAGCAAGGACCGCGGCGACCCCTTCCAGTTCCAGCTGGGCGGCGGCGAGGTGATTCGCGGCTGGGACGAGGGCGTGCAGGGCATGAAGATCGGGGGCGTGCGCATGCTGGTGATACCGGCCGAGCTGGGCTATGGCGCCTACGGTGCCGGCGGCGTGATTCCGCCGCATGCGACCTTGCTGTTCGAGGTCGAGCTGCTGGCGGTCTGAGCCCGCTGTCCGCACCGACTGTCTAAGCGCGGCAACGCCGCGTTGCCGCGCCCGCCGCCGCGGGCGTAGCATGGGCCGCAGAAACCTGGACTACTGTCGGGGGCCGCGGCCCTTGCGCTGGCACGATGAACCTGCTCGATCTGGACCACCTGCTGCGCTACTGGAGCGCCGAACAGTGGCAGGCCAATGTGCTGATGCTGCTGCATCTGCTGGGCGCCACGCTGCTGGGCCTGATCCTGGGCTATGAGCGGGCCTACCACGGTCGCGCAGCCGGCATGCGCACCTATGCCCTGGTCTGCATGGCCTCCACCGGCGTGGTGATCCTGCTGGCCTTCCCGCAGCATTGGTTCGGCGGCCATCTGGCTGGCGGCGCCGCGCCGCTGGTGGCCGACCCCACCCGCATCATCCAGGGCGTGGTCACCGGCATCGGCTTCCTGTGTGCCGGCGTCATCATGCGCGAGGGCATGAACATCAGCGGCCTGACCACCGCCGCCTCGATTTGGGCCGCCTCGGCCATCGGCATCCTGCTGGGCATGGGCTTCTACTTCGCGGCCATCATGCTGACCCTGCTGTGTGCCAGCCTGATGATGTGGGGCGCCCGGCTGGAGAGCGCCCTGCCCTCGCATCCGGCGATCGCGGTGATGTTGCGCGGCCAGCCGGGTCGGCGGTTCGAGCAGCAGGAGCTGGCCGATTTCTCGAGCCGCCTGGGTTTCTGCTTTGCCCCCGGCTCGCTGAGCATCGAGCAGCATGAGCAGGTGCAGGAATGGCGCTTCGTCTGCACCGCGATGCGCAACTATGGCGGCCACACGCTGACCCGCTATGCCAGCCATCTGGGCGAACTGCCCGGCCTGGCGGACTACCGGGTGACGCACGCGCGCAACTAGGCGGCCCGCCGGCATCGCCGGGCGCGCCCCCTGCAAACTCAGTCGTACACGCCCTTCTCCGGCCGCCGCGTGATCACCGCGATCGGCGGGGCCCAGCGTTCGCCGCGCGGTTTTTTGCTGGTCACCAGCGTGATCTCGCTGGGCTCGAAGACCTCAACGTTGTGGGTGATCGGCGTGGTCAGCAGGTACTGCGCGCGGGTCGAGCGCAGGAAATGGCCGACCAGCTGGATATTGCGCACATCCAGGTGGGCGAAGGGCTCGTCGATGAAGACGAAGCCGCCGGGCGTCTCGTCGTCCTTCATCAGGCCCACCAGCAGGATCAGGCTCTTGAGCACCTGCTGGCCGCCCGAGGCCTCGCCGTCGTTCAGGCCCACCTCGCCCTTGCCGTCGAAATTGAAACGCACCTGCAGGCCGGCCTGGGCCAGCACCATATCGTCGTTGTCCAGATGCGGCAGCTCGGCCTGGGCCATCACGCCGGCCAGCTCGCCCAACTCCTGCACATTCTTCTTGTAGCGGCGCACGGTGGCGCGCAGCACGTCGATATAGCGCTCGCGGGCATTGAAGGCGGCGATGCGCGCCATCTCGTTGCTGGCACGGCGGTCCTCCAGCTGGCTGCTCTGCTCCAGCACCGAGACATGCATCCGTGCATGCCTATCCTGCACCGCCGGGTCGGTCTCCCAGGTGCCGTTGGCCAGGCCGGTGTCCAGCTCCTGCTGCACATGGCGCATCGCGATCTCGGCCTGCTTGGCATTCTCGAACTCGTCGCGCAGCTGCTGCAGCCGGGCGACGCTGGTCCAGGCGGCGGGGAAACGGGCGCGGGCTTCGCGCGAGGCGCGCGCTGCCAGGGCCAGGTCTTGCCGGCGGCTCGCATGCTCGCGCTGGCCGCGCAGCACATTCTCCTCGCCGGCCTTGAGCCCGCCCTGGGCGGCCTCGTAATCGCGCTCGCTGCGGCTGGCCGCGGTCAGCGCGCGGTCATGCTCGCCGTCCAGCGCGGCCATGCGCGTGGCGGCCTCGATGCGCGCCTGGCGCAGGCCCGCCAGGCGGGCCCGCCCTTCGGCGAACTCGGCCGCGCGTTCGGCCAGCTCCTGCGCGGCCTTGTGGCCCTGGGCGGCTTTCTGCGCGTCCTTGAGCTGGCGCTCGACCTCGGCCTGCTCCCTGGCGATGCGGCTCAGCTCGACGTCGTAGCGCGACAGCTCGCGCTCCAGCGAGGCGCGGCGCGAGTCCAGCGCCGAGGTGCCGAACTGGTAGTCGCGGGGCTCCACCCAGAGGCTGCGGCCGCCGCGGCCATCGCGGTAGTAGGCATCGGGCGTGATCCACTCGCCCCCCGCGGACTTGGCGTGCTGGGCCCCGGCCTCGGTATCCTTGACGCAGCGGATCGACGCCAGCTGCCGCAGCAGCCAGCCCGGCAGCCGGGCATTGATGTTCAGCGCCGCCAGCAGCGATTCCTTGGGCGGCTGGGCCGGCGCGCTTTCGGCATCGGCCACCACATAGTGGCGGTAGCGCTCCTTCGCGGCCAGGCCGAAGGCGCGCCCCTCGTCGCTGGCGCGCTCCAGCACCACCACCCAGCGCGAGGGACGCAGAAAGCCCTCGGCCGCGGCGCGCCAGGCCTCGTCGGCAATGTCTATGCAATCGGCCAGCACATGGTGGGCAATGCCGGCCTCGTCCAGGGCCTTGCGGAAGCGACTGACCTCGGGCGGCGGCGGCGGCAGGCGCTGGCCGGCCAGCGCATCCATCGCCGCCTGGGCCTTGCGGGCCTGGTCGTTCTGGCGGGTGAATGCCTCGCGCAGCGCATGCTGCTGGCTGCTCAAGGTCTCCAGGCGCTGGCTGAGCTCGGCGCCATCGGACTCCACGGCCGCCAGCGCCTTGAGCTCTTCCTCCCGCTTCGCCAGCAGCTCGGCCGGACGCTCGGCCTCGCGGGCGGCATCGAAGGTGGCGCGGGCCTGCTTGCGCTCGGTCTCCAGCTCGATCAGGCGCTGCTTGGCCGCCTCATGCTTCTCGAAGAGCGCATGCAGCTCGGCCCGCTTGGCCGACATCTGGCGCAGATCACCGGCGGCGAACAGGCGCTGGCGGTGCAGCTCGCGCAGGGCCTGGGCGGTGCGCTGGCGGCTCTCGGACCATTGCAGCACCGGCAGCACCTCGGTGGCCAGGCGTTCGCGCTCCTTGAGCCGCAGCTGGTACTGCTGGTAGCTGTTGACGCGGTTGGCCAGGTCGGAGAGCTGAGCCTGGGTGTGCGAGAGCTCATGCGCGGCCTGCTCCACCTCCTTCATCAGCTGCTGCTGGTGGCTGCGCGCCTGGTCGTAGCGATCCAGCACCTCCTGGTCACCGAAGACCTCGAACACCAGGCGCAGCAACTCCTTGGGCGAAAGCTCGCAGAGCCGGTCGGTCTGGCCCTGCTCCAGCGCCAGCACCCGGCCGATCGCGCGGGTCAGGCCGGCGGCCTCCAAGCGGCGCTTCCAGGCCTCGATACCCAGCCAGTCCTTCTCCGCCTTCTCGGCCAGCGCCTCGATCTCGTGCACCCCGTCGACCATCAGATAGCGGCGCTGCCAGTCGCCGCCATGGCGCTCGATGCGGCAGGCCAGCGTCACCTGGTCGGAATACAGCAGCGAGCTGGCGAAGGGTCGCGAGCTGTTCTGGCGGCTGCGCGGCCGGTTGTCCACCAGGGCACGCAGCCAGGCGGTCTCGGCATTGGCATGGCGGGCGTAGGTCTTGTAGGTGCGGCCGCCCGAGCACTCCAGGCCCAGCAGCGTGCGCATCGCATCCAGCAGGGTGGTCTTGCCCGAGCCGTTGGGGCCGGCGATGGTGATGATGGCGCCGTCCAGCGGCATCGAGACGCGCTGGCAATAGTCCCAGTGCAGCAGTTCAAGCGATTGCAGATGAAACATCGGGAGTCAGGCCTTGTTCTGATCTTCTTGTTCTTCGTCTTCTGGGATCTCTTCCTGCTCCGCCTGGCGCAGCTTTGCCAGCAGCGGCGCCGCCGTCGGGTCGCTGCTGCGCGCCAGCACATCGGCCAGCGCGCCGTCGAGGATGCGCGGCGCCAGCGTGTCGTAGTCCAGCAGCAGGTCCAGCAGCGGGCCTTCGGCGATGTCCTCGCCGCGGCGGATGATGAAGCCGCTGCGCTCCAGCAGCTTCAGGTTGGCGTCCAGCCGCATCTTCTTGCCCAGCTGGTTGCCGAAGTCGGCCAGCAGGCTGCGGTAGCTGATGGTGGGCGAGACGCTGGCGGCCAGCGGCAGCGGCTTGTCGGTAGCGAACATCTCGCCCTGCCCCTCCTCCCTGGCCTCGGCCCGCGCCACCTGGCGCTGGCGCTTGGGCAGCACGATCAGCGACCACAGCACCACCAGCAGGGCCACGCCGTCGCGGGGCAGCTCCAGATTGTTGTTGGCGGCCAGGCCGGTCTCGCCGAACACCGCCACCTCGGCCGGGCGCAGCATGGCCAGCGAGATATGGTCGGCATAGAGGTTGTCCACCACCCGCAGACCCACGGCGGACAGGCGGTCGCCCAGGGCGCCCCACAGCTCGGTATCGATCAGGGCACGGCGCACCAGCGGGTTGTTGCGGGGCAACCAGCGGCGCGCCAGCAGCTGTGCTGCCAGCAGGGCGGCATCGTCAAGGGCTTGTTGGCTCATTCTTGGGGGGACTCAAGGTTCTCGTCGATCGAAGCGGGCGCCGGGGCCGGGGCGGCGACGCCGGTGTTGTAGAGCACGCCACGGCTCATCCACTGCACATAGTCGTCATCGCTAGGCCCCTGCTCGGCCGACCAGCGCACCCGCCAGGGCTGCCGCGCCATATCGCCGGTAGCGCCGCTGAGATGCTGGGCCTGCGGATCGCCCAGCAAGGGCAGCAGCTGAGCCCGGTAGGCGGCGCGGGCGTAGCTGCCGCCCAGCACCGCCGGGGCGAGGTCTTGCTCGCTGAAGCCCGCGGCCTGCCAGCGGCCCAGCAGGGCCTGCAGCTCGTCCATCTCGGGGGGCAGGCTCAGCACCGCCAGCTGGCCCGGCGGCGCGGCCTGGCCCGGCGGCAGCGCCTGCACCTCGGCCGGCTTGGGGCGGTCGCGCTCGAACTCGGCCTCGCACATGTCCAGCAGCTCATGCTGCGAGACCAGCACCGGCTGCACCGGCCTGGAGAGCGCGCCCAGCGCCAGGTTCTCCAGGAAGGGCACGTTCTGCAGCCAGCGCCGCACATCGGTGGTAGTGATGCCGGTGGAGCCCAGCGTGACCCGCTGGCGGTCCACCTGCTGCAGCGCACGGTTGAACTGGCTGGCCATCGCCAAGAGCCGCGCCTGGGCCAGACCCAGCTCGCGCGCCAGCCGTTCCAGCCGCGCATTGCCCTCGGCCTCCGCCTGCTCGATGATGGCCTTGAGCGCCTCGCTGGCCCGCTCCACCAGCTTCAGCGCCCGCTCGAAACGCTGGCGGGCGCGGCGCAGATGGAACTCCGAGCCCGAGGCGATCGCGTCGGCGAATTCGTCGTACAGCCGCGCCAGCTGGGCCTGCAGATGGTGCAACTGGGCCGGGTCCAGGGTGCCCAGCTGGTGGGCGCCGGCCACATTGGCCAAGAGGGCCGCCAGATCGGCGTCCTGCTCGGCGGCTTGCGTCAGCGGCGACAGCAGGCCGATCAGGCGCTGGGCCAGCGGCGTGACGCTGTAGACCTGGTTGGAGCCGTCCCAGGCCAGCAACTCGGCCTCGCGCAGGCGCTTCAGCACCAGCTCCAGTGCCTCCTCGCGCAGCGCATGGAAATGGCGGTTCAGCGCCTCGCGCGCCACTCGGGACTCGGGCAGGGCCATCAGCTCCATGAACACCCAGACCCGCAGCCGCACCAGGGCAGCCGGCCCGTGGCACAGCGCCCGCAGCGCACCCAGCAGCGCCTCGTTGCGCTCCAGCTGCCACCACAGCAGGGCTTCGGTCGGTGCGGCCCCTTCGCGGAAATAGTCTTCGAAGCGCAGCTCGACGGCATCGTCGGGCGCGCTGGCTTCCTTGTCGCTCATGAGGCGCGATTATCCCCGCGCCGGCAGGGGCCGCCGCGCACCGCCGAACGCGCGCGCCCGGCCTCAGGCACTGATCTCGGGATAGCGGCCGCAGCCCTCGGGCCAGGGCGTCAGCAGCTCGAAGCCCTGGGTTGTGACCAGCACCATATGCTCCCACTGCGCCGACAAGGAGCGGTCCTGGGTCACCACGGTCCAGCCATCGTCCAGCTCGCGGATGCCGCGTTTGCCGGCATTGATCATCGGCTCGATGGTGAAGATCATGCCCTCCTTCAGCCGCAGCCCGTCCCCCGGCCGCCCGTAGTGCATGACGCTGGGCGCGTCGTGGTAGACATCGCCGATGCCATGGCCGCCATATTCGCGCACCACGCTGAAACCCTCGCGGTGCGCGACGCGCTGGATCGCGAAGCCCACATCGCCCAGCGTGGCACCGGGCTTCACCTTCCTGATGCCGGCCACCATGGCCTCGTAGCTGGTGTCCACCAGGCGCTGCGCCAGCGGTCGGGGCTCGCCGACGAAGTACATGCGGCTGGTATCGCCGAACCAGCCGTCCTTGATGATGGCCACATCGAGGTTGACGATGTCGCCGTCCTTCAGGATGGTGGCGGCCGAGGGGATGCCGTGGCAGACCACCTCGTTGACCGAGCTGCACAGAGTCTTGGGATAGCCGTGGTAGCCGATATTGGCAGGCGTCACCTTGAGCTCGTCCACGATGTAGTCGTGGCAGAGCCGGTCCAGCGCCTCGGTGCTGACGCCCGGCTGCACATGCGGCGCGATCATCTGCAGCACCTGGGCCGCCAGTCGACCGGCTTCGCGGGCCAGGGCGATTTCGTCCGGCGTGCGGATCTTGACGGCCGCGCCCCTCATTGCATGGCCTTGCTGCGTTTGCTGCCGGCCCCCTGCGTCCGACCCGGCGCAGCGTTGCCCGCCAGGGCTAGCAGGTCCAGGCCGCCGGCCTGCTCGGCGCGTATCAGCAGCTGGCTGATTTCGCGCAGATCCAGGTCCGGATGCAGCTCGGCCAGCATGCCTATGCGCATCCAGTGCTCGGCCTGCGCGTTGATCGAGCGCGAGAGCGCGCCACTGGCGATACGCAGGCTCTCATGCATCTGGTCTGAAATTTTGACGATTCCCATGGCGGTGATTTTATACGATCCATAGATGATTCGTATACTCACCAGCCATGACAATCCGCCGCCTTGCTATCCTCGCGGCCATGACGCAGCACACACCCGAGCACCGCCCCGACCCCAGCACCGACAACGTCCATGCCGACCGCCGCTTCGGCGCCGAGCATGGCGCGATCCACAAGCCCATCCACACCTCGGTGCAGTACGGCTTCGAGCGCGTGGAGGACTTGATCGGCGTGTTCCAGGGCACGCTCAAGGGCGGCTTCAACTATGCCCGCCAGGGCACCCCCACCACCGCGGCACTGGAGGCCAAGATCAACCGGCTGGAGCAGGGCCTTGGCACCATCACCTTCGCCACCGGCATGGCGGCGATCTCGGCCGTCTTCCTGACCCTGCTGCGCGCCGGCGACCATATCGTGGCCAGCCGCTTCGTGTTCGGCAACACCAACAGCCTGCTGGGCACGCTGGCCGATCTGGGCGTCGCGGTCAGCAAGGTCGACGCCAGCGAGGCGGCCACGGTAGAGGCCGCGTTGCGGCCCAACACCCGCATGATCTTCGTCGAGACGGTGGCCAACCCCGGCACCCAGGTGCCCGATCTGGAGGGTCTGGGCGCGCTATGCGCTGCGCGTGGCCTGCTTTATGTGGTGGACAACACCGTCACCTCGCCGGCCCTGTTCCAGCCGCGTGCGGTGGGCGCCAGCCTGGTGATCAACTCCCTGACCAAGACCATCGCCGGCCATGGCGATGCGCTGGGCGGCGCACTGACCGATACCGGCCTGTTCGACTGGCAGGCCTACCCGAACATTTTCCCAGCCTACCGCCAGGGCGACCCGCGGCAATGGGGGCTGCAGCAGCTGCGCAAGAAGGGGCTGCGCGATATGGGCGGTACGCTCAGCTCGGACCAGGCGCACCGCATCAGCGTAGGCGCCGAGACGCTGAGCCTGCGCGTTCGCCACAGCAGCGCCAGCGCCCTGGCGCTGGCCCAATGGCTGCAATCCCATCCCAAGGTAGCCGCGGTGCATTACCCGGGCCTGGCCTCGCATCCGCAGCACGAGCGCGCGGCCCGGCTGTTCAAGGCCGGTTCCTGGCTCTTGAGCTTCGCGCTGCGCGAGCCCGCGACGATGAACGCGGTGCTGAACCGCCTGCAGCTGCCGATCAAGGCCACCGGCCTGGGCGACACCCGCAGCCTGATCATCCCGGTGGCCCCCACCATCTTCTGGGAGGCCGGGGCCGAGGTGCGGGCGGCCATGGGCATCGCGGACGGGCTGATCCGGCTCTCGGTGGGTCTGGAGGATCCCGCCGACCTGATCGCCGACTTCGCGCAGGCCCTGGGCTGAAGCCCTGCTACCGCGCTGCGTTCTACCCAGCAAAAAGGGTCGTCAGCCAGAGGCTGCGACCCTTTTTTTGGCTGCGCGCATTCTGCTGCGCGGCGGCTGTGCAGATCAGCTGATCTGCGCCTGCTGGTCGTGCTCCTTCAGTTGAGCCACCAGCACAAAGCAAATCATCACAAAGCCTGCGAGCAAGATTTCCATGACACGATCTCCCGTTATTGATTGATTGATTCATTCATCGGTTTGCCGCCGGACTTACCGGCCTGTGGGCACCGAACGGGACGAATTCTAGGAAGGAGTCGCTCGCGTGTCCAGGGTTTTCCCTGATCGGGTTAACGCTGATTCGTGATGCAGTCGACATACTGTCCGGAAACCGGGGTCAGGTCTTGCACCCGCCGCTCAGCGGGCCTCCCCGCAACGCGGCGCAGTGATTGCATGATGTGCCATCAGGGCCTGCCACTGGGTGTCGCAGGGCATGGCCAGCACCAGGGCCTGCAGCTGCGCGACCAGGGCCGGAGGCAGTGCGCGGCCCAGCAGCAGGCGGCGCGCGAAGGGCTGACCCCGCGGTGGCGGCAGCGGCCGCAGCTGCATGTGGCCGGCACAGCCCGACGCCAGGACCATGGCCTCGAACATCAGCCGGCTCATCTGCGCGAAATCGACCCGGCCCAGGCAGACCTTGCGCAGCGCGGCCAGCGCGCTCATCGAGTCGTCGCGCCGCAGCAGCCCGGCGGCCTGCATATCGTCCAGGCCGCTGTAGCGATTGCCCAGCACCGCACCGTGGCGCAGACCGCTGAGCTGTTCAAGCCGCAGCAAGGGCAATGGCAGCCGCGCAGCCGCCGCACCGTCGCTGCGCAGGGCCAGCACGTTCTCGTCCTCGAACAGTGGCGCGCTCCAGGCAAAGCGCTGCATCGCGCCATCGTCGACAAAGGGCGGCGCCAGGAACAACACCACGCCGGCAAAGCCGGGCGCATCGCGCAGATGCACCTTGACCAGACGCTCGCGGGGTACGGGCTGCAGCCGCAGCCGATATGCAGGCAGCGACTGGCCCTGGGCCAGCCGCTGGTTCAGGTAGTCGACCAGGTCCTGAGCCAGGCCACCGGACGGACCGAAGGGCGCCATATCGTAGGTATTGAAAGCCGGCACCTCCACGCTGCCCGCCCGCGCCGCTGCCGCGAGGCACAACAGGCCCGGCAAGAGCCAGCGGCCCAGCCGCCGCCAGCCCTCTCGCAGCAGGCGCCGACAATGACGCATCGCCCCCGTTTCACACATGGGCCACCCTGCCTTCTTGTTCGACCTCTCCCTGCCCGCCTGGCCGCGCGGCTTTTCATCAGATCCTGCCGCTCGCGACCTTGCCGACGCCACCATTATGGACAGGGCAGCGCGCCTGCACAGCCGGCATGGGCTTGCGATCCGGCCGCGGCCCGGCCCGGCGGGCCGCGGCTGTGACCGACTCCACGACCCCACGCGCCTTACCGGCCGCAGCCTGGCCTGCCGCAGCCGGCACTCGGTTAACCTAGCGAACTGATACAGCGGCAGCCCGACCCGGCGCCGTCACGCCGGCAATGGCTCGGCCTGCCCCTTCTGTCCACACGCTTTGCGCCATTCCCTTCTTCACGGCTTCTTGCGACTGGTCTGGCTGGCCGCCCTGCTGCTGTGGGCCTGGCCCGCGGCCGCCAGCACGTCGGCCGCCGCGACCGGCCGCTCGGCCCTGGGCCTGAGCAGCCCCACGGCCGCGCTGAGCCAGTACAAGATCGATCTCTGGCAGACCGAGCAGGGTCTGCCCCTCAACACCGTGCAGGCCCTGCTGCAGACCCGCGACGGCTATCTATGGGTGGGCACCGCCGGCGGGCTGGCGCGCTTCGACGGGGTGCGCTTCAGCGGCTTCACGCCTGAGCAGGCGCCCAATATGGCCTCCGAGCCGGTCTTCGGTCTGATGGAGGACCGCGAAGGCAGCCTCTGGGTCGGCCACAGCAGCGGCGCAGCGCGCTACCGCAAGGGTCGTTTCGAGCCGGTGCTGGACAGCGCGCTGACCGCCAACCGGCGCGTCTGGGCCTTCGCCCAGGGCGCCGACGGCAGCGTCTGGGCGGCCAGCGAGAACGGCCTGCTGCGCTGGGATGGCCAGGGCAAGACCCGGCTCTACCAGGAAGACCAAGGCCTGCCGACCCGACGCCTGCGCAGCCTGGCCTTCGACCGCCAGGGCGTGCTGTGGATAGGTACGACCGGCGGCGGACTGGTCATGATGGACAAGCCGGGCCGCTTCCAGGTGCTGAGCCCCGAGCACGGCGGCTTTCCCCATCTGCAGGTGCGCCAGGTGCTGGCGCACCCGCAGCGCGGCATCTGGGCCGCCACCGCCGGCGGTGGTCTGGTGCATGCCGATCAGGCTCAGGTCTTGCGCGTCTACTCCCAGGCCGACGGCCTGCCCACTGACCACCTGACGGCGCTGGCCCAGGATGCTGGCGGCACGCTGTGGGTGGGCAGCTGGGGTGGCGGGCTGGCCAGGCTGGAGGCCGGCAGCGGGCGCTTCAGCAGCCTGTCCAGCGAACAGGGTCTGGCGGGCAGCCAGATCTGGTCCCTGCAGACCGACCGCGAGGGCAGCGTCTGGGTGGGCACCTGGGTGGGCGGCCTGAACCGGCTGCGCAACCGCGCCTTCACCGTGTTCGGCACGCCCGAGGGGCTGTCGCACGACAATGTGCGCGCGGTGCTGCATGGTCGCAAGGGCGTCGTCTGGGTTTCGACCGCGGGGGGCGGTCTCAACCGCATCGCGGACGGGCGCATCCAACATCTGGGGCTCAAGCAGGGCCTGCCGACCGACGAAGTCTCCAGCCTGCACGAGGACAGCGAGGGCGCGCTCTGGGTGGGCAGCTATACCGCCGGGCTGGCGCGGCTGGACCCGGCAGGCGGCGCCATCAGGCACTACGGCCTCGCGCAGGGCCTGCCCAATGTCGAGATCCGTGCGATCCACCAGGACCGCCGCGGCACGCTATGGGTCGGCACGCGCGGCGGGCTGGCGCGCTACGACGCCGAGCAGGACCGTTTCCTGCTGCTCAACGAGGCCGGGCTGCCGCAGGAGGGCGTGGGCGTGATCCTGGAAGACCGCCAAGGTACGCTGTGGTTCGGCACCACCGGCCAGGGCCTGCTGCGCCTGCGCGACGGCCGCTTCAGCCACTACAGCCGTGCCGACGGCCTGGTGTCGAACTGGATCATGGCGCTCTACGAAGACGCCGACGGCACGCTGTGGATAGGCAGCAATGGCGCTGGCATCAACCGACTGCGCCAGCGCGGTGACGCGATCGAACTGGCCAGCATCCGGCCCGCCGACGGACTCTGGGATGGCCTGGCCCAGACCATCCTGGAAGACGCCCGGGGCCAGCTGTGGATGAGCTGCAACCGCGGCTTCTACCGGGTGGCGCGGGCCGATCTGAATGCCTTTGCCGACGGCCGGCTGGCGCGGGTCAGCTCGGCCGGCTTCGGACCCGGCGATGCGCTGCGTGCCACCACCTTTGCCGGCGGTCTGCAGCCGGCCGGCGCCCGCGCGGCCGATGGGCGCCTGTGGCTGCCCTCGGCCATGGGCCTGCTGATCGTCGATCCCGCCCGGCTGCCGGGTGGCGGCACGCCGCCCCAGGTGCACTTGGAAAGCGTCACCGTGGCGGGCGAGCATCGCCCGGTGGACGAGGTGGTGGAACTGCCGCCCGGCAACGCCCAGCCGCTGGCGATACGCTATACCGCGATGACCCTGCTCTATGCCGACCGGGCACGTTTTCGCTACCGCATGGACGGCATCAGCCGCGACTGGGTGGATGCCGGCAGCAGCCGCGAGGCCAGCTTCCCGGCCCTGCCGCATGGCCGCTACCGCTTCCGCGTGGCGGCCAGCACCGATGGCCTGCAGTGGGTGGAGGCCCAGCAGGCGCTGGAGATCACGGTGCGCCCGCAGGTCTGGCAGACCCCCTGGTTCATCGCGCTGGCGCTGCTGGCCGGCGCTGCGGCCATCGCCGGGCTGGTGGGGCTGCGCACCCGCAGCCTGCAGGCCCGCCAGGCCGAGATGGAGCGCCTGGTGGCGCAGCGCACCGAAGAACTGCGCCAGGCCAACGAGCATCTGGCGCGCCTGTCCTTTGTCGACTCGCTAACCGGGCTGGCCAACCGCCGCCGCTTCGACGAAGCCCTGCAGGAGGAATGGCGGCGCGCCCGCCGCAACCAGGCCAGCCTGGCCCTGGTGATCGCCGACATCGACGGCTTCAAGCGCTACAACGACCGCCTCGGCCATCTGGAGGGCGACCGCTGCCTGCAGGCGGTGGCGGCGGTGTTTGGCCAAACCCTGGGGCGGGCCGGTGATCTGGCGGCCCGCTACGGCGGGGAGGAGTTCATCGTGCTGCTGCCCGGCGCCGACAGCACGGCCGCGCTGCAGGTGGCCGAGACCCTGCGCGCCCGCTGCGAGGCCCTCGCCATACCGCACCCCGACTCGCCCAGCGGACCGCTGGTGACCTTGAGCCTGGGCGTGGCGGCCTGCCTGCCAAGCGTGGCCGGCGCCTCGATCGAGGATCTGATGGCGCGTGCCGACGCGGCGCTCTACCGCGCCAAGCAGGGCGGCCGCAACCGGGTCAGCGGCTGAACCAGCGCCCCGGCATGCCAGCGCGCTAGCCGCGCTTGAGCAGCAGCAGTGCCACGCCGCAGACCACCGCGCTGAGGCCCAGCCATACCGGGATGTTGACCGACTCCTTCTCGCTGACCGACAGCGCGACAGGCCCAATGCGGGTCTGATGCGTCTCGCGGGTGTAGCTGAAGCCACCATAGCCCAGCGCCAGCAAGCCGGCCACGATCAGCGCCAGCGCGGCGATGCGAAGGGGGTTCATGCGACCACCCTCGCCTCAAACGCCACGGCCGCGGATCACCCGCAGCAGCAGCACGACGACCGCGATCACCAGCAGCACATGGATCATGCCGCCCATGGTGTAGGAGCTCACCATGCCCAGCAGCCACAGCACGACCAGGACGACGATAAGGGTTTCAAGCATGAGTTTCTCCAGCTAGGCCGGGCGCGGAAGCGCCCGGCAGGCAAGCCATGCTGCGCTGGGCAGCCGGGCACGGTCTGTTCGCCATCGAACACAACTCAGCGCTTGCCCAACGTCGCCTGCGCCTGCGCGGTGCAACCGCTCTTGGCATCACCCGACAGGGCGTCGCATTTCTCCAGCGCCACCTTCAGGTCGGCGGCGCGCTTGTCGGCGCTGGCATCCTTGCGGGCGTCGCCGATCTGCTGGCTCAGCTTGGCATCGGCCAGGGCCTTGACCTCGACCGCCTTGGCCTCCTTGACGCAGACATCCTTGGCATTGCCGGCCAGGTCGTCGCAGCGCTCCTTGGCCAGCTCATAGGCCGCCTCGGCACGCGCCACCGCGGCCTTGTGCCGGTCGTCGGCCTTGCCGCTGTAGTCATGCTCCAGCTCGGCCAGGGCCACCTTCTCCCGGCCCTTGGCGTCTTCGAGGCAGATGTCCTTGCCATTGCCGGACAGCCCGTCGCAGGCGGCCTTGGCGGTCTGGTATTCGGCGGCGATGCGGGTCTTGTGGCCCTGGTAGTCGGCCTTGGACAGGCTCGCGGCCTGCGCCACGGGCAGCATCAGCCAGGCAGCGACGCCCAGGGCCGCCGTGATTTGGGTGAGTAACTTCATGGTGAGATGTCCTTGCTGAGTTGCGGGATGGGTGGCGGCGGATTCAGGGCTTCTTGAACCAGCTGTCGCTGGCCTTCTTCTCCCAGGCAGACAGCTGCTTCTCGGCCTCCTCCTTGGCCAGGCCATAGCGCTCCTAGATCTTGCCGGCCAGTTGCTCGCGACGCCCGGCCACCACGTCCAGATCGTCATCGCTGAGCTTGCCCCATTGCTCCTTGGCGCGACCGCTGAGCTGTTTCCAATTGCCTTTGACTTGATCCCAGTTCATGTCGAACTCCTTTGCGATTGAGGGAGTGCGCAGCCTAGGCCAGCCGGTGCGCCGCCTTCCGTGCGGCGGCGCACACAAGGCAGCGAGGACGCGTCGCTACACCGTCTCCGGCGCGCACCGCTCGGGCCACCGGCGCCGACCGGTACGTTGGCGCACAGACCGCACCGGCGCCCTGCCACAGACTGACCTTCCTCAGCCCCCGGGCCCCCGGCCTCAGCCAACAAGGATGTCCCCCATGAAATCCCTCCACGCCCTGCGTCTCCTGCCCCTGGCGGGCCTGCTTCCCCTGCTGGCCCTGCCCGTGCAGGCCCAGGAACCCGGACGCTTCTACACCGGCGCTTCGATAGGCTCCAGCCGGGCGAAGCTCGACGAGGCCGGCCTGGCGGCCAGCCGCCTGAACACCGGCGTCAGTCTCACCGGCCTGAGCAGTGACGAACGCGATACCGGCTACAAGCTCTTCGGCGGCTATCAGTTCAGCCCCTATCTGGCGGTCGAAGCGGGCCTGTTCTCGCTGGGCAGCTTCAGTTTCAACGGCACAACCGCGCCGACAGGCACGCTGGATGGCAACTTCAAGTACCGCGGCCTCAACCTCGATCTGGTCGGCCGCATGCCGATCAGCGAGAACCTGTCGGCCCTGCTGCGCGTGGGCGCGCAGCGCTCCTGGAGCCGCAACAGCTTCGGTGGCAGCGGCATGGCCGTGCCGATCAGCGACCCGACGCCGCGCACCCGCGGGCTGAACTACAAGCTGGGCGCCGGCCTTCAGTACCAGGTCGGCCCCCAGCTGTCGCTGCGGGCCGAGCTGGAACGCTACCGCATCAATGACGCGCTCGACCGCAAGGCCAATGTCAACAGCGTCTCGATCGGCTTGCTGATCCCCTTCGGATCCGCGCCCAGAGCGGCACCGCGTGCCACTGCGCCGCCTGCCGCGCCGCCGCCGGTGATGAGCGCGGCGACGCCTGAGCCCGCGCCCTTGCCGGCGCCGGCGCCCGCAGCCCTGCCGCCCATCATCGTCGCCGTGCCCAGCGCGCCGGCACCGCGTCGCATCAGTTTCTCGGCCGAGGCGCTGTTCAGCTTCGACCAGGCAGGCATAAGGCCCGAAGGCCGGCCGGCGCTCGATGAGTTCGCCCGTGAGGCCCAGGCCAGCAGCTATGAGCGCATCGATGTGCAGGGCCATACCGACCGCCTGGGCAGCAGTGCCTACAACCAGACGCTGTCGCTGCAAAGAGCCGAGGCGGTGAAGGCCTATCTGGTCAGCAGCGCTGGCATCAGCGCGAGCAAGATCTCCGCCAGCGGCAAGGGCGAGCAGCAACCGATCACCGACGCCGCCGACTGCAAGGGCCCCAAGAGTACCGCGCTGATCGCCTGCCTGCAGCCCGATCGCCGGGTCGAGATCGAGGTGCAGGGCACGCGCTGAGACTCATCCGGCCGGCACGCGCGGCGCGGCCAGCCCGCCGCCCTGTCGACGCCGGCCTGGTGCCGGCGCGGGCCGGGTCGCTTCCCGGGCCTGCACCCAGTCCAGCAGCTCCCGGTACCAGAGCCGCGAGTTGGCCGGCTTCAGCACCCAGTGGTTCTCGTCGGGGAACCACAGCAGGCGCGCCTCGATACCGCGCGCTTTCAGCGTGTTGTAGTAGGCCAGGCCGTTGCAGTCCGGCACGCGGTAGTCCAGCGCGCCATGGATCACCAAGGTGGGCGTTTGCATCGCGGCGGCAAAGCTGGCCGGGCTCTGCGACAGCACCCGGGCCCGATCCTCCCAATAGCGCGCGCCCAGATCGCGCGGCCGCTCGGGGTACGAATCGGCACTGAAGGTGGCGATACGGTCGAATACACCGGCATGGCAGACATAGCTGCGATAGCGCCCCGGCGCCACATGGCCGTTCATCCAGGCGACCAGAAAGCCGCCGTAGCTGCCGCCGGCGGCACTGAGGCGCCGGGCATCGGCCCAGGGCTGCTGCAGCAGCCAGTCGCTGGCGGCCTCGATGTCCTGCAGCTCCAGCTCGCCCTGGCGCCCCATGATGCTGTCGCGAAAGGCGAAGCCGAAGCCGCTGGAGCCGTGGTAGTTCAGCTGCGCGACCACATGGCCGCGCGCCGCCAGCACATGGGCATTCCAGCGCTGGCTGAAGGTGTCGCCGGCGGCCGCGAAGGGCCCGCCATGGATGATCTGCAGCAGCGCGTGCTTGCGGCGCGCATCGAAGCCCGGCGGCAGCGTCAGCCACAGCTGCACCGGATCGCCCAGCGCGCCGCGGATGCTCAGCTCGCGCACCTCGCCCAGGCTGCGGCGGGCCAGCAGCGCGTCATTGAAGCGATCCAGGCGCAGCGCCGCCCCGCCCTCCGCCCCTCCATCCGCCGATTCGGCCACGGCATCGACGCTCAGTGCCTGCAGGCGCAGCGGATGCAGGGCGCTGTCGCTGACGCTCACGAGGCGCTCGCCCGCCAGATCGAAGCCCTGCACCCAGCCGCCCCGCTGAACGATGCGGCGCGCCCCGCTGGCCAGATCCTGGCGCCATAGATGGCAGCGCCCGCGCTGCTGGGCCATGAAGAACAAGGCCTGGCCATCGGCGCGCCAGCGCAGCAGCGGCTCCAGATGCAGGTCCAGCGCCGCGTCTTCGGGCAGCAGCCGCCAGCTCGCCCCGGTCTTGGCCGCGAACGTCGCACCCGACTTCGGGCGGCAATCCACCAGCGCCAGCTTGGCCAGCGCGGTATGGCGTCGGCCGACCTCGGCCGCCGTCACCGCGATGGCCGCACCATCCGGCCGGTAGCAGGGCGCGCCGATATCCCAGCCCTCCTCGTCCACCAGCCGGCGCAGCCGCCGCGCGCCGCCCAGTTCCAGCTCGGACAGGGCCAGCCGGTTGCCCTGCAGCGGCACGGCCGCCGGATCGTGCACAAAGGCTATGTGCCGGCCGTCGGGGCTGGGCGCGTAGACATCGCGGCCGCTGGCCTCGCGCGGGAGTTCTAGCCCGCGGCCCTCGAACAGATCGCGGATGCGACCGCTGGCCAGATCCAGCAGCAGCAGATGAAGCACCCGGCACTGCGGAATCTGGTGGTCCCAGTGGCGGTAAAAAGCCTCGCTGCTGGCATAGGCGCTGCTCTTGCCGAGATCCGACTGCTCGGCGCGGTAGCGACGGCTCTGCGCGGCCGCGCCGCGCAATCCGGGCCAGACCCAGGCGGAAAAGACAATGCGCTTGCCGTCCGGCAACCAGCGGAAGGACTCGATGCCCGGCGCGAAATCGCTGATGCGCCGGGCCTCGCCGCCGCCGGCCACATCGATCAGATAGAGCTGGGGCGTCGCATCCTTGCTGCCCTCCTGCTCGCGCCGCGCGACAAAAGCCAGCTGAGCGCCATTCGCCGCAGCGGGCGACCAGGCCGGCTGGCCATCCTTGTCGCCGCAGCGGGTCAGCGGCCGCGGCGGCGGGCCGCCGGCCGCGGTGCTGAACAGCCAGAGCCGGCTGCTCGTGCTGTTGCGCGCCAGATCGCTGCGGCTGACGCTGGCCACCGCCCAGCGGCCGTCGGGCGAGAGCGTCGGCGCGGTCCCCAGCCGATCCAGGGCCCAGAGATCTTCGACGCTCAGCGGCGGCCGGGTCGCTGATTGGGGGGCGGATTGGGTGGCTGGCTTGGCAGGGCGCTTCTTGTGCATGCGCGCCAGTGTCGCAGGGCTCGGCGGGGTGCGAGCACCGCCACCGCGACGCATTGCGCTTGACGCACATCAATCATCGACCGCAGCCAGCGGGTGCAGCATGAGGGCTTCCCTCGTCAACCGTTCACCCCTGCCATGAGCACCGAAATCCGCATCGCCCATGCCGGCCTGCGCAGCAAGATCATGTCGGCCGATGAGGCCGCCGCCTTCATCCGGCCCGACGACCATGTGGGCATGAGCGGCTTCACCGGCGCCGGCTATCCCAAGGCCCTGCCCCAGGCCCTGGCACGGCGCATCGGCGCGGCCCAGGCCCGCGGTGAAAGCTTCCGTGTCGATGTCTGGACCGGCGCCTCCACCGCGCCCGAGCTGGACGGCGCGCTGGCCCAGGTGGGCGGCATCGAGATGCGCCTGCCCTACCAGTCCGATCCGGTCTGCCGCGAACGCATCAACAGCGGCCAGATGGACTACATCGACATCCACCTCTCCCATGTGGCCCAGTTCGTCTGGTTCGGCTTTCTGGGCAAGCTCGATGTGGCGGTGGTGGAGGTGGCCGGCGTGCTGGAGGACGGCCGCCTGATCCCCTCGACCTCGGTCGGCAACAACAAGACCTGGCTGGACCAGGCCGACCGCGTCATCCTCGAGGTCAACAGCCTGCAGCCGCTGGCCCTGGCCGGCATGCACGACATCTACTACGGCACCCAGCTGCCGCCTCACCGCAAGCCGATCCCGATGACCGAGCCGGGCGAGCGCATCGGCGAGCCCTATCTGCGGGTCGATCCCGCCAAGGTGGTGGCGGTGGTCGAGACCCGCCTGCCGGACCGCAACACCAGCTTCAGCCCGCCCGACCCGGTCTCGCGACGCATCGCCGAGCACATCCTCGACTTCCTGGACCACGAGGTGAGGAAGGGCCGCATGCCGCCGGGCCTGCTGCCGCTGCAGTCAGGCGTGGGCAATATCGCCAACGCCGTGCTGGCCGGCCTGGAGCAAGGGCCCTACCAGGGGCTCAGCGCCTACACCGAGGTGCTGCAGGACGGCATGCTGGCCCTGCTGAAATCCGGCCGTCTGGCCCAGGCCTCGGCGACCGCGCTCTCGCTGAGCAATGCCGGCATGCAGGACTTCCTGGCCCATCTGGATTTCTACCGCGAGCGCATCGTGCTGCGGCCGCAGGAGATCTCCAACCACCCGGAGCTGATACGCCGCCTGGGCATCATCGCGATGAACGGCATGATCGAGGCCGACATCTACGGCAATGTGAACTCCACCCACATCATGGGCAGCCGCATCATGAACGGCATCGGCGGTTCCGGCGACTTCGCCCGCAACAGCTATCTGTCGATCTTCATGACGCCCTCGCTGGCCAAGGGGGGCGCGATTTCCAGCATCGTGCCCATGGTCAGCCATGTGGACCACACCGAGCACGATGTGCAGATCATCGTCACCGAGCAGGGGCTGGCCGATCTGCGCGGCCTGGCGCCGCGCCAGCGCGCCCATATGCTGATCGAGCGCTGCGCCCACCCCGACTATCAGCCGGCGCTGCGCGACTATCTGGCGCGCGCCGAGCACCGCGCCCGCCAGGGCCACGGCGGCCTGCACACCCCGCATCTGCTGGACGAGGCGCTGTCCTGGCACCAGCGCTACGAGCGCGAGGGCCGCATGCTGCCGCACGCCTGAGGCGATAAACCGCTATAAGCGGGGCTGCGATGAATGCCGCCCCTGCCGCCATCAAGTACCGCGACCCAAGCCGCCCGGCCCAGCCGCTGCGCCGGCTGGTGCCGCTGCTCTTGCTGCTGGTCCTGCTGCTGCAGGCCTGCAGTGCCACGCGCCTGGCCTACCAGAATGCGCCCACGCTGCTGTACTGGCGCATGGACCGCTATCTGGATTTCGACACGGCGCAGGCCGCGCGGCTGCGCGAATCGCTGGCGTAGGGCGCCGAGTTAATTGCGACTCGCGCCACAGTTCTGCGACTGGCGGGCGTCAGTTGATGCGACTGGCTTTACGGTTGCAATCAATATGGCCTGAAATCTCGCCACGTCGAGGTTTCAGGCCATCCTGGATGGGCGATGTAAAACGGCGTGTCTCTACGACCGAGTCGTCGCCTTTAGGCGCGAATTCAACCGGTCAACACAACACGGTCGCTGAATCGCTCGTAGGGTGCCGAAGCAATTGCGACTGACGGCCAAACTAGCTGCGACTGAGCTGGGGGCGCGGAAAGGCATTGAGTTGGAGATCAGGCGCAAAGGTCGAGCGCCCCGCGGCCTATTGACAGTTGCTTCAGGCAGGCAGCCAAGCAGCCAAGCAGATTGAGCTCAGACATTTGCGGCTACCAACCAACCGAATGCTCCATGACTACTCGACCTGGGACGAGATCGCAGTCGCGAAGCGAGCTGATGCCTTGCTCGAAAAGGCGTTGAAGCTTTGGCCGAGAGATTGGGCCGGCTTTGGATGAATTGCTGTGACGGACTTCGCCGCCTCTACGTTGGTACGTCAGGAGGGTGGCAGGTCAGCCCGGGCGCGCGATGCACGAAGTATTGGCGGCCTCCATCGATCCGCGGACCGCTGATCAACTCTATGCCAGTGGCTGTCGCGAATCGTAGACCTTGGCGCGGATCGATTCCTTCGCGCGACACACGTTGGGACAACGTCTCAAATGACCGTTCAAAGTCGTACACAGCATCAGCGGCAACGATTTGTGTTGGGCGGCTGGCTATCAAGACCTTTTCGGCGGGAATCAAGCCAACTCGTACAAGGTGATAGGCCACTTGTTGCTTGAGATGAAGGCGTTTGGCCAACTCGGGGATGGTGAACCACGCACGCGGGATATCGCGCCAATCATGCACCTCGTTGTCGCTTACAAGAAGGTGCGGGAGGTGAGGCTTCCCAGCGCATCGATGAAGAGTCACGTCTCCCGCCAGCAACGAAGCAAAGAAGAGATCCGTCTGGTCTCTTGGGATGATGTATCGCCATGCCCACGCAAGCTCGATGGCGTCTGCGGGGGGCGTACCGGCTCTTGCCCTGGACTGAATTGCAGAGATCAGTTGCTCAACCTCCCTGCGACTCAAGCGCAATCCGCTCTGCTTCAGTCGACCTGAGCTGACGAGTCTTCGTACCCGTGCAATCGTCAGGCCGAGCATGCGCGACGCCTGCTTGACTGAGATTTCGTCGTAGATCTTTCCGCGGACCTGAGTGATGGCTTCTTCTGAGAAGATTCGACGCCGCCGCCCGGTCGCCGTGCTTCTCGTTGCCACCTCCGTTCCTGTGACGATATCGAGGGCTGCGAGCAATCGCTCGACCCGTATGCCTAGTTGCTGGGCTACGCTGAGCGCCGTTGCTTGCCGGGCGCTTGACAAGTTCCTGCCGACCACCGGAGTGGCTGTCAGACAACTTGCTTGCGCGTAGGCATCGATTGCTTGCGAGACGCGCGTTCGCCAGTCACTACGCTGAAGTCGCTTGATGCGTCTGGTGAGCCCCGACAGCGCATCGTTCAATAGAAGCAGCCGATCATCACCAGGCCCGTCCAAGCGCATGGAATCGAGTGTTTTCAGGAATGCATTCGGCCAGTCGCACGCCGTACGTGCGCCTTCCCTTGCCAGCTCGACGACACCGGCCTGGGCGCACCGTGATGCCTTCTTCAGAGGCTTCGCCGTCAGTCCGTGGATGGTCAGTGAGCCGAGCCAGAGCAGGACATGCAAGGGTGTCCCATCGATGACAAGGGCTTTCTTCTCATCTGGGTCCATTGAGATTGTTGGGAGCTCACGCAAGTCCTTGCCGCATCGGCAGGACAGGAAGCGGACGCGACTCCAACGCAAGAGTTTTCCACATTGATCGCAGCGGTCGACTAACCAGATGCCGTGGATGGCACAGTACGGGTGCTCACGATCAAGCCAGGCAGCCTGCCAGAGGGGAGCCGGCCGGGACAGACATTGAGGGCATATGCGGACCACGGCGAGCGCGCGTTTCTCCGGCCCGACGAGGAGCCAGGTTGGTTCTCGTAGGCCGTTCGCATCCGCAACGCGCAACCAATGTCCCGATCGCGGCTCATCGGGGCGCCGCGCCGGCCGCACTGGCAGGCCGGCGAGCACAGAGGCAGTGACTTCGGGAACCAGCGCGCGTCTGGAATTCCGGTCCCCAACTCTCATGCAGACACCTGCAGCTCGGGCACATCGAACAGGTCCGGTTGCATGAAGACCAAGCCCCGCTTACGGTGCACGAAGAACGACCGACGGCAAGCTGCCAGCCACGCGATGCCGTCAGCTCCAATCGAGAACGCTGAAAGGCCAGGGCGGTCCAGGTCACGGTAGACCTTAAACCTGCCCTCCATCGCTGCTTCGATCAGCAGCGCGAAGGTTGACCGCTGTTCTGATGCGTAGAGCGCTTGCTCGCTGAACAGCAGCCAACGAAGACGAGGTCCGTTCGACGTTGGCGCTGACATGAGTTCAAGACGGGAGGTCAGCAGTGCCACGTCGCTTCGGCGAATGTAGCCACGCAAACCTGTAGGGGTCTCGCTGAGTAAGCCCGTTTGCCGCAGTGCAACGTATGTTGGCCAATCGAGCTGGTGCTCGGCTACAAACGTTCTCGCGTGCATGAGCGTCAGCAAGTACTTCTTGGCGCGCTGGACGTCTTCGCGCGAGACGAGCTGCTGCTTCCCACTCTTCTGACCGTTTGATTTCAGGATTCTCAGCTGGCCGCTGCGTAGAAGCCGTTGAACGACTTCGCTTCCGGCACCGATAGCGCCCAGTTCAGCCTTCACTTCCGCCTGGTTCATCCCCTTCGCTCGCAGCTGACGGAACGCCATAGCCCCGTGCTCGGTTCGATGCGCCAAGCCCGGCTTGACTGCGCAAAGAAGGTCCTTCAGGTCCGCAATCGGGAGCAGGGAGAGCACCGTCTTGCTTTTAGCCTCGTCGCGCATCAAGTCCATGAGCAGCCTTTGTGCGGCCAGCGCATGAGCGTTCTCTCGGAGGCCCTCAAACAACGCCAGCATGCCGTTCCGGCTCGGCATCAGGTTGAGCTGTAGGTCGTCTACCAGACGTCCAACGCCTTTCAACACCCCGTTGGTCGGCGTCTTGATCACCTTCTTGTGATGAATGCGAGATACGACTTCAAGCATTCTCCACATCAGCAACGACCAGGCGGCTAAAAGCCCGAGCGATTCATCGGTCCGCGGGTTGTCGGATTCGGCCGCCCTCTTCTCAAACGGCGCCCACACCATAGCGGCAGCTCGAACCTCGTTTGGCATACAGCATGCTGCACCCTCAATGAGTTGGTCGGTGTCGCATTCAGTCAGATGCAGTCGCCCTCGCTGTGCGAAGTGAACTGTGAGCGCTGGTTCGACCAGATCGGATTTCAATGCGCAGCCATGAACCGTGCAGACGTGCAGAGCCGTGATCCGCCACCGCGTCCGGATGTAGCGCTCATCGACCATGCACAATGGGCAGTACCGTAGCGGCATGGCCCGCACGACAGATGCCCAGATGGGCAAGGGAAGGGATCCATACTGCGGCCGGCCCTGAAAATAGGCTCGCCGGGCGGTGGTTGTCGTAAGCTGGGCAGTACTTCCGTCGTCCTCCCAGGGCAGCGCGGTACGAATCAGATCGACGTCGTAGGTCCAAGGTCGTCGTACCCCGTGTGACCGCACCAAGGAGGCCAGATAGGTCTCGGACCACTCGTCAGGTCGCAGGCGGGGCCGAAGCGGCAAACAACCTTCGATGACAGAGTTGTTCATTGCCTGGTCCTCCCGCGCGGGGCGAACGGCTCGCCACTCTTGGTAAGCGGAATCCAGTCAAACTTGCCACTGAACGGATTGCGCTTGTCCGGGGCATCTGGGTAGACCACTTCGAGGAAGGCCTGCGCCAGCGTGGACCGAGTGATGGCAAAGCGCTCCCCTGCTGCTGCGATCTCGACTGCACGGACTAGAAGGCGCCGTATGTCACGCAATCGGCCCGCCGTTGCGAAGGCGATTGTCCTGGCATGCTTTTCGTCGGTCAGATCGATGCAGGGAACCCCGTCCAAAGCTGCGAGGAATGCATTCAGCACGTTACGAAGCTCGCGGAGGCGACTCGGATCGCATGAAAAAGGACGCAGCCGGATCACCTCGTGATACCGGTCCGCAAGCTGTTCGTTGGTCTCCCAGAGAATTGAAGCAGCCGGAGTACCCACCAGCGCGATCGGAATTCCGCTTTCCTGGATGATCTGCTTGATCCAGTCGCCCACTAGGTAGTGCGATTTTTCGGCGCCGCGGTCTGCCAAGTGGTTGACTTCATCGAGAATGATGAGACGCACCTTGCAGGCCTTGAGCAGCTTGATCAGGCTCAAGGTTCGATCGCCCTCGTCGCCTCGGTTCCAGTAGGGAGATCCCAGCGCCCTCAGCAAGCGGCCCGCCAACGTTTTGATTGAGCACTTGGCCGGTAGACCAACACTGAGGACGGGAATTTCAGTGAACTCGTCGTGTGTGATTCGCGGGTGCTTGTCGACGAACTTGCCAATCAGCGTCGACTTTCCTGTGCCGGTGTCGCCGATGATGGCCAGGCATTCAGGCTCTTCGCCATCGCACTCGTGCGAGAACAGTGCTTCGAGCCTGCCGTGAGCGGTTTTGACTTGTGGGAAATGGCCGAAGAAGCGGCGCAGGTTGCGGATGGCGACCTTGGGGTCTGTTCGTTTTGCCATGTCACACCTCCTTCGCTACAGCGGGGAGGTCGATCTCAATATGGTCGAGATCGTCCGGGGAAAATGCGAAAGACCGAACATCCGGCACGTCGTCATCAGGCACCTTTGGCGTGGCCGATGCACTTGAAGCAGCCGTCTCGCGATGGTCTTTGCTGGTCTGGTTGGCCAGCTTGCCGCCCTTGCGGCGGTCGGCGAGCTTCTTGGACTGGGCGGCCTCTTCGAGCTTGTCCCTGATCACGGCGGCAGCATCTGCCATCGCCCCCGTGTTGTCAGGGTCGTTCTTGGACTTCGATGCGCGGACGGCTTTGGCCTGATCCAGAGTCAAGCCTGAATACTCGGGTTCCTTGTTGTCGACGCGGAAGTACTCCTGCGCTGTGACGTCCCACACCCAGATGTAGCCGACGTCGTGACGCGGCCATTTCACGTTGACCTTCGACTTCGATGGCAGCATGCGCCCCATCGTCAACAGACGCTCAGATCTGTAGACGAAGGTGTTGAGGTCAATGCCGTACTTCTGCAAGCGCGACTCGTGGACCTCACTGAACTCGATTTCCACGTCGGCGGCGTTCATCTTTAGCTGAGGCGGGTGAACTCTCGCAGAGTCGTTCCATACGGCAAGCGGAGCGCGCCAACCGAGCCCGCGGTGAGGACGAAGGTGGTAGATGTTGCAAATCCAGACGTGGATCAGACGATCTAGCTCGCCGAGTGTGAGCACAGCATCATCCTCGGCCTGAAAGCCCACGCGTTTGTGAATCTTGTCCAGCGTGGTGCCCGGCAACTTGTGGATGAAGCCATAGTTCAGCGTGCGCAGGAATCGCTCGATGAACGGCTTGTCGTTGGGATCTCCGGAGCCCGCGAACTCGCATCCGATGCCGAGGTTCAGCAGTGCGTCCACGACAGCCTCAGCGTGAAACTCACGCCCGTTGTCCATGAGCAGTCGCTCCATCCAACCGAAGCACGGCCATTCGAGCTTCAGGTCGGCGTAGGGGCCGTCACGGAGGTATGCCTTCGGCATGAGTGCGTGGCGTAGTGCTTCGAACACGGATGGGACGCCGTGTCCGGCTAGGCTGAGGTGGTAACCCAAGACACAGCGAGAGCGGCGATCCAGAACCACCGTGGCGGTGGGACGGCCGATGGCATCACGAGCTTCGTTCGTGACGATGATGTCGATAGGCGTATGGTCGATCTCGACCAACTCAAGTATTCGGTCAACCGCCCTGGAGTTCCCAAGCAGAGGGAACCTCCGGTCCGCTTCTCGCAGGCTGAATGCTGCGGCGGTAAGGTCGTACTCCGCGAGCATTGCAGCCCGTCTTTGAACGGTTCGCAGAGACGGAACCTTGAGCTGGCTGGTCGCGTCTCGCTTTGCGTTCGCGCGCTGGATCGCCGATCGCAAATGGGCTAGAAGGTCATCCCCCGAAAAGCGTCTTTGTTTGAGCGCAATGGCGTCGACGGCTTCGTCGAGCAGCAATTCCACGGCTGGGTCAAGGCGGCTCTTACCTTTGCCGCCGCGTTCGTCAAAGCGGGCAAACAAGGCCCGCACGTCGCGTTGTGCACGCAGGTATTTGCGTTTCCAGCGGTAGATGGTTGAGTTATGGGGCGGGTACGGCTCGGCGCGTCCTTGCGCTACGAACGCAATGGCCTTTCTCAGCTGCATTCTGCTGCCGTCGAAAGCACCCATGCTGTCCAGCTTGACTAAGTAGTCAAGCCGGCGATGGGTCTCCTTCCTGGCAACTTCCGAGAGGCCGTCCATCCTTGCCGGCTTGGCGCTTTGGCGTTCCGTGCTCTTCAGGGCGGCTTTGTGTTGAGATGCCGTCAGGAAGGTGCCGGTCAGATACTTGGTGACGAGCTTGAACGAGTCGAAGGTCGTTCGCTCTCCAGTCTTCCTGTTCTCCAACAGCGCGCCGTCTGAAGCAGAGCTGCTGATCACGACGTATTCGATTCCATCGACAAATACGGTTTGAGTCTTGAGAAGCGTCAGCATGGCCGGCCTCCTAATTGCAACTGGCTGCGATGGCCTCATCAGGGCCGCGGCGCATGACACGATCGATCAACGCGTCGCAGGCCCGCTGCGCCGCACGCCATCGGGCTAGTAGTTCGTCGGATGGCCGGGAAGCGCCGATCACGTCCCATTCGGCAAGGTCCGCCACCCGGCGGCCTCTGCCACCGACTGGGCGCAGTCGAAGGAGGGCCTTGAGCTCGTCTTGCAGGCCATCCGCTCGGAGGTCAGACTCCGTCAAAAGCACGATGGGGACCCCATGCCGCTCAAGCGCAGAGAAGGTGCGCAGCATGGAGTCTGCTGGGGACCGCAAGCGCAGCAACCAATCTCCTTTCGACTCGATCAGCATTGCCGTTTGACGACGAACGGCGAATGCGTCGGGTGTGTAGTGAAAGGTTTTGCCATCTGCATCCGTAAGTGCGAGGACCCAGGGGTGCGTCTCGATTGTGAGCACGGACGTGGCGACTTCGAGCACGCGGAGCGCGTCTTCTTCCACGAGGCTTTCGAAGCGGGTGTGAGCACCCTTCAGAGAGGGAAAGTAGCCGCGGGCCCTGTGGCCGCTCGGTGTTACGACGGGGCGCACCGGTCGTTCAGATCGAAGTGCACCTAGAAGCTGCTGAACCGCCTCTGCTGATGGAAGGGCGTCAGGCCAAATTTGGCGGAGGGAAGGCATGAGTTGTCTCCTTGCGTCCTTTACGGGACACAAACCTGATTGAGGTACCGGGCAACGAAGGCCCCGGCGGAGCGAGCAAGCCAAAGTAGTACCCATCGCACGACGACCTGCTTGGCTGCTCTCGTTGGGCGCACTGCGCTTGTCAACGACCGAGAACAAACAGTGGCGGGCGAGCCGTGGGCGACGGAGTTTCTGGCGCGCATCACCCCGCTGGGATCATTTCTTGACCCAGAAAAGTGAACGAAGGTCGAGCCCCAGCCGGGTCGGCAGCGCCTGGCTATTGACGTGCGGTCATCCCGAGCGCACTATGGATTTACAGATGTCTTTGGGTGTTTGCGCACTCGGGACTTGCACGGCGAGCTCGAAAGAGTTCGCCGTTTTTCTTTCAGCTCATAGCACCCTCCTCTACCTGCTGACTCCGCCGGTAGGCGAGCAGCGCACGAGGTCCTGCATCCAGCCGGTGGATATGGCTTGCCAGGGCGCTGATGTCTGGGTCAGACATCAGCAGCGAGGACCACAGTGCTTGGGAAACGAGCCCGGCACTGCGCGCAAACTGTGTTCGGCTTAGAGTCACGACGATCTCGTCGTGTGACCGCGCGAGCATCAGCTCTTCTGCCGCGGCCTCCTCGAGCTTAAGTGCGGCGACCAACCGAGCAACTGTCGCCTGCTCAGGGGCACACCGGCGCCCGTTCTCCAGCCGACTCAGCAGGCTCTGCTGCATCTGAGCCTCGATCGCCAGCTGTTTCTGGCTCCAACCCTTCTTCGCGCGCGCGGTCACCAGGGCGGCCGGAAATCGGAGGTGTTTCTTGTCCATCGGGTGTCAAAAAAATGTCCCCGAAAGATTCTCATAAATCACGCGGCGTGTCGAATTCCGGCACATTTGGCTGCTGGAGCGAAACCCTCCGATAGTGTGGCCGAGGCGGGAAAAAACTACCTTCTTTCGGTGATTCACATCGGATACGACTTGTGTTTCGACACAAGATAGGCAAATCGCCCATATAGGATCTTCGGACTGATAGAGCTACACTCTTGCGAGCTCGCCTTCGATAGATATAAATTCGGTACGGGAGTCTCCGCGCATGACTGATCTCGGGTGGTTGCCGCGACAGGAGCGACAAGACAGACATCCTTTTCAATCCGAACTATCTTGACTACGTGCTACCGATACTGCTGCTAGATCGCTCCTGGCAACGCGATCAAGGCCAGGCAAAGCGAGAAGGAGGCTGAGCGGACGGCAAACGCCATCGGGCGGGGATCGCATCTTTGATCATTCGAACTCTATCGAGGGAGGTTCGTTCTAATCGTTGCTTTCCTGAATACGATATTTCCAGTCGACGTCGCAATTGCCGCCCTAAAAGAAAAACCTTGCGCTGCAGATTCAATATTCGAAAAGAAACCGGCCTTGTCTTTTTAATGGTCGCAAGATGTACGACCAGTTTGTGCAGCCGGGGTTGGGCGTTCTTGCGTTCGACAGCACCAATATCTACTGGGTCATCGAGGGGCAAATTCTGATGTCAAAGACAATCAGGGAGGCGATTTCGGCTTGGCAAAAACTGCAATATTGGAAACGTTGTAGAGATACCTACTGACGGGCGGGACGGAAACGCAAGCATCGTAAAATCTAAACTTTTTCAGCGGTGCCATTGCTGATGGACTTGCAACCATGAAACCGGGAGGCAAGCATCCGGCGAACCTGTCATGACGGCCACGGGAACGAATGCGCCAGCGATGGCGGCATCGCGTTCATGCGCCATCTATGCGCACTCCGGCGTTCAGCTGCCGCGCTCGACGCTGGCGGCCTGGGTCGGCGACAGCCGCATCGTCGTCTACGACTTCGCCGAGAGTCGCGCGGGCAAGCATGCGATGGAGTTCATGGGCGACTGGCGCGGTGCCCTGGTCTGCGATGACTACTCCGGCTACAAGGCTCTGCTGGCCAAGGGCATGACTGAGGTGAGCTGCATGGCCCACGCACGGCGCAAGTTCTACGAACTCTGGGCCGACCAGCGCAGCCAGATCGCCGAGTAGGCGCTGAGCTACTTCGGCAAGCCATACGAGGTCGAGCGCGATGCACAAGCATCAACGCCGGAGCAGAGGTTGCAAGCCCGGCAGTGCCAGGCCAAGCCTGTGGCTCAGTTTTCGGTCGGCCGCTGCACCGACGGCATCGAGTGCATTGCCAGGCGGGAAGACCTGGGAGACGTCATCGTGCAAGTCAGCTGCGACTTTGCTGAAGACGATCTGGCGTTTCAGCTGTGGTTTGCTCCGGCCACTGGGTTCAATCGCCGAAGCTGAACAACTCACGACCGCACTGCCGCTTGCGCAGCGAGCTCTGAAACGCCTCGGGACAACGTGGTCACTGAGCTTACTCAGTGCCCTAAACTTCCCCGGCCAGGCCAGTTCTGGGTGATTGCCAGCAGCCAACAGTCCGTCTCTCCGCACCCCGGCGGGTCTACTATTCCTCGAACAATCTTTGGTCGGTGATCGCATCGTCGACGGACGACACTCGGGACCTCGCGCTCTGCCTGGGGACGAGACACTGCGACGGATACATTCGCGAAGAATGCCTGCGACAGATCGTTGCCCTGGAACGAGCCTGGGCCGTTCCGTTCATCGTCCAGCTCGTCGGCGAATACGTCATTGAGATTGTCGAACTGATTGCCACGGCAGTCCCGCGCATGAATCCAGAGCATCTCTCAGAGTTCGCAGCCGCGAACCCCGAGTTCATGGAGACCACACGACGCCGGGCTACGAGTTACTGGGACTGCTATCACCGCAGCCGCTTCAAACGGCTGCAAACCTATCCCGGAATCGTCGCGCTCAACTCAATCGAGCAACTGACCAGGTCCTCCTAGCCACGGCCGGGCGGGTGGGTTCACCGTACGCATACTGATAAAGGGCAGCTCGTTTGCCGCACGAGCCCGCAGTCGCGGTGCTAGGTAAACAATGGGATGGACGCCCCCACCCGTAGACGGCATCGAAGTGCCACAGTGGATGTGTCAGCAACCACTCGATCGGAAGGAGCGTCCGCCATGGAGATTACGACGATCGGCCTCGATCTGGCCA
>JAYRSJ010000024.1:0-64480 GCA_041920215.1 Burkholderiaceae bacterium | reverse complement strand
GGCTGCCGGGACCGCCGTTCACCGGGGCCGGCAGCGGCCGGGGCATGGCCGTCGCGGGGCTGGCGCGGTAGATCGACAGCCGGCCGGGCGAACCGGCCCGCTGCGATCCGAACCAGAGCGCATCGCCATGCTGCTCCGGCCCCAGCTCATAGGCCGGACTCTGCAGCGCGGCGGCCAGGCGCTGGGGCGGGCCCCAGCGACCGTCAGGCTGGCGCTGGCTCTCGAACAGGTCCAGCTCTGCGCTGGGCGGGTCTCCGTCGCCCGTGGCGGGGCGGTCGGAGATGAAGAGCAGGCGCTGGCCGTCGGCACTCAGAAAGGGGTCGGAGTCGCGGTAGCGCGGGTCGCTGAAGGGTGCTGCCTCGGGGGCCTGCCACTGTCCGTCGCGGCGCTGCTGCAGCCAGATGCGCGATTGCCTGAAACCGGCGGCCGAGCGGGCCCAGATCCGCCAATCGCCCTGCTCCTGGAAGTTGTAGGCCTGCTCGTCGGCCGCCTCCAGGCTCAGGCGCTCGACGCGCAGCGGGACGGCTTCGGCCAGCACGGGCATCGTGGTCAGCGCGCTGCAGATCAGCAGGAGTTTGCACAGGGGGCGGTGAGGCATGGCGGCTGCGCCACAGCGGGCGCTGAGGGAGGAATGGGCGCGATCCTAGGGCCTCGCCGCGCCTGGTGGTATGCGCTGGCATGAAGCCCGGTGGACGCCGACGAAACCGGCTGAGGCTGCGACGAACAAGGCGGCCTGCGCACTCGCCGCCGCGCACGCTCTACGTCGTCTGGCGTATTCCTGCAATCCGGGCGGCTCTACAGACTTGAGTCCGTTGCCCCCTCAACGGTCCTCATCTCTTCTTACGGAGCTTTCCCATGCGCCTCAGCCCACTCTCCCGCCGCAGCCTGACCCTGTCCGCCCTCAGCCTGGGCCTGGCCGGCCTGTCCCTGCCGAGCCTGGCCGCCGACACCATCAAGGTGGGCGTGCTGCATTCGCTGTCCGGCACCATGGCGATCTCGGAGACCGTGCTGAAGGACACCGTGCTGATGGCCATCGACGAGATCAATGCCAAGGGCGGCCTGCTGGGCAAGAAGCTGGAGCCGGTGGTGGTCGACCCGGCGTCGAACTGGCCGCTGTTCGCCGAAAAGGCCAAGCAGCTGATCTCGCAGGACAAGGTCGCCGCCGTGTTCGGCTGCTGGACCTCGGTGTCGCGCAAATCGGTGCTGCCGGTGTTCGAGGAACTGAACTCCCTGCTGTTCTACCCGGTGCAGTACGAGGGTGAGGAGCTCTCCAAGAACGTGTTCTACACCGGCGCCGCGCCGAACCAACAGGCCATCCCGGCCGTCGAGTACCTGATGAGCAAGGACGGCGGCTCGGCCAAGCGCTTTGTGCTGCTGGGCACCGACTACGTCTACCCGCGCACCACCAACAAGATCCTGCGCGCCTTCCTTAGAGCCAAGGGTGTGGCCGACGCCGACATCATGGAGGAGTACACCCCCTTCGGTCACTCCGACTATCAAGGCATCATCGCCAAGATCAAGAAGTTCTCTTCCGAGGGCAAGAAGACCGCGGTGGTGTCCACCATCAACGGCGACTCCAACGTGCCCTTCTACAAGGAGCTGGGCAACCAGGGCCTGAAGGCGACCGACGTGCCGGTGGTGGCCTTCTCGGTGGGCGAGGAGGAGCTGCGCGGCGTCGACACCAAGCCGCTGGTCGGCCACCTGGCCGCCTGGAACTACTTCATGAGCATCAAGAACCCGGCGAATGCCGAGTTCACCAAGAAGTGGGCCGCCTACGCGAAGGCCAAGAACATCCCCGGCCACAAGGACAAGCCGCTGACCAATGACCCGATGGAGGCGACCTATATCGGCTTCAATATGTGGGCCCAGGCGGTCAGCAAGGCCAAGAGCACCGATACCGACAAGGTCATCGCCGCGATGGCCGGCCAGACCTTCAAGGCCCCGGGCGGCTTCACCAGCACGATGGACGCGAAGAACCACCATCTGCACAAGCCCGTCTTCATCGGCGAAGTGAAGGCCGACGGCCAGTTCAACGTGGTCTGGAAGACGCCTGGCCCGGTCAAGGCCCAGCCGTGGAGCCCTTACATCCCCGAGAACAAGGGCAAGAAGGACGAGCCCGTGACGAAGTGATCAAACTCATCGCCACGGAGCCGTGATGATCAAGCGCCTGCTCAGAGCAGGTGCTTGGCTGCTGTTTGTCGCCAGCCAAGTGCCTCTTGCCCACGCCCTGACCCCGCAACAAGCCCGCGCCATCGCGAGCGGCGAGACCGATGCGCGCATTGCCGCGCTCAATGCGGCGGCCGCCGGCGCCGAGCCGGGCCTGGCCGAATTTGTGCAGGCCCTGCTGGACGATGCGGTCAAGCTGACGCCCGAGCAGGTGCTGGTCATCCAGGGTGACGAGGCCGCGCCCGAGGGTGCCGAGGATGTGACGAACAACAACCGCATGCGCGGCGCGCTGCAGGCCGCGCTGGCGGCGCTGAAGCTGTTTTCTCCCGAGCTCGCGACGCGCCGCGAGGCCGTCGCCGAGCTGGGCAAGCAGACGCTGGACGAGTCCCAGCTGCCGCTGCTGGACAAGGCCCTGGCCAGCGAGAGCGACGCGGGCATCAAGACCCAACTGTCCCTGATGCGTGCGACCCTGGTGATCGCCTCGCCCGACAAGGTCAGGCGCCTGGAGGCCGCGCAGCAGCTGGCCGGCGCCAGCGACCCGGCGCTGCGCAGCCTGCTGATCGAGCGCATCGCGGCCGAAAGTAAAAAAAGCGGGGACGCCGAGGTCAGGAGCGCGCTGTCGCAGGCCCTGGCCAAGCTGGAAGGCCGTCTGGCCTGGGGCGAGCGCCTGGGCCTGGTCTTCACCGGCGTCAGCCTCGGCAGCATCCTGCTGCTGGTCGCGCTGGGCCTGGCCATCAGCTACGGGCTGATGGGCGTGATCAATATGGCGCACGGCGAGCTGATGATGATCGGCGCCTATGCGACCTATGTGGTGCAGAACCTATTCCGCAGCTATCTGCCCGGTGCGTTTGACTACTACGTGCTGCTGGCGATCCCTGCTTCCTTTCTGGCTGCGGCCCTGGTCGGCGCGGTGCTGGAGCGCAGCATCATCCGCTGGCTCTATGGCCGGCCGCTGGAGACCCTGCTGGCCACCTGGGGCATCAGCCTGGTGCTGATGCAGGCGGTGCGCAGCCTGTTCGGCGCGCAGAACGTGCCGGTCGAGAACCCGGCCTGGCTGTCCGGCGGCTTCGCGCTGATGAGCAATCTGACCCTGCCCTACAACCGCATCGCCATCATCGGCTTTGCCTTGCTGGTGCTGGCCGGCGTGGCGCTGCTGATCGCGAAGACGCGGCTGGGCCTGTTCGTGCGTGGCGTCACGCAGAACCGCCGTATGGCCGCCTGCATGGGCGTCAACACCGCCCGCATCGACACCTACGCCTTCGCTTTAGGCGCCGGCATCGCCGGCCTGGCGGGCTGCGCGCTGAGCCAGGTGGGCAATGTCGGCCCGGACCTGGGCCAGAGCTATATCGTCGACAGCTTCATGGTGGTGGTGCTGGGCGGCGTCGGCCAGCTGGCCGGCACCGTGATCGCGGCCCTGGGCTTGGGGTTGATGAACAAGCTGCTGGAGGACTGGGCCGGTGCGGTGCTGGCCAAGATCATGGTGCTGGTCTTCATCGTCGTCTTCATCCAGAAGCGGCCACAGGGCTTGTTCGCGATGACGGGCCGGAGCGCAGAAGCATGATGAACACCCCCGTCACTCCCAATTCCACCGCTTTGCTGCAGCCGCCACGCGGCCTGCTGTCCGCCGCCGGCTGGCTGGCCGTGGCCACCTGTCTGCTGGTGGTGGCCATCGTCGTGCCGCTGTTGAACCTGGCCCTGCCCGAGGGTCATGTCTTGCATATGAGCGACTACGCGGTGGGCCTGGTGGGCAAGATCATGTGCTACGCGATCTGCGCGCTGGCGATGGACCTGATCTGGGGCTATACCGGCATCCTGAGCCTGGGCCACGGCCTGTTCTTCGCGCTGGGCGGTTATGGCATGGGCATGTACCTGATGCGCCAGATCGGCCGCGACGGCAACTACCAGAGCGATCTGCCCGACTTCATGGTCTTCCTGGACTGGAAGGCGCTGCCCTGGCACTGGGCCCTCAGCGATTCCTTTGTGCTGCAGATGCTGCTGGTGCTGCTGGTGCCGGGACTGCTGGCCTTTGTATTCGGCTACTTCGCCTTCCGCTCACGCATCAAGGGCGTCTACTTTTCGATCATTACGCAGGCCTTGACCTTCGCCGCGATGCTCCTGTTCTTCCGCAACGAGACCGGTTTCGGCGGCAACAACGGCTTCACCGATTTCAAGCGCATCCTCGGCGTGCCGCTGGCGCAGCCTTCCACCCGGATGGTTCTCTTCGTCATCACCGGCCTGGTGCTGATCGCCTTCTTCCTGATGGCGCGCTGGATCGTGCAGAGCAAGTTCGGCCGTGTGCTGCAGGCCATCCGCGATGCCGAGAGCCGCGTGATGTTTACCGGCTACAACCCGCTGGCCTACAAGCTGGGCGTCTGGGTGCTGTCGGCGCTGATGTGCGCGGTGGCCGGCGCGCTCTATGTGCCCCAGGTCGGCATCATCAACCCCGGCGAGATGTCGGCGGCGGCCTCGATCGAGATCGCGATCTGGACCGCGGTCGGCGGCCGCGCGACGCTGATCGGCCCCATCGTCGGCGCCTTCTTCGTCAATGGCGCCAAGAGCTGGTTCACCCAGGCCTTCCCCGAGTTCTGGCTGTACTTCCTCGGCGCGCTCTTCATTGCGGTGACTTTGTTCCTGCCGAACGGCATTGTCGGCCTCCTGAGGAGGCCGGGGGGCATCGTCGGCCTGTTCAGGAAACTCACAGGCAAGCAGGGAGAACGCGCATGACGCCCGAGCTGATGGAAGCCGGCAGCAAGCTGCGCAGCGAACACGAGAGCAAGCTGGCCACGCTGCAGGCCGGCTCGTCGGGCGGCTCGGCCTCGTTTGGCCGCCTGGTGACCGCCGGCACACCCGACTTTGCCCACGGCGTGGCCCTGTATCTGGACGACATCACGGTGTCCTTCGATGGTTTCAGGGCCTTGAATCAGCTGAGCCTGGCGATCAATGTCGGCGAGCTGCGCTGCATCATCGGCCCCAATGGCGCCGGCAAGACCACGATGATGGACGTCATCACCGGCAAGACCCGGCCCGACCAGGGCACGGTCAGCTTCGGCCAGAACATCGACCTGCTGCGCCTGCGCGAGAACGAGATCGCCCAGATCGGCGTCGGCCGCAAGTTCCAGAAGCCGACCGTCTACGAGCCGCTGAGCGTGTTCGAGAACCTCGAGCTGGCACTCAGCGCCGACCGCCGCGCCCGCGCCAGCCTGTTCGCACGGCTCTCGGGCGCGCAGCTGGACCGCATCGCCGAGATCCTGCAGCTGATCCATCTGTTGCCTGAAGCGCAACGCCAGGCCGGCCTCTTGTCGCATGGCCAGAAGCAATGGCTGGAGATCGGCATGCTGCTGATGCAGGATCCCAAGCTGCTGCTGCTCGACGAGCCGGTGGCCGGCATGAGCGACGAGGAGACCGAACGCACCGCCGAGCTCTTTCTCTCGTTGGAGGGGCAGCACTCGCTGGTGGTGGTCGAGCACGATATGAAGTTCGTCGACCAGCTGACCGAGGGCAAGAAGAAGGTCACGGTGCTGCACGAGGGCTCGGTGCTGGCCGAGGGCCTGCTGTCCGAGGTGCAGGCGAATGAGAAGGTGGTGGAGGTGTACCTTGGGCGCTGATCAGATGCTGAAAGTCGACAACATCCACCAGGCCTACGGCGGCTCCCACATCCTGCGCGGCCTCAGCTTCGAGGCCCAGCTCGGCGAGATCACGGTGATACTCGGGCGCAACGGTGTCGGCAAGACCACCTTGCTGAAGAGCTTGATGGGCGTGGTGCCGATCAAGAGCGGCGGGCTGAGCCTGGACGGGCAGGACATCGCCAGGCTGACTTCCTACGAGCGTGTGCGGCGCGGTATCGGCTATGTGCCGCAGGGCCGCGAGATCTTCGGCCGGCTGACGGTCGAGGACAATCTGCACATGGGCCTGGCCTACAAGAGCGGCAGTACGGCTATCCCGCCGCAGCTGTTTGAGCTGTTCCCGGTGCTGAAGGCCATGATCAAACGCCGCGGCGGCGACCTCTCGGGCGGGCAGCAGCAGCAGCTGGCGATTGCCCGCGCGCTGGCGGCCGGGCCCAAGCTCCTCATCCTGGACGAGCCCACCGAAGGCATCCAGCCCAGCATCATCAAGGACATCGCCCGCGTGCTGCGCCAGCTGGCCGATGAAGGCCTGGAGATCGAAGGCAGGAAACATCGTATGGCGGTGATCCTGGTCGAGCAGTACTACGACTTCGCTGAGCAGCTGGCCGATCAGTATCTGCTGATGGAGCGCGGCGAGTTCGTGGGCCGCGGGCATGGCGCCGCGATGCCGGCCGATGGCGTGCGCAAACGGCTGGCGATCTAGGACCGCTTGCAGCGATTTGTAACGTTTGGCGCCGGCTTTGCTGCGGCCCGGTCGGCAGCGGGTTCGATAATCGATACCCATCATGCAGAGCAGCCCCCCCCGCATCCTGATCATTGCCGGCCCCAACGGCGCCGGCAAGACGAGCTTCGCACGCGAGTTCCTGCCCAACGAGGCCGCCTGCCCCCTGTTCGTCAACGCCGATCTGATCGCCGCCGGGCTGTCGCCCTTCGCGCCCGAACGCGCGGCGCTGCAGGCGGCGCGGCTGATGCCCGAGCTGATCGCGACCTATGTGGCGGCCCGCGAGAGCTTTGCCTTCGAGACCACGCTGTCCAGCCGCTCCTATGCCAAGGAGATTCCGCAATGGCAGGCGCTGGGCTACCAGGTCGAGCTGCTCTTCCTGGGCCTGCCTTCGGTGGAACTCGCCATCGAGCGGGTGGCCGAGCGGGCAAAGCAGGGTGGGCAAAGCATCGCTGTCGCGGTGCAGCGCAAGCGCTTCGAATCGGGACTGCATCTGTTCAGCACGGTCTACCAGGCGCTGGTGGATCGCTGGGGCGGTTTCGACAACTCGGGCGACGAGCCCCTGCTGCTGGACTGGGGCGGCCGTGTGGCGCCGCCACCCAAGCCCCTGAGCCCGACCGAGCGCCTGTTCCGCCTCACCGAGCCGCTGGCCTCGGACGAGGCCGACGAGTCGCTGCGCGGCGCGCTGGCTGCACTGAGCCGCGCGGCGCTGAATGCCCGCCTGCTGGCCCGCGATACCGGCACCGAGCTGGTGGTGCTGCGCAGCGGCCGGGTCGTGCGCTTCAGGCCCTGATCAGGGCTAAAAAAATGCCCCGACGCCGTCAGGCATCGGGGCATCAAGAGCGCTGCGGACGCCGCCCGGGACACCGACCTTGCCTGCAGCAGGGCTGCAGGGGGCGGTGTGGAGCTGCGGCGTGGAGTTTGTTTGAGCGCGTGCAGCGCAGGCCGTGATGACAGCCCGGGCGCTGTTGAAAAGCTAGAGCAGGCGGGACGCCGCTGCTGTGTCGCCACGCGGCAAGTAGCCGCTCAGAAGCTGCTCCATTCGCCATCCCCATCGGCGGGGCGCGGTGGTGCTGCGGGCGCCGTGGACCGCGGGCCGCCCGGCATGGGCTGGGTCTTGCCGGCGAAGGTCTGTGCGTTACTGCTGCTGCTGCTGCCAGCCCGGGGCAGGGCTGCGGTCTTGGGCCTGGGGGCTGCGGCCGGTGCAGCGCTGCGCTGCTGGTGCTGGCTGTCCAGCTTGAAGCTGGCCACGGCCTCCAGCAGGCGGGCCGCCTGGGCCTTGAGGCTCTCGCTGGCGGCGGCACTCTCCTCGACCAGGGCCGCATTCTGCTGCGTGGCCTTGTCGAGCTGGGTGACCGCTTCGCCCACCTGGGCAATGCCGGAGCTCTGCTCGCGGCTGGCGCTGCTGATCTCGCCTACGATGTCGGTGACCCGCTGCACCGAGCTGACGATGTCCTGCATGGTCTGGCCGGCCCGGTCCACCAGCTGCGTGCCGTTCTGCACCCGTTCTACCGAATCGTTGATCAGGCTCTTGATCTCCTTGGCGGCTTCGGCGCTGCGCTGGGCCAGGCTGCGCACCTCGCCGGCTACGACCGCAAAGCCGCGCCCCTGCTCGCCGGCCCGCGCCGCTTCGACCGCGGCGTTCAACGCCAGGATATTGGTCTGGAAGGCGATGCCGTCGATCACCGTGATGATGTCGGCGATGCGCTTGGAGCTGTCTTCGATGCCGCGCATCGTACCCACCACCTCGCCCACCACCTTGCCGCCGCTCTTGGCCACATCGCTGGCGCTCTGGGCCAGCTGATTGGCCTGCTGGGCATTGTCGGCATTCTGGCGCACGGTTGAGCTGAGCTCCTCCATCGTGGCCGAGGTCTGCTCCAGCGAGGAGGCCTGCTCCTCGGTGCGGGCGGACAGATCGATATTGCCCTGGGCGATTTGGGCGCTGGCGGTGGCCACCGATTCGGCACCCTCGCGTACCGCGCCTACCGTGATGGCCAGGCTCTGCTGCATGCGCTGCATGGCCTCCAGCAGGCGGGCGGTTTCGTCCTTGCCGCTGGACTCGATGCGCTGGCTGAGGTCGCCATCGGCGACCCGGTCGGCCGCCGCCACCGCCCGGCCCAGCGGCCCGGTGATGCCGCGTATCAGCGCGATGGCCATCAACACCGCCAGCCCCACCGCCAGTGCCGAAACGATCACCAGCCACAGTATCGCGCGGCCATAGACCATCTCGCTGTGCTCGGCCGAGGCGTTGGCACCGTCATTGTTCTGCTGGACCATCTTGTCCAGGATCTCGCTCGCCGCCCGGTAGGCATCGCGGGCCGCGCCGTCACGCAGGCTGCGGGCCTCGTCGATCTGGCCGTTGCGCGTGGCTTCCTTGGTCTTCTCGATCAGGCCCAGGTACTGGTTCCAGCTCTTCTGGAACTCGTCGAACAGGCGGCGCTCGGCCTCGTTATTGATCAGCGCGCCGAAGCTCTGGCTGTTCTTTTGCAGCACCTCCAGCGCTGCCTTCATGTTTTCCTCGGCCCGCTGTGTGCGCTCTGGGGTGGCCGCATCGACAAACTGCAGCACGCCGATGCGGAAGTCGCTGGCCGCGGTGTTCATGGTGTTGGCATAGCGCACCGCCGGTAGCCAGTTGCCGCTGATCTGCCGCGAATCGCCCTGCACCAGGCCCAGCTGCGCATAGGCGAACATGGCCACGCCGACCAGCAGCAGCAGCAGCAGGGCGAAGGCCCCGGTGAGCTTCTTGGCGATGCTGAGATTGCTGAGTGCTTGCATGCGGTCTCCTGGGAGTCGGGGCTGTGCAAAGACGCACGGATGCTTTGAAAACGTCCTGCATCATCGCGGCAAGCCAGGCCTGCAAGCCCTGGATCAAACCAGGCATTGCCGGGCTTTTTCCTCGGCCGATACGGGCTGGACCGCGCAGGCGGCCGCCTGCCTCACTGCGTCCAGATGCGCGGCGGGTTTGCCGCCAGGCCCCAGGCCTCGTCGCGCCAGGCGGCGCGCACCGCGGCCAGCAGGCCCAGGGCCGGCTCCACCCGCGGGGCCAGCACCCGCAGCACCAGCACGCCAGGCTCGGCGGCGGTGCAGCCGGCGCTGGCAGCCAGGGGATGGGCGGCACAAATCTCGCGCGCCCGCCCCAGCATGGCCTCGCGCCGCGCCGCAGGCAAGGCCTGCCCCCGGGCGAAGAAGAGGCTGGCCATCACCTTGTGCCCGTCCAGTCCCAGCGGCGACTCCATCAGCAGCCGGTCCTCGGCTTCGATGCGGCCGCGCTCCAGCCAGCGGCCCGGCAGTTCCAGATGCTGCTGGTACCAGCCGCGCTTGAAGGGCCGATCGGCGGCCGGCAGGCCCAGGGCCAGCAGATCCCAGCCCATCAGCTCGGCACTGGGTGCCAGCTCGAAGCACAGCCGGTTCTCGGCCAGCGCGCCGTCGTAGACCAGGGTTTCCAGCGGCAGCCACTCCAGACGTGCGCCCTCGGCCAGGCGGGCATGCAGCGACTGGCAGGCGGTGGCGCCGGCACTGCGGTAGAAGCGGGTGGCGCCGGGCGTTGTGATCAGCGCATGGCTGCCCTCGGCCAGCGTGGCCGCGATCTCCAGCCGGTCGCCGCCGACGATGCCGCCGGGCGGATGCACCAGCACATGGTGGCAGATGGCGGGCCCTTCCGGATAGAGGCGCTGCAGCACCCGCAGCGGGCCCTCGTGCCGATCCAGCGCGCTGGTGCCGCCGCGCTCGTCCCGCCGGTAGTCGAGTTGCAGATGGCCGTGCCAGCTCATGCGCGCAGGGTAAGGTCAAACAAGGTTCAGAAGCGATGGCGCAGGCCGACCGAGTAGCTGCTGCCGCCGCTGAGGCCTTGCAGCCGGTCGCTCATCGCCACCGCATAGAGGTCGCTGCGCTTGGACAGCCAGTGGTCGTAGCCGATGCTGAAGGTCTTGCGGTCGGCGCCGGCCGAGGCGCTGATGCGGCCGTACTGGGCCAGCAGCTTGCCGCTGGTGCCCAGCGGGATGGTCGCGCCCAGCGAGAGCAGCTTGTAGTCCACCGCCTTGCTGCGGTTGTCCACCTTGCCCAACTGGGCGAAGAACTTGGCCGGGCCGGCGTCGTAGCTGGCGCCTAGCTGCCAGGTTTTGCTGTCGTCCACCGCGCTGGCGCCGTCCTTGCCCACCGTCTGGTAGACCCAGCTGGCGGCAAAGGGGCCACTGGCATAGCCGGCGTTGGCACCCCAGTTGCGCCCGCCCGCACCCTCGCCAGCGGCCACGATCAGGCCGCCGCTGAAGCCGCCGATGCGCGGACTCAGGTACTGCACCGAGTCGCTCCAGCCCGTGTCGCCGGTGACGGTGCCGCTGGTGAAATATTGGCGGATGCTGGGCGAATAGCCGAAGGAATCGCCGAAGGCGTTGAACAGCAGTGTGGCGACGAAGAGCGGCGTGGTGTTGCGGCCCAGGCGCAGCGTGCCCAGCTCCTGGCTGGTCAGGCCCACGAAGGCATTGCGGGCCCAGAAGTTGTCGCCGTTGAAGCGCCCGGCCGCACCGCCGTCGGCGCGCAGAAAGCTGTCCAGCGTGAAGAAGGCGCTGAGTCCGTCGCCCAGCGCCTCGCTGCCCGAGAAACCCAGATAGCTGGTGCTCATCTTGCCGCTGTCGGCGTTCTTGATCGACTTGCCGCCTGGCGCCTTGGCTGCGCCGACGCTGACGTCCACCAGGCCGTAGAGCGAGACCTTGGACTGGGCCTGGGCCGCTCCGGCGGCGGCCAGGCAGGCGGGCAGGACCAGGGCCAGCAAGGCCTTGTGCTTTGTCTTCATCGATGTCCTTTCGTGGGGTCGGATGGGGGGAGGGGGTGAATGGATGAATGAACGACGAATGGATGGAGAGAGAGGGCGGGGCGCTCAGTGCCGCTCGCCGCGATGCGCCCAGCCGGTCAGGCGGCGCTCCAGCACCGCGAACAGCTCGTACATCAGCATCGCCATTGCGCCGACGAGCAGCAGGCCGGCAAAGGCCAGGCCCATCTGCATCGAGGCGCCGGCCGAGATCAGCAGATAGCCGATGCCCTCGTTGGCGGCGGTCATCTCGGACACCGTGGTGCCGACAAAGGCCAGGGTGATCGCAACCTTCAGCGCCGCGAAGAAATAGGGCAGCGAGCGCGGCAGCCCCACCTTGAGCAGCACATCCCAGCGCTTGGCGCCCAGCACCCGCAGCACATCCTCCAGCTCGGGCTCCAGCGTGGCCAGGCCGGTAGCGATATTGACCATGATGGGAAAGAAGCTGATCAGGAAGGCGGTCAGGATGGCCGGGCCGACGCCGATGCCCAGCCACACCACCAGGATGGGCACAAAGGCCGCCTTGGGCAGGGCGTTGAAGCCGGTCATCAGCGGGTACATGGCCTGGTAGGCCAGCGCCGAGCTGCCCATCAGAAAGCCCAGCAGCACGCCGACGACGATGGCGATGCCGAAGCCCGCGACCGTGACCCAGAAGGTGCGCCAGGCATGAGCAAGCAGGGTGGGGCCATGCTCGGCCGCGGCCTGCGCGATGGCCCAGGGGCTGGGGAAGATGAACTCCGAGACCTGCAGCGCGCTGCAGAGCAGCTGCCACAGCAGCAGGATGGCCAGCAGCAGCAGGGAGGAGGCATAGCGCTGGAACAGCCGATGGGGTTTCTTTCTGACTGTCATTGCGCCAGCTCCGCGCCACTCTTCCTCAAGGCACCGATATGGCCGCGCAGCTCATGGACGATCTCGGTGAAGGCCGGCGTGTACGTCAGCTCCAGCTCGCGCGGGCGCGGCAGTTCGATCTCGCGCCGGTGCAGCAGGCGGCCCGGCCTTTTGCTCATCACATAGACGGTGTCGGCCAGGAACACGCTCTCGCGCAGATCGTGGGTCACCAGGATCACATTGAAACCCTGGGCCGCCTGCAGATCGCGCAGCGCGCACCAGAGCTCCTCGCGGGTGAAGGCGTCGAGCGCGCCGAAGGGCTCGTCCAGCAAGAGCAGCTGGGGTTCGTGGATCAGCGCGCGGCAGATGCTGGCGCGCTGCTGCATGCCGCCGGAGAGCTGCCAGGGGAACTTGTCCTCATAGCCCGACAGGCCGACGCCGGCCAGCAGCGCGCGGGCGCGCTCGACATACTCGGCCTTCCTGGCACGCAGCTGGCTGCGGTGCGGCTCGACGATCTCCAGCGGCAGCATCACGTTCTGCAAGGTGGTGCGCCAGGGCAAGAGCGAGGCGGCCTGGAAGGCCATGCCGCTGATCTTCAGCGGCCCGTCGACCGGCTGACCGTCCACATGGATCTCGCCACGGCTGGGCTGCTTCAGCCCGGTGGCCAGCTTCATGAAGGTGCTCTTGCCGCAGCCCGAAGGCCCGACGATGGCGGCGAACTCGCCGCGCTTGAGCGTCAGCGAGATGTCCTCGACCGCGAACTTGCCCTGTTCCCAGAGCTCATCGTTGTAGGCGAGCCAGACCCGCCGGAATTCGACGAAGTTGTCCATGATGGGCCCGCCTCAGCGCTTGGGCGGCAAGACATCCAGCTCGGCCCTGCTGGGCAGGAAGGCGCCATTCCATACCGCCTCCGGCACGACGCGGGTCTTGGTGCCATAGGCATCCGAGATCTGGCTGGCCATCAGGGCCAGGCGCGGGGCCAGGACTTGCCCGAAGCCCTCGGCGCGCGCATCGGGGCTGGCGATCACCGCATCGATGGCCAGGCGCAGGCGGCGTTTCTCCAGCGCCTCGTTGATGATGCCGTCGCGCTGCTTGACATAGGCGATCGCGGCATCCGGATTGGCCATCACCTCTTTGGCGCCCTTGGCAAAGGCCAGCAGAAAGGCCTTGACCGCTTCGGGCTTCTCCTTGAGCAGCTTCGGGCTGGCGATGATGGCATTGCCGTAGAGCTTCACGCCGTGCTCGGCATAGGGAAAGATCTGCACATCGGCGGCCTTGATGCCGCGTGCTTCCAGGTTCAGCAGCGAGGTGAAGGAGAAGCCGGTGATCGCATCGATGTCCCCGCGCACCAGCATGGTCTCGCGCAGCGGCGGATCCATGCTGGTCCAGGTCACGGCGCTGATCTTGTTGGCCTGGGCAAAGATGGGGAAGCCCTTGCGGCCGGCGTCGAACACGGGTGCGCCCAGCTTTTTGCCGCTCAGCTGCGCGACGCTCGCGATGCCGGACTTCTTCAGCGCGAGCACCGCGGCCGGCGTGTTGTTGTAGACCATCATCACCGCGACCGGCTTGTTGGGCGCATCGGGGTTGTTGGCATGGAACTCCATCAGCGCGGCCAGGTCGGCAAAGCCCAGGTCATAGGAGCCCGAGGCCACCCGGGTCACCGCGCCGCCCGAGCCATTGCCGGCGTCCAGCGTCACATCGAGTCCGGCCGCCTTGAAATGGCCCTTGGCGATGGGCAGCAGGAACAGCGCCGAGGGACCCTCGAAGCGCCAGTCGAGCTGGAACTTGAGCGGCTGCGGCGGCTGGGCCTGCAGCGCTGGGCTCAGCAGCAGGGTGGCCAGCGCGAGGCTGAGGCAATGGCGGCGCGGCAGGCGCATGGTGAGGCTCTCCGGTCTGTGGCGATGCCCTTGGTTCAGCAAGCTCCATGCCATGCCGCGGGTGCTGGCGCAGGGGGCTGGTATCGGGTATCTGTGCGAGCACCGGCCCCGCGGCACCAGCAAGGGGCTGTGCGGCCGGTCCATGCCCCATGGCCGAACCCCGGTGCATCAAGCTAGGGTTTGACGGGCCGCAGGCCGGCGCCCACAGTGGCAGCGATCGAACCCCGTACAGCGACGATAAGGATGGGTGGCCGGGTATGGACGAGCAGCAGCGGCAGCAGCAAGCACAGCAAACGGCAGAGCCGCCCGCGGCACGCCGCTTTCTCGCCTGGATGGGGGCCGAGCTGCCCAAGCTGCTGGCCGCCGCGGTGCTGCTGGTGCTGGGCTTTGCGCTGAAGGACTCGGTCGATCTGGCGATCAAGCAGCGCCAGCTGGACCTCAGTTACACCAAGGAAATGCAGGGCCTTCTGCAGCAGCTCTACGGCCAGGCCAGGGAGCCGGCGCGCGCACCGACCGAGGCCGAGCTGCGCAGCGCCGCCATCCTGCTGGCCGCCTATGGCGAGCCGGCGCTGCCGGGCCTGCTGAGCGCCTTGCGCGGCAGCGGCATCGCAACCCTGGCTGCGGCCGAGGGCTTGAATGCGCTGGCGCTGCGCGAACCGCAGCTGCTGTGCCAGGCCTTGCCCCGGGTGCTGAGCCTGCGTCAGCAGTACGACTGGCAGGCGCAGGAGCAGCTGGTGCTGATGCTGGGCCAGCATGGCTGCAGCCAGGCCCGGCCGGCCCTGCTGCGCTACCAGCGCCTGGTGGAGGCCGCGGCCGCCGGCCGGCCCCAGGCCCTGCTGGCCCTGCTGCGCCAGCCGCCCGAGGGACCGGCCGAGGTGTATCCGCGCCTGCAGCAGTCGGTGCGCCTGGCCCTGCAGTGGCTGTCCGAGGAGAAGCCGGTATGAGCAACTGCCTGAACCCCCTGAGCCCCCCGAACCGCCTGCGCCACCGGCTGCGGCAAGACCTGGCCCTGATGCTGACGCTGCTGCTTGGCACAGCCACCGCCCAGGCCGCCATCGTCGACTGCCAGCCGGCGGCGGGCCGTTTCAGCGTCTTTCTCAGCGAGCCCAGCGGCAGCCTGCTGCCACCAGGCCCGCCGCTGCGTCAGTTCATGCAGCAGCTGCAGTTCGAGCTGGACCAGAACCGCGATGCGCAATGGATTCTTTCGCCGGGCACCGATGTGCGCTTCGTCGCCTGCCATGGCCGCGCGCCGGCGCTGGACGGGCAGGACTTCAGCCCGGCCCTGGTCGACGCGCTGCATACCCGCCGCGTGCTGCTGGAGGTCTGGGGTTTGCTGAGCAGCGGCACCGGAGCGGACGGCAAGCCCCAGCCGCAGGCGCAGATGAACTATCTGCTGGTGCCGCTGCAGAAGGAAGCGAACGAGCAGGCGCAGTCCGGCGGCGCGGGCAGCGCCGCGCTGCAGCGCCTGCGCTACCCGGAGGCCGGTGCCGCGCCGGCCCCCGACCCGGTGATGCTGGTGGCGCGGCCCGGCGATATCGATGCCTTCGTGGCCAGCGCCTTTGGCTTCAAGCTGCTGCGCGAGCGCAGCTACGAACTGGCCCACCGCAATCTCTGCCGCGCCGCGCAGCTGCTGGCGGGCATCGCGCGCCGCCCGCTGACCGGGCGCAGCAAGAGCGATCTGGCCGCCTTGCGCGAGCAGGTGGACGGCGCCGCCGGTCGCGCCGTCGTCCAGGCCCTGGCCGATGCCAGCTATCCCAAGACCGGCCAGCTGCGCCTGCATGCGCCGCCGGCCCGGCCCTGCGATGAATGAATGATTGAATGAATGAATGACTGTCGACTGAAGGATGGAGGGCACCATGCTGCGAAACCTGCGGATCGCCGGGCTGCTGATGCTGGGGGCTGCGCTGGCGGGGCCGTCCCGGGCCGGCGGGGTCGAACCCTGTCAGTACGCCTCGGTGTTTCCCAATGCCGCCCTCAATGTGATGGTGCTGCCCTACCGGTTCGAGTCCGCGTCCGGCGCGCCGCTGGCGCGCGAGCTCTTCGAAGGCAGCCGCCAGATCGCCTCGCTGGTGCATCTGGAAGTGCTGATGGGCCTGCTGAAGTACGGCTCGATCGGCGCCAAGAACCTGCTGGCCGAAGCCGGCCAGCTCTGCGATGTGGAGCAGGTGCTGGCGCGGGTGGGGCGGCCGGGCGGCCCGGGGGCGCTGAAGCCCGGCCAGGCCCTGCTGCTGCTCTGGGGCCGCGTGTTCGAGCAGGGCGGCGAGTTCTATCTGCAGAGCTATCTGCGCTTTGTGCGCCAGGGCAGCAGCGGCCCCGAGAACGAGCGGCTCTTCGTCAAGGCCGGGGCCGGCGCGGACGCCTTCGAGCTGCAGGCCGGCCTGCCGGCTCAGGCCCTGGGTTTTGCGCCGCGACGAATCAGCCGGGCCGAGCTGGTCCGCATCGATCGCGACTTCCGCCAGGCCATGCTGTTGCGCCAGCAGCCGCGTGCCGACTCGCCCGGCCGCTCCATCGATTTCAAGCCGCATGAGGCTTTTGCCTTCTGGATAGGCGAGGCCCGCGGCGACTGGATGCAGCTCAGGCCCATGGCCGGTGGCCCCAGCGGCTGGGTGCGGGTGCGCGGCCCGGACGAGGCGCTGGCGCCGTGGTCGCTGCAGCGCTGGCTGCCCGAGCTGGGCTTTGTCGACGCGGTGGCCGGCTTTATGCGGTTGCGGGCCGGTGGCGTGGGTGCGGCCGAGCGTGCGCGGGCGCTGCGCGCCATCGAGGCCGGTCTGCTGCGCTATGAGCGGGCGGTACCGGCCGAGCTGGCGCCGCCGGCCTGGGGCCTAGCGGCGGCGCTGCGCGGCTGGCTGGACTGGGAGCGGGGCGACTGGCACAAGGCCGCCGAGCGCTTCGACAGCGCGGCGCTGCTGATGCCTGACTATGCCGCCGCCCACCAGCTGGCCGCAGTGGCGCGGGCCGGCGCGCCGGGCGCTGCGGGCTTCGACGCCGCGGCCAGCCAGCAGCTGGGGCGTGGGCTGCTGCGCGCCCTGGCGTTGGCGCCCGAGGCGCTGCAGCGGCCGATACGGGCCAATCTGGACGGGCTCTACCGGCTGTACGAGCGGCGCAGCGACTGGAGCCCCTACAGCGCCGAGCAGCTGGCCCTGCGGCGGGCCATCGTCCAGGAGCAGGCGCCCGGCGCGGCGGCGCCGCGCTGAGCGCCGGCTCTCAGGCGCGCAGGAGTTCGTAAAGCGTGCGCGCCACTACCTGGGTCGCGCGCCGCAGATCCTCCAGCACCAGATGCTCGTCGGCGCGCTTGGCATTGCTCTCCAGCACGGTGCGCGGCCCAGCGCCATAAATGGCGGCCGGGATGCCGCGCGCGGTGTAAAGCCGCACATCGGTGTAGAGCGGGGTGCCCGAGGTGGGGATGGGTTCGCCGAAGACCGCCTCGCCATGCTTTTGCAGGGCGGCGACCAGGGGGGCCGCGCCGGGCAGGGGCGTCATCGGATGGGCCAGCAGCAGGCGCCGGATCTCCAGGCGGATGCCGGGGCAGGCCGCCACGGTGGACTCGATCAGGGCCCGCACCTCGGCTTCTACCGCCGCCGGGTCCTCCTCGGGAATCATGCGGCGGTCCAGCTTGATCACGACCTTGCCGGGCACCACATTGGTATTGCTGCCGCCCTCGATGCGGCCCACGTTCAGATAAGGGTGGCTGATGCCCGGCACCTGAGACAGGCGGGTCTTGAGCACGGCGTTGTGGGCATAGAGCGCGCTGAGCAGCTGGTTGGCAGCCTGCAGCGCGTCCACGCCGGTGTGCGGGTAGGCGGCATGCGAGGCCAGGCCGTGCAAGGTGACCTCCAGCTGCAGGCAGCCGTTGTGGGCCGTGACCACCTGGTAGCTGAAGCCGGCGGCCAGCAGATAGTCGGGCTTGGTGAGGCCTTGCCGCAGCAGCCAGCCTGGCCCCAGCTCGCCGCCGAACTCCTCGTCGTAGGTAAAGTGCAGCTCGACGCCGCCCTTCAAGGGCAGGCCCAACGACTCCAGCGCGCGCAGCGCGAAGGTGTAGGTCGCGAAGTCGCTCTTGCTGACCGCACTGGCGCGGCCATAGAGCTTGCCGTCGACGATCTCGCCGCTGTAGGGGCCGTGGGTCCAGCCCTCGCCGGGCGGGACGACGTCGCCGTGGGCGTTGAGCGCGATCACCGGGCCGCCCTCGGCGAAGCGGCGGCGCACGATCAGGTTGGTGATCGATTGCAGGCCGTAGTCGCGCACCTCGGCCTCGGGCACCGCATGCTGCTCGGCCTGGTAGCCGAAGGCCTGCAGCAGGGCGGCGGTGCGTTCGGCATGCGGCGCGTTGTTGCCGGGCGGGGTGTCGGTGGGCACCTGCACCAGGGCCTGGAGGAAGCGCACCTCCTCGTCGAAATGGGCCTCGACCCAGGCATCCAGCTGTGCGTCGTGTGGGTTCATGGTTCAGAGTTCTTCCTGTTCCAGCAAGGCCTGGAAGGCGCGCACGCAGAGGTCCGCGTCGTCGTTGCTGATCGCTTCCAGCGGGTTGTGGCTGATGCCCGAGTTCAGGCCGCGCAGGAACAGCATCGCCTGGGGCATGGCCTCGTGCAGCTTCATCGCGTCGTGGCCGGCGCCCGAGGGCATGCGGAACAAGGGCAGGCCGAGGCCCGCGACGACCCGCTCCCAGCGCTGCTGCCAGGCCGGGTCGCTGGGCGCGGCGCTGGCGTTCTCGGTCGGCACGAGGCTGAAGCTCAGGCCGCGGCGCGCGCAGATGCGGGCCAGCTCGGCCTGCACGTCGGCATCCAGCGCGTCGCGCGCGGCATTGGTGGTGGCGCGCAGGTCCAGGCTGAACTTGCAGCGGCCGGGCACGACATTGATCGAGCCGGCCGGTACCTCCAGCATGCCCACGGTGCCGACGGTTACGGCGGCGCCCTCCTGATCCTTGCCGACCATGTCCGGCACCGAGCCGGCGCGCTGCTCCACATAAAGGATCAGCTCCGCCACCGCGGCGGCCGCGTCGCGGCGCCGGTCCATCGGCGTGGTGCCGGCATGCGAGGCCATGCCTTGCACCTCGCCCACATAGCGCACGCTGCCGTTGATCGAGGTGACGATGCCCAGCGGCAGGTCCAGCTCGTTCAGCACCGGCCCCTGCTCGATATGCACCTCGACGAAGCCGCGGTAGCGCTTGGGGTCGCGCGCCAGGGCCTGGATGGCCTCCAGCGTGCCGGGCAAGCCGGCGCTCAGCATCGCGTCGCGCATCGTCACGCCCTGGGCGTCCTGCTGCGCCAGCCACTCGGGCTTGAAGCGGGCTATCAGCGCGCCGGAGCCGAGGAAGGTGGCCTTGTAACGCTGGCCTTCCTCCTCGGCGAAGCCCACCACCTCCAGGCCGTAGGGCAGGCGCCGGCCGGCGCGCTGCAACTCGCGCACGCAGAGCATCGGCACCAGGATGCCCAGGCGGCCGTCGTACTTGCCGGCATTGCGCACGGTGTCGTAATGGCTGCCGGTCAAGAGGCGCGGTGCGCCCGGGTCGCTGCCGTGATAGACCCCGACCACATTGCCCACCGCGTCGATATGGACCTCGTCAAAGCCGCAGTCCGCGCGCATCCAGGCGGCTAGCCGGGCGGCCACGGCGCGGTGCGCCTCGGTCAGGTAGGTGACGGTCAGCTGCCCCTGCTCCTTGAAACCGGGGTCGGAATGCTGGGCGAGCTGCTCGGCCCAGTCCCAGATCTGGTTGCCCAGCACGGGCTCGATGCCGAACTTGTCGTTCAGCCGGATCTCGGCAATGCGATGGATGTTGCGCAGGCATTCCGCGCGCTCGAAGTCGGGATGGCCGGCCAGGCGGCGCGCGAAGGTGGCGATGATCTCGCCCCGGCTCAGGCCCTGGCCGCGCGGGCCGCGCACCGCCAGGATGAAGGGCCAGCCGAATTTGGCCTTGTAGTCGGCGTTGAGCTGCTGGATGCGCGCGAATTCCTCCGGCGTGCAGGCGGTGAGGCCGGCGCGGCTTTGCTCGTTCGTGGACTCGGCCGTGAGCTCACCCGCGATGGCCGCCTTGCCCGCCAGCTCGGGGTGGGCGCGGATCAGGCCCAGCTGCTCGTCCCGCGTGGCCTCGCGCACCACGCTGGCGAGCGCGTGCTTGAGCTGGGCCAGGCTCAGAAAGGGCCTTGCCGCGGCGGCGCGCTCCGCAATCCAGGGCGAATGCTCATAGGTGCCGTCCAGCAGGGCGACGAAGTCGGCGGGGCTGGCGGTGTTGAGCTGGTCGAGCGTGATCATTCCCATACAAAGGCCTTGGCGGCGTCAAAGGGGTGGGTGGCACGCCAGTGCCGCGCGATATCCACGCGGCGGCAGACCCAGACGCGGTCGTGCTTCTCGATATGGTCGAGAAAACGCTGCAGCGCGCGCATCCGGCCCGGGCGGCCCAGCAGCCGGCAGTGCATGCCAATGCTCATCATCCGGGGCGTCTCGGCGCCCTCGGCATAGAGCACATCGAAGCTGTCGCGCAGGTAGTCGAAGAACTCGTCACCATGGCTGAAGCCCTGGGGCAGGGCGAAGCGCATATCGTTGCAGTCCAGGGTGTAGGGCACGACCAGATGCGGTGCTAGCTGGCCGTCGCTCTTCCTCACCTGCAGCCAGAAGGGCAGGTCGTCGCCGTAGTAGTCGCTGTCGTACTCGAAGCCGCCGTAGTCGGCCACCAGGCGGCGGGTGTTGGGGCTGTCGCGGCCGGTGTACCAGCCCGAGGGGCGCTCGCCGGTCAGGCGCTGCAAGATGTCCATGCCGATGTCCATATGCTGGCGCTCGGTGGCCTCGTCCAGGTTCTGGTAGTGAATCCAGCGCCAGCCATGGCAGGCGATCTCGTGATTCAGCGCCACCAGAGCCTGGGTCAGCTCGGGGTGGCGCTCCAGCGCCATCGCGACGCCGAACACCGTCAGCGGCAGCGCACGCTGCTCGAACTCCTTCAGCAGCCGCCACACGCCCACCCGCGAGCCGTACTCGTAGATGCCTTCCATGCTCAGATGCCGTGCCGGGTAGGCGGCCGGGTTGAACATCTCGGAGAGGAACTGCTCGCTGCCGGCGTCGCCATGCAGCACCGAGTTCTCGCCGCCTTCCTCGTAGTTCAGCACGAACTGCAGCGCGATGCGGGCCTGGCCGGGCCATTGCGCCTGCGGCGGATGCTCGCCATAACCGATCAGGTCACGCGGATAGCGCGCGGGAGTCGACAAGGTGTTCATGGATGCAGCACGGCCTTCAGATCATTGACACGCGGAGCGAGGCGCAGATTGGCCTCCACATTGCCCAGATGGGCGTCCAGCAACTGCAGCACCGCGCGCCTGTCGCCGGCCTCCAGGGCGTCGACCAGGGCCTCGTGCTCGGCCTGCGAGGCACTGGCCGAATGGCTGCTCTGGTACATCAGCGCGATCAATGCGCTGCGCGAGAGCAGATCGCCCAGCAGCTCGGCCAGCACCTCGTTGCCGCTCATGCGTGCCAGCAGCACATGGAAGTCGGCCAGCAGGCGGGTGCGGCCCGGCACATCGCTGCGCCTGACCGCCTCGCGCTCCTGGCGCAGATGGGCCCGCAGCTGGCGGATCTGGGTTGGCGTGATGCGCCCCACCAGCTGGGCCAGCATGGCCGACTCCAGCATCTTGCGTACCTCGAAGACCTGGCGCGCCTCCTCGACACCGGGCTGGGCCACGAAGGCGCCGCGCGCCGGCTCCAGCGTGACCAGACGGTCGCGGCTGAGCTGGTTCAGCGCCTGGCGCACCAGGGTGCGCGAGCACTTGAAGATGTCGGCCAGCTGCTGCTCGGCCAGCTTGGTGCCGGGCATCAGCCGGCGCTCGACGATGGCCTGGGTGATGGCGTCGGCAATGCGCTGGGTGGTGCTGGGTTCGGCGCTCATTGTGTTCTGGAGTGTATACACTTTGGCGATTGCATAGCGGAGACCGATGACGATGGGCAAGCTCACCACCCATGTGCTGGACACCATGCACGGCAGCCCTGCGGCCGGCATGAGCGTGCGTCTCTACCGCCTGGACGACCCGGCAGCGCCAGCGGGCGAGGCGCGCTTGATCCAGCAGCTGCAGCTCAACGACGATGGCCGGGCCGCGGCGCCGCTGCTGGAGGGCGCTGCCCTGCAGGCCGGCCGCTACCGCCTGGTGTTTGCGCTGGCCGCCTACTTCCGGGCCCGCGGCGTCGAGCTGCCGGAGCCGGCCTTTCTGGACGAGGTGCCGCTGGACTTCGGCATTGCCGATGCCGGCTCGCACTACCACGTGCCCTTGCTCGCCAGCCCCTGGAGCTACTCGACCTACCGGGGCAGCTGATGGCCGAGCAGCCTTGGCAGCAGCTGGAGCGCGCCCTGCTGCGGGCACCGGCGGTGCTGGTCAGTGTGGCGGCGGTGCAGGGCAGCGGCCCGCGCGAGGTGGGCGCCTGGATGGCGCTCAGCGCCGATCGTCTGCTGGGCACGATAGGGGGCGGACGGCTGGAGTTCGACGCCACCGCCCAGGCCCGCGCCTTCCTGGCCGCCGGTGCCGTGCGGGGCGACGCGCGCCGGCGCTATGCGCTCGGTCCCAGCCTGGGCCAGTGCTGCGGTGGCGTCGTGTGGCTGGACTACGAATGGCTGGATGCGGCCGCCATACCGATGCTGCGTCAGCGCCTGGACGATAGCGCGCAGCGCCTGCCGGTGGCGCTGTTCGGCGGCGGCCATGTGGGGCAGGCCCTGGTGGCCCAGCTGGCCCTGCTGCCCAGCCGGGTGCACTGGATAGACAGCCGCGACGAGGTCTTTCCGGCCGCGCCGCCCGGCCTGGTCAGGACCGAGCATTCGGAGCCGGTGCAGGCCGCGGTGCGCGAGTTGGCGCCCGGCAGCCGGGTGCTGATCATGAGCTTCAGCCATGCCGAGGATCTGGAGATCCTGGCCGAATGCCTGCGGCGCCGCCGGGAGCGCGCTGACCTGCCCTTCATCGGCCTGATCGGCAGCCGCAGCAAATGGGCCCGCTTTCGCCACCGTCTGGAAATGCGCGGCTTCAGCGCCGCCGAACTGGACGCGGTGCACTGCCCGGTCGGCCTGCCGGACATTGCCGGCAAGCAGCCGGCCGTGATCGCACTGGCGGTGGCGGCGCAGCTGTTCCAGCGGCAGCCAGCCGGGTCGGCATGACGAATGGCGCTGGGACGCCGTCCTCCTAAAGTTCGCATATCGCCCCTCAGGGGGATGGTCAGTCCTCATCGCGCGTGGCGATACTCGCGCCGCTGATGAGACGCTGATCCTCGCTGGAAGCGGCGCAACGATAGATAGAACCGAGGAGATAAATATGAGCCACCGCGCCCTGATCCTGTTCGCATTGATCGCCCTGGCGGCACCCGCCTGGTCGGCTTCCGACCGCGCTGATTGGTTCAGCATTAAGCAGGAGACAGCCGATGTCGGCTCCAGCCTGAAGCGCGAGCTGGTGCGCGGGCCCTTTCCGCCGGATCACCGCTGGGCCGACCTCGAGCCGGCCCAGGTCGCGGCATTGAAGGCCGAGTTCGATGGCATGGCCGCCACCGACGAGCCGCCGTTTCCCGCCCGCGGCCTGCGCGCGGTCTATGAGGGCTTTGCCAAGGCCCAGGAGTACTGGCGGGTCAACGGCATGCTGGTCGCCTATGTGACGGTGGACTCCCAGGGGCAGGCGCGCAAGGTCGAGGTGGTCAAGTCGCCCAGCCAGGCCATGACTGATTTGGCCGCCAAGATGCTGATGCTGGAGACCTTCAAGCCGGCCCAGTGCGCGGGCAAGCCCTGCGTGATGGAGTTCCCGGTGCGCGTCGAGTTCCTGCCTATGCCGGCAGCTCCACGTCGACGCACCAACACCGACTGAGACCTGCGCATGCTCGCTGCTGGCTTTTGTATACACTTGTGCCCACAAGTCGCAGCGGCGCCGGGTCGCCCGGCCTGGCTTCGGGCCGGCCCGGGTTGAACCAGTAGCGCGACGCCTCCCGGCCCACAGCGCCCGCCTGTGGTGGGTCGGTCCTAGCGAATCGTCTTGCGCATGGAAAGCTATCTGCTGGACTGGGCCAATCTGCTGCTGCGCTGGCTGCATGTGATCGTCGGCATTGCCTGGATAGGCGCCTCCTTCTATTTCGTCTGGCTGGACAACCATCTACTCAAGCCCCAGGCCGCCGAGCTCAAGGCCAAGGGCGTGGACGGCGAGTTGTGGGCGGTGCATGGCGGCGGCTTCTACAACCCGCAGAAATACATGGTGGCGCCGCGCGACCTGCCGCGCGATCTGCACTGGTTCTACTGGGAAAGCTACTGGACCTGGATGAGCGGCTTTGCGCTGTTCGTCGTGCTCTACCTGGTCAACGCCGACAGCTTCCTGATCGACAAGCGGGTGTTCGACTGGGGCAGTTTTGCGTCGGGAACGGCTGCGGCGATAGTCGCGGCGCTGGGATTTCTGGCGGCGGGCTGGCTGGTGTACGACCAGATCTGCCGCCGCTTCGGCCATAGCAAGGACGGGCAGATCGGCAGGGATGGCCTGGTGCTGGGGCTGATCGCGGTCTTCGTGATCGGCGCGACCTGGGCGGCCTGCCAGCTCTTCGCCGGCCGGGCGGCCTTTCTGATCATCGGCGCGATGCTGGCGACGATGATGAGCGCCAATGTGTTCTTCTGGATCATCCCGGGCCAGAAGCAGGTGATCGCCGCTATGCGTGCCGGCCGTCCGGTGGACCCGGTCTACGGCCAGCGCGGCAAGCAGCGCAGCGTGCACAACACCTATTTCACGCTGCCGGTGCTGATCGCGATGCTCAGCAACCATTACGGCATGCTCTACAGCCAGCCCCAGGCCTGGCTGGTGCTGGTGCTGCTGATGGCGGTTGGCGTGCTGGTGCGGACCTGGTTCGTCAAACGGCACAAAGGTGTCAACGCCTGGGGCCTGATCGTCGCGGCCCTGGCCCTGCTGGCCGCGCTGATCGTCTGGATGGCGCCGGCCAAGCCGGACGCTGCATCCGCCGCCACCGCATCGGTGCCGACGCTGGCCCAGGTACAGGCCGTCGTCGAGCAGCGCTGTGTGATGTGCCACAACGCCCAGCTGGCGCACAAGGGCGTGCAGCTGCAGACAGTGGCGCTGATCGAGCAGCAGGCCCTGGCCATCCATCAGCAGGCGGTGCTGCTGAAGCTGATGCCGCTGAACAATGCCACCGCGATCACCGACGCTGAGCGGGCGCTGCTGCAGCGCTGGTTCGAGGCGCGCCGCTTCTGATCAGGCGGACTGCGGCTGTATCGCCGCCACCGGCTCGGGTGCGAGCAGGCTGCCCTGGCGCAGGCCGCGCCAGGTGGCCAGCAGCAAGCCGGTGATCACCAGGCTGGCCAGGGCCAGCAGCAGCACCGCCAAGGCCGGCAGCAGGCCCGTGCGGCCCTCGGCCAGGCGCAGGCTCAGCGCCGCCAGGGCGGCCAGCGGGAAGCTGATGGCCCAGTGAGGAATGCCGAACTCCAGCTTCTTGATGCGCGGCAGCAGGCTGGCCGCCCACAGCAGGCTGAACAGGGCCATGCCCCAGAGCGCCCAGACCAGGGGCAGCGGGGCACCGAACTGCAGCGCCGCCAGGCCTATCACCGCCGGCGGCGCGATCGGGATGAAGCCGGCCGGCAGCAGGCGCTCCGGCCACATGCCGGCCACCGCGATGCGCACCAGCAGCAGGGCCAGCACCAGCGGCCAGAACAGCAGGCCCATGCCGAACTGCGCGGCCGCCCAGGCCTCGTAGCCCAGCGGCACGCCGGCCAGCGGCACCAGCACATTGCCGACGATGGGGATGAACAGGGCCGGCGTCACCACCGGCCAGGCCAGGCCCTGCGGTCTGAACCAGCGCGCCAGCACCCAGAGCGTGACGCCCAGCTGGGCCAGCGCACCCAGCCACCACAGGACGGCCAGCCAGGGCAGGGGGCCCAGCAGCGCCACGCCGGCGGTGACCAGCAGCAGCAGCGAGATCGGCAGCGCGGCCACAAAGCTGTGGCGTACCGGATGGCGCAGATCCTCGGCCCAGGCCTGCGGATGGCGGCGCAGGCGCAGCAGGCTGGCACCGGCCAGCAGGGCCGCGACCAGCGTGGCCAGCAGGGCCAGGGCCAGGGCCGCGCCGTGCGCGGCCTGGCCCATCAGCGGCTGCGCCCGGTGCCAGGCCAGCGCCAGGCCGGCGAGGCCCATCACCAGCGAGAACCAGCCGGGCATCAGGAATTTCAGGGGGGTGGGGTGGTGCATGGCCTGAGGATGGTGTTGGGGCGCAAGGTCGGTCTACAGCCTGTCGATGGGCAGGCCCAGCTGCATCGCCAGCGGACCGGCGCCGCCGCCATTCGTCACCCGGGCATAGCCCAGGGCTTCGAGCTGGCGGCGCGCCATCTCGGAGCGCATGCCCGACGCGCAGTACAGCAGCAGCGGGCGTTGCGGGTCGTTGCAGTGCTGGGCGATCTGCTGGGCGATGCTGTCCAGCGGCAGGCACAGCGCGCCGCGCAGATGGCCGGCCGCGAACTCGCCGTGTGAGCGCACATCGATCAGCAGCGGCGCGGTCGGGTCGTCGCGTCGCATGCTCAGGCGCCAGCCTTGGCGCCCAGCTTGCGCAGGATGCTCTCCATCAGGCACCACTTGGTCAGCCCGCTCTGCAGCAGATTGACGCCGACGAAGGCGGTGAAGCCCAGCCACCAGGACGAATGGAAGAGGGGGCTGCCCTCGATGCCCAGGGCCAGCGACAGCAGGATGAAAGCACCGGCGACCACGCGCACGATTTGCCAGGAAGTCATGATGAAGTTCTCCTCAGGGTGAAGTGTCAGTCAGTTAGCGGGTTGGACAACAAGCAGGGCCAGCCGCTTGCGGTAGGCCATGTAGTAGAGGGTGGGAATCACCACCAGGGTCAGCACGGTGGAGACCGCGATGCCGAAGATCAGCGAGATCGCCAGACCGTTGAAGATCGGATCGTCGAGGATGAAGAAGGCGCCCAGCATCGCGGCCAGACCGGTCAGCATGATGGGCTGGGCGCGGGTGATGGCCGACATCACGATGGCGCGCTTGAAGTCCATGCCTTCGCGCACCTGCAGATTGATGAAGTCCACCAGCAGGATGGAGTTGCGCACGATGATGCCGGCCAGCGCGATCATGCCGATCATCGAGGTGGCGGTGTACTGCGCGCCCAGCAGCGCATGGCCGGGCATCACGCCGATGATGGTCAGCGGTATCGGCGCCATGATGATCAGCGGTGTCAGGTAGGAGCCGAACTGCGCCACCACCAGCAGATAGATCAGGATCAGGCCCACGCCATAGGCCGCGCCCATATCGCGGAAGGTCTCGTAGGTGATCTGCCACTCGCCGTCCCACTTCAGCGTGTAGCCGCGCAGGCCGTCCTCGGGCTGGCTGATGAAGTGCTCGGCCAGCGTGCCGCCGCCGGGCGTGCGGATCTGCGCGATCTCGCCGCGCATGCCGAACATGCCGTAGAGCGGGCTGTCGAGACGGCCGACCATATCGGCCATCACATAGTTGACCGGCAGCAGGTCCTTGTGGAACAGCGGCTGCTCGCGCAGCGTGTCGCTGATCGTCACCAGCTCGCGTATCGGCACCAGACTGCCCTGGGCGCTGCGCACCGTCAGCTGCAGCAGGGTGTCGAGCTCGCCCTGCTGCTCGGCCGGCAGGCGCAGGCTCAGCGCCGCCGGGTACTTGCTCTGGTCATGCAACCAGCTGACCGATTCGCCGCTGAGGCCGGCGCGCAGCGTCGTGACGATGGCCTGCTGCGGCACGCCCAGCAGCGCGGCCTTGCGGCGGTCGACGATCAGCAGCTTCTTGGGCGCGGCGGCGATGCTGGAATCGTCCACATCGACCAGGCCCTCGGTCTTCTCGAAGACCGCCCGCACCGCCTTGGCCACCTGGCGCCGGCCCTGCTCGTCGGGGCCGTAGATCTCGGCGACGATGGGCGAGAGCACCGGCGGTCCCGGCGGCACCTCCACCACCTTGATATTGGCGCCCCAGGGCTTGCCCAGGGCCTGCAACTGGGGCCGCAGCCGGGTCGCGATCGCATGGCTCTGCTCGTGGCGATCGGCCTTGTCGACCAGATTGACCTGCAGATCGCCGACCTCGCCGCCGCTGCGCAGATAGTACTGGCGCACCAGACCGTTGAAGTTGATCGGCGCGGCGCTGCCGGCATAGGCCTGGTAGTCCTTGACCTCGGGCTGGCGGCTCAGGAAGGCACCCAGCTCGCGCAGCACCGCGGCGGTCTCTTCCAGCGGCGTGCCGGCCGGCATGTCGACGATGACCTGGAACTCCGACTTGTTGTCGAAGGGCAGCATCTTCAGCAGCACCAGGCCGGTGGCCGGCAGGGCCAGCGAGATCGCGATCAGAGCGGCCACGCCGGCGCCCAGCAGGCCGCGGTTGCGGCCGCCGCGCTGCTCGTCCAGCAGGGGCTTGAAGACGCGCTCGAACAGCGGCGCCAGCTTGGCCGCCAGGCCATGGGGCTTGCCGTCGTGCTGGTGCCCAGCGGGCAGGGCCTTCATCCACAGCCGGGCCAGCCAGGGCGTGACGACAAAGGCGATGGCCAGCGACAGCAGCATGCCCATCGAGGCATTGATGGGGATGGGGCTCATATAGGGCCCCATCAGGCCCGAGACGAAGGCCATCGGCAGCAGGGCTGCGATCACCGTCAGCGTGGCCAGTATCGTGGGGCCACCGACCTCGTCGACCGCGCCGGGAATCAGCTGGGCCAGGCTTTTGCCCGGATGCAGGGCCTGGTGGCGGTGGATGTTCTCGACCACGACGATGGCATCGTCGACCAGGATGCCGATCGAGAAGATCAGCGCGAACAGCGAGACGCGGTTCAGCGTGAAGCCCCAGGCCCAGGAGGCGAACAGCGTGACGGTCAGCGTCAGGATCACCGCGGCGCCGACGATGGCGGCCTCGCGCCGGCCCAGCGCGATGTAGACCAGGGCCACCACCGAGGCGGTGGCGAACAGCAGCTTCTGGATCAGCTTGCTGGCCTTGTCGTTGGCGGTAGCGCCGTAGTTGCGCGTCTCGGCCACCTCCACGTCGGCCGGTATCACCGTGTTGCGCAGCGTGGCCACCCGGGCCATCAGCGCGTCGGCCACATCGATCGCGTTCTCGCCGGCCTTCTTGGTGATGGCCAGCGTGATCGCGGGATAGGTGGGGCCGGCCGCAGTGGCGGCACTGGCGGCACCGGCCGCAGCGCGCTCGCCGTGCCAGACGTAGCGCTGGGCCGGCGGTGCGCCCTCGCGCAGCTGGGCGATCTCGCGCAGAAAGACCGGCTTGCCGCCGCGCACGCCCACCACCAGCTCGGCCACCTCGTCCGCGCTCTGCAGGAAGGGGCCGGCCTCGATCTCGATGCTGCGGCGCTCGCCCAGCAGCTCGCCCACCGGCAGGCCCTGGTTGGCGGCTTGCAGGGTCTGGCGCAGCTCGGCCACGGTGAGGCCCAGCGCCGCCATGCGGCCGGCGTCCAGCTCGATCAGCACCGCACGGCCGGGGCCGCCCAGGCTCTGCACCTCGCGGGTGCCTGGCACACGCTTGAGCTCGGCCTCCATGCTGTGGGCCACCCGCTCCAGCTCGTAGGCGCCGGTCTCGGGCGTCTTGCTGAACAGGGTCAGGCTAACGATGGGCACATCGTCGATGCCCTTGGGCTTGATCAGCGGGGCGAGCACGCCCAGGCCCTGGGGCAGCCAGTCAGCATTGCTGTTGACCGTGTCGTAGAGGCGCACCAGGGCTTCGGTGCGCGGTACGCCCACCTTGAACTGCACGGTGATGATGGCCAGGCCGGGGCGCGAGACCGACATCACATGCTCGGTGCCGGCGATCTGTGCCAGCACCTGCTCGGCCGGCGTCGCCACCATCGCCTCCACATCCTTGGCGCTGGCCCCCGGGAAGGGGATCAGCACATTGGCCATGGTCACATTGATCTGCGGCTCTTCCTCGCGCGGCGTCACCAGCACCGCGAAGACGCCCAGCAGCAGGGCCACCAGGGCCAGCAGCGGGGTGATCTGCGCGCTCTGGAAGAAGGCCGCGATGCGGCCGGACACACCCATGCGCGTGTCGTCAGCGTTGTTCGAGCTCATGCTGGCCTCTCCTTAGCGCTGCGCGGCCGCGGCCTGGGGATCCAGGGCGACGCGCTCGCCGCTGCGCAAACCGCTGAGGATCTCGACCACATCGCCGATCCGGCGGCCCGCCCGCACCTGGCGCAGCAAGACCTGGCCCTGGTCCGCAATCACATAGACGGCGGTCAGCTCGCCGCGGCGCAGCAGCGCGGCCGCCGGCACCAGCAGGCGACCGGCGCCGGCGGCGCCGGGCAGCCAGACCCGGGCGAACTGGCCGGGGCTCAGGCCGCTGATCGCGGCCGGCAGCCCGGCGCGCAGCTGCACCGTGTGGGTGGCCGGGTCTATCGTCGGCAACAGCTGGATCGGGCCGGGCAGCGGCCAGCGCTGCGCGGCCGCTGCGCCCGGCAGCTCGATGCGCAGCGCCGTCTTGTCCGCCTCCAGCGCGGCCGCCAGGCTCTGCGGTATCGCGGCCGTCACCCGCAGCGCCGCAGGCTCGTACAGCGTCAGCAGCGGCCGGCCCGGCATCGCCATATCGCCCAGCGCCACCGGCAGCTCGGCCACCACGCCGGCATAGGGTGCGCGCACCAGATGCAGGCCGCTCTGGGTGCGTGCCGCGCTGGCCTGGGCCAGTTGGGCATTGACCTGCGCCTCCACCGTCTTGAACTGGGCCTCGGCCTGGTCCAGCGCGGCGCTGCTGATGAAGTTCTGCGCCTGCAACTGCTGCTGGCGGGCCAGGGTCTTGCGGGCAGCGTCTAGCTGGGCGCGGGCCGCGGCCACCTGGGCATCGCTGGCGGCAGCCTGCTGCTCGGCGCTGCGCGCGTCGATGCGCATCAACAGCTGCCCGGCCTTGACCCGGTCGCCGGCCTTGACATCCAGCTGCACCACCGCGCCGGCCACCTGGGCCGCCACCACCGTCTGCTGCACCGCCTCGACCAGCGCGTCATAGGCCTGCAGCGGTGCCTCGGCACTGCTGCGCACCACGGCGCTGGCCAGCGGTGCGGTGGCGGCAGCAGTCGCCGTGCCCGCCTGGCTCAGCAGGGCGGCAAGGGCAAGGGTCAGGTGGGTCGTCAGCGTGCGCATGGTTGGTATGAGCCGGGGCTGGCTTTTGTGATTCGGTTGATCTATTATTTGCGCATGTAGTTAAATAGTCAAGTGACTGATTGCCTGAAAACGAAGCGAGGCCTGTGTGACAATCACGACCCCGAACGGTGACGCTTGCCCGCGTATGAACAATCTTCCGCCCGAGGCCATGGAGCGGGTGGCGGCCTATTTCCAGGCCCTGTCCGAACCCACGCGGCTGCAAATCCTCAATCTGCTGCGCGCGCAGGAGCGCAATGTCGGCGAGTTGGCCGAGCTGTGCGGCTTCACCGCCGCCAATGTCTCGCGCCATCTGGCCTTGCTGACCCGCCATGGCCTGGTGGCGCGCGAGAGCCGCGGCACCTCGGCCTACTATCGCATCGCCGACGAATCGGTCTACCAGCTCTGCGATCTGGTCTGCGGCAGCATCGCCCGCCAGCTGGCCCAGAGTGCCCAGGCCCATGCGGCCTTTGCGCCGGCACCGGTCGCTGCCGCGGCGAAGCGGCGCAAGGCCGGCCGCTGAACAGGGCTCGAGCCTCCGGCTGCCGATAATGGCCGGATGAACGCCGAGCTGCTGGAGCATCCCCGGGCGCTGCTGCGCCATCTCTACGATGTGGCGGTGGCGCGCGCGCTGCCGGCCCAGATACTGGGGCAACACCTGCCCCCGCCGCCGCCCCGGGGGCGCACGCTGGTGCTGGGCGCCGGCAAGGCCGGCGGCGCGATGGCCCAGGCGCTGGAGGCGGCCTGGCCGCGCAGCGCGCCGCTGTCCGGTCTGGTGATCACCCGCTACGGCCATGTGCCGCCTGGCTACCGGCCCGAACGTCTGGAGCTGGTTGAGGCCGCCCATCCGATACCGAATGCGGCCGGCCAGCAAGCTGCCGCGCGCATGCTGCAGCTGGCGCAGCGCGACGGGCAGGGCCTGAGCCCCGACGATCTGGTGATCTGCCTGATTTCCGGCGGTGGCTCGGCATTGCTGAGCCTGCCGGCGCCGGGCCTGACGCTGCAGGACAAGCAGGCGGTCAACCGTGCCCTGCTCCGGAGCGGCGCAGCGATCGGCGAGATGAACTGCGTGCGCAAGCATCTGTCGGCCATCAAGGGCGGTCGCCTGGCCGCCGCCTGCGCGCCGGCGCAAGTGCTGACCCTCGTGATCAGCGATGTGCCCGGCGACGACCCGGCGGTGATCGCCTCCGGCCCCACCGTGCCGGACGCCAGCAGCTGCGCCGAGGCGCTGGCGATCTGCCGGCGCTACCGCATCGAGTTGCCGGCGGCCGCGCTGGCCGGGCTGGAGTCCGGCACCTTCGAGACGCCCAAGCCTGGCGATCCCCGCTTCGCCGGGCACCGGCTGGTGATGTTGGCCACGCCGCAGCAAAGCCTGGAGGCGGCTGCCGCTGCGGCCCGGGCCCTGGGCCTGGACGCCTATATCCTCAGCGACGAGATCGAGGGCGAGTCGCGCGAGATCGGCAAGATGCATGCGGCGCTGGCCCGCGCGGTGGCGCGCCGCAACGCGCCCTTCGGCAAGCCCTGCGTGATCCTCTCGGGCGGCGAGACCACGGTGACGCTGCGCGCCCAGGGTGGCCGGGGCGGTCGCGCCAGCGAGTTTCTGCTGGGCGCGGCGATCGCCCTGCAGGGCGAGCCCGGCGTCCATCTGCTGGCCGCCGATACCGATGGCATCGACGGCATCGAGGACAACGCCGGCGCCATCGTCAGCCCCAGCACCCTGGCGCGTGCCGCGGCCCTGGGCCTGAATGCCCAGCGCGAGCTCGATGCCAACAATGCCTACGGCTTCTTCGCGCCGCTGGGCGATCTGGTCGTGCCGGGCCCCACCTTCACCAATGTGAACGACTTCCGGGCCCTGCTCATTCTGTGAGCCGGAGGCCGCGGCGTGCGGCCATCTCGCGGCCCATCGCGGCGCAACCTGCTGCGCTCAGGCGCCCGTGGGCGGCGGCGAAGACCTCGCTGTCCTCGCGCCGCAGGTGCTGGCGCTGCAGCGCGATGAAGGGACGGGCCAGGGTCTGCAGCCGGGGCAGATCGTCCAGGGCGGCCAGCGCCGGGTCCAGCAAGGCCCATTGCGCCTCCATCTCGCGATGCTCGGTGCGCAGCTGCCGGCACACAGCGGCCAGCGCCGCATCGCCGTCCAGCGCCGGGAAGACATGCAACTCCTCGTCCTGATGGTGCAGAGGCGCTGCCTGGCCGAAGTAACGCCGGATATCCGCGGCCGCGGCGCGGGCCATCGCATCGTCGCCGCCTTGCTGCAGATGGGCCAGCAGGCGTTCCAGCAGCGTCAGGCTGCGCTCCACCCGCTCGTGGCAGGCCGCCAGCAGCTCGAAGGGCTGGGCGTAGCTGCTGCCGGGCTGCAGGGGCGATGGCGTCATGGCGTGGCGGCGGGTGTTGGGTGCGGCCCCGCAGTGTAGGGGGCGCGCCGGCCGGCGGCGCCAGGCTTTGACGCAGCGCAAGGACGGCCGGCCCGCGCTGGCTGACAGTGCAGGCATTGCACAAATCGCCGACACCCGTGGACAGCTACACCTCTTCCGCCCTGATGGCCCAGCGCCATGCGGCCCCGCCCGCCGACGACAGCGCAACGCTGTCATCGTCCGAGTGGCAGGCGCTGCTGGGCGGGCCACCGCTGGTGGCGGCCGAGCTGAAGGCGCTGGGCCAGATGGCCGAGCTGCGCTGCCTGCCGGTGGGGGCCAGCGTGTTCGGCCGCGATCAGCGCGCGCTGAGCCTGGTGGCGGTGCTCGATGGGGCGGTGGGCCTGGGCCAGGCCCGGCACGACCAGCCCTTCCACCTGGAGCGCACGGTGCGCGGTCCGGCCTGGCTGGATCTGGCCAGCGCCTGGCTGGGCGGCTGCCACAGCCAGGATGCCCAGGTGCAGGTGACGGCTCGGGTGCTGGAGCTGCCGCTGGCGGCGGTGCGCGAATTGCTGGCCCGCCAGCCCGCGATGCCCGAGCGCCTGCTGAGCGGTCTGGCGGCGGCCGTGGCCAGCCTGACCGGCGTCACCCATGACCTGATGCACAAGGACGCCGAGAAGCGCCTGGCCGCCTGGTTGCTGCAGCTGGCCCGCCAGCCCGGCGCCGACCCGCGCCGGGTGCTGCTGGGCGAGCGCAAGCGCGATATCGCGGCCCAGCTCGCGATCACGCCCGAGACCCTGTCGCGCATGCTGCGCCAGCTCAAGCTCAAGGGCCTGATCGAGGTGCAGGGCTATACCGTGCAGCTGCTCGATCCGGCCGGCCTGGCCCGGCTGGTGGCCGACTGAGCGACTGCGCCTGGCTCAGCGTGTGCCGGGCATCCCGATGGATCATGGGCCGCACCCTGCGCGGCGGCAGACTGTAGCGGGTGCGGCGCGCGAGCTCGTCGCGTTCTTCAGCAGTGCGCGGGCGCCCGTCAGCTGCAGACCCTCCCAGGGCGCGGCCCGCATGAAATCGGCGGCGCATTGTGCGCTGCAATAGAGCGAATTTATGCTCGGACGGGCCAGCCCCTGCTGCACCGCGTTGCGGCGGATGCTTGCGGCCCGGCATGGCCTCGCCTAGGCTCTCACCCCTGCCCGTGCCGGCGACCGCGATCCACGCGGCGACCGGTCGGCAATCGACGAGGGTGATGATGGGGACAGGTGCGGAGAAGGAGGGGGGGGCGGGCGGGTCGGACCAGGTGCACAGGCTGCGCCTTTACGAGCTGGCCAGCCGCGAGCGGCCGCAGGCCTACCGGCGCCAGGTGCTGCGCTTTGCGCTGCTGGGCTACGGGCTGCTGCTGGGTCTGGTGCTGGCGGCGCTGGGCGGCCTGGCCTGGTTGGGCCTGCAGCTGGGCCAGGGCGCCAGGCCCGCGGGCTGGATGGTCTGGCTGGGCCTGAGCTGCCTGGGCCTGCTGTGGGCGGGCCTGCGCGGGCTGCAAGTGCCTTTCGAGCCGCCGGCCGGTGAGGCGCTCAGTGCCGCCGAGGCGCCCGAGCTGTTTCAGGCGCTGGAGCGCATGCGCGCCAAGCTGCACGGCCCGCGCATAGACCGGCTGCTGATCAGCGATGACTTCAATGCGGCCATCGTGCAGCAGCCGCTCTGGCTGGGGCTGCGCCACCGCAACCATCTGGTGCTGGGCTGGCCGCTGCTGGCCGCGCTGGAGCCGCGTCGGGTGATGGCGGTGATCGCGCACGAGTATGGCCATCTGCGCGGCGCGCACGGCAAGCTCTCGGCCTGGATCTACCGCACCCGGCTGGCCTGGGGGCGGCTTTGGGCCCATTACCGCGAAGGGGGTTCGCTGCTGGGCTGGCTGCTGGGGCGCTTCGCCGCCTGGTACTTTCCGCGCTTCGATGCGCTGAGCTTCGCGCTGGCGCGCCAGGATGAGTACGAGGCCGATCGCATGGCTGCCCGGCTGCTGGGGGCCGAGGTGGCCGCCCATGCGCTGCAGGAGGTGGCGCTGAAGGCGCAGTGGTACGAGCGCGAGTTCTGGCCCCGCTGGTGGCGCCGCGCGCGGGCCGACAGCCTGCGTCACAGCGGCATCGGGCCCTATGCCGGCATGGGCAGCGTGCTGCAGCGGCCGCTGGCCCCCGAATGGGCCCAGGCCGCGCTGCGCCGCGAACTCAGGCGTCTGGCCAACTTCGATGACACCCACCCGGTTCTCAAGGACAGGCTGGCCAGCCTGGGCCAGCCCAGCGCCATGCCGCCGTTCTCTGCGGGCCATGCGCTGAGGCTGCTGGGCACGGCCCGCGAGCGCATTGGCCAGGCGCTGGACGCGCACTGGTGGCAGCAGCACCGCGCCGACTGGCGCCGCCATGGCGAACGCCTGCTGGCGCTGGAGCAAGAGGCGCGCGAGCTGGCGCAGCGCGCCGCCAGCCTGGATGCCGACGAATGGCTGCGCTGGGCTGAGGCCATGCGCGCACTCAGCGACAAGGACGTCAGCCCCTGGCTGGAGCGCGCGCTGCAGCGCAGCCCCGGCCACGCCGAAGCCCTGGCGCAGCTGGCGGCGCTGCACGCACCGAGCGGCGATCCGCGCGTGGATGCCTGGCTGGAATGTCTGCATGAGCAGCATGCCGAGCGTACCTGGCAGGCGGCGATGCTGGCCCGCCAGTGGCTGGAGGTAGCCGGCAGCATGGCCGTGCCGCCGGCCCGGCAGCGCCTGTGGCGCGAGCGGCTGGCGGCGGCCGAGGCGCGCGAGCGCGTGTGCTGGGAGCGCTTCGCGGCCCTGCCGCCCTGGGAGCAGAGCCAACCTGCTGGCCTGGACGAAGCCGCGCTGCGCCGGCTGCGCAGCCTGCTGCTGCGCCAGGCCGCGCTGCGCGGCGCCTGGCTGGGCGTGCAGCGGCTGGACGGCGTGGCCCACTACAGCCTGTGGCTGGAGGCGCGCGGCCTCGATGCCGCGGCCCGGCAGGGGCTGGGCCAGCAGCTGCTGGATGCCGCCGAGCTGCCGGGCCGGGCCCGGGTGGTCTGGCTGGGGGCGGAGGTGGAGCGCGCCAGGCTGCCCGATGAGCCGCGCGGCATCACCCGCCTGCTGCAGCGCCGCTGAGCCGGTTGCCGGCCTTTGTCACCCGGTTCAGGCCGCGCCGGGCGAGGTGGCGTTCGCTGTCAGCAGTCGCCCCAGCAGCCAGTGGCCCAGGCCGGCCAGGGCCAGCAGCAGACCCAGGCCCAGGGCCCACAGGGTCCAGATCAGCGGCTTGAGCCAGGCCAGGGCCGAGCCCAGCCACGGCAGGCCCTGCTGGGTCGCATCGAGTGCCCACAGCAGACCGGCCTGCAAGGCCTTGATCAGGGCTGGGTCTATCCAGAGCACCAGCCAGCCGGGCGGCTGCCAGGCGGCGGCAGCGCGCCCCAGCGCGCCGGCATCGCCCTGGCTGAGACCGCTGGCGGCCCAATCGCTCAAGCCGTGCAGCAGCCAGGCGCTGCCGCTCCACAAGGCCGCCAGCAGGCCGACCACGATCCACAGTGCGATCTTCATGCTGGCGATTCTCCATCAGCGGGTTCCAGCGCGGCCAGCAGGGCCATCAGCCCCTTGTCCAGGGCCTGCAGCTCGGCAGCGCTGAGCGGGGCGAGGATGCGGGTCTCGTTCTGCACATGGGCCTCCAGCGCACGCTCCACCAGGGCCAGGCCGGCGGCGCTCAGCTGCACCAGCTTGCTGCGTGCGTCGTCCGGATTGGCCAGGCGCTCGACCAGGCCGCTGGCCTCCAGGCTCTGCAGCCTGTGGGTCATGGTGCCCGAGCTGACCATCAGCATGGCGAACAGCGCGGTGGGCGCCAGGCAGTAGGGCGCACCGGCGCGCCGCAGCGTGGCCAGCACATCGAACTCCCAGCTGCACAGGCCGAAGCGGCTGAAGGTCTGGTCCAGGCGGCGCTGCAACAGGGCACTGCAGCGGTTCAGGCGGCCTATCGTGGCCATGGGGCTGGCATCCAGGTCGGGGCGCTCGCGCGCCCACTGGGCCAGGATGCGGCTGACGGCGTCGGGCGGGTGTTTCATCGCTGTTGGGGGCTGGGGGCTTGGGTGATTTATCTTGACATCAAGATTAATCGCCAACAAACTCCAATTTATCTTGAATTGAAGATAAATCATGGACAAGTCTCTTTCCAGCCTTCAGCTGCCCTGGCGCGATGCGCTGCTCACCGCGCTGGCGCCGGTGATCTGGGGCACGACCTATATCGTCACCAGCGAATGGCTGCCGCCCGGCCGGCCCTTCACCGCCGCCTTGCTGCGGGTGCTGCCGGCCGGCCTGATCCTGCTGGCGCTGGCACCTGCCTGGCCGCGCCGGGCCGACTGGTGGCGGCTGGGCCTGCTGGCGGCGCTGAATATCGGGGCCTTCCAGGCCTTGCTGTTCGTTGCCGCCTACCGCCTGCCGGGCGGACCGGCTGCGGTGCTGGGGGCGATACAGCCGCTGCTGGTGATGGGCCTGGCCTGGCAGGTCGACGGGCGCCGGCCCCTGCCGCTGGCCCTGCTGGCGGCCGTGGCGGGGGTGGTGGGCATGGCGGTGCTGCTGCTGGCGCCGGGCGCGGCCTGGGATCCGCTGGGCGTTGGGGCGGCGCTGGCCGGCGCGGCGTCGATGGCGCTGGGCACCTTTCTGACGCGGCGCTGGCAGCTGACCCTGCCCCTGCTGCCCTTCACCGGCTGGCAGCTGCTGCTGGGCGGCCTGATGCTGGCGCCGCTGGCGGCGCTGGCCGATCCGGCCTGGGTGATGCCGGCGCCGCTGCAATGGCTGGGCTATGCCTGGCTGAGCCTGGTGGGCGCGGTGCTGGCCTACGGCCTGTGGTTCCGCGGCCAGCGGCGGCTGACGCCGGTGGCCCTGTCCTCGCTGGGCCTGCTGAGCCCGCTGACTGCGGTGCTGCTGGGCTGGGCCCTGCTGGGGCAGGCGCTGGGCCTCACCGCCCTGCTGGGCATGCTGACCGTGCTGGCCAGCGTGCTGACGCTGCAGCTCAGCGCTGGGCGCTGAGGCGGCAGCTCAAATGACCAGCATCGCCAGCAGCCACAGCGTGCCCAGGCCCAGCTGCCAGCGCTGCAGGCCCGGCGCCCGCCACAAGGCGCGGTAGAGCAGCAGGTTCAGCGGCAGCGGTGCCAGGTGCAGACCCAGCACCCAAGCCGGGGCCAGGTCTTGCGCCGCGGCGATCAGTGCGGCAAAGCTGGCCAGCAGATTGAGCAGGCTGCCGGCACCGAGCATCCAGGGCCACAGCAGCCGGGCCGGCGCGAGGCGGCCGCGCCACAGCGTCTGCAAGGCCGTGAGGGCCGGCTTCATCCGAGCAGATGCTTGAAGAAATACAGCGCGGTCTGCAGCATGGCCCAGACCACGCCCGAGACCAGGGCCAGTGCCGCCGCTGCGGCCAGCAGGCCCAGCAGCGCGCAGATGCCGTCGCGGCTCAGCACTGCCAGGCCCAGCAGGCAGATCGCCAGGGCCGGCAGCATATTGCCCAACGGAATCGGCAGCAGCACGATCAGGGCCAGCAGCAGGCAGATTGCACCGATCAGGTACTCCATCGGTGGATGGGCGAAGGCGCTGAAGCGCGGCCTGAGCAGGCGTTCGGCCCGGATCAGCCAGGGATTGACGCGCCAGACCAGGGCGGCGAAATCGCGCTTGGCCATCGAGCGGCGCTGGATCAGGGCCGGCAGCCAGGGCCGCATGCCCAGCGCCAGCTGCGCGGCCAGAAAGACCAGCGGCGCGCCGAACACCGCCGAGGCCCCCGGCGGCATCGGCAGCACGTTCGGAAAGGCGAAGACGAACAGCAGCGCGCCGAGCGCGCGGTCGCCCAGGGCGACCAGCAGATCGGCCACCGAGACGCGCTCGGGGGCGCAGTCATCGGCCAGGGCGGCCAGCACGGTGGACAGGCGGGCGTGGCTCATTCAGGACAGGCTTGGCGGGATGGGCTGGGACGGCGATCGTGCATGGCCGCACTGTAGCGCCGCCGCTGGCGCGGCGCCGCGGCCGGGCTGGCGCACAATGCCCCCGGCGCCCTCATCCCAATGCCTTGCCAGCCATGAGTCTTGAATCCCTGAGCCCGGACGCGCTGCGCCTGCGGGTCGATCCCGACAGCCTGGGTCTGCGCAGCGACACCGCCGAGCTGCTCGACCAGGCCCTGCCCTGGATAGGCCAGAGCCGCGCCGCCGAGGCGGCCCGCTTCGGCCTGCAGATGGACCAGCCCGACTACCACCTCTTCGTGCTCGGCGAGGTGGGCAGCGGCCGCAGCAGCCTGCTGCGCCAGATGATGAACGAAGAGGCGGCACGGCGCCCGGTGCCGCCCGATCTTTGCTATCTGCACAATTTCGAGGAGCCCGAGCATCCGCTGGCGCTACGCCTGCCGGCTGGCGAGGGCCGGCTGCTGCGTCAGCTGATGGAGGAGCTGGTCAAGACCCTGCAGCTGGAGATTCCGAAGCGGCTGACGGCCTCCGATGTGAAGGCCGAGCGCGAACGCCTCAGTGCCGGTCTCAAGGCCGAGGAGGACAGCGCCTATGCGCAGCTGACGAGCTTTGCCGAGGCGCGCAACTTCGGCCTGCTGCGCGACCAGGGGCGTCTGGTCTTCACCCAGCGCGACGAGCAGGGCGAGCCGCTGACTGCCGGCAAGGCGCTGACGCTGAGCCCGGCCCAGCGCGCCGCCTACGACCTGGCGGAGGACGCCTTGCGGGCCGAGATCAGCCGCTTTCTGGCGGGCTCGCGCGAGCGCGAGCGCCAGATGAACGAGCGCCTGCAGGCCCTGCGCCGCCAAATGGTCAAGCCCCTGCTGGAGCAGCTGCTGCAGGAGCTGCGCAAGCCGCTGCGCAAGCAGATCAAGGACTGGGTCAAGCTCAGCCGCTATCTGGAGCAGCTGCAGCAGCATGTGCTGGACCGCCTGGTGCTGTTCCAGCCCGGCGACGAGAGCGAGGAGGCCCAGCTGGAGCTGAGCCGCGCCGAGGCGCTGGACGAGCTGATGGCGCGGCTGCGCGTCAATCTGCTGGTCGACAACCACGGCCGCAGCGGCGCCCCGGTGATCTGCGACGACAACCCGCTGTTCCGCAATCTGTTCGGCAGCGTCGAGTACCAGAGCGAGGACGATGTGCTGGTCACCGACTTCTCGCGCATCCGCGCCGGCAGCCTGCTGCGCGCCCATGGCGGCTTCCTGCTGCTGCATCTGCGCGATCTGCTCGGCGACGAGCAGGTCTGGGAGAAGCTGCGCCGCTTCCTGCGCAGCGGCCGGCTGCAGATCGAGGAGCCCGGCATGCTCTATGCGCCGATCGCCGCGGTCTCGCTGCAGCCCGAGCCGGTCGATGTGGACGTCAAGATCGTGCTGATCGCCTCGGTGCAGGATTACTACCTGGTGCAGGAGGGCGACCCCGAGTTCGCGCGCCGCTTCCGCTGCAAGGTCGACTTTGCCGAGAGCTTCATCGCCAGCGCCGACAGCCACCGCGCCACCGCGATCTTCGTCGCCCATACCTGCAGCCGCCTGGGCCTGCCGCATTTCAGCGCGGCCGCGGTGGCGGCCCTGATCGAGCACAGCCACCGCGAGGCCGAGGACCAGCGGCGCCAGAGCGCGCTGTTCGGCCGCAGCGAGGCCCTGCTGATGGAGGCCGCGGCGATGGCGCGCGCCCAGGGCGCGGGCCGGGTCGAGCCGGCCCATCTGCAGCAGGCGCTGCAGGCGCGGATGCATCGCCACGACTATCCCGAGCAGCGCCTGCAGGAGTCGATCAGCGACGGCGAACGCCTGCTGGCGGTCAGCGGCAGCCGGGCCGGCCAGGTCAACGGCCTGACGGTGATCGATCTGGGCGACTACCAGTTCGGCTTCCCGGTGCGGGTCACCGCTTCCACCCATGCCGGCGACGAGGGCCTGCTCAATATCGAGCGTGAGGTCGAGATGTCGGGGCCCATCCACGACAAGGGCGTGCTGATCTTGCACAGCTATCTAACGGCCCTGTTCGCCCATATCGCGCCGCTGGCCCTCAATGCGGCGGTCGTGTTCGAGCAGGAGTACAACGGCGTCGAGGGCGATTCCGCCTCCTGCGCCGAGTTCTATGCCCTGCTGTCGGCCCTGTCCGGCGTGCCGCTGCGCCAGGGCATCGCGGTCACCGGGGCGCTCAACCAGCATGGCGAGGTGCTGCCGGTGGGCGGCATCAACGAGAAGATCGAGGGCTGGTTCAAGAGCTGCGAGCGTCTGGGTCTGGATGGCAGCCAGGGCGTGCTGATCCCGGCGCGCAACCGTCGCCACCTGATGCTGGCGCCCGCGGTGGTGGCGGCGGTGGCGGCCGGGCGTTTCCACATCTACACGGCCGAGCAGGCCGCCGAGGGCATGGAACTGCTCAGCGGCCTGTCCTTCGGCGCCCTGGCGGGGCCAGCGTCCGGCCCCACCTACCCGAGCGACAGCCTGCTGGGCCGTGCGCAGAAGACGCTGCAGGACTACCGGCGCGCCTGCGCCACAGCGGCCGGGGCGGGCGAGGGCAGAGGCGTCCAGCGCGGCCGCTGGCTGCGGCCGGGCACCGGCCCCGGCGGGCCGCGCAAGCGTTGAGCACGGCTGCGCTCGGCATAATCCGCCCATGCGCCTGCTTGTCCTTGAAGATGATCTCCAGCTCGGCGAGGCGATCAGCCAGGGCCTGCGCCAGCAGGGTCATGCGGTGGACTGGTTCCGCGACGGCCAGCAGGCCGACCGCGCCCTCGGCGCGGCCAGCTACGACGCGCTGGTGCTGGATCTGGGTCTGCCCGGCGGTGATGGCATCGTCTGGCTGCGCCGCTGGCGCGGCCGGGGGCAGGTCTTGCCGGCCCTGATGAGCTGGTCTTCAGCCTGACCAGCAGCCAGCTGGCGCCCTGGCTGTTGGTGCTGCCGCTGCTGCTGCTGGTGATGGCCTGGGCGGTGCGCCAGGCGCTGCGGCCGCTGGATGCGCTGCGCCAGGAACTGCAGGACCGTGGGCCGGAGGCGCTGCAGCCGCTGGCCGAGCGCCGCGCCCCACAGGAGCTGCAGCCCTTGCTGGCCGCGATGAACGGACTGCTGGCGCGCATCGACGGCATGGTGCAGCGCGAGCGGCGCTTCACCGCCGATGCGGCCCATGAGCTGCGCACACCGCTGGCGGTGCTGCGCGCGCAGTGGGAGGTGATGCGCGGCGCGACCGATGCCGGCGCGCGCGCGCAGGCCGAGCAGCGCCTGGGCGCGGGCCTGGACCGCATGGACCGTCTGGTGACCCAGATGCTGGCCCTGGCCCGGCTGGATGCCGGCCCCGGCGCGCTGCGCAGCGAGCAGCTGCAGCCCATCGTCTGGCGGCCGCTGGTGGCGCAGGTGGTCGGCGAAGTGCTGCCGCTGGCCGAGCGCCGCCGGGCCGAGCTGGCCGTCGAATGGCCGCCGGCCGGCCGCGCGCCGCTGCCGCTGCAGGGCGACCCCGAGCTGCTGGCGGTGCTGCTGCGCAATCTGCTGGACAACGCCCTGCGCTACGGCCCGGCGGGCGGCACGGTGAGCCTGGTCCTGGGCGTGGACGAGCTGCGGGTCGAGAACGAGATCGAGGGCGAGGCGCTGCCGGCCGAGCAGCTGCAGCGGCTGGGCGAACGCTTCTACCGCCCGGCCGGCCAGAACGAGATCGGCAGCGGCCTGGGGGTGTCGATCGCACGCCGCATCGCGGACCTGCATGGGCTGGGTCTGCAGTACCGGCTGCGCGACGCTGGCGGCGGTCTGGTGGCGCGGCTGGCCCGGCCGGGCTGAGCCGCGGCTGACGCCGAGGCTTCAGCGCCGCGCCTGCTCCAGCAGCTGGCGGGCTTCCTCGCGGCGGCCGGTGTCGGCGATCTGGCGGCCGGCGCGCGCCGGGGCCTGCAGGGCCCGCTCCAGATAGCTCACCGCCTCGGCGGGCTGGCGGGTCTCCAGCAGGTACTCGCCGTAGAAGAAGTTGGGGTCTATGCCCTTGGGGTTGAGGGCCAGCGCCTTCAGCAGCAGTTCGCGGGCCTTGTCCTTGTCGCCAAAGCCCAGCGGCCAGCCCGGCACCTTGTAGTACAGCACGCCCAGGCTGTTGTAGGCCGAGCCGTCGAGGGCCGTGCCGTCGATCTTGATCGCGGCCTCGTACAGGGCCTTGGCCTGCTTGACCAGACCCAGCGCGCCCAGGCCGCCCTTCTCGCCGGCCCAGGAGCTGACGACGATGCCCTCCCAGATCAGCGGCTCGCTGCGGCCGGCCTGGCTCTAGCTGAGCTTGTGGGCCTTGGCGGCCAGCGCCTCGAAGCGCTTCTCGCGCTCGGCAGCCGGGGTCTGGTAGCGGATCACCTCCCAGTCATGCTGGATCTCGGTGAGCCCGTCCTCCAGCGCGGCGGCGCGTGCGGGCAGGGCGGTGAAAAGCGCGCTCAGTGCGAAGACGGCGGCGGTGAAGCTCAGTTTGTCCATGGTCGTAGGGTCTCGGTGCTTGAGTTTTTGGGAGAGTCAGCGGTGCAGCGATGCCGGGCTGGCGGGCAGCGGCGGCAGGCTGAGCCGGTGCTTGCTGAAGGCACGGTCCAGCCAGGGGCCGACCAGGCCGTTGAGGCGCACGGCCAGCGCCTCCGGAAAGCCCAGGAACAGCTCCGGCCGCTCGCTCTGCAGCAGCGCGACCAGGGCCTGGGCCACGCGCGCCGGGCTGTCCATCGCGGTGCCGGTGGCCCTGTTGTAGGCCTGCACCGCGGCATTGTTGAAATCGGTGCGGGTGCTGCGCGGCCCCAGGTACTGCACCCTGACCGGGCTGCCCGCCAGCTCGCGGCGCAGCGCCTCGGCAAAGCCGCGCAGGCCGAACTTGCTGGCGCTGTAGGCGGCAAAGCCCGGCAGGCCGATGCGGCCCAGGGCCGAGCCCAGGCAGATGATCTGGGCGCTGGGCAGGCTCAGCAGATGCGGCAGCAGGGCCTGGGTCAGCAGCATGGGCGCCAGCAGATTGGTGTTGAGCAGCGCGCGCAGCTCGGCCGCCGGCAGGGCCTGCAGGCGGCCGAAGGCCGGCAGCCCGGCGCCATGCACCAGCACATTGGCCCCCCAGTCGGCCGCATGCGTGGCCAGGCGCTGCAGGTCCGCGTCGACGCCGAGGTCGGCCACGCAGACCGCGATGCGCGAGTCCGCCTCTGCCTCGTGCTCCGCCTGGCCCAGCTCGCGCGCCTGGGCCTGCAGGCCAGCGGCATCGCGGCCCACCAGCATCAGGCTGGCGCCGGCCCGCAGCAGCGCGCGCGCGGACTCGCGCCCGATGCCGCCGCTGGCGCCGGTCAGCAGCACGCGGGCTTGCGGCGGCCTCATGCGCAGACTCCGGCCAGGGCGGCCCGCGGCTGCGCGCCGGGCAGGGGCAGGCTGCGGAACACGTCGCCATAGAGGCGGTAGAAGGCGCGCGCCGCGTCGATGATGGCCTGCTGGTCCTGCGCGTCCTCGATCCGGTCCATCAGCAGGGCGAAGTGGGCGGTGTGCTCCTGATCCAGCGTGCCATGCGAACGCAGATAGCTGAAGGCGGCGTCGGGCAGGCCCAGCGGCTTCTGGATCTGATCGGCGGCCAGCAGGGCCAGGGCCACGCTGCTGCCCTCCAGCACATGGACCATGCCGAAGAAACCCAGCGGGTTGCGGCGCGCGATCAGGTCGTAGGCATAGGCCACCATCACCTCGGTGGCAAGGCCGGGCTGGCCCTGGCGCACCGCCTCGGGCTCGTAGCCGCAGGCGCGGATGTCGTTCAGTATCCATTCCTCGTGGCCGCGCTCTTCGTCGATGTACTCGTCCAGCGGCCCCCGCAGCCAGTCCAGCCGGTCCGGCAGCGCGGCTTGGCAGGCCGCCAGCAGCGGCACGGTATGGCGCACATGGTGGAAGGCCTCGCGCAGAAAGGCCTGGTAGCTGGGCAGGGACACCTCGCCGCGCAGGCAGCCCTGGATGATGGGCACGCTCAGCAGATCGGCGCGGGCGGCCGCGGTTTGTTCAAGCAGTCGGGCATGGAAGCTCATCGTTTTCCTTCACTCCATCGGGTTCAAGGGAAGCAGGGCATCGGCATGGGCCTGCCAGATGGCCGCGCGCTGCGGCCGGCCATTGGCGGTGGCCATGCCGCTGCGGGTATCGAAACCCTGGCGGGCACGCACCCAGTGCCGCACGCGGGCGTAGTCCGGCAGCGCGGCATTGGCGCGGTCCAGCGCGGCCTGCAGGGCCGCGTCGTCCAGCGCCTCGTCGCTGGGCCACAGCACGGCGCACAGCGCGGCCATGCCCTCGCCGAAGACCACCGCCTGGCCCAGCTCGGCCTCGTCGCGCAGCGCGGTCTCCACCCATTCGGGTGCGATATTGCGGCCGAAGCCGGTGATCAGCAGTTGCTTTTTGCGGCCGCTGATATGGACGAAGCCCTGGGCGTCGATATGGCCCAGATCGCCGCTGGGCCACCATTCGGGCGGCGCTTGCTCATCCCCCAGATAGCCCAGGAAGAGGCTGCCGCGGATCTCGATCTCGCCATCGGCGGTGACGCGCAGCTGCGCATGGGGCAGGGGGCGGCCGGCCGAGCCGGCACGCGCGGCGCCGGGCAGATTCAGGGTCTGGACCGAGGCACCCTCGGACAGCCCATAGCCTTCGCAGGCAGGCAGGCCCAGGGCCTGCGCCTCGGCCAGCAGCTTGGCGCCTACCGCCGCGCCGCCCACCGCCACCAGCTTCAGCGAGGCAGGCGCGCGCTGGCCGCTGCGCTGTAGATACAGGCACCAGGCGCGCAACATCTGCGGCAGCAGGATCAGACTGTCGGGCCGGTGCCGGCGCACGGCGGCGTCGAAGACCACCGGGTCGAAGCCCGAGGAGCCTGCCAGGCCCAGACTGGCCAGCGGCGGCACGATGCAGCGGGCGCCGCGCCGCAGCGGGGCCATCAGGCCGGCGATGTTCTCCAGCAGCACCGCCAGCGGCAGCGCGCAGAGATGGCGGTCGATGGCCAGCGGTTCCAGGGCCTGCACCAGGCCCTGCGCCACCGCCTGCAGCGCCGATGCGCCCAGGCAGACGCCCTTGGGCGCACCGGTGGTGCCCGAGGTGAAGGTGAGCTTGCAGCAGCCCGCCGGCAGCGGCGGACGCGGGCCGCGCACCGGCAGGCGCAGCAGGGCCAGCGTCTGGCCGCCCAGCAGCAGCAGCTCGTTTCGGCCGCCCGGCGCGCTCTGCAGCAGTGGCGCCAGCTGCCCGGCCAGCGCGGCGGGCAGCAGCAGGGTGTCGGCCCCGCTGGCCTGCAGCGCATGCAGCAGCTGGGCGGGGCTGAAGAACAGCGGCAGCGGCACATGCAGCAGCGGGCCGGCCTGCAGGGCCAGATCGGCGATCACCCAGGCCGCACCGTTGTCCAGCAGGCTGGCGATGCGCTCGCAGCCCGCGGCCTGCAGCTGCCGGGCCAGGTCCAGGGCCTGCGTGATCAGCGCCTCGCGCGACCAGAGGCGCTGGCCGTCGTCGAGCTGGCAGCCCGGGCCCAGCGCTTGTTCCAAGGCCTGTTCCACAGCGGCCCTCATGCCGGCGCTGCGCGGCGGCGACGCGCCAGCTGCTGCAGGGCCTGGGGCAGATGACCGGCCAGCACCACCGGCGCATGCTCGTAGTAGCGGCCCCAGGCGCTGGCCTCGCTGCCCAGCAGGCGCGGATCGGCCACACCCAGGGCCAGCGGGGTCACGCCGATGCGCAGGAAGAGCTGGCGCAGCTCCTCGGTCAGGGTGCTGACCACCCAGTCCAGACCCTGCTCGGCCAGATGGGCGCCCAGCTGCTGGATCAGGCGGCGGCCCTCGCCGGGGCGGCTGGCCGCCAGATGCCCGACCTCGACGATGTGGCGGCGCAGCGGCCGCTGGCCGCCCGGTGCGGGCAGCAGCTGCTCCACCGGCGCGCCCAGATAGCGTTCCAGGAACAGCGCGCCGCCGTCGGCGCAGCGGTAGCCGGCCGCGGCCACCAGGCCCTGCTGGGCGTCGCACAGACCCACCAGCGTGGGCGCGAAGCTGCTCAGCCGCGCCGCGAAGCGCTGCTCGAAAACGCGGGCGATGAAGGCCTCGACCTCGGAGCGGCCCGGATCGTTGTGGCGGTAGACGCACAGGCGCGGGGCCGTTGCGGTGTCGGCGGCGCCGTCGCCGCTTGGGTTTGGAAGAGGGGCGGTGAGCACAGAGCCTCCTGGATGCGATGGAGGCGGATCTTGGGCGGCAGCGATTAAGGCGGGATTAAGCCGGGCCGGACTGTCATGGCAGGGTCATAATCGCCCTCTATATTTCGACAATCCTGGAAATATGGATGGGTGGCCCGGCTGCCTGCGCAAGGCCTCTCTCTCAAGCTCAACACCTCCGACACCATGCGAGTTGGCATCAATGGAATGGGCCGTATCGGCCGTCTGGCGCTGCGCGCCGCCTTGGGCGCCGCCGAGCGGCCGCAGGACGATCCGCGGGCTGGCAACCGGCTTGAGGTTGTGCATCTGAACGAGCTCAAGGGCGGCGCGGCGGCCTGTGCCCATCTGCTGGCCTTCGACAGCGTGCAGGGGCGTTGGCGCGAGCAGATCGCCACCGAGGGCGAGGACCGGCTGCGCATCGGCCAGCGACAGCTGTCCTTCAGCAGCCATGCCAGCCCGGCCGAGATTCCCTGGGGCGAGCTGGGCGTGGACCTGGTGCTGGAATGCAGCGGCAAGTTCCTGACGCCCGAGACCCTGCAAGGCCATCTGGACCGTGGCGCCAAGCGGGTGATCGTGGCCGCACCGGTCAAGTTGGGCGATGTGCTGAACATCGTCGTCGGCGTCAACGACCATCGCTACGAGCCGGCGCGGCATCGCATCGTCACCGCTGCCTCCTGCACCACCAACTGCCTGGCCCCGGTGGTCAAGGTGGTGCATGAGGCGCTGGGCATACGCCATGGCCAGATCACCACCATCCACGATCCCACCAACACCAACCTGGTGGTCGATGCGCCGCACAAGGATCTGCGCCGCGCCCGCAGCGCGATGCTGAGTCTGGCGCCCACCACCACCGGCAGTGCCAGCGCCATCGCGCTGATCTACCCCGAGCTCAAGGGCAAGCTCAACGGCCATGCGGTGCGCGCGCCGGTGCTGAACGCCTCGCTGACCGACTGCGTGTTCGAGCTGCAGCGCGAGACCACGGCCGCCGAGGTCAATGCGCTGTTCGCCGCCGCGGCCGCCCAGGGGCCGCTGGCCGGCATCCTGGGCTATGAGGAGCGGCCCCTGGTCAGCGCCGACTATGCGCGCGACACCCGCAGCAGCATCGTCGATGCGCCCTCCACCCTGGTGACCGACGGCACGCTGCTGAAGGTCTATGCCTGGTACGACAACGAGATGGGCTATGCCTGCCGCATGGTCGATCTGGCCTGCCAGATCCGCGCCCAGGGCGTCTGAGCATCGAGGGGACAGGTCTTGCGCATCGATTCCGGCACCCGCGACTACGCCATCGTCACCGCGGCCTACTGGGGTTTCACCCTCAGCGACGGCGCGCTGCGCATGCTGGTGCTGCTGCATTTCTACCAGCTCGGCTATTCGCCCTTCACGCTGGCCTTTCTGTTCCTGCTCTACGAGGCGGCCGGCGTGCTGGCCAATCTGATCGGCGGCTGGCTGGCCACCCGCTATGGCATCGCCCGCATGCTGGCGGTGGGGCTGACGACGCAGATCAGCGGCTTCCTGCTGCTGTCGCTGCTGTCGCCGGGCTGGAGTGCCGCGCTCAGCGTGGCCTGGGTGGTGGGGGCGCAGGGCATCTGCGGCGTGGCCAAGGACCTGAGCAAGACCGCCAGCAAGTCCGCGATCAAGCTCACCGCCGGCAGCGCCTCGGGCCAGCTCTTCAAGTGGGTGGCCTTCTTCACCGGCAGCAAGAATGCGATGAAGGGCGTGGGCTTCTTCCTCGGCGGCCTGCTGCTGCAGGCCCTGGGCTTCCAGCAGGCGCTGTGGCTGATGGCCGGCATGCTGGGCCTGGTGCTGGCCGGCGTGCTGGCCTTTGTGCCGCCGCTGCTGGGCAAGAGCGGCCAGGCCAGCCGCTCGGCCCGCGAGCTGTTCGCGAAGAACCGCGGCATCAATCTGCTGGCCGCGGCGCGGGTCGCGCTGTTCGGCGCCCGCGATGTCTGGTTCGTCGTCGGCGTGCCGGTCTTTCTCTATGCCTCGGGCTGGAGCTTCACGATGGTGGGCGGCTTCCTGGCGGCCTGGACCATAGGCTATGGCGCGGTGCAGGCCCTGGCCCCGGCCCTGGTGCGGCGCAGCGCCGACGGGCTCAGCACCGAGGTGCCGGCGGCGCGGCTGTGGTCCGGCCTGCTGGCCGCGGTGCCCCTGCTGCTGGCCGGCCTGGTGCTGGCCCAGGTGCCACGGCTGGAATGGGTGGTGGTGGCGGGTCTGGGCCTGTTCGGCTTCGCCTTCGCGATCAACTCCTCGGTGCATTCCTATCTGGTGCTGGCTTATGCCGGCAGCGAGAAGGCGGCCGAGGATGTGGGCTTCTACTACGCGGCCAATGCGCTGGGCCGCTTCTTCGGCACCCTGCTGTCGGGCCTGCTCTACCAGGGCGGCGGCCTGGCCGGGTCGCTGGCCGGCTCGGCCTTGATGCTGGCCGCCTGCTGGGCCGTGACCCTGGCCCTACCGCTGAAGCGGGCCGAGCCAGGCCCGGGGGAGGTCGCCCATGCCGGCCGCTGAGACCCCGCTGCTGAGCGAGGCCGAGGCGGTGGCGGCGATGGCCGCACTGGCCCAGCTGCAGCGCCTGCGCATCTTCCGCAGCCTGGTGGGCCGCGGGCCCGCGGGCATGCGTCCGGCCGAGCTGGCGCTGGCGCTGGCGATGCCGGCCTCCACCCTGTCCTTCCATCTGAAGGAGCTGATGCAGGCCGGCCTGGTCAGCCAGGAGCGCGACGGCCGCCAGCTGATCTACCGGCCCGAGATCGCCCGCATCGATGCGCTGAACGCCTATCTGAGCGCCCATTGCTGCGAGGGCCAGCCCTGCGGCCAGGCGGCGCTGCGCCCCTCCGTCTGTACCGCATGCTGAGCCATTCCTGAGGTATCCATGAACCCTTCCGTGCCCACCGACAAACCCCACCGCCTGCTCTTCATCTGCAGCCACAACTCGGCGCGTTCCATCATGGCCGAGGGCCTGCTGAACGCGCTGGGCGGCGGCCGCTTCCAGGTCTTCTCGGCCGGCAGCCAGCCGGCCGGCACCGTGCAGCCTCAGGCCCTGCGCACGCTGGAGCTGCTGCGCCTGCCGACCGCGGGCTACCGCAGCAAGTCCTGGTCCGAGTTCGCCGCCGCGGGCGCGCCGCCGATGGACTTCGTGATCACGGTCTGCGACCAGGCGGCCGGCGAGGTCTGCCCGGTCTGGCCTGGCCAGCCGATCACCGCGCACTGGGGCGTGCCCGACCCGGCCGCGGTCCAGGGCAGCGCCGAGCAGATCGCCCGCGCCTACTGGGAGGCGGCCCAGATGCTGAAGCGCCGCATCGAGCTGATGCTGGCGCTGCCGCTGGCCTCGCTGCAGCGCCTGTCGCTGCAGCAGGCGCTGCGCGAGATCGGCCAGCGCTGATGCTGGGCCGCTTCGAACGCTGGTTGAGCGTCTGGGTGGCCCTGGCCATGGCGGGCGGCGTGGCCCTGGGCCTGTTGCTGCCGGCGGTCTTTGCCTGGGTGGCGGGCCTGGAGTTCGCCCATGTGAACCTGCTCGTGGCCTTGCTGATCTGGCTGATGATCTACCCGATGATGATCCAGATCGACTGGAGCGCGGTCAGGGACGTGGGCCGCAAGCCCGCCGGCCTGGCCCTGACCCTGGTGGTGAACTGGCTGATCAAGCCCTTCACGATGGCGGCGCTGGGCGTGCTCTTCTTCGAGCATCTGTTCGCACCCTGGGTGGCGCCGCAGCAGGCCAGCGAATACATCGCCGGCATGATCCTGCTGGGTGTCGCCCCCTGCACCGCGATGGTCTTTGTCTGGAGCCAGCTGGTGCGCGGCGATGCCAGCTACACCCTGGTCCAGGTCTCGGTCAACGATCTGATCATGGTCGTGGCCTTCGCGCCGATCGCGGCTTTTCTGCTGGGCGTCACCGAGATCGCTGTGCCCTGGCAGACCCTGCTGATCTCGACCCTGCTCTATGTGCTGCTGCCGCTGGCCGCCGGCATGCTGACGCGCCGGCTGCTGCTGCGCCGCTCGGCGCAGGCGGTCGGCGACTTCGTGGCCCGGCTCAAGCCCTGGTCAATCGTCGGCCTGATCGCCACCGTGAGCCTGCTGTTCGGCCTGCAGGCCGGCACCATCGTTGCGCAGCCGCTGCTGATCGCGCTGATCGCGGTGCCGCTGCTGCTGCAGAGCTACGGCATTTTCGCGATCGCCTGGGCCGGCGCACGCCTGCTGCGCCTGCCCCATGCGATCGCCGGGCCAGCCTGCCTGATCGGCACCTCCAACTTCTTCGAGCTGGCGGTGGCGGTGGCGATCTCGCTGTTCGGCCTGCATTCCGGCGCGGCGCTGGCCACCGTGGTGGGCGTGCTGGTCGAGGTGCCGGTGATGCTGTCGCTGGTGTGGCTGGTCAATCGCAGTGCGCCGCGCGATCCGGCCGTGTAGCTGCGGTTTTGGTTGTTATTGACAACTGGTTTTCCGCTGTGCATACTGCGGGCAAATGGTTGTTACTAGCATCTAATGAATCAGACCCCAGAAAGATCACCGGCGCTGGCCGGCGAGTTGCTGCGAGAGGTGGCGCGGCTCTACAACCGCGCCCAGCGCGAAGTGGCCGACTGCTGCGGCAGCACCAGCACCCAATGCTATCTGCTGATGGAGCTGGGCCGCTCCGGGGCGATGTCGCAGACGGAGCTGGGCCAGCGCCTCAGCCTGGAGAAGAGCTGGGTCTCACGCGCGGTCGAGGGTCTGGTCGAGCAGGGCCTGGTGCTGAAGGTGGCGAATCCGCAGGATGCGCGCAGCTGGCTGCTGAGCCTGAGCCGGGCCGGCGAGCAGCGCTACGCCGCGCTGAACCGCACGCTGGACAACCATGCCTCGCATCTGCTGGACTGCCTGAGCGCGCGCGAACGCGCCGCGGTGGAGCAGTCGCTGACCCTGCTGCTGCATGCGCTGCAGAACCATCGCGATGCGGCGGCCTGCTGCGTCGCACCGGCCCCATCCGGCCCAACCAGGAAGCAAGGAGTGTCCCCATGTCGATGAATCTTGATTCCGTCAGCGAATCCGCACTGCCTGTGCTGGTGATAGGGGCCGGCCCGGTGGGGCTGGCCGCCGCCTCGCATCTGATCGCGCGGGGCCTGCCGGTGCAGGTCCTGGAGGCTGGCGCCAGCGTCGGCACCCATCTGCTGGACTACGGCCATGTGCGCCTGTTCTCGCCCTGGCGCTACAACATCGACGCGCAGATGGCCGCGCAGCTGGAGGCCGCCGGCGGCTGGCAGCGCCCCGCCGACGAGGTGTTGCCGCTGGCGCGCGAAGTGGTGGAACAGCTGCTGCAGCCCTATGCCGCGCTGCCGGCACTGCGCGCGGTGCTGCAGCTCAACACCCGGGTGGAGGCGATCGGCCGCGAGGGGCTGGACAAGGTCAAGAGCGCCGGCCGTGCGGACGCGCCCTTTGTCGTCAGTGCCCGCCAGGGCGAGCGGCGCATCCGCCTGCGCGCCCGTGCGGTGATCGACGCCAGCGGCACCTGGTCCACGCCCAATCCGCTGGGCGCCAGCGGCCTGCCGGCCGAGGGCGAGCCGGCGCTGGCGGGCGAGTTCATCGCCTACGGCATTCCTGATGTGCTGGGCAAGGATAGAGCGCGTTATGCGGGCCGCCGCACCCTGGTGGTGGGCGCCGGGCATTCGGCCGCCAATGCGATGCTGGCCCTGGCCGAGCTGGCGCGCAGCGTGCCGGCGACCCGGCTGCTGTGGTCGGTGCGAACGCCCCAGCTCAGGCGCGTCTTCGGCGGTGGCGCGGCCGATGCGCTGCCGGCACGGGGCCAGCTGGGCCAGGCGCTGCAGGCGCTGCGCGAGCGCGGCGAGCTGGAGTTTCACGCCGGCTTGCGGATCGACCGGGTGCAGCGCGGGCCGGCGGGTGCGCTGCTGGTGGAGGGCGTGGATGCCGAAGGCCGGCGCCTGCGCCTGGACGGCATCGACCAGATCATCTGCGCCACCGGCCAGCGGCCGGCGCTGGCCATGCTCGGCGAGCTGCGGCTGCGCCTGGACCCGGCGCTGGAGTCGACCGAGGCGCTGGGGCCGCTGATTGATCCCAATGCACACAGCTGCGGCACGGTGCGCCCGCACGGCCACCGCGAGCTGGCCCATCCGGAGCCTGGCTTCTACACGCTGGGCGTCAAGAGCTATGGCCGGGCGCCGACCTTTCTGATGGCCACCGGCTTCGAGCAGGCACGCTCGGTCGCGGCGGCGCTGGCCGGCGATCTGCAGGCCGCCGACCGGGTCGAGCTGGACCTGCCCGCGACCGGCGTCTGCAGCAGCGATCCTGACGCCAGCCTGCCGGCCGGCCAGGCCGGCGCGGCCTGCTGCGGCAGCACATCGGTGGCCGCGGTCCCGGTGCGCGCCGCGGCGCAGCCGGCCAAGGTCGCGGCAGGCCAGGCCAGCTGCTGCGGCTGAGCCGAGGGACCGGCCGATGAGCTTGCAGCCCAGCCAGCGCAGCGCTGTCGTGGCGGCACTGGGCACAGCCCAGACCCTGGCCTGGGCCTCGTCCTACTATCTGCCGGCCATGCTGGCCTCCGCCATGGCGGCGGCGCTGGGGCTGGGCGTGCCGACCGTGTTCGCGGCCTTCTCGCTGGCCCTGGTGGTGTCGGCCCTGGTCGGGCCGCTGGCCGGACGGCTGATCGACCGCCATGGCGGCCGCATCGTGCTGATGGGCAGCAGCCTGCTGTTCGCCACCGGCCTGGCTCTGATGGGCGCGGCCCAGGGCCTTTGGACCCTGATGCTGGCCTGGGCCGTGCTCGGTCTGGCGATGGGTTGCGGGCTGTACGAGGCCGCTTTTGCCGGCCTGGTGCGGCTGTATGGCCAGCAGGCGCGCAACAGCATCACCGGCATCACGCTGATCGCCGGCTTTGCCAGCACCGTGGGCTGGCCCTTGTCGGCCTGGATGGGCGAGCACTGGGGCTGGCGCGAGGCCTGCTGGGGCTGGGCCGGCCTGCATCTGCTGCTGGGCCTGCCGCTCAATGCCTGGCTGCCGCGCGCCGGGCCGGGCGCCGCGGCCGCCGCAACGCAGGCCGTGGGGGAGGGCACGCCGCCGGCGCCCAGGCCTGCGTCCACCGAGGTCGAGGGCAGCGCGCCGCCGGCGCGGACCAGCCTGCTGCTGGCCTTTGTGTTTGCCGCCACCTGGTTCATCAGCACCGCGATGGCCGCGCATCTGCCGGCGCTGCTGCAGGCCAGCGGTGTAGGTCTGGCGGCGGCGGTGGGCATAGGCGCGCTGGTGGGGCCGGCCCAGGTGGCGGGCCGCCTGCTGGAGTTCGGCCTGCTGCGCCGGGTGCATCCGCTGCTGTCGGCCCGGCTGGCGGCCCTGGCCCATCCGCTGGGCGTGGGCCTGCTGCTTTTGGCGGGGCCTGCCCTGCTGTCGCTGTTCGCCCCGCTGTTCGCGCTGCTGCACGGCGCCGGCAACGGCATCCTCACGATCGCCAAGGGCACGCTGCCGCTGGTCTTCTTCGGCCCCCAGGGCTATGGCGCACGCCAGGGCTGGCTGATGCTGCCGGCCCGCATCGCGCAGGCGGCCGCCCCCTATGTCTTCGGCCTGGCGCTGAGCCGCTGGGGCAGCGGGGCGCTGTGGCTGTCGGCCGGCCTGGGGCTGGCGGCGCTGGCCGCGCTGCTGCTGCTCCAGCCCCGGCACCGCGGCGAGAATGCGGACGCTAGCCAAAGTTCCAGCGCCAGCCCCAGCTCTCAGCCCAAGCATCCCACATGACCGCTGCCGCGCCATTTCCCACGCCACCTTGCGGTGTCCCGCTGCTGCGCGCCCAGGGCCTGGGCCTGCAGCGGGCCGGTCAGCCGCTGCTCAGCGATCTGAGCTTTGTGCTGCGGCCGGGCCTGCAGCTGCTGCGCGGCGGCGAGGGGCGCGGCAAGACCAGCTTGCTGGGCCTGATCGCCGGCCGGCTGCAGCCCACCAGCGGCAGCCTGGAGCGCTGCACCGGCAGCACGGTCTTCTTCGCGGATCTGGCCGATCCGCTGCTGGACCCTTTGCCGGCCGAGGCCTGGCTGGCGCAGCAGCAGGCGGCCCATCGCCAGCGCTGGCAGCCGGCGCTGGCCGAGGCCTTGATCGAGGCCCTGGGACTGGCCGAGCATCGGGCCAAGCCGCTCTTTATGTTGTCCACCGGCAGCCGCCGCAAGCTGGGCCTGGTGGCCGCCGCTGCCAGTGGCGCGACGCTGACCCTGCTGGACACGCCCTATGCGGCGCTGGACGCGCGCTCCGGCCGCATCCTCAGCGAACTGCTGACCGAGGCCGCCGAGGCCCGTGATCGGGCCTGGCTGCTGGCCGACTACGGCTTGCCGGCCGCGCTGCAGGGCGTGGCGCTGGCCGGCTGCATCGATCTGGGCGACTAGCGGCCAGCCCCCGGGCTCAATCGATCTTCAGCTGCCGGCTGCTGGCCCCGCCGCTGCGCTTGGGCAGGCTGAGGGTCAGGATGCCGTTGTCGTACTTGGCGCTGGCGCGGCTTTCGTCCACCTCGCCGGCCAGCTGGAAGCTGCGCGACACCGTGCCGTAGTAGCGCTCCTCGCGCAGCGAACGCTCGTCGCTGTGGCGGGCGTCCACCTGCTTGACCTCGGCACTGAGCGTGACCAGGCCGCCGTCCACGCTGACGCGGATGTCTTCCTTGCGCACCCCGGGCATTTCGGCATGGACGGTGTAGGCCTCGGCCGATTCCTTGACGTCGATCTTGATCTTGTCCGGGGCCGGCAAGGGGTCGCCGTGCAGGGGGCGGACTAAGAAGCCCGAGGCGAAGTCCTTCATCATGTCGTCGAAGAGATTGCTGCGCGTGATCAGAGAAGCCATGGAAACCTCCTGGTGAATCCCGCGGCGCATGCCGCGGGGGGGGGGGCAAGCCCGGCTGCAGCGGTGGCGGGATGCCGGTCGCTGCGGCCGGCGACAAGGCGGAAAGAAGCCGGCATCCAGGAAATATTCTGGAACGCAGGGTCCGGGCTGCATTGATCCAGATCAGGTCGGGCTTGTGCGCACAGCGTGCGGCCAGGCAGCGGGCTTGCGCTACGCTCGCAGCCCGTCCACGCCGCCCCACGCCCGCCCCACGCCCGCCCCTCATCGCGCCTTGCCCATGCAGTTCCACGAAGCCTTTCTCCTGGCCGGCGCCGCCTTCGGCGCCGGCGTGCTCAATGCGATGGCTGGCGGCGGCAGCTTCCTGACCTTTCCGGCCCTGGTCTTCAGCGGCGTGCCACCCATCGTGGCCAATGCCACCAGCGCGCTGGCGGTGAGCCCCGGCTATCTGGGCAGCACGCTGGGCTTCAGGCCCGAGCTGCGCGAGCTGCCGCCGGCCCGGCTCCGGCGCGAGGCGGCGATCGCGGCGCTGGGCGGGGTGGCCGGTGCCCTGCTGCTGCTCGTGACCCCGGGCAAGCTGTTTGCCGGCCTCGTGCCCTGGCTGCTGCTGTTTGCCACCGCGCTGTTCGCGGCCGGGCCGGCCATCGCGCGGCGCGCGGCCCGGTCCTGCGCGCAGACGGGTGGGGCCGGCCTGGCGCGCTGGCGCGAGCCGGGCCTGCTGCTGGTGGCCCTCTACGGCGGCTATTTCAACGGCGGCCTGGGCATTCTGCTGATGGCGCTCTACACCTTGTGCGGCGAATCGCGGCTCAACACGGTCAATGCCTTGAAGAACCTGAACTCGCTGGTGCTGTCCTGGCTGTCGGTGGCGGCCTTCGTGATCGCCGGCGCCATCGCCTGGCCGCAGGGAATTCTGATGATGGCGGCGGCCACCGTGGGCGGCTTCTGCGGCGCGCGCTGGTCCAGGCGCCTGCCGGCGCTGTGGCTGCGCCGCGGGGTGATCCTGATCGGCCTCGCGATGGCCGCGCTGTTCTTCGCGCGCGGCTGAGCCGGGCCTGCCTGCCGCTCAGCCCTTCAAGGCCTGCACCGCCATCACCGCCTCCAGCACCGCCTCGGCGGTGGCGGGCGCGCGCAGTGGCGGGTCGCAGCCCTCGGGGCCGCAGGCGGCCACCGCGTCCTTGATCGCCAGCAGCACCGCGAAGGGCAGCAGCAGCGGCGGCTCGCCGACCGCCTTGCTGCGGTGGATGCTGTCCTCGCGATTGGGTGCATCGTAAAGGCTGACCCGGAAGTCCGGCGGGCTGTCGTTGGCGGTGGGGATCTTGTAGGTGCTGGGCGCGTGGGTGAGCAGCTTGCCGGTCTGCGGATGCCAGCGCAGCTCCTCCATCGTCAGCCAGCCCATGCCCTGCACGAAGGCGCCCTCGACCTGGCCGATGTCCAGCGCCGGATTCAGCGAGCGGCCGGCATCGTGCAGCACATCGGCGCGCAGCAGCCGGCTCTCGCCGCTCAGGCTGTCGATCAGCACCTCGGCCACCGCCGCGCCATAGGCGTAGTAGTAAAAGGGCCGGCCCTGCAGCCGGGCGCGGTCCCATTGCAGGCCGGGCGTCGCATAGAAGCCGTCGCTCCAGAGCTGCAGGCGGCGCAGATAGGCCTGGGCCACCAGCTCGGTGAAGGGCAGTTGCCGGCCGGCCAGATGCACCTGCTCGCCGGCGAACAGCGCGTCCTCGGGGCGGCCGCCCAGCAGCTCGGCGGCCAGCGCGGCCAGGCGGGCCTTGATCTGGCGCGCCGCGTCCTGGGCCGCCTTGCCGTTCAGATCGCTGCCGGTAGAGGCGGCGGTGGCCGAGGTGTTGGCCACCTTGCTGGTATCGGTGGCGCTGCAGCGCACCCGCTCCAGACCGAGACCCAACTCATGGGCCACCACCTGGGCCACCTTGGTATTCAGGCCCTGGCCCATCTCGGTACCGCCATGGTTGACCAGCACCGAGCCGTCGGTATAGACATGGACCAGGGCGCCAGCCTGGTTCAGATGCACGACATTGAAGGAGATGCCGAACTTCAGCGGCGTCAGCGCCAGCCCCTTCTTCAGCACCGGGCTGGCGGCATTGAAGGCCCGGATGGCCGCGCGGCGCTCGGCGTAGTCGCTGCTGGCGATCAGCCGATCGCTGAGCGGCTGCAGGATGTTGTCGGCCACGCGCTGGCCGTAGGGGGTCAGGTCTTGCTGCCTGAGCGGGTCGGGGTGGTAGAAGTTGCGCTGCCGCACCAGCAGCGGGTCCAGGCGCAGCCGCCGGGCCACGCTGTCCAGAATCATCTCGATGGCCAGCGCGCCCTGCGGGCCGCCGAAGCCACGGAAGGCGGTGTTGCTCTGGGTATGGGTGCGGGCGCAGAAGCCGTGCAGGGCCACATGGGGCAGCCAATAGGCATTGTCGAAATGGCACAGTGCCCGGGTCATCACCGGCGCCGAGAGATCGGCCGAATGGCCGCAGTTGGCGATCAGATCCACCTCGGCGGCCAGGATGCGGCCGCTGGCATCGAAGCCGACCTGCCAGCGGTAGTCGAAGCCATGGCGGCGGCCGGTGATCAGGAAGTCGTCGTCGCGGTCCAGGCGCAGCTTGACCGGCCGGCCCAGCCGGCTGGCGGCCAGCGCGGCCACGCAGGCGAACAGGGCCGACTGCGATTCCTTGCCGCCGAAGCCGCCGCCCATGCGCCGGCACTGCACCTGCACCTGGTGGGCCGACCGGCCCAGCGCATGCGCCACCAGCTGCTGCATCTCGCTGGGATGCTGGGTCGAGCAATGCAGCAGCAGGCCGGCATCCTCCTGCGGCAGCGCATAGCTGATCTGGCCCTCCAGATAGAACTGCTCCTGGCCGCCCACCGACCAGCTGCCCTCCAGGCGTTGCGGCGCGGCCGCCAGCGCCGCGGCCGCGTCGCCGCGCTGCAGATGCATGGGCGGCACCACATACTGGCCGGCCGCATGGGCCTCGGCCGCGCTCAGCAGGGCCGGCAGGGCCTCGTAACGTATGGCTTGTGCGGCCAGCGCCGCGGCACGGCGGGCCAGCTCGCGCTCGCTGGCGATGACGGCGAAGACCGGCTGGCCCAGATAGCGCAGCTCGTCCTCTGCCAGGATGGGGTCGTCATGGACCAGCGGGCCGCAGTTGTTGGCGCCGGGAATGTCGGCGGCCGTCAGCACCGCCACCACACCGGGCTGGCGGCGCAGCAGGGCCAGGTCGATGTCCAGCAGGCGGCCATGAGCCACCGGGCTGAGCCCCAGCGCGGCATGCAGCGTGCCCTGGGCCTCGGCGATATCGTCGGTGTAGCGGGCCTCGCCGCTGACATGCAGATGGGCGCTCTCATGCGGACGGCTGGCGCCGACCAGCGTCTCGCCGAGCCGTGGCGGCAGATCCTGGGGCTTGTTCATGGCTGGACCTCCGGGCTAGGCCGGTCGAAGCTCAGCGCCTGCCAGACGCTCAGCTGCGCCGGCGCCAGCGGCCCCTCGGACCGGGTCTGCAGCCAGAAGCGGCGCAAGAGGTTCTGCGCCACCTGCAGCCGGTAGGCGGCGCTGGCCCGCATATCGCTCAAGGGGCTGAAGTCCTGGGCCAGCGCGGCCGCTGCGGCCGCGACGCTGGCCTCGTTCCAGGGTTGGCCCAGCAGCGCCGCCTCGGCGCCGGCCGCCCGTTTCACGATGGCGGCCATGCCGCCGAAAACCAGGCGCGCCTGCTGCACCTGCTGCTGCGCGTCCAGCTGCAGCGCCAGCACCGCGCAGACGGCCGAGATATCGCTGTCATAGCGCTTGCTGATCTTGTAGGCCGCCAGCCGCAGGTCCGGCGCCGGATGGGGCAGGTGCAGGGCCTCGACGAACTCGCCCGGCTGCAGCGCGTTCTTCATATAGTCCAGATAGAAGTCCTGCAGGGGCAGGCGGCGCTGGCGCTCGCCGTGGCGCAGCACGATATCGGCTTGCAGCGCGATCAGGGCCGGCGCGCCGTCGCCAATGGGCGAGCCGTTGGCGATATTGCCGCCCAGCGTGCCGGCATGACGCACCGGCGGCGAGGCAAAGCGCAGCCACAGCTCGCGCAAGCCCGGCACCAGCGCCGTCAGCGCGGCCCAGGCCGGCTCCAGCGGCACGGCCGCGCCTATCCACAGCCCCGGCCGGCCATCGGTCCAGGCCGTCGCTCGGATCTCGCGCAGCTCGCGCACCTGGCCGGTGTGGATCAGATGCGCGCCCAGGGCGCGGTGCTGCTTGTTGATCCACAGGCCCACATCGGTGGCGCCGGCGATCAGCCGGGCCTCGGGATGGCGACTCTTCAGCGTGGCCAGATCGGCCAGGCGGCGCGGGATGTGGAAGCTCTGCGGCGGGCTGTCGGCTGGCGCGCCGCGCTCGCCGGCCTGGTAGAGCAGCGGCTCATCGCTGGCCAGGCGCTGCAGCGCCGCGACGATGGGCGCGCGGTCCACGCGCCGCGGCGGCAGCTCGAACATGCGCTGGCCGGCATCCAGCAGCGGCCGGTAGCCGGTGCAGCGGCACAGATTGCCGGCCAGCGCATCGGCCAGCTGCTGGCGCCCGGGGCGGCTGCCGTCCTGCGGCTGGCGCTCATAGACGGCCTGCAGCGTCATCGCGAAGCCGGGGGTGCAGAAGCCGCATTGCGAGGCATGGCAGTCGACCAGAGCCTGCTGCACCGGGCCGAGATCGCGGCTGCTGCCCAGGTCCTCCACCGTTAGCAGCGCGCGGCCGTCCAGCGTGGGCAGCAGCTGGGTGCAGGCATTGACATTGTTCAGCTGCAGCTGACCCTGGCTGTCTAGCTCGCCCAGCAGCACGGTGCAGGCGCCGCAATCGCCCTCGGCGCAGCCTTCCTTGGTGCCGCAGCGCCGCGCCTGCTCGCGCAGCCACTGCAGCACGGTGGTGGTGGGGGGCAGATCGCTGACCGACTCGATCTGGCCGCGGTGGTAGAAGCGTAGGGGCTGGCTCATCGCTGTGCTCGGGACAATCCCGAACCTTACGCCTTCGCGTGCCTGAGAATATACGATGATAAGCATAGTGAGTATGCATATAAAAATATGAGTGAGCGCGCCGCCTTCGACAAGATCGAGATCCAACTCGTGCGGGTCTTGCATACGGTGATCTCGGAACGCAGCGTCTCGCGCGCCGCCCTGCGCCTGGGCAGCAGCCAGCCGGCGGTCTCGGCCCAGCTGCGCCGCCTGCGCGAGCTGACCGGTGACGCGCTGCTGGTGCGCAGCGGGGCCGGCATGACGCCCACCGCCACCGCGCTGGCCCTGCTGGGCCCGGCTGAGGGCCTGCTGCGCGAAGCCGAGGCCCTGTTCGGCGCGCGCAGCCGCGCCGGCCGGCGTGCCGGCGGTTTCGATCCGGCCCGCGCCGAGGGTCGGCTGCGCATCGCGGCCAGCGACTATCTGGACCCGTTCTTTCTGCCGCGCCTGGTCGCCCATCTGCAGCGTGCCGCCCCGGCCATGCAGCTGGAGCTGCAGCCGCTGTCGGCCGCCTACGACTACCGCGCGGCCCTGGCGCGCGGCGAGGTCGATCTGGTGATCGGCAACTGGCTGGAGCCGCCCGAGGAGTTGCACCTGGCCCGACTGCTGTCCGACGAGGTGGTCTGCCTGGTGGCGGCCGACCATCCGGTGGCGCGGCTGCCGGCGCGCAGCTGGACGGTGGAGCGCTATCTGGCCTGCCAGCATCTGGCGCCGATGCCGCTGTCGGCCGGCCAGCCCGGCGTGATCGACCAGCAGCTGGCGCGCCAGGGCATGAGCCGGACCATCGCGGTGCGCAGCGCGCATTTCAGCCAGCTGCCGCAGATGGTGGCCGGCAGCCTGCTGGTGCTGACCAGCGGCCGCCAGTTCTGCAGCCGCTTTCTGGACCAGCTGCCGCTGAAGCTGCTGCGCTGCCCGGTGCCGCTGCCGCCTATGGCCTATTACCAGCTCTGGCACCAGCTCAGCCACCAGAGCCCGGCGCTGCGCTGGCTGCGCGAGCAGGTGCGCGAGCTGGCCCGGAGCTTGGTCGCCGAGAACCGACAATCGAAACCATGAGCGAATCTGAACTTTCTCAAGCGGCTGGTAGCGCCGCGGCCCCGGCGCAGCGGCTCGCCTTGCGTGGCGATCTGCTGGATTTCAGCGCCGCCCCGGCCTGGGGCCGCCTCGACGATGCGGCGGTGCGCTTCCGCCCCGATCACTGGCTGCTGATCGAGAACGGCCGCATCGCCGGCTGCCAGGCCGAGGCGCCCGACGCCAGCTGGACCCGCCACGACCATGCGGGCAAGCTGATCCTGCCGGGCTTCATCGACACCCATGTGCACTGCCCCCAGCTCGATGTGATCGCCTCCTACGGGGCCGAGCTGCTGGACTGGCTCAACACCTATACCTTCCCGGCCGAATGCCGCTATGCCGATCCGCAGGTGGCCCGGCAGGGTGCCGAGCGTTTTCTGGACGCGCTGCTGGCCCATGGCACGACGGCGGCGGTGGTCTTTCCGACGGTGCACAAGGTCTCGGCCGAGGCCTTGTTCGAGGCCGCTGCGCAGCGCGGCATGCGCCTGATCACCGGCAAGGTGCTGATGGACCGCCATGCGCCGGCCGCGCTTTGCGACGATGTGGCCGGCGCCGAGCGCGACTGCCTGGATCTGATCGCCCGCTACCACCGGCGCACGCCGGACTCCCGCCTGGCTTATGCGGTGACCGTGCGCTTTGCGCCCACCAGCACGCCCGCGCAGCTGGCGATGGCGGGCGCGCTGTGCCGCGCCGATGCCTCGCTTTATATGCAGACCCATGTGGCCGAGAACCGCAGCGAGGTCGAGTGGGTGGCCAAGCTGTTCCCGGCTGCGCGCAGCTATCTGGATGTCTATGCCCGCGAGGGCCTGCTGCATCCGCGCGCGGTGCTGGCCCATGGCATCTGGCTGGACGCGGCGGACCGCCGGGTGCTGGCCGAGAGCGGCGCGCAGCTGGCCTTCTGCCCCTCGTCGAATCTCTTCCTGGGCAGCGGTCTGTTCGACTGGCCGGCGGCCCGGGCGGCCGGCTGCGCGGTCAGCGCGGCCAGCGATGTGGGCGGTGGCACCTCGCTGTCGATGCAGCGCACGCTGGCCGATGGCTACAAGGTGCAGGCGCTGGCCGGCCAGCGCCTGAGCGCCTGGGTGGGTCTGCATGCGGCCACCCGCGGCGCGGCCGAGGCCCTGGGCCTGGGCGAGGAGATGGGCCACTTCGGCCTGGGTACACTGGCCGACCTGTGTGTATGGGACTGGGCCTGCGGCCCGGTGGCCGAGGCGCGGTTCGCGGTGGTGCGCGAGCTGCACGAAAAGCTGTTCGCCTGGATGACGCTCGCCGACGAGCGCAATCTGGCGGCGGCCTATGTCGGCGGCCAGCTCCGTCACCAGCGACCCTCCAGCCCCAGCCAGCCATGACCTCCACCGCCAGCGCCTTGCGACTCGAACTCAGCGGCATCAGCAAGCAATACCCCGCCGTCAAGGCCAATGACCAGGTCTCGCTGCGGGTGGCGCCGGGCCAGATCCATGCGGTGCTGGGCGAGAACGGTGCCGGCAAGTCCACGCTGATGAAGATCATCTACGGCGCGGTCCAGCCCGACGCCGGCACGCTGCGCTGGAACGGCCAGCCGGTCACGATCAAGAGCCCGGCCCAGGCACGCGCGCTGGGCATCAGCATGGTCTACCAGCATTTCTCGCTGTTCGACACGCTGACCGTGGCCGAGAACGTCTGGCTGGGCCTGGACCGGCAGCTGAGCCTGGCCGAGGTGGGCGCGCGCATACGCAGCGTGGCGCGCAGCTATGGCCTGGATGTGGATCCGGCGCGGCCGGTGCTGAGTCTCTCGGTGGGCGAGCGCCAGCGGGTCGAGATCGTGCGCGCGCTGATGAGCGAGCCGCAGCTGCTGATCCTGGACGAGCCCACCTCGGTGCTGACCCCGCAGGCGGTGCAGACCCTATTCGTCACGCTGCGCCAGCTGGCCGCCGCGGGCTGCTCCATCCTCTACATCAGCCACAAGCTGGACGAGATCCGCGAGCTCTGCAGCCACTGCACCGTGCTACGCGCCGGCCGGGTCACCGGCGAGGTGGACCCGCGCGAGCAGAGCAATGCCAGCCTTTCGCGCCTGATGATCGGCGCCGAGCCGCCGCGGCTGGCCGCCCGCCAGCCGCGCGCCGGTGCCCAGGCGCGTGAAGTC
>JAYRSJ010000023.1:0-73343 GCA_041920215.1 Burkholderiaceae bacterium | reverse complement strand
ATGCGCAGCGCACTGGCGGGGCTGCTGCGCAAATGCCAAAGGGGCTCATCGACAGGGGGCTGCCCCATCATCCAAGTGCTGGACTCCGACTGAATACGGCGTCAAGACGGGATGGCCGGACGCTTACAGGCGAACGGCGGCAGTCGCTGCATATCCGCCCCACCGTATACGATTCCCCACCGCCCCAAGACGGAGCCCACCATGCCCACCCGCAGCACGCCCCCCAAGGCCACCCTCTGCCTCTGGTACGACGGCAGCGCGCTGGAGGCCGCGCAGTTCTATGCGCGGACTTTTCCCGATAGCGCGGTGGGTGCGGTGATGCATGCGCCGGCCGACTATCCCTCGGGCCGGCAGGGCGATGTGCTGACCGTCGAGTTCACGGTGCTGGGCCTGCCCTGCCTGGGCCTGAACGGCGGCCCCGCGTTCAAGCCCAGCGAGGCGTTCTCGTTCCAGGTGGCCACCGAGGACCAGGCCGAAACCGACCGCCTGTGGAACGCCCTGATCGACAACGGCGGCCAGGCCAGCGCCTGCGGCTGGTGCAAGGACCGCTGGGGCCTGTCCTGGCAGATCACGCCGCGGGCGTTGACGGCCGCGCTGGCCGACTCCGACCGCGCGGCGGCCCGGCGGGCCTTCGAGGCGATGATGGGCATGGGCAAGATCGATATCGCGGCCATCGAGGCGGCGCGGCGGGGCGCGGCGAGCTGATACAAACTCACCGCCTCCGTGGCTGCGCATCCCATACACACCCAGGTCATCACCTTGAATCGATTGAAAATCCTGAAGCTCTCTGTGGCGCTTGTCCTTGCCCTTGCGGTCGGGCTCGGCGTCTTTCATAAAAAGCTCATTTCACTGGTCGTGCTGCCGCAGTACATCGAGTGGGCTGCGGGCATGGAAGAGGCCGGACTCAGGGCCGGCCAGGCGCTGGATGAGCAGCCGCTGGCCATCGCGAGGGAGCTTGGCATCAAGAACCCAGAGAAGGTGCGGATCATCCTTGTTGACGAGGTGCCCTTTCCCCACGACAAGCTGCTCCTGAAGCTGGTGGGTGAGGCGCTGGGATTTGTCGGCGAAGGCATCGTGAACAACGCGCAGGTATTCGGCTATTCGATCTATGTGCGCAAAGGCTATGAACTCAACACACCGCGGCTGGCCCACGAGTTGGTGCATGTCCAGCAGATCGAGCGATCGAGCTTGAAGCAGGTGATCACCCAGCACTTCTCTGACTTGGCGACCTACGGCTATGAGAAGTCGCCCCTGGAGGTAGAAGCGTTCAAGGCCAATCAGAAGTACGAGCTGCGTTGAAAGAAAAAGAGGGCGCGGCCTGAGTCCCGCCCTCCCTCCTGCATTCCCCTGATGGGCAGGGCCGCGCGCTTGGGCACACAATCGGCGCTTTCCTCAGCCATGAGCACGCCGCCCCACAAGGGCGGCGTGACACGCCCGCCGCATGATGAACAAGACTGCACTGAACGCCATCGCCCTGGCCGCCGCGCTGGCCGCTGCCACCCTCGCCCCGCTGGGCGCTGCCCGGGCCAGCACACCCGCCGCCAGCGTGGCCTGGCAGCCGGCCGCGGCCGATGCCGATATCGAGCGCGCCTTTGCCCAGGCCCGCGCCGAGAAGAAGCCGGTGCTGCTGTACTGGGGCGCCAAATGGTGCCCGCCCTGCAACCAGCTCAAGGCCACGCTGTTCAACCGGCAGGACTTCATCGCGCAGTCGCGCGCGGTGGTGGCGGTCAATGTGGACGGCGACCTGCCCGGTGCGCAGAAGCTGGGCGCCCGCTTCAAGGTGCGCGGCTACCCGACCCTGATCCTGTTCAGCGCCGATGGCCAGGAGCTGACCCGCCTGCCGGGCGAGGCCGATGCGCCCCAGGTGATGAAGGTGCTGCAGCTGGGCATGGCCGGCGGCCGGCCCATCAAGGCGGTGCTGGCCGATGCCCGCGGCAAGAAGGCCAGGCTGAGCGCCAATGAGTGGCGGCTGCTGAGCTTCTATGCCTGGGAGGTGGACGAGGCCCAGCTGGTGGGCGCCGCCGAGCGCCCGGCCCTGCTGGCCGAGCTGGCCGCCGCCAGCCAGGACGCCGAGCCCGACGCCGCCACCCGGCTGTGGCTCAAGGCCCTGGCGGTCAGCGACCAGGGCCAGGGCCTGAAGCCCGACGCCGCGCTGCGCGACAAGGTGCGCAAGCTGCTGGCCGACGCCGCGCAGGCACGGGTGCAAGCCGATGTGCTGGTCAACTATGCGGCCGAGATCACCCGCGCGCTGGCCCCCGAGGCCGGCAGCGCCGATCGCCAGGCCCTGGTGAGCGGCTTCGAGACCGCGCTGAAGCGCCTGGAGGCCGATGCCAGCCTGTCGCGGGCCGACCGGCTCGGCGCGCTGCAGGCGCGCGTCAGCCTGGCCCGGCTGGATCAGCCCAAGGACACGCTCAAGCCCAGCCTGCCGCCGGCCCTGGTCAAGGAAGTGGCCGAGCATGCGGCCCGCGCCGACCGCGAGATCCGCGACGGCTACGAGCGCCAGGCCGTCATCACCGCCGCCGCCTACACCCTGGGCCAGAGCGGGCTGTGGGGCGAGAGCGATGCGCTGCTGAAGAGCAATCTGGCCAAGAGCCATTCGCCCTACTACCTGATGAGCATGCTGGGCGGCAATGCCCGCAAGCAGGGCCGCAAGGACGAGGCGCTGCGCTGGTACGAGGAGGCCTTCAACAAGAGCGAGGGCCCGGCCACCCGTCTGCAATGGGGCGCCGGCTATTTCAATGCGCTGGTGGAGCTGGCACCGCAGGATGCCGCCCGCATCGAGAAGGCCGCGGCCCAGCTCTTCAGCGAGGCCGCCAAGGACGAGGGCGCGTTCTACGAGCGCAGCGCCCGGTCGCTGCAGCGGGTGGGCAGCAAGCTGCAGAGCTGGAATGCCGATGGCAAGCAGGCCGCGGTGATCAAGCGGCTCCGGACCCAGCTGGACGGCGTCTGCGCCAAGGTCGAGGCCGGCAGCGCCGAGCGCAGCACCTGCGAGGGCCTGCTGAAGCCGGCCGGCGGCGCGTCCAGCAAGACCTGACCCCCGGGGCTCCCGACGCCCCCCGACCGCAGCCGGCCCGCGCCGGCCGCCGTTCGTCACCCCCGGCCCGCAGGCCATCCATGCAGCCCTGGCCCGCGGGCCCGGCCTGCGCACAATGCGCCCACGCCGACGCCGCAGCGCCTCGGCTCCCTGAGACAAATCCTGGAGGAAGGACACCATGAAAACGACGACCAAGATGAACAAGCGCAGCTTTGCCCTGCTGGGCATGGCCGCCGCCGCCACGCTGGCCCTGACGGGCAACCCGGTGCTGGCCCAGGCCGCCGCCGGCAGCCAGGCCGATGGCGCCGCCCCCATCCCGCTGCGCGACTTCTTCCGCAGCCCCGACCGCGCCTACTACCGCCTCAGCGCCAGCGGCCAGTGGATGAGCTTTATGCAGCCCGCGCTGGGCGAGGACGGCAAGAGCAAGCGCATGAACCTGTTCGTGCAGGCCTTCGACGGCAAGCAGCTGGTCGGCGAGCCGCGCCAGCTGACCCAGGAGAGCGCCCGCGACATCGGCGGCTATTTCTGGAAGGGCGACGACACCCTGCTGTATGTGAAGGACTTCGGCGGCGACGAGAACTTCCATGTGGTGGCGGTGGACGTCAAGAGCGGCAAGGTCACCGACCTGACCCCCGGCGACAAGCTGCGTGCCCAGCTGGTCAACGATCTGCGCGAAGACCCGGAGCACATCCTGGTCAGCCACAACCAGCGCGACAAGCGGGTGTTCGACGTGGTGCGCATCCATGTGAAGACCGGCGCCCAGACCGTGGTGGCGCAGAACCCCGGCAATATCGTCGGCTGGCAGACCGACCATGCCGGCAAGGTGCGCATGGCCATCGCCAGCGATGGCGTCAACAACACCCTGCTCTACCGCGACAAGGAAGACGAGGCCTTCAAGCCCATCATCACGACCGACTTCCGTACCAGCGTCTCGCCGGCCCTGTTCGACTTCGACAACAAGAAGTTCTATGCCGCCTCCAACCGCGGCCGCGACAAGAGCGCCCTGGTGCTGATCGACCCGGCCCAGCCCGAGGCCGAGCAGCTGGTCTACGCCCACCCCGAGGTGGACATCAGCGGGGCCAGCTATTCGCGGCTGCGCAAGGTGCTGACCAGCGCCAGCTATGTCACCGACAAGGCCGGCGAGCATTTCTTCGACAAGGAAACCCAGGCGCTGATGACGCGCCTGCGCGGCAGGCTGCCGGGCTATGAGGTGAATCTGCAGAGCGTCACCAACGACGAGCAGCGCTTCATCGTGGCCGCCTACAACGACCGCACGCCGGGCGCCCGCTATGTCTACGACCGCAAGACCGACGCGCTGGTCAAGATGGGCGATATCGCGCCCTGGCTGCCCGAGAGCCGCATGGCCACGATGCAGCCCATCAAGTACCAGAGCCGCGACGGCCTGACCATCCACGGCTATCTGACCCTGCCCCAGGGCAAGAGCAAGAACCTGCCCTGCGTGGTCAACCCGCACGGCGGCCCCTGGGCCCGCGATGTCTGGGGCTACAGCCCCGAGGTGCAGTTCCTGGCCAACCGCGGCTACTGCGTGCTGCAGATGAACTTCCGCGGTTCCACCGGCTATGGCCGCGCCTTCTGGGAGGCCAGCTTCAACCAGTGGGGCCTGAAGATGCAGGACGACATCACCGATGGCGTGCAGTGGCTGATCAAGCAGGGCGTGGCCGATCCCAAGCGCGTGGGCATCTACGGCGCCAGCTACGGCGGCTACGCCACGCTGGCCGGCATCACCTACACGCCGGAGCTGTATGCGGCGGCGGTGGACTATGTGGGCGTCAGCAATCTGCTGACCTTCATGAACAGCATCCCGCCCTACTGGAAGCCCTTCCTGGAAAAGCTGCATGCGATGGTGGGCCATCCGGAGAAGGACAAGGAGCGTCTGGTGGCCACCTCGCCGGCGCTGAACGCCGACAAGATCAAGACCCCGCTGTTCATCGCCCAGGGCGCCAAGGACCCGCGCGTGGTCAAGAGCGAGAGCGACCAGATGGTGGAGGCGCTGAAGAAGCGCGGCGTCGAGGTGCAGTACATGGTCAAGGACAACGAAGGCCACGGCTTCGCCAACGAGGAGAACCGCTTCGAGTTCTACGAGGCCATGGAGAAGTTCCTGGCCCAGCATCTGAAGCGCTGAGCATGGGCGCCATCGGCTGACATGCTGGAAGGGGGCTGCGGCCCCCTTTTTTCTTGTCGGTTCAAGCAGGACGCAAATCTCGCAGCTCTGCGCAGGAGGGTGGGCGGGCCTGATGCGCAGGTAAAGGAGGAGCCGCAGGGAGGAACGACCGGAGGCGGGGGGCACGTAGCCTCAGGCCCGCCCACCCTCCTGCCAGCGCCAGCCGCTAGACCTGCGCGCGCAGCATCACCGCCAGCACATCGGCGGGCAGGGCCGGCGCGAACAGCCAGCCCTGCAGCTCGTCACAGCCTTCGGCGGCCAGGAAGTCGCGCTGCGCCTCGGTCTCCACGCCCTCGCCGACCACCGCCTTGCCCAGGGTCTTGGCCAGGCCGATCACCGCGCGCGTCACTACCGCGTCAGCATCCTGGCGACCCAGGCCCTGCACAAAGCTGCGGTCCAGCTTCAGGCGGGCCACCGGCATCTGGCGCAGATGGCTCAGCGAGGAGTAGCCGATGCCGAAATCGTCCAGCGCCAGACTGACGCCCAGGCCGGCCAGGCGCTCCAGCAGGGCCAGAGCCTGCTCGCGGTGGGTCAGCGCGGCGGTCTCGGTGATCTCCAGCTCCAGCTGGCCCGGCGGCACATGCCACAGCGCCAGCAGCTCCTCCAGCCGGGCCGCGAAGCCGGGCTGGCGCAGCTGGTGCACCGAGATGTTGACGGCCAGGCGCAGCGGCGCCAGCCCCTCCTCGCGCCACTGCGCCAGCTGGCGGCAGGCAGCGTTGAGTACCCAGTCGCCCAGGCCATGGATCAGGCCGCTGCCCTCGGCCACCGCCACGAAGCGCGCCGGCGCCACCTCGCCCAGCTCGGCGTCATGCCAGCGCAGCAGGGCTTCGGCGCCGACGATGCGACCGCTGCGCGCGCACAGCTGGGGCTGGTAGTGCAGGCGCAGGCCCTCGTGCTGCAGCGCCCGCTTGAGCCGGCTCTGCAGCCGGGCCTTTTCCTCCATCTGGTGGGCCATCGCGGCGTCGTAGACCGCGAAGGTGCCGCGCCCCGCCTCCTTGGCCCGGTACATGGCCATATCGGCATGGCGCAGCAGCAGATCGGCATCGGCGCCGTCCTGGGGCGCGAACACCACGCCGATGCTGGCGCCGGGGTGGAACTCGTGATGGCCCAGGCGCCAGGGCTGGGCGATCGCCTGGGCCAGCTTCTCGACCACCGTCAGCGTGGCGCGCACATCGTCCTGCTCGCGCAGCAGCACCGCGAACTCGTCGCCACCCAGCCGGGCCAGCACATCGCTGCCGCGCAGCTCGGCCCGCATGCGCCGCGCCACCTCCTGCAGCAGCGCATCGCCGGCGGCATGGCCATGGCCGTCGTTGACCGACTTGAAATCGTCCAGATCGATCAGCAGCAAGGCCATGGGTCGGCGGCTGCGCAAGGCCTGCTCCACGCCCTGGCTCAGCAGCTCGCCCAGCATGTAGCGGCTGTAGAGCCCGGTCAGCTCGTCGTGCATCGCCAGGTACTGGGCCTTGTGGTGCAGCGCGCGCAGCTCGCTGATGTCGCGCACCACCGCCAGCATATGGGGCTGGCCGGCGATGCGGATCTGGCGCAAGGCGATGTCCACCGGCACCGCCCGCCCCTGGGCATGCCAGAGGTCCAGCTTGTGGCCGCGGCCCATGGCGCGGCTGCGCGGGGCGGCGAACAGCTGCTGCACCTGGCGTACATGCTGGGCGCGCAGCGCGGGCGGCACCAGCTGCTCCACCGCCAGGCCCTGCAGCTGCGCCGCGCCCAGGCCGCTGAGCGCCTGCAGCGCGGCATTGGCCCAGCAGATGCGGCCCCGGGCATCGACCAGCAGCACGCCATCGGGCAGCAGCTCCATCCACTGCTGCAGCTGGGCCTGGTCCAGGCCCGCCTCGGCCACCAGCTCATCCATGGGCAAACACCGCCACCGCCCGCGCCAGCGCATCGGCCTGGCTGCGCATCAGGCGGGCCGTGGCCAGCGACTGCTCGGCCAGCGCCGCGTTCTGCTGGGTCATCTGGTCCAGGGCCGCCACGTCGGCCTGGGCCTGGGCCAGGCCGTCGGCCTGGCTGCGGTTGGCCGCGCTGATGCGGCTGACCCGCTGGGCCTGCTCGCGGGCACGTTGCAGCAGCTGCGCCATCGCCGCCTCGCCGGACTGCACCAGCGCATTGCCGGCCTCGACCGCCGCGGTGCTGTCGCCGATCAGGCCCTTGATCTCGCGCGCCGCCTGCTGGCTGCGCTGTGCCAGGCCGCGCACCTCGGCCGCCACCACCGCGAAGCCGCGCCCCTGCTCGCCGGCCCGGGCTGCCTCCACCGCGGCATTGAGCGCCAGCAGATTGGTCTGGAAGGCAATGCCATCGATGACGCCAATGATGTCGGTGATGCGCCGGCTGGACTGGTGGATGCGCGCCATCGTACGGGCCAGCTGGCCCACCTGCTCGCCGGCCGCCTGGGCGGCCTCACTCATCGCGGCGGCGCCGTCGCGGGCCTCTCCGGCGGTGCCGGCATTGGCCTCGACGCTGGCGCTCAGGCCGGTCAGCGCGGCGGCAGCATCGGCCAGGCGGGTGGCGGTCTGCTCGCTGCGCTGGCCCAGATCGGCGCTGGCCGCCTCGATCTGGGTGGCCACCGTCTGCAGGCCCGTGGTCTGCTGGCCCACATCGGCCACCAGGGCGCGCACATTGAGCCCGGCCTGGTTCAACGAACGCAGGATCATGCCCGGCGCATCGACCCGCTCCAGCCGCACATTGGCATCGAAGCAGCCGGCCGCCACATCGGCGGCCTGGCGCGCCACCCGCTCCAGCGGGCTGACGATATGCTGGCGCAGCCACAGCAGCAGGCCGGCGCCCAGCACGGCGCTGCCGGCCGCAAAGCCCCACAGCCCTTCGCCCTGCAGGCCGCAGGCCCAGGCCAGGCCCAACAGGGCCGGCCACAGCAGACCCAGCGCCAGCGCGGTGCTGGCGCCCAGGCTGAGCGTGCGCAGGCCGTTGCGCCAGGCCTGCCAGCCGCTGCGCACCACCAGGCCGCGGCAGAAGGCCAGGCCGCGTGCCCGCCCCTCGCGGAAGCGCCGGTACAGGGCCTCGGCCTGCTCGATTTCGGCGCGTTCCGGCTGGGTGCGCACCGAGATATAGCCGGCCATGCGGCCGGCGCGCCGCACCGGCGAGACGTTGGCGCGCACCCAGTAGTGGTCGCCGTCCTGGCGGCGGTTCTTGACCAGGGCGGTCCAGGCCTGGCCGCGCTTGAGCGTGGCCCACAGATCGGCGAAGGCCTGGGCCGGCATGTCCGGATGGCGCACCAGGCTGTGGGCCGCGCCCTGCAGCTCCTCGGCCGCATAGCCGCTGACCGCGACGAAGGCAGCATTGGCGTACTGGATGCGGCTCTGGGTATCGGTGGTGGACATCAGCGTGGCATCTGCCGCATAGGCATGCTCGCGCTGGGTCACCGGCCGCTGGCCCGATGCACGGTTCGATATGGCACCCGACATACTGCTCCCTGGCTTGCCCGGGCTCTGCGCCCGTATGAAACGCCGCGATTCTGGGCACGCCCGGGCGGCCCGCCGGCAGCGCCGCCGGCGGGCTGTGATCTAGCTCACATCGGGAATTTCGGGAGGGCAGTGGGCCGCGCTTTCTGGCTGGCGCACGCCGCGCAGCAGGCCGTCCAGGCGCGCCAGATCCAGCTCCACCGCCAGGGGGCCGCAGCGCCGCAGCACGCCGGCGGCGGCCAGCTCGCGCCAGGTCCGGTTGACGCTTTCGCGCTGGACGCACAGCAGCTCGGCCAGCGCGGTCTGGCTGGGCAGCTGCACCGCGCTGCCGGCCTGGCCCTGGGCGATCAGGCGCAGCGCGGCCGCCATGCGCTGGCTCAGGCTGGGCATGCGCATCAGCTGGCTCCAGGCCAGCAGGGTGCGCAGGGTCTGGTACTGGGCGCGCAGCAGGGCCGGGCGTATCGCGCTGCCGCTGCGCTCGTGAAAGCGCAGCAGCCACAGCGGAATCTCGCAGACCGAGACCGGGCTCAGCGCCACCGCGCTGCTCAGCGAGGGCAGGCCGTGAAAGCTGTTGACGCCCAGCACCGCGCCGCGCCCCAGCACCGCCACCGCGCGCTCCACCCCGTCCACCCCGGTCTGGCGCAGCGCCAGCAGGCCGCTCTTGACGAAGAGCAGCTGCTCCTGCAGCTGGCCCTCGCGCAGCAGGGCCTGGCCGGCCCGGCAGCTGCGCGCCTGGATGCTGTCGCCGCGGCGGCGGCTGGCGCTGGGCGCGGCCTGCCCTTCCGGGCAGGCATGGCTGAGCACGCATTGCTCGCAAGGGGCGCCCCCCGACCGCTGTTCCGAACCCATCGCCTCAGCCTCACCGCCCCGCTGCCCAACTGCCACGCCCTCATTGGCGCGGCTGCATTGGAGCGGCAAGGGGCGCGCTTTCGCCTGTGCCAGATCAAGCCGGCTTGCGCGCTGCGCGCCAGCCGCGCGGCACGGCGGGCCGGGCCGTGCGGAAGTTCACGCTTCGCAGCGCAGGACGGCCAGCTTGTCGAGCAGGCGCTGGAAGCGCGGCTCCCGCCGGTCCAGGTCCTGCACCGGCCGCCAGGCCAGGCCGCTGACCTCGTCGAGCTGGGCCTGCAGGGTATGGGCCGGCGGCGCGATCACCAGATAGGCGTAGTCGTGATGCCAGTGCGCGCCCTCGCCCTTGGCGGGGTTGGCGGCGATGGCATGGCTGTCGATATCCAGCGGCAGATCCTGGCCCCAGCCGGCATGGGCCGACAGCGCGGTGGCACCGGTTTCCTCCAGCACCTCGCGCAGCGCCGACTGCCACAGCGTGGCGCCGGCCTCGTAATGGCCGCCGGGCTGCAGCCAGCGGCCGATGAAGCGGTGCTTGATCAGCAGCAGCTGGCGCAGGTCGGGGCTCAGCACGAAGGCGCTGGTGGTGATGTGGCCGCGCATATTGGCGCGGCTGAAGGGGTCGGCGGCCAGGTCGTCCAGCTGGGCGCGCAGCGCGGCGAGGCCGGCGGCCTCGGCGGGAAAGCGCTGCAGATAGGCCGCCAGCTGCCGCTGCGCCTCCGCCCGCCTCACTTGATCAGGCCTTCGGCCTGCATCGCCTGCTGCACCGCCGGACGAGCCGCCACGCGGGCGCGGTAGGCCACCAGATTGGGGTAGACGCCGACGTCCACGCCCACATACTGGCCCCAGTTGCTGACGGTGAACAGATAGGCGTCGGCCACCGTGAACTGGCTGCCCATCAGGTAGTCGCGGCCGGCCAGCTGGGCATCGACCCACTGGAAGCGCTCGAGCAACCGGGCGCGCGCCAGCGCCTTGGCCTCTTCCGGCATGCCGGGCGTGAACAGCGGCGTGAAGCCCTTGTGCAGCTCGCTGGTGATGAAGTTCAGCCATTCCTGCAGGCGCACCCGCTCCCAGCTGCCGTTGGCCGGCGCCAGGTGCTTGGCGGGCGCCAGATCGGCCAGGTACTGGACGATGGCCGGGCCTTCGGTGAGGCGCTCGCCGTTGTCCAGCTCCAGCACCGGCACCGAGCCCTTGGCATTGATGGTGTAGAAATCGGTGCCGTCCTGCAGCTTCTTGGTCTTGGTGCTGGCCAGCACCGGCTCGAAGGCCAGGCCGGCCTCGCGCAGCACGATATGGGGGGACAGCGAGCAGGCGCCGGGGCTGTAGTAGAGCTTCATGAAAAAGACCTCCTGGTTTGCTTGATGCGAGGCCCGCACGATACGCGCGAACGAAAAACCCCGCTGGCGCGCCTGTCGCCCAGGCGACCGCCGCGCCGGCCGCGATCTGCCTATAGTGGCCCGCATGAGCAAGCTTGCCTTTGAGGATTTCGCCGTCGGCCAGGTGCGTGAGTTCGGCGACCGCCTGGTCGACCGGGACGAGGGCCTGGCCTTTGCCGCCGCCTACGACCCGCAGCCCCTGCATCTGGACGAGGAGGCCGCCGCCGCCTCGGTGCTGGGCGGGCTCTCGGTCAGCGGCTGGCATACCTGCGCGATGGTGATGCGCATGATGTGCGACGCCTATCTGCTGGATTCCAGCAGCCAGGGCTCGCCCGGCATCGACCAGCTCCGCTGGCTCAGGCCGGTGCGGCCCGGCGACCGGCTGCGGGTGCGCATGACGGTGCTGGAGACCAAGACCAGCAAGACCCGACCCCAGCTGGGCCTGGTGCGCTCGGCCTGGGCCGTGTTCAACCAGCACGACGAGCAGGTGATGAGCATGGAGGGCTGGGGCATGTTCGGCCGGCGCGAAGCCGGCACGCCGCCGCCAACCACCGCCTGATTTCCGCCACTCGCCCGCCGGCTCCCGCCATTCGGGACAAGCCCGGGGGCGCGGCCCCGACCGCACGCTGACAATCCGCCCACTTTGATGGAGGAGGACGGATATGCGCAGTCTGCGTCATGCCCTCAGCCCGGGCCTGCTGGCCCTGGCTGCGGGCCTCAGTTTCAACAGCCAGGCGGCGACCGGCACAGCAACCCAGGCCTGCCGCGTCGAGGGCGTGCCCACCGAGCTGCAATGCGGTGTGGTCAAGCGGCCGCTGGACCCGGCCCGGCCGCAGGGGCCGCAGATCGAGGTGCACTATCTGGTGGTGCCGGCCATGGCCCGCAACAAGCAGCCCGACCCGGTGCTGATGCTGGCCGGCGGCCCCGGCCAGAGCGCGATCGCGGTGGCGCCGCGGGTGCTGCCGCGCCTGGCCCGGCTCAACAACCGGCGTGATCTGGTCTTCATCGACCAGCGCGGCACCGGCCGCTCGGCCCCGCTGCAATGCGCGGACGACAGCAAGCTGCCGGTGGCCCAGCAGCTGGACCCCAAGGCCATGCTGCAGCGCCTGGCCGATTGCCGCGAGCAGCTGCAGAAGCTGCCGCATGGCGATCTGCGCTTCTACACCACGCCGATCGCGATGCAGGACTTCGAGGCGGTGCGCGAGGCGCTGGGGGCGCCGCAGTGGAATCTGGTCGGCGCCTCCTACGGCACGCGGGCCGCGCTGGAGTACCAGCGCCAGTTCCCCGACAAGGTGCGGCGCACGGTGATCGACGGCGTGGCGCCGCCCGATATGGTGCTGCCGGCCAGCTTCTCGACCGACGGCCAGGCCGCGCTGGAGGCGGTGTTCAAGCATTGCGAGACCGAGGCCGCCTGCCAGGCGCGCTTCCCGCGGCTGCGCCAGGACTGGGCAGCCCTGCTGCAGAGCCTGCCGCGCCAGGTCAGCATCGCCCACCCGCTCAGCGGCGAGCTGGAGTCCCTGGTGATGACGCGCGAGCTGCTGCTGCGCGCGGTGCGCGCCCCGATGTATGTGCCGGCCTTCGCCGCGGCGCTGCCGGCCGCCATCAGCGCCGCCGCCCAGGGTCGCTTCGAGGCGATCTCGGGCCTGTCGGGGGCGCTGGGCAGCGGCAAGGCCCTGCGCCTGGCCATGGGCATGCATTTCTCGGTGATCTGCGCCGAGGACCTGCCGCGGCTGGCGCGCAGCACCGACGCGCCGGGCGCTGATTTCGGCCGCAGCGACGCCGATCTCTACACCGCGGTCTGCCGCGACTGGCCGCGCGGCGAGCTGCCCGAGGCCTTCTACACCCTGCCGCCGGCCCGAAGCCCGGTGCTGGTGCTCAGCGGCGGCGCCGACCCGGTGACCCCGCCGCGCCACGGCGAACGCGCCGCCCGCGCCCTGGGCGCCCAGGCCCTGCACATCGTCGTGCCCGAGGCCGGCCACGGCGTGCTGCCGGTCGGCTGCATGAACGAGCTGCTGAACCGCTTCATCAGCGCCAAGCAGGACAGCGAGGCCCTGAAGCTGGACGCCAGCTGCGCCACCCGCATCCCGCGCCCCCAGTCCTTCCTGCCCATCCGGCCCGCCCAGCCGGCCGAGCCCCAGACCAAGGCACAGCCATGATCAGCATCCGCCAACTCAGCAAGCACTTCGTCACCCGCCCCGGCGGCTCGCTGCTCAAGCGCGCCCCCAAGCAGACCGTCCATGCGGTGCGCCATGTGGACCTGGAGGCGCCCAATGGACGCATCACCGGTCTGCTAGGCCCCAACGGCGCCGGCAAGACCACCTCGCTGCGCATGCTGGCCGGGCTGTTCCAGCCCGACCAGGGCGAGATCGCGGTGGACGGCATCGATGTGCGCCGCGAACCCCGCCAGGCCCTGGCCCGCATGGGGGTGCTGGGCGACGCCCACGGGCTCTACCCGCGGCTTTCGGCGCGCGAGAACATCGTCTACTTCGGCCGCCTGCAGGGCATGGACGCCGACGCCGCCCATGCCCGCGCCGAGGCGCTGGCCGAGCTGCTGGACATGAAGCCCATCCTGGAGCGCCGCAGCGAGGGCTTCAGCCAGGGCGAGCGCATGAAGACCGCGCTGGCCCGCGCCCTGGTGCACGACCCGGCCAATATCGTGCTGGATGAGCCCACCAACGGCCTCGATGTGCTGGCCACCCGCGCGCTGCGCGAGGCGCTGCGCCATCTGCGCTCGCCGGCCGGCGGCAGCAAGTGCATCGTGTTCTCCAGCCACATCATGCAGGAGGTGGAGCAGCTCTGCGACCACGTGGTGGTGATGGCCCAGGGCCGCTCGGTGGCCGAGGGCTCGGTGGACGCGCTGCTGGCCCAGACCGGCCAGACCCGCTTCGAGGACGCCTTCGTGGCCCTCGCCTTCAATGATGACCAGCACAACAAGACCGCCGCGGAGGCCCAGCCATGAGCATTGCCCTGTCTTTCTCCCACGCCCTCAAGGTGGTGTTCGCCAAAGAGGTGGTCGACGCGCTGCGCGACCGCCGCACGCTGCTGCGCCTGCTGATTCCGGCGGTGCTGATGGGTCCGCTGCTGCTGCTGGCGCTCTCGGGCCTGATCGGCTCGCTGGAGGAGCGGGCCGAGAAGCGCCAGGTGATGGTGGCCGGCATCGAGCATGCACCGACGCTGCGCAACTTCCTGGAGCGCCAGACCTACACGATCAAGACCGCGCCCGGCGACTATGAGGCGCAGCTGCGCGCCACCACGCTGCTGGAGCCGGTGCTGGTGATAGGCAAGGACTTCGAGGCCGAGCTGGCCAGCGGCGAGCGGCCGGTGGTGGAGCTCGTGTCCGACAGCGCCAACCAGCGCGCCAGCGCCGGCGTGGGCAGCCTGAACCGGCTGCTGATGGGCTTCAACCGCGAGCGTGCCAGCGTGCAGATGGCCTTGCGCGGGGTCTCGGTGGACCTGCTGCAGCCGCTGGCGGTGGAGGAGCGCGATCTGGCCAGCACCCAGGCCCGCGCCGCCCGCCTGACCGGCATCGTGCCGATGTTCATCATCATGGCGGTGCTCTACGGCGCGCTGACCGCCGCGCTGGACAGCACCTCGGGCGAGCGCGAGCGCGGTTCGCTGGAACCGCTGCTGATGAACCCGGCCCCGCATATGGCCCTGGTGGCCGGCAAATGGGGGGCGGTGGCGCTGCTGGGCATGGCGGTGGCGCTGCTGGCCACGATCAGCTTCATACCCGCCCAGCTCTTCATCAAGAGCGACAGCCTGCAGGCGATGTTCCAGTTCGGCTGGTACGAGGTGGGCATCTTCCTGCTGCTGCAGCTGCCGCTGGCGGCCGGTCTGGGCGCCCTGCTGATGGCCATCGCGATACGCACCAAGACCTTCAAGGAGGCGCAGGCCAGCTCCACGCTGGTGATGACCCTGGTGGCCCTGGCGCCGATGGTGAGCCTGCTGAACCCGGGCGGCGAGGCAGCCTGGTACTACTGGGTGCCCGGCCTGGCCCAGAACAGCCTGATGATGCTGGTGCTCAAGGGCGAGAGCCTGGGTCTGATGAAGCTGCTGCCCTCGATGCTGGTGGGCGTGGCGATGACCGTGGTCTGCCTGGGCTTCGTGGCGCGCTCGATGCGCAGCGCCGTCGCCCGCTGAGGGCTGCGGCGGCGCTGGCCTCAATGGCAGGCCAGCGCCCGCTGCACCTCGTTCTGCCAGGGCAGGTTGTGGACGATCTCGTTGAGCTGACGCACCGACTCCAGAGGCGCCAGCACCTCACCGGCGCTGCCGACGAACTGCAGATTGGTCACCAGCGACAGCGGATCGACCATGGCCACCACGCCGGCCGGCAGACGGATCCAGTCCCAGGCCACGCCGGCGGCGCCGCTGTCGGACTCGCCGGTCCACAGGGTTTGTCCCATGCTGGGCCGCTCCTCGTCTCCCGGTACCAACACCCTTGTGCTGAGATGCGCAAATTGCAGCCTGGGTAGGCGTTGCGCCTCACACAAAACACGTGGCCATGCGTACACAATCCATGCCGGGGTCATTGTTGCTACTGTCATCAGGTTTGTCAGGGAAACATTGCGTTAGGGTGCCGCTGCAGTGTGCAAGCGCATCACCCGACTCGCTAGCTGTAAACCTTGTCAGGATGACGACGCACTATTGGATGAGGATCAATGCTGCAGGGCGGTTACCAGTCGGTACTCGAAGCCAGGAACCGTGAGGAATTTCGCGGGGAGGTAAAGCGCTTCACGCATGGTCTGGAGTTCGAGACCTACACGGCCATTACGGTGCTCGATCACGCCATCGGCAAGTCCGAATTCCACGTGGTCGATAACTGCCCAGACGGCTTTGTGGAGGCGATGTACAGCCCGCAACTGCAGCGTCAGGACCCAGTGATGCAGCACTGCAAGCGCAACAGCGTGCCCATCGTCTGGGATCAAAGCACCTATGTTCGCAGCGGCGCCGCCGAGCTTTGGGATGCTCAAGCACGATTCGGATACAAGACAGGAATTTGCCTGGCGCTGCACCTGCCGGAGGGCCGCCATTTCGTGCTCGGGGTCGATCGCGACAAGCCGCTGCCCAGCGATCCGATACAGCTGACCCGCATCGTCGCGGACCTGCAGCTGTTCGCGGTGCACGCGCTGGACACGGCGATGCGGGTGCTGCTGCCGCCCGAGCAGCAGCTGGAGGCGCCCAAGCTGACGCCGCGCGAACTGGAATGCCTGCGCTGGACCATGGAGGGCAAGACCGCCTGGGAGGTGGGCTCCATCCTCAGCATCACCGAGCGGACGGCGGTGCTGCACCTCAACAGCGCCATGCACAAGCTCGGCTGCAGCAGCAAGCACCAGGCGGTGCTGAAGGCCCTGCGCATGGGCCTAATCCGCTAAGCGCACTTCGTACATCCCCCACTGTAAGAGTTGACAGTTACGCCGATACTGGCGGGCTGGTCGAATTGAGGCATCCCTTAGCGAAACGCCTCTGATTCGGAGCCTGCCATGCAAAGCAAATCCAACATCTTCTCGTCCACCCAGCAGCAAGCCAATGCCCCTGTCGAGATCGACGCACAACTGCTGCACCTGGTTAGCGGTGGTGCACCAAAAGCCGGCTGGAACGAGCCAGAGGCAGAAGTCCAGAACGCACAGTTGGTTGAGAGCAGCACTTCTGCGCCCAAAGCTGGCTGGTAAACCCTTCGCTGTCATCGCCCGCGGGCGACCCGCGCATCGCTGAGGCATGCTGTTCCGCAAAGAAGCGCTGGCTGGCCAGCAGCAAACCTGGCTGGGCAGCATCGAGCTGATGCGCCCCTTATCGATGACGCTGCTCACGGCCCTGGCCCTGGGCAGTGTCGTGCTGGTGGGCGTCTTCCTGAGCACGGCCGAGTACAGCCGCAAGGCGCGGGTCAGCGGCCATCTGGTGCCGGACCGCGGCGTGCTGCGCATCACCGCGGCCCAGCCCGCCACCGTGCTGAGCCGGCCGCTGGCCGAGGGCGCCCCGGTCAAGGCCGGCGATGTGCTCTTTGTGCTCAGCCTGGATGCGGCCAGCGATGCCGGCGAAGGCGTGGCGCAAAGCCTGGCCCAGCGTGAGCAATCGCTCACTCAGGCGGCCGAGCAGAGCGCCCGGCTGAGCCGCCAGCAACAGCAGGATCTGCTGGCCCAGGCCGCCGCCGCCCAGGCCGAGCTGGACCAGCTGGCCGCGGAACGTCGGCTGCTGGCCGAACGCCTGGCCTCGGCGCGCCAGCGTCTGGCCGGCGACGAGGACCTGGCCCGGCAGCGCTATATCTCGGCGGCCCAGCTGCAGCAGCGCCGCGAGGAGCTGCTGGGGCTGCAGGCCCAGGCCCAGCAGCTGGAGCGCGAGCATCAGAGCCTGCGTCGCGAGCAGCTGGCGCTGCAGGCCCAGGCGCGCGAGCTGCCGCTGCGCCAGGCCCAGCAACTGGGCCTGCTGGAGCGCGAACGCGCGGCGCTGCAGGCCCTGAACCTGGAGACCGAGGCCCGGCGCCGCCTGGTGCTGCGCGCGCCCAGCGACGGCGTGCTCAGCACGGTGCAGGCCGAGCCCGGCCAGAGCGTGCCCGCCGCGATGGCGCTGGCCACCGTGCTGCCGGACAACACCCGCATGCAGGCGCGGCTCTACGCGCCCTCCAGCGCGGTCGGCTTCGTGCGCCCCGGCCAGACGGTGCGGCTGCGCTACCAGGCCTTCCCCTATCAGAAGTTCGGCCATCAGCAGGGCCGGGTGCTGCAGGTGGCGCGCAGCCCATTGAGCAGCGCCGAGCTGGCCGCCGCCGGCATCAGCGGCGGCAGCGAACCGCTGTATCGCATCACCGTCGAGCTTGATCGTCAGTCAGTGCTGGCTTACGGCGAGGAGCAGGCTCTGTCTGCCGGCATGCAGCTGGATGCCGATGTGCTGCTGGAGCGGCGCCGGCTGATCGAATGGATTTTCGAGCCCTTGCTGGCCCTGGGTCGCCGTGTCTGAGTCGCTGCTGAACCGCCTGCACCTGGGCCTGGGCGGCGGCTCGCGCACGCCCTTGCTGCTGCAGACCGAGGCGGCCGAATGCGGCCTGGCCTGCCTGGCCATGGCGGCCGGCGCCCATGGGCAGCGACACAGCCTGGCCGAGCTGCGGGCGCGTTTCACGCTCTCCTCCAAGGGCGCCACGCTGGCCGAGCTGGTGCGCATCGCCGGCCAGCTGGGTATGAGCAGCCGGGCGCTGCGGGCCGAGCCCGAGCAGCTGGGCCAGATCGCGCTACCGGCCGTGCTGCACTGGGACTTCAACCATTTCGTGCTGCTGAGCCGGGTGGGGCCCGGTTGGGTGGAGATCCATGACCCCGCGCGCGGCCGCCGCCGCCTGCCGCTGGCCGAGCTGTCGCGCCACTTCACCGGGGTGGCGCTGGAGCTGCGCCCCGGCCCCGACTTCCAGACCAAGCCGGCAGCACCGGCGCCGCGCTGGCACCAGCTGCTGGGCCGCGTCAGCGGCCTGAAACGTTCGCTGGCCCAGATCATCGCGCTGGCCCTGGGGCTGGAGCTGCTGCTGCTGCTCTCGCCCTTCATGCTGCAGTGGGTGGTGGACGGGGTGCTGGTCAGCGCCGACCAGGACCTGCTGGTAACCCTGGGCCTGGGCTTCGGCCTGCTGGTGCTGCTGCAGGTGGGCGTGGGTGCGCTGCGCTCCTGGGCGGTGCTGCAGCTGTCGGCCAGCCTCAATCTGCAATGGCTGTGGCAGGTGTTCGGCCATCTGCTGCGCCTGCCGCTGGACTGGTTCGAGAAACGCCATCTGGGCGATATCTGGTCGCGCTTCGGCAGCGTGGAACAGATCCAGCGCACCCTCACCACCCAGTTCCTCGAGGCCTTGCTGGACGGCGCGATGGTGCTGCTGGCCCTGGCGCTGATGTGGGTCTACAGCCCCGGCCTGGCCCTGCTGGCCGGCGCCGCAGTGGCGCTCTATGCCGGGCTGCGGGCGGCCTTCTTCCGCCCGCTGCGCGCCGCCAGCGAGGAGGCCCTGGTGCAGCAGGCGCGTCAGCACAGCCTCTTTCTCGAATCGCTGCGCGGCGCCCAGGCGATCAAGCTCTTCAATGCCGAGGCCCCGCGCAGCGCCGCCTTCGGCAATCAGCTGGTCGAGCAGCTGAATGCCGACCTGCGCCGCCGCAAGCTGCAGCTCTGGATGGGTGTGGGCCACAAGCTGTTGTTCGGCCTGGAGCGGGTGGCCATACTCTGGCTGGGTGCCCAGCTGGTGCTGGAGCGCCAGCTCTCGGTGGGCATGCTGCTGGCCTTTCTGGCCTACAAGGAGCTGTTCACCCAACGCGTCAGCGCCCTGGTCGACAGGGCGGTGGAGCTGCGCATGCTGCGCCTGCAGGGCGAGCGCCTGGCCGACATCGTGCTGAGCGCGCCCGAGCCCCAGGCCGATCCGACCCCCCTGCCCGCCGATGCGGCGCTGGAACTGGACGGCCTGCACTACCGCTATGCCGATGGCGAGCCCGAGATCATCGCCGGCTGCAGCCTGCGGGTGGCGCCGGGCGAATCGGTGGTGATCGTCGGCCCCTCGGGCTGCGGCAAGACCACCTTGCTGAAGCTGATGCTGGGCATTCTGCAGCCCAGCCAGGGCGAGGTGCGGGTGGGCGGCGTGCCGCTGGCCCGCCTGGGCCTGCAGAGCTGGCGCGCCGCGGTTGGCACGGTGATGCAGGAGGACCAGCTGCTGGCCGGCAGCATCGCCGACAACATCAGCTTCTTCGACCCGGCGGCCGACCCTGCCTGGGTGGAGGAATGCGCCCGCCTGGCCTGCATGCACGAGGACATTGCCGCCATGCCCATGGCCTACCGCACGCTGATCGGCGATATGGGCAGCAGCCTCTCGGGTGGCCAGCGCCAGCGCCTGCTGCTGGCCCGCGCACTCTACAAGCGGCCACAGTTTCTGCTGCTGGACGAGGCCACCAGCGCGCTGGATGTGGAGCGCGAGCGCCAGCTCAATGCCTCGCTGCGCCAGCTCAAGCTGACCCGTATCGTGATCGCCCACCGGCCCGAGACCATCGCCGCCGCCCAGCGCATCATCACGCTGCAGCAGGGCCGGGTGGCCACCGATCTGCGCAGCGTGCCCCAGCCCTCGGACGCGGCCTGAGTGCGCGGCGGCTGCGGGCCGCTATCGCCGCGATCGGCAATCCCAACTGGCCGGTCTTGTTGCAAATAATTAGCATTCTCCCATTCGATGTCCGCATCAAATAGGAGAACTGATGGCCAAGACCGCCAGCTTCGGCATCCTGCATCTGGGCACCGCCTTCGCCGTCAGCTACGCGCTGACAGGCGATATCGCGATTGCCGGCGCGATCACCTTTGTCGAGCCCGCCGTCAACACGGTGATGCATTACTTCCACGACAGGTACTGGGGCCGCGTCAGCGCCTGGTGGAGGGCGCGGGGCACCCTGGGCGCCGCGCCGGGCTGATCCTCAGGGCGCGGTCTCGCGCTCCATCCAGCCCAGCCAGCGCATCGCCTGCTCGCGGCTGTCGCCGCACATGATCTCGCAGGGTTGCAGGCTGGCGCACACCGCCGGCCGGTCCGGATGGCCGAAGATCTTGCAGCGGTCCTGCGCGTCCAGCTGTATGCAGCGCACGCCGGCCGGCTTGCTGACACCGTTGCGCACCGGCATGCCGGGGATGGGCGAACTGATGGAGGGTGCGATGCAGCAGGCGGCGCAATGGGGCCGGCAGGCGGTGATCGTGCTCATGCCGCCGCCTCGGCCGGCGCGGGGGCGGTCGCCAGCCGCAGTGGGCAGCGCTGGCCCAGCTGCTGCGCCAGCTGCGCGCGCAGGCCCTGCAGCGTCGCCAGCCGGGCGTCGATCTCGGCCAGCTTTTGCTGCAGCAGTTGCTGAACATCGAGGCCGGCGTCGGCGCCCTCGAGCGCCGCCAGCTGGGCCAGCACCGCACGGATCTCGGCCAGGCTGAAGCCCAGGCCCTGGCCCAGTCGTATCAGCGACAGCCGGGCCTCGCTGTCAGGGCCGTAGCGGCGATAGCCGTTGGGGTCGCGGGCGGCCGACAGCAAGCCCTGGCGCTGGTAGAAGCGCAGGGTGTCGTGGCTGAGGCCGCTGCGGGCGGCGAGTTCACCGATCTGCATGGTTGGCTGGGGTGGGCGGTGTCAGGGGCTTGACCCTGGAGTGTAGTCAAGGCCAGAGACTGGCCGCCTCTCTCCAAGCCCCGCTCACGATGACACGACGCATCCTCATCACCGGCGCCACCGGCCAGATCGGCCGCTGGCTGTGCCACCGCCTGCTTCAGCAAGACCCGACGGCGCCGGACAAACTGCTGCTGGCCCTGCGCGATCCCGCCCGACAGCTAGGCCAGCTGCGCCAATGGCTGGGCCAGCGCGGCATCGAGGCCCAGGGCCTGCGGCGGCTGCAGGCCCTGCCCTATGAGCTGGACCAGCCGGCCTGCGCCGCAGCCCTGGTCGGCGCGGCCCAGCCCGATCTGGTCTACCACCTGGCGGCCCGTTTCGCCTGGGGACTGCCGATGGAGGTTGCGCGGCGCGCCAACGTCAGCAGCACGCTGGCGCTGGCGGAAGCCCTGCAGCGGCAGCGGCCGCAGGCCCGCCTGGTGCATCTCAGCGGCTTCATGCTGCAGCACCGGGCACATCTGCAGCGCCTGGGCATCTCGGCCCAGGGCGAGGCCGACTGGCCCGCGGTCTACCGCCGTGCCGGCGGCTATGAGGCCAGCAAGCTGGAGGCCCATTTCCGCCTGCTGGAACAGGCCGGACATAGTGCTCAGGCCCTGCTGATCCTGCATCCGGCCACGGTGGCCGGACACTCGCAGGAGGGCGAGCTGCCGGCCCATGCCGCGCTGTACCAGCTGGGCCGGCAGCTGCTGCAGGGCCGTCTGGCCGGCCTGCCCGGCAGCGCCCAGCACCGCCTGCCCCTGGTGGCGGTCGACTATGTGGCCGGCTTTGCCGCCGCGCTGGCCCTGGCGCCCGAGCTGCGCAGCGGCGAGTTCCTGCTGATGGACGGACGCTCGCCCCCTTTGCCCGAGCTGGTGCGCCGCATGGCTGCAGCGCTGGGCCGGACGGCGCCGCGGCGCCAGCTGCCCAAGCCCCTGCTGCGGGCCCTGCTGAGCCTGCCCGGCATGGCCGCGCTGAGCGGCAGCCATCGCGAGAGCCTGGACTTTGTCATCGAGCCTGGCGTGCACTTCGACACGGCCAGCGCCGACGCCCTGGCGGCGCGCTGGGGCCTGAGGCACCCGTCGCTGGAGCAGGTGCTGGACGCCAGCGCCCGCCATATTGCACAGGGCTTGTCAGGGGAGGGGCTCGTGCTTATCCACAGCCCCCGTTAAAATCGCCCCCTCCCCGCTGCTTGTCTGCCGGAGCGCCCGCGCCGCGCCCGGTGACCCCTGCCATGCTTTATCCCAAAGAGTTCGACGTCATCGTGGTCGGTGGCGGCCATGCCGGCACCGAGGCGGCGCTGGCCGCCGCCCGCAAGGGCGTCAAGACCCTGCTGCTGACCCACAATATCGAGACCCTGGGCCAGATGAGCTGCAACCCCTCGATAGGCGGCATTGGCAAGGGGCATCTGGTCAAGGAGGTCGATGCACTGGGCGGTGCGATGGCCGCCGCCACCGACGAGGGCGGCATACAGTTCCGCATCCTGAACAGCTCCAAGGGCCCGGCCGTACGCGCCACCCGTGCCCAGGCTGACCGCATCCTGTACAAGGCGGCGATACGCCGGCGTCTCGAGAACCAGCCGAATCTCTGGCTGTTCCAGCAGGCGGTGGACGATCTGATGGTGGAAGGCGATCGGGTGGTCGGCGCGGTGACCCAGTCGGGCCTGCAGTTCCGGGCCCGGGCCGTGGTGCTGACCGCCGGCACCTTTCTGGACGGCCGCATCCATATCGGCCTGCAGAACTACAGCGCCGGCCGCGCCGGTGATCCGCCGGCGGTTTCGCTGTCGGCCCGGCTCAAGGAACTGCAGCTGCCGCAGGGCCGGCTCAAGACCGGCACGCCCCCGCGCATCGACGGACGCTCGATCGACTTCTCCCGATGCCTGGAGCAGCCCGGCGATCTGGATCCGGTGCCGGTGTTCAGCTTCATGGGTGATGCCTCGCAGCATCCGCGGCAGCTGCCCTGCTGGATCACCCACACCAATGCCCGCACGCACGAGATCATCCGCTCGGGCTTTGAGCGCAGCCCCATGTTCACCGGCGTGATCGAGGGCGTGGGCCCGCGCTACTGCCCCTCGATCGAGGACAAGGTCAACCGCTTTGCCGACAAGGACAGCCACCAGATCTTTCTGGAGCCTGAGGGCCTGACGACGCACGAGTTCTATCCGAACGGCATCTCGACCTCCCTGCCCTTCGACATCCAGCTGGCCGCGGTGCAATCGATCCCCGGACTGGAGGACGCTCACATCCTGCGGCCCGGCTATGCGATCGAGTACGACTACTTCGACCCGCGCGCGCTGAAGAGCAGCTTCGAGACCCGCGCCATCCAAGGTCTGTTCTTCGCCGGCCAGATCAATGGCACGACCGGCTACGAGGAGGCCGCTGCCCAGGGCTTGTTCGCCGGACTGAATGCCGCGCTGCAGACCCAGGGCCGGAGCACCTGGCTGCCCGGCCGCGACCAGGCCTATCTGGGCGTGCTGGTCGACGACCTGATCACCAAGGGCGTGACCGAGCCCTATCGCATGTTCACCAGCCGCGCCGAGTTCCGTCTGCAGCTGCGCGAGGACAACGCCGATATGCGGCTCACCGAGATCGGCCGTTCGCTGGGCCTGGTGGACGACGCGCGCTGGGACGCCTTCAACCGAAAGCGCGATGCTGTTTCACGTGAAACAGAGAAGCTGAAATCCACCTGGGTGCACCCCGGCATCCTGCCAGCCGCCGACGCGGAGCGCCTGGTCGGCAAGGCCCTGGAGCGCGAGTACAAGCTGCTGGATCTGCTGCGACGCCCCGGCGTGGACTTCGACACGCTGAGCGAGGTTTGCAGCATTGCGCGCCCGGATGCGGCTGTTTCACGTGAAACCTTGGCCATGGAGCTGGGACGCAGCCTGGCTGACGCCGTGATCGACCAGATCGAGGTCAGCACCAAGTACGCCGGCTATATCGACAAGCAGGTGGAAGATGTGGCCCGTGCCGCCCACTACGAGCATCTGCAGCTGCCGCCCGAGCTGGACTACAGCCAGGTCGATGCCCTGTCCTTCGAGGCGAGGCAGAAGCTTGGCAAGTACAAGCCCCAAACCCTGGGCCAGGCTTCGCGCATCTCGGGCATCACGCCTGCCGCGATCTCGCTGCTGCTGATCCACCTGAAGAAGGGTCGCTTCAAGGGCTTTACGGGCGATGCCACCGAAGCCGCCGGCAACAACCGTCCCAAGACCGAGCCCGCCAGACAATGAGCGACACCCACCCCCTGCGCCCCGCCCTGGTCACGGCCGCGCAGCAGCTGAAGCTGCCCCTGAGCGACGCGCAGATCGACCAGCTGCTGGCCTATCTGGGCCTGATCCAGAAATGGAACAAGGTCTACAACCTCACCGCGGTGCGCGAGCCGCAGGCCATGCTGACCCAGCATCTGGTGGACAGCCTGAGCCTCTTGCCCGCCCTGCTGCGCCATGCCAGCGGCCGCAGCCTGCGGCTGATGGATGTGGGCAGCGGCGGCGGACTGCCGGGCGTGGTCGTGGCCATCTGCGCGCCGCAGATCGATGTGACTTGCGTGGATGCGGTGGCCAAGAAGGCCAGCTTCATCAAGCAGGTGGCGGCCGAACTGGGGCTGCCGAATCTGCATGGCGAGCATGCGCGGGTCGAGGCACTGAAGACCGCACCCTTCGATCTGATCACCTCACGCGCCTTTGCCTCGCTGCTGGACTTCACGTCCCTGACCCGCCAGCATCTGAAGCCCGGAGCCGAATCGGGTGCAATCTGGCTGGCGATGAAGGGCCAGCATCCCGCCGACGAGCTGGCAGCCCTGCCCCCGGACCTCGATGTGTTTCACGTGGAACAGCTGCAGGTTCCCGGGCTCGACGCCCAGCGCTGTCTCATCTGGATCAAGCCCAGGGCCTGATCCCGCCCTGAGCGCGCCCGAACCTGGCGCCGGGCCGGCGCTTCCCAGCTACCATCGCTGCCTGCACAGAACAACAGACCATGGCCAAAATCTTCTGCGTTGCCAATCAAAAGGGCGGGGTCGGCAAGACCACCACGACGGTCAATCTCGCCGCCGGCCTGGCCCAGGTGGGGCAGCGGGTGCTGGTGGTGGACCTGGATCCGCAGGGCAATGCCACCATGGGCTCTGGCATAGACAAGCGCCAGCTGGCCTTGAGCGTCTACGACGTGCTGCTGGAATCGGCCAGCATCGCCGAGGCCAAGCAGCGCAATGACAAGGTCGGCTACGACGTGCTGGGCGCCAACCGCGAGCTGGCCGGCGCCGAAGTGGAACTGGTGGAGCTGGAGCGGCGCGAGCGCCGCCTCAAGGGCGCCATTGCCGCCGCGGCGCAGGACTATGACTTCGTGCTGATCGACTGCCCGCCCTCGCTGTCCATGCTGACCCTCAACGGTCTGTGCTCGGCCCACGGCGTGGTCGTGCCCATGCAGTGCGAGTATTTCGCCCTGGAGGGCCTGTCGGACCTGGTCAACACCATCAAGCAGGTGCATGCCAACCTGAACCCCGATCTGCAGATCATCGGCCTGCTGCGGGTCATGTTCGACCCGCGCATCACGCTGCAGAACCAGGTCAGCGATCAGCTGAAGAATCACTTCGGCGACAAGGTCTTCGACACCGTGATTCCGCGCAATGTGCGCCTGGCCGAGGCCCCCAGCTATGGCCTGCCCGGCGTGGTCTTCGACCCCAGCTCCAAGGGTGCCCAGGCCTTTGTCGACTTCGCCCGCGAAATGGTGCGGCGGGTCGCGACGATGTGATGAGGGGCACCGCCGCTGCCGTCGAGGCACTGGCGCGCCGCGCCGAGGCGGCCGGTCTCAATGCCAGTGCGCCGCCGCAAGAGGCCTCGATCGACGGCTGGCTGATACGGCTCTCACCGGGCAAGGCCAAGCGCTCGCGCTGCGTCAATGCGCTGGCCGCAGGCCAGCTGCCGCTGGAGGCGCTGCTGAGCCGCTGTCAGGCCGGCTTCGATGCCGCCGGCCTGCCCCTGATCGTGCGCATCACCCCCTACAGCCAGCCGGCCGATCTGGACGAGCGCCTGGCCGCGCTGGGCTGGTTCGCCTTCGATGCCGCCGATGTGCTGGTGCGCGCCGATCTGGAGCGCCTGCCTCCGCCCGGTGAGCTGCCGCTGCAGCCCCTTGCCGCCGATGCCTATGCGCAGCTGGTCGGTGCATTGCGCGGCTCCAGCGCAGTCGAGATCGCGGCCCACGCCGAGCGCATGGCGGCCGCGCCGGTGCCCTACCAGGGCTTTGCGCTGCGCGATGCGGCAGGGCGGCTGCTGGCCTGCGGTCAGTTCGCCCGCGAGCACGATATCGTCGGCCTGTACGACATCTTCACGCCGCCGGCGCACCGCGGCCAGGGCCATGCGCAGCAGCTCTGCAGCGCGCTGCTGCATGAGGCCCGCGCCCAGGGCGCCCGTCAGGCCTATCTGCAGGTGGGCAGCGATAACGCCACCGCGCAGCGCCTCTATGCCCGCCTCGGCTTTTGCTTCGCCTACCGCTATCACTACCGCAGCCAAGACCCTGCCGCGGCAGCCTAGCGCAGGCCGATGAAGGCCACGGACCAGGCCCGTGCCGGGCGTCGATCAAGCCCGCGGCGCCCAGACCTTCAGCAGGGTGTGGCGGATGAAACCGGGCAGGAAATCGTGCAGATGGGCGACGCAGACATAGCCCAAGCGCTCGTAGCGCTCGGCCTGCTCGTCGGACAGGGTCTCAACCAGGGCGTCGACACAGCCGCGCTGCAGCGCCAGAGCCTCGATCTGGCGCAGGCAATCGCCCGCCAGGCCCTCGTCTGCGCCCTCGCCCAGCCACAGCCCCTCGATATAAAGGCGCTGGAACTCGGTGCGGCCCCAGGCCCCGCCCAGCAGCTGGTCGCGGTGCGCACCGCCGTAGACGGCCACCGCGACAGCACGGGCATCGCTGCCCTGCGTCTGCTGCAGGGCCTGCAGCCTAACGCCCTGGCGCATCGCCTCCAGGTCCGCGGCCGGCACATCGCTGTCGCGGCGCCAGCCTGGCGCAGGCGCGGCGGGCGGCATCAGAGGCCGAGCGCCTCGTCCAGCCCCAGATGCACATTCATGCTCTGCACCGCGGCACCGCTGGCACCCTTGCCGAGGTTGTCCAGGCGGGCCATCAGCAGGATCTGGGTCTCACTGCCGAACACGAACAGATCCACCCGGTTCGTGTCGTTGCAGGCCTGCACATCGAAGAAGCCGCCGGCCAGGGTGTCGGCGTCGCGCAGCGGCATCACACGTATGAAGCGCTCGCCCTCGTAGTGCGCGGCCAGGGCCTGCTGCACCTGCTCCGGGCTTGTGCCGGCACGCAACTGGCTCAGGTGCAGAGGCACGGTCACCGCCAGGCCCTTGTAGAAATCCGCCACGATGGGCATGAAGACCGGCGCCGTCTTCAGGCCGGTGTGAGCCATCATCTCGGGCAGATGCTTGTGGGCCAGGCCCAGCGCGTAGGGGCGCGGCGACTTGAGCTTGCTGTTGCCGCCCGCCTCATACTCGGCAATCATGCTCTTGCCACCGCCCGAGTAGCCGGTGATCGAGGTGGCCGAGACCAGGGCCTGCTCGCCCAGCAGGCCGGCATCCACCAGAGGCCGCAGGGCGAGGATGAAGGCGCTGGCATGGCAGCCGGGGTTGGCGATGCGCTTGGCTTGGCGTATCGCCTCGCGCTGGCCGCGGCACAGCTCGGGCAGGCCGAAGGTCCAGCCGGGCACCGTGCGATGCGCGGTGCTGGCGTCGATCAGGCAGGTCCGGGCATTGCTGATCATCGCCGCCGCTTCGCGCGAGGCGGCATCGGGCAGGCACAGGAAAGCCACATCGGCCGCATTGAGCAGGCGGGCGCGCTCGGCGGCGTCCTTGCGTTTGTCGGCGTCTATGCGCAGCACCTCGATATCGGCGCGCTGCGCCAGATACTCATGGATGCGCAGGCCGGTCGTTCCCTCCTGCCCGTCGACAAACACCTTGAACGTCATGACCACTGCTCCCGCACAATCCAGCCCAACAAAGGAAGCGAAGCATACGCGATGAAGCTGATGAAAACCCGTATCCTGCTGCTGCCCGGCTGGCTCGACTCGGACGCGGCGCATTGGCAAAGCCGCTGGGAGCGCGAGCTGGGGCATGAGCGCGTCCAGCAGTCGGAATGGGAATGGCCGCGCCGCGGCGACTGGATGGCCCGGCTCGACGAGGTGCTGCTGGCCGACCCCCGGCCGGCGGTGCTGGTCGCGCATTCGCTGGGCTGCCAGCTGGTCGCCAGCTGGGCGGCCCACAGCCGGCAGCTGGACCGCGTGGCTGGCGCGCTGCTGGTGGCGCCGCCCGATACCGAGCGCGATGACATGCCACCCCAGCTGCACAACTGGCGGCCGATCCGGCGGCCCCGCCTGCCCTTCCCGGCCATCGCGGTGCTCAGCAGCGACGACCCCTTCTGCACGCCCGAGCGCGCCGCGCAGATGAGCGCCGACTGGGGCGCTCGCCTGGTCATGGCCGGCCCATGCGGCCACCTGAACAGCGAGTCCGGCCTGGGCAACTGGCCCGCGGGCCAGGCCCTGCTGCAGCAGCTGCTTGACGAGGCCTCGGGCAGGTGCGCGGGCGAGCGGTCCGGCGGGTAAGGGACAATCGCCCACTATGGTCACGAAAAAACCCAAGGGCCTCGGCATGGGCCTGGAAGCCCTGCTGGGCCCCAAAGTCAGCGAATCCACCGCCGCCGAGCGCGAGGGTGAGCCCAGTGTGCTGCGGCTGACGCTGCTGCAGGCCGGCAAGTACCAGCCGCGCACCCATATGGACGAGGGCTCGCTGTACGAGCTCGCCGAGAGCATCAAGGGTCAGGGCATCATGCAGCCCATCCTGGTGCGGCCCATCAAGCCCGAGGCCTCCAAGGACGGCGAGGCCCGCTACGAGATCATCGCCGGTGAGCGCCGCTTCCGCGCCGCCAAGCTGGCCGGTCTGAGCGAGGTGCCGGTGCTGGTCAAGCCGGTGCCGGACGAGGCCGCCGCCGCGATGGCGCTGATCGAGAACATCCAGCGCGAGGACCTCAATCCGCTGGAGGAAGCCCAGGGTCTGAAGCGTCTGACCGAGGAGTTCGGGCTCACCCACGAGCAGGCGGCTCAGGCCGTCGGCCGCTCGCGCAGCGCGGCCAGCAATCTGCTGCGCCTGCTGCAGCTCGCCGAGCCGGTGCAGGGCATGCTGATGGCCGGGGATCTGGACATGGGCCATGCCCGTGCGCTGCTGGCCCTGGACGGGGCCCACCAGATCACCTGCGCCACCGAGATCGCCGCCAAGAAGCTCAGCGTGCGCGAGGCCGAGAAGCTGGTGGGCCGCCAGGGTGCGGGCCGGCAGAAGCCCTTGCTGCGCGTCAAGGGCGACAAGAGCCGCGATGTGCTGCGCCTCGAGGAAGAGCTGTCCGACCTGCTGACGGCCAGCGTGGAGATACGCGTCAAAAAGCGCAGCAAGCGCGGCGATCAACAGGGCGAGCTGTCCATACAGTTCGGCTCACTGGATGAGCTCAATGGTCTGATAGACCGTCTGCGCGGACCACAGTAAAGGTCCGCACGCAAGTCGTCCTGGCCAAAGCCGCGCCCCATGCGCGGCTTTTTCTCGCCCGCCAGGACAGGGCTGGCATGCGCTATGCATAGTGCCTGCCAACACGCGAGACGCCTCGGCTGCTTTGTAAAGGGTCAGGTCTTGCTGAGATCAATTGCGCGAGATTTCACGGAAAGGACTAGCATCGTGTCAACGCCACCTGCTTGATGGGTGTTGAGGGCCTAAGACAGGGCTTATCCTGGTTTCAATGCCCTCCCCCTGCGCCAAGCTAGCAGCACAAAGGCCATAGAAGGATCACGCTGAACCTCGGAAAGCTCTGATGACGCCTCAGCCCGGTATTAGGGGCGCCATCAGAACTTCCCAGACGACGCCGGACGAAGCAAGCACGCCCGGCGGCGTCTCAAGTCCGACACAGGAGGTCAGCATGGACGTGATCAGCAGCTTCGCCGCCCGCTACGAGCGCAGCAAGGTCGAGGAACTCAGCCTTGAGGACTACCTCGCCGAGTGCAAGCGCAACCCACTCGCCTACGCCACAGCCGCTGAGCGCATGCTGCAGGCCATAGGCGAGCCGCAGATGGTGGACACGCGCAACGACCCCCGCCTGTCGCGCATCTTCGCGAACAAAACCATCAAGCTCTATCCGGCCTTCGCCGAGTTCTACGGCATGGAGGATGCGATCGAGCAGGTGGTCAGCTATTTCCGCCATGCCGCCCAGGGCCTGGAGGAGAAGAAGCAGATCCTCTATCTGCTGGGCCCGGTGGGCGGCGGCAAGAGCTCGATCGCCGAGCGGCTCAAGGTGCTGATGGAACAAGTGCCCTTCTACGCGCTGAAGGACTCACCGGTCAACGAGTCGCCGCTGGGTCTTTTCGATGCTAACGAGGATGGTCCGCTGCTGGAGAAGGAGTACGGCATCCCGCGGCGCTATCTGAACCGCATCATGAGCCCCTGGGCGGTCAAGCGCCTGGAGGAGTTCGGCGGCGACATCCGGCGCTTCAAGGTGGTCAAGCGCTATCCCAGCGTGCTGCGCCAGGTGGGCGTGGCCAAGACCGAGCCCGGCGACGAGAACAACCAGGACATCTCCTCGCTGGTCGGCAAGGTCGACATCCGCAAGCTCGAGACCTATGCGCAGGATGACCCGGATGCCTACAGCTATAGCGGCGGCCTCTGCCTGGCGAACCAGGGCCTGCTGGAGTTCGTCGAGATGTTCAAGGCGCCGATCAAGGTGCTGCACCCGCTCTTGACCGCCACGCAGGAGGGCAATTTCAAGGGCACCGAGGGCTTCGGCGCCATTCCCTTCGACGGCATCGTGCTGGCGCACAGCAACGAGAGCGAGTGGAAGACCTTCCGCAACAACAAGAACAACGAGGCCTTCCTCGACCGCATCTACATCGTCAAGGTGCCCTACTGCCTGCGCGTCAGCGAGGAGGTCAAGATCTACGAGAAGCTGATCCGCGGCTCCTCGCTGGCCGAGGCCAAGTGCGCGCCCGGCACGCTGAAGATGATGAGCCAGTTCGCGATCCTGACGCGGCTCAAGGAGCCCGAGAACAGCTCGCTGTTCTCCAAGATGCAGATCTACGACGGCGAGAATCTCAAGGACACCGACCCGCGCGCCAAGAGCTACCAGGAGTACCGCGACTACGCCGGTGTGGACGAGGGTATGAGCGGAGTTAGCACGCGCTTCGCCTACAAGATCCTGTCCAAGGTCTTCAACTTCGACAGCGCAGAGGTGGCGGCCAATCCGGTGCATCTGATGTATGTGCTGGAGCAGCAGATCGAGCGCGAGCAGTTCCCTGCCGAGCTGGAGCAGAAGTACGTCAGCTTCATCAAGGAGATGCTGGCACCGCGCTATGCCGAGTTCATCGGCAAGGAGATCCAGACCGCGTATCTGGAGAGTTATTCCGAGTACGGCCAGAACATCTTCGACCGCTACGTCACCTATGCCGACTACTGGATCCAGGACCAGGAATACCGCGATACCGATACCGGCGAGGTTTTCGACCGTTCGGCGCTCAATGGCGAGCTGGAGAAGATCGAGAAGCCGGCGGGCATCTCCAACCCCAAGGACTTCCGCAACGAGATCGTCAACTTCGTGTTGCGCGCCCGTGCCAGCAACCAGGGCAAGAACCCGTCCTGGACCAGCTACGAGAAGCTGCGCACCGTGATCGAGAAGAAGATGTTCTCCAACACCGAGGAGCTGCTGCCGGTCATCAGCTTCAACGCCAAGGCCAGTGCCGACGAGGCCAAGAAGCACGAGAACTTCGTGCAGCGCATGGTCGACAAGGGCTACACGGCCAAGCAGGTACGGCTGCTGTGCGAGTGGTACCTGAGGGTGCGCAAGAGTTCCTGAGCGGGCAGCATCGCACAAGGAGGCGAGATGCTTCAGCAAGTCATCGATCGCAGGCTCTCGGGCAAGAACAAGTCCGTCGGCAACCGTGAGCGCTTCCTGCGCCGCCACAAGGAGCAGATACGCGAGGCGGTGAAGCGCGCGGTCGACGGTCGCGGCATCCGCGACATCGAGCGCGGCGAGGAGGTGCACATCCCGAAGAGGGATCTGCAGGAGCCGGTCTTCGGCCATGGCGAGGGCGGTATCCGCGAGGTGGTGCGTCCCGGCAATAGCGAGCATGTGAAGGGCGACCGCCTGCCCAAGCCACAGGGCGGTGGCCAGGGTGGCGGTGGTGGCCAGGCCAGCGATTCCGGCGAGGGTGAGGACGACTTCGTCTTCCACCTCACGAAGGAAGAGTTCATGCAGGTCTTCTTCGACGATCTGGCCCTGCCCAACCTCGCCCGCACCACGCTGGCCGACACCCCCGAGTACAAGACCCATCGCGCCGGCTTCACCAGTGACGGCACCCCCACCAATCTGCATGTGGTGCGCTCGATGCGCGGGGCGCTCGGCCGGCGCATCGCGCTCGGTATGGGCAAGCGGCGCGAGCTGCATGAGCTGGAGGAGCGTCTGGCCCTGCTCAGGCGCGAGGACAGCCACAAGCCCGAGGTGCAGCGCCTGATCGCCGAGACCGAGGCGCGCATCCTGCTACTGAAGCAGCGCATCGCCGCCATTCCCTTTCTGGACCCGATCGACCTGCGCTTCCGCAACCGCGTCAAGGTGCCGGTACCGACCACCCGCGCGGTGATGTTCTGCCTGATGGATGTCAGCGGCTCGATGGACGAGGCGCGCAAGGACCTGTCCAAGCGCTTCTTCATCCTGCTCTATCTGTTCCTGACCCGGCACTACGAGAAGATCGAGGTGGTCTTCATACGCCACCACACCCAGGCCCAGGAGGTCGACGAGCAGAACTTCTTCCACGCCACCGAGACCGGCGGCACCGTGGTCAGCTCGGCCCTGGTGCTGATGGAGGAGATCATCCGCCAGCGCTATTCGCCCAGCGAGTGGAATATCTATGGCGCCCAGGCCAGCGACGGCGACAACTGGCATCACGACAGCGGCCGCTGCCGCGAGCTGCTGGCCGACAAGATCCTGCCGCTGTGCCGCTATTTCGCCTATGTGCAGGTGGCCGAGGCCGAGCAGAACCTCTGGGACGAGTACGCCAAGCTGGCCGAGGAGGTGCCGCACTTTGCGATGCGCAAGGCGGTGGAGGCGGCGCAGATCTATCCGGTGTTTCGTGAGCTGTTCAAGAGGGAAGGAGCCGCCGCATGAACACCCAGGACCTCAGCATGATCAGCCCGGACAACCGGCGTCAGCTCGGCATCGCACCCAACCAGCACGAGTACGGCGGGCGCCGCCACTACCAGCCGCTGCAGCAGATGCGGCCGCTGCCGGCACGGCCATCCGGCCCCCTGCCCTCGCCCAGCGATTGGAGCTTCGAACTGATCGAGCAGTACCACGAGGTGATACGCGCCACGGCACAGCGCTATGGCCTGGATACCTACCCCAACCAGCTGGAGGTCATCAGCTCCGAGCAGATGATGGATGCCTACGCCTCGGTGGGCATGCCGGTCAACTACCGGCATTGGAGCTATGGCAAGGAGTTCATCGCCACCCAGCAGCATTACAAGCGCGGCCAGATGGGCCTGGCCTACGAGATCGTCATCAACTCCGATCCCTGCATCGCCTACCTGATGGAGGAAAACACCATGGCCATGCAGGCCCTGGTGATTGCCCATGCCTGCTATGGCCACAACAGCTTCTTCAAGGGCAACTATCTGTTCCGCATGTGGACCGATGCCTCGTCCATCATCGACTATCTGGTCTATGCCAAGAACTTCGTGGCCGAATGCGAGGAACGCCATGGCCTCGATGCAGTCGAGCAGTTGCTGGACTCCTGCCATGCGTTGATGAACCACGGCGTGGACCGCTACCGCCGGCCTGCCAAGCTCTCGCTGGCCCAGGAGCGCGCCCGCCTGCACGAGCGCGAGGCCTATGCGCAGCGGCAGGTCAACGATCTCTGGCGCACCCTGCCGCGCCGCGCCGACAAGGCCGAGGACGAGAAGGCGGCGCGGCGCTTCCCCGAGGAGCCGCAGGAGAACATCCTCTACTTCATCGAGAAGAACGCGCCGCTGCTGGAGCCCTGGCAGAGAGAGATCGTGCGCATCGTGCGCAAGATCGCCCAGTACTTCTATCCGCAGCGCCAGACCCAGGTGATGAACGAGGGCTGGGCCACCTTCTGGCACCACCGCCTGCTGAATCAGATGTATGACGACGGCTATCTGTCCGACGGCATGATGATCGAGTGGCTCAAGTCCCATACCAATGTGGTGGCCCAGCAGCCGATGGCGCCGCTGAATCCCTACGCACTGGGCTTCGCGATGTATACCGACATCAAGCGCATCTGCGAGCGCCCCACCGAGGAAGACCGGCGCTGGTTCCCCGACATCGCCGGCGGCCCCTGGCTGCCGACGCTGGATCATGCGATGCGCAACTTCAAGGACGAGAGCTTCATAGGCCAGTACCTGAGCCCGCATCTGATGCGCGAGTTCCGCCTCTTCTCCATCATCGACGACGAGACGCAGAAGGAGTACGAGATCTCGGCCATCCACGATGAGAGCGGCTACCAGCATCTGCGCGAGGCCCTGTCCAAGCAGTACGACCTCAGCAGCCGCGAACCCAATATCCAGGTCTGGAACGTCAATCTGCGCGGCGACCGCTCACTGACGCTGCGCCACACCCAGCAGCAGAACCGCCCGCTGCACGACAGCGCGCAGGAGGTGCTCAAGCATGTGGCCAGGCTGTGGGGCTTCGGCGTGCAACTGGAGTCGGTCAACGAGCGCGGTGATGTGAGCAAGCGCTGGAGCGTGCCGGCGCCCGGCCATTGACGCCGCGCGCCTGACCTACTGGGTGAAGATCTTGCCCGGATTCATGATGTTGTGCGGGTCCAGCGCCGTCTTCAGCAGGCGCATCTGCTCCACCGCAACGCTGCCGGCCTCGTCGAGCAGAAAGCCCTGCTTGTGCAGGCCTATGCCATGCTCGCCGGTGCAGGTGCCTTCCAGGCGCAGCGCGCGCTGCACCATCTGGGCCGACAGCCGCTCGGCGGTCTCGCGCTCGGACGGCTGCCGGGGATCGATCAGATAGCCCATATGGAAGTTGCCGTCGCCCACATGGCCGACGATGAAATAGGGCAGGCCGCTGGCCTCCACCTCGCGCACCGATTCGTTGATGCTCTCGGCCAGGCGCGAGATCGGCACGCAGGTATCGGTGGTCACGCAGCGGCAGCCCGGCCGGGTCTGCAGCGCCGAAAGATAGGCATGGTGGCGGGCGGTCCAGAGCCGGCTGCGGGCCTCGGGCGTGGTGGCCCATTCAAAGTCCTCGCCGCCGAATTCGTGGGCGATCTGCTGCACCGTCTCGGCCTGCTCGGCCACGCCGGCCGGCGAGCCATGGAACTCCATCAGCAGCATCGGCGCCTCACGCAGGCTCAGGCGGTCGTGCAGATTGACGGCCCGCACCGCATGTGCGTCCAGCAGCTCGCAGCGCGCGATCGGCACGCCCATCTGGATGATCTGTATCGTGGTCTGCACCGCCGCATCGATGGTCGGGAAGAAGCAGACCGCCGCCGACACCGCTTCGGGCAGTGGGAAGATGCGCAGCGTCAGCTCGGTGATCACGCCCAGCGTGCCCTCGCTGCCCACATAAAGCCGTGTCAGATCGTAGCCGGCGCTGCTCTTGCGCGCCCGCGAGCCGGTGTGCACGACCTGGCCCTGGGGTGTCACCACCGTCAGGCCCAGCACAATCTCGCGCATGGTGCCGTAGCGCACCGCATTCGTGCCGCTCGCACGGGTGGCTGCCATGCCGCCCAGCGAGGCATCGGCGCCCGGATCGATAGGAAAGAACAGGCCTGTATGGCGGATCTCGGTATTGAGCTGGTTGCGGCTGACGCCGGCCTGCACCGTCACCGTCAGGTCCTCGTCATTGATGCGCAGGATGGACTTCATGCGCGACAGGTCCAGGCTCAGCCCGCCCTGCACCGCCAGCAGATGACCCTCCAGCGAGGAGCCCGCGCCATAGGGGATGACCGGCACATGGTGCGCGTGGGCTAGCGCCATCACAAAGGCCACCTCCTCGGTGCTTTCGGCAAAGACCACGCAGTCCGGCGGGGCCACATCGAAGGGCGACTCATCGCGCCCATGCTGCTCGCGCACCGCCAGCGCCACCGAGCAGCGTTCCCCCAGTCTCGCCTTCAGCGCCTCCAGCATGGCGGCGGGCAGGGGGCGGCGTTCGTAATGCGGCAGGCTGTGGTCCATGGTCGTGGTCTCCGGGCGGGAGCTCGCATTGTGCGCGCCCGGCCCTGCCCAGGCGGGGCGCCGACCCATCGCCTGCGCGCCTGACGCCCGGGCTTGCGAAGCCGGCCCGGCGGTGCCAGTATGGTCGCCAATACCCCTGTCCCGCTACCAAGGAGCCCGTCCATGCCCGAGCTGAGCACCCTGCTGATCCTGGCCGCTGTGGTGATCGCGGTGGTAGGCGCGCTGCGCTTCGACCTCTTCGGCCTGATCTGGCGCGAATGGCTGAAGCTGGCGGCACCCAAGCCCGAGGCCCCGCCCCGGCCGCCCGGCGCCCATGGCCCTTACCACCCCAGCCAGGGCGCCCAGGGCCATGGCGCCACGCCGCCGGCCAAGCCGGAAATCCACCGCTCGGGCCGCCGGCATTGAGGTCACCGAGCGCCGGGCCGGCGCCAATCAGGCAAGATCGCGGCCTTGTTCAAACAAAGCGCATCCCATGGCCAACCGACTTTCCCAGATCGCCACCCGTACCGGTGACGACGGCACGACCGGACTCGGCGACGGCAGCCGTGTGCCCAAGAACCATCTGCGCGTCGAGGCCATGGGCGATGTCGACGAGCTCAACTCCCAGATCGGCGTGCTGCTGGCCGAACCGCTGCCGGAGGCCGTCCGCGAGCTGCTGGTCACGATCCAGCACGAGCTCTTCAATCTGGGCGGCGAGCTCTGCATGCCCGGCTACAGCCTGATCAAGGACGAGGCGGTGCTGGGGCTGGACCAGGCACTGGCTCAGTACAACGCCGAGCTGCCGCGGCTGCAGGAGTTCATACTGCCGGCCGGCACCCGCAGCGCCGCGCTGGCCCATGTCTGCCGCACCGTGGCGCGCCGCGCCGAGCGGGCGGTGGTGCGCGCAGCGGCTGGTGGCGAGGCCATCCATGCCGCGCCGCGCCAGTACCTGAACCGGCTCTCGGACCTGCTCTTCGTTCTGGCCCGGGTGCTCAACCGCGCCAACCTCGACGGCCTGGGCGGCGACGATGTCTATTGGCACAGCGAGCGCCTGAAGCGCCAGCAGCAGGACGAGGAGCCGGCTCAGTCCAGCTGAGCCGCCGCCTCCCTGAGGCGTTTTGCAAACGCCTGGCGCAGGCTGGCCGGCGCCAGCACCTCCACCTGGCCGGCATGGCGCAGCAGATCCATCAGCAGCTCGGTGGCGTCCACATAGGGCACGCTGAGCTGCCAGCGGCCGTCCGCCAGCCATTCGCTGTGCTGGGCCGGATGCCATTCCTCGTGCGCGACCCAGGCCGCCGCCGCGGCGCTGAATATCAGCTGGGCCTGCTGGGTCTGCCCGCCGGCGAAGATGCCATAGCCCTGGTCCAGCTCAGCCTCCAGCGTCTTCAGCGCCACCGGCCTGGCCTTCTCGTCCAGCAGCCGGGCGCCCTCCATCGCATCCAGCGCAAAACGGCGCAGGCCCTCGCTCTGATGACACCAGGCGTCCAGATACCAGGTATTGCGGTAATGGACCAGGCGCTGCGGCGAGACCATCCGTTGGCTCAGCCCACCCTCACCCTTGGCACTCTTGCCGCGCTTGCGGTAGTCGATGGCCAGGCGGCGGCGCTGCACCACCGCGCTGCCCACCGTCTCGAAGAACTCGCTGGCCACACGGCGCCTAGCGGTGCTGATCAGCTTGACCCGCCGGCTCAGCTCGCGCGCCTCCTCGGCGTCGCTGCCCAGCATGCTGCTGAGCTTGTCGAACATGGGCTGCAGATGACGGCTCAGGATGCCGTTGTCGTCCAGGCCGGAGAGCAGCTGGTGCATGGTCAGCAGCGCATGCAGCTCGCGCTCGTTGAACCACACGCCGGGCAACTCGTGCTTCTGGCTGCGCCCGCTCGGCCCGCCATGGCCATGACCGAAGCGGTAGCCATTCGCCGCCGCGTCGTACTCGATGGGCGCGTCCATGCGCTCGCGCAGGTACTGCAGGTCGCGCTTCAGCGTGGCCGGCGACACCTCCAGCACCGCCAGCAGCTCGGCAAAGCTGACGCACTCGCGATGCCGGATCAACATCTCGATCTTGTAGAAGCGCTCGGTCCTGTCCATCCCTGCCCTCCGAAAAAACCCTGGGTCGCCGCCCTGGCTCTTGCTGGCTCACGCCATGAGCCAGCGCTGGCCCACACTGTGCCACAGGCTTGCTGACAGAACGATGGCGGGCACAACAGGAGCAAGAGATGGCACAGATCGCAGCTACAAAGCAGATGGTGATGATCCAGACGCCCGGCCCCCAGGCCGAGCTGGCCCTGGACGAACCCCCTCAGCCCGCTGATGCCCATGCACAGCCCCATGCCCGCCTGGGCTTCGAGCTGGGCTGGGACCATGCCCATCATGGGCTGAACCCGCCGGTCGTCCATCTCTACGCCGAATCGCCGCTGCTGCAGGGCTGGCAGGCCGGCAGCGCCACCTTCGGCCGCCGCACCCTCAAAGCCAGCCCCCACACCCGGCTCTGGCTGCAGCTGCGCTGCCATGCCTGGGCACGCGGCCGCAGCTTCGAGAGCGTGGAGCTGACCCCCAACTATCTGCAGCAGCTGACGGTCGAACATTGCCCGATCAGCCGCCGCACTCTGGACGAGCGCAGCCAGTCGATCGACCGGGTGCGCGACGATGCCGGCTATGCCGCCGGCAATCTGGCGATGATGAGCCGCGGCGCCAATGCGGCCAAGGCGCGCCACGACTGGGCCAGCGCCAGCGCGCTGGCTGCCAGCCTGCAGCAAGGCCCCTTCAACAAGGTAGCAGGCCTGGATGCAGCCGCGTGGCAGCGCATCGCGGTGCTGTGCAGCTTCGTCACCGAGCTGCCCCATCAGCTGGCCGCCACCCTGCCGCTGAGCGTGCTGCCGCCCAATCGCCTGCGCCTGTTCAATCCGATCCAGGCCCTGCAGGCCCTGGTGACCCGTCAGCTGGCCACGCCGGGCTGGAGTGCACGCCTTGCCCGCATCGAGGCCCTGCTGCCCGACGAGGCCCTGCGCGCCGACTTCAACCGCTTTGTACTGGCCCTGGCGCCCCGGGTGCTGGCGGCGCAGGCCCTGACCGAGCCGCAGCAGATACGCTGGGCCCTGGAAGACGCCTGGCAGCAGACGCTGGTGATGAAGCGCTGGACCCGCTTCGCACTGCGGCTCAGCGCCGCCCAGGCCGAGGCCCTGGTGCAGCGCGCTGCCGCCAAGCGCCTGGCCACCGTCCATGTGCAGAGGCACGCGCCGCCGCGCGCCACCGAGGGCTGGGCGCTCGAACAGCGCGGCTTTCGGGCTGCGGCCTGAATTGCCCCCTTGTTCGCGGGGTCGAGGCTTCATGGCGCTGTCATCACCGGCTTCCACAGTGCGAAGCCCGACAGTCACCCTTATCAAGGAACACGCCATGAACAAGACCCTGATCGCGCTGAGCATTGCCGCGCTGAGCCTGCCCGCCAGCGCCGATGTGCTGGGCCTGTGGGACTTCAACGACAGCGATCTGATCCCTGAGATCGGCATGGGCAGCATCAGCTTTGTCGGTGGCGTCAGCCACAGCGGCTTCAATAGCGGCAACGGCTCCAGCGACCCGGCCGCCAGCGGCGATCTGGGCCTGCAGACCACCAGCTATGCGGCCCAGGGCAGCGAGGACAAGCAGCGCGGCGTGCAGTTCAACATCAGCACCGTCGGCTTCGACAGCATCGTGCTGAACTACGACCTGCGCCACAGCAACACCAGCTCGCGCTGGGAACAGGCCCAGTACAGCCTGGACGGCATCAACTTCATCGACATCGCCCAGTTCGACGGCAACGGCGGCGACACCTGGTTCAACCAGCGCAGCATCGACCTCAGCGGCATCGCCGGTGTGGCCAACAATGCCAGCTTCGCCTTCCGCGTGCTGGCCAGCTTCGCGCCCGGCAGCAATGCCTATGCGGCCAGCAAGTCCGGCAGCAGCTATGCCGGCGGCACCTGGCGCTTCGATATGGTGACGATCAGCGGCCAGGTCAGCGCCGTGCCCGAGCCCGAGAGCTATGCGCTGATGCTGGCCGGCTTGGCGGCCGTTGGTTTCGTCGCCCGCCGCCGCCGCGGCTGAGTAGCACCGGGGCCGGCAAGACCTGGCCCCGCACCTGACCGGTGCGCCAAGCCCCGCAACGCTGCGGGGCTTGGCCACTGGCAGGAGCAAGTCCGTTTGCGCAAACCGGCCGCCCAGACCGAGGCCTGACGGCAGGATTCAGCGGCTGATACCCACAGACTGGTAAAAACCTGACCCCTCATACAAGGGGATAGGGGCAGGCGCAAACGTTGACGCCCCGCGCCACGCCGCCGACAGTGTGGCGGTGGACCCTCTAGCCCGCCTGGCTGGCCGGTCCGGCAGTGCGCCTTGCGGCATGACGACACTGCGATGCACCAATGCCGCACACCCAGTCCCGCACATCATGAACAAGAAAACCCTGCTCCTGCTGGCCCTGGCCGCACCGCTGGCCGTCCAGGCCGACACCATCACCCAGTGGAACTTCAACTCCACGCCGGCCGATGCCAGCACCGGCACCGGCACCCTCGTTGCCAGCGTGGGCAGCGGCATGGCCAGCCTGGTGGGCGGCACGACCGCCACGTTCGCCAGCGGCAGCGGCTCCAGCGATCCGATCGTCACCGATGACAGCGGTTGGAACATCAGCAGCTTCGCGGCCCAGGGCCAGGGCAATAACAGCCGTGGCGTGCAGTTCAGCCTCTCGACGCTGGGCTTCCAGGACATCAAGCTGAGCTTCGACCTGCGCCACAGCAATACCGCTGCCCGTGATGCCACCATCCAGTACAGCCTGGACGGCGTCAACTTCGTGAACTTCGGCAGCTTCGCCGCCACCGAGGGTTCGGTCTGGGCCAATAGCAATGTCTACGATTTCTCGGCCATCAGCGGCGCCGACAACAACGCCAGCTTTGCGGTGCGCGTGCTGGCCAGCTTCGCGCCCGGCAGCGGCAGCTATGCGGCGGCAGCCAGCGGCAGCAGCTACGGCAGCAGCGGTACCTGGCGCTTTGATATGGTGAGCTTCAGCGGCACCGTCAGTGCGGTGCCCGAACCCGAGAGCTATGCGCTGATGCTGGCCGGGCTGGCGGCCATCGGCTTCATCGCACGCCGTCGCCGCAGCTGAATATCAGGGTTCTTGCCCGGGCCCAGCCGTGGCGCAAGCTCAGGGCAGGCCCTGGCTGAGCTTTTCCATGCTGCCCGTCTGGTCCTGCAGGGCCACGTGGTAACCCTGCTCACCGAACCAATGAGCCCATTGCTGGGCCAAGCGCTTGTTGGGCAGCCAGGGACCGGTCTTGTCCATCTCTATGCGCATGCCGCGGCGTTCGTAGAACACCACGCGCCACATGCCACTGGAAATCGAACGGTCGAAATTGCCACTCATAGCGCCAGCAATCTAGCAGAGCGCCGCGACGGTTTGATTCAAAAAGCTGCCAAGAATTCCGCGCTGCCGATGATTTCGCAACCGGCAGATTTTGCCGCTGACGAACTGCGCACAAACGAACGCTTCATCTCGGGGTTATCACTGACCAGCAGCTGCGCGGGCGCCTGCCTCGCCAGTCTCAGCACCTGCTGCTGCAGACCGGTCAGGCGCGCCGATCTGGCGCCGGCGCGCACCGGTAGCTGCACCACCTGGGCATAGGGCAGGAAATCGGCCAGCAGCTCCAGGCATTGGGCCTTGTCCAGCCCCAGACCCGGACTCAGCAGCGCGCGCATCAGGCCCTCGGCGGTACCGGTGCAGATCAGCGGCCGGCAGCGCCCCTGCTGCCAGCTCTGGCGCAAGGCCTTGGCCGCCGTATCGCTCAGCAGCAGCGCGCGCAGCAACAGGGTCAGGTCGAAGACAACCGCCGGTGCGGCCGGCGCTCGGGCTGGCCGGCGTCGCGCAGCGCCAGCGCTCATCGCTTCTTGGAACCGGCCCTGCGGGTCGGCACTGCCGGCTTCTTCCCGGCCACCTTGCCGGCTGAAGGCTGGGTCTCGGCAAACGCCAGCGCAGCGTCGAGCTGGCTTTCGTCCAGCGCCAGCTCGGCCAGCTTGGCCCGCAGCGCATCGCCGCGCTGGATGCGCACCGGGGTCAGGATGATCTGACCGGCCCGGCTCTGCACCTCGAAGTACTGGACCTCGCCCAGCGGCGTGGTGACGCTCTTGGGCAGGGTCAGCTGGTTCTTGGCCGTCAGCTTGGCCAGCACCTGGCTCATGGCGAAGCGCCCCCCGCTTACATCAGCGAGCGTTGCAGGCGCAGCTCTTCCAGGCGCACGCCGCCACCCACATCGGTGGTCTTGAGGCTGCCCTGCTCACGCTTGAAGCCGGCCAACTCGAAGAAGCGCAGCGCGCGCTCGTTGCGCAGATAGGTCCACAGCGTGACCTTGATGCAGCCCTCTTCCTGCAAGCCGTCGCGGGCCGCGTCCCACAGGGCCAGGCCCACGCCCTTGTCCCAGTGCACCGGCTTGGCATACAGGGCCCAGATCTCGCCGGTCGACGAGGGCGTGCCCTTGTCGCGCGAGCGGTCGAAGCCGACAAAGCCCATGATCTCGTTGTCGATATGCGCCACCATCACCTGCGGCTCGCAATGGTCGATGGCTTCGCGCCAGTAGGCCTGACGCTTCTGCACCGACAAGGTCTCCAGCGTGGCATCGGGCAGCAGGCCCTTGTAGGCGTCCTGCCAGGCTGCAACATGAATCTCGGCAATGGCTTTGGCATCACGCAGGGTGGCCGGACGAACCTGGATACTCGACATAGGGATCAATCAGCGCGAACAGAGAAACGAAAGAACGAAAGGGCGGAATTGTCCGCGTCAAACGCGCGAAATCACGCCCTTGACAGCGCTGTTTTTTTAAGCCCCGGCTGGCGCCGCGGCCCCGGCCCAGTCCTGCACACAGCGCTTCAGCGCGGTCTTGGAGGCGCGCTGCAGACGGGCCAGCAGCGCATGGCTGACCGGCAGCGCGCCCAGCTCGGCCGCATAACGCTCGCGCAGATCGGCCTGCAGGCGCAGCAGCAGCGCCGCGGTGGTCTGCGCATCGGCCAGCGCGCGGTGAGCCCGCCCCATATCGGGCAGGCGGTGGAACTGCGCCAAGGTGCCCAGCTTGCAGTTGGCAGCCTCCGGGTAGAGACGGCGCGACAGCAGCACGGTACAGGCGAACTCATGGGCCGGGTCGGGCGCCAGCCCGGCCAGCAGCCGCTCGTGCAGCCAGAAGCCGCGGTCGAAGGCCGCGTTATGCGCCACCAGCGGCAGGCCGCGGGTGAACTCGCCGACCTCGGCCATCACCTGCGCTGCAGCCGGCGCCTCGGCCAGCATCGCGTTGCTGATGCCGGTCAGCTGTTCGATGAAGGGCGGCACCCAGGCGCCGCTCTTCATCAGGCTGGCATAGCGGTCCACCACCCGGCCGTTCTCCACCAGCACCGCCGCAATCTCGGTGGCACGGCCGCCGCCACCCGGCGGCAGGCCGGTGGTCTCGAAGTCAATCACCGCGATGCGCTGGCCGCTGCTCATGGAGCCGGATGCTTGATCGCGTTGAGGGCCAGCTTGCGCTCCACCGCCGCCTCGATGTCCACGCCGCTGTGGTCGGCAATCTGCAGCAGATAGAGCATCACATCGGCGATCTCCTCGCCCAGATGGACGCGCTCGGCCTCCCCGAGCTGCTGCGACTGTTCCGGCGTCAGCCACTGGAAGATCTCGACCAGCTCGGCCGCCTCCACCACCATGGCCATCGCCAGGTTCTTGGGCGTCTGATAGGGCTGCCAGTGGCGGGCCGCGGCAAAGTCACGCAGCCTTTGCTGCAGCAGGGCGATGTCCATCTCGGTATTCCAAGAACTTCTTGATCAATAGTCTGGTAGCCGTAGTAGAGGGCCGGGCCGGCTGTGGACAAGCCGCAAAAGCCCTGGACTGACAAGGCCTTGCGGCCTGCAAAGAGCTGTGGGCGGTCTGCGTATGCCGCGGCTGCCCGGTGCGAACAACTCGTCTCTCAGCGCCAGCGCTGTGGACAAGCCTGGACTTGTTCAAAATTTCTCCACAGCCTTGTGCACAGCCGATCTGTTCCGTCTACTCGATGCCCACCACCTTGTGCATCTGCACCGACAGCCGCCATTGCGGATGCGCCATGCAATAGGCCACCGCGTCGCGGGTGTGCTGCTTCTGCAGCAGCGAGTCCATGGGCTGCAGAAAGAAATGCCGGAAGTCGAGCGCGGCGAAGCGCTCGGGCGGCGCCAGCGGCTGGGGATAGACCAGCTTGAGCTCATCGCCACGGGTCAGCAGCAGCTCGGCATCGGCCTTGGGGCTGACGCAGATCCAGTCCAGCCCTGGCGGCGCCGGCTGGGTGCCATTGGTCTCGACCGCGATCTCGAAGCCGCGCGCATGCAGGGCCTCGATCAGGGCCTCGTCCAGCTGCAGCAGCGGCTCGCCGCCGGTGCATACCACCAGGGGCTTGCCGCCGCCGGGCCAGAGCCCGGCCACCGCGGCGGCCAGCTCGGTCGCCGTCGCGAACTTGCCGCCTCCCTGACCATCGGTGCCGACGAAATCGGTGTCGCAAAAGCTGCAGACGGCGCCGGCCCGGTCCTGCTCGCGGCCGCTCCACAGATTGCAGCCGGCGAAGCGGCAGAACACCGCCGCACGACCCGCCTGGGCACCCTCGCCCTGCAGGGTGTAGAACATTTCCTTCACTGCATAGCTCATGGCGGCCTCAGACGGGGATCAGTTCCTGCGAGGCCGTGGCGCTGACGATGGCGCCCGAGCCACGGGTTTCGTAGATGTCCACCCGGTCCAGCTGCGGCAGCACCGCCCGGCCCTTGGCCAGCACCCAGGCCGCCAGGCTGGCGGCATCGCCATCGGGCAGATCGGCAATCTCGTACAGCGGCCGGTGGTCGATGGCCTTGAAGATCGGATCGAACAGGGTCTTCACATCGCCGAAGTCCACCGTCCAGCCATGCAGCGCATCCAGCGGTGCGCTCAGATGCAAGCGCAAGGTATAGGTGTGGCCATGAATGCCGCGCAGCGGGCTGCCCTCGGGCGCGGCCTTCAGCCGTATCGCGCTGTCCAGCGTCAGCTCCTTCCAGATGCGGTAGTGCTGGCCATTGAAATTGGCGCCGCAGGAGCCGGTCTCGTAGACGGTCAGCCAGGACAGCTCGGGCAGCTGCGGCTTGAGCCGCTCCCACAGCCAGGACGAGATGATCTCGCTGGTCGGATTGGCCAGCCCTTCGATCTCGTTGAGGCAGTGGTAGTTCAGCTGGGCGTGGAAGGGCGCCCAGAGCTCGTCCAGATGGTCGTAGTCCAGGCTCAGATCGCGCTCGCCCAGATCCTGGTTGGCATGGACGATGACCTCGAAGCCATGGCCATGCATGCGGCCGCATTTATGGCCCAGCGGCACATGGGGCAGCTGGTGGGCGGCCTGGAAACGGTAGCGACGCCAGACATGGGCCTGGCCGCCGGCGTCCAGGTCCACCCCGCTGTGCGCGGTGCTCTGTATGCCCACCTGCTGAATACCGGGCACCTCGAACTCGGTCTGCAGGCGCTGACGTATCCAGCGCGCCAGGTTTTCGTCGGTGGGCTCGGCCACATGGCGGTTCAGCAGCGCGTGGTCCAGCGGGGCCACCGCCTGCTCCAGCCGACGCCGCAACGCCTCGACCTCGCCCCCCTCGAACGGCGCCCAGCCGCGCGGCAGCTGGCTGCGCACGGTGGCGAAATAGCTATGGCCATGCAGGCCATGGCTGCGGTGGTTCAGCGGCAGCCCGGGGATCTGGCAGGCCGATTCAAAACCGGCGGAGGCGGTGTGGAGGGTGGAGGGTGATGTCTGGCTCATGAGGGGCCGTCAGCGCCAGCGCTGCGCTGCAACGGGCCGACAGTTTGACATGCAGGACCGTGCGGCGCGCGCCGCTGGCCGGCTCAGCCGGGCAAATCAATCGGGAACGGAGGCCCGAAACGGTCTTCCACATGCGTCAGCATAGGTTTGAGATCTCATAGTGGTAGTCGTAGTAGGGGCAGGTCTTGCCTGTGGACAAGCCGGAAAAGTCCAAGCCTGACAAGCACATGGCCTGGGCCCAAGCATGTGGGTGCCCGGTCTTGTTGCAGGCTGGCCGAGCTACAACAACTTGGCGCGCAGGCCCGCGCCTGTGGATAAGCCATGGTTTGCGCAAGAACTGTCCCCAGCCTTGTCAACAGGGCTGATCGCCGGGGGTTCAGGCATGGATCCAGAAGGCGCTGTCGGCAAATTCCTCGCCCTGCCACCAGCGCGCCCGGCCTGTGCCATAGCGGAAGTTGCTGCTTCCGGCCTGGCTTTGCAGCGGAGCGATCACCGCGCCGCCGCTGTCGCGGCGGGCCGCGTGCTCTGGGGTTTCGGGCACTACCGCAACGATATGGCCCGAGCGCCCGTCCTCCTTGCGCCGGGCACAGATCAGCGCCACCGCGCCCTGGTTGGCGGCCTGCTGCAGCTTGCTGAGCGTGCCGGTCTGGCGCCAGCCGAAGCGTGGCCCCTGCTCGGCCAGCCAGCGGAACAGATCGTTGGCCCTGAGTTCGCCGATCGTGTTGCCGATCAAGGGCGCCACCACCTGCCCCTGGGCCAGGGCCAGCAGGGCCGGCGGGGTCCACCAGACCCGCGGCAGATAGGCGCCGGCCAGATGGCAGTAATCGTGCGCGTAGATATTGCAGAAGCTCAGGCCCTGGCGTGGCTGATAGCGCAGATGGCCGGGTTCGTCCACCGCCAGCCAGTCGATGATGCGGGCCAGTTCCTCGCGCAGCTCGGCGGCACTGCGGCCGTGCCGGCCCGGCTGGCCGGTCTCGTTGAGCGAATGCGCGCCAGCAGGCTCGCTGCGCCGGGTGATGCGGCCAGGCTTGCGCGGCATCCACACCGCGACGATGCCCTCGCTGGGCAGCGTCGGCGCCGGCAGCAGCAGGTCCAGCGGCTCGTCCGCCGCGACCGCCTCGGGCTCGCGCTGCAGCAGCCGGGCCGAGGCAAAGCCACGCAGCAGCGCGCCATTGAGGCTGGTCTCGATCTCGATGAAACCGTTCACCGCCCGGCCGCTGATGGCGCGCACTGGATGGCCGTCCGGCATCTGGGCGATGACATTGGCGGTGAGGGGCGTGCTGATCTCGGGCGCGCTGCGCAGGCGCAGGATGTTGTCCAGGGTCTTGACCCGCATGCGCGGACCGCTGGCCGTGGGCTGGCTGGGCAGCGGCAGGATGGCCTGGCCGGGCGCCGGCGTGAGCAGCAGCGCGGGCTCCTGCGGCAGGGCCACGGTCTGCGACAGGCGCAGAAAATCGAACAAGGCCTCGCCATAGAACTGCGTGCCGTTGAAATGCCCCTGCCTGAGCCCCTTGGCCGGCTTGAAGCCGCCGGTGTTGTAGGTGATGCCCACGGCGGCCAGCTCCAGATCGCTGAGCGAGCTGCGCTGCTCGAAGCCCAGCTTGCGCAGCCCGCGCCGCAGTTCCTCCATCGCCATCGCCAGCGCAGCGTCGAAGTCCTCGTAGCGGCGCTGCAGGAAGTAGTCGGGGTCGCTCAGAAAGAACTGCAGATCGCGCTGGAAGATGCCGAAGCCATGGCAGAACTTGTGCGGCCGCCGGGCCACCGCGGCGAAGCCGGGCACATGCTCGGCCATGTCGACCAGGGCCTGGTGGGCGATCGCGAACATCTGCGCGCCGCCGGGTCGGGCCAGCAGCTCGGCACGGGTCTGCGGAAAGGCGCGCCGGCCCTTGTCCGCGTCTAGCGTATCGCCCACGCACAGGGCCAGCACCCTGGCTGTGCCGAGGCCTTTTCTGCGCAGCAGCGACCAGATCGCGCCGGTCTCCTGGCAGGCGATCGCGCAGATCATGTCCACCGTCAGCGGCGTGCCGGCCAGCGCCGGCACGATGCGGGCCTGGAACTGGCGCTTGAACCACAAGATATCGCTGCGGTCGGGCATGGCGGGCTCCTGCAAGGGCTGCGCTGCACGATAGGTCCACGGCGAGGACTTGGCTAGTCGCCGCTTGAAGACAAGCTAGGGACGGTGTGTGCGATCCTGAGCTGAAACAACGAAGAGGGGCAACGATTTGTACTACGGCAATTAGGCGTACATCGGCCTAGATGCCGAAGCGGACCTCATGCACAGAGTCATCGGAGCAGTCCTGCCGAGGGCTTGATGGATCTGGTGGCGATGCTGCCCTGGTGGGCTGGCGTGGTGCAGATCATGGTGAAGGGCTTGGCAACGGGCGGGCAGTACATCCTGCCCTTGATCTGTCTGGCCGGCGCCGCTGTTTCTGCCTGGCGCCGCTGCGCGCGGCGCGGCCGGCGGCTTTGTCGTCACCTCAGGCCGCTTCACGCAGGAGGCACAGGACTTTGCCAGCGGGCGCAATCTGGCGCTGATCGACGGCAGCGAGTTGCACCGAATGCTTCAGAGTGCCGCAGCCGCCACTTCCGCAAGGACAGCAGCCCCCACCGAGGCGCAGGCACAAGCCCAGGCCCCAGCGCCTGCCCACCCGTCTTGCCCCAGGTGCGGCCAAGCGATGCTGCGCCGACTCGCCAAGCAGGGCGCCAATGCCGGCAAGCTCTTCTGGGGCTGCAGTGCCTACCCAAGCTGCCGGGGGACGCGCGCGATCGAAGAGCCGAGTGAATGAACAAATGGATAAATGAATGCCGCAGCGCGCCGCCGGCCCGCGCCGCACCCGCTACACCACCAACACCCCCCTGCGCCTCGCCACCGTCACCACCACCTCCATCCCGGCGGTGAAGCGCAGAAAGTCGGCCTCCATGCCGTCGGAGAAGATCACGCCGTGCTCGGGCATCAGCGAGCGCAGGCGCAGCTGCGGCTGCTGCGGGTTGAGCTCACCATAGACCAGCGTGGCCTGCGAGTGCCGGGTCGGGAAGGGCTCGCGCACCGCGAAACGCAGCTGCTGCGCATCCCAGGCCAGGGGCCGGTACTCACCGGGCGGCGGGGCGCCGGCGGCCGCGGCCGCCAGGGCCATCGATCCGGTCATCACGCTCTTCAGCCAGGCGGTCGAGCCCAGGCCGGTGGAGACGATCACGCCCGAGGACGACTGCCGCTCGTGCTGCGCGCCCAGGCTGATGTCGTAGAGCGCCGAGCTGTGGCTGCGCGGGCCTATGAACAGATCGTTGACGGCCAGCAGCGTCTGCCCGTCGGACAGGCGCGCCTGCGCCATCGTCACCGCCTTGGCCGCACGGCGCTCATGCGCCACCTCCGACAGCAGGGGGCCGATCTGGCGCGGCTCAAAGGGCAGTAGCAGCCCGTCCCAGCGGCTGGGCTCGGGGTTGATGCCCACCAGGGGCTGGCCGTCCAGGTACTTCATGGTATTGGCCACCAGGCCGTCCTGGCCCAGGGCCAGCACGATGTCGTCGGCCGCGAACACATAGTTGGGCAGCTGGGCGCGGTCCAGCACCTGGTGCCGGCCCCAGGCCCGCAGCGCCTCGCTGACGCTCAGCAGGCTCTGGCTGTAGGCCATATGCTCCTGCACATAATCCGTGAAGTCAGCGCCCAGATGCTCGATGTAGAAGCGTGCCTGCGCCAGCGTGTGGTACTTGGCGATCAGCTCCTCCAGCCGCGTCTTGCGGGTCACGAGCACGATCTTGCGGCTTTCAGCGGCTGCGCTCATGGGCGGCCCTCCTCGGCAGCGCTGCTTCGGCGCTGGCCGGCCCATGTCCCAGCAGGGCCTGCAGCAGCTCGGGCGCCATATTGAACTGGCCGATGCGCTCGGCGTTCTCGGCAATGCCGCCGAAGGCCTGCGCGATCAGCTGCGCCGGCTGCATGCCGACGGCCGCCAGCGCCTGCACGATGCGCGGGTCGGCCTGGCTCAGCGCGCCCATCACGCTGGCCACCCGGTGCGCCTCGGCCTCGGCCAGCGTGCGGCTGTTGGCGGCCTGGCCGGCCACGAAGTCCTTGCGGCTGGCCTCCAGCGCCACATCGGCGCTCATCTGCTCGGCCCGCAGGCTGTTGTCCTTGCGCATCAGCGCGGCCTTGGCCTCCAGCTGGGTCTCGCTGATCTCGCGTCGCTTGTGCTCGACCGCGATCTCGGTATCCAGCTCGTTCTGGCGTATCGCGCGCTCCTTCTCGACGGCCGACATGCGCCGCGCATAGACCGCATCGTCCGCGGCCCGCAGATTCGCCTCGCGCGCCTCGGCCTCCAGCGCGCGGGCGATATCGGGCGTGGGCTTCACGCTGAGGATGGAAACACCCAGTATCTCCAGGCCGAGGGCCTCGATCTCGGCCTGGGCGCCCAGCTCGCGCTGCGCGGTGCGCGCGATCAGGGCCGAGGCCCGCAGCGCCTGCTTGAGGTCCAGCGCCTGCACCGCCTGCTGCACGATCACCTCGGCCTGCTGGGCCACCCGGTCCGCCAGCCGCGCCGGGTCCTCCGAGGCGAAGCCCTTGCCGTCCGGCCGCAGCGAGAAGTCCATCATCGCCGCCGTGCGCTGCGGGGCATTGATGCGATAGGTGACCTGACCCTGCACGCTGACGCTCTGGAAATCGGCCGTCACCAGATCCAGCATGAAGGGCCGGTCCTGGCTGGCCACCGGCACCGCCACCAGGGTCGTCGTCGGTGCGTAGTAGAAGAAGGACAGGCCCGCGCCCTCGCGCGCCAGCTTGCCGCTGCGGAACTGCATCAGATGGGTGGTGGGCTGTGACTTGATGAACCTGAATCCGAACATGTGTCGCTCCTTGCCGTCGTCAATAAGTTGTTTAGTACACCTTGTATAAGGCGTACAGTACAACTCATCACCAGGCAGGTCAAGAAGCAAACGAGCATGGCGAACCCCAGACCCTCACCCCCCCACCCCGGCGCCAGGGGCGCCGGATCGGCGCCGCCCGGTGCGGCGAGCGCTTTCGACAGGCCCTACACCACGGTCGACGTGATCATCTTCAGCCTGCTGGACGATGCGTTGCAGGTGCTGCTGGTGCAGCGCCCGGCCGACGCTGCCGAGCCCTTCCCGGGCCTGTGGGCGCTGCCCGGCGGCTTTGTCGATGTGGCGCAGGACGCGGATCTGCTGGCCTGCGCGCGCCGCAAGCTGCTGGAGAAGACCGGCGTGGCCAGCCCCTATCTGGAGCAGCTGGGCAGCTGGGGCAGCGCCGGCCGCGACCCGCGCGGCTGGTCGGCCACCCATGCCTATTTCGCGCTGCTGCCGGGCGGCCAGATCCAGCTCGCCCGGGGTGCCAACGCGGCCGATGTGCGCTGGTTCAAGGTCGACGGCCGGCTGCCCCGGCTGGCCTTCGACCATGACGAGATCCTGCGCGCCGCCGTCGAGCGCCTGCGCAGCAAGGTGGAATACACCTCGCTGCCGGCCTTTTTGCTGCCCGAGCCCTTCACGCTGCCGCAGCTGCAGCGCAGCTACGAGCGGGTGCTGGGCCGGCCGGTCGACAAGAGCGGCTTCCGCACCCGCATGCTGGCGGCCGACTTCCTGGAGGAGGTTGGCATCGTCGATAGCGGCTCCAAGCGCCCGCCCATGGGCTACCGGCTGAAAGACCGCCACGCACCGGTCTTCTTCCCGCGCACCTTCAGCCCGCGCGGCGGGCCGGATTGAGCTGACGCTGGGCATCAGCTCCCTGCGCTGGCGGTTCAGCCCGGTTCCGCCACTCCCACCATCCAGCTGACGCCGAAACGGTCGCTGACCATGCCGAACAGCGGCGCCCAGAAGGTCTTGGCCAGCGGCTTCGTCACCGAGCCGCCCTGGCCGGCCAGCGCCTCGAAGGCGCGGCGGGCCTCGGCCGCATCGGCGCAGTCCAGCGACAGCGAGAAGCCCTTGAAGGCTTCGGCCGGCGCCGTGCCGTCGCAATTGCCGTCCGACATCATCAGCAGGGCCCCGCCTATCAGCAGCGAGGCATGCATGATCTTGTGCTCGCTGCCCGGCGGCAGCATGCCCGGCGGTGGCGGTTCGGGGCTGTCCGAGTTGCGCATCATCATCTGCAGCTCGGCGCCCAGCGCGTCCTGGTAGAACGCGATCGCCTCCTCGCAGCGGCCGTTGAAGAACAGATAGGGATCGATTCGCATCGCCGGCTCCTTGAGCAAAAGTGGAAGAAGAAAAGGGGCTGGCCCACTGTAGTGATGCCAGGACGGCCTGAACAGTGCCCCTCCCCAGAACCCTGGCCGCGCATTTCTGCGCATCCGTCACCGCCTGCTTGCGGCACGCTCGCCCGTCGCTGCCTAAGATCCTGCCCATGCGTTTTTCACTGCGCAGCCTGGCCGCCGGCCTGCTGCTTTCCGCCTCTGTGTCCTGGCTGGCCGCGTATCCGGTCGGCCCCGCCGCACCCGCCGCCGCCCCCAGCCTCGAAGCGCAGTTCCGCAGCATTGCGCTGCCGCAGAACACCTCACCGGCCCTGGCGCAGGACCGCGCCGGCTTCATCTGGGTGGCCACCAGCAAGGGGCTGGCCCGCTACGACGGCTACCGGCTGCGCCCCATCGAGCAGACCGGCGATACCGCGGCCCAGCGCAACCTCGGCTGGGTGCGCGCACTGGCGGCGGGCCGCGACGGCCGCATGTGGATAGGCACCGAGTTCCAGGGCCTGAAGGCCTATCTGCCCGGGCCCGACCGCGTCGAAGCCCATGGCAGCGCCCACCAGCCGGCCGCACCGATACGCGCGCTGGCCGAGGACGCGCAGGGCCAGGTCTGGATCGGCAGCCTGGGCCAGGGCCTGCAGCGCTACAGCCCGGACAGCCGCCGCTTCGAGCCTCAGGACCTGCGCGGGCCGGATGGCCAGCCCGAGGCCCGCGTGCTGGCCCTGGCCGTGGGCCGCAGCGAGATCAACCGCAACACCGTCTGGGCCGGCCACTGGCGCGGCCTGTCCCGGCGGCAGGGCGCGGGCGGCCGCTGGGAGGCGCTGCCGCTGCCCGGCCTGGAGAAGCAGGGCGTGCCGGTGCTGGCGCTGGCCGAGGACCGCGAAGGCCGGCTGTGGTTCGGCACCCAGGACGGCCGGCTGGGCGTGGTCGAGCCCCAGGGCCAGCCGCGCTGGGTGCAGCCCGATCTGAAGACCCCGATCCAGGCGCTGGCCGAGGCCGAGGACGGCCGGCTCTGGGTGGGCAGCAAGAGCGGCCTGCTATGGCTGGACCGGGCCAGCGGCGCCATCGTCGCCCGGCTGCGCCACGACCCGCGCCGCAGCGCCGGCCTGGCCGGCAATGACATCAGCGGCCTGCTGCGCGACGCCGGCGGCGCGATGTGGCTGAGCGGCTATGGCCTGGGCCTGCAGCGCCATCTGCACCATCCGGCCCTGGCGGTGCGCGGCCCCGATGCTGACCCTGCCAGCGCCCTGGCCGAGGCCGATGTGCGCGTGCTGCTGGCGCTGCGCAGCGGCGAGCTGCTGGCCCCCACCCAGGCCGGCGTGATCGCCCGCCTGGACGGTCGCCCCGGCCAGGCGCTGCAGACGCTGGGGCGCTGGCCGCGCGAGCGCAGCAGCGTGGTCGAGGCGCTGGCCGAGGCCGCCGATGGCAGCCTGTGGATGGCCGCCGCCGGCCGGCTGGAGCGGCGCGCGCCCGATGGCCGGCTGCTGCGCGACTGGCCGCTCGATGGCGGCCGTGCCCAGCGCCTGCTGCTGCGCGCCAGCGGCGAGATCTGGCTGGGCATGCAGGAGGGCCTGTACCGCCTGCCGGGGCCGCAGGCCGCGGCCCTGCAGCGGGTGCATCTGGCCGACGGCCTGCCGCTGCTCGGCGGCATCTATGCACTGATCGAGGACCGTGCCGCCGACGGCGCCACGCAGCTCTGGGTGGGCGGCCAGCAGGGCCTGTTCCGCGCCCAGGGCCAGGACCCGGCGCAGGCCGCGCTGCGGGCCGTGCCCCAGGCACCCGGCGCAAGCCTGGGCAGCCCGGTGGTGATGGGCCTGCTGCGCGGGCGCGACGGCGGCCTGTGGGTGGACACCCCGGTCAGCGGCCTGCACCGGCTCAGCGGCTGGGACAGCGCCGGCCGCGCCCGCTTCGAGCGCATCAGCGAGCGCCTGGGCATGGAGGGCGTGTTCGGCGGCAATCTGCACGAGGACACCCAGGGTCGCATCTGGAGCCAGCTCTATGTCTACGACCCGCGCAGCGATCGCATCGACAGCTTCGGCGCCGCCGAGGGCGCGGCCTTCGGCAGCTTCTGGTTCTTCGCCAGCACCGAGCTGGCCGATGGCAGCCTGCTGTTCGGCGGCAGCCGCGGCCTGCTGCGTATACAGCCGCAGGCCTACCGGCCGCCCAGCGGCACCACGCCGCTGGTGATCAGCACACTGCGCGTCAACGGCCAGCCGCATCCGCTGCCGGCCGGCGATGCGCCGCAGGGCCTGCTGCTGCCAGCGGGCAGCCGCAGCCTGGCGGTGGAGTTTGCCGGCCTGGACTATGCCGATCCCGGCCGGCTGCGCTACCAGTACCGGCTGCAGGGCCTGGACAACGAATGGACGCTGACCGATGCCGGCGCACGCAACCCCAGCTTCGGCCCGCTCAAACCCGGCCGCTACGCGCTGCAGGTGCGGGTCAGCGCCCAGCCGGGGCTGTGGAGCCCCGCCGAGCTGGCCCTGCCGATACAGCTGCTGCCGCACTGGTGGCAAACCCTGTGGGCCCAGCTGGCCGCTGTGGTCCTGCTGCTGGCGGCGATCTGGGCCTGGGTGCGCTGGCGCACCCGGCAGCTGCGCCAGCGCGAGATCGCGCTGCAGGCCCTGGTGGACGAACGCACCGCCGAGCTGCGCGAGGCCAGCCTGACCGACAGCCTGACCGGCCTGCGCAACCGTCGCTATCTGGAGCTGCGCCTGAGCGACGATCTGCGCCTGGCGCTGCGCCGCTTCGAGCAGGAGACCGAGCCCGGCCCCGACAGCGATCTGCTGCTGATGCTGCTGGACCTGGACCATTTCAAGCGCGTCAACGATGTCCACGGCCATGCGGCCGGCGACGCGGTGCTGGTGCAGCTGGCCCAGCGCCTGCGCCGGGTCTTCCGCGCCAGCGATTCGCTGGTGCGCTGGGGCGGCGAAGAGGTGCTGGTGCTGGTGCGCGAGACCCATCGTGCCGAAGCCGCCGAGCTGGCCGAGCGCGCCTGCGCCGCGGTGCGCGAGCGGCCCTTCGACATCGGCGGTGGCCGCACGCTCAGGGTCACGGTCTCGATCGGCTTCGCGGTCTTCCCGCTGGATCCGCAGCGACCGCGCGCCTGGGACTGGCCGGCCTGCCTGAGCCTGGCCGACTCGGCCCTCTACGCCGCCAAGGCCCGGGGGCGCGACGGCTATGTGGGAGCGTTGCGGGCCGAGGACCTGCCGTCCGCGCAGGCACCGCGCAGCCTGGACGACTGGCAGCGCGGCGACAGCCGGCTCAGCGTCTGCCTCGGCGGCCCCGGCCTTGCCAAGCCGACGGCCTGATCCGCGGCCCCGGTCTCAGCGCCCGGTTCCGCCGCGCAGGCCCACATAGCTGGAGGCCTTGTGCTGGCCCGGCCGGTAGCGCAGCACAAAGCCGCCCAGGTCCAGCTCGCCCAGGCTCTCCAGGCCCAGGCGCACGCTGGCGCGGCTGAGCGGCGGCTTGGCGCGGCGCAAGCCCTCGCTGAGCACGCGGGCCGCGATATAGCCCTCCAGGCTGATGCTGTCGAAGCGGCGGTCACCCGCCTCCAGCATCGCCCGCTGGTAGGCCGCCACCACCGGCAGCGCACGGTCCTCGGGGTCGGGCACCGCCTGGGCGATGGTCAGATCGTGCAGATCACCGTCCAGCGCCGCCCGCAGCGGCTCCAGCCCGGCGAACGAGAGGGTGTAGAAGCGCCCCTTGAAACCCGCCTGCCGCGCGCGCCTCACAAAGGCGGCGCAGGTCTCATAGGTGCTGACCATGAAGATCGCATCGGCCGGGTTCTGGCTCACCAGGGTATGGACGCTCTCGTCCACCTCGGTGCTGTTGCGCCTGACCAGGGCGGTGGCCTGCAGGCGCAGACCGCTGGCCTGCAGGGCCTCGCGCATCGCCTCCAGGCCGGCGCGGCCGAAGGGGTCGGCCTGCACCATCACATTGACGCTGCGCGCACCGCTGGCCTGCATCGCCCGCGCCAGCACCCGGCCCTCGTCGAGATAGCTGGCCCGCACATTGAAGACGCTCGGATTCGCCGCCGCGTCCCACAGCATCGAGGCGCCAGTGAAGGCGCCCAGATAGGCGATGCCGCTGCGCCGCACATAGGGCAGGGCGACCCGGCTGGTGGGCGTGCCCACATAGCCGAACAGGGCCAGCACACGCGGATCGCCCAGCAGGGCGCGGGTATTGGTCTCGGCGCGCTCGGGCTCGTAGCCATCGTCGCGCAGCTCCACCAGCAGCTTGGCGCCCTGCACGCCGCCGTGGTGCTTGTTGAGCTGGTCAAACCAGGCCTGGGCGCCGGCGTGGTAGCGCCTGCCCAGCGCGCCGGCCGGCCCGCTCAGCGCCGCCGAAGCGCCTATGCGCAGCTCGCCCGCCGGCTCAGCCTGGGCCAGCGCCGGCCAGATTGCCGCAGCCAGCGACAGCCAGGCCGCCGTCAGCGCGAACAAGTGCCGGCGCCGCATTGAGGACTGCGAACAGGAGGACAGGGCAGGGGCGAGCATGCTGTCGCACAGTCTTGCAGCTCGGCTCGGGCTTGGCAAACAAGAATTCGCGCTTTGCCGCACTACGGTGCGAGCCTCGCCATCTTGCGCTGCGCCTGCCAGCCCTGCAGCAGCGCACCCAGCGCGATGCCCGCCAGCGCCACCAGCAGCTCCCGGTTGCCGGTGCCCAGGCCTGCGATGGCCGGCCCCGGACAGACACCACACAGCCCCCAGCCTATGCCGAAGATCGCCGCACCCAGCAGGGTGTCGCGATCCAGCCGTGACTCGCGCCGCTCGAAGGCGCCGCCCAGCAGCGGCCGGCCTAGCAGGCGCGGCGCCAGCTGGTAGACCGGCAGCGCCACCGCGATGGCGCCACCCATCACCAGCATCAGCCCCCAGTCCTGGAAGCGCAGAAAGCTCAGCACTACCGCCGGCGAGACCATGGTGGACAGGGCCAGGCCGAAGCCGAACAGCGCGCCGCAGACCAGCATCGCCAGCAGACCCGGCGCGCCCAGGCCGCCGGCGGCCTCTCGATGGTTCGCGCACATCTCAGCGTCCTCCCAGACCGAGCACCAGATGGGCGGTCACGAAGCCGCTGAACATAAAGGTCAGCACCGCGGCCAGCGAGGGCAGCTGCAGCGAGGCCAGGCCGCAGATGCCGTGGCCCGAGGTGCAGCCATTGGACAGGCGCGCCCCATAGCCCACCAGCAGACCGCCCAGGCCCAGCTGCCACAGCGGCAGACCGGTGCTGAGCGGCTGCTCGGGCCCCAGCCAGCGCCACCAGAGCCAGGCCCCCAGCACCAGGCCCAGCGCGAAAGTCAGGCGCCAGAGCCGGCTCTGCAGCAGCCGTGGCTGCTGGAAGAAGGCCAGGCGCGGCAGCAGCCAGGACCAGCTGGACGAGAACACCGTGCTCATGCCCGCCACCCGACCGCTGAGCAGATAGGCCAGCGCCACGCCGCCGCCTATCAGCAGGCCGCCCGCCAGGTAATGACTCCAACCCAGCGGAAACAAGGCCGCCACCGTCAATCCGTCCATTCTTTCAACCCCGTTTGTAGAAGACGCGTATTCATGGCGCCAGCACCGCGCAGCGATGACAAGGATGGGGCGAAGTAAGGCATCCTTACCTGCCGCATTTCGCCTTGCCGAAATGGCGCTAGTTCCGACTTCCCTGAAATAGGCATTCCCACCATGGCTGCGCTCGTCGCCGGCTGCCGGCAGCATACCTGCGGCCGGCGCCGCAGCCGGCCCCGGAAACAGCGGGCAAAACCATCGGGACCCGGGCGGGGGCAGGAAAAAATACGCCAGCGGCGGCGGCGGCGCAGCAGCGGCCAGCGGACCGCCCATGGGCTCGGTCGATAATGCAAGCCTCAGCCCCGCCCCGGGGCCTGTACGCAATCGCCCGCCCCTGATCACGATGCATCCACAAGGCCCACGCAATGCCGCCGCGCTGGCGCGCACGCTGTCCGCCGCCGCCGCGGCGCTCCTGATCAGCGGCTGCGGCCTGCCGCTCAAGAGCAGCGGCAGCAAGCCCAGACCCGTCTACCTCAACGAGCGCTTCCAGGCCGACGAAACCTTCTCGCGCCTCTTCGATGCCGATGTCGAGCGCACCTGCGAGGCGGCCCGCCGGGCGCTGCTGAGCCAGGGCTATGTGATCGCCCAGGCCGAGGCCGGGCTGGTCAAGGCAAGCAAGCGGTTCCAGCCCGAGGGCGAGGTGCATGTGGAGCTGGCCTTCACCGTGGTCTGCGTGCCCGACGGCCGCAGCGGCGGCCTGGCCACCGCCTATGTCTCGGCCCAGCAGGACCGCTACACCGTCAAGAAGAGCAGCACCTCCACCAGCGTGGGCCTGAGCGCGATCGGCTCGATCTCGATGCCGCTCTCATCCACCCACGAGTCCCTGGTCAAGGTGGCCTCCGAGACCATACCGGCCGGCGACTTCTACGACCGCTTTTTCGCGCTGATGCAGAAGCTGCTGCGCGACCACGCCGCCGACGAGCGCGGCTAGGCGCGCGGGCCCGCGCCCGCCGCAGCGGGCTCGAGCAAGGCCCGCAGGCGCTCCAGCACCGCATCGACCGCCGCGGCCGGCACGCCCCCGTCCTGCGCCCATTCGGGCTGGGCGCGGGCCGGCTGAAGCGCCGCCAGCAGGGCCCGCGCCGCCCCCGCCTCGAACGCCTCCGGCGCGGCGCTCAGCCGCAGCACCTCCAGCGCCGCATGGCCGCGCTGCTCCAGCGCCAGCATCAGGCTCAGGTCTTGCGCGGCAATCTGCAGCAGCGCCGCGTCCTCCAGGCTCAGCTGCAGCTGGCCGCGCAGCTTGAGCGCCAGGCATCGGCCCAGCGGCCCCAGACCCTGGCTGGCCATGCCGCCCAGGACCGCACCCAGCGTGGTGCCGGTGCCCAGCGACAGCCCGGCCAGCGCCACGTCGGCGGCCAGGCCCAGCGCTCCGCCCACCGCGGCGCCGCGGCCGAACTGGCGGCCGGCCTTCTTCAGCAGCTCGGGATTGAAAAGATCGGCCTCCCAGCGACCGGCCAGCTGGGGCAGGGCCGCCGCCTCGGCGGTGTCGGGGCCGAAGCCGTGCAGGTCCAGCAGGCGCAGCCGCTCGCGCTGCAGCCTGGCATTGAGCTGCAGCTGGAAGGCACGCACAAAGGCGCTGCGGGCGCCGGCCGCGTCCAGCGCCTGGGCCGAGACCGCCGCGCTGCGCCGCGCGGCCCGCGCCCGCAGGCCGGGGGCGCTCAGACGCAGGCTGGCGCTGCGCCGCAGCCGGCGCTCGTGCTCGCGCGCGCCGGCCAGGCGCTTCAGCAGCGCGCGCCGCTGCGGCAGCAGGGTACCCAGATCGCGCAGCAGCTGGGTTTCGGCGCCGATGAAGGGGGCGACCGCGTCGAAGCGCAGCAGCGCGTGCAGGCCGTGGCTGGCCAGCAGGGCCTGCCAGGCCGCCTCCTGGCTGTCGGGCGAGCGCACAAAGTTCAGCACCGGCATCAAAGGACGGCCGCACAGACCCAGCAGCTCCAGCTCGGCCGCGTACTTGGGCAGGGCCGGGCTGGCGCGCGCATCGATCACCAGCAGGCCGGCATCGGCCGCCTGCAGCGCACGCAGGACCTTGGCCTCCTGTTCGTAGTCGCCAGCCGCTGCCGGGCTGGCCAGCAGGGCCGCCACCCGCTCGCCGCGCGGCCGACCGGCGATGGCCGGCTGCTCCAGCATCAGCTGCTGCAAGCCCACCGCATCCTCCAGGCCCGGCGTGTCCAGCAGCTGCAGCCCCGGCATGGCCAGGGCCTCGACATGACGGGTGGTGCCCGGCCGGTCGGCCACCTGGCCGAAATCGCGGCGCCGGCTCAGCGTGCGCAGCAGCGAGGTCTTGCCGGCATTGGTGTGGCCCACCACCGCCAGGCTCAGCGGCTGCGGCTCAGCCATGGTCGCCGCCCTCGGGCCGCTGCAGCCAGGCCAAGGCCGGCGCCTCGGCGACGAACACCGCCTGCAGCGGCAGGGCCACCTGCCGCGCCCAGTCCTGCCAGCGCGCCAGCGCCGCCGGCGTGCCGCCGCCGACCAGCAACATGGCGCCATGGCCGCAGCGTTGCAGCGCGGCGCGCAGCAGGCGCTCGCTGCCCCGGTCGGGGCTGGCGGGGCCATGGCAGACGATCAGCAAACGCGCCGGCGGCGCGTCCTGCAGGCTGGCCAGCAGGGCCTGGCGCTCGGCTGCCGTGCCGCTGACGCGGTGCCGGGCCAGACCGCCCAGCCCCGCGAAGCCGGGCGGCGGCCAGTCCAGCGCCGGCGGCAGCTCATGGCCCAGCAGGGCCAGGCCGTGGAACGGTGGCAGATCAAGCGGCGGCGGCGGCACCGGCGCGGGCCGCCGTTCGGCATCGATGACCCGGCTGCTTGCTGCCAGCGCCGCCAGCCGGGCCAGGCCGGCGCGCAGCGCCGGATCGCTGCCGTCCAGCGCCAGGCGTGCCGCCAGCTGCAGCGACCGCGCCAGGCTGACGGCCAGCAGCAGCAGGCGCAGCCCCAGGCCCCAGACCAGGGTGCAGCCCAGCAGCCACAGCGCCCAGCCCCGGTGGTCGGCCGCCGCCTGCAGATCGGGCAGGGCAAAGCCCAGCCGGGCCGGCAGCCAGCCCAGGACGCCCACCAGCGCAGCGAAGAATTCGGCATCAAGCAGGGTGCTTTCCCAGCGCAGCTCGTAGGCGCGAAAGGCAAAGCTGAACCACAGGCCGGCACTGGCCAGCCCCAGGGCCGCGGCCCAGACCGCATGGTTGAGCGCCCCCAAAGCCCAGGGCGCCAGCCGCGGCTGGCGCTGCAGCAGGGCCAGGCCGGCCTGCAGCAGCAGGCGCTCATTGGCGCGCGCCGCCGCCGGCCCCGGCAGGCGGGCCAGCAGGCCGGCCGCCGCGGCGGCCATGCCGCCACCGCCACCACCCCAAACCAGACTGCCCAGCCACAGCAGCAGGCTGATCAGATGCGGGCCCAGCAGGGCCAGCAGCGCGGCCACGCCATTGAGCCGGCGCTCACCGCCGACCACGACCTGCAGCAGGCCCAGGCACAGCAGACCCACCAGCAGGCCGCAGCCCAGGGCCAGCCAGGGCAGGCGGGCGCGCCAGCGGCCCAGGGCCGACACCAGGCCCAGCCGCTGGCCCAGCGCCTCGGCGCGGGCCAGCATCTGCTCGCCTGGGCGCGGGCTGGCCGCCAGGGCCTGTGGCAGCAGCGCGGCCTCCTCGGGGGCAGTCCCCTGCTGCCGCTCGCGCTGCTGCAGGGCCTGCTGCAGCAGCAGGCCGCGCAGACGCCGGCGCAGCGGCAGGGCCGCCAGGCTGAGGGCCTGGCCCTGCGCTGCGCCGCCGTCTGCCGCTACGCTACCCCTGCTTGTCAAGACTTGACCCCCCATGCCATGCCGGGGCCAGTGTAGGGCGGACGCCGGCCCTGCCATCAAGCCGGGTCTTGCCGGGCGCGTGCCAGCAGCAGCTCGCGATCGCGCTCATTGCGGCTGAGGCCGGCGGCGCGCTCGAACTCGGCGCGCGCCTCCGCGCGCCGGCCCAGGCGCTGCAGCAGCTCGGCGCGGGCCGCCGCCAGCCAGGGATAGCCCTGCAGCAGCGGTTCACCCGCCACCAGCGCCTCGACCGCCTGCAGCGCCGCCGCGGGCCCGTAGCCGGGGCCGCTGGCCTGGCCCAGCGCGACCGCGCGGTTGAGGGCGATCACCGGCGAGGGTTGGGCCTGGTACAGCGCGTCGTACAGGGCCACGATCTGCACCCAGTCGGTGTCCTCGGCGCGGCGCGCGCGCGCATGGCAGGCGGCGATCGCGGCCTGCAGCACATAGGGCCCGCGTGGCCCCAGCGCGTCGGCGCGCGCCAGCGCGGCCAGGCCGCGGCGCAGCAGCAGCGCATCCCAGCGGCCGCGGTCCTGGGCCAGCAGCAGCACCGGCCGGCCCTCAGAGTCCAGCCGTGCCGGCAGGCGCGCCGCCTGCAGCTCCAGCAAGGCCTGCAGGCCCAGCACCTCGGCCTGCTCGGGCAGCAGCTCGCTGAGCAGACGGGCCAGGCGCAGCGCTTCCTCGCACAGGGCCGGGCGCAGCCAGTCGCTGCCGGCGGTGGCCGCATGGCCCTCGTTGAAGATCAGGTAGACCACCGCCAGCACCGCCGCCAGGCGCTCGCCACGCGCCGCGCCCTCGGGCAGCTCGAAGGGCACGCGGGCGGCGGCGAGGCTGCGCTTGGCGCGCACGATGCGCTGCGCGATCGTGGCCTCGTTACTGAGAAAGGCGCGGGCGATCTCGGCGGTGCTGAGCCCGCCCAGCAGGCGCAGCGTCAGCGCCACCTGGGCCTCGCGCGGCAGCAGCGGATGGCAGGCGCAGAAGATCAGACGCAGCAGATCGTCGCCGATCTCGTCACGGCGGGCCGCGTCCAGCGCGTCGACCAGATCGGGCACCACATCGGCCTGCAGCGTACGCAGATCCTGGGCCAGCTCCTGCTGCTTGCGCGCATGCAGCTGCTCGGCACGCAGATGGTCCAGCGCGCGGTGCTTGGCTGCCGTCATCAGCCAGGCGGCCGGCTTGTCGGGCAGGCCCTCCTGCGGCCAGCGCTGCAGCGCGGCCAGCAGGCAGTCCTGGGCCAGCTCCTCGGCCACGCCCACATCGCGGGTGATGCGGGCGATATGGGCGACGATCTTGGCCGCCTCCAGCCGCCAGGTGGCGGTGATGGCGCGCTCGATTTCGGCCGGTATGGGCATGCAGCGAAGCGCCTAGGCGGCCGCGCCGCCCGCGGGTGTCTGGATCATGTGCACCAGCTCCCAGATATGGCCGTCCAGATCCTCGAAGCCATGGGCGTACATAAAGCCATGGTCCTGCGGTGTGCGCGGCACGCTGCCACCGGCCGCCAGCGCCTTGGCCACCAGCGCGTCCACCTCGGCCCGGCTCTCGCAGCTCAGGCAGACCAGCACCTCGGTGGCGGCGCGGCCGTCGACCACCGGCTTGGCGGTGAAGCCCTTGAAGAAGTCCTCCACCAGCAGCATCGCGTAGAGATTGGGGCCCAGCTCCAGGCAGGCGCCCTGCTCGTTGCTGAACTCGGGGTTGAAGCGATAGCCCAGGGCCTCGAAGAAGGCTCGCGAGCGGGCCATGTCCTGGATGGGCAGGTTGACATAGATCTGCTTGTGCATGATGTCGCTCTCCTGGCTGCTCAGGCCTGGCTGGCGGTCGGCGGCAGCGCGCGAAAGCGCTCGACGGCCGGGTCCTCGAAATCTTCCAGCTCGTAGAGCTCGCGCACCTCGACCTCGCAGGCCTGGCCGCGGAACGGGGCCGGGAAGCGGCGCGACCAGGCCAGCGCCTCGTCGCGCGAACGCACCGCGATCAGCGTGTAGCCGGCGATCAGTTCCTTGGTTTCGGCAAAGGGGCCGTCGACGATCTGCTGGCGGCCGCCCTCGTGGCGTATGCGCCAGCCGGCGCGGCTGGGCTTGAGGCCATTGGCGTCCAGCAGCACGCCGGCGCGCGCCAGTTCCTCGTGAAAACTGGCCATCTCGGCCATCAGGCCGTCGTCGGGCGCGGGCATGAGGCCGGCTTCGCTGTCGGCGGTGGCGCGGACGATGATCATGAATCGCATGGGGGTCTCCTGAGCGGTGGGGGAAGGTCCTGAGGCCGGCTTGCGCCTTCAGAGCCACGACGGCTGGCACTGGCCGCCCTCGACAAAACCAGGGTTTGTCCTGATCCGACCCTAGTCGTCGTGGCAGGGGCCCACCTGGCGTATCTCCACCGTGGCCCATTCGGCCGCCGGGCAGCGCGCGGCAATCGCCAGCGCCTCCGCCCGGTCCACGCCCTGCAGCAGGAAGAAGCCGCCGACCATTTCCTTGGTTTCGGCGAAGGGACCGTCGACCAGCTCGGTGCGGCCCTCACGGCGCTGCAGGCGCTGGGCGTGCCGGGTCGAGGCCAGCGAGTTGCTGGCGACCAGCTGGCCGCGCTGTTGCAGCTCGGCGCCGAAGTCCAGCATGCGCTGGTACAGCTGCTGGCCGGCCTCGGGCCCGCGCTGCTGGCGCTGGCCCACCGGCTCGACGATCAAAAGCATATAGGACTCCGACATACGGCCTCTCCCGGCGCTGCTGACCCCTTCGGTCAGCAGCGATTGTGCAGCGGCCGAGGCCAGGGCGACGATCGGCCCGTCCTGGGCTCAGGGGGCGGGCGCCCAGAAGATGTAGTCGGCGCGGTAGTGCACCCACTCACGCTGGCCCAGGCGGCCGGCGTCACAGGCCGTTGTCGGGGCCACCCCGCCTTCGGTGGCGACGCGCTGGATATGGCTGACGCCCTGCCACTGGCCGGCGCCCGCCACCGGCTTGGCCTTGACCAGCTGCAGGGGAATCGCGCCGGGGCCGGCCGGCGCCACCGCCAGCTGGGTGCCGGTCAGCTGGGAGCCATCCAGCGCCTCCCAGGTGGCGGGCGGGCCCCAATAGCGGCCGGCCGCTTGACCGCGGCGATCGCTGAGCGCGGCCTCGGGGCCGACGAACGCCCATGCGAAGCCGGCCGCCATGTCCTGCCCGGGCCGGCACTCATAGCTGATCCGGCCCACGCCCACCGTCTCCAGCACCACCTTGTGGCCGGCGGGCACCTGCACCGCCGCGGGCAGCGATTGTTGCGAGAAGGCTGGCCGGGCCGTCGGCATGGAGGGGCCGGCGCAGGCGCCCAGCGCCAGCACCGACAGGGTGGCCAGCAGGGGCCGGAGCCGGGGGCTCAGCGGAAGGCTCAAGAGCATGGGTGTCATGGAGTCACTCCTGGATCGGTAAGAAAAAAAGCGGCAAGGGCTTGCCAGGGCCGGGCGGCGACATGCCGCCGGCCCTGGCTGATACGCAGCCCTGGCCCGGCCGGATTCAAGCCCACAAGAGCCGCAGGGGCTTTGGCAGGCCGCTGAATCCAGCTGCGGTCCGGCTGCGTATTCACGGCATCCCTACACAGCCAAGCGATGAGGTGAATCGATGAACGAGAGCACAAGAACCAAGGCCCGCCTGCTGCTGGGCGGCCTGCTGCTGGTTGCGCTGGCGCCGCTGGCCGTCCATGCCGAGACCGGCAAACTGGCGCTGACCGGCGGCGTCAGCACGGTGGACGGCGCAGCCGGCGGCGGGCTGAGTCCCTGGGCGGTAATAGGCGGCCCCGCCAGCGAGGGCCAATGGGGGGGCAGTGTCCATCTGAGCCGAGCCCGCACCCAGGACTACGGCCTGAGCGCCTACGGCGTCACCCTGGGATGGGACGAGCGGCTGGAGCTGTCGCTGGCCCACCAAGACTTGGATACCGGCATCACCGGCCGCGCGCTGGGCCTGCCGGGCCTGCGTCTCAGGCAGGACATCGTCGGCGCCAAGCTGCGCCTGGCCGGCGACGCGGTACTGGACAGCGACCGCTGGATGCCGCAGATCGCGGTGGGCCTGCTGCACAAGCGCTTGCAGCGCAGCGGTCTGGACGGCACGCTGGCAGCGCTGGGTGCCAGGCGCAGCGGCAGCGAAGCCTATGTCAGCGCCACCAAGCTGCTGCTGGCCCAGGGCCTGCTGATCAACGCCACGCTGCGCGCGACCCAGGCCAACCAGGGGGGACTGCTGGGCCATGGCGCCACGCTGGGCGGCCCGCAGCGTCGCCACCAACTGCAGCCGGAGATCGCCGTGGCCTGGCTGCTCAGCAGCAAGCTGGCGCTGGGCGCCGAATACCGGCGCATGCCCAACCGGCTGCAGGCCGCCGGCGCCGCCGCTGGGCTGGGCGACGGGCTGCGCGCCGACGACTGGCGGGACATCTTCGTCGCCTGGGCCCCCTCCAAGCAGCTGTCGCTGACGCTGGCTTGGGTGGATCTGGGACGCATCGTGCCGGCGACCACCGAACAGCGCCGCCAGCGCGGCGCCTATCTATCGGCCCAGCTCGCCTTCTGAACCCGAACCCAAGAGGATTCCGCCATGATGATGAACAAGCCCCTCCCGCGCCTGCTGGCTGCCGCCACCCTGCTGTGGTCGCTCAGCCCCGGAGTCCAGGCCCAGATCACGCCGGCCAGCGCCTATCCGGTGGCACCCGCCGCCGGGCTCTACCAAGCCCTGGGCGAGCAGGGTGGCATACGCCTGCTGATGGACGATCTGGTCGCGCGGCTGCGGCGCGACGCCCGCCTGGCCGGGCATTTCAGAGACAGCAAGCCCGAGCACCTGGCCGGGCAGCTGACGGCCCAGGTCTGCCAGCTGGCTGGCGGCCCCTGTCGCTACGAGGGTCCAACGATGGCCGAGGCCCATCAGGGCCTGACGATCAGCAAGGCCGATTTCAATGCCCTGGTCGAGCTGCTGCAGCAGAGCATGGACGCCCGCGGCCTGGCCTTCGGCCGCCAGAACCAGCTGCTGGCCCTGCTGGCGCCGCTGCACCGCGATGTGATCACCGAGCGCTGATGAGGCCGCCATGTACTTTCTCAAGCTCATACTGGCCCTGCTGGGCGGCCTGACAGCGCTGGCCCTGCAGGCCGCCACCGTGCAGGTGACGGTGCTGGATCGCGAGGGACGGCCGCTGGCGGATGCGGTGGTGCTGATCGAGGTCGCCGGCGTGCGGCCGGCACCGCCGGTGCAGGCCATCATCGCCCAGCACAAGATGCAGTTCCAGCCCGCGCTCACCGTCGTGCCGCCGGGTTCGCGGCTGCGCTTCAGCAATCTGGATGGCTGGGAACACCATGTGCGCGGCATGCCCGCCGGCCTGGCCGGCCTCTCGGCCGGGGCCGACAGCGGCTTCGAGCTGCGCCTGCCCGGACGCAAGCCCGAGCAAGAGCCCGCCAGCGCCGAGCTGCAGCTCAGGCAGACCGGACCGCTGCAGCTGGGCTGCCATCTGCACGGTTCGATGCGCGGCTTCATCTACGTCAGCGAGACGCCCTGGGCCGGCAAGACCGATGCCGCCGGTCAGCTGCTGCTGCAGAACGTACCCGAGGGCCAGGCCCAGCTGCGCGTCTGGCACGGCGACCAGCTGCTGGAGTTGCCCCCCAGTGAGCTCAGCGTGGTCCCCCTCACCGTGACCACGGTCAGGACCACGGTGGTGCCGCGGCGGCGACGCCTCTGATGCCGGGCCGTCGGCGGGTCGCAAGACATGGGCGCGCCAGGGTGGATGCCCAGGTCCGCAGTGCCGGGGCCAGGTCTTGCCGCAGAATGCGGCCATGAGCAGCCGCGCCCCCACCGACCCGGAACTGATCGCCCTGCTGGCCCGCGTCGCGTGCCAGGACGAGACCGCGCTGAAAGCCCTGTACGACAGCTGTGGCGCCAAGCTGCACGGCCTGGCCCTGAGGGTGCTGGCCGGCCAGCGCGATGCGGCCGGCGATGCGCTGCAGGAGGCCTTTCTGCAGATCTGGCAGCAGGCCGGCGACTACCGCGCCAGCCTGAGCCCGCCGCTGGCCTGGATGGGCCTGATCGTGCGCAGCCGCGCGCTGGACCTGCTGCGCCGCAGCCAGGCGCGGCGCGAGGACCGCAAGGACCCCCTGGACGAGCAGCTGGCCGCCGACACGCCCGACCCGCTCGACCTGCAGCAGGCCAGCCAGCAGGCTTGGGCGCTGCACCAGTGCCTGCAGCGTCTGGAGGGCCGGCAGCGCCAGCTGTTGGGTCTGGCCTATCTGCGCGAGCTCAGCCATGGCGAGCTGGCTCAGCAGCTGAGCCTGCCGCTGGGCACGGTCAAGACCTGGATACGCCGCGGCCTGGACCGCATGCGCGACTGCATGGCGCAGTTCGCCTGAAAGCCTGAGATGCAGCTGCACCGTCATCCTGAACTGCTGGACCGGCTGGCCGCCGCCTATGCGCTGGGCAGCCTGCGCGGTCCGGCGCGACGCCGCTTCGAGGCCCTGGCGCGCGAGCAGCCGGCGATCCGTGCGGCCGCGTTGCTGTGGCAGGGAAGGCTGACCGCCTTCACCGAGCTGCAGCCCGCGGTGGCTCCGCCCGATTCGCTCTGGCCCGGCATCGCCGCGCTGCTGCGCGCCGACCGCGAGCGGCAGGGGCTGCGGGCCGCCCGTGCCCAGCCGGCGGCCGCAGCCGGCGCGGCACCGCGCTGGTGGCAGGCGCTGGCGCTGTGGCGCGGGGCCAGCGCCGCAGGTGCGCTGGCCGCCGCACTGGCCCTGCTGCTGCTGCTGGAGCAGCGCGACGAGCGCCTGGCCCTGGACCAGCAGCTGCGCACGCTGCAGGCTCAGCTGCTGGCGACGCCCGAGGTGGCCTATGTCTCGGTGCTGCAGGACGAGCGCTCCGGCGCCGCGCTGCTGGTGACCTTCGACGCCCGCAGCCAGCAGCTGCGGCTGCAGCGGGTGGGCGCCTATGCCGAGGCGGAGGACAAATCGCTGCAGCTCTGGGCCCTGCCGCCCGGCGCGGCGCCGCGCTCGCTGGGCGTGCTGAGCCGCCAGCAGCTGCTCGATCTGGCGGCCAGCGAGGGCGCGGTGCGGGGCGTGCCGCTGCTGGCGGTCAGCCTGGAGCCCAGGGGCGGTGTGCCCAGCGAGCGCGGCCCCACCGGGCCGGTGCTGTTCAAGGGCGAGCTGATTCGCAAACTCGGCTGAACGCCAACGCTGGAGGCGGGCTAGCGCTGTTTCTCGGCCGTGCCGGCCGCCAGGCCCACCAGGCGCTGCAGCTCGCCGCTGTCGCGCAGCTGGGCCAGCTGCGCGTCCAGCTCGCGGGCGAAATCGGTCAGCTCGGGGCGCTTGGCCAGGGCCTGCTTGGAAATCGCCAGCCAGGCCTGCTGGCTGGACAGCAGCAGCGGCGGCTGCAGCTGGGCCGGCATGCGCGCGGCCCACAGCTTGTCGCCCAGGGCCTGCTGATGGGCGATCGCGATGCTGAGCCTGTCGTTGGCATAGCAGTCGATCTGGCCGCTGGCCAGGGCCGCCAGCGCGTCACGGCCGTTGCGGAACTCGTGTTTCTCGACCAGGCCACGCTGCACCGCGTCGACCACGGTCTGGCTCAGCAGATAGCCGCGCATCACGCCGATGCGGCGGCCGCCGAAATCCTGCGGCCAGCGGCTGGCCGCCCCCAGGCCGGTGGCCGCGCCGCAGCTCAGTACCACCTCCTCGCGATGCAGCGGGCCCGCATAGAGGGCGATCCAGTCGCGGCCCATGCCGCGGTAGGGCGGCAGCACCGCATCGACCTCGGCCTGCTCGGCCTGCAACAGCGCCCGCGACCAGGGCAGGGGCTTGAACACCAGGCGCCAGCCGGGCAGGGCCTCGGCGGCGCGGCGCATCAGCTGCAGATAGAGGCCGGCGGCCTGCTCCTGCTGCACAAAGCTGTAGGGCGGGTAGGCGTCGTCGGTGGCGATCAGCACGGTGCGCGACTCGGCCAGGGCGCTGCCCGCCAGGCAGGCGAACATGGCGCCCAGCGCCGCGAGCTTCTTGCTGATGGCCCCCAACAACATGTCTGTCGATTCTGCTTGATGCGCCCGCTTGCGGGGCCGCAGCGCCAGTGTAGCCAAGCGGGGGCCAGGTCTTGCGGCGCTGCGCTACCGCTGGGCACCGGCGGCAGCGCCGTCCGTCGGCACCGCGCCGGGGCTACCATGGCCGCCATAGGAGACCCGCCCATGGCCCACACCGCATTGGCCGCGCTGGACGCCAGCTTTGTGCATCTGGAGACCGCCGCGATGCCCATGCATGTGGGCGCGCTGCACATCCTGGAGCTGCCGGCCGGCTTCCAGGGCCGCTATCTGCAGACCTTGCGCGCGCATCTGGCGGCCCGCCTGCCCCAGCTGCCGGTGCTGCGCCGCCGCCTGGCCCCGGTGGCGGGCGATCTGCTGAACCCGGCCTGGGTGGAGGCGCGGCCCGATCTGCGCGTCCATGTGCGGGCCCAGCGGCTGCCGCCCGGCAGCGGCATCGCGGCGCTGGAGGCGGCGGTGGGGCGGCTGCACGGCCAGCGCCTGGACCGGCGCCGGCCGCTGTGGCGCTTCCATGTGTTCGAGGACCTGGCGCCAGCGCCCGACGATGGCGCCCGGCGGGTCGCGGTCTACACCCAGCTGCACCATGCAGCGGTGGACGGTCAGGCCGCAGTGGCGCTGGCCCAGGTGCTGCTGGAGGCGGCGCCGGGCGGGCCGGTGCCGGTGCCAGCGCGGCAGACGCGGCCGGCGCCGGCCAGGACACCGGCCGCGTCGCTGTGGCGCGCTGCACTGCTGCACGAGGGTCAGGTCTTGCTGAACGGCGCTCGTGCGCTGCCGGCCAGCCTGACACTGCTGGGGCGGCTGGCGGCGGACCTGGCCGGCGATACCGGCGCCGGCCTGCTGGCGCGGCTGCGCGGCCGGCGGCGCAGCGGCGCCGGCCGCAGCCCGCTGCGCCTGGCGCCGCGCACGCCGTTCAACCGCACGATCTCGGCGCGGCGCGTCTTTGCCAGCGTCAGCCTGCCGCTGGCCGAGCTGCAGCAGCTGCGCCGCCGCCACGGCGCCAGCCTCAACGAGCTGCTGCTCTTTCTCTGCGCCAGCGCATTGCGCCGCTATCTGCTGGCCCACCAAGCCCTGCCGCGCCGCGCGCTGGTGGCCGCGGTGCCGGTCTCGCTGCGCGGCGCCGGCGATGGCCGCGCCAACACCCAGGCGACGCTGAGCACGGTGCTGCTGCCCAGCCATATCGCCGCACCGGCGCAGCGGCTGGCGGCCCAGCTGGCCGGCAGCCGGGCGATGAAGACCTCGCTGGGCACGCTGAAGGCCTTGATGCCGCTGGACTTTCCCTCGCTGGGCCTGCCCTGGCTGATGGCAGCTCTGGCGCGCGCCTATGGCGCGCTGCATGCGGCCGAGACGCTGCCGGTGCTGGCCAATCTGGTGATCTCCAATGTGCCCGGCCCGCCACAGGCCCTCTATCTGGCCGGCGCCCGCATGCTCAGCAGCTACCCGGCCTCGATCTGCGTGCACGGCCTGGCGCTCAATATCACGGTGCAGAGCTATGGCGATGCGCTGGACTTCGGCCTGGTCGCCTGCGGCGAGGCGGTGCCCGACATCGCGCAGCTGGCCGGCTTTGTGCGCCTGGCCTTGGACGAGCTGCGCGCGATCCCCGCCGCCGCCCGCTAGGCGGCGGCGCCGGAGGTCAAACTGGTGATTGCCGCTGCCGGCGGCGCGCCAGACACTGGCCCGCATCCATCGCTGCGGGAGCCGGCCCATGAATGCCATCGAGCACGAGCTGATGCGACGCCGCCAGGCGCTGCGGACCTTGCCAGCGCATGAGCAGCCCGCCGAGCTGCCGGCCGACGGCAGCGCAGCCTGGGGCCTGGCGCTGTCGGGCGGTGGCATACGCAGCGCCACCTTCTGCTTCGGCCTGCTGTGCGCGCTGGCCCGGCACCGGCTGCTGCTGCGCTTCGATCTGCTGTCCACCGTCTCGGGCGGCGGCTATGTGGGCGCGATGCTGGGCCGGCTGTTCAGCCGGGCCCGCAGCCCCGGCGAGGCGTGCGCGGTGGCCGACGCGATGGCCGATGCCGGTACCCGCTGGTTTGCCTGGTGGCTGCGCGCCAACGGCCGCTACCTGATACCGCGCGGCGCCAAGGACCGCAGCTTTGCGGTGGCGCTGTTCCTGCGCAACCTGATCGGCGTGCATTTCGAGCTGGGCCTGATGGCCATGCTGCTGGGCGTGGCGCTGGCGAGCCTGGACCTCGGCGCCTGGGCGCTGCTGGACGCACTGGCCTGGCGCTGGCCCGAGACGCTGTTTCCGGCCGCCCGCCATCTGCCGGGCTGGCTGCCGGTGCTGGCGCTGAGCCTGCCGCTGCTGGTGCTGGCCGGCGCCTGTGTGGCGGTGGCCTACTGGTGCGTGCCCTGGCTGGTGCACACCGGACGCTGCGAGCCGCGCCGCATCCTGCCGCTATGGCTGCCGGGCTGGCTGCTGCTGTTCGCGCTCTGGCCCGGCTACCAGGGGCTGGATCTGCTGCAGTCCGAGGTGGGCGATACGCTGCGCCGCGGGCTGTGGGTGCTGGCTGCCCTGCTGCTGCTGGTGTGGCTGCTGGGCGTGCCGCTGGCAGCCAAGGTGCTGCGCGAAACCGACATTGCGCAGCCGCTGGCGCTGCGCGCCGACGCCGCGCGCAGCCGCCTGACCAAATGGCTGGCCAACTGCCTGCGCACGGCCGGCGTGATCGCGCTGCTGGGCCTGGTGGACCGGGCCGCCTGGTTCCTCGCCTACGAGCTGGATTCGACCGCCGGCGCCGGCCTGGCGCTGGCCCTGAGCGCGGCCCTGGCCCGCGCGCTGCTGCCGGCGGCCGCGACGCTGCTGCCGGGCCGCGGCTCGACCCGCGCGCTGCTGCTGCTGGGCCGCCTGCTGGGCTATGCGCTGACGTTCGCGCTGTGCGCCTGGTGGGTGTCGCTGGTCTACAGCGCCGGCCTGGGCGCGGCCTTCCGGCGCCAGGGCCCCAGCGTCGCCAATGCCTTGCTGGTGCTGGCGGCGCTGGGCCTGCCGGTGCTGGCCTATCTGTGGTTCACCGGCCGCAATCTGGAGTTCCTGAACCTCTCCTCGCTGCACGCCTTCTACAAGGCGCGGTTGATGCGCAGCTATCTGGGCGCGGCCAATGGCCGGCGCTTCGGCCGCCGCCATCCGCTCGGTGCGCTGGGCCGCCTGCCCACCGCGATGCCGGACTCGCCGGTGCTGGTGGCGGTGGGCGATCTGCAGGCCGACGACGATGTGCCGCTGGACCAGTACCTGCCCCAGCGGCAGGGCGGCCCGGTGCACCTGATCAATGTCTGCATCAACCAGACCCGCGACCCGCGCGGCGGCCTGTTCAACCAGGACCGCCGCGGCCTGGGCCTGGCGTTGGCCTCGGGCGGCCATATGCAGGTCTCGCAGCAGGGCTGGCAGCCCTGCGCCGGGCCGGGCGGCCTGAGCCTGGGCGCCTGGACCGCGATCTCGGGCGCGGCGGTGGCGCCGGGCCTGGGCAGCCTCTCGCGCGGCGGCATCAGCGCGCTGGCCACATTTGCCGGCCTGCGCCTGGGCTACTGGTGGGACAAGGCGCTGCGCAGCAACGACGCCCGCCAGACCTCACCGCGCTGGGCCAAGTCGGTGGGCTTGCTGCGCGAGACCTTCGGCATCTTCCGCGGCACCGACAGGCCCGACTGGTTCCTCACCGACGGCGGCCACTTCGAGAACACCGGTGCCTATGCGCTGCTGGCCGAGCGCGCCGCGGTGATCGTGCTGGCCGATTGCGGCGCCGACCCGCGCTACGCCTTTGGCGATCTGGAGAACTTGGTGCGCAAGGCGCGCATCGATCTGCAGGCCGAGCTGGTGTTCCAGCGCCCGCGCGCCCGGCCGGGCCCGGCGCCCGCCCCTCCGGCGCCGGCCCTGGCCGCGCGCTACCGCCTGGCCAGGCCGGCGGCGGCGGCGCCCCCGCCCTGGC
>JAYRSJ010000022.1:0-80684 GCA_041920215.1 Burkholderiaceae bacterium | reverse complement strand
GGCAGGTCCAGCACCTGGAAGGGGTTCCAGATCGCCAGATGCAGATCCACCGCCGCCTCTCGGGCGCCGCTGCCATAGCGGGCGCGCTGATTGGACACCAGCACGTTCAGGCGGCCATCGCGCGGCAGATCGCTGGCCTGCAGTTCGCGCAGCCTGGGCAGGTGCAGAAACTCCACATCGCTGAAGTGGCCGGCAAACAGCGCCGCCACCTGATCCGCCGGCAGGCCGGCCTCGGAGACACCGTCGCTGACCACGCTGGCTTGGGTGACCACGCGCAGCGCCCGCTCCGCCGCCGGCGGCACCGCGCCGCGCAGCGCACTCAGGGCCTGGGCCCAGGCACGGTGCATCAGCGCATCATCGGCCGCGCGCTGCGCCGCAGCATAGTGGCCCTGCGCCAGCGGATAGGCGCACGCCAGAGCATCGATGCGAGCCGCCGCGGCGCGCAGGGCCACCTCGTCCAGTCGCCCATCGGCCAGCGCCGCGGCGATCGCGTCCAGCACCTCGGCCTGCTCGGCGCGGCTGCCCTGGGCCAGCGGCATATCGGCACCGGCCTGCAGGGCCAGCACCGAGGCGCGCGCATAGCCATAGCGCTCGAACACCGCCTTCATCATCAGCGCGTCGGTGATCACGACGCCTTTGTAGCCCAGGTTCTCGCGCAGCACCCCGCCGAGTATGGTCTTCGAGAGCGTCGCCGGGTACACGGGGTCCAGCTGCGGGTAGACGATGTGGGCGGTCATCACGGCCGGCGCGGCACCGTCCCCGGTGGCCAGCGCGCGGAAGGGCCTCAGCTCCAGCGCCTCCAGCGCGGCCAGCGATTTGTCCACCGTCGGCAGCGCATGGTGCGAGTCGACATGGGTGTCGCCATGGCCGGGAAAATGCTTGACACAGCAAGCCACGCCCTCTTGCACAGAGCCGCGCATCCAGGCCCTGGCCAGACGGATCACGCGCTCGGGGTCCTCGCCGAAGCTGCGCTCGCCGATCACCGGATTGGCCGGGTTGTTGTTGACGTCCAGCACCGGCGCGAAATTCCAGTTGATGCCCAGGAAGCGCAGCGCGCGCGCCACCGCGGCGCCAACCTGCTCGGCCAGCGCCGCGTCGTCGATCGCGCCCAGCGCCATCGCGGCCGGTGCCTGCGGCACGCTGGTGGCGCGTATCACCGAGCCGCCCTCCTGATCGATGCCGATCAGGCCCTGCGGCCCGAGCACGGCGCGTAGATCGGCGGTCAGCTGACGGATCTCCTCCTCACTGCCGAGGTTCTTGCGGAACAGGCAGACGGCGCGGATCTCATGGGCGCGGAGAAAAGTGGCGGTCTCGGCATCCAGCGATTTGCCGGGGATATCGACCATCACCAGATGGCCAGGTTTGAAGGCAGGCGTCACGCTCATGTCCATGCTCAGTGCGTCTTGGTGACCTTGGCCAGATGGCGCGGCTCATCGGGGTTGAGACCGCGGGCACGGGCCAGGGCCTCGACCATCGGATAGAAGCTCTGCACCGCGGCGATCGGGTCCAGGTCCTCGTTGCCGGTACAGACCAGCGGCAGCTCGGCGCCGGGCGTGCCGGCCGGCGCGGCCAGCAGCACGCGGGCACCGCGGCAGCGCATTTCCTCGGCCAGGGCAATCAATCCGGCCTGGGCCGGTCCACGCGGCGCAAACACCAGCAGCGGATAGCCCTCGTCCACCAGGGCCATCGGCCCATGCTTGACCTCGGCACCGGAGAAGGCCTCGGCCTGTATGCCGCAGGTCTCCTTGAACTTCAGCGCGGCTTCCATCGCGATCGCCAGACTGGTGCCACGGCCAATCACGAACAGCCGGTCGGCCCCCTGCAGTGCCTCGACCGCCGCATCCCAGCGCTGCCGGGCCGCCTGCTCCAGCGCCTGCGGCAGGGTCTGCAGCGCGGCAGCCAGATCGTCGTCGTCCTGCCAGGCCGCGACCACACGGGCACCCGCCAGCAGCTGGGCGATATAGCTCTTGGTGGCCGCCACGCTCTTCTCGGGGCCCGCATGCAGGCTGAACACATGCTGGGCCGCCTCGGCCAGCGGCGAGTCCTCGGCATTAACGAAGGCCACGGTGCGGGCGCCGCCGGCCCGGAAGAAGCGCGTCGGCGCGACCAGGTCCGGGCTCTGCCCCGACTGCGAGAAGGCCAGCGACACCAGGCCCTGGCATTGCAGCCGGCTCTGGTACAGCGTCACCAGCGACATCGGCAGCGATGTGACCAGCCGCCCCAGCCGTGCCATCACCAGATAAGCCATATAGTGCGCGGCATGGTCGGAGCTGCCGCGCGCCACCGTCAGCACGCCGCTGGGCGGCTGCTGGCGCAAGGCCTCACCCAGTGCGGCATAAGCGCCTTGGTCGGCGGCCAGCTGGCGGGCCGCTACCTCTGGCGCACTCAGCGCCTCGGCGAGCATATGCGTGGTCTTCATCTCAAGCGAGCTCAATCTCTTCCCCTTCAACGACCACGCGCTGCAGCTGCAAATCACGGTCCATCACCACCAGATCGGCCCAGGCGCCCGCGGCCAGGCGGCCGCGCTCTGCCAGGCCCATGAAATCGGCCGCATGGGTGGAGACGCGCCGCGAAGCGTCCTCGATCTCCAGGCCCAGCCCCACCAGATTGCGCAGCGCCTGATCCATGGTCAGCGTGCTGCCGGCCAGGGTGCCGTCGGGCAGGCGCACGCCACCCATGCACTTGCTCACCTTGTGGCGGCCCAGGCGGTACTCACCGTCCGGCATGCCGGCCGCCGCGGTGGAATCGGTCACGCAATACATGCAGGGTATGGCGCGCAAGGCCACCCGCACCGCGCCCGGATGCACATGCAGCAGGTCGGGGATGATCTCGGCATAGCGGGCATGGGCCAGCGCCGCGCCCACCATGCCCGGCTCGCGGTGATGCAGGCCGCTCATCGCATTGAACAGATGGGTGAAACCGCCGGCCCCGCGCTCCAGCGCGGCTACACCATCCTCATAGGTGCCCAGCGTGTGGCCGATCTGCACCTGGAAACCGGCGGCGCGCAGCTGCGGGATCAGGGCGAGATTGCCGGGCAGCTCGGGCGCCAGTGTGATCAGCCGTATCGGCGCCAGCGCACTCAAGCCCAGCACCTCATCCAGGCTGGCACGCTGCGCGAAGTCGGGCTGGGCGCCCAGCTTGCCCGGATTGATATAGGGGCCCTCCAGATGCACGCCCAGCACCCGCGCCGCGCCGGGCGGCCGCGCGCGGCAGATCGCGCCCAGCGCGGCGATCGCGCTGCGTATCTCGTCCGGCGGCGCGGTCATCGTGGTGGCCAGCAGCGAGGTCGTGCCATGACGCACGTGCAGGCGCGCAATGGCCTCGGCGGCGTCGCCGCCCTCCATGGTGTCGCGGCCGCCGCCGCCATGCACATGCAGATCGACGAAGCCCGGCAGCACGATAGGCAAGACCGGACCGTGGCGGACCTCAGCCTCGCTGACCGCTTCGCCCCGGATCGCGACCACCCGGCCGTCGCGGATCTCCAGACTGCCGCGCACAAAGCCCTCAGGCGTCAGCACATAACCGTCGAACTGCTGCACCATGTTCGCATCAGCCCTCACGCCGCATCTCGGCGACGAAGTCGTAGTAGTCGCTGCGGCAATAGGAATGCGTCAGCTCCACCGCCTGGCCCGACTCCAGAAAGCCCACCCGGGTGATGAACAGCACCGCCTGCCCCACCGGCACCTCCAGCAGCGAGGCCAGCCGGGGATCGGCATTGACCGCGCGGATATGTTGCAGCGCGCGCACCGGCGCGCCGCCGTGGGCCGCCAGATGCTCGTACAAGGAAGCCTCCACCTTTTGCGGATCGGCCAGCACCGAAACCGGCAACACGCTGACCTCGTAGGCCATCACCACCGTATCGGCCAGGCGCAGGCGCTCTAGGCGCGACACACGCTCGCCAGTGGCCAGGCCCAGGCTCAGCTGCTCGTCCGGCGCGGCCAGCGAATGGCTGCGCGTCAGCCAGCGCGAGCTGGGCCTGAAGCCGCGCTGATGCAGCTCCTCGGAGAAGCTGGTCAGGCGCGACAGCGGCTGCTCCAGCTTGGGCGCGATGTAGTTGCCGGAGCCGCGTTTGCGCACGATCAGGCCCTGCTCGACCAGCCGATCGATCGCCTTGCGGGCGGTGACACGCGAGAGATTCAGCGATTCGGACAGCACCCGCTCCGAGGGCAGGGCCTCGTCGGCATGGTATTGGCCATCACGAATGGCCTGGGCCAGCTTATGGGCCAGCTGCATGTACAACGGTGAGGCCGCCTGTGGGTCCGGCTTGAATTCAAATGCCAGCTTGCTCATTGAAACCCTGTCTCCTTGATAGCGCTGCGCGCCAAGAGCACGCCGCCGGCGGCGGAATCGCCCTGCGGCGCGACGCAGCGGGCGCGAAGTCTGCCCGAGAAACGTGGGCCCAGGCGCTGGGCGACGCTGCCGCTGAGGGCCAGCGGCAGCACACCCTCGGGATCCAAGGCGTCGGCCAAGCGCTCCAGCTCGGCAATCGCCTCCGTCACCAGGGCGCCGGCCACCGCCTCGCCGGCCTCGGCCTGCTCGAACACCAGGGGTGCAAGCCCGGCAAAGCCCTGCTGCCCGGCTGCAGCACACCAGCCCAGCAAAGCCTCACGGTCGGCACCGGCCCGCTGCCACAGCGCGCGCGCCAACGGGCCGGGCTGGGCGCGGCCGTCCATGGCCTGCTGGGCATGGCGCATCGCGCGCAAGCCCAGCCAGGCGCCACTGCCCTCGTCGCCATTGATCCAGCCCCAGCCGCTGGCCACCACCCGTGCACCATCGGGCCGCAGAGCCTCGCCTATCGTGCCCGTGCCGGCAGCCACCACCGCGCCCGGCGCGCCACCGTGGGCACCCAGCACCGTGGTGAATCCGTCGTTGTCCAAGGCCAGCAGGCCGTAGCCGGGCTGGGTGACCAGGAAGCCCTCCGCCTGAGCCTGCACCGAAACACCCGACAAGCCCAGGCCGATGGCACACTGCGCGAGGTCCAGCCGCGCAAGACCGGCCTGGGCCGCAGCCTGGGCCAGCGCCTGCTGGATATGGCGCCAGGCCTGCTCCACGCCCTGCCCCAACGCCGACGGTCCGGCCTCGCCCTGGGCCAGCAGGACACCCTGCGCATCACACAGGCGCAGCCGCGTGCCAGTGCCGCCGCCGTCGACCCCGATCAGATAGCGGGGCCTTAGGGCAGGCTGGGGCAACAGCAGGTGGAGCGCACTGACAGGGATGGCTTTCATTAATACCAGTCTAGTACCAGAAATACCAGTACGTCAATTGGTACTCACGCGCCAACTTCTCTTTTCGCTTTGGAACCTCAGCCGAGGGCGCTGATCGCGCGGCGCTTCGGGGTTAATACCAATAAATAACCAACAGGCGCTCAGTCGGGCAGCTGCCACGCCAGACTGACGCCTCGCTCGGCCAGCCATCGGGTGGCCTGGGAGAAATGTCCGCAGCCGATGAAGGGCAGTGGCCCACGGGTGGCTGAAAGCGGCGAGGGGTGATTGGCCTGCAGCAGCAGATGGTCCGGCCCGGCGGCCCGTATGAGCTCTGCCTTGGCCTGGGCGTGAGCACCCCAGAGCATGAAGACCTTGGGGCGGGCATCCCGGGCAGCGGCCGCGATCAGCGCATCGCTCAACGCCTCCCAGCCCTTCTTGGCATGGCTGGCGGGCTGGCCGTCCTCCACCGTCAGGCAGGTGTTGAGCAGCAGCACGCCCTGGTCCGCCCAGGTGCCCAGATACCCATGCGCCGGCATAGGCAGACCGAGGTCACGCTGCAACTCCTTGAAGATATTGCGCAGGCTGGGCGGCAGCTTGCGGACCTCGCGCGGCACCGAGAAGGCCAGCCCCTCGGCCTGGCCGGGGCCGTGGTAGGGATCCTGGCCCAGGATCACCACCTTGACTTGTTCCAATGGGCTGAGCCTCAGCGCACGCAGCGGCTCGGGTGGGTAGATGGTGGCGCCGGCCGCGCGGCGCTGCGCCAGAAAGGCCTCCAGGCCCTGGCCCGCCGGGCTGGCGCGCCAGGCCTCGACGATGGGCTGCCAGCCGCCGCTCACGCGAACAGCGCCGCCAGCGCCTGACCCGGATCGGGCGCGCGCATGAAAGCCTCGCCGACCAGGAAGGCATGCACCTGGGCCGCGCGCATCCGGGCCACATCGGCCGGTGCCAGGATGCCGCTCTCGGTGACCAGCAGGCGGTCGGCCGGCACCTGGCCCAGCAGACCCAGCGTGGTCTCCAGCGTGACCTCGAAGCTGCGCAGATTGCGGTTGTTGATGCCCAGCAGCGGGGTCTTCAGCCGCAGTGCACGTTCCAGCTCGGCGCCGTCATGCACCTCGACCAGCACATCCAGGCCCAGTCCCAGCGCACAGGCCTCCAGCTCGGCCATCTGTCCGTCGTCCAGACAGGCGGCGATCAGCAGGATGCAGTCCGCCCCCATGGCCCGGGCCTCGTAGACCTGGTAGACGTCGACCATGAAGTCCTTGCGCAGCACCGGCAGCGCGACGGCGGCGCGGGCCTGCTGCAGATAGGCGGCGGAGCCCTGGAAGAAGCGCTCGTCGGTCAGCACCGACAGGCAGGCCGCGCCGTGACGCTCATAGCTCAGGGCGATCTCGGCCGGACGGAAGTCGGCGCGGATCACGCCCTTGCTGGGGCTGGCCTTCTTGATCTCGGCGATCACCGCGCTGGCGCCGGCCGCGATCTTGGCGCGCAGCGCCCGCTCGAAGCCGCGCGTGCTGCGGTCCGCCTCGGCCTCGGCACGCACGCTGGCCAGCGGCCTGGCGGCGCGGGCCGTCGCGATCTCCTCGTGCTTGACCGCCACGATGCGTTTCAGGATGTCATCCATCTCTCAGACCCCCTTGCCCAGGGCCTGCGTGCCGGCCACGAACTGGTCCAGCTTGGCCCGCGCCGCACCGCTGGCGATGGCCTCGCGCGCCTTGGCGATGCCCGCAGCGATCGAGTCCACCACATTGGCCGCATACAGCGTGGCGCCGGCATTGAGCAGCACGATGTCGCGCGCTGCGCCGTCCTCGTTGGCCAGCGCCCCCAGCAGCATCTGGCGACTCTCCTCGGGCCCCGCCACCTTGAGGCTGCGGTTGCTGACCATCGCCAGGCCGAAGTCCTCCGGATGGATCTCGTACTCGCGGATCTCGCCGTTCTTCAGCTCGCCGACCAGGGTGGCCGCGCCCAGCGAGATCTCGTCCATGCCGTCCTTGCCGTAGACCACCACCGCATGCTCGGCGCCCAGGCGCTGCATCACCCGCACCTGTATGCCCACCAGATCGGGGTGGAACACGCCCATCAGGATGTTGCGGGCATCGGCCGGATTGGTCAGCGGGCCCAGGATGTTGAAGATGGTGCGCACGCCCAGCTCGCGCCGCACCGGCGCGATGTTCTTCATCGCCGGGTGGTGGTTGGGCGCGAACATGAAGCCGATGCCGGTCTGCGCGATGCTCTGCGCCACCTGCTCGGGCTGCAGCATGATGTTGGCGCCCAGGGCCTCCAGCACGTCGGCGCTGCCGGTCTTGCTGGAGACGCTGCGGTTGCCATGCTTGGCGATCTGGGCTCCAGCCGCGGCGGCCACGAACATCGAACAGGTGCTGATATTGAAGGTGTGGGCGCCATCGCCGCCGGTGCCCACCACGTCGACCAGATGCGGGTGAGCCGGCACCGGTACCTTGTTGGACAGCTCGCGCATCACCTGGGCGGCGGCGGTAATCTCGCCGATGGTCTCCTTCTTGACGCGCAGACCGATCAGCAGGGCCGCCGAGATCACTGGCGACATCTCGCCGTTCATGATGCGGCGCATCAGCGCCAGCATCTCGTCGTGGAAGATCTCGCGGTGCTCGATGACGCGGGTCAGGGCTTCGTTGTCGGTAATGGGCATCTCAGTCTCCAGCAGCGAGGTATTCACGGACGGCGGCGATGGCGCGATCGACGCCCTGGGCATCGACATCCAGATGGGTGACGAAGCGCAGGCGGTACAGGCCTGTCGCCAGCACGCCGCGGGTCTTCAGATGCTCGAGCAGACCGGCAGCGCGCTCCGGCTGCACGTCGGCGAACACGATATTGGTCTGCGGCATCTCCACCGTCAGCCCCGGCAGACCTTGCAGGCCCTGGGCCAGATGGGTGGCCAGCGCATGGTCCTCGGTCAGCCGGTGCACATGGTGCGTCAGCGCGTGGTCGGCCGCCGCGGCCAGCAGGCCGGCCTGGCGCATGCCGCCGCCGGCCATCTTGCGCCAGCGATGGGCGCTGCGGATTAAGTCGCCGCTGCCGCACAGCAGCGAGCCCACGGGCGCGCCGAGCCCCTTGGAGAAGCAGACCGAGACACTGTCGAAATGGCTGCAGATGGCCCGCGCTCCTGCATAAGGGCCGACCGGATCCACCACCACCGCCGCGTTGAAGAGTCGAGCGCCGTCGAGATGCCGGCCCAGCCCCTTGCGCTGCGCCAGCGCCGAGGCCGCGGCCAGGTAGTCCATGCTGAGCACCTTGCCACCTATGGTGTTTTCCAGTGCCAGCAGACGCGTACGCGCAAAGTGCGCGTCATCGGGCTTGATCTGAGCCTCCAGCTCGTCCAGCGGCAGAGAACCGTCCGGCGCATGGGCAATCGGCTGGGGCTGGATGGAGCCCAGCACCGCGGCACCGCCGCCCTCCCAGCGGTAGGTGTGGGCATATTGGCCCACCAGATATTCATCGCCGCGCTGGCAGTGGCTCAGCAGCGCGCACAGATTGCTCTGGGTGCCGGTGGGCATGAACAACGCCGCCTCGAAGCCCAGTAGCGCTGCCAGCCTTTGCTGCAGCGCATTGACGCTGGGGTCGTCGCCAAAGACATCGTCGCCCAGGGGCGCGCTCAGCATCACCTCGCGCATCGCGGCGGTCGGCTGGGTGACCGTATCGCTGCGCAGATCAACCAGTCTCATAGCGCCAGCTCCAGGAAGTTCTTCAACATCGCGTGGCCATGCTCGCTGAGTATGGACTCGGGGTGGAACTGCACGCCCTCCAGCGGCGTGCGCGTGCCGGCCAGCTCGCGGTGTCGTACCCCCATGATCTCGCCGTCCTCGCTGCGCGCACTGACCTCCAGCTGCGCCGGCAGGCTGGCCTCCTCGATCACCAGCGAGTGATAGCGGATCACTGAAAAAGAGCGCGGCAGGCCTTTGAACACACCCCGCTGGTCGGTCGTGATGGTGCTGGCCTTGCCATGCATCTGGGTCCTGGCGCGCACGATGCGGCCGCCCAGGGCGGCGCCAATCGACTGATGGCCCAGGCAGACGCCTAGGATGGGCAGCTTGCCGGCAAAGGCCTGGATGGCCGGCACACAGACGCCGGCCTCGGCGGGCGAGCAGGGGCCGGGCGAGAACACCAGATGGTCAGGCTTGAGCGCACCGATCTCGTCGACGCTGATCTGGTCGTTGCGTACCACCTTCACCTCGGCACCGAGCTCCCCGAAGTACTGCACCAGGTTGAAGGTGAAGCTGTCGTAGTTGTCAATCATCAGCAGCATGATCAGAACCCTTCTTCCACCAGTTCAGCCGCACGGATCAAGGCACGCGCCTTCGCTTCCGTTTCCTTCCACTCCAGCTCGGGCACCGAGTCCGCGACGATGCCGGCAGCCGCCTGCACATACAGCGTCTGGTCCTGCACGATGCCGGTGCGGATCGCGATCGCCAGGTCCATATCACCGGCAAAGCTCAGATAGCCGCACGCGCCGCCGTAGATGCCGCGCTTGACCGGCTCGAGCTCGTCGATGATTTCCATCGCGCGTATCTTGGGCGCACCGCTGAGCGTGCCGGCCGGAAAGGAAGCACGAAAAACATCCATCGCCGACAGGCCCTCGCGCAGCTGCGCCTCGACATTGCTGACGATGTGCATCACATGCGAGTAGCGCTCGACCGCGAAGGCATCGGTCACCCGGACCGAGCCGGTCTTGGCGATACGGCCCAGATCATTGCGCGCCAGATCGATCAGCATCAGATGCTCGGCACGTTCCTTGGGATCGGCCTTGAGCTCGGCCTCGAGCTGCTGGTCCAGGGCCGGCGTGGCACCGCGGGGCCGGGTGCCGGCCAGCGGCCGTATCGTCACCTGGGTACCGTCGGCCATGCGCTCATGCCGCACCAGGATCTCGGGCGAGGCGCCGACGATCTGGAAATCGCCCATATCGTAGAAGTACATATAGGGGCTGGGATTCAGCGAGCGCAGCGCCCGGTACAGCGACAGCGGCGACTCGGTGTAGCGCTTCTTAAGACGCTGGCCGAAGACGATCTGCATGCAGTCGCCAGCGGCGATGTAGTCCTTGGCCTTGAGCACCGCGGCCTCGAAATCGGCGCGTGCGAACTCGCGCTCCACCGGATGGGCCTGGCCACGCCGCACCTGGGGTGCCGAGACGCTGTAGGCCAGCTTGTCACGCAACTCGGTGAGGCGCTTCCTGGCACGGAAGAAGGCCTCAGGCTGGCCGGGGTCTGCGTAGACGATCAGATAGAGCCGGCCCGAGAGGTTGTCGATAACGGCCAGCTCCTCGCACTGCAGCAGCATCACATCGGGGGTATTCAGGCCGCCGGGCTTCTCGGTGCGGCTGAGGCGCGGCTCGATATAGCGCACCGCGTCATAGCCGAAATAGCCGGCCAGGCCACCGCAGAAGCGCGGCATGCCGGGGCTCAGCGCGACCTTGAAGCGCTGCTGATAGGCCTCGACGAAATCCAGCGGATTGCCCTCGTGGACCTCGACCACAGCACCGTCCTGCAGCACCTCGGTGCGCTGTCCGGCACTCTTGAGCACGGTGCGTGCCGGCAGGCCGATGAAGGAGTAGCGCCCGAAGCGCTCGCCGCCCACCACCGACTCCAGGAGGAAGCTGTGGCGACCCTGGCCGGCACCCGCGCAGAGCTTCAGATAGAGCGAAAGCGGTGTCTCCAGATCGGCGAAGGCCTCGCTGATCAGCGGGATGCGGTTAAAGCCCTGGGCGGCCAGGCTTTGGAATTCCAGTTCAGTGATCACGTCGTCATACCTTGCATGCAGGGGCGGCGCGCCCGGCCCATTCAGCGGACCGCCTTTTGGCAGGCGCACGCACGCCGGATATTGGGTCGCTTGACTGCGGCCATCCCCCCGGGGGATCAAGGATTCGGATTGTCAGGCCCTGCGAGACAGGCAGGGCGGCAGGCGGTCAAGCGGCTTCAGTGGGCGAAGTCGTGTGGACGACGCCAGGGCCAGGCTCCCCGGTCATTCGACCCCTTGATCTGCTTGCGCGTGATGAACATGATGCGACCGAGTTTAGCAGGGGGCGGGCGCCGCACCGTGTCGCGCCGATGGCACGCAGCCCCCGGGTCAACCCGTGATATGTCGCACTGACAGGGCCGGCGGCTTGCCGCGATACTCGGCCCCAGCCAAAACTTACTATTGGCTACATAAAAGTATTCCGGAGCGAGACAGCTATGCGCAGATTTGTTTTGGCGGCCGCCCTGGCCCTGGCCCTTCCTGGCGTCGCGACGGCGCAGACCGTCGAGGTGGCGGGGGTCAAGTACGAGAGCAGCTACGACACCGGCGGCCAGAAGCTGCAGCTCAACGGCGCCGGCATACGCTACAAGGCGGTGTTCAAGGTCTACACCGCCGGCCTCTATCTGAACGCCAAGGCGACTACGCCCGAGGAGGTGTTCGCCAACCCAGGTGCCAAACGCCTGCACATCCAGATGCTGCGCGACATCGACGGCAACGAGCTGGGCAAACTCTTCACCAAGGGCATGGAGCAAAACGCCAGCCGCGAGGAGTTCTCCAAAGCCATCAGTGGCGTGCTGCGCATCGCCGACATCTTCGCCACCAAGCGAAACCTCAGCACCGGAGAGAACTTCAGCATCGACTGGTTGCCGGGCAAAGGCTCGCAGATCTTCGTGAACGGCAAGCCGCAGGGCGAGCCGGTCAAGGAGGCCGAGTTCTACAACGTGCTGCTGAAGATCTGGCTGGGCAAGTCGCCGGCCGACGATCAGCTCAAGGATGCCCTGCTCGGCGTCAAGCGCGGCGGCCGCTCGGGACGCTGAGCGCATCCAGCCGGTCCAGATGCTGAAGCGCCGGCAGCGCATCGACCGGCTCGCCATGGTTGTAGCCATAGCGCACCAGCACCAGCGGGCAACCCGCAGCCCGGGCCGCTGCGGCGTCATTGCTGGAATCACCGATCATCCAGGTGCGCGCCGGCGGGCTGCCCAGGGCCTCGCAGGTTCTCAGCAGCGGCAGCGGATCGGGCTTCTTGCGCTCGAATGAGTCGCCGCCGAAGACCTGGCTGAAGAAGCCGTCCAGGCCCTTGCGCAGCAGCAGCTCGCGGGCAAAGGCCAGCGGCTTGTTGGTCAGGCAGGCCAGCGGCAGGTCCAACCTGCGCAACTGCTCCAGCCCCTCCAACACTCCCGGGTAGACGGTCGAGAAGCGGCCGTTGAGCGTCAGGTAATGGTGCTGATAGCGCTGCCAGGCCCGCTCGTACAAGCCGGCATCCCCACCCACCTCGGCCAGGGTGGTGCGTATCAGATGCTCGCTGCCCCGGCCCACGGTGCGCTCGACGAGGTCGTGATCCACCGCCGGCAGGCCCAGTTCCCCCAGCACCCGGTTCAACACCTCGACGAAGTCGCCCAGGGTATCGACCAAGGTGCCATCCAGATCGATGATCAGGGCCAGCGGGGGCTGAAGAGGATCGGTATTCAAGGGCAAGCTCCGACTATGGAGCACGCATCTTAAGCAGTCAGCCCGCAAGCGCCTCTTGCTCGGAAACAAACAATTGTTTTAGAATAAAGACAATTGTTTATGAACGATAAAAAAGAACAGCTGTTGGTGTTGATACGCGCCAACCCCTTCATCAGCCAACAGGATCTGGCGCAGCGCCTGGGCCTGTCGCGTTCGGCCGTGGCCGGTCATATCGCCAGCCTCACCCGCGAACGTCGCCTGCTGGGCCGCGCCTATATGCTGCCGCGCCAGTCGCCCCTGCTGTGCATAGGAGGCAGCAATCTGGACCGCAAGCTGCGCACGCTGGCGCCGCTGCAGATGGGCACATCCAACCCGGTCAGCCAGCGCGAGAGCGCCGGCGGCGTGGCCCGCAATGTGGCCGAGAACCTCGCCCGCCTGGGCCTGCCGGTGCAACTGATCACGGCCGTGGGCCGGGATGCCGCCGGCCGCGAGCTGCTGGCCCAGGCCCAGGCCCTGGGCATAGACACCCAGGGCAGCCTGCAGCACGAGAGCCTGCCCACCGGCAGCTACACCGCGGTGCTAGATGAGGCCGGCCATATGCAGCTGGCCCTCGCGCAGATGGCGGTGACCGAGACCCTGGGGCCCGATCATCTGCGCCAGACCGCCGCGCTGCGCACCACCGCCAGCCTGACGGTGCTGGACCTCAATCTGCCGGCCGACAGCCTGGCGCTGCTGCTGCAGGAGGCCCTGGCGCATGGACGGCAGCTGCTCGCGGTGGCTGTCTCGGTACCCAAGATGACGCGGCTGCCGGCCGATCTGCGCGGGCTGCACACCCTGCTGCTGAACCGCGAGGAGCTTTCGGCCCTGGTGGGCCGGCCGCTGGCCGAACGGGCCGACTGCGAGCAGGCCTTTGGCCAGCTGCGCCAGCGCGGCCTGCAAGAGCTGGTGCTGACGCTGGGAGCCGAGGGCGTGCTCTACAGCCAGGGCGAGCACCTCGCGCATCTGGCGGCGCCCCGCGTCCCGGTGCTCGACGTCACCGGCGCGGGCGATGCCTTTGCCGCCGGCGTCTGCGCCTCGCTGCACCAGCAGCTCCATCAAGACACGCAAGACCTGGCCCTGGCCTGCCGCCTGGGCCTTGCGCTGTCAGCGCTGACCCTGCAGACCGAGGCCAGCGTCCATCCCGAGCTGGGCCCGACCCTGCTTGCAAGCATTTCCTGAACCGAGCCGCCATGACACAAGCCACCGACTTTCTCCTGTTCAGCACCGAAGTGGCTGCCGCACGCGCCGCCGGACGAGCCATCGTCGCGCTGGAGTCGACCATCATCTCGCACGGCATGCCCTATCCGCAGAATGTGCAGACCGCCCGCGAGGTCGAGCAGATCATCCGTGAGGGCGGCGCGGTCCCGGCCACCATTGCGGTGCTGGACGGCAAGATCTGCATCGGTCTCAGCGAGGCCCAGCTGGAGCTGCTGGGGCAATCGCCCGACGCGATGAAGGTGAGCCGCCGCGATCTGCCCTATGTGCTGGCCACCGGCAAGATCGGCGCCACCACCGTGGCGGCCACGATGATCTGCGCCCAGCTCGCCGGCATCGCGGTCTTCGTCACCGGCGGCATCGGCGGGGTGCACCGCGGCGCCGAGACCAGCTTCGACATCTCGGCCGATCTGCAGGAGCTGGCACACAGCTCGGTGGCGGTGGTCTGCGCCGGTGCCAAGTCCATCCTGGACATCGGTCTGACGCTGGAGTATCTGGAAACCCATGGTGTGCCGGTGCTGGCCATAGGCCAGGACAACTTCGCTGCCTTCTACACGCCCGACAGCGGCTTCAAGGCCGACTTCCGCATCGACAGTCCGGCCGAGCAGGCCCGCTTCATACGCAGCAAATGGGCGCTGGGCCTGAGCGGCGGCGTGGTCGTTTCCAACCCGGTGCCGGCCGAGCAGGCGATGCCGCGCGCCGAGATCGATGCGATCACGGCCCAGGCACTGGCCGAGGCACAGCAGCAAGGCATCAGCGGCAAGGCGGTCACCCCCTATCTGCTGGCCCGCATCAAGGCACTCACCGAGGGGCGCAGCCTGGCCACCAATATCGCGCTGGTCAAGCACAACGCCCGCGCCGGCGCCGCGCTGGCCCTGGCGCTGCAGCAGCCCTGAAGACGCGCAGCCGCCCCGTCAGTCCCGCCCGGCCTTCATCTGGGCCTTGACCTTGTACATGTCCTCATCCGCCAGTCGCAGCAGGCTGCTCAGATCGCGGGCCGCGCCGGGATACATCGCAATGCCGATCGCGGCGCTGACCTGCGCCAGGGTCTTGGGCGTGGGCAGGTAGATGGGCTCGGCCAATAGCTGGGTCAGCTTGTCGCGTACCTGCTGGGCGGCAGCCAGCGAAGCCACATCGGGCAGGATGACCAGAAACTCGTCGCCACCGACCCGCCCCACGGTATCGGCATCGCGCACGCCACCGGCCAGGCGCTGCCCCACCACCTTCAGCACCGCATCGCCCGACTCGTGGCCGTAGCGGTCATTGATGGGCTTGAAGCCGTTCAGATCGACAAACAGCACCGCCACCTGATGGCCATCGCGCTGGGCGCGCGCCAGCGCGCGCTCCAGACGGTCGTGCAGCAGGCGCAAGGAAGGCAGTCCGGTCAGCGCATCGTGGTTGGCCAGATGCTGGACCACCTCCTCGGCACGGGTGCGCCGCGTCACCTCCTCGCGCAGGTCGGCCAGATTGCGCTCGACCGATGCCGTCATCTCGTCGATCACCGCCGAGAGCTCGCCGAACTCGGTGTTCGCCGGCAGCCGGGTGCGGCTGTCCAGCCTGCCGCTGCGCACCGTCTGGGCCCAGTGGCGCAGCACCGCCATGGGCTGGCGCACCGAGCGATCGAAACTCCAGGCCGAGTACAACGCATGCAGGGCCAGCACCGCCAGCGTCGCCGCCGCCGCCCAGGCCGACAGCCATACCTGTTGATGCGCAGCCTCACGCTCGCGATCCAGCCTTTGCTGAACCAGGCGGCTGAACTGCTGGATCGGACGCATCACGTCGGCCTTGGCCTTCAGGTACTCGGGGCCATGGACCAGAGCGAGCGCGCGACGCCAGTCGGCGTCGCCGAGGGCCTGGCCGGAGCCGCGGGTGTCGACCAGGCCCATGGCCCGCTCCTCCAGGCGCATCAGGGCGTTCGAGCGCTGCCGCGCCTCGTCCAGCAGAGCCATCTCGTCGGCCTGGAAGCCGGCCGCCCGCATCCGCTCGCGCAGGCCGGCGGCCACGGCGAGGCTCTCATCCGTTGTGGCCTCGGCCAGCTTCCCGTCCTGGGCCAGCTGCAAGTCCCAGTAGAAAGGGTCGTGATCGGCAGGCGGCGGCTGGACTCCATCGCGCATGCGCGCAATCTGGTGGAAGTAGGCCGCATGGCGCGGGTTCTGAGCGACCACGAACAAGCGCGCCATCAGACTCAGCTCATCCGAGCTCTGATGCAGTTCGGCGGCCAGCTGCTGGCCTTCGAAACGCCGCCATTGGGCGCGTTCCAGATCCTGATAGGCCCGGGCCAGCTGCAGCAAGGCCCCGACCACCAGCGCCACCAGCACGACCTGCGCCGACAGATGGAGTGCCAGCTTGGTGCGTATCAGCATGCCCGGCAGCTTACGCCGGCACTGCGCCGCCGGTCCCAGGGATTGTGCGGACCGTCGCTAGGCCCTCAGCATCGGCACAACACTGAGCGCCAGCAGGGCCGCCATCGCCAGATTGAACATCCGGCGCCGACGCGGTGCGGCGATCCAGTTCCGCAGCGCGCTGCCGAACAGGGTCCACACGCTGAGGCAGGCCGCATTGACGCCAGCCATCACCGCAGCCAGCAGCAGCGGCGCGGTCCAGCCGGCGGGGGCCGGCGGCAGGAACAGCCCCACGGTGCTGAGCGCCATCAGCCAGGCCTTGGGATTGAGGGCCTGGAACAGGCCGGCTGCAGCCAGACCCAGCGGCCGGCCGCCAGCCTGGCTGGGGCCCGCCGGCGCCAGCAGCAGGCGCCAGCCCAGCCAGCACAGATAGGCGGCACCCACCCAGGCCAGTGCCGCCTGCAGCCCCGGCCAGCGACTGAAGACCTCGGCCGCGCCCAGTGCCACCAGCAAGGTCTGCAGGCCGGTGCCCAGGCTGGCACCGAGCAGATGGGGCAGGCTGGCACGATAGCCGTGCAGGGCGCCCGAGGCGGTCAGCATCAGCACATTGGGGCCGGGCGTGATGCACATCGCCAGGGCATAGAGCGCCAGCGCTGCCACATCGACCGCGGCCGTGGCCATGGCAGACCCGGACTCAGCCGCGCAGGCGCTGGCGCAGCGCCGCCGCACCTTGCTCGATCAGGCTCAGCACCGTATCGAAGCCCTGAGGCGGGCCGTAGTACGGGTCGGGCACCTCCTCGCCAGCCCGCCCCGGCAGCAGGTCCATGAAGAGCTGCACATGGGTGGCCGCGGGCTGCAGGCGGCGCAGCGCGGCGTGGTTGTCCAGGTCCATCGCCAGCACCAGATCGAAGTCCTCCAGCAGTGCCGGCTCAACCCGTTGCGAACGCCAGCGCTTGGGCAGGGCCAGGCCCTGGCGCGCCAGCACCGCGGCGGCCCGCGGGTCGACCGGTTCACCACGGGGCGCCGCCCGCAGGCCCGCCGAGGCCACCCGGCGCAGCTCGGGCAGACGCTCGCGGAACACCGCCTCGGCCATCGGCGAGCGGCAGATATTGCCGGTGCAGACCAGCAGCAGCGAGTCCATGGCCGCGCTCTTCAGCGCGCCAGCTCGGCCCGCATCGCGTCGATCACCGCCTTGTAGTCGGCCTTGCCGAAGATGGCCGAGCCGGCCACAAAGGTATCGGCACCCGCATCGGCGATGCTGCGGATATTGTCGACCTTGACGCCACCGTCGATCTCCAGCCGGATGTCGCGGCCGCTCTTGGCGATGATCTCGCGCGCCTGCGTGAGCTTCTTCAGCGCGCTGGGGATGAAGCTCTGGCCGCCGAAGCCGGGATTGACGCTCATGATCAGCACCAGGTCCACCTTGTCGATCACCCACTCCAGCACGTCCAGCGGCGTGCCGGGATTGAAGACCAGGCCGGCCTGGGCTCCCTCGGCCTTGATCAGCTGCAGGGTGCGGTCCACATGGGCCGAGGCCTCGGGGTGGAAGCTGACCAGATCGGCGCCCGCCCTGCAGAAGGCCTGAGCCAGGCTGTCGACCGGCTGCACCATCAGATGCACATCGATGGGCGCGGCGCTGCCGTCGGGCTTGACGGCATGCTTCTTCAAAGCCTCGCAGACCATGGGGCCGAAGGTCAGATTCGGCACGTAATGGTTGTCCATCACGTCGAAGTGAATCCAGTCGGCGCCGGCGGCCAGCACATCGCTCACCTCCTGGCCCAGGCAGGCGAAGTCGGCCGAGAGGATGCTGGGGGCGATGCGGAAGGTGGTGCTCATGGCGGCTGCGTAGGCGTGGCAAAGCCGCAATTCTACGGACGGCGTCCGTCGGACGCAGTGCCCCGGCTCAGACCGCCAGGCCGCCGAAGCAGGTCGATAGCAGCAGCTCGATGATGCGCTCATCGCTGTACTGGCCGCCCGCCTTGAGCAGGCTCAGCACCGGGTCGCAGGCGCGCGCGAACAGCGTGTAGAGCACCACCTCAGGCGGCAGCGCGGGCTGGATCAGGCCCTGCTGCTGAGCTTCGGCGATCCATTCGCCGAGCTCGTCGCTGAGGGTCAGCAGCCGGTCCATATAGACCTTGTGTCCCACCAGCGCGGCCCGCAGGCTGGAGTTCTGGGCCGGCAGAGAGGGCATCTCGCCGGCCAGTTGCACCTGCATGGTCCAGCGCGCCACCGCCTTGAGCCGCGCCAGCGCGTCGAGGCCGGGCTGGGCGCGCAGCCGGGCCAGCTCGGCCAGGGCCCGTTCCAACACCTGCACCATGGCGGCCGCCGCCAGCGCCTCCTTGGAGCTGAAGTGCTTGTAGAGGCTGGCCTTGGCGATGCCCACATCGGCCACCACCTCGTCCACCGTCATCAGGTCGAAGCCCTTCTCGGCCAGCAGCCGATTGACCGAAGCCACGATCGCATCCTCGCGGGCCTGCAACACCTGTTCGCGAAAAGAGACTTTTGCCATGCCGCGATTGTATGACTGGCCTGGCAAAGTCTGAACCAAACAGTCGATTTCAAACCAACAAGTATTTTACAAAACCGCCAAGTTGACATTCTGAACTGTCTAGTTCACATTTCAGCCTCGACATTTCAAACGCCGAGGTGCTCATGACCACCACCCAGCTTGCTGACCGCCGCCCGGCCCCTGCCGGTCCGCGCCCCCCGCTGCGCCACGACCAGGCTGCAGGACCGGCGAGCCAGGAGGACTCGATCGCCTGGCTGGTGCCGGCACTGTCAGCGGCCGGGCTGGACGGACTGCTGAGCCAGGGACAGGGCCTGAGCCTGCTGGCGCCCAGCGATGCGGCGCTGCAGCGCCACCTGAGCGCCGAGGGCGGCAGCCTGCCGGCCCTGCTGGCCGATGTGCCGGGCCTGCGTCAGCTGCTGCTGGCCCATCTGCTGAGCCAGGCGCTGGGCCCGACCGAGCGGCTGCAGCCGCGTCCGCTGTCGGTGCTGGGCAGCACGCCCCTGTGGCTGGAACCGCGGGCCGCCGGCCCGGTGCTGCGCGATGGCCTGGGGCGGCAGGCGCGGCTGCTGCGCAGCGATCTGCGCTGGGGCGCGCTGCAGGTGCACCTGATCGACAGGGTGCTGACACCGCCGCGCCAGGACTTGCTGGCACAGCTGGCCGCCCTGCCCCAGCACAGCCTGCTGTGCGAGGCGCTGGACAAGGCCGGGCTGGCGCCGCTGCTGCGGGCCAGCGGCCCCTTCACCCTGTTCGCCCCGGAGGACCAGGGCCTGGCGCGGCTGGCCGCCCGGCTGGGTCGGCGCCAGCGCCAGCTGATGGCCGATGCCGCCCTACTGTCGGACCTGCTGCGCCACCACCTGCTACCCGGCCGCTGGGCTAGCCATGAGCTGCCCTGGGGTGGCTGCGCCACCAGCGCCTTCGGCCAGCCCCTCGAGTTCAGCGCCCTGGGCCTGATCGGTGGGGAACAGCAGGCCCAAGCCCTGCTGAGCGGCAGCGACCGCCCCGCCAGCAACGGCCTGATCCATCGCCTGGCTGATGCCCTGCTGCCGCAGCCGCGGCACTGACATCCGGATTGCTTTGATTGCCCCCTCAACAACGGAGATCCACCATGCTTGACTGGTTCAAACGCCTGGCCCTGCTGGCCGCCGTGAGCTTGCTGGCCGCCTGCGGCGGCGGCGACGATGACGAGGCCACGCTTGTCGATATAGCCCGCAGCGATCCACGCTTCTCCACGCTGTTCGAAGCCGTCGCCGCGGCCGATCTGGGCGCCACCCTGGCCGCCCCTGGCCCCTACACCCTGTTCGCCCCGACCAACGACGCTTTTGCCGCGCTGCTGTCCGAGCTGGGCGTCAGCAAGGCCCAGCTGCTGGCCGACAAGCCCCTGCTCACCGCGGTGCTCAGCTACCACCTGCTGCCCGTGCGGGTCGAGCGTGCGGCCGTGCCACTGGGCAAGCCGATCAGCACGGCGCAGGGTGGCATCTTCAAGATCGAGTCGGTCGGCGGCACGCTGCAGATCACCGACGGCCGCAACCGCAAGGCCTCGATCACTGCCACCGATGTCAGCGCACGCAACGGCCTGATCCATGTGATCGACAAGGTGCTGCTGCCCGCCAACAAGACCCTGGTCGAGACCGCGGTCGCCACGCCCTCCTTCGGCATCCTGGTCGAGGCCGTGATCGCCGCCGATCTGGGCGCCACGCTCAGCGGCAGCGGCCCCTTCACCGTGTTCGCACCGACCGATGCCGCCTTTGCCGCGCTGCTGAGCGAGCTGGGCATGAGCAAGGCGCAGCTGCTGGCCAACAAGGCGTTGCTGACCCAGGTGCTGACCTACCATGTGCTGCCGGGCCGGGTGCTCAAGGCCGATGTGCCCCTGGGCACGCCGCTCAGCACGGTGCAGGGTGAAAGCCTCAGCATCGACGCCAGCCTGGCCATCACCGACCGCAACGGCCGCAAGGCCGCCATCGTCGCCACCGATGTGCTGGCCAGCAATGGTGTGATCCATGTGATCGACAAGGTGATCCTGCCCAAGATCCCGTCCATCGTCGAGGCCGCGCTGGCCACGCCCGACTTCAGCATCCTGGCCGAGGCCGTGGTGGCCGCCGACCTGGCCGGCGCGCTCAGCGCCCCGGGCTCCTTCACCGTGTTCGCCCCCACCAATGCCGCCTTTGCCGCGCTGCTGGCCGAACTGAACATCAGCAAGGCGGCCCTGCTGGCCGACAAGGCCCTGCTGAGCAAGGTGCTGAGCTACCACGTCCTGCCAGGGCGGGTCTATGCCGCAGGGGTGCCGCTCAACACACCGATCAGCACTCTGCAGGGTGGCAGCTTCAGCGTCGATGCCATGCTGAAGATCAGCGACGCCAACGGCCGCGTCGCCGGCATCAGCGCCACTGATACGCTGGCCCTGAACGGCGTGATCCACACGCTGGACCGGGTCTTGCTGCCTGCCCCCTGAAGGCTAGCGGTACTTCTGCTGCAGCTCGGCCAGCTTGCCGCTGCGCTCGAGCTGCTGCAGCGCCCGCAGCAGCCGGCTGGCCGTCGCCTCGGGCAGATGCCTGCCCACCACGGCGTAATGGTTCTCCACCTTGAAGTCGCCGGACGCCACCCTGAACCTGGCGCCCTCGCCCTGTCCCTGCAGCAGGGGCCTGAGGGTCATGTCTTGCCCATAGAGGGCATCCGAGCGGCCCAGCGCCAGCATGCGCAGCGCCTCCACATCGGAGCGCGCCACATCGCTAAAGGGTACGCCGGCCGCCTGCAGGCTCTGGGCCAGCACCGAACCCTGGGCCACCAGCACCGGCTTGCGTTGGCCGGCCTCGCGCAGCTCGGCATAGCCGCTGATGCTGCGGGCGTCCTCGCTGCGCTGCACCACCCAGTGGCGGACGGTGTAGAGCGGCACGGGCAGGTAGTCGGCCAGCCGGCGGCGCTGCGGGGTGTCGAGCAGGCAGAAGAAGACATCGATCTCGCCTCCCTCCAGCATGCGCTCGATGCGCCGCAGCGGCGCCTGCAGATTCAGCCCACTGAAGCGCAGCCCCGGGTCCAGCGCCTCGACAGCACGCAGCAGCTCCAGGCACAGCCCCGGCCGGGCGGCCTGCTGCGGGTCGTACTTCACCGGTGCGCCGCTCTGCAGCACGGTGCGCAGCGTCGTCTGCGCCGCAGCGATGCCCGGCAGCAGGGCCAGGCACAGCAGCATCCAGGCGCTCATGAATCCTTGCATCGCCATGACGTTAGCAATCGGCCCACAGCGGCTGCAGGCTCAGGGCTTTGAAGCGGCAAAGCATAGCCTCCTAGAATGCCCCGCATGCAAGCAGCCCAACTGAGTGTCTCCGTCTCCGTCCAGCCCTTGCCCGAGCAGACCGCTGCCGACCAGGGGGTCTGGGCCTATGCCTACACGGTCGAGATCGTCAACACCGGCAGCGTCGCCGCCCAGGTGATCGCGCGGCACTGGCATATCAGCGATAGCCAGGGCCGCATCCAGCAGGTCGACGGCCTGGCCCTGGTCGGCCACCAGCCGCTGCTACAGCCCGGTGAGCGCTTCCAGTACAGCTCCTGGGCCCGCATCGGCACGGCCCAGGGCAGCATGAAGGGCCGGCTGCTGTGCGTCAGCGAGAGCGCCGACGTGTTCTACACCGAGGTCAGCGAGTTCGCGCTGGCCGACAGCACGACGCTGCACTGATGCTCGGCTCCAAGCCCCAGACCTGGGACCTCACCGCCCTGCTTAACGCGGCCGACGCGCAGGCCCCGCTGGCCGCGCGCAACCTCTGGCTGGTGCGGCTGCTCGAATGGCTGCGGCATCCGCACCGCGGCGAGGCCGAGGCCATGCAGCGCGAATCGGGCCGGCCTCTGCCGGTGCTGCGTCTCAAGCATCTGCTCAATATGCTGGAGCGCAACCCGCAGCACGCCCAGGCCTTCGCCGCGGTCATCGGCGCGATCTGGCGCGATATGCGGGCGGTGGGCCTGTTCTCCGATGTGGGCTTCGCGCCGCGCATGGCACTGTGGAGCGAGCTCTTGCACCGCCTGCGCCAGCAGGTGCTGCCCGACACGGTCGACACCCGCGAGCTGGGCGATCTGTTCGGCCTGCTCTTCCCCGATCCCGACGATGCCCTGTGGCTGGAGGCCCTGGACGAGGAGCTGCTGGCCCGGCTGGCCGGGCTGTTCGAGCTGGGCGACAGCGCGGCGCGCTCCTGGCGCGGCCCGATGCTGGACGGCCTGACCGTGCTGATCAGTGCGGTGGCGGCGGCCGGCCTGTCCGGCCCGCTGCGCCAGCGCATGGACAGCGCCAGCCTGGCGCACAAGCCCTTCACCGAGCTGACCGGCGCCTGCGAGGATTTCACCGATGCGCTGCGGGCCCGCGACGGCAGCGAGCCGGCCGAGGCCCAGCTGCGCCAGACCCTGCAATACCTGCGCGGCCAGCTGGACGGCTGCCGCCATGCCGCGGCCACCGTGCCGCGGCATCTGGAGGAGTTCGGCGTCTCGGTCGACATCGTGTTCGAGATCGAGCAGCTGCAGCAGCGCCTGGCACGCATCGAGACGCTGCTGGACAGCCTGGTCAGTGCCGCGCCGCAACGCGATCTGGCCCGCCTGGCTGCCAATCTGGTGCGGGTGGTGCATGCCCGGCGCAGCGTGCGTACCCTGTTCGCCCGCCACTACTCGCTGCTGGCGCGCAAGGTGGCCGAGCGCAGCGCCGAGACCGGCGAGCACTACATCACCCGCGACAAGAGCGCCTACCGCCAGATGCTGCGCGCGGCGGCCGGCGGCGGCACGGTGATGGCCGGCACCACCTTCATCAAGTTCGCGATCGGCGCACTGGCGCTGTCGGCCTTCTGGGGCGGTTTCTTCGCCGGCATCAACTACGCGCTGAGCTTTGTGCTGATCCATCTGCTGCACTTCACGGTGGCCACCAAGCAGCCGGCGATGACGGCGCCGGCGATGGCCCAGAAGCTGGGCGAGATCGACAACGAGCAGGGCCTGGAGGGCTTTGTCGACGAGGTCACGCACCTGCTGCGTTCGCAGATGGCCGGCGTGATCGGCAATCTGTCCCTGGTCGCACCGCTGGTGCTGCTGCTGCAGCTGGGCTGCTGGGGCCTGTTCGGCGCCCCCCTGGTGGGGGAGAAGGACGCGCAGTACGTGCTGAGTTCGCTGACCTTGCTGGGGCCGACACTGCTGTTCGCCGCCTTCACCGGCGTGCTGCTGTTCACCAGCAGCCTGATTGCCGGCTGGGCCGAGAACTGGTTCGTGTTCTACCGGCTGGACGCCGCCATCGCCTGGAACCCGCGCATCATCGCCCGCCTGGGTCAGGCTCGTGCCGAGCGCTGGGCCCAGTGGTGGCGCGCCAATATATCGGGCCTGGCGGCCAATGTCTCGCTGGGCCTGATGCTGGGCCTGGTGCCGGCGCTGGCCAGCTTCTTCGGCCTGCCCATCGAGGTGCGCCATGTGACCCTGTCGGCCGGCCAGACCGCCGCCGCCGCCGGCGCGCTGGGCAGCCAGGTGCTGCAGCTGCCGGCCTTCTGGCTGTGCGTGGCCGCGATCCCTCTGACCGGCATGCTCAATATCGGCGTCAGTTTCTATCTGGCCTTCAAGCTGGCGCTGCGCTCGCGCGGCATCCAGGTCTCGCAGCGCGCGCGGGTCAGCGCCGCCATCTGGCGCCGCCTGCGTCAGGCGCCGCGCAGCTTCTTCCTGCCACCTCGCTAGCCGCGGCGAAGCCCGGCGCGGGCGATCAGGACGGCGGGTCCTGATCGTCCGGCGACGGCGCGCGCTCGCCCTTCTTGCGTCCGGAGAACATCGTCCACCAGACGATCAGGATCAGCACCGCCAGGGCGCCAAGAGCTTCGAGCAGTAGCAACAGCATGGCCAGGGCTTTCGGGGACAATCGCCCCTTTGCAGTTGGGAGGGGCGATTGTCCTTGAAGCGCTACCAGACCCATCAGGGCCGCGACATCTTTATCACCAGCGGCTCGGCGCAAGGCCTGGCCCCCGGCAGCTTCGGCATCTGCGCGATCGGCGGCGGTGCCGAAGGCTGGGCGGTGGTCCATATCGGCCCGCAGGGCGATGTGGCCGATCTGGGCGGCGAGTACTACTTCGCCAGCCCCGAGGAGGCGCTGGACTTCGTCAAGGAACTGATAGCGCTGATGGAGCCCCAGGCCTGAACAGCGCTCAAGGCGCGATGCGGCGCAGCTGTTCATCCGCCAGCGCCACCAGCAGGGCCCGGCCCTGGCCGTCGACGCGGAACTCGCCGAAACGCGCCGCCTCGTAGCGCTGCCCCTGCCCCTCCTCGAAGAAAAAGGCATCGCTGACCAGGGTCCAGGCCCCGTCCTTGGGCGTCAGCTCGATCAGAAGTTCGCCCGCGGCCAGTGCCTCGCCGGGCCGGTGCAGCCGCGACAGAAGGGCCACGCCGCGCGCATCGAGCCGCGCCACCACCCGCGGCCGCTCGGCGCCACGGGCCAGCAGCGACTGCGCCTCGCCCACCGGCAGCGCAAAGCGCAGGCGCATGAAATCGCCCTGCATCAGCGAGCGCGGGTCCGCCGGCGCCAGCGGCACAAAGACCGGCCGGCCCGCGCGGATCAGGCGCTCCTTCTGCCAGATCGCGCCATTGGCCACCAGCAGCACCAGGAGGCCGGCCGCCGCCAGCAGGGCCGGGCGACGCCAGCCCTGGGCAGCCCGGTCGGCGCCGACGGCCCCGCCGGCCACAGCGGCCGCATCGCGGCGCTGCGCGATCCAGGCCCCGCCCCCCAGCATCACGCCCAGGCCCAGCAGCCACAGCGCCTTGTCGGCCAACGACCCGTGCAGCTGGTAGTAGAAACTGCCCAGGATCCAGGCCGCGGCCAGCGCTGCCGCCACCGCCAGGCGCCAGCGCCGCTGTGCAGCCAGCACCGCCAGCGCCAGCAGGCAGCCGCCCAGCGTGGGCAGCAGACCGGCCAGCAGCACCAGCACAAGGCCCAGCAGCGCGCCCAGCGGCCGCCGCAGCGCCGGCCAGGCCCGTGCCAGCCACAGCGCCGCCGCCAGCGCCAGGCCCAGCGACAGCCAGGGCAGCAGCAGCCAGCCCACCGACGCGATGCCGCGCTGGGCCGTCCGGGCTTGGTGCTCGACCAGCATCTGCGTCAGCCAGGGCGTCATGCCGCCCACCAGCAGGCTCATACCGGCCTGCCAGGCCAGCAGGGCCAGCACCGCCAGGCCCCAGCCCGTGGCCAGCGCGTCCAGCAGCGCCAGATGCCGACCGGCGCGCCAGCCCTGCAGCAGGGCCAGCAGCCAGAGCGCCAGCAGCCCATGGCTGAGCCACCACAGACGCAGCAGCGCATCCAGGCCCTCGGGCCAGTCCCAGGGCATCAGGGCCATGCCGGCCAAGCCGGCCGCCACCGCGCCCAGCGGCGGCCGCAGCCAGCGCTGGGCGCTGATCCAGGCCACGCCCAGCACCAGCCCCAGGCTCAGCAACGCGGCCAGGCGTTCGGGCATATCGCGGAACAGGCCGAAGACCAGCAGGCCGCCGCCCACCAGCAGGCCCACGACCGCCAGCTGCTCGACGAACAGCGCCAGGCCGGGCTGGCGCAGGCCGCGCAAGGAAGCCGCCAGCAAAGCGGCGCCGATCAGATAGGCGCCGATCTCCTCGCTGAGGAAATCGCCGAACAGCATGCCCAGCATCAGCAGCAGCGGGATCGCCGCCAGCCAGGCCCCCAGCGCCGTCAGCAGCACCACCGGCCAGGGCCGGCCGAGGTCCGGAGCGGGGCTGGCGTCAGCGGGCAGCAGGCCCTGCTGGCGCGCTGCTTCAAGCCATTGCGGGATGCTGCTCATGGCCGCCCCTCCACACTGCGGCGCTGCAGTCTCAGGATCAGGCTCACCGAGGCGGCCAGTAGGCCGGCTGCGCACAGCCCCAGCAGCAGCAGTTCGCCGATCGGGTCGCCGCTGCGCCGCTCATGGAAGAGCAGGCGCACCAGGCCGCCCACCAGCAGGCTGTTCAGCGCCAGGGCCACCGCACTGAGCGCGAAGACCTCGAAGCCGCGCCGGCTGCTCAGCAGCACCGCAGCCGCGCCCAGCACCAGCAGGGCCAGACCATACTGCGGCGCGACCCGGCTGTGGAACAGGCCGGCCAGGCCGGCCGCGCTGATCGCCACCACCGCCAGCAGCACCTGGCAGCGCAGGGCCCAGGCACCAGCGCCGGTGAGGCGCTGCAAGGCCGGGCTCAGCGCGATGCCGCAGGCCAGGATGGCCGCAAAGCCGATCAGATGCACCCGCAGCTCGTCCGGCGTCACCCGCCACAGATAGCCGCTGTGGGTATGGGTCCACAGCACGATGGCCAGCATGGCCACCAGGGCCCAGGGCGCCCACAGCAGATCGGAACGCGTCCCCAGCGCCAGCGGCAGGCCCAGCAACGCCCACAGCGCGAAGAGCTGCCAGGCATCGGCACCGGTCTGGTAGGTCTGGCCGAAATAGGCGAACAGCGCACCGGTGGCCAGAAAGGCCAGCAGGGCCAGTGGCGCGCGTGCCGCCGGCCGGGCGGCAGCGCCCAGACAGGCCGCGAGCAGCAGGGCCTGCAGCAGGGCGAAGCGCATCATGCGCCCCAGCTCGGCCCAGTTGGCCGCCACCCACATCAGCAGGCCCAGGCCTGCCAGCGCCGCGCCCAGCAGGGCCACGCTGCGCGGCAGCCGGCGCGCCAAACCCTCAGGCTGCGCGTCCAGGCCCGCCAGGCGCAGCAGCGCCCGCAGCGGGTCCGCGCCCAGGCCGTGGCGAGCGGCCAGTTCGTTGATCGTCTCCCGGGTGTTCATCGCTCAGGCCTCCCCGCCGGCGTGCTGATCGTCTGTCGTCGGCGCGATGATGCCAGCAAGGTTGCCGCCAAGGCTATGCTGACGCCCCGGAGTGTGACGCCATGAAGGATGCCGCCGTGCAAGCTCTGATCTTCGATGTCTTCGGTACCCTGGTCGACTGGCGCAGCAGCATCGCCCGCGCGGCCCGGCAAACACTGGCCCCGCTGGGCCTGGAGCTCGACTGGCCAGGCTTTGCCGACGCCTGGCGCGGCGAGTACCAGGGCGCGATGGAGGCGGTGCGCAGCGGTGAGCTGGCCTTCTGCAAGCTCGATGCGCTGCACCGGCGCAATCTGGACCTTGTGCTGCAGCGCCTGGGGTTGGGTCCACGGGTGGACGAGGCAACGCGCCAGCAGCTCAACCTCGCCTGGCACCGGCTCGCCGCCTGGCCCGAGGTGGGCCAGGCCCTGGCGCGGCTGCGCCCCCACTTCCGGCTGGCGCCCTGCTCGAACGGCAATATCTCGCTGATGGTCGATCTGGCGCGGCACAACGGCTGGCACTGGGATGCCGTGCTGGGCGCCGAGCTGGCGCGCGACTACAAGCCCAAGCCGGCGGTCTATCAGGCGGCGGTCAGCGCCTTCGATCTGCGGCCCGAACAGGTGCTGATGGTGGCGGCCCATTCCAGCGATCTGGCCGCGGCCGCCGCCGCGGGCTTGCGCACCGCCCATATCGCCCGGCCCGACGAATGCGGCCCCGGCCTGGGCGAGCGGGGGCCCGCGGTGCCGGTCGACTGGGCGGCCGCCGATCTGCTGGACCTGGCACAGCGGCTGGGCTGCTGACCCTCTTACTGTGCGTCTCTGCGCGTCTCATTGCGCGTGCGAGGGACCGGCCTGGCCGGCCTCGGCCAGCTCGGCGCGCGCCTGGACGATGACCGAGCGCGCCGCGCTCAGCGCCAGGCCGGCCATCACCGCCGCCACCAGCAGATCGGGCCAGGCGCTGCCGCTACCGAACACGCCCAGCGCAGCGATCATCACCGCCCCGTTGCCGATCGCATCATTGCGGCTGCACAGCCAGACCGAGCGCATATTGGCATCGCCCTCGCGCCAGGCATACAGCATCACCGCGACCGAGACATTGGCCAGCAGGGCCAGCGCGCCGACCAGGCCCATGGTCAGTGGCTCGGGAGGGGTGCCGGTATAGACACCCCAGAGCGTGCGGCCCAGCACAAAGACGCCAAAGGCGCCCATGCTGAGGCCCTTGAACAGCGCGGCCCGGGCGCGCCAGGCCAGCGCGGCACCCAGCACCACCAGCGAGATCGCGTAATTGGCCGCATCGCCGAAGAAATCCACTGCATCGGCCAGCAGCGAGACCGAACCCGACTGCAGGCCGCCGACGATCTCCACCGCGAACATCAGGGCATTGATCCACAGCGCTGCCCACAGCACGCGGCGGTAGCGCGGGCTGGTGGTGGCGGCTTCGGTGGCGTGGCAGTGGTCGCCGTGGCAGGAGGCACTCATCGCAGGAATCCTTGGGTGATCAACGTAGGGCTGGATTGAAAAGCATGTAGCCGCTCCAGAGTCAAGGCCAGCCCTCTCAGACCATGGGCAACAGAAAGCGCCGCTCCCAGGCGCTGATCTCGGCCAGATAGCTGTCGTGCTCCAGCGCCTTGACCGCCAGGTAGGCGTGAACGAAGTCGGCGCCCAGCAGGCGCGGCGCGGCGGCGCTCTCGCTCATGCACTGATGGGCGGCGAGAAAGCTGCGTGCCAGCGCATGGCGCTGCTCATGGGCATTGCCCGCCAGCGGAGCATCGGGCTGCAGGCCTTCCTCGATGCCGGCCAGGCCGGCGGCCAGCGAGGCGGCGATGGCCAGATAGGGGTTGGCGTCGGCCCCGGCGATGCGGTTCTCGACCCGGCGCGCCGCCGGCTCGCTGGCCGGCACGCGCAGGCCGGTGCTGCGGTTGTCGTGGCCCCAGTGCAGATTGATCGGTGCCTGGCTGCCCTTGATATAGCGGCGGTAGGAGTTGATATGCGGCGCATAGATCAGCATCAGCTCGGCGCTGTAGCGCTGCAGGCCGGCGATGAAGGGGCCGAACAGCGGGCTCGCCGCGCCGTCCGCCGCGCTGAAGGCATTGCGGCCCTGCGCATCGAGCAGGCTCTGGTGCAGATGCATGGAGCTGCCGGCCTGGCCGGCCAGCGGCTTGGCCATGAAGACCGCATTGAGCCCATGCTTGAGCGCCACCTCCTTGGCCGCGTACTTGAAGAGAAAGGCCTGATCGGCCAGGGCCAGGGGCTCGCCATGGCGCAGATTGATCTCGTACTGGCTCAGGCCCACCTCGTGGATCCAGGTGTCGCCGCCCACGCCCAGCCGGTCCAGCGCCGTATGGAACTCGTCCCAGAACGGCGCCAGCTCGTTGAGCTGGTTCAGGCTGAAGGCCGAGGCGCCGGCCTCGGCCCGGCCGCCGCGGCCGCGCGGCGCCTGCAGCGGCTGGGCCGGATCGCTGCTGGCGGCACACAGATAGAACTCGATCTCCGGCGCCACCACCGGCCGCAGCCCGCGCGCGGCATAGCGCGCCAGCACCTGCTGCAGCACCGAACGCGGCGCGAAGTTGCACAGCCGGCCGTCCAGTTCCAGGCAGTCATGAATGGCCAGATAGCGCGGCTGGCTGCTCCAGGGCACCGGCCGCAGCGTAGCCGGGTCGGGGCGCAGCCGCACATCGGGGTCGGCGTCGGGAAAGATGGGGTCGTAGGAATAGTCGCCGGTGACGCATTGCATCGGTATCGCCTGCGCGATGCGCAGCTCCTGGCCGGCGGCATAGGCGGCGGCCGGCATCAGCTTGCCGCGCGGATAGCCCGAGACATCGGGGAACAGGCATTCCACATCGCGCACGCCCTCACGGGCAAAACGCTGGCTCAGATCCTCGGCATTCGCGACAGCCATCGACGCATCCTCGCTGCAGCGCAGGGGGCGCCGCCTCGGGGCCATTCTGAGGCAAGCGCGCATCGGTCGAGCGGGCTTGGCACAATCCTGGGCCCTGCCCGCCACACCGCCCATGTCCACGCCCCCTGCAGCCCCGCCGCGCGTGCTGAGCCTCATCCCGCCGATGACCCAGCTCAACACGCCCTACCCCTCGACCGCCTATCTGACCGGCTTTCTGCGCTCGCGCCAGATCCCGGCGGTGCAGGAAGACCTGGCGCTGGCCCTGATGCTGGCGCTGTTCTCGCCCGAGGGGCTGGACCGCCTGCATGCGGCCGTGCAGCGGCAGCCCGAGGCGCAGCGCTCGGCCCAGGTGCGCGGCTTCGCAGCCCAGTACGAGCGCTATGCCGCGACGATCGCGCCGGTGATCCGCTTTCTGCAGGGTGGCGACGCGACGCTGGCCCACCGCATCAACACCCGCGCCTTCCTGCCCGAGGGCAGCCGCTTCGAGACGCTGGACGCCTATCTGGATGAGGACGGCGGCGACCCGCTGGCCTGGGCCTTCGGCGCCCTGGGCCTGCAGGACCGGGCCCGCCATCTGGCCACGCTGTATCTGAACGACCTGGCCGATGTGCTGCGCGACGCGGTGGACGAACGCTTCGAGTTCGTCCGCTACGCCGAGAAACTGGCTGCCGCCCAGCCCAGCTTCGAGCCCCTGGCCAAGGCCCTGGCGGCACCGCCGAACCTGGTGGACAGCCTGCTGCAAGACCTGACCCTCGCAGCCATCGAGCGCCACCGGCCCCTGCTCGTGCTGCTGTCGGTGCCCTTCCCCGGCGCCGTCTATGCGGCGCTGCGCATCGCCCAGACCATCAAGGCCCACAGCCCGGCGATCAAGATCGTTCTGGGGGGCGGCTTCGTCAACACCGAGCTGCGCGAGCTCGGCGAGCCGCGCCTGTTCGACTTCGTCGACTTCATCACGCTCGATGCCGGCGAGCGCCCGCTGCTGGCCCTGCTGGAGCACATAGCGGGCCAGCGCTCGCAGCAGCGCCTGGTGCGGACCTTTGTGCGCGAGTCCGACGCGGTGAAGTACATCAACTTCATCGAGCCCGACATCCCCTTCGAGCAGGTCGGCACGCCCACCTGGGACGGCCTGCCGCTGGACAAATACCTGTCGCTGCTGGACATGCTGAACCCGATGAACCGGCTGTGGAGCGATGGACGCTGGAACAAGCTGACCGTGGCGCACGGCTGCTACTGGAAGAAGTGCAGCTTCTGCGATGTCTCGCTGGACTACATCTCGCGCTATGACGCGGCCTCGGCCCAGACGCTGGTGGACCGCATCGAAGCGATCGTCGCCGAGACCGGCCAGACCGGCTTTCACCTGGTCGACGAGGCGGCGCCGCCGAAATCGCTGAAGGCGCTGGCCGCCGAGCTGCAGCGCCGCGGCACCGCGATCAGCTGGTGGGGCAATATCCGCTTCGAGAAGACCTTCACGCCCGAGCTGTGCCAGCAGCTGGCCGACAGCGGCTGCATCGCGATCTCGGGCGGGCTGGAGGTGGCCTCGGACAGGCTCTTGCAGCTGATGAAGAAGGGGGTCTCGGTCGAGCAGGTGGCGCGGGTCACCAAGGGCTTCGCCGATGCGGGCGTGCTGGTGCATGCCTATCTGATGTATGGCTTCCCGACCCAGACGGTGCAGGACACGGTGGATGCGCTGGAGTATGTGCGCCAGCTGTTCGAGAACGGCTGCATCCACAGCGGCTTCTTCCACCGCTTCGCCTGCACCGTGCATTCGCCGGTGGGCATGAACCCCGAGGCCTATGGCGTGCAGCTGCTGCCGCTGCCCGCCAGCCCGGATCTCAAAGTGTTTGCGAGGAACGATGTCGGCTTCATCGACCCCACCGGGGTCGACCATGACCGGCTGGGCCGCGCGCTGAAGAAAGCCATCTACAACTACATGCACGGCATCGGCCTGGAGCAGGACGTGCGCAGCTGGTTCGACATCAAGGTACCCAAGCCCACCGTGGGCCGGCAGCGCATCGCCCGGGCGCTGGCGGCAGCCGGCTGAAGCGGGAGGCTGAGGCCGGTGGTGGCGCGCAGATTCTGTCGGGAAACTTGACAGTGCGTAACCTGTTTGGGTTACATGTCGCGGTAAGTCCTTGAATTTTATCGATTGCCAGCACCTGGCCTGCGGCTTGCTTTATGAAGGCATACCCCCCTAGTTTGTGGAGCCTTGTATGAGCCGTCCCCTGAGCACCGTCCTGAACCTCAGCCTGCGCACCGGCTTTGCCGCTGCCGCCTTCGCCCTGTCGCAGGCCGCCTCGGCCGGCGTGGTGTTCCAGTCCATCCCGGACCTGAACGATGTCAGCAAGATCAGCACCTATGGCTGGTGCAGCAGCTGCGGCGGCGCTTACCGCATCTTCGACAAGTTCACGCTGGGCAATGCCACCAGCATCGACGGCTTCAGCGTTTCGCTGTACGGCCAGGCACCCTACTGGCCGGCCAGCATCAATTTCTCGGTCTGGTCCGTCGGCGGCGGCAATCTGCCCGAGACTGAGATCTTCAGTCAGACCATCGCTGCGGCCGGATTCCAGTCCACCGCCATCCCGGGCGCCAACTACGCATCGCTGATCGCCTCGACCGACGATGTCAGCGGCCTGAACCTGGCGGCCGGCACCTACTACGTCAGCTTCTACAGCAGCAGCAATCTGGCGGTGAACGGCTACCTGGGCGGTGGCGGCAATCTGTACCAGCAGGGCAATACCTTCCACCGCGGCACCAGCGCCGGCTTCACGCTGAGCGGCAACGCCAGCAACAACGGCAATACCGTGCCCGAGCCGGGCAGCCTGGCCCTGGCCGGTCTGGCCCTGCTGGGCCTGGGCGCCGCGCGCCGCCGTCGCAGCCGCTGAAACCCCAGGCGGCGACTACCCGCCCGAACCGGCCAAGCCCCCGCCGGCCCCGCAGGCCCGCGGGGGCTTGCTCTTTGGTCAGGCGTCTGCCCGCCGCTGCAGGGCCTGCAACAACAGGCGGGCGCCGGCCAGATTGGTGGCGCAGGGCACATCGTGCACATCGCAGGCGCGCAGCAGGGCATTGATGTCGGGCTCATGCGGCTGCGGCGTCATCGGGTCGCGCAGAAACACCACCGCATCGACCTCGCCCACCGCCAGCAGCGCGCCGATCTGCAGATCGCCGCCCAGCGGGCCGCTGAGCAGGCATTCGACCTGGGCCAGGCCCGCCTCGGCGCGCAGCCGGCTGCCGGTGGTACCGGTGGCCAGCAGCCTGCAGCGCTGCAGCAAGGGCGCGAACTCGCTGGCCAGGGCCACCATCGTGGCCTTCTTGCGGTCGTGGGCGATCAGGGCCAGCGTCAGTGTGTCCGTCTTCGGCATCGTCATGCCGGGATCTTAGGCGGCAGACGGTTACAGGCCTGCATCAAGCGATGCGCGGCTTACGCCGCCAGGCTTGCCGGCGGCAGCGCTGCCGCGGCCTCCTGCATGGTCTGCGCCACCTGCCGGTACAGCCCTGCCCAGGCGACCTGCAGCGCCGGCGTGAAGCCGGGGCCCAGCAGCGCGGCCAGGGTGTCCAGCAGCGCGCGCCCGACGCTGTCGTAGTGCCGGGCCTGCACGCCGTAGGCGACATGGCGCTGGCCCAGACGCTGCAGCGCGGCCTGCAGCTTGGCGGGCTCCTCCAGCAGCCCCAGGGCCAGGCCCAGCATCGTCATCAGCTTGCCGCCCTGGGCCGTCATATCGCCCTTGAACAGCGGCCGCAGCGCCGGGTCGATCTCGAACAGGCGGGCATAGAAATGCTGCGCCACCGGCCCGGCCAGCGTTTGCAGCTCGGCGAAGCTGCGGCGCAGCAAAGCGATCTGTTCGGCATTCATCGTCGTCATCGTGCTTCTCCTTGATGGGGCTTGGGCCTCGCACGGCTGCCGAGCAGCGCCAGGCCGGCCGCCAGCAACAGGGCCCAGCTGCTGGGTTCGGGAATCGTCGGCGTAGGCGGATTGGGATCAGGATCGGGACCCGTGCCCGGCTCGCAGCCCAGGCTGCAGGCCAGCGCGTCCAGCCGCCCCTGCAGCACGCCCTCGGCGCTCTCGTACAGCAGGCTGGACCAGGGGAACAGGGCCAGCGTCAGGCCACCAGCGGGCAGCGGCAGGGCGTCGCTGGCGAAGGCGGTGCCGCCGGTATCCAGCAGCGTCAGCGACAAGCTGTGCGCCGGATCGCTGTCCTGTGCCAGCAGGCCCAGCTGGTCTTCGCCACCCAGGTCATTGCTGAGCAGCAGATGGAAGAGCGTGTCCAGCGTCACCGTCTGCACCAGGCTGGCGCCGGCGAAGAAGCTCAGGCTCATGCCCCAGGGCGCGCCGGCATGGGCATAGGCGCCGGTGCTGGTGTCGGCGATGCCGTCGCTCGCGCCGCTGTCGAAGCGGAACTCGCCGCTGAAGCGCTCCCAGCCACGCTCGGCCGAATCGGCGTCCACGCTGCCGGCAAAGCTGTAGACCACCGGCGAGGCCCGGGCGGCGGGACTGACGGCGAGGCCGAGGGCGAGCAAGCTGCTCAGACCCAGGGCGCTGAGGCGGCTGACAACAGTAGGTTTGTGCATCGTGAGAATGTCCGTTGGAGGGTTTGAAGGCGCGCGGCTGAACCGCCCGCTGCGCTCACTCGCTGGGGAAGAGCCCGGGGGGATCGGGCGTCAGCGCCACGGAAACCGTCGAGGCTGGGGCCGCCAGCACCGGGGCAGGGGCAGGCGCGGCTCGCGCTGAGCGGGCCGGCGCAGCGGGTATCGCAGCAGGTATAGCGGCGGGTGATGGCGATGGCAGGACCCACACCCGGCAGCGCTGGCGATCGCATTGCAGCGCGTGGCTGCTGCTGGCCAGCAGCGCCTGCCAGGCGGCCGCCAAGGTGGCGGCCTGCAGCGGCCGCGTCAGCGGGCGCAGCCCCTGCAGGGCCTCGGCACTGCTGAACAGCTCGCTGCCCGAGGCCCGCGCCAGGCCCAGCGCCAGCGCCGCGCCGCTGGCGCCGCGCGGCTCCAGCCGCCAGCCCTCGCCCTGGGCGTGGCGGACGGCGGGTTCGGCCGTTACCGTCGTGGCGGTCGTGGCAGCGGCCGCCGAGACCCAGCTCAGCAGCAGCAGCAGAGGCAGCCAGCCCCGGGCCGCGCGTCGCCGCAGCATCTCAGTACACCCCGTTGGCGTCGGCATTGCCGCCCAGGCTGCGCACCTGGCTGCGGTCGGTTGCGCCGTTGTCGGATTGCAGCGTGCCGCGCACGCTGGCATCGTCGATGCCTAGCAAGCGATTGCCGCTCGCCACCGTGTCGATCACGAGCGTATCCAGGAAGGTCTTGAGGCCGGATATACCGTAGGCACCGTTGTTGATGGTCGTGCTGCCTGCGATCGTTCCATGGCCCATGGAAATGCCGACCGCGCCATTCAACGACGCGACCACACGCTCCACCCGCCCAGCCTGCACGGTCACCCCGGCGACCATGTTTTGCATGGCGCTCAAATCGTGCACGGCCCCCGATCCGTTCAACAACACCCCGGAACCGAAGCCACGAACGGTGCCGTTGCGCACCACGGTCCCTACCTGGACAAAAGGAGTGAACACGCCGCGAAGGAACTGACTCGCCCCCTGGCAGGACACGACCCTGCTGGCTTCGTTGCGGCTGCACTGCGCCTGCCCCGCGATCGTGAAGCCGTTCAGGTCCAGCGTGACGCCATCGGCCTCGATCTGCACCGCGGCCATATTGGCCGGCGCACTCAGATTGCCCATCAGCTTGTAATGGCCGGGCCGGCTGAGGGTGATCGGATAGCCCGGCACATCGCCCGGCGTGATATTGCCGGCCAGGGCCTTGTTGTGGTCGATGGTGGCCTGGGCCTGGGCGGTGCCGGCGGCGGCGGCGGCGGCCAGCAGCGTCAGGATCATCAGGGCCGGGGTGAGGGGTTTGCGTGTCATCGAAATTTCCTTGAAAGAGGGGGTGTTGAGCTGGCTGGCATTGCCATGAGCGGCAGTCTCGGCGCCGGGCGCGCAGAAGTCCTTGGCAGACGGACAGCATTCGGTCAGCAAACGGTTAAGAAAGAGCGGCCGGGGCGGCCGGTCAAACCCGCGCACCGAAGGGGGCAGCGCCATAGCAGAATGCGGGGCCATGAGGAATCCGCCGCGTGCCACCCCCGCCACCCCACACGCCACCGAGCGGCCCGCCTCGCTGCGCTTCGGGCCTTTCTGGCTCGACGGCCCCGGCGGCCGGCTGCTGCGCGACGGCCAGCCGGTCGCGCTGCCGCCCAAGCCCTTCGCGGTGCTGGTCTTTCTGGCGCAGCGGCCGGGCCTGCTGGTCAGCAAGGACGAGCTGCTGGACGCCGTCTGGGGGCACCGCTTCGTCAGCGACTCGGTGCTGAAGGTGGCGATGAACAGCCTGCGCAGCGCGCTGGGCGACGATGCCCGGGCGCCGCAGTGGCTGCACACGGTGCCGCGCCGCGGCTATCGCTTTGCCGAGGCTGTTGTCAGCGCGTCGCCCTCGGCCGATACGGCAGATACGGCCGCTGCGGCTGCGCTGGAGAACACAGCGCCGCAGCCAACCGTGGCGGGCAATCTGCCGGCCGGGCTCAGCCGGCTGTGGGGGCGCGATGAAGACCTCGCCCGGCTGCAGGCCGCGCTCGCCACGCAGCGGCTGGTGACCCTGGTGGGGCCGGCCGGCGTGGGCAAGACCCAGCTGGCGCTGGCGGCGGCTCACCGCCTCGTGCCGTCGCCGCCCGATGGCGTGTGGCTGCTGCGCCTGGACGCGCTCAGCGATGCGGCGCAGCTGAGCGCGGCGCTGGCGCGCAGCCTGGGCCTGTCGCCCGAGGCCGGGCGCAGCGTGGCCGCGCTGGCCCAGGCGCTGGCGCCGCTGCGGGCCCTGGTGCTGCTGGACAACGCCGAGCATCTGCTGGAGCCCCGCAGCGGCGCGGCCCCCGCCGACCCCGCTGCCGCCACCCTGCTCAGCGCCCTGGCCTGCTGGCGTGCCGCCGCACCGCAGATGCAATGGCTGGTGACCAGCCAGCGCGCGCTGCGCCTGGCCGGCGAGCAGGTGCTGCCGCTGGCGCCGCTGCCGCCGCCGGCCGCCGTGGCGCTGCTGTGCGCCCGGATGCAGGCGCTGCAGCCGGGCTGGCAGGCCGAGGCTGCGGCGCAGGAGGATCTGAACGCCATCGCCACCGGCCTGGACGGCCTGCCGCTGGCGCTGGAGCTGGCCGCCGCACGCATGCCGCTGCTGGGCGTGGCCGGGGTGCGTGCCCGCCTGGGCGAGCGGCTGCGCCTGCTCACCCGCGGCGCCGCCGATGCGCCCGAGCGCCATCGCACGCTGCAGGCCGCGCTGGCCTGGAGCGTGGGCCTGCTGCCGGCGCGCGCCGCCGCGTTGCTGGCGCGGCTGTCGGTATTTGCCGGCGGCTTCGGCCTGGACGCCGCGCAGGCGGTGGCCGGCGCCGAGGCCTGGGCCACCGTCGACGATCTGGACGAGCTGCGCGAACGCTCGCTGCTGCTGGCCGAGGGGCCGCGCCTGCGCCTGCTGGACAGCGTGCGCGCCCACGCCGCCGAGCTGCTGGCGGCCGATCCGGGGGCCTGCCGGCAGCTGCAGCAGGCCCATGCCGACTGGGTGCTGGCCCTGTTCACCTCGGCCGATGCGCGCACCACCGCCTGCAGCGAGGACCGCTGGCTGGCGCCGCTGCTGCCCGAGGCCGAGAACCTGCAGGCCGCGATGGCCCATGCGCTGGCGCTGGCCGAGGCCGGCGCGCCGCAGCCGGACGAGCCGGCGGGCGAGAAGGATCCGGCCGAGCCTCCGACCGAACACCCGGCCGCGCTGGCGGTACAGCTGCTGGCCGCCAGCACGGTGTTCTGCCTGCGCGCCGGCCTCAAGCCCGCCGCCGCCGGCTGGCTGGCGCGGCTGCAGGCCCTGCTGACGGCGCCCAGGGCCGCCCCGCTGCCGCCGGCGCTGCAGCCCCGCTGGCAGATGGCGCGGGCCCTGCTGGGCGCGCTGGGCCAGCTGCTGCCGCCGGCCGAGGCCCTGGCCGCCGCCGAGGCCGCGCTGGCCGGTCCGCAGGCCTGGCGGGCGCCGGCCGAGGGGGCTCGCCGGCTCTACCTGCAGTTCCACCGCGCCATGCTGCTGATGCGCCTGGGCCGCGGCGCCGAGGTGCCGCCGCTGCTGGAGGCCATGCGCGCGGGCCTGGGGCCGGCGCCCACGCTCTACGACCGCCGCCATCTGCGCTGGGTCGAGGCGGTGTTGGCCCGCGACCGCGGCGAGCTGGACGCCTATGGCCGCTTCTGGGCCGAGATGCTGGCCGAGTCGCAGGCCCTGGGCGATACGGTGGAGGCCTGGCGCGCCGCCTGGGGCCTGGGGCAGACCCTGTATCTGCAGGACCGGCTGGACGAGGCCTGCGCGGTGCTGGACCGGGCGGTGGACGAGATGCGCAGCCGCGGCCGGCTGCGCGCCTTCACCACCATCGCCGCCCAGGCCGCCGTGCTGCGCGCGCGCCGCGACGCCTCACCCGACACCTTGCTGCGCCTGCGCGAGGCGGTGCGGCTGCTGCAGGGCGAGGGCATGCTGTGGTGGCTGGCCGATGCGCTGGCCTGGGTGCCCCTGCACCAGGGCCGGCTGGACGATGCCGCGGCGCTGCAGGCCTGGGCCGATGCGCTGGTGGCCAGGCGCGGCGAGGGCCGCGGCCCGGTGTTCGGCAAGCTGCGGGCGGCTTTTGCGCAGCAATGCCAGGGGGGCGCAGCGGCGCCGGGGCTGATCATCGATGACGAGGCGATGGCGCTGCGTGTGGCGCTGGGCGAGGTGCAGGGCGAGGCGCAGGGGCACGGCGACATCCGAACCGCAAGCTAACCGTCTGCCTATGACGGCCGCAGGCCCGCAGCGGCACAGTGCGAGCCAGCGCCGCCTCTGGCTGCGCCGCCCTTTGTTGTCTGCTCAACCGGATCGCCCGCCGCCCCGCCCATGCCCAGCACCCGCCCCACCCTCAAGGCCTGGCTCCAGGCCCCTGCCCGCCCCTTCCTCGCCTGGCTCAGCGCCGGACTGCTGGGCAGCGCAGCCGCTGCGGCGCCCGCCGGCACCACGCTGCAGCACGGCCCCTTCGAGATCGTCGCGCTGACGCGGCGCATCTCGACCGGCACCTTCCCCAATATCGGCGGCAGCCCCTTTGCCAAGCGCGAGGTCAGCGACTTCCTGCTGCGCTGGCGCGGCCGCGAGGTCGAGGTGCCGGGGCTGGGCCGGCGCTTCTGGCGCGTGCTGCGCCTGGCCGATGCGCCGCGGCCGGCCCTGCTGCTGGTGCGGGGCAATGACTTCACCCTGGTCAGCGAGCACCAGGGGCAGCTGCAGCTGCAGCGGGTGGGCAGCGCCAGCAACACCCTGGCCGAAGCGCAGTGGCTGGACAGCGCGGCCGGCCGCCAGCCCGGGCCCTCGATGCGCTGGGGCATAGAGAAGTCCGAGCTGGCCAGCGGCAGCCTGCTGCAGGGCGGACGCTGGCTGCGCCTGGGCTCGCGGCGGGTGCTGGATGTGCAGCGCCTCGAACTGCACAAGGTGGAGCCCTGGGTGCCGATGCAGCCGGGCCAGCCGCTGACCAGCCTGTCGCGCGAGGGCGACGAGGCGCGTGCCTTCTCGCCCGGCGCCGGCCACTATGTGCTGGCGGGCTCGCAGATCGACTATGCCCGTGGCCGTGGCCAGGTGCATGGCCTGCTGGTGGTGGACATCGCCGCCGGCAGCGCCCGCGAGCTGCGGGTGGACCGGCGGCAGATGCCTTTTGCCGATCTGGCCGATCTCGACGCCGCCTGGATCGCGCATTACTTCCTGTGGCAGCGCGACGCCAGCGGCCGCGAGCAGCTGCAGCCGCGCCCGGGGGCCCCGCGCCGGCCCTGGCGCGGCCGGCTCGAGGCGGCCGCCGGCTCGGCCGGCGAGCTGTCCTACCGGGTCGAACGGGTGCGGCCCGGCTTCGTGGACGAGTTGCAGCGCATCGTGCTGGCCGCCTTGCCGGGCGCCAGCCTGGTGGCGCCTACCACGGATGCCGCGGCGGATGCGAGCCCCCGCACGGTGCGCCTGGGCGCCTGCCTGCTGGGCCTGGCGGCCTATGGCGGCTCGCCGGTCGACGAGCTGTACGACGGCCGGGTGGTGGTCTACCCCATGGGCCACGATGCCGCCAGCCGCCGCGCCTGCCAGGAGGCGATCAGCCGCGTCGCCGCCGCGGTAGACGCCGAGCTGGCGAGCGGGCGGCATGAGCGCTGGATCGTGCTGGACGACTGAATGTGCTCAGCCACCGGACCGCAGAGCGCCGCCGTAGGCTTGCTCGTACTGCGGCGCCTGATCGCCCGGCTCGTCCCACTCGGCCTTGGACCCCACCCAGATATGCGCCCGAACCTGCAGGCCCAGCCCGCTCCCGGGCAGGAGCCCGGCGGGTATGAACATGCGCTGGGGGTCGTTGCGGCCGGGCAGGCGCGAACCGCAGGTCTTGCAGAACCAGGTTTCCCACTGCGAACCCGGCTTGGTCCATTGGGCGATCTGCGCTTCGCCCTGCGTCCATCGGAAATGCTCGTTCGGAACGAGGACGACGGCGATGCCGTTCGCGCCGGTCGCGCGCCGGCAGATCGAGCAGTGACAGAGGAACACGCCTTGCGCGCGGCCCTCGAACGCGAAGCCTACGGCCCCGCAGTTGCAGGAGGCGCTGATGAGGGTCATGGCTCTTTTTCTCCTCTCCTCTTCTCTTCTTTCTTCCCTTTGCCTCGGTCTCAGTCGCGCTCGGGCGCGCCCAGCGGGAAGTAGTGGCGATAAGGCCGGGCCTCGTCGACGGCGCGGGCGAACGAGGGCCGCGCCAGCAGGCGGCGGCGGTAGGCCAGCAGATGTGGATGCGCGTCGCTGATGGGGTGGGTCCAGTCGGCATAGAACAGAAAAGGCGCGGCGGCGCAGTCGGCCAGGCTGAACTGCCGGCCCACCGCCCACTCGCGCCCGGAGGCGGCCATGCGCGCATCGAGCCAGGCATAGGCGGTGTCCAGCATCGCCCGCGCCTCGCTCACACCGTAGGCGTCGCGCTGCTCGGGCGGCCGCAAGGCGTTGAAGACGATCTTCTGCTGCGGGGTCGAGACATAGTTGTCGAAGAAGCGGTCCAGCATCCGCACCTCCAGCGCCGCCTGCGCATCCTCGGGCAGCAGACGCACCGGGCCCGGCCGGTGCAGGCCCAGGTATTCGATGATGCAGCTCGCCTCCATGATGGTGGCGCCGCGCTCCTCATCGACCAGCAGCGGAAAGCGCTTGATCGGCCACAACTCGGCCAGCGCCTTCGTCGCGGCACAGTCCGGCCCCGCCAGCAGCTGCGGCTCAAACGGAATCGCGTTCTCGTAGAACGCGATCAGCACCTTCTGGCAGTAGGACGAGAAGGGGTGGTAGTAGAGCTGCAGGGGCATGGGGATGTCTCCGTTGGTGGCGATGGTGCCATGGAGACTCGACGGATGGGGTGGGCGGGGGTCGACAGCCTTCACATCCTTTAAGCGTTGAAACACCCCCTGCACCACGACCATCACGAGTTCGCTTCGATACAGCAATTAATAACATTTTTGTTACACTGCCGCCGTGGACTACACGATCGAGTACTACAGCGATGCGGTGGCCGAGGAGATCCTCGCGCTGCCCGATACGCTGGCTGCGCGATACATCGTGCTGACGCGGCGCATCGCCGCCGTGGGTCCCGGTCTTGGGCCTCCGCATACGGATGCGTTCGGTGAAGGGCTTTTTGAGCTGCGCCTGAAAGGCCAAGAAGGAATTGCCCGAGTCTTCTTCTGCGCATTGGTCGGCCGCAGGGTCGTGATGCTGCACTCATTTGTGAAAAAGACCCAGAAGACGCCAGCACGCGAAATTGAGATCGCCCGCAAACGGATGAAAGAGGTGAAGAAACATGGCCACTCATGAACAAGTCATTGCCAAGCTGATGCGCCGACCTGCCGTGCGCACTGAAGTTGAACGCCTGGAACGGGAAGAAGGTGCGCTGCTGGATCAGTTGCTCAAAGCCCGCCAAGAAGCCGGCCTCACCCAGGCCCAGGTCGCCGAGCGCATGGGCACCCAGCCGCCTGCGGTGGCTCGTCTGGAACGCTCACTGGCAACCGGGAAGCACTCGCCATCGCTGGCTACGCTGCGAAAGTACGCTAGCGCTTGTGGGAAGAGGTTGGTGCTGCAGTTGGCGTAGCTGACGGAAGCGGCTGATTCGTTCGCGATGCCCAACGCTGAACAACGGAAGCGGTGCGGCCTCAGTGGTCGGTCCCTCCAACATCGCCCCTTCTCGAAGTTGTGAGTCGAGCTATAGATTGGGCCTCTTCAGATTCAAGGCCTGGCCCTGTCTCCTATCGAACTTCATCGGCCATCCCTCTCAATGCGCGGCGGCACTTGGCAGCCATAGCCACATTGACATGAAACAAGACTCTTCCATCGTGATGATGCTGCGACCGCTTCTTCGACCTGGTGACAAGAGTCTTGTGCACAGATTTCCCGCGAACCTCACTCCAGCGATGAGCGTTAGCGTGGAGCTTGGCGGTACGAATAGCCAGCTACTCGACATCCACGGGTTCTCGGTCAAGTCCATAAGGGCCCAGCCGAACCAAAAGCGGCAGGTACGCTTCACACGTCTGGAAATGGATTTCGAGCAGCTAGTGGTGGCCCACGAGTTGCATGTAAATCTGACTACTGCAGAGGTGTTCCTGATTGGTCGGGTTCACTCGCCACTCGTTCTATCTCCACAGATGCTCGTCCCCAGCCGGTCAAGGCTCAGTACGTACTACAAGCGCAAAGACAAAGAGAAGCTCATCAATGCCTACTTTCAAGGTGCTGGGCACCCATCCTTGAGTATTGAGAGGGTACTTGGCAGCTACGACCGTGTCTTTTGCGTGGACACGAACACAAGCGTCACCGGCAGTGGGCGCAGGGTCTCTGTCACCACAGCACTTACGGTCACATCGAAGAAGCTGACCGAACTGATGGCCCATGTCACTTCGGATTTCGAAATTCAGGTTGTGGCCCACGATCCGCCGCTAGGCAACCCCGAACTGCATGGAATTTGGTCGATGCTGGGTTTTTTGGTGAAGAACCACCCAAAGTTGTTGGAGGGTCGGCTTGCCATCATTACGGACACGGAATTCGGCAAGCTGAAGGCCTGGCAGGATCGAACTGAGCCCTTCTACGACGGCCATCGTCTTCCAGACGGTGTAGATATCTTCTATGCGACGGCCGATGCTGGCAGCGAAGAGTTCATGCCGAACAAACTGATGCGAGCTTGCGACTCGCTTAGTTCGGCCAAGCTACGCGAAATCTTGGCCCAAGGGGCGTGAGGGTCGAGCCTAGCCTCACCATGTTTTGCATCATCAGCAGTGACGGCGCTGTCTGACAGCTTCATGCAGCAAACGGTTGATTGGCGGCCAAAATCACGAGACCGTATCCATCCCACACCCGCCCCTCACCCCTCCCTCCTAAACCCCACCGCCGCCCGCATCAACTGCTTGGTGTAGTCCTGCTCCACCCGGCTCTCGGCCAGCGCCACCGCGTCCACCTGCTCGACCATGCGCCCCTGCTGCATCACCAGCAGGCGCTCGCACAGATGGGTGACAACGCCGAGGTCGTGGCTGACCATCACGAATGTGAGGCCGCGCTCACGGCGCAGGGATTCGAGCAGGTTCAAAACCTCGGCCTGCACCGAGGCGTCGAGGGCCGAGGTGGGTTCGTCGAGCAAGAGGATCTGCGGCTGCAGGATCAGCGCGCGGGCGATGGCGATGCGCTGGCGCTGACCGCCGCTGAGCTGGTGCGGGTAGCGGAAGCGAAAACCCTGGCCCAGCCCTACTTCGTCAAGTGCGCGTCTGATGCGTGCCTCGGCATCGACAGCCATGCCGTGGATGGCCAGCGGCTCGGCCAGGATGCGATCGATGGTCTGGCGCGGATGCAGCGAGCCATAGGGGTCCTGGAACACCATCTGCACCCGGCGGCGGAAGGCTTTGCTGCCCGGCTCGGGCTGTTGTGCCGCATCACCAACAAGCCTGACCGTGCCGGCCGTGCGCGGCGCCAGGCCGCAGATCGCGCGCAGGATGGTGGACTTGCCCGAGCCCGATTCGCCGACCAGGCCGAAGCTCTCGCCGGGCGCCACGCTGAAGCTCGCCTCGTGCACCGCGGTGAACTCGCCATAGCGAACCTGCAGGCCCTGTACTTCAATGCCCAATCTGTCGGCCCCGCTCACAGCTTCCACGCCTCTTGTCGGTTCAGCGTCGGCAGCGGATGGCGCGACGCGCCCAGGCGCGGCAGGCAGTTCAAGAGGCCTTGCGTGTAGGGGTGTCTGGCCGCCTGCAGCTCGGTGGCCTTGATCTCCTCGACCACCTTGCCGGCATACATCACCAGCACCCGGTCGCAGAAGCTGGCCACCAGGCGCAGGTCATGCGAGACAAAGATCAGACCCATGCCGCGGTCCTGCACCAGCTTGTCGAGAATGCCCAGCACCTGCAGCTGCACGGTCACGTCCAGCGCCGAGGTCGGCTCGTCGGCGATCAATAACTGCGGCTCGGCGATCAGCATCATTGCGATCATCGCGCGCTGGCCCATGCCGCCCGAGACCTCGTGCGGGTAGAGCTTGTAGACGCGCTCGGGGTCATCGATCGCGACATCGGCCAGTGCCCGCAGCACCCGCTGCCTGGCCTCGGACGATGACAGCCCGCGCTGATGGGCCTGCAGGCTCTCGCGGATCTGCTCGCCGATCTTCATCACCGGGTTCAGCGAGTACTTGGGGTCCTGCAGCACCATCGCGATGCTGCCGCCGCGCAGCGCGCGGCGCTGGGCCGGTGTGGCGCCGAGCAAGTCCTGACCCTTGAAAGCCAGGCGCTTGGCCGTGATGCGGGCCTCGGGCGCGGTCAGGCCCAGGATGGCACGGCCGGTCTGCGACTTGCCGGAGCCGGATTCGCCGACGATGCCCAGCCGCTCGCGGCCCAGGCTGAAGCTGACGCCACGCACCGCCTCGAACAGGCCGCCGTCGCGGGTGGGGAATGCGACACGCAGGTCCTCGACTTCGAGCAGCGGGGCGTTGTTGCTACTGTCGCTCTTCATCACTTATTGCTCTTCGGATCGAGGGTGTCGCGCAGGCCATCGCCGAGCAGATTGAAGGCCAGGCTGACGATGAAGATGGCCAGGCCCGGCCCCGCCGCCACCCACCATTGGTCCAGCACATACTGCCGGCCGGCCGCGATCATCGCGCCCCACTCTGGGGCTGGCGGCTGCGCGCCCAGGCCCAGAAAACCCAGGCCGGCGGCGGTCAGGATGATGCCGGCCATGTCCAGCGTGACGCGCACGATCACCGAGGGCAGGCACAGCGGCATGATGTGGCGCAGCACGATGCGGCTGTGCGAGGCGCCGACCAGCTGCACCGCGGCGATGTAGTCGGCGCGGGCGATCGTCAGCGTCTCGGCCCGCGCCATGCGCGCATAGGGCGGCCAGGAGGTCAGCGCGATGGCCAGCACCGCGTTCTCGATGCCGGGGCCTAGCGCCGCGACAAAAGCCAGCGCCAGGATCAGGCGCGGGAAGGCCAGGAAGATGTCGGTGACGCGCATCAGCACCGCATCGATCAGCCCACCGCGGTAGCCGGCCACCGTGCCGACCAAGAGGCCGATGGGCGCGGCCAGCACGGCCACCAGCACGACGACAAAGAGCGTGATGCGCGAGCCATGGATGATGCGCGAGAGGATGTCGCGGCCCTGGTCGTCGGTGCCCATCCAGTGCGCGCTGGAAGGCTCCAGCAGCCGGGTCGTGCGCAGATCGCCGACGCTGGGGTCATAGGGCGCCAGCTGCGGGGCGAACAGGGCCATCAGCACCAGCAGCGCGACGATGGCCAGGCCCACCAGGGCCAGGCGGTTGCGCGCAAAAGTGCGCCAACCGGCATAGGCCCGGCCCAGCGCGGCCTGGCGGCGCGATTCGGGCCGCTCGCTCATCAGCCACTGATGCAGGTTTTTCAGATCGGCACTCATCGGACGCGTGTCCTCGGGTCCAGCATGCGGTACAGCAGGTCAGACAGCAGATTCAGGGCCACGAAGATCGAGCCCACCACCAGGGTGCCGCCCAGCACCGCGTTCATATCGGCGTTCTGCAGCGAGTTGGTGATGTACAGGCCCAGGCCCGGCCAGGCGAACACGGTCTCGGTCAGCACCGAGCCCTCCAGCAGGCCGGCATAGGACAGCGCGATCACCGTGACCAGGGGCACCATCGCATTGCGCAGCGCATGGCGCCAGATGATGCGGGCCTCGCTGAGCCCTTTGGCGCGGGCCGCGATCACATACTCCTGGCTCAGCTCATTGAGCATGAAGGAGCGCGTCATGCGGCTGATATAGGCCAGCGAGAAATAGCCCAAGAGCGCGCCGGGCAGTATCAGGTGCGAGAGCGCATTGCGAAAGGCTTCCCATCCATTCCCATCCAGGCCGGCCATCGCCGTGTCCACCAGCATCAGCCCGGTGACCGGCGTTACGCTGTACTCGAAAGCCACATCGATGCGCCCCGGCCCCGCCACCCAGTCGAGCTTGGCATAGAACAGCACCAGGGCCATCAGGCCCAGCCAGAAGATGGGCACCGAGTAGCCGACCAGGGCCATCACCCGCACGGCCTGGTCGACCAGGCCGCCGCGCCGCACCGCCGCCCAGACGCCCAGCGGCACGCCCAGACCGGCGCCGATGAGGATGCCCACGGTGGCCAGCTCGAAGGTGGCCGGGAACACCCGCTTGATGTCCTGCAGCACCGGGTTGGAGGTCAGCACCGAGGTGCCCAGATCGCCCTGGGCGACCTTTTGCAGATAGAGCCAGAACTGATGCCAGAGCGGCTTGTTCAGGCCCATCTCCTCGCGCACCCGGGCGATCACATGCTCGGGCGCGCGATCGCCGACCACGGCCAGCACCGGGTCCACCGGGATCACCCGGCCGATGAAGAAGGTCACGGCCAAGAGGCCGAGATAGGTCAGCGCGATGACCACCAGAAATCCGCCCAGGGCGCGCGCCCTGGGCTTCAGCGCCCGAGCAAATCCCGTCATCAGCGCTTGGAGACCTTGAACATGTAGTTGGTGCTGAAGGTCGGGCCCAGCTTCAGGCCGCTGAGATTGCTGCGGTAGGCGGCCACCTCGGTCTGCTGGAACAGGATCACGAAGGGGCTGGTCTTGCGGAACTCGGCCTGGATGTCCTGGTACATCTTGGCGCGCTTGGGCGCATCACGCTCCAGCGCGGCGGCATCGCTCTTCTTGGTCAGCTCGGGGATGTCCCAGGCATTGCGCCAGGACAGCGGCTTGGCGGCCGCGCCGTCGCTGTTGTCGGCATTGCGCGCGAAAGTGTCGGCATTGGTGTGCGGGTCCCAGTAGTCGGCGCCCCACTGGCCGATATAGATGTCGTGGCTGCGGGCGCGGTACTTGGTCAGCGTCTGCTTGCCGTCGCCGGGGATGATCTCGATGTCGATGCCGGCGCGCTTGGCGGTCTGCTGGAAGCTCTCGGCAATGCCCTGCACCGGCTGCACGGTGCGCATATCGATGGTGACCTTGAAGCCGTCCGGGTAACCGGCCTTGGCCAAGAGCGCCTTGGCCTTGGCCACATCGAACTTGAAGGGCTTGTCGGTGCTGGCGCCCAAGAGGCCTACCGGCAGGAAGTTCTGATGGATCTGGCCGATGTGCTTGACCAGGGTCTCGCCGATGCCGTCGTAGTCCACCAGCAGCTTCATCGCCTCGCGCACCTCGGGCTTGGCCAGCGCCGGGTTCTTCATATTGAAGCTCATATAGACCACGGTGCCCTTGGGCGCGGCGGTGGTCTTGATGTCCTTGCTGGCGGCCAGGGCCGTGATGTCCTGCGGCGCCAGATTGCGGGCGATGTCGATATCGCCCTTCTCCAGCAGCAGGCGCTGGGTCGCGGCCTCCTTCACATGGCGGTAGATCACGCGGGCCAGCGGTGCCTTGGCGCCCAGGCTGTAGTTCTCATTGCGTTCCAGCGCAACGATCTCGTTGGCACGCCACTCGCGCAGCTTGTAGGGGCCCGAGCCGGCGTAATTGGTCTTCAGCCAGGCGTAGCCCATATCGCCGTTGGCTTCCTTGCTCAGCACCAGCTTCTTGTCCAGCACCGAGGCCACATCGGCGGTGAGGCAGTTCAGCACCAGCGTGGTCGCATAGGGCTTGTCGGTCTCGATGGTCAGCGTCAGCGGGCCGGTCTGCTTGATGCGGTCCTTGACCACGTCCTTCTTCAGACCAAACTGGGTCAGGATGAAGGCCGGCGTCTTGTCCAGCAGCACCGCGCGCTGCAGCGACCAGACCACGTCCTCGGCGGTCAGCGCATTGCCGGACGCGAACTTCAGGCCGGGCTTGAGCTCGAAAGTGAAGGTCTTGCCGTCGGCCGAGACGGTCCAGCTCTTGGCCAGGTCGCCGATCACCTTGGACGGGTCATTCACATCCAGGCGCAGCAGTCGGTCGTAGGTATTGCCGAGGATCTCGCCGGCCGAGAGCTCGAAGGATTCGCCCGGGTCCATCGAAATGATGTCGTCGAAGGCGAAGGCCTGGACCAGGGTGTCCTTGGGCGTGGCGGCCGGCGCGAGGCCGTAGGCCAGGGCCAGGCTGGCGGCCAGGCCGCTGGCCAGCAGGCGGTGCAGCGCACGGCGGGAGATGGGAGCGGGGCTGGGGCGCATGGGCAGATCCTCGGCGGGTGACGATGAAGCAGGACGATGGGGCGAAGGAGAAGGCGGGGCGACGGGGACGGCTGCCACTGCTAGACGGCTTTATGCGCGCACCGCGATCATCTCGGCTTTGCCTTCGATTCTTGCCAGCGCCCGCGCCCTGACCAGCCGGTAAAAACCAGTAGCCGGCACGCACAGCCGATAGCGGAACGATGGCCCCGCATAGCCGCAGGGAATGGCCGGGCAGACTCAGCCTGCTTCAGACCACGTCAGGCCGCCTCAGCCCCCAGGCGCTCCAGCGCCAGCAGCCATTTGCCGCGCCCGGCCTCGTCCAGCGCGTCGACACTGCCGATCAGGCTGCTGTGTATCGGCGCGATGCCGACAAAGCCGAGGATGTTGCGCTCCAGCGACTTGAGGCTGTGGGCCCGGAAGTAATGGCGGTAGAGCGCGGCCGGCATGCCCATGGTCACGACCACCCGGGCCGAGCGGCCCTTCAGGCCCTTGCGCGCCAGCATATTGTTGCCCTCGCTGTGGAAGGCGAAGCCCGGCCGCGCCACCTGCTCCAGAAAGCCCTTCAGCAGCGCCGGCATATCGCCCAGCCAGAGCGGGTACAGCAGCAGCAGATGCTGGGCCCAGGCGATATCGGCCTGCGCCGCCACCAGGCCCGGCGGCAGGCCGTCGGGCCGCTCCCACTCGGCCTTGCTGCGCAGCAGCGGGAAGTCCAGCTGCGCCACGTCGATGCGGCGCAGCAGATGGCCGGCCGCCTCGGCACCGGCCGCATAGGCCTCGGCCAGCTGATGGCAGAAATGCGCCTGGCTGGCGTCGGGATGTCCCTGGATGATCAGGATGCGCTGGCTCATGCGGGCTCCTTGTCGGGCTGAGCTGCCGATGCTGCACCCGCCGGTGCCTGGCCCGCTTGATCCTGCGCAAGAAGCCGGATCAGGGGGCGACCAGCAGATTGCCGACCCCGGCATTCATCGCATTGAGGATGTCGCCATTGTCCTGGCTCAGCTCCCAGGCGAACACGCCGGCCAGGCCGGCCTGTAGCGCATAGCGACCCTTGGCCAGCACCGCGCGCGGATCGTCATAGCCGATGAAGAGCTGCAGGCGCGGGTGGTAGAGGCTCCAGGCCTGGGTCTGCGGATCGAAGCGCGGCTGGAAGCCGCGCAGCCCCCGGCCCCGTGGGCCCAGATAGCGCGCGGCGATCTCGCGGTAGCTCAGCGAGCCGTCGGCGCCGGGATAGGGGCCGCTCTTGGCCGCGCCGGTGACAGGTCTTGCCACGCCGGCAAAGCCGCGGCCATACATGGCCACGCCCGCCACCAGCTTGGACGGCGGCACGCCGGCCTGCTGCAGATTGCGCACCGAGCGTTCCAGGCTGTCGTCGGCCCCGGGCGCGCTGCTGCGCAGCGTCGTGTGGTGGCCCACGCGCTCGGACCAGCCGCCGTAGAAGTCGTAGCTCATCATGAACACCAGATCCAGCGCCGGCTCGGCCTGCCTGAAGTTGATGCGCTCGACGATGGCGCTGCTGCTGTTGACCGCGGTCGTCAGCAGATAGGGCCGGCCGGTCTCGGCGCTCAGCACATTCAAGCCGGCCCGCAGCTCGATCATCAGGTCGGCATAGGCTTGGCCGTCGGCCGGGCTGCCCAGCGGCACGCCGTTGGCCGCGCCATTGCTGCCCGGATGCTCCCAGTCGATGTCGAGGCCGTCGAAGCCGGGATGCTCGCGCAGAAAGCGCTGCGCCGAGGCGATGAAGACCGCGCGCCGCGCCGGCTCCTTGGCCAGATGGAAGAAGGGGTCGGAGCCGCCCCAGCCGCCCACCGAGGCCAGCACCTTCAGATGCGGCTGGCGCGCCTTCAGCCGCACAAAGGCCGCGTCGAAACTTCGGTCCACCGGCCCGCTGCCCAGCTCGAAATCCTGCCGTCCCTGGCATTTGGGCGCATCCACCGGCAGCTGCCCCGGGCCGCACAGGCGCAGGAAGGCGTAGAGGAGATGGGTCAGGCTGCCGGGCTGGATCGCATCGACCAGGGCGGTGGGCTCCCAGTTCGGCATATAGGCGCCCACCACCTTGGCGCTGCTGCGCTCCACCGCCTGCGGGCCGGCACCGAACAGCGCCGGTTCGGCCGAGGTGGCCGGCGCAGCGAACAGCAGCGTCGCCGCAAGCAGTGCGGCCAGGGTTGGGGGCAGTCTGGGCATGGGGCCTCCGGCGTGTAAGGCCGCAAGGCTAACACCAATCAAATGCCAATCAAATACCAATAACCGGCAGGCGCCCGTCTCATTCAGGGCGCCAGATCCACCCGCAGCTGCAGCTCGCGCAGGGTCTGCGCCTCGGCCGAGCGGCTGCTGAGGGTGCCGGCCGCCTCGCGCTGCAGGGCCTGGCCGCTGCGTGCGATGGTCAGCCACTGGCCCAGGCCCAGGGCCACCGTGCTGTGCAGCTGCTGCTGGGCGGCCGGGGCGGCGGCCGGGCTGGCGCTGCCGGTCGCCGGCTGCGGCGACTCGATATGCAGCTCCACCTCGACCTGGGCGCCGCCCCCGGGCCAGCGCGGCGTCAGGCTGAAGCCGCTGGCGATGGACTGCCACAGCTCGCGCGGCTGCAGGTCGATGCGCGCCGGCCCCTGGCCGTCCGGGCCCATGCGCAGCTGGTAGTCCAGCCACTGCAGGGGCCGCTGCTCCTCCAGCCGGATGCGGGCGCTGCGGCCATTGAGCACCAGCAGCCGGTCCAGGCGCTGCTCGCGGGTCTGCTGGCCCTGGGTGCCCAGCAGGATCTGGCCGCGCGGCGAGACCGCGCCATCGGTGCCCAGCACCAGGGCGCCATCGCGCACACCGGCCACCGCCGCCGCGCTGACCCGGCCCTCGACCCAGCGCAGCTCCACCCAGAGATTGCGGGCGGGCAGTGGCTTGTCGGCGGCCTGGGCCGGGAGCGGCAGGACCAACGGGACCAGCAGGACCAGCGCAGACAGGGCCAGCAGGGAGCGGCGCGGCGGTTGCTTCTTCATGCCCGCATCATGCACCTGTCAGGGCCCCGCTGCCGGCTTGAACAAAGCACCCAGCTGCCGGCCCGCGGCCTGGGCCGAGGCATCGAGCAGCGGCCCCAGATAGTCGCTGAGCTGGCCCAGCGCGGCCTCGCCGGCCTTGTCGGCCAGCTTGCCGGCCAGCTTCTTCAGCGCCGCGGCGACGATGCCGGCAAACGAGGTGTCGGGCGCACCGGCCTTGACCAGGGCACGGCGCAGCCGCTCCTGCTCCTCGGCGCCGAGGCAGGACGCGATCAGCGCCACCAGGGCCTCCAGCTTCAGGCTCACCAGGCTGGACGAGAAGGCGCCGTCGCTGGCATGGCCCAGCTGCTGCAGGCGCGCCTTCAGATGGTCGATCAGCAGCGGGCTCTCGATCTCCAGCGCGAAGAGCTCGCCCTGCTTGAGCAGCAGCGGCGCGCGCAGCAGGGCCCGCAGCTGACCGTCCAGGCGCTCGGGGCTGGCGCGGCGCAGCTCCAGCGCATAGAGCAGGTTGCGGGCCTTGGCCCGGGTGACCCGCAGCTGGCTGACGAGTTCGTAAAGACCGGGCTCGGCGCTGATCAGGCCCAGGGCCTGCAGGGCCTCCAGCATGGCCAGCTCCTGCTCCAGCTTGGGCAGCACGCCGAAGGCCGGGCTGGTGTAGCCGCTCAGCAAGCGTGTCAGCACCTGGCGCAGCTGCGCCTCGGGCAGCTGGGCAACGCGTTGGGCAATGTCCATCTGAGACTCTCCCTTCAGGCCGTTCTTCTCTGGGCGTCGCTGCGGGCCCAGGGTCGCAGCGGCCACAGCAGGTTCAGCGCCAGGCCGCTGAGCACCAGGGCCGCGGCGCCCAGCTTCCAGCCCGGCAGCGGCTCGGCCAGCAGCAGGGCCGCGCTGCTCATGCCGAAGACCGGCACCAGCAGAGCCATGGGCACGATCTGCGCCGCCGCGTGACGGGCCAGCAGCCAGCTCCACACGCCGTAGCCGAACAGGGTATTGCCCCAGGCCTGCCACAGCAGCGCCAGCCAGGCCCCGCCGGAGGCATGGCTGAGGGCCTGCCAGGCAAGACCTGGCCCCTCGATCAGCAGCAAGAGCAGCAGCAGCGGCGGTATCGCGAACAGGCTGCTCCAGACCACATAGGCCAGCATATTGACCCGGCCGGCGCGCTTGCCGACGATATTGCCGCCGGCCCAGCTGAGGGCGGCCAGCAGCACCATGCCCAGGCCCAGCACGGTGGTCGTGCCGTCGGTATGGGCGGCGATCAGCGCGATGCCCGCCGCGGACAGCGCCAGGCCCAGCCATTGGTAGGCCTGCACCTTCTCGCGCGCCAGCCACACCGCCAGCAGCAGCGTGAAGAAGACCTGGGTCTGTATCACCAGCGAGGCCAGACCCGGCGTGATCTGGTCGCGCATCGCCAGATAGAGCAGGCCGAACTGGCCGAAGCCCACCAGCAGCCCGTAGGCCGCCAGATTGCCCCAGGGCACGGCCGGCCGCGGCAGCAGCAGGGCCGCCGGCAGCAGCGCGAAGCTGAAGCGCAGCGCCGCGAACAGCAGCGGCGGAAAGGCATCGAGGCCGTGGCGTATCACGACGAAATTGCTGCCCCAGATCGCGACGACCGCGAGAGCAAGCAGCAGATGACGCAGAGGCAGGGCTGCGGCGCTGGGCATGGTGTTTCAGAGACTCCTCCCTGCCGGTAGTGCCTACTCCGCTAGCAGGCCTGCATCGTGCGCTTTGCTGTTCAGTCGCTTTCGACCCGGATCGTTCCGGCGGCTTTGGCCGCGCAGATTAGCAGGTCGGCCGGCGCCGCCTCAGGCGCCCGCCTTCAGATGGTTCAGCGGCATCACGCCGCCGGCCTTGACCTCGCCCAGCGAGAAGCTGGTGTGGATGTCCTTCACATTCGGCAGGTTCAGCAGGGTGTCGATCGAGAAGCGCGAGAAGGCATCCAGATCGGTGGCCAGCACCTGCAGCTCGAAGGTGCCGGCGCCCGAGATGTAGTGACAGGCGATCACCTCGGGCAGGCGCCGTATCGCCTCCTCCAGCTGGCGGGTGTCGGCGCCATTGTTGCGGTCGGCATCCAGGCGCACAAAGGCCAGCACGCCCAGCCCGACCTTGCGGCGGTCGATCTCGGCGCGATAGCCGGTGATATAGCCCTGCTCCTCCAGCCAGCGCACCCGCCGCCAGGTGGGCGCCGCCGACAGGCCGATGCGGGCCGCCAGCTCGGCATTGGAGAGCCGGGCCTCGCGCTGCAGCTCGGCCAGGATGGCGATGTGATAGCGGTCGAGCGCGTCGCCCTGGGGTTCGTCGGCCTCGACCGCCGCGGGGCGCGAGCGCGCCGCCAGCGAGGCGTTCAGCCTTCTCGTGGTATTCCCTGACTCAGGATTTTTGGAAGCCAATCGCCACTCCATCGGTTTTCAGCGCAAGATTATTGCTCTGAGCGCCGGGATACCGCGAGAGATAGAAAGCACCGCTCGCGGCCAATTCCCTACACTCGCAGGCCGGCCGAAAAGCCGGCAAGGGCCACAAGGCCAGAACCCCGGGCCGGCGCCAGGCCACAAGCCGTGGCGCCAGCGCCCTCAGCCATCGCTCGACCCGAGCCGCCACAAGCACGCCATCCTGGAGCCCCCTGACGATGAACGCCCCGCTGCCCGAACATATTCTGCGCGCCCTCGAGAAGGTCTCGCTGGACGACAAATACGCGCTCGACCAGGGTCGCGCCTTCATGAGCGGGGTGCAGGCCCTGGTGCGCCTGCCGATGCTGCAACGCACCCGCGACGCGCTGGCCGGGCTCAATACCGCCGGCTTCGTTTCCGGCTACCGCGGCTCGCCGCTGGGCGGCTATGACCAGGCGCTGATGGCCGCCAAAAAGCATCTGGCCAGGCAGAACATCGTGTTCCAGCCCGGCGTCAACGAGGAGCTGGGCGCCACCGCGGTCTGGGGCACGCAGCAGCTGGCCCTGTTCCCCGAGAAGGCGCGCTTCGACGGCGTGTTCGGCCTCTGGTATGGCAAGGGCCCGGGCGTGGACCGCTGCATCGATGTGTTCAAGCACGCCAATATGGCTGGCACGTCCAAGCATGGCGGCGTGATCGCGGTGGCCGGCGACGACCATATCGCCAAGAGCAGCACCGCCGCGCACCAGAGCGACCATGTGTTCAAGGCGGTGGGTTTCCCGGTGTTCTTCCCGTCCAGCGTGCAGGACATCCTGGACATGGGCCTGCATGCCTTCGCGATGAGCCGCTTCTCGGGCCTGTGGTCGGGCATGAAGACCATCCAGGAGATCGTCGAATCCTCGGCCAGCATCAGCGTCGATCCGGACCGGGTCCAGATCATCACCCCCGAGGACTTCCAGATGCCGGCGGGCGGCCTGCACATCCGCTGGCCCGATCCGCCGCTGGAGCAGGAAGCGCGGATGATGGACTACAAGTGGTACGCCGCGCTGGCCTATGTGCGTGCCAACAAGCTCAACTACAACGTCATCGCGACGCCGCAGGACCGCCTGGGCCTGATCGCCTCGGGCAAGGCCTGGAACGACACCCGCCAGGCCCTGCACGACCTGGGTCTGGACGACGACACCTGCCGCCGCCTCGGCATCCGCCTGCACAAGGTGAATGTGGTCTGGCCGCTGGAGGCCGAGATCACCCGCGACTTCGCGGCCGGCCTGCAGGAGATCCTGGTCATCGAGGAGAAGCGCCAGGTCATCGAGTACCAGATCAAGGAACAGCTCTACAACTGGCGCCCCGATGTGCGGCCCCATGTGCTGGGCAAGTTCAACGACGACGGCCAGGCCGCCGAAGGCAGCGGCGGCGAGTGGGGCCTGCCCAATCCCAGCAGCAACTGGCTGCTGCGCCCGCAGGCCGATCTGACGCCCGCCATCATCGCCCGCGCCATCGCCAAGCGCCTGAAGAAGCTGGGCGTGGACGCCGATGTGGCGGCCCGCCTGGAGGCCCGCGTGGCCCTGATCGACGCCAAGGAAGCCTCGCTGAAGAGCGAGGAGAAGACCGCCGGCGGCGCCGATCGCACGCCCTGGTTCTGCTCGGGCTGCCCGCACAACACCAGCACCCGCGTGCCCGAGGGTTCGCGCGCGGTGGGCGGCATCGGCTGCCATTACATGGTGACCTGGATGCCCGGCCGCAGCACCGCCACCTTCACCCAGATGGGTGGCGAGGGCGTGCCCTGGGTGGGCCAGGCGCCGTTCACCGACGAGAAGCACATCTTCTCCAACCTGGGCGACGGCACCTACTTCCATAGCGGCATCCTGGCGATACGCCAGAGCATCGCCGCCGGCGTCAACATCACCTACAAGCTGCTGTACAACGACGCGGTCGCGATGACCGGCGGCCAGCAGGTGGGCGAACGCCCCGAGGGCCATAGCGTCACCCAGATCATGAACAGCCTGATCTCGGAGGGCGTGGCCAAGCTGGTGATCGTCACCGACGAGCCCGAGAAGTACAGCGGCCGGGCGCTGGCCGCCGGCGTCACCGTGCACCACCGCGACGAGTTGGATGCGATCCAGCGCCAGTTCCGCGAGATCGCCGGCGTCAGCGTCATCATCTACGACCAGACCTGCGCCACCGAGAAGCGCCGCCGCCGCAAGCGCGGCAAGCTGGTCGATCCGGCCAAGCGCACGGTGATCAACGAGCTGGTCTGCGAGGGCTGCGGCGACTGCTCGATCCAGAGCAACTGCCTGTCGGTGGAGCCGCTGGAGACCGAGTTCGGCCGCAAGCGCCAGATCAACCAGAACAGCTGCAACAAGGACTTCAGCTGCGTCAAGGGCTTCTGCCCCAGCTTCGTCACCATCGAGGGCGGCGAGCTGAAGAAGCCCAAGAAGGACAAGAAAGCCAGCCCCTTCGACGCCAGCCTGCCCGTGCTGCCCCAGCCGCAGATCCCCAATGCCGACAAGGCCTGGGGCATCGTGGTGGCCGGCGTGGGCGGCACCGGCGTGATCACCATCGGCCAGCTGCTGGGCATGGCCGCCCACCTGGAAGGCAAGGGCGTGATCACCCAGGACGCCGCCGGCCTGGCCCAGAAGGGCGGCGCCACCTGGAGCCATATCCAGATCGCCAACCGGGCCGAGGACATCCACTGCACCAAGGTCGGCACCGCCGAGGCCCAGCTGGTGATCGCCTGCGACTCCATCGTGGCGGCCAACAAGAGCACGCTGGCGGTGATGCGCGAGGGCCGCAGCTATGTGGCACTGAACACCCACGGCTCGCCGACCGCCAGCCTGGTCAACGACGCCAACTGGAGCTTCCCCGGCGCCGCCTGCGAGGCCGCGGTGGCCAAGGCCGTCGGGACTCAGAACCTGGGCATGTTCGATGCCGAGGAGGTGGCGGTGAAGCTGGTCGGCGACTCGCTCTACACCAACCCGCTGATGCTGGGCTACGCCTGGCAGAAGGGCCGTGTGCCGCTGAGCTATGCCGCGCTGATGCGCGCCATCGAGCTCAACGGCGTGCAGATCGACAACAACAAGGCCGCCTTCGAATGGGGCCGCCGCTGCGCCCATGATCTGGCCGCGGTGCAGGCCCTGTTCGCCACCCAGCAGGTGATCCAGATCGTCAAGCGCCAGAGCGTGGACGAGCTGGTGGCCAAGCGCGTCGAGTTCCTGAGCGACTACCAGGACGCCGCCTATGCGCAGCGCTACCGGGCCTTTGTCGAGCAGGTGCGCGCCGCCGAAAGCCCGCTGAACTCGACCCGCCTCAGCGAGGCCGTCGCCCGCTATCTGTTCAAGCTGATGGCCTACAAGGACGAGTACGAGGTCGCCCGTCTGCACACCGACCCCAAGTTCGTGCAAAAACTGGCGGCGCAGTTCGAGGGCGACTACAAGATCGTCCACCACCTGGCGCCGCCGCTGCTGGCCAAGAAGAACGACAAGGGCGAGCTGGTCAAGCGCCCCTTCGGCAGCTGGGTGCGCCCCGCCTTTGGCCTGCTGGCCAAGCTCAAGGGCCTGCGCGGCGGTGCCTTCGACATCTTCGGCCGCACCGAGGAGCGCCGGATGGAGCGCCAGCTGATCGTCGACTACCGCGCCAGCATCGAGACCCTGCTGGCCAAGGGCCTGACCAGCGAGCGCCTGAGCCTGGCGACCGAGATCGCCCGCGTCCCCGAGGAGATCCGCGGCTACGGCCATGTCAAGGAGCGCCATGTCAAGGCGGCCCGCGCCAAGTGGGACGCGTTGATGCAGCAGTGGCAGCAGCTGGCCTGAAGCCGGCAGCCCCCGAGCCCGCAGCGCCCATGGCCTGCGGGCTTTTGTTTTGCCCGGCTCAAGACCTGACCCCGACGCAGGCGACAGGCGTGCGAGGTCTGGCCGCCCCGCATTGACAGGGCGCCCGCCCCGGCATTCAATCGAAGGCACATCGTTGGTGCATTGAACGCAGGAGCGCGCAGATGAACAAGACAGGCAACAAGACCGGCATTTCCTTTCGCCTCTGGCTGCCCACCCTGGTGACCGCGGTGCTGCTGGTCGCGGTCACCGTGATCAGCAGCTGGCGCACCTCGCAGGAGCTGGCGGCCGAGCAGCAGGCCCAGACCGCCCAGCGCGACAAGCTGGAGATGGCGCTGCGCTGGGCCGGCCTGACCCAGGCCAACGCGGCCCGCACCATGGCCGGCCTGATGAGCCCGGACCCCGCGCTGGGCGGGCTGCTCAAGCCCGAGATGGACGCCACCTCGGCCGCGATCTCCACGCTGCAGAAGAAGATCGACGCCAGCGCCGATACCGAGGCCGAGAAGGCCAGCCTGGCCGCGATCGCGAAGGCGCGCGGCGTCTATATCGCGACCCGCAACGAGGCCGCCAAGAGCCGCGACGAGGCCGGCATCGCCAAGGTGCGCAGCGAGCTCAATGCCTATCTGGACGCACAGAAGGCCTTTGTCGACCTGCAGTACCAGCGTGCGGTCGACCAGGCCGCCGCCGCCCAGCGCGCGCGCAGCATCGACATCAGCATCACCGCCAGCGTGCTGAGCGCGGTGGTGCTGCTGCTGCTGATCTCGACCTGGCTGATGGTGCGGGCCATCGTGCCGCCGCTGCGCACCGCGCTGGCTGCCACCGAGCGCATCGGCAACGGCGATCTGTCGGTGCAGATCGACGCCGGCGCGCGCAGCGACGAGATCGGCGATCTGCAGCGCGGCCTCAACACCATGGTGGTGTCGCTGCGCGGCATCGTGCAGGCGGTGCGCGACAGCGCCGAGAACATCAAGACCGCGGCCACCGAGATCGCCGACGGCAATGCCGACCTCAGCCAACGCACCGAGGAGACCGCCAGCAGCCTGCAAGAGACCGCCTCGACGATGGAGCAGCTGACCGCCACGGTGCACCAGTCCTCCGATTCGGCCGCCACCGCCAACCAGCTGGCGCTCAACGCCGCCCAGGTGGCGCAAAGCGGTGGCGATGTGGTGGGCCAGGTGGTCGCCAGCATGGGTCGCATCCAGAGCAGCTCGAGCCGCATCGGCGACATCATCGGCGTGATCGACGGCATCGCCTTCCAGACCAATATCCTGGCGCTGAATGCGGCGGTGGAAGCGGCGCGGGCCGGCGAGCAGGGCCGCGGCTTCGCGGTGGTGGCCTCCGAGGTGCGCACGCTGGCCCAGCGCAGCGCCGAGGCGGCCAAGGAGATCAAGGGCCTGATCGGCGCCAGCGTCAGCGAGGTCGAGGCCGGTTCCTCCCTGGTCAACCGTGCCGGCAGCACGATGAGCGAGGTGGTGGGCAGCGTGCGCCGGGTGGCCGATGTGCTGGGCGAGGTCAGCGCCAGCAGCCGCGAGCAGAGCCTGAGCATAGGCCAGGTGAACCAGGCGGTGGCCCAGCTGGACCATATGACCCAGCAGAACTCCGCCCTGGTGGAGGAAAGCGCCGCGGCCGCCGCCAGCATGCAGCAGCAGGCCACCCAGCTGGCCGGCCTGGTGGAGGCCTTCCGGCTGGGCACGCGCGGCGCCTGAGTTCGCGCTGCGGCCGCGGCGACAGCGTCGCCGCCGATGCGGGCGGCGCCAGCGGACACAATCGGGCCTATCCATGCAAGAAGCGGCCCGCTGTGTCCCCTGATGCCTGCATTCCCTCCCCTGAGTCTGAAGCCGACCCGGCCCTGGCCGCGCTGCAGCGCGCCCGCGACTGCCTGGCGCAGGCCCAGTCGCTGCGCCGCCAGCAGCCCGCGCCGGCTGCCGCACTGACGGCCGAGGCCGTCGCGCTGCTGGAACCTCTGGCCGACGCCCGGCTCGAGCTGGCCGAGGCCCTGTCGCTGCAGGGCGTGTGCCTGCGCCAGCTGGCCGACTATGCGGGCGCGGCGAGCGCCGGAAGGCGCGCCGTGCGGACCTTTGCGGCCCTGGCGGACGCCGATGCCCAGGCACTGGCACGCTCGCGGGCGCTGTCCAATCTGGGTATCAGCCTGTGCCTGCTGGGCCAGCAGGACGAGGCCCTGCAGCAGTTCGAGCTGGCCCGCAGCCTCAGCCAGGCCGCTGGCGATGGGGCCGGCGAGGCCGATGCGCTGATGAATACCGCCATCGTCGCCAACCAGATGGGCGACGACGCCCGCGCGCTGCGCCTGGGCCAGCAGGCCCTGCCCATCTACGAGGCGCTGGGCGATCACTACCATGTGGCCTCGCTGCTGAACAATATGGCCTATGCCCGCATCTGCTGGGGCAAGCGGCTGGCGGATCAGCCGGACAGCGCGGCTCAGGCCCATGCGCATTTCGCGGCGGCCGAGGACCTGCTGGCACGCGCGCTGCCGCTGGCCCGCCAGGCCGGTGATGCCGAGTTCAGCGTGATCTGCCAGGACACGCTGGGCGCCGCGCTGCGCGCCCAGGGCCAATGGGAGCGCGCCCGCAGCCATCTGCAGGAGCAGCTGCGCCAGGCGCGCGCGCTGCCGGGCCGGCGCATGGAGGCGGTGACGCTGGCGGCCCTGGGCGAGCTGGCGTTGCGCAGCGGCGATCTGCCGGCCGCGCTGGACGCGCTCGGCGCCGCCGATGCCCTGTTCGCCGCGCTCGGCCTGGCCGAGCAGCATGCGCTGACCCTGCTGCATCTGAGCGAGGCGCTGGAGGCCCAGGGCCAGGCGGCCGAGGCCCTGGCCGCTTTCAAGCGCTATCACGCGATCGACCGCGAGCATCGCTCGCAGGCCGCCGAAGCCAGGCTGCATGTGCTGGAGGCCCGGCTGCAGCTGGAGCGCAGCGAGGCCGAGCTGGCCCAGGCTCGCGAGCGCGAGGGCACGCTGGCGGCGCTGAATGCACGCCTGGTCGAGGCCGACCACCAGCGTGGCGCGCTGATGGCCGAGCTGGAGCGCCACAGCTTCGAGGATGCGTTGACCCTGGTGGCCAACCGGCGCGCCTTCGAGCAGCGCCTGGCCCTGGAGCTGGAACGCGCCCGGCGCCATCGCAGCCCGCTGGCCCTGGTGCTGATCGATGTCGACCACTTCAAGCAGATCAACGACGGCCATTCGCATGGCGTCGGCGATGCGGTGCTGCGCCAGGTGGCGCAGCTGCTGCGCGCGCCGCTGCGCCAGCCCGATCTGCTGGCCCGGCTGGGCGGCGACGAGTTCGTGCTGCTGCTGCCCGACACCGAGCTGGCCGGCGCCATCGCCCTCAGCGAGAAGCTGTGCCGCAGCGTCGCCGCCCATGACTGGCAGACGCTGGCCGCGGAGCTGCGCGTCACACTGAGCCTGGGCGCCGCCCCGCTGAGCCCGGAAGCGCCAAGCGCCGAGGCCCTGCTGCAGGCGGCGGACGCCGCGCTCTACCGGGCCAAGGCGGCGGGCCGCAACCGGGCCAGCGGCCCGGCGCGCTAGGCGGCCGGATCAGCGTCCGTACAGCAGCTGCGGCAGCCACATGCCGATCTGCGGGAACACATAGAGCAGCACGATGGCGACCAGCTGTATGCCCATAAAGGGCAGCATGCCAGCGAAGATCTGGTTCAGCGTCACATGCTTGGGCGCCACGCCCTTCAGGTAGAAGGCGCTCATCGCCACCGGCGGGCTCAGGAAGGCGGTCTGCAGGTTCAGCGCCACCAGCAGGCCGAAGAACAGCGGATCGACACCGAAGTTGTCCAGCAGCGGGATGAAGATGGGCATGAAGATCACGATGATCTCGGTCCATTCCAGCGGCCAGCCGAGGATGAAGATGATGACCTGGCTGAGGATCAGGAACTCGGTCTTGGTCAGGTTCATGCTCAGCACCCAACGCTCGACCAGCTCCTGCCCGCCCAGCAGCGCGAAGGCGGCCGAGAAGATCGCCGAGCCGACGAAGAGCCAGCACACCATCGCGCTGGTCTTGGCGGTCAGGAATACGCTTTCCTTGACCACATTGAACGTCAGCTGCTTGTAGGCCGCCGCCAGCAGGAAGCCGCCCAGGGCGCCGACCGCCGCCGCCTCGGTGGGCGTGGCAAGGCCGAAGACGATGGAGCCCAGCACCGCCAGGATCAGCACCAGCAGCGGGAAGAAGCTGGACAGCAGCATCTTGAAGATCTCTAGCCGCGCGAAGCTGAGGATGGCATAGAAGGCCAGCAGCGCCAGCGCGCCCAGCCCCAAACCGATCCAGAAACCGGTGGGGGCGGGCTTGCGCTCGATCTGCAGTGCTTCGGCAGCGGAAGTCGGCGCTGCGGCGCTGGCCTCGGACGGCGCCGCAGCTGCGGCCTCGCCGGCCGGGTCGCTGGCGGCGTCCTCGCTGCCCATCTCCTTGAGCGTCTCACCCTCGGGTTCGGCCGCTGGCTCCTGCAGCTCGTCGGCCGCGGCCGGCGGCTCGGACAAGCCGCCGCCAGGCTCGGCCAGCCCATCGGCTTCGCTGCCGGCGCCCATCTCGGACAGCTCGCTGCTCGGCGCTTCGAGCGGCGGCACCTGAGTCGCGCTGTTGTAGCTGGCCAGGGCCACCACCGTGAACAGCAGGGCCGGCAGCAGCGCAATGCCCAGCTGCTTGAGCAGGTACGAGGTCGGCACGCCGTGGTTGCGCGAACCCTTCAGCGCATTGATCAGCGATGGCAGGGCACGCTTGGCCTGGGTGGCCCCGAGCTTCAGCAGCTCGGCTGGCAGCGGCACGAAGCGCTGCTCGGCCGTCAGCGGCGGCGCCATCGCCGGCTTCAGCTTGGCGATCAGGATCACGTAGACGATGTAGAGCCCCGCCAGCATCAGGCCCGGGAAGAAGGCGCCGGCATAGAGCTGCACCACCGACACGCCGGCGGTGGCGCCGTAGACGATCAGCAGCACCGAGGGAGGGATCAGGATGCCCAGGCAGCCACCGGCAGTGATGGCGCCGGCCGAGAGCCGCACGTCGTAGCCGCCCTTGAGCATCTGCGGCAACGCCAGCAGGCCCATCAGCGTGACCACCGCGCCGACGATGCCGGTGGCGGTGGCGAACACCGCGCAGGTCACCAGCGTGGCCACCGCCAGCGAACCTGGCACGCGCGCCAGCGCCAGGTGCAGGCTCTTGAACAGCTTCTCGATCAGATTGGCCCGCTCCACCAGATAGCCCATGAAGACGAACAGGGGGATCGAGATCAGCACATCGTTGGACATCACCTTGTAGGCCGACTGCACCATCAGGTCCAGGGTCTTGGCGGTGTTCTCCTCGTAGGCGACCCAGGTGAAGAGCATGCCCATGCCCATCAGCGTGAAGGCGGTGGGAAAGCCCAGCATGATGGCCACGACCACCAGCGAGAGCATCAGCAGGCCGATATGGCCGTTGGTGATTTGGGGCACCGCAATCAGCATGCCCAGCGCGGCCGCGACGATCAGCCCCATCAGGACGAAGCCGAACCAGAGTTCCTTGCGCAGCTTGAACTTCATGCCCGGCCGCCTTTCTCGGTCACGTACTGGTCCAGCGCCTCGATATCGGCGTCCTTCACATGGACCATCTCCTTGAGCTTCTCGACATCGACCTCCTCGACATCCTCGTCGCGCCGCGGCCACTCGCCGGCGCGCAGGCACATGCCGCAACGCACGATCTCCACCAGGCCCTGCAGCAGCAGCACCGCACCGGCGATGGGGATCACGAACTTGAAGGGATAGAGCGGCAGCGCATCGGCCGAGAAGGTCTGCTCGCGTATCGCCAGCGACTCCTGGGCATAGCTCCAGCCGGCCCAGGTCAGCGCGACGATACCCGGCAGAAAGAACAGCAGGTAGAGCACCAGGTCGATGGCCGCCTGGGTGCGCGGCCTGAAGAAGCCATAGAGCACGTCGCCGCGCACATGGCCGTTCTTGCTCAGCGTGTAGGCGCCCGCCGTCATGAACAGGGTGCCGTAAAGCATGATCTGGGCGTCCAGCACCCAGGCATGCGGCTTGTTCAGCACATAGCGGGAGAACACCTCCCAGCTGATCAGCAGGGTCAGGAGCACGACCGTCCAGGCGAAGGCCTTGCCGACCCAGGTGGAAAACCGGTCCACCGCCAGCAGCAGCTTCTGCATCACCAATCCTTCCCAACTTCGGAGGGGCATAGTCGAAGGGGACGCTTGCCGGCGCCCCCTTCTCTGGCTCTTGTCGCTCGGCTCAGCGCCGCAGCGGCATCAGCCCTTCTTGGCCGCGGCCTTGCGGCCGAAATAGTGGTTGTAGGCCATCTTGAAGTCGACCGTGTAATCGCCCTGCCACTGGCCGGCACGCTGGGCGAAGGCCCGCTGGCTGTCCAGGATCTTCTGGAACATCGCGTTCTCGCTGCCCTTCTTGCTCATGATCTTGTCCCAGGCCGTCAGCTGGGCGCGCAGGATGGCGTCGGGGGTCTTGTAGAACTTGACGCCGGCCTTCTTCAACTCCTCGTAGTCCTTGGAGTTGCGCTCGATGGCCTTCCAGCTCATGTCGGCGCTGGCCGCCTGCACGCCGTATTCGATGATGGCCTTGAGCTCGGCCGGCAACGCATTGAGCTTGGTCTTGTTGAACAGGATCTCGAACTGCTCGCCGCTCTGGTGGAAGCTCTGCAACATGCAGTTCTTGACCACATCCGGGAAGCCCAGCAGCTTGTCCGAGCTGGCATTGTTGAACTCGGCACCGTCGATCAGGCCGCGGTCCAGCGCCGGCACGATCTCGCCACCCGGCAGCGGGTTCACCGCCGCCCCCATATCGGAGTACATGTCCACCGCCAGGCCGACGGTGCGGAACTTGACGCCCTTCATGTCCGCCTCTTTGGCGATCGGCTTCTTGAACCAGCCGAAGGGCTGGGTGGGCATGGGGCCGTAGAGATAGGAGGCCACGTCCAGGTTCAGCGACTTGTAGATCTCCTCCAGCAAGGCCTTGCCGCCGCCATAGTTGTGCCAGGCCAGCAGCATATTGGGGTCCATGCCGAAGGAGGGGCCCGAGCCCCACAGCGCCAGCGCCGAGTTCTTGCCGTAGTGATAGGCCACCACGCCGTGACCGCCGTCCAGCGTGCCCTTGCTGACCGCGTCGAGCAGCTGGAAGGCCGGCACCACCGCACCGGCCGGCAGCACCTCGATCTTGAGCCGTCCTCCGGCCATGTCGTTGACCTTCTTGGCAAAGTCCTGCGCGTACTCGTGGAAGATGTCCTTCGAGGGCCAGGTCGACTGGAAGCGCAGGCTGGTGGTCTGGGCGGTGGCGATCATCGGCGCGGCCAGCGCGCCCGCGGCCACCGTGCCGGTGGCGGCTTTCTTCAGGAAGCGCCGGCGTGCGGCCGGAGCCTGGTCTTTGGGTTCGCTCATCTCGGTCTCCTAGGTATGTGGAATCAAGCGTTCGCACCGGGGCCAGTGGCCCAGGCCGCGCCACCGCCTCATGTGTCCGGGCTGGCCGCGCTCTGAGGAATATCAAATCCCGGCCGCACAGCGGCAACCGGGTCAAACCCCTGCGGAACCTTACGTATACGGGGCCCGGAACGCCCGCCCGGCGCACGCCGGCCGGGCGATGGGCCCGAAACTGCCTCGTTCTTGCACAGTGGCCCCGGCCCCGGGCTGCCCCCTAGGGGTAGACACCGAGGACCGACTTTCGTCACCGCCGATATCGCTTGCTACCCTTGCGCGCTGCGCAAATTGCAAGGATTCACTGACACATGAGCTCCATCCGCTACCTGGGCCTGGCAATCAGCCTGAGCCTCAGCCTGGGCACCACCAGCGCCCAGACGCTCAAGCCCCTCACCGTCGTCGAGGGCATCACCGAGTACCGTCTGCCCAACGGCATGCAGCTGCTGCTGGCCCCCGATGCCTCCAAGCCCAGCACCACGGTCAATATGACCTACCGGGTGGGCTCCAAGCACGAGAACTACGGCGAGACCGGCATGGCCCATCTGCTGGAGCATCTGATCTTCAAGGGCACGCCCAGGAACCGCGCCCCCTGGGCCGAGTTCAGCAAGCGCGGCCTGCGCGCCAACGGCACGACTTGGCTGGACCGCACCAACTACTTCGCCAGCTTTGCCGCCAACGACGACAACCTGAAGTGGTATCTGGACTGGCAGGCCGATGCAATGCTCAACAGCTTCATCGCCCGCAAGGACCTGGACACCGAGATGACCGTGGTGCGCAACGAGATGGAGATGGGCGAGAACAACCCCGGCTACATCGTCTACGAACGCCTGATGTCCACGATGTACCAGTGGCACAACTACGGCAAGAGCACCATAGGCGCACGCGCTGATGTCGAGAACGTCGACATCCCGCGCTTGCAGAACTTCTACAAGACCTATTACCAGCCCGACAACGCCACGCTGATCGTGGCCGGCAAGTTCGACCCGGCCAAGGTGCTGGCCTGGGTGCAGGGCAGCTTCGGCAAGCTGCCCAAGCCCCGGCGCCAGATCCCGGTGCTCTACACGCTGGATGCGGTGCAGGACGGCGAGCGCATGGTGACCGTGCGGCGCGCCGGCGGCGTGGCCAGCGCCACCGCGGCCTACCATGTGGCCCCCGGCGCGCATCCCGACTATGCGGCGGTCGAGCTGCTCAATCTGATCCTGACCGAGCCGCCGGCCGGCCGCGCGCACAAGCAGCTGGTCGAGAACAAGAAGCTGGCCGCCTCGGTCAGCGCCTTCAGCGCACCGCTGGCCGAGCCCGGCTTCACGATGGTGGGGGCCGATCTGGCGCCCGGTGCCGATCTGGACGCGCTCAGCCGCGAGCTGCTGGCCGTGGTCGAGGGCCTGGGCCAGACGCCGATCAGCGCTGAGGAACTCCGGCGCGCCCAGCAGCGCTGGCTGAACCGCTGGGAGCAGCAGTTCGCCGACCCCGAGCAGGTGGGCACGGCGCTGTCCGAATCCATCGCCCAAGGTGACTGGCGCCTGTTCTTCCTGCTGCGCGACCGCATCAAGTCCCTTTCGCTGGCCGATGTGCAAAGAGTGGCCAACGAGCGCCTGATCGCCGCCAACCGCACGCTGGCCCACTATGTGCCGACCGACAAGCCGCTGCGCGCCCCCGCGCCGGCCAAGGTCGATGTGGCCGCGCAGATCAAGGACTTCAAGCCCGCCGCGGCGGCGGCCGCGGTCGCCGCCTTCGAGGCCACACCGGCCAATATCGACAAACTGACCCAGACCCACAAGCTGGCCAACGGCATGCAGCTGGCCCTGCTGCCCAAGCCCACCCGGGGCGCTGCGGTCAACGGCCTGCTGACATTGCGCTGGGGCGATGCGCAAAGCCTGCAAGGCCTGCGCTCGGTGGCCGAGATGACCGCCGCCCTGCTGGACAAGGGCACGAGCACGCTGAACCGCCAGCAGCTGCGTGACCGCCTCGACGCGCTGAAGGTCGAACTGCAGATCGCGCCCGAGGCCGATCGGGTGAGCATCGCCTGGACCACCCGGCGCGAGCATGCGGTCGAGGCCGCCGCGCTGATCGCCGAGATGCTGCGCCGTCCGGCCCTGGCCGCCGAGACGCTGGAGGAGGTGCGCGCCCAGACCCTGTCGGCCCTGCAGGCCCAGCGCGCCGAGCCCGAGGCGGTGGCCGAGATGGCGCTGCGCCAGGCCCTCAATAGCCACCCGCGCGGCGATGTGCGCCATGCCCGCAGCTTCGACGAGATCGAGGCCGATACCCGGGCCGTGAAGGCCGAGCAGCTGCGCGAGTTCCACCAGCGCTTCTATGGCGCCGCCCATGCGCAGCTGGGCCTGGTCGGTGACTTCGATGCCGCCGCGGTGAAGGCCGCGCTGGCGCAGGGCCTGGGCGACTGGCGCGCACCGGCTGCCTTCCAGCGCCTCGAATGGCCCAGCCAGCCGGTGGCCGGCAAGCTGCAGCTGGTCGCCACACCCGACAAGCAGAACGCGGTGCTGGCCGCGCGCATGCCGCTGGCCCTGAATGACGAGCATGCCGACTATGCCGCGCTGCAGCTGGCCAACTACCTCTACGGCGGCGGCCAGGACTCGCGGCTGTGGACCCGCATCCGCGAGAAGGACGGGCTCTCCTACGGCGTCTGGAGCTATCTGGCCTGGAGCAGCACCGACCTGAACTCGCCCTGGAATGTCGGCGCCATCTTCGCGCCGCAGAACCGCGCCAAGGTCGAGGCCGCGCTGCGCGAGGAAACCGAGCGCCTGCTGAAGGACGGCTACAGCGCCGCCGAGCTGGACAATGCCAAGAAGGCCATCCTGTCCAACCGCCGCCTGAGCCGTGCCCAGGACCCCGGCCTGGCCCGCAGCCTGGCCGGCAATCTCTACCTGGGCCGTACCCAGGCCAAGAGCCAGCAGATCGACGATGCGATCGCCGCCCTGACGCTGGACCAGGTCAATGCCGCCGCGCGCAAATACCTGAAGCTGGCCGATTTCCAGCTGGTCTTTGCCGGCGACTTCAAGTAAGGCGCCTGAGATGCGGCACCGTCACTGCCTGGGTTGGCTGGCCGCACCAGTGCTGCTCGGAGCCCTCACATGAGCCAAGCCCGTATTCCAAGCCAACTCGCCCGCGGCAAGTTCAGCGTCAAGATCGGCGCCCCCGAGACCATGCCCGCCCCCGCCGGCAGCACAGCCATGTTCAGGCGCAGTCTCGACAAGCGCTACGAGGGCGCACTGCAGGGCCAGGCCCTGGGCGAGATGCTGGCGGCCGGCCAGCCGCAGGCCGGCGAAGCGGCCTACACCGCACTGGAGTCCTTCAGCGGCACGTTGGACGGCCGCGCCGGCAGTTTCGCGCTAGCCCATCTGGGCCTGATGAGCGCCGGCCGGCAGGACCTGCGCATCGCCATCGTGCCCGGTTCGGGCCTGGGCGCGCTGGCCGGCATCAGCGGCGAGCTGCTGCTGCGCATCGAGGACGGCGTCCACTCTTACGAGCTGAGCTACCGCCTGCCCTGAGCCCCGCCCTGCGCGGCCGCAGCCGTGCTAGGGCTGCGGCCGCCCCGGCCCCTGCGTACCCTGGGCGCGCGCCCCCAGATAGGCGTAGAGATCGACGATATGGGCGCTGACCACCGGCTCGCCCTGCCAGGCGGGCATGCTCAGCCCGCCCGCCTGGCGCTGCAGCACCGCCTCCAGCTGCGCCTCGGCGGCCTGATCGGGCGGCAGTTGCCAGTCGTAGCGCTTGAGCACCAGGCCGACGAACTGGCGCGAGCCCATCTCGCGCAGGCGCGGCAGCAGATCGGGCGCGCCCGGACTGCCGGTAGCCGCCACGCCATGACAGCGCGCGCACTTGTCCTGGAAGACCCGCCAGCCGGCATAGACCGAGCCCGCCGGCCGGGCCTGCTCGGCCAGCTGCTGGGCCGCCTGGCGGTTCTGCAGCTGCACCGCGCAGCCGCTCAGTCCGGCCGCCAGCAACAGGGCTGCGATGCCACCCCAAGCCACGAAAGTTCTTGCCATCAACATCCCCTGCCACGCACTGAAGATGCAGTCCATTGTGGGGGCTCCCGGGCGCCGGCCACCTGCTTTACATCAAGCCGCCAGTGCCGCCAGCTGCCTGGGCAGTGCAGCCAGCGCCTGCTGCTGGCGGGCCAGCAGCCAGCCCAGCTCGAAGGCGGTCTCGGCATCGTCCGCCGCCAGCGCGGCACGCCGCCGGGCGATGGCCAGCGCCAGGTCATTGAGCTCGCCCAGCGCCTGCTGGGCCTGGGCGAGCGTGCGCAGCAGCGGCTTGAGCCGCTCGGCGTCCAGCAACGCAGCGCCGAACTCCAGGCCGTAGCGCAGGCGCTTGATGCGCTTGCGCAGCGCATGGCGGCCGCGCTCGTCCAGCACCTCGGCGGCGGCGGCCTGGGCCGCCAGCTGGCGCTGCCAGCGGCGCAGGCGACGGCGCAGCTGCGGACGCAGCCTGGCTGGCTTTCCTTGCAGGGGTTCGGCCGGCTCGGCCAGCAGCAGGATCAGGCCCAGCAGATCAAGCAGCAGCCCCTGGCTGGGCACCGCGCGCTGCGCCGCGGCCAGAGCCGCTCGGACGGCCGGCTCATCCGCCGCGGCCGGCCCGGCACCGGCCGCAGGCGCCGGCAGTCCCAGCGCCGCCCGCGCCTGGGCCAGCTCGGGGCCGAACAGCGCGGCCTGCACATCGGCGTCGCGGGCGGCGCCCAGAGCCTGGAAGGCCTGCCTGGCCGCATCGCCCAGCACGGCCATCGCAGGCTGCGCCGCTGCGGGCAGGCCCTCCAGCCCGCGAAACAGCGCCAGCGCGCTGCGCAGCCGGCGCAGGCCCACCCGCAGCTGATGCAGATGCTCGGGCACGAACACGCCGTCGGCGATCTGGCTCTGGTTGGGCAGGATCTGGGCCAAACAGGCCTGCAGCACCTCACGCAGGCCGGTCGCGGCACCCATGCCGCGCTGCAGCGCCGGCCGGCGCGCCCGGCAGGGCGCGGCCATCGCCAGCCCGCGGGCCAGCAGGTCGCCGCGCTCGGCCTTGCTGCGCGAGTCCAGCCACAGGCCCTGGCGCAAGGCATGGCGGCGCGCCACATCCAGCACCGCGGCCGGCGCGCCGCTGAGCAGCTCGATCTCCAGCTCGCAGACCGGCCAGCGCTGCAGCCGGCCATCGGCCCCCTCGGCCAGCAGCTCGCCACAGTCGTAGGCCAGCTCGACCTGGCCGCTGCGGGTTCGCAGCGGCCGGCTCAGACGCTGGATGTCGGTGCGATACAGGCATTGCAGCGGCGCGAGTCCGGGCCGCTCCAGCAGGGCCAGCAGGCGCTCGCCGGCCGGGTGGCCGGCATGGCGGGCCGGGTCCAGCGCCGGCAGCGCGGCGGCGCGCGCCGGCAGCGTGACGTTGTGCTCCAGCCGGCTCATCCCATCCGCGCCGGCGCCCTTCAGGGTCTGCACCCATTGGCGGCCCTCGCGGCGCAGGCGCAGCGCCAGGCCGGCCTGTGCAAGATCGCGCTGCGGGGTATCGAAATACGCGGCCTGCAGGCGCTGGCGCTGCAGCTGCACCCCGCCCTGCGCCAGCCAGCGCTCCAGCGCCGCGCAGCGCTCGGCGGGCACCTGGAACTTCAGCTCTATCTCTTGCATGGCGGCATCATGCCAGCCCGGCCTGGCAGGCAGCAGAGCTGCTTCGCGCGCGTCAGCCTGCGACGCCAGTTACAGCGCGGCCCTCAGCAGCGTTTTCATCTGGTCCATGGACGGCCTGTTCTTGCCCATGTAGTACAGCGGCCCCGGCGAAACGCAGGCGGCCCGCGTCACGCTACGTGAACACAGCAGGCCAAACTTCTTCTCGAAGAAGGCATCAGTGCCTACGCCGCTCACAGGCTCGCTGGGCATCGCCCCCTTCCAGCCGGCGTACTCACCGGCAGGAGCGAGCAGCAGGTTAAGCACCACATCCTTGCCGTCGGCGGTGAGGTACTCATGCTCGGACACACCACGGCTCGCATAGCGCTGCTTGGCAGGCAGCTGGTAGGCCACACCGGGAATGCCAAGCACCTGGGAGACCGTGGCCGCCGGGATCGCATCTGCCCATGCAGATGCGCAGGTGCCGAGCGCGACACCGACCAAGCCGAGCAGGGCGGACCAACGACGTGGCCGTGACCAGATTTTCATACTTGGAATCGCAAAGTTGGGAGTCTTACGATTCTCGATCAGCGAACGGCCCGCTGTCTGTTGCCAAACGCAATCCGCAGCGCGGATCATGTCGGCGCTGAAAGATCCAGCACCCCATCGGCCGGCGGCAGCTCGGCCGCCGCATGCAAGGCGCGCCCGGCGCGGTCGAACCAGAGCCGCAGCGCAGCGCCGTCGGGATCGACACGCAGCAGCGCGAAGCCATCGCCCGGATGATCGTGCCAGGGCCCGACCCGGCATTCCAGCTGCGTCCGGCCATCCAGGCTGGGGAAGCTGAAGACCTCGGGCGCCGCGAAATCCTCCAGCGCGGTGACGGTGGAGGGCCAGGGCGCATAAAGCCCCGAGCTGTGCACCGAATGCAAACGCACCCGCTGCGCGTCGTCGTCGAGACCCGCGCGCCAGCCCTGCGGCACGATCTCGGCGCTGAGCCAGCCGGAGCGGTGCTCGTCGCCCGACAGAAAGACCAGGCCCGAGGCGCGCCGCTCCCACAAGAGGGCCAGCAGCCAGTGCAGCGTGGCCGGGTAGCCGCAGAAGGCATCGGAGCGCAGCGCGCCGGTCGGGTGCAGGGCGCTGAGCCGGCGGCGCGGCAGCAGCAGCGAGCCGGTCAGCACCAGGCGGGGTGCCGGCGCGCCGTCGACCAGCCATTGCGCGAAGACCTCGCGCTGAGCGCTGCCCATCAGCTGGGCGCTGCGCCAGCGCGCCAGCGGGCGCGGCGCGCGCTCGAAGCGGCTGTCGGCGATGAAGAAGCGCGCGCCCTGCCAGTCGAAGTGATGCCAGAGCCGCGGCACGCCGTCCGGCGTCCCGCCATCGCGCGTCCCGCCTGGCTCCCAGCGTGCCGCCCAGGCGGCGGCCAGCGCGCTGGCATGCCAGGGCCCCATGTCCAGGCTGCCATCGGCACGCAGACGCGGCTCCCAGTTGTCGACGATCTCGTGGTCGTCGGGCGCATGGACGATGCGCGCCAGGCTTTGCGGCAGCTGGCGCACCAGACCGGCCTTGAACTGCTGGTAGGGCCGGGCATAGCGTTCGATGCGGTCGACCGCATCGGCCAGGCCGCCGCTGGCATCGGCATAGATCTGGTCGCCGGCCAGCAGCAGCAGCGAGACCTCGCGGCCCGTCGCCCCGGCGCCACGGCACAGCGCCAGCAGGCGTGCCAGCGAGGCCTCGGGCGGGCCGGCGCGGGCCGGGTCACGGGCCAGATCGGTCTTGCCGGCCTGGGCGGGGTCCAGCAGGCCCGGCGGGTACTGGCAAGCCGCCAGCACCAGGCTGAGCCCGGCCGGACCGGGCTGAGTATCCAGCGGTCGCTGCACAAAGGCATGGCGCAGGCTCAGCGCGTCCTGGGCCAGCAGCCGTGCCAGCGCGGCCTCCAGCCCGGGCTGCGGGCGCTCGTCCTCGCGCGCCAGCTGGGGCGGCAGATCGCAGTAGATGAACAGGCACAGCAGGCCGCAGGCCAGGCCATCGGCATCGCAGGCCGGCGGAAAGCTGGCGGCCGGCAGGCAGCCGCGCAGCGCGTCGCCGGGCACGGCCTCCAGGGCGGCGGGCGGCTCGAAGGGCTGCAGCAGCAGCGGCAGCGCCAGCCGCTCGTAGGCATCGCCGGCCGGGCCGCTGCGCTCGCGCACCGGCAGCCAGGCCCAGGCGCGCGGCCAGCCCAGCTCGGGCTGCAGCGCGGTCAGCACCAGCACGGTATCGGTCTCTGTATCGGCCGGTCGGTCGTCGGCGCCGGCCGGCGCCCAGGCGCGCTCGACCCGGTGCAGCGGCGGCGCCGCATGACGCAATGCCTGGGGATGATCCAAGGGCAGCTGGGGCATGGTGGGAAGCTCGGCCTCAGTCGGGTTCGCGCAGGAAGTCCAGCACCGCCGGGAACACCGTGCGGGCGATGTCCCGGCCTATCAGGCAGTCCTGGTGACCGTGGTCGGCCACCACATGGAAGCGGTAGCGCCCCGGCGCCACCTGCGCATAAAGGCTGGCGGTCAGCTCGCCGCTCTCGGCCGCGCACAGGCCGTTGTCCTGGCCATGCACCGACAGCACCTTGCAGCGCTGCAGCAGGGCCAGGCTCTTGGCCATATCGTCCAGATAGACGCTGGCGCCGCGCACGTCGGTGATCTCGTGGCAGCGCGCGAAATGAATGGCCTGGGCCACCGTGTCCATATGCAGCGGGCCGAAATGATCGTCGATCGCCGCCAGCACCGCCGGCGCGATATTGCGCACCGAGAAGTCGCGGCCATACAGCAGGTCCATGCGGTGGCGGGTGGCGGTCCAGGGCGTGGGCCGCCAGGCCGGCGGCGGCGGGTTCTCGATATCGAACTCGGCATCCGGATAGGGCAGGCTGGACAGCAGCCGGTCGATCAGCTCGTCCATCAGACCCTTGGGCCCCTCGGGCCGGAAGGCATAGTCGGCCAGCATCGGCAGCCAGGGCCGCAGATGCTGCATCAGCAGTGCACGCAGGCTGTTGGTGGGCGAGTAGATCATCAGCGGCGTCACCTGCGAGATCACCAGCCGCCGTATCAGGCCCTCGTGCATCAGGCGCTGGCGCAGCGCATGGAACTGCTCGCCCGGCTGGCGCCGGCGCTGCAGCAGGGCCATATGCAGCATCACCGCGCCCATGCAATGGGCCAGCACATCGAGCTGGGCCGCGCCGCTGATGCGCAGCACATGATCGATGGCCAGCGGGATGTCGTTGAGCGCGCATTCCTCAAAGGTCCAAGGCAAACGCGCGCTGTCCAGGCCGGCGCTGGTGCGCAGGTCCAGGATCCAGATGTCGTAGCCGGCGTCCCAGAGGATCTTGGCCGGCCCCGGCTGCACTGCCGCATGGGCGAAGGTGGTGCCGCTGGCGCTGTAGCCGTGGATCATCAGCAGAGGACGCGCACCTTCGCGGCTAGCACGGTAGCGGGTCAGGCGCAGATGCACCGGCAGCTCGTCGTCGGGACGCGGCCGCCGGTCCACCGTCTGACGGGTGGCGCCGGCGTCGCCGCGCCGCCCCACGGCCAGCTCGACGATCTCGGGCAGCGGCAGCCCCGGCACGGGACCGGGCAGGCGCTCGATGCGGCGCGGCGGCGCTTCGTCCGGCTTGCGCAGCGTCCAAAGATGGGTGCCCAGCATCAGCCGCCCGATATAGGCCAGCAGCGCCGCCACATCGCGGAAGCTGCTGGGCAGATCGGCCGCCTGGCTGATGCGCAGCAGCGGCTGGCGCTGCCGTGCCAGGTCGAAGAGATCGAGGCGCAGCAGTGGCGCGTCCTGGCCCGGCGGGGCCAGCCAGGGGCCGGTCTCCAGCCGCAGCTCGCTGAGCTGCACCCAGGGATTGGCGCGCCGGCTGTAGCCGATGGTCTTGCGGCCGTGCAGCCACAGGCCGCCGCCCAGGGCCGGTGCCCAGTCGGGGGCCGCTGTGGCCGGATCCAGGCGCAGCCGGTAATCCATCAGACGGCGCTGGCCGGCATGGCTGGCCAACTGCAGCGCGCTGCGCGCCCGGGCCCAGAGGCCGGGGCCCGGTGGCGCCCCGCGCTCGCGGCGCAGGCTGGCGGACAGGCCCTGGATCATGTCGCGCCAGCCGCGGTTCATGAACCAGGCATGCAGGGCGCGGCAGCGGCGCTGGCGCGCGCTGCTGGCCTGGCGCTCGAACAGGCGCAGCTCGCCCTCGGCCAGCGGCGCAATCCAGCGCGCGTCGGCATCGGCACGCTCGGCATGCATCCACAGCTTGCCGCGGCCGCGCGCGCTGCCGGCCTTGACCAGCATGGGCCGGCCCGGCGAATCGGGGTCGGGCGCGGTGTCGAAGAGCCGCAGCCGACTCGCCGCCGGCTCCAGCAGCAGGCGCCGCGAGCCGCCCTCGCCAGGCGGCAGCAGCAGCGTGCGCAAGGCCACCGGGCGGAACTGCAGCGTCAGCTCCAGATACTTCAGCTCGCCGCCGGGCGCGCCCGGCAGGCGCACCAGGCCGCCCACACGCTCGCGCAGCTCGGCCAGCGTCGGCGCAGGCGCGGGCGGGCGGGCCTGCGCGTCGAGCCGGCGATAGACGGGGCGCCGGGCAAAGCCCTCGGTGCTGGCGACTGCCGCGGTGCGCAGACCCCAGCGCCGCTTCAGCGTCGCCAGCGCCCGCAGCGCCAGTGCGCTGATGGTCAGCGCCGGGTTGATGCCCAGCGCCGCGGGCACGATGGCGCCGTCCAGCACCACCAGACCCTCGTGGACCGCTGTCCCGACGCGGCCGCTGAAGACCTGACCCCATTCGTTGACGACGCCCTGGCAGGCGTCATCGGCCATCGCGCAGCCGCCCAGCGGGTGCACCGTCAGCATCGGTCCATGCGGCGCATCGATCAGCGCGCTCATGGCCGGCGGTAGCAGGCGCCACAGCGGATTGGCCAGCAGGCGCGCGCCGCGGGCTTGCAGCCGCCGCGCCAGCCAGTCGTGCCGGGCCTGCACCGCCGGGTCGTCACGCGCGCCGGGCCAGCGCACATGCAGCTGGCCGGCCTCGATCCCGGCCTCGGCATCGGCCGGCGGGCCGCACAGCTCGCCCTGGGCCGCGTCCAGGCCCATCAGGGCCAGCGGCAGCAGGCGGCGGCTGCGGGCCGGGCTGATCGCATAGGGATCGGCCGCGGGCCGGCCATCGACTTCACCATGCGCGCTGTCATCGCTGCGCGCCAGCCCGTCCAGCGTGTCGGCCAGTGCAAAGCTTTCCTCGAAGGCCCAGCGCAGCGGACCGGGGATGGCCAGGTCCTGCACGACGAAGCGGCCGGCTGCGCCGGTATCGGCGGCATCGCGCGCATCGATCATCGCGGTGATCGTCGGCCCGGCCTGGCGCGCGGCAGGTGCCTGGTCCTCATCGGCCAGCGCGTTCAGCTCGCGCGGATTGTCGACCGCCGCAGCCAGCACATCGCCATTGCCGCTGAACTGGCGGCCCAGCCGGTCCGACAGCGCCAGGCCGGCGGCGCGCGAGCGCAGCAGGATCTCGGTGGAGCCCAGGCTGCCGGCGGCCAGCACCACCCGGCTGGCGCTGAGGTGCAGGGGGCCGGGCTCGCGGGCGCGCAGCTGGGCGTCGCTGGCCTGCAGGGCCAGCAGCCAGCCGCCGCCGGGGCGGGGCTGCAGCTGCAGCACGCTGGCGCCGGTGATCAGGCGCACGCCCTGACGGCGCGCGGCCAGCAGGGCATTGCTGTCCAGCGACTGCTTGGCGCCGTGGTTGCAGCCGGTGGCGCAGTCGCCGCAGGCCACGCAGCGCTGCAGATCCAGCCCGGCGCTGCTGCGCGGCGCGGCGTCCAGCGCCACCGTGATCGCCACCGTGCGCGCCTGGCCGGGGGCCAGGTCCTGCATCAGCTGGCTGCGTGCCGGGGCGTAGCCGTCCAGGCGCTCGATCGTGTTGGGCCGTCCCTCGGCATCCACGCTGCCGAGCAGGCGGCCGGCCTGCGCGTACCAGGCCTGCATCTGGTCGGGGTCGCTGCGCAGCGCGGCCGGCCAGGCCGCGCTGCGCAGCACCTCTGGCCGCGCCGCCTCCATCACGCCGGCATTGATCAGCGAGCCGCCGCCCAGGCCGTTGGCCAGGGCCACGCACATATCGGGCCCCAGGCGGAAGTCGAACAGCCCTTCGCGATAGCCCTGCACCTGGCCGGCCGGCGTGCTCCAGCGCAGATGGGCCGGCAGTTCGGCGAAGCGACCGGGGAAGGCGCCGGCCAGGTACTCGCGGCCGCGCTCCAGCAGCGCGATGCGCAGCGGCCGGCCCTGCGCGTCGGCACTGCCGGCCAGCTGCTGGGCGGCCAGCGCGCCGCCGTAGCCGCTGCCGACGATGATCAGATCGAAGTCGGTCGCGGCCGCGCCGCTGCAGACCTCGTCCTCGCTGCGCTGCTGCAGGCATTCGTCCAGCAGGGCCTCCAGGCCCTCGGACAGCCAGCGCGGCGCCTGTTCAGAGTGCGGCGGGGCGGCTGGGCTGGCCATCGTTGGGGCGTGGTTTCACCGCGGCTTCGATTGCCGCCACCAGATGTTCGGCGGCCACCGGCTTGTGCAGCAGCGGCAGGCCAGCCTCATGCGCCTCGCGCAGGCGCTCGGGCGAGGTATCGCCGCTGATCAGCAGGGCCGGCAGAGCCGGCATCGCCGAGCGCAGCGAGCGCACCGTGGCGATGCCATCGTCAGTGCCGCGCAGACGCATATCGATCAGCGCGATATCGGGCGCATGGCTCAGGCTGCACACCATGGCCTCGCGGGTGCTGCCGGCCAGCAGCACCTCGCAGCCATAGGCCCCCAGCAGGGCCTGCATGGCCAGGCGCACCGGCTCCTCGTCGTCGACCACCAGCACACGCAGATTGACCAGGCCAAGGCCCAGCACCGCGCCGGCCGCCGGCTGCGCCTGCCGGGACTCGGCCGCGGCGATGCTGAGGCTGAAGCAAGACCCGACCCCCGGCCGCGAATCCACATCCAGATGCAGGTCCAGCAGATCGACCAGGCGGCTGACGATGGACAGGCCCAGGCCCAGGCCCTTGGCGCGGTCGCGCTCGGGATTGCCGACCTGGTAGAACTCCTCGAAGACGCGGGCCTGCTCGTCCGGCGCGATGCCCACGCCGCTGTCCTGCACCTGGATGCGCCAGACCTCGTCCAGGCGCTCGGCCAGGATGCTGACCCCGCCCGAGGGCGTGTACTTGATCGCGTTGTCGATCAGATTGCGCACCACCCGCTCCAGCAGGCCGGGATCGGTCTCGACAAAAGCATGCTCGGGGCAGATGAGGCTCAGGCTCAGATGCTTGCGCTGCGCCGCCGGCAGGAACTCCTGATGCAGGCGGCCCAGCCAGGCTCCCAGCGAAAAGACCTCGGGCCGGACCTCGACCACCTGGGCATCGAGCTTGGAGATGTCCAGCAGCGCGTCCATCTGCGAGGCCAGCGAGCGCAGCGCCACATTCATCTGGCGCACGATCTCGCTGCTGCTGGCGTCCAGATTGCGCAGGCTCAGCGCCGCGCCGAACAGCGAGAGCGTGTGCATGGGCTGGCGCAGATCGTGGCTGGCCGAGGCGAAGAAGCGGGTCTTGGCGCGTATCGCGGTCTCGGCGCTCTGCAAGGCCAGGCGCAGCTGCTGGTTGCTGCGCACCTGCTGCTGGCGGATATTGATCGACTCGACGAAGACCCGCCAGGCGTCGCGCGCCAGGCCGGCCAGGATGACGGCAAAGCCCAGGATCAAGGCCCCCAGCACCAGCTCGATCCAGGTGACCTGGTGCACACCGCCGCCGCCGGTCAGCCAGGCCAGCGCATTGGCCACGCTGACCGGCACCAGAAAGGCCAGCAGCACCGGCCCGTAACCGGCGGTGGTGGCCACCGAGCCGGCGCACAGGCCCAGCAGCAGAATGGTTTGCACCATGCGCTGGTAGTCGCTCAGATAGGGGGCGAAGGCCAGCGAGACCGAGAACATCAGGCCGTTGATCGCGCTCAGTGCGACGGCCCATTGCACCCGCCGGTCCAGCGGCACCTCGCGCCATTCGGGCAGCTTGCCCAGGGCCCACCAGCGCAGCGCCAGCACCGCGAAGACCAGGCCCACCCAGGCGCCGGAGAACCAGGGCGAGACGCCGTCGCCGGCCATCACCGCGATCACCACCGCCGCCAGGCCGACCGGGTAGGGCACGCGCCGGCCCTGCTTGGCCAGCAGGGCCAGCAGCTCCTGGCGCACGACGCTGGGGTCGGGTGTCTGCGGCGACACGCTGTCGGGCGCTGCACTCACCGGCCGTTCCTCGGCGCTGCGCGCTTCAGCAGGGTGCTAGGGATGGCGAAGGAATGAGGCATGACGCTAGCGGTTTGTGAACCAACAGAGCCGCGCACCATACCACCAGCGGACGCGTCTCAGCGGGTGCTTGCAGGGGCCTGCGCCTGCAGCGCGTCCAGCTCGGCGCGCAGGCGCTGCTGTTCCAGCTCCAGCCGCAGCATCTGGTCGCGCAGCGGGGTCGACCGGGCCTCGGCGCCAGGCTGCTGCAGCGCCTGCTCCAGCTGGCGCAGCAGGCGCTGGTTGGCGGCGATCTCGGCCTGCAGCCGGCTGGCCTGCTGGCCAAGGCGGTGCTGGCGCTCGAACTCGGCCCCGCCGGGCTGGCCCTGGCAGGCGCCCTCGTAGGAACTGTTGTTGAGGCCCTCGCGCCAGCCGCGTTCGCCGCTGCAGTAGCTGGCCAGGCCTTGCTGCCAGCCGGCGCGCCAGCGTGCGGCGTCGGGCAGTACGGCGCCGCAAGAGCGGCCGTGCAGATCCAGCTGCTCGGCACCACGACCGGTGCGTCCGTCGAGCAGGCCGCGCTCAAACCAGTCGATCTGGCGACAGGCCTCGTCCGCGCGCACGGCACAGGCCGTCAGCAAAGGCAGCAGCAGCGACAACAGCAGCAGGGTCAAGACAGCGCGTACAGCAGACATGGCAGCGGCCGCGCGGCGCCAAGCCGCGTCAGCCCTGCCGATTCTGCATCAGGGCCAGCCAGTCGGGCGCCGGCAGCGCCGGGTGGAAGAGCCAGCCCTGGGCCTCGGCCACGCCCAGCTGCAGCAGCGCCTCGCGCTGGGCCTCGGTCTCCACGCCTTCGGCGGTGATGGCCAGGTCCAGGCTGCGCGCCAGCGCCACGACGGTCTGGCAGATGGCCAGGCTGTGGCCGGCCAGCTCCAGATCGGCGACAAAGCTGCGGTCGATCTTGAGCCGGTCCATCGGCAGGCTGCGGATCTGGCTCAGCGAAGAGTAGCCGGTGCCGAAATCGTCCAGCGCCACCTTCACGCCCAGCGCGCGCAGGCCGTGCAGCGGCCCGCTGACGGTGTCGACCTGGGCAAAGACGCTCTCGGTCACCTCGATCTCCAGGCGCCAAGGGTCCAGCCCGTGGCGCTGCAGCGCGGCCTCGACCAGGGCGGGCAGATCGCTCTGCTCGAACTGGCGCATCGAGACATTGACCGCCACCCGCAGCGGCGCCGGCCAGGCCGCGGCCGGGGGGCAGGCCA
>JAYRSJ010000021.1:0-84994 GCA_041920215.1 Burkholderiaceae bacterium | reverse complement strand
GCGCCGCAACAAGGGCGACGAGGCGGGCTGAACAAGCACCGCGCTACAGTTGTCCACAGCCGGCATCAGCCGATGCTGGCCCCAAGCCCTGGGTCAAAGTTCAATCGGCAGGGTGGGTCAAATTTAGATCGGCGCCAACACACAAGCGGTGAAGGCGCGGTTGTTCGGCGCCCTCTCGAATATCATCATATCCCGAAATGGGTTATTCCAAATCGGGATTCACAGTGGCTAGAAAGAACTCCATGCGCGACTTCGTTGACCAGCCTGCACTCGCCCCGAAATCAAGCACTGCGAGATCGACTCCGCAGCGCCCGCGAGAGCAGGGGAATCACTCAGGTTGATTTGGCGCTGAAGCTCGACAAGCCGCAGTCGTTTGTAAGCAAGTACGAAACGGGTGAGCGTCGGCTCGATGTGCTGGAGTTCGCAGAGGTCTGCGACGCTTTGAGCATTGATGCGGCGGATTTCTTGCGCGATTTCCTGGCTGGCGTTACCGGCACCGGTGCCGGCAGCAAACCATTGCGGCGCAAAGCCCTTTAGCAGGCGGCGTAGGCCGCGATCACCACATTGCCGCCGCTAGGGTACTGGCGAGAATGGCACGCGGCCTGTGGTGGCGCGCTTGCGTGCAAGGAACGGGTAACACGGGGTTTTGCGGGCTTGCACGCTAGCTGACTGCTGCCCCTGCTGTTCGGTGTGGCTTATCCGCCGCGCATAAGTCCTTTGTAAGAACGTCAGCCCGTGTCGCGCCTTCATTCCCTGGACGCGATACAGACAAGATGCCATGATTCGAACTTTAGAAGCTCGACCAAATACTCATGGCCAACAAAATTTACAGCGCCGACAAGACCAAATATTCTCAGAAAACTGTAAGTCAGAGAATTGAGGCTCTGTTCTTAAACAATCTCGGAAAGATTGTAACGCGCGAGCAAATTATCGCTGCCGCAACTGATCCGAATACGAACAAAGAGCCGGAAAATTGGCATCAGCGGCTCTCCGAACTGCGCACGGACAAGGGGTACACAATTCTTTCTTGGCGGGATAGCAAAGACCTTGCCAATCAAGAATACTTGATGCCGGATGCGACTCGGCGACCGACGGCAGCAAAGCGCGTGCTCCCCACTGCCGCATGCTGGGGCGCTGTTTTGCAGCGGGCCAACAATCGCTGTGAATGGACTGAGGATGGGCAGAAGTGCGGACTTGCCGAAGGTGAGCAAGATCCCATCGGCGGCGGCACAGTCAAACTAACGCCTGACCACGTAACGCCACATTCTATCAATCCCAACACTGACACAACTGATCCGATGCAATGGCAAGCGCTTTGCGGCAGGCATCAGGTGATGAAGAAAAACTACTGGGATTCGGGCAGCGGGAAGATCAATATCGTGGGTATATTGCAGTCGGCCAGCAAGCCTCAGAAACAGGAAGCTTTAAAATTCCTTAAAAAGTATTTCGGCGAAGATTGATGGGCGGCAGACTGAGTCTGCTCGTTCTTTAGACTTCCTGAACTTGATAGGTGTAGCTGCTATCTCTTGATGCGATTAATTCTAGTCGCCGCTCAGAAATGTCGGCAATGCAATGAAATCCTCTCAGCGCTGCAATGTGATTCTTGCTAATCACTGCATCCTGCTCGACCAGAAGCACTTTGCGCGACCCGCCATCGAGGCGATTCACGTTGTAGGCGGCATGCGCAGTGGTTGCTGTTCCGCAAAAATAGTCCAGAATTAAGGCGTCCTTGCTAGCGCAACACTTGATTAAATCCTCAATCAAGCCCAGCGGCTTTGGCGTTTCAAACACCTTGTCGCCGTAGATTTCCGTTATCTCATTGGTGGCCCGCTCCGTCAGGTAGCGCGGAGAATCCCACAGGCTGCGAATCTTGATACGCTTTTCTGTCGTGAGGTAGTTCTTCACGTAGATAACGCCTTTGGGGCTGGCGTATAGCTTCCAGGACTCCTGCGCTGTTTTTTCTGGACCCCATAACCAGCGTCGTTCCACTCCCTTGCTATCGACCGGCAGTGCCTCCTTTAGCTTGCCCCCCACGTTTTCAGTGAAAACATTTCCAGAGGCGTCGTAATACAGAGGAAAAAACATATTGGGGCGGTCCTCCCGCCTGCTCGCTTCCCCTTTTTTTCTAAATAGCCCATCGACCTTATAGTGGCCGTGTTCATCTTGCTTAGAGTAGGAATCAAGGTCTAGCTCTGGCAGTCCGTGAATCATCGCCTTTGCGGTTTTTCCGTAAAGCAACACTTGCTCATGACTTACGGCGATATTCGCCTTGCTGCCCTTGCCGTTTTTGCTCCTATGAACAATCAAGGTTCCTAGGTGGTTTTCGGCGCCAAAAACATGGTCCAAAAGAATTTTCAGATGAGCATACTCATAGTCATCAATACTGATAGCGGCCACCCCCGATTCATCTAGCAAGGCGTGCATCAGCACAAGCCTAGGCAGCATAAAGCTCATCCACGCCGCATGCCTCCCCCAGATGCCAGCATCTGGAGAAGTGCGCCTATCGTCGTACACGAACTTTGTTCCGGTGTTGTACGGGGGATCGATATAGCAAAAATTGAATGCGCCGAGATACTTGCCAGTCAAGAAGCTCAGAGCATCCAGATTGTCGCCCTTGAGTAGGCAGCAATCCACGTCTTCAAAATTTGTATCAGGGGGCAATCTGAAGGAGAGCGACGGGTGTGCATCAGCCAGATGCAGCAGGCGCGCCAGCCTGCTGGCTTCCGCTAGGGGGCTGATTGAGTGATGTTTTTGTACGTTCGCAAGCATGAGATTAGGTTGGCACCGCCCAAATTGAACACAGCATAGGACGCATGACCTAAGGTCGCACACCGGCACACTGTAAATTTCACGCGCCGCTTATGGTGTGCTTACGGGGCACATCTACCCTGAAACAAAGAAGGCCCCCAATTGGGAGCCTTCTGCGTCGCCTTCACAAGCACTTGCGCGCCCCAGAGCTACGCTAAGTTCTTGTTTTTACTGGCGGAAGCGGTGAGATTCGAACTCACGAACGGTTGCCCGTTGCCGGTTTTCAAGACCGGTGCAATCGACCACTCTGCCACGCTTCCTACAACTGTTTTCAAGACCGCTGCCTTAAACCACTCGGCCACGTCTCCACAGGAGAAGGCCGCAATTCTAGCTGCCTTCGGCGCCTTGAGACCCCGGCCGCTGTGCCTGGGCGCAGCCGACCTGGATGATCTCCAGCGTGCAACCCGCCTCGACGCGGGCGGCGCTCAGGCGGCCGCCCCAGACGCAGCCGGTGTCCAGGCTCAGCAGATCGGGGCGCTGCAGCAGACCCAGCGTGGACCAGTGGCCGAAGGCAATCGGCGTGCCGGCGCTGCGGCGGCCGGGCACCTCGAACCAGGGCATGAAGCCGGGCGGGGCGCTGTCGGCGCCGTCCTTGGTCTTCAGGTCGAGCTGGCCGCGCGCGTCGCAGAAGCGCAGCCGGGTCAGCACATTGACGATGAAGCGCAGGCGCTCGGTGCCGCGCAGATCGGCGCTCCAGCGCGACGGTTCGTTGCCATACATCGCGTGCAGGAACTCGTCCAGATCGGGGCCGCGCAGCAGGGCCTCCACCTCGGCGGCCAGGGCCAGGGTCTGGCCGCGGTCCCATTGCGGCACCACGCCGGCATGCACCATCAGCCAGCCCTGCTCGAACAGGGCCAGGCGCTGCTGGCGCAGCCAGTACAGCAGGGCCTCGCGGTCGGGCGCCTCGATGATCTCGTGCAGGGTGTCGCTGCGGTGGGGCTTGCGGCTGCCGGCGGCCTGGGCCAGCAGATGCAGGTCATGGTTGCCCAGCAGGCAGCGGGCCGCATCGCCCAGGCCCAGCAGGCGGCGCAGCGTGCGCAGCGAGGCGGGGCCGCGGTTGACCAGATCGCCCAGCAGATACAGGCGGTCCCGCGAGGGCGAGAAGTCGATTTTCTCCAGCAGCCGCTCCAGGGCATCGCAACAGCCCTGCAGATCACCGATCAGATAGTTCATACCGGGATTGTGCGGTGGGTTTGTGTCATGTCCTTCTGCTACCCTTGCGGCCCCGCTAAAACTGATGCGCACCCGGGTTTACCCCAGGGCTTGACCCCGAGCTGCGCTGCCCATGGATACCGCTTTAGTCATTTTTCTGATTCTGCTCAACGGCCTTTTCGCGATGTCGGAAATGGCGCTCACCGCGGCCCGCAAGGCCAGGCTGCAGGTGATGGTGGAGAGCAGGGAGGCGGGCGCGCAGGCCGCGATGGACCTGCATGAGAACCCGACCAAGTTTCTCTCGACGGTGCAGATCGGCATCACCTCGATCGGCGTGCTCAACGGCATCGTCGGCGAGGCCGCGTTCGCCGGCCCGCTCGGCCTGTGGCTGATCAGCCTGGGTCTGGCCGAACCCGCGGCGCAGTACACCGCCACCGGCCTGGTGGTGGTGAGCCTGACCGTGGCCACCATCATCTTCGGCGAGCTGGTGCCCAAGCGCCTGGGCCAGATGTTCCCCGAGACGGTGGCCCGCCTGGTGGCGCCGCCCATGGAGCTGCTGTCCCTGGTGGCGCGGCCCCTGGTCAAGTTCCTCAGCTTCGCCACCGATGCCACGCTGCGTCTGCTGGGCCTGCGCAACCAGGGCCAGCGCGGTGTGACCGAGGAGGAGATTGCCGCCAGCCTGGAAGAGGGCCTGGACGCCGGCGTGATCGAGGAGCAGGAGCACCAGATGGTGCGCAATGTGTTCCGCCTCGACGAGCGCCAGGTCGGCTCGATGATGATTCCGCGCGCCGAGATCGCCTGGCTGGACATCGAGGACGATGCGGCCGCGGTGCTGGCCATCGTGCAGGCCCATGGCTACAGCCGCTATCCGGTCTGCCGTGGCGGACTCAACGAGGTGGTGGGCGTGGTCTCGGCCCAGGCCCTGCTGCAGCAGGTGCTGGCCGGCGAGCCCCTGCATCTGGGCGAGGGCCTGGAGACGCCCATCTTCGTGCCCGAAACCCTGTCGGGCATGGAGCTGCTGGACCATTTCCGCGCCTCCGATGCGCAGCTGGTCTTTGTGGTCGACGAGTACGGCGAGGTGCAGGGGGTGATCTCGGTGCGCGATGTGCTGGAAGCCATCGCCGGCGAGTTTTCCGCACCCAGCGATGGCGATGCCTGGGCGGTGCAGCGCGAGGACGGCAGCTGGCTGATGGACGGCCTGATTCCCAGCCCCGAGCTGAAGGACCGCCTGGCTTTGAAGGAACTGCCCGAAGAGGATCGTGGGCGCTACAACACCCTGGCCGGCATGATCATGCTGCTGCTGGGGCGACTGCCGCGCACGACCGATGTGGTGGAGTGGAACGCGTGGAGATTCGAGGTCGTGGACCTCGACGGCAAGCGTGTGGACAAGGTGCTGGTCACGCGACTGGCACAAGACGGAGTCAATGAAGAATGAGCAATCCCCCTCTGTACGGCAATCTGGTGCCGCTGGACCGTGAGCAGCACAAGAACCTGCGCCTGCAGGCCGAACTCTCGACGCTGGAGCGCGTCGCCCACCTCAACTCGCTGTTCCTGACGGTGGTCGAGTTCAACGAGGCCTGCAAGGAGTTCCCCATCGTCTTCGTGCGCGTCGGCGATGCGCCGGCCGAAGGCGGCGCGATCACCGTCGCGCCACTGGCGGTGCTGGGTCTCAAGCCGGGCAGCAATGTCTTCATCAAGGAGGGCAAGTGGAGCGCCGACTACATGCCGGCCTATCTGCGCCGCTACCCCTTTGCGATGGCGCGCATCGGCGAGGGCAACGAGATCGCCGTCTGCATCGACAGCGACTGGCGTGGCTTCTCGCAGACCGAGGGCACGCTGCTGTTCGCGGCCGACGGCCAGCCCACCGAGTTCCTGCTCAACGCCAAGAACTTCCTGGAGGGCTTCGAGCGCGAGGCCGAGCGCACCCGCCTGGCCTGCGCCGAGCTGGTCGATCTGGGCCTGCTGCAGGACATGCGCTTCGAGGCCACCATGCCCAGCGGCGAGAAGATCGATGTGGACGGCTTCCTGGCCGTCAACGAGCAGAAGCTGGCCGAGCTGCCGGACGATCAGGTGCTGCGGCTGCACCGCAATGGCCTGCTGGCGCTGCTGGAGATGCATCGCGTCTCGCTGGGCAATATGCCGCGCCTGGCCAATCGCCACCAAACGGCCTGATTGCGCGCCCGGTTCTTGCCCCCGCCGACCCAGCCAGGGCAAGACCCGGCACGATTAGCACTCAACTTTTGCCCGGCCTTGCCGGGCAGTTTCATTTGCTTGCACGACAAGCCTTTGCTTACCGGTTTTGACCCCTTGAACAAAGGGTTTCCCCCACAAGAGGGGCTTGCGGGTGGAAACAGTTTGTGTAATCGGCTTCGGGGACAGGTCTTGCCGCAAAACCTGCAACTTTGGCCGCTAGACTGGCGCCCGTCTTCAACCCTCGATCAAGAGCCGCCATGCTGCTGCAACAGACTGCCTCGTCGCATCGCCCGCCGGCCGGCCTGCGGTCCATGCTCGGGCCTCTGGCTGGCGTCCTGGTCCAAGCCGCTGTCGACGCGCCGCAGCGCCAGCTGGCGCAGCGTCTGGTCAGCCAGCGCTATGCGCAGCGTGGCTATCGCCGGGTGCTGCGCTGCGGTGAGGCCGACGCCCGCCTGCTGACGCTCAGCGCCAACGAGGGCGACCATGTGCAGGGTACGCTGGGCATACGCTTCGATTCCCCCGCCGGCCTGAATGCCGATGCCTTCTTTCCCGCCGAGATGGCCGAACTGCGCGCCAGCGGCCGCCTGATCTGCGAGTTCACCCAGCTCGCGCTGGACCACGATGTGTCCTCGCGCGAGGTGCTGGCCGCGCTGTTCCACACCGCCCATCTGCATGCGCACCGTCTGCGTGGCATCGAGCTGCTGGTCATCGAGGTCAATCCTCGCCATGTGCCCTACTACCGCCGCATGCTGGGCTTCAAGGTCTGCGGCGCCGAGCGCATGAACCCCCGGGTGCAGGCCCCGGCGGTGCTGATGGTGCTGGACCTCAACTACTGCCAGCAGCAGATCGATCTGTACGGTGGCCGGCCCGAGCTGGGCGAGCAGGTGCGCTCCCTTTACCCCTACGCCTTCAGCGCCGAGGAAGTGCAGCGCCTGCTGAGCGAGCTGCGCGAGCAGATGTGCCTGGTCAACGCGACCAGCGGCCCGCCCGCGATCGCGGGCGCAGCCCTGTCGCAGTAGCAGCAGGCCCGCCAGGGCCCCCTGCGGCCGGCTCAGCCCTGGCGCCAGCCCAGCTGGCGCGACAGCTCCAGCCCGCTGCGCCTGAGCGCTTGGGCCACCGCCCCGTCCAGGGCCAGGTCCAGGCTGCCGCTGGGACCTATGGTGGTCAGGCTCAGCACCATATGCCCCTGATCGTCGAACACCGGCGCGGCCAGCGCGCTGACGCCCGCCACCACGCCGTCGCGCGCACTGGCCAATCCGGTGAGCCGGGCCTGGGCCAGATGCGCTTCCAGCTGCGCATCGATCCAGCCGGGGCCGCGGCCCTCCAGGGCCAGCGCCGCCAGCACCTGCTCACGCGGCCGGTGCGCGGCAAAGAGCCGGCCCGAGGCGGTGCCTGAGAGACTCATCACCGTGCCATGGCGCATGCTGATGTGCACCGGGCTGGGGGCTTCGGCCACCCGGACGATGGTGGGGCCGCGATTGCCCCAGACCGCGATCGCCACCGTATGGCCCAGCTGCAGCGCCAGTTCCTCGATACGTGGCGTCGCCAGGCGTACCGGCTCGTACTGCTGCAGGCTGATCAGACCCAGCTGCAGGGCCAACGGCCCCAGGCCATAGCGGCCGCCGCCGGCCTCCTGCTCCACCAGGCCCAGCTTGATGAAGCTGACCAGATAGGGGTGGGCCTTGGCCGCGGGCATGCCGGCCTCGCGGGCCAGATCCTTCAGCGCCATGGGCCGCCCCTGGTGGGCCAGCGCGATCAGCAGCTGCCCGCCCACCTCCACGCTCTGTATGCCGCGCGGGCCGCGCTCCGCGGGGGTGCCCGCCGCCGTTTCGTCTGCCATCAGGGTTTTTACCAGTTAAACGCGTTAGACATTAGCAAACGCAGTGATTAAGATCAAGCCTTAAGTTTGACATAGGCAAATTGGTTTGCCTTAAGCAAATAAGTAAGCCCTGAACACAACCGCTGAGTTCGCCCGCCATGAGTCAGACCGTCAGCCAGACCAAGACCTTCGCCTCCCAAGCCGATCTGGAAGAAAAGCAGGTCAGCTTCGACCAGCTCTCCGACCACGCCTGGGCCTATACCGCCGAGGGCGACCCCAATACCGGCATCGTGATCGGCGACGACGCGGTGATGGTGATAGACACCCAGGCCACGCCGCTGATGGCCCAGGACGTGATACGCCGCATCCGGGCGGTGAGCGACAAGCCGATCAAGTACGTGCTGCTGAGCCACTATCACGCGGTGCGGGTGCTGGGGGCCAGCGCCTACAAGGCCGAGGGTTGCGAGCACATCATCGCCAGCCAGGACACCTACGAGCTGATCGTCGAGCGCGGCGAGCAGGACAAGGCCAGCGAGATCGGACGCTTCCCGCGCCTGTTCCGCAATGTCGAGTCGGTGCCGCCGGGCATGACCTGGCCCACCATCACCTTCACCGGCAAGATGACGCTGTGGCTGGGCAAGCTGGAGGTGCAGATCCTGCAGCTGGGCCGCGGCCATACCAAGGGCGATACGGTGGTCTGGCTGCCGCAGGACAAGGTGCTGTTCAGCGGCGATCTGGTCGAGTTCGATGCCACGCCCTATGCCGGCGACGCCTACTTCAAGGACTGGCCGCAGACGCTGGACAACATCGCTGCGCTCCAGCCCGAGAAGCTGGTGCCCGGCCGCGGCCGTGCGCTGCAGACCCCCGCCGATGTGGCCGCCGGTCTGGCCGGCACCCGGGCCTTCGTCGCCGAGCTCTACGAGAGCGTCAGGGCCGGCGCCAGCGCGGGCCGCGAGCTGAAGGCCGTCTACCGCGAGACCTATGAGCGCCTTGCGCCCAAATACGGCCAGTGGGTGATCTTCGCCCATTGCATGCCCTTCGACGTGACCCGCGCCTATGACGAGGCCACCCAGTACCCTGATCCGCGCATCTGGACCGCCGAGCGCGACATCGCCATGTGGCAAGCCCTGGAAGGAAACTGAGATGAAGATCGAACGCATTCACCATGTGGCCTATCGCTGCATAGACGCCAAGGCCACGGTCGACTGGTACGTCCGGCATCTGGGCATGAACTTCGTGCTGGCCATCGCCGAGGACAAGGTGCCCTCGACCAAGGCCGACGATCCCTACATGCATGTGTTCCTCGACGCCGGCATGGGCAATGTGCTGGCCTTCTTCGAGCTGCCCACCGCCAAGCCCATGGGCCGCGACAGCAACACGCCGGAGTGGGTGCAGCACATCGCCTTCAAGGTCGGCAGCGTGGCCGAGCTGGAGGTCAAGAAGGCCGAGCTGGAGGCAGCCGGCATCGCGGTGGTTGGCATCACCGACCACACCATCTTCAAGAGCATCTATTTCTTCGACCCCAACGGCCACCGGGTCGAGCTGGCGGCCGATGTGGGCACGCCGGCGATGTACGCCCAGCTCGACGCCTGCAAATGGGAAATGCTCGAAGAGTGGAGCCGCACCCGGCGCGCGCCCAAGCATGCCGCCTGGATGCATGACAAGGAATTCGCCCAGCCGCGCTGAGCCCCCAAGCGCAGGCCCAGGCCGGAGACCGCGATGCAAAAGACCTATAGCTATCCCGTGTTCGACTACCGCCAGAGCGAGGAGCAGCGCAGTGGCCGGCCGCAGCGTCATCCGGTGCTGATCGTCGGCGCCGGGCCTATCGGCCTGACGCTGGCGCTGGACTGCGCCGCGCGCGGCCTGCGCTGCGTGCTGCTGGACGACAACAACAGCGTCAGCATAGGCTCGCGCGCGGTCTGCTATGCCAAGCGCGCGCTGGAGATCTGGGACCGCCTCGGCGTGGGCGCCGGCTTGGCGGCGCAGGGCGTGCGCTGGCAGGTGGGCAAGGTCTTCTTCCGGGACGCGCTGGCCTACCAGTTCGACCTGCTGCCCGAGGCCCATCACCGCATGCCGGCGATGATCAATCTGCAGCAGTACCACCTGGAGGAGCAGCTGGTGGCCGCCTGCGAGGCCTCGCCGCTGATCGATCTGCGCTGGAAGCACAGGCTGCTGAGCCTGGAGCAGGACGAGGCGGGCGCACGCCTGAGCATCGAGACGCCCGATGGCGTCTTCCACAGCGAGGCCGACTGGGTGGTGGCCTGCGACGGTGCCAACAGCGATACCCGCCGCATGCTGGGCGCCGAGTTCAGCGGCCAGGCCTTCCAGGACCGCTTCCTGATCGCCGATGTGGTGATCAAGGACGCCAGCTTCCCGACCGAGCGCTGGTTCTGGTTCGACCCGCCCTTCCACCGCGGCCAGTCGGTGCTGCTGCACAAGCAGTGCGATGGCGTCTGGCGCATCGACTTCCAGCTCGGTTGGCAGGCCGATCCCCAGGAAGAGCGCAGGCCCGAGCGGGTGATACCGCGCATCCAGGCCATGCTGGGCCCGGACGTGGCCTTCGAGCTGGAATGGGTGTCGGTCTACCAGTTCGCCTGCCGCCGCATCGACAAGCTGCGCCACGGCCGCGTGCTGTTTGCCGGCGATGCGGCCCACCAGGTCTCGCCCTTCGGCGCGCGCGGCGCCAATACCGGGGTGCAGGATGCCGACAATCTGGCCTGGAAGCTGCACGCGGTGCTGAGCGGCCAGGCGGGCGAGCGCCTGCTGGACAGCTATCACGAGGAGCGCGCGGTGGCGGCCGACGACAATCTGCTGAACTCCACCCGCTCCACCGACTTCATCACGCCCAAGAGCCCCACATCGCTGCGCCTGCGCAATGCGGTGCTGGAGCTGGCGCGCAGCGAGCCCTTTGCCCGGCCCCTGGTCAACAGCGGCCGGCTCTCGACGCCCACGCCCTATCTGAACTCCGCGCTGAACACGCCGGACGAGGACGAGTTCCAGGGCCTGATGCGTCCCGGCACCGCCTGCGCCGACGCGCCGCTGCTGCGGCCCGATGGCCGGCCGGACTGGCTGCTGCAGCAGCTGGGCCGCGGCTTTGTGCTGCTGAGCTTCGGGCCGGCCCCTGAGGTGCCCATCGAGGGCCTGAGCGTGCTGGCGCTGGGCCGCGATCTGATCGACGCCGAGGGCCTGCTGGCCCAGCGCTACGATGGCCGGCCCGGCACCCTCTACCTGATACGGCCCGACCAGCATGTGGCGGCGCGCTGGCGCCGCTTTGACGCCGCCAAGGTGCAGGCCGCGCTGCGCCGCGCGCTGGCCCTGATCCCCTGATGCCAGGAGTCCTGACCATGCCCCTGATCCGCAGCCCCAATATTCCCGACCCCGACGGCTTCTACGAGCAGCTGATCGCCGCCCAGCGCGATCTCAGCGAGGAGCAGGCCGAGATGCTGCTGGCCAAGCTGGTGCTGATACTGGCCAACCAGGTGGGCGACCCCGCGGTGCTGGCCGAGGCCCTGAGCCTGGCGCGCAGCAACACCCTGGGCTGAAGCGCGGCGGTGCCCGCCCGCAACCCGTCCCAGCCTCCTTTTCATGAGCAAGCCCCGAGACCTCCATGTTCGCCATCGACCACAGCCATGACCCGGCCGCCCTGAGCTGGGTGAGCAGCGCCAACAGCGCCGACACCGATTTCCCGCTGCAGAACCTGCCCTATGGCCGCTTCCGCCGTGCCGGCAGCAACGAGGACTGGCGCATCGGCGTTGCGATCGGCAGCCAGATCCTCGATCTACGCCTGGCCGCCAGCCTGGGGCATTGGGACGCCGCGCTGCAGGTGCTGCTGCAGCCGCTGGCCGCCGGCGACCTGAACGCGCTGATGGCCCAGCCCGCGTCCCGGCGCCTGGCCTTGCGCCATGCGCTGTTCGACGCGCTGCGCGAGGGCAGCCCGCAGCAGGCCCGCCTGCAGGGCGCGCTGCTGGCGCAGACCCAGGCCGAGATGGACCTGCCCTGCCGCATCGGCGACTACACCGACTTCTACACCGGCATCCACCACGCCACCACGGTGGGCAAGCTGTTTCGGCCCGACAACCCGCTGCTGCCCAACTACAAATGGGTGCCGATCGGCTACCACGGTCGCTGCTCGTCCATCGGCGTCAGCGGCCAGCAGCTGCGCCGCCCATGGGGCCAGCTGAAGGCGCCCGATGCCGACGTGCCGGTGCAGGCGCCGGCCAAGCGCCTGGACTACGAGCTGGAGCTGGGTCTCTTCGTCGGCCCCGGCAATGCGCTGGGCGAGCCGGTGGATATCGCGCAGGCGCCCGCGCATATGTTCGGCCTGTGCCTGCTCAACGACTGGTCGGCGCGCGATGTGCAGGCCTGGGAATACCAGCCGCTGGGCCCCTTCCTTGCCAAGAACTTCGGCTCGACGATCTCGCCCTGGATCGTCACGATGGAGGCGCTTGCCCCCTTCCGCATTCCCTTCGCCCATCCCGCGGGCGACCCGCCGCCGCTGCCCTATCTGGACTCGGCCGCCGATCGCGCCCAGGGCGGCTATGCGATCGAGCTGGAGGTCTGGCTGCAGACCGAGGCGATGCGCGCCGCCGGCCTGCCGGCCGAACGCCTGATGCGCTCCAACTTCCGCCATGCCTACTGGACCCTGGCCCAGATGCTGACCCACCATGCCAGCAATGGCTGCAATCTGCGACCCGGCGATCTGCTGGGCACCGGCACCCAGAGCGGCCCGGCGGCCGAGGAGGGCGGTTCGCTGCTGGAGCTGAGCCAGGGCGGCAAGCAGGCGCTGAGCCTGGCCAATGGCGAGACGCGCAGCTTTCTGCAGGACGGCGATACCGTGATCCTGCGTGCCCATGCCGAGGGCCAGGGCGCGCGCCGCATCGGCTTCGGCGACTGTGCCGGCACGCTGCTGCCGGCGCTGCAGCGCGGCTGAGCGCCGGGCCCCTCAGCGCGTCGCGCTGGCGGCCTGGGCGGCGGGCAGGGCCTGCGGCCGGCTGACCTCCACCTCGCTGTGCTTGCCCCGCACCGACTGGTAGGCCGAGCGCTCGGCCAGCTCGGTCAGATGCCTGACCAGCTCGGCCAGCGGCAGATGCTCGGACACATCGCGGCCCTGTGCCTCGGGGTCGTGAAACTTGATGTTGTCGAACTGGCGCTGGCGCGCCAGCACCTGCAGGGTCTGGGCATCCAGCGTGATGCGCTCGAAATACACAAAGGGCGCGATATAGGTCGTGGCCTGGCCATGGGCGCCGGTGCGCGGGTTGACGGTGCGCCGGCCGCCGTTGACCGAGTCATCGCCGATGCCGGCGCCGGCATCGACGCCGGTGCCGGCGAGCGCTTGCCCCTGCTCGTCCTCCAGGTCCACGCCGCCGCGTCCCAGCGGCTGGGTGTAGATGCCAATGCCGGCGAGCTTGCTGCCCATGCCCGAGACCTCGTGCTGTATGAAGACCGGCAGCAGGGCCTCGATGCGCGACCATTGCGGGCGCTGCGGCAGCTCGCGCAGATGCTGGGTCAGCGCCTCCAGCATCAGCCGGCCGCGCTCCTGCACCGGCCGCTGGTCCAGCGCCTGCTGCTGGGCCTCGGGCAGCTGCCAGCGCAGCAGCACCCGGGGCGTGTCGGGCTCCTGCAGCGCCAGCGCGCGATCCAGGCCGCGCAGCATCACCGCATTGAGCCCGTCGCCCCTGAGCCTCAGGCTGCGCCGGCTGAAGGGGTCGATGCTGGAGCCCACGCCGGCCTTCTGCCGCACCAGGGTCAGGTCCTGGCCCATTGCCGCCACCAGCGCGATCGGGGCCTTGCCGGCCGGCTCGCCGGCTTGGGCCGCAGCGGCGGCGGCGCCCAGCAGTGCCAGCGTGACCAGTGCCGCGCTGCGGCCCCGCTTTATCGTCTTGTTCATTGCGCCCCCTGCTTCCATGGTCCCGGTCTGGCCGGCATTATTCGCTGATCTGCACGCCCTTCCAGAACGCCACCCGCCCGGCCACGGCCTCGGCGCCGGGCAGGGGGTCGGGGTAGTACCAGACCGCGTCGGTGTTGAGCTCGCCATTGACCAGCAGCGAGAGATAGCGCGCCTGGCCCTTCCAGGCGCAGCTCGTGCGGTGATTGCTGAAACTGGTGAACTCGCGCTTCAGCGCACTCTCCGGGAAGTAGTGGTTGCCTTCGACCACCACGGTGTCGTCGCTCTCGGCGATCACGGTGTCGTTCCAGATGGCTTTCATCAGGGGCTCCTCGTTGTCGATGAAGAAAGATCGCGGGCCAGACGCAGGCCGCTGAACTGCCAGCGCGCGGCCGGCGGGAAGAAGTTGCGGTAGCTGGGCCGGCTGTGGCCCGGCGGGGTGGCCAGGCTGCCGCCGCGCAGCACCTGCTGGCCGACCATGAACTTGCCGTTGTACTCGCCGACCGCGCCGGCCCAAGGGCGGTAGCCAGGGTAGGGCAGATAGGCCGAGTTCGTCCATTGCCAGGCCGCATCGTCGCGCTGCCTGAAGCCGGCCAGTCCGCTGGCCGCCTCCCACTCGAACTCGGTGGGCAGCCGGGCGCCGGCCCAGGCCGCATAGGCCCAGGCCTCGTAGAAGCTGAGGTTGAGCACCGGCGCGGCCGGGTCCAGCGCCTGCAGCCCCTGCAGGCCGAAGACCAGCCAGTCGCCCGCGCTGCCGGCCTCGGCGCGCCGCCAGTACAGCGGCGCCTGCCAGCCCTGGGCCCAGCCATCGGAAAGCCAGAACTCATGGCGGCGGTAGCCGCCGTCGGCGATGAAGTCGCGGTACTCGCCGCAGCTGACCAGCCGGTCGGCGATCTCGAAGGGCTGCAGCAGCACCGCATGGCGCGGTTGTTCGTTGTCGAAGGCAAAGCCGGCGCTGCGGCCGTCATGGCCGACCGCCACCTGGCCACCGGGGTGGCTCAGCCAGCGCAGTGCGCTGGCCGCGCCACCCGTCCGGCCCGGCGCCGGCGGGCCGTAGGCCGGCAGCAGCGGATTGAGGCTGAAGGCATGCAGGATGTCGGTCAGCATCAGCTCCTGATGCTGCTGCTCATGCTGCAGGCCCAGCTCCAGCAGGCCCGCACCGCGCTGCCACTGGTCGGCGTTGCAGCCGGTGATCCAGTCCAGCAGGGCCGCATCCACATGGGCGCGGTAGGCCAGCACCTCGTCCAGCCCCGGCCGGCTCAGCAGGCCGCGTTGCGGGCGCGGGTGACGCGGCCCCAGCGTCTCGTAGTAGGAGTTGAACAGGCGCTCCCAGCCGGGCTGGAAGACGCGGTAGCCCGGCTGCAGCGGTCGCAGCAGCAGGGTCTCGAAGAACCAGCTGGTGTGGGCCTGGTGCCACTTGGTCGGGCTGGCTTCGGCCATGGACTGCAGCCCCTGGTCCTCGGCTGACAGCGCCGCGGCCAGCGTCGCGGTGTGGGCGCGCGTCTGGCGCAGCCGCGCTGCGGCCTGCTCTCGTGCCTCCATGGTGCTGACCCTGCTGTTGCCTCGGAAGCCGCAAGCCTAGCAAGCTTGTCTGACGGGCGGGCGCACCGGTTGATGCGCTGCCGCTGCCGCGTAGACAAACTGTCACCATGCGGCGCTAGGCTGACGCTCATGCTCGATGCCGCCGACGCCCGCCTGCTGCTGCCACTGGACCTGCGCGACGGTCTGCTGCTGAGCGCGGCCCAGGTGCAGGCCATCGTGCGCTCGGCCGAGTCCGCGCTGGACCTGCGCCATGCGGGCCAGTTCTTCGCCTGGAGCCAGGGCAGCCTGCAGCTGCTGCTGCCGCATCAGCTGCTGGTCTGCGGCGCCTACCAGCGCGAATGCGCGGACCTGCGCTACCGGGCCTTCGAATCGGTGCCGCTGCCGGCCGAGCTGCTGGCGCTGCTGTGCGCGCCGGGCGGCACACGCCACAGCCTGCTGCCCTGGCTGCAGGCCCAGTGGCTGACGGGAGGCGGCCGCCCGCTGCTGATCGCCTGCGCCACCCGGCCCGAGCTTGCCGCGCTGGACACGGCGGGCATCGGGTTGCTGCTGCTGCACGGCGTCTCCAGGCCGCAGCGTGCCAGCGAGATCGAGAGCTTCTTCGTGCTGGGCCATCGCGACGCGGTCTATGGGGCGCTGCAGCTGCTGCTGATTGAACTGCTGCTGCCGCATCTGCAGCGCGCCTGGCAGCGGGTGCTGCAGCTGCCCCAGCCCGGACCGGCGGCCAGTGGCGGGGCCCAGGTGGCGCGCGCGGCGCCGGGCCTGAGTGCGCGCGAGCTGGAGGTGCTGGACGGTCTGCGCGAGGGGCTCAGCAATCAGCAGATCGCCGCCGCCCTGGGCCTCAGCGCGCTGACGGTGAAGAACCATGTGCAGCGCATCCTGCGCAAGCTGGGCGCCAGCAATCGCGCCCATGCGGTGGCGCGCTCCGACCGGCTCAGGCTGGCGACCGAGGCCGGCTCAGCCAGGCCAGCAGCGCTGCCAGCAGCAGACCCATCGCGATGCCCAGCAGATCGGCCAGCACATCGGCCGGCTCGCTGAAGCGCCCCGGAACGAGGCCCTGCACCAGCTCGATCAGCAGGCCGTAGGCCAGCAGGCCCGCCACCAGCCAGCGCCGCCGGCCCGGCCAGGCCAGCGCACCGCAACATCCCAGAGCGGCAAAGGCCAGCAGGTGGTTGAGCTTGTCCCAGCCGGTGGCCGGCAGCTGGGGCGGCGAGGGGCTCAGAGCCAGCCAGCTGATCAGCAGCAGCAGCAGCGCGAAGCCCAGGCGCAGCCCGCCCTGCCAGCGCGTTGCGCGGCGGGGGTGGGCGGGCGTGAGGGCCGTCATGGCTTGCGGGGCTGGATTGCTGGGCATCATGGCCGGCGCATTCTATTGATTTACACTCGCGACCATGCTGTCGCTGCGCCGTCTGCTGATCGTCTGCCTGCTGGCTCTGGCCCTTCCGGTCCAGGGCCTGGCGGCCGTCGTGATGATGCATTGCGCGACCGAGCCGGCCCTTCAGCCAGAGAAGATGCAGATGCAGGAGCATCCGCATCATCACCAGCATGCGCATGCGCATGGGTCGGCGGAGGCTGGCACGGCGCTTGATGCCGCCGCCCCTGAGGACGCGGGCCAGAGCGCTCCGGCCTCTCACCAGGGCCATGGCTGCAGCGCCTGTGCCAGCTGCTGCGTGGCGATGGGCCTGCCCAGCCAGGCGCAGGCCCTGGGCCTGCTGCTGCACTCCCAGGCGCCTGCCTTGGCCGCGCACGCCGATCTGCCGGCCTTTCTGACCGAGGGGCCCGAGCGCCCCCCGCGAGCACGGCCTCAAGCCTGAGCGCGGCTACGCCCGCCGCTCACTGCGCCCCCGTCGCCGCCTGACGCGTCGGCCGGGCGTCGCTCACATCGTGTGAATCTGCCCTGAGCCTTGGGCCCTGCCCGTTGCAAAGCTCTGCGCCGACGCGGCGCCCTGGCCGGCCCGACACACGCTGTGCATCCCAGGCCCGCGCCGCTGCGCCGGGCCGGCTTGATCGAGAGGAAGATGCAATGAAGCAAGCAAGAAAGACCTGGATGACGGCCCTGCTGGGCGGCGCGCTGAGCCTGTGCGGCACCGCGGCGCTGGCCCACGGCGAGCATGCCGGCCATGGCGGCAATGCGGCCGCCGCGCCCGCCAAGGAACAGAAGGCCTGGGGCATCGCCGGCGAGCCCAAGGCCGCCAAGCGGCGCATTGAGGTCAGCATGGGCGACGATATGCGCTTCAAGCCAGACCGCATCGAGCTGCGCGAGGGCGAGACGGTGCGTTTCGTCGTGCGCAACAAGGGCAAGCTGATGCACGAGTTCGTTATCGGCACCAAGCAGGAGCTGGACGCCCATGCCGAGATGATGGCCAAGATGCCCGATATGGCCCATGAGGCGCCGTATATGGCCCATGTGGCGCCCGGCAGGAGCGGCGAGATCGTCTGGCAGTTCAACCGCGTCGGTGAATTCGACTTTGCCTGCCTGATCGCCGGCCATTACCAGGCCGGCATGGTGGGCAAGATCACGGTGGTGCCGCGATGAGCGCCGGCGCGAACGGTGCGCTGCGCGCGCGGCGCCACTGGCTGGCGGCGGCTGCCGCGCTGCTGGCAGCGCCGGCGCTGGCGCTGCAGAAGGCGGCGGGCCCCCTGGTCGAGGTCTGGAAAAGCCCCAGCTGCGGCTGCTGCAAGGACTGGATCAGCCATATCGAGGCGGCCGGCTTCAGCAGCAAGGTGCATGATGTCGGCAATAACGCGATGCGTGGGCGTCTCAAGGTGCCGCAGGCGCTGGGCTCCTGCCATACCGCGCTGGTGGGCGGCTATGCGATCGAGGGCCATGTGCCGGCCCGTGAGATCCGGCGCCTGCTGGCCGAGAAGCCGGCGGCCGTAGGCCTGGCCGTGCCCGGCATGCCGATAGGCTCGCCGGGCATGGACGGTCCGGTCTATGGCGATCAGCACGATCCCTACGAGGTGCTGCTGATCCTCAAGGACGGCAGCACCCGGGTCTTTGCCCGCTATCCGGGCAAGCCGGCATGAACCGGCCCCTGATGCGGCTGTGCCGGCTGGGGCTGCCGGGTCTGCTGCTCGTCGGGCTGGGCGGCGGCGCGGCCGGCGCGGCCCGGGCCGCCGGTCTGGGCGAGGTGCTGGACCAGGTGTGGAGCCGCTATGCGCCGCTGGTGGCGGCGCGCCAGGCCGAGGGTCAGGCCCGCCAGCAGCTGGCCGGCGGCGCGCTGGCGGGCTGGCTGGCGGCCGCGCCCAGCCTGACCGTGGCCGGCCGCAGCGATGCCATCGCCAGCCCCGGGCGCCGCCAGGGGGCGCGCGAATGGGAGCTGGAGCTGGCGTTGCCGCTGCGTCTGCCGGGCCAGCAGCAGCGCGAGCAGCGCCTGGCCGCAAGCCTGGCCCAGGCCGGCGAGCAAGACCTGGCCCTGCAGCGCTGGCAACTGGCCGGCAGCCTGCGCGAGGCCTGGTGGGACGAGCGCCAGGCCCGGCTGCTGCTTGAGCAGGCCCACCAGCGCGAGCTCGAGGCCCAGCGCTTGCTGGCCGATGTGCAGCGCCGGGTGCAGGCCGGCGAGCGCGCGCCGCTGGAGGCCGCACAGGCCGGCGCCGCCGCCGCGCAGGCCGGCAGCGAGCGGGCCGCGGCCGAGGCCGGTCTGCAGCAGGCGCAGGCACGCTACCAGGCCCTGGCTGCCGAGGCGCCGCTGCCCGAGCGCGCGGAAGAGCCGCCGCCGGACGGTGCCGGCGCGCTGGACGCTGACCATGGGCATCCGCAGCTGCTGGCCCTGCAGGCCCGCAGCGCGGCGGCACGCGCCCGGCTGGAGCAGCTGCAGGGCCAGCGCGGCGAGTCACCCGAGCTGGCCCTGGGCCTGAGCCGCGAACGCGGCAGCTATGGCGAGGCGCAGCAGACCCAGGCGCGCCTGGCGCTGAAGTTCGCGATCGGTGCGGCCCGCCAGCAGGCCCCGCAAGAGGCTCAGGCCCGGGCCGACTGGCTGGAGACCCAGCAGATGCTGAGCCTGGCCCAGCGCCAGCTGGCCGCCGAGCAGGCCGGTGCGCGCGCCCAGTACCAGGCGGCGCTGGCCCAGCAAGGGCTGCAGCTGCAGCGCCTGGCGCTGGCCCGGCAGGGCCGCGACTGGGTGGCCAAGGCCTTCGACGCCGGCCAGCTGGACCTGCCGGCCCTGCTGCGTGCCGACAGCGAGCTGGCCGATGCCCGTGCCGCCACCGCGCTGGCCGAGGCACAGCGCGGCCGCGCGATCTCGCGCTGGCGCCAGAGCCTGGGGCTCTTCTGAACATGGATTTCTTATGCTGACGAATCAAATGCGCGCCTTGCCGGCGCTGATGATCTTGCCGCTGCTGCTGGCATTCGGGCTGCTGGCCCACGCACCGGCGCAGGCCCACGAGGGCCATGACCATGCGGAGCCCGCCGCGGCCACGGCCGCCCGGCCGGCCGCCGCGCTGCTGCCCCGGGCCGAGACGCATAGCGAGCTGTTCGAGCTGCTGGTGCTGGCCGAAGGGCAGGAGCTGCAGCTCTATCTGGACCGCTGGGACAGTAACGAGCCGGTGAGCGATGCCAGCATCGAAATCGAGAGCGGTGCCTGGAAAGCCCAGGCCAAAGCCGGGCCCGATGGGGTGTACCGCGTCGCGCACAAGCTGCCGCCCGGCGAGCATGGGCTGAGCTTCACGATCCAGGCCGGCGAGGCCGCCGATCTGCTGGAAGTCAGCCTGCTGCTGCCTCAGGCGGGCGATCACCCGGACGATGAGAAGTCAGGCCTCGGCAAGCGCGGGCAGCTGTTCGGCGTTGCGGCTGTGCTGGCCCTGCTGGTCCTGCCCCTGTTGTGGCTGCTGCGCCGACGCCGTCGGACGCGCAGCCTGGGAGTTTGAGATGAAGACGATCGACAAGCATCGCGCCCGGCGCCTGGCCGGCCTGAATCTGGCGCTGGGTCTGCTCCTGGGGCTGGGCCAGGGCGCGCTGGCGCATGAGGGCGAGGACCATGGCGCGCCGCCGCCGGTGGCCGCGCCCAATGCCGCCCAGCGCCTGCCCGATGGGGCGGTGTTCCTGCCCAAGCCGGCCCAGCGCCGCCTGGGTCTGCGTACCGTGGTGGCCGAGACCGCCGCCCAGCCGCGCAGCGTCGAGCTGTTCGGCCAGGTGGTGGCGGACCCGGCCAGTGCGGCGCGGGTGCAGGCCAGCCAGGCCGGCCGGCTGCTGGCCGGCCCGCAAGGCCTGCCGCTGCCCGGCCAGAGGGTGCGCCAGGGCGAGCTGCTGGCCTGGCTGGAGCCGCTGCAGGCCAGCGCCGAGCGCGCCGCGCTGCAGGCCGACCGGGCCGAGACCCAGGCCCGGCTGCAGGCGGCCGAGCGTCAGCTGCAGCGGCTGCGGCAGCTGGAGGGCACGGTGGCAAGGCGCGAGATCGAGGCGTCCGAGGCCGAGCTGGCGGCGCTGCGCGAGCGCAGCCAGGCCCTCGGCGGCGCCGGCCGCCGCGAGGCGCTGCGCGCACCTTCCAGCGGTGTGATCGCGGCCAGCCATGGCCTGCAGGGCCAGGTGCTGGAGGCCCGCGAGCTGCTGTTCGAGATCGTCGATCCGGCCCGGCTGCTGATCGAGGCGCGCGCGCCCGATGCGGCGCTGGCCGGCCAGATCGCCGCTGCCCGTCTGGCCGACGACGGCCGTGCGCTGCAGCTGGTGGGCGCGGCCGCGGTCTTGCGCGAGGGCATGGTGCCGCTGCTGTTCCGCAGCCCGGCGGCCAAGCCGGGCGCAACCCAGCCCGCGCTGGCGCAGGGCCAGCCGGTCAAGCTGGTGCTGCAGCTGCGCGAAACCCTGCAGGGCACGGCGCTGCCGGCGGCCGCGGTGGTGCGCAATGCGGCCAATGAGCCCATCGTCTGGATCCATGAACGGGCCGAGCGCTTCCGGGCCCAGCCCGTCAGGCTGCTGCCGCTGGACGGGCGGCGCGTGCTGGTCCAGGGCCTGGAGGGCCAGCCGCGGGTGGTGGTCGAGGGCGCGGCCCTGATCAACCAGATCCGCTGAGACGAGGGTCATCACGATGTTCAACTGGATGGTCCAGACCAGCCTGCGCAACCGGCTCTTCGTGCTGGTGTTTGCGCTGCTGCTGATGGCGGGCGGCGTGTTCAGCGCGCTGCGCACGCCGATCGATGTGTTTCCCGATCTCAACAAGCCCACGGTCACGCTGATGAGCGAGGCCGGCGGCATGGCGCCGGAGGAGGTGGAGCAGCTGGTGAGCTTCCCGCTGGAGGCGGCGCTCAACGGCATGCCCGGCGTCTCGCGGGTGCGCTCGGTCTCGGGCGTGGGCCTGTCGGTGGTCTATGCCGAGTTCGACTGGGGCTCGGACATCTACCGCAACCGCCAGCTGGTGGCCGAGCGCCTGGCCGAGGTGCGCAGCCAGTTGCCCGCCGGCGTCAATCCGAATATGGGGCCGATCTCCTCGGTGATGGGCGAGATCATGCTGATAGCGCTGCCGGCCGATCCGCAGAAGATCAGTCCGATGCAGGTGCGCGAGTTCGCCGATTTCGCGCTGCGGCCGCGCCTGCTGGCGATTCCCGGCGTGGCCCAGGTGATTCCGATCGGCGGCGAGGTGCGGCAGTTCCAGGTCGAGCCCGATGCGCAGCGCATGGCCCAGGCCGGCCTGACGCTGGAACAGCTGGAGACGGCGCTGCGCGGCTTCGCCAGCAATAGCAGCGGCGGCTTTGTGGACCGCGACGCGCGCGAGATCCTGATCCGCCATATCGGCCGCAGCACCCGGCTGGAGGATCTGCGCAAGCTGCCGGTCACGGTGCGCGAGGGCCGCAGCGTGCTGCTGGAGCAGGTGGCCGAGGTGCGTTTCGGCCCGGCCTTCAAGCGCGGGGACGCCGGCTTCAATGCCAAGCCGGCGGTCATCGTCGGGGTGCAGAAGCAGCCCACGGCCGACTCGGTCAAGCTGAGCCGCGAGGTCGAGGCCGCGCTGGCTACGCTGTCGCGCAGCCTGCCGGCCGGCATGGACAAGCCGCAGATCAGCTTCCGCCAGGCCGACTTCATCGAGGCCTCGGTCAGCAATGTGCAGGAGGCGCTGCGCGATGGCGCGATCATGGTGGCCATCGTGCTGTTCGCCTTCCTGATGAATGTGCGCACCACGCTGATCTCGCTGACCGCGATCCCGCTGTCGCTGGCGCTGACCGCGCTGGTCTTCCATCTGCTGGGCCTGTCGATCAATGTGATGACGCTGGGCGGTCTGGCCATCGCGATCGGCGAGTTGGTCGACGATGCGCTGGTCGATGTGGAGAACGTGCTGCGCCGGCTCAAGCAGTACAAGCCGCAAGGCCTGGTCGACACGCTGCGGGTGATCGCCCAGGCCTGCCAGGAGGTGCGCTCCGGCGTGGTGGTCGCCACCCTGGTGGTGGTGCTGGTCTTCGTGCCGCTGTTCGCGCTGCCGGGCATCGAGGGCCGGCTCTTCGTGCCGCTGGGCGTGGCCTATATCACCGCGATCCTGGCCAGCCTGCTGGTGGCGCTGACGGTCACGCCGGTGCTGTGCTACTTCCTGCTGCCGCGCATGAAGCAGATCCAGCATGGCGACAGCGCGCTGGTGGCCTGGCTCAAGCGCTGGGACGCCCGGCTGCTGCAGGCCAGCTTCGGCCGGGCGCGTGCCCTGCTGGCGGGCGCGGTGCTGCTGCTGGCGGTGGCGCTGGCCAGCGTGCCCTTCTTCCCGCGCGCCTTCCTGCCCGAGTTCAACGAGGGCACGCTGCTCGTGACGCTGCAGCTCAATCCCGGCACCTCGCTGAGCGAATCGAACCGGGTGGGCCGCATTGCCGAGCAGCTGGTGGCGGGCGTGCCCGAGGTGCAGCGGGTGGGCCGGCGCACCGGCCGGGCCGAGCTGGACGAGCATGCCGAGGGCGTGCATGTCAGCGAGCTGGACATCGATCTGAAGGCCTCGGAGCGGCCGCGCCAGCAGGTGCTGGCCGATATCCGCGCGCGCCTCAGCATCCTGCCGGCCTCGCTGACCGTGGGCCAGCCGATCTCGCACCGGCTCGACCACCTGCTGTCCGGCGTGCGCGCGCAGATCGCGCTGAAGATCTTCGGCGACGATCTGGATACCTTGCGCAGCCAGGCTGCCGGCCTGCGCGAGCGCCTGGCGGCGATTCCCGGCCTGACCGATCTTCAGATCGAGAAGCAGGTGCTGATCCCGCAGATCAAGGTCCATGTGGATGCCGACCGCGCCGCCCAGTGGGGCCTGGCCCCTGGTGCGCTGCTGCAGCAGCTGCAGATGCTGACCGAGGGCGAGACCCTGGCCCAGGTGATAGACGGCAACAAGCGCTTCAGCCTGGTGCTGCGTCTGGCCGACGGCGGCCGCGATGCCCAGGCCCTGCAGCAGCTGATGATCGCGACCCCGCGTGGCACGGTGGCATTGGCCCAGCTGGCCACGGTGGAGGAGGGCGACGGGCCCAACCAGATCGGCCGCGAGAACGGCCGGCGCCGCATCGTGATATCGGCCAATACCGACGGCACGGATATGGCGGCGGTGATTGCCGGCATCCGCCAGGTGCTGGCCGAGCAGCCGCTGCCCGAGGGCTACTTCACCCAGCTGGAGGGCCAGTTCCAGGCCCAGGAGCAGGCCACCCGGCTGATCGCGCTGCTGGCCCTGGTCTCGCTGGCGCTGATCTTCATGGTGCTGTACAGCCGCTACCAGTCGGCGGTGCTGGCCGCCATCATCATGGGCAATATCCCGATGGCCCTGATCGGCAGCGTGGCGGCGATGTGGCTGATGGACATCACGCTGTCGGTGGCCTCGCTGGTGGGCTTCATCACGCTGACCGGCATCGCCACCCGCAACGGCATACTGAAGATCAGCCACTACATCAATCTGTGCCGCTTCGAGGGCGAGCGCTTCGGCCAGGCGATGATCGTGCGCGGCTCGCTGGAGCGCCTGACCCCGGTGCTGATGACGGCCCTGGTGGCGGCGCTGGCCCTGCTGCCGCTGCTGCTGGCGGCGGATGCACCCGGCAAGGAGATCCTGCATCCGGTCGCGGTGGTGATCTTCGGCGGCCTGCTCAGCTCCACCGTGCTGGACAGCCTGCTGACGCCGCTGATGTTCTGGCTGTATGGCGAGAAGCCCCTGGCCCGCCTGCTGCAGGAGCAGGGCGATGAGGTCTTTTGAAGTTCAACGGAGAAGGAGCAAGAAGCGATGAGGATCAAGACAAAGAGCCGGCACGCGCTGCTGTGCCTGGCGCTGGTGACGGGCGTGGGCGGGGTGCTGGCCCATGGCGAGCTGCAGCCGCAGCATGGCGGCGTGCGCGCCGAGGCCAAGTCGGGCCACCGGGTGGAGCTGCTGGCCAAGGACGGCCAGCTGCAGGTCTTTCTGACCGACCATGATGACAAGCCGCTGAGCACCGCCCAGGCCAGCGGCGAGCTGACCCTGCTGCAGGGCAAGACCAAGAGCACGCTGGCGCTGCAGGCGCAGGCGCCCAACAAGCTGGTCGCGGCCGGCACGGCCGGCGCCGGGGCCAAGCTGATCGTGCGCTTCAGCCTGGCCGGTCAGCCGGCCGAGCAGGTGCGCCTGGCGATCAAATGAAGGTGAGCACCATGACGCTGAAGACCCTGTCCGGCGGCCTGCTGGCGACGCTGACCGTGCTGGTCCTGGCCGGCCCGGCCGCGGCCGAGATCGTCGAGCCCGACTGGCGCGCCGACGGCAGCTTCGAGCACAGCGCCGAGCTGGCGCCGGGCAAGTTCCTGGAGGTCTGCGGCAAGCTGCCCAAGGCCGCCCAGGTGGGCTGGCAGTTCGAGGCCTCGGCCGCCGTGGACTTCAATATCCACTACCACCTCGGCAAGGCGGTGGTCTACCCGGCCAAGCTGACCCAGAGCCCGGGCGCCAGCGGCAGGCTGGAGGCCGAGGTCGCGCAGGACTACTGCTGGATGTGGAGCAACAAGGGCAAGGTGCCGGCGCGCATCAGCCTGAAGCTGCTGCGCGGCTGAGGCTTGCTTCAACCCTTGTCAGGCGCATAGCCCGCTTCGGCCAGGGCCTCGGCCAGGACCTTGGCATCGGCCTGGCTGTCTATCGTGACCTTGTGCTGGGGCAGGTCGAACTGCAGCCGGGCCTGCGGGTCCAGCGCCTGCACGGTCTGGGTGATCGCACCCACGCAGTGGCCGCAGCTCATCGTGGGAATGGTCCATTCGATCATGGTCTTGGTCCTTGCGGAGGAAATGAAGAGGCCTGCAGTCTCAGGCTTGCCACCAGGGCAAGGTCAAGCGCCGCCTTGATGAAAGCCGCGCTTGCGACAGGGGCTTGACCTTACCATCATGGCAGGCTTGACACTGCCTCCCATGACATCCACTCTCCCCCCCACTCCCGCCGGCAAGACTCTGCAGTGGCGCCTGCCCATCCAGGGCATGAGCTGCGCCTCCTGCGTGGGCCGGGTCGAGAAGGCGCTGGCCAAGCTGCCAGGCCTGGTCTCGGCCACGGTCAATCTGGCCACCGAAACCGCCCAGATCGAGGCCGATGCCAGCGTCACGGCCGCGGCCTTGCGCGACGCGATCGCGGCAGCCGGCTACCAGGTGCTGCCGCGCAGCGTCAGCCTGGGCATTGCCGGCATGACTTGCGCCTCCTGTGTGGGGCGGGTCGAGCGGGCGCTGCAGAAGCTGCCGGGTGTGCTCAGCGCCAGCGTCAATCTGGCCACCGAGACCGCCCAGCTCAGCGTGCTGGGACTGGCCGACGAGGCCTTGGTCGCCGCGGTGCGCAAGGCCGGCTACGAGGCCCGGCCGCTGCCGCAGGACGGCGGCGGCGCGCGCGGCGACGAAGAGCCGCCGGCCGCGCCGGTCTGGCCCATCGTGCTGGCCAGCGCGCTGACCCTGCCACTGGTGCTGCCCATGGTGGCTTTGCTGTGGGGTGGGCACTGGATGCTGCCGGCCTGGCTGCAGTTCGCGCTGGCCACGCCGGTGCAGCTGTGGCTGGGCGCGCGCTTCTACCGCGCCGGCTACAAGGCGCTGCGCGCCGGCAGCGGCAATATGGATCTGCTGGTGGCGCTGGGCACCTCGGCGGCCTATGGCCTGAGCCTGTATCAATGGCTGCGTCCCGGCGCCGCGGCCATGCCCCATCTGTACTTCGAGGCCTCGGCCGCTGTCATCACGCTGGTGCTGCTGGGCAAATGGCTGGAGGCCCGCGCCAAGCGCCAGACCAGCAGCGCGATCCGGGCGCTGCAAGCCCTGCGGCCCGAGACCGCCAGGGTGTTGCGAGATGGGGTCGAGCGCGAGCTGGCGATTGCCGAGGTCAGGGTCGGCGATATCGTGATGCTGCGCCCCGGCGAGCGGGTGCCGGTGGACGGACTGGTGCTGTCCGGCGACAGCCATGTGGATGAGTCGCTGATCACCGGCGAGAGCCTGCCGGTGCCCAAGCACCCGGGCGACAGCGTCACCGGCGGCGCGGTCAATGGCGAGGGGCTGCTGCAGCTGCGCACCGCTGCGGTGGGGGCCGAATCGGTGCTGTCGCGCATCGTGCGCATGGTCGAGTCGGCGCAGGCGCAGAAGGCGCCGATCCAGCGCCTGGTCGATCAGGTGGCCGCGGTCTTCGTGCCGGTGGTGCTGCTGCTGGCCCTGCTGACGCTGCTGGGCTGGGGCTGGCTGGGCACGGCCGATGATGCCTGGCAGCAGGGCTGGCTGAATGCGGTGGCGGTGCTGGTGATCGCCTGCCCCTGCGCGCTGGGCCTGGCCACGCCCACTGCCATCATGGCCGGCACCGGCGTGGCGGCCCGCCACGGCATCCTGATCAAGGACGCCGAGGCGCTGGAGCAGGCCCACCGCCTGGCGGTGGTGGCCTTTGACAAGACCGGCACGCTGACGGTGGGCCAGCCCCAGCTGGTGGCGGCCGAGCCCGCCGCCGGCCTGGCGCGCGACGCGCTGCTGCGCATGGCCGCCGGCCTGCAGGCCGGCAGCGAGCATCCGCTGGCCAAGGCCGTGATGAAGGCGGCGGCCGAGGCTGGCCTGGTGGCGCCGCCGGTCAGCGGGCTGCGCGCGGTGGCCGGCAAGGGCCTGGCCGGCACGCTGCAGGAGCCCGGCGACAGCCCGGCTGATCTGCGCCTGGGCAGCAGCCGCTGGATGGCCGAGCTGGGCGTCGATCCCGGTGCGCTGCAGGCCAGCGCCGCGGCGCTGCAGGCCGAGGGTCGCACCGTCTCCTGGCTGGCCGAGCTGCGCGCGGACGGCCCGCGGCTGCTGGGTCTGCTGGCCTTCGGTGACGAGCTCAAGCCCACGGCGGCGGCGGCCATCGCCGGCCTGCAGGCGCTGGGGCTGCGCACCGTGCTGCTCAGCGGCGACAACAGCGGGGCCGCCAACGCGGTGGCTGCGCGGCTTGGCATCACCGAGGTGCGGGCCGAGGTGCTGCCGGGCCAGAAGTCGGAGATCGTCGAGGCGCTGAAGCAGGGCGGCCGGCTGCGGGTGGCCATGGTGGGCGATGGCATCAACGATGCGCCGGCGCTGGCGGCGGCCGATGTGGGCATCGCGATGTCCACCGGCACCGATGTGGCCATGCATGCGGCCGGCATCACGCTGATGCGCGGCGACCCGGCCCTGGTCGCTGCGGCGATCGACATCTCGCGCCGCAGCTACGCCAAGATCCGCCAGAACCTGTTCTGGGCCTTTGTCTACAACCTGGTGGGCCTGCCGCTGGCGGCCTTCGGCCTGCTCAATCCGGTGATCGCCGGCGCGGCCATGGCCTTCTCCAGCGTCAGCGTGGTCAGCAATGCGCTGCTGCTGCGGCGCTGGAAGGGGGTGCCGAAATGAGGCAGCAGGCGGCGCAGCCGGTCGGCCGGCTCAATATCGGCGAAGCGGCGGCACGCTCGGGCGTGTCGGCCAAGATGGTGCGCCACTACGAGGCCCTGGGACTGCTGGGCGAGGTAGGGCGCACCGAATCGGGCTACCGCCAGTACGGCGAGCGCGAGGTGCACAGCCTGCGCTTCATCCGGCGGGCCCGCGACCTGGGCTTTGCGATGGGCGAGATCGCGCAGCTGCTGGACCTCTGGCGCGACCGGGGCCGCAAGAGCGGCGATGTCAAGCGCATTGCCCGCGGTCATATGGACGCGCTGCAGGCCCGCATCGAACAGCTGCAGGCGATGCAGCGCGTGCTGGCGCAGCTGGTCAGCTGCTGCCAGGGCGACGAACGGCCCGATTGCCCCATCCTGGACGAGCTGGCGGACTGAGCCGCCGGCCCTGGGGCTGCGCCGGTACCGTTCGGCGCTCGCTCAGCGCAGGTTCAGCAGGGCCAGCCGCTCGGCGCTGAGCGGCTGCAGCGCGGCGCTCTGCGTGCCGCTGCCGCTGCCGTCATCGAGCTTGAAGGCCACGATGAAGGCGTACTTCTGGCTGGCCTGCGGGTCGCTGCTGCAGCTCAGGCCATGCATCGCGCGGCGCAGTGGCCGGCGGTACTCGGAGGGCCCGCCGCGCGACTGGACCTGGCTGACCTGGTCGCCCTGAACTTGGAAGACCACCAGCATCTCGCCCTCCTGGCCGATGCGGCCGATATGCGCGGCCATCCTTTCGCCCAGCGAGGCGTCGATGTTCGGGCAGGCCTTGCGCACATCGGTGCGCGCCTGGTGCAGCAGCGAGCTGCCCTGCACGCTGACGCGGTCGAGCTGATCCTCGGCCTGCTGGGCCAGGGTGGCCGAGCAGCCCAGGGCCAGGGCCAGCAGCGTCAGCCCCTGGCTCAGACCTTGATTCAGACCGCGTGCGAGACGGGGGGAGGTGAAGAACAGTTCCATGGTGAACTCCTTGCGTTGCGGATGAGCAGTTCCTGGCTGCTCCCTGCAAAGCTAGGCGCAGCGCGGCGCCACTGCGTCGGCCGCGTCCTCAGCCCTGCGTAGCCGTATTCATCAAAGCCTCCACAGCTTTGGCGAGGCCGCGGGCCGCTAGCGCGCCAGCAGGCGCCGGGCCGCATAGCTGCTGGCATCGACCAGGGCCACCATCAGCAGCATCGCGGCCAGGATGCTGGCGGTCTTGCCCATATGGAACAGGCCCATGTGGAAGGCCAGCAGCTGGCCCAGGCCGCCGGCCCCCACCACCCCCAGCACCGCGGCGGCGCGGATATTGTTCTCCCAGCGGTACAGGCTGTAGCTGAGCAGCTGGGGCAGGATCTGCGGCAGGCCGGCATAGATGAAAACGCGCAGCCGCCCCGCCCCCTGGCTGCGCAGGGCCAGCATGGGGCCGGGCGGGGCATTCTCCAGCGCCTCGGCAAACAGCCGGCCCAGCACCCCGCTGGTGTGGAGGGCCAGCGCCAGGGTACCGGCGAAAGGGCCCAGCCCGGCAGCGATCAGCAGCAGCGCGGCCCAGACCAGCTCGGGAACCGAACGCAGCGCGTTGAGCGTCCAGCGCATCAGCGCCCGGCCGGGCCGCAGCCTGCGGGTCCAGCCCAGCGTGCCGCCCTCCTGATCGTCACCCGCCATGCGGGCCGCGGGTAGGGCCAGCATCAGCGCCGCCAGGGTCGCCAGCAGCGTGCCGAGCAGGGACATGGCCAGGGTCTCCCAGGCGGCCAACGCCAGCTTGTGCAGGAAGGCGGGCGAGGTCTCGGGCGGGAAGAACTCGCCGACGAAGCGGCCCATGCTGGCCAGCGCCGACAGCGACAGGAACTGCGCCCATTGCAGGTCCAGGCTCCAGAAGCTGGCCAGCACCAGAACCAGCGCGGCGGCGCCGGCCCAGCAGGCCTTGCAGCGCGCGCTGAACAGCGGCGGCGGCAGGCGGTAGGGGCTGTTGGCAGCGCGGCGCTTGTGCATGGGCCGACTCATCCCAGGGCCTTGCGCAGCGCGGCGCTGACCCGGTCGGCCAGGGCCACCAGCGCCACGAAGACGGCCAGCATGCTCAGCACCTCGCCGCCGTTGAACATCTTCATCGAGTTGTCCAGCTGCTGGCCCAGCCCCCCGGCGCCCACAAAGCCCAGCACCACCGAGCTGCGGATTGCGCATTCCCAGCGGTAGACGGTGTAGCTGGCCAGCTCGGCCGCATTGGCCGGCAGCAGCGCATAGGCAAAGGCCTGCAGGCGCGTGCTGCCGTTGCGCAAGAGGCTGTCGCTGGCCTGGCTGTCGCCGCTCTCCAGGATGTCGGCATAGACCTTGCCGAGCATGCCCCCATAGCTCAAGGCGATCGCCAGCACGCCGGCCGTAGGCCCCAGACCGACCACCCGCACAAAGATCAAGGCCCAGATCAGCTCGGGCACGCTGCGCAGCACGATCAGCAGCCAGCGCAGGCCCTGGCGCAACCAGAAGGGGCCGCGCGCCATGCGGCCCGACAGCGCCGAGACCGAGAGCACGCGGGTGGCGGCCAGGGCCAGCGGCACCGCCAGCAGCAGGGCCAGTGTCAGCCCGGCGGTCGCGATCGCCACCGTGCGCCAGCTCTCGCGCGCGATCAGCGCCAGGAACTCGGCGCTGTGCGCCGGCGGCCAGAAGCTGGCGAGGAACTGGCCGCTCACCTGCAGATTGCGCGTCTCCAGCAGCAGCCAGGGCCGGAACTCGGTGGCCTGCAGCAGCGGCCACAGCAGCAGCAGGGCCAGGCTGGCCCAGCTCAGGCGGGCCAACCAGGCCGGATCGCGCAGCGGTGCCCGGCGCGGTGCCGTCACGGCTGGATGCGGCGGGCTCAGCGGCACTGCAGCACCGCCGATCCGGCCGGGCCGGGCGTAGGGTCGGCGTCGGCCCGGGGCGGATTCAGCAGCTCATGCTCGTGCTGGGCATAGAGCCGTTGCAGATGCCCGCGGCTGACCTCGGCGGCCGGCAGATCGAACTGCAGCTGCCCCTCGCGCAGCCCGACGATGCGGGGGAACTGGGCCAGCGCCATCTCGACCTGGTGCAGGCTGGCGATCAGCGTGATGCCGCGCTCGCGGGCGATGCCGCTCAGCGCCGCCAGGGCCTGGGCGGCGCGGCTGGGGTCCAGGGCCGACAAGGGCTCGTCCACCAGCCACAGCCGGGCCGGTGCCAGCAGCGCGCGCGCCAGACCCACCCGCTGGCGCTCGCCACCCGACAGCCGGTCCACCCGCTCGAACAGCTTGTCGCCCAGATCGAAGCGCTCCAGCGCCTCCCAGGCGGCCGGGATGTCGCTCGGGTAGATCAGCGAGCGCAGGCTCTGCAGCAGGCTCATCGCCGGCAACGCGCCGGCCAGCACCGCGGTGACCACCCGCTGGCGCGGTGGCAGCGGCGGCACCTGGGGGGCCAGGAAGAGCTGGCCGCGCAGCCGCTGCAGCGCGCTGCGCCGCAGCTGCCAGGGGTCCTCGCCGCCGATCAGCAGCCGGCCCGCGCTGGGCCGCAGCGCACAGGCCGCGGCCTGCAGCAGGCTGGTCTTGCCGGCACCCGAGGGGCCGATCACCGCCAGCTGCTCGCCAGCGGCGACGGCCAGGCTCAGCCCGCGCAGCGCCGCCGGCGCGCCGGGCCGAGCCGCCGGATGGCGGACGCTGAGCGCCTGCAGCTCGATCTGCACAATCGCTCAGAGCAGGCCGGCGCTGCGCGCGGCGGCCTCGATGCCCTTGTAGTTCTCGGCCCGGGTGGGCACGAAGCGCTTGGCCCGCTGCAGATCCAGGATCTGCTTGCCCTCGGCGCTGTCACGGCTCAGCTGCAAGAAGGCCTGGCTCAGCTTCTCGCGCAGCGCGGCCGGCATGTCGGCATGCACGGTCCAGTTGTAGTCGTAGTAGGGCGGGGTGGTGTAGAAGACCTGCACCTTGCCGAGGTCGACCTTCTTGTCGGCGACGAACTTGTCCCACACTGAGATGTTCAGCGCGCCGGCCTGCACCTTGCCCGAGGCCACCGCGGCGATGGTGGCGTCATGCGCGCCGCTGTAGGCGACGCGGCGGAAGTCCTTGTCCGGGTCCAGCCCGGCCTGCAGCACAAAGCTGCGCGGCATCAGATGGCCCGAGGTGGAGCTCTGCGAACCGAAGCTGACATCCTTGCCGCGCAGATCGGCCAGGCCCTTGATGGCCGGGTCGCTGCTGATGAAGACCGAGCGGAACTGCTCGTCCTCCTCGCGCTGCACCAGCGGGATGACCTTGCCGCCCGAGCGCACATGGGCCTGCACAAAGGTGAAGCCGCCGAACCAGGCCAGCTCGACCTTCTTGTTGACCAGGGCCTCGACCGCGGCGGCATAGTCGGTCACCGGCGTGTACACGACCTTCAGGCCCAGCCTGGCCTCCAGATACTTGATCAGCGGCTCGGCCTTGCGCGCCAGCTCGGTGGGCGACTCATCCGGAATGGCCGTAACACGCAGCAGCTGCTGCGCCTGGACCAGCGTGCCGCAGGCCAGCAGGCCGGCAGCCAGCAGGGTTTTCAGAAGGGCGCGCTTGCGTGGCAGGGTAAGGCTCATTGAAGGACTCCGCATTGAGGCAGTGGGTGTTGAAAGACATGCAGGGGTCACAACTCTAACGGCAATGCGCTGCTAGAGTGGTCCGCGCGGGGCCTGCCCGCGGGAGGAGTCCGATGAGCCCGATCAGCCCCGTGCCTGCGCGGCGCCCCTGCTTCATGCAGCGCCATTGCCTGGACGACCGGGTACTGGCCCGCGAAGCCAGCGCCAGCCTGCTGGCCCCGGCCGCCGCGGTGGCGCCCAAGTTCTTCTATGACCCGCTGGGGTCCCGGCTCTTCGACGCGATCACCCTGCTCGATGAATACGATCTGACGCGCAAGGAGGCGGCCATCTTCGCTCGGCATGGGAGCGCCATCGTCGATGCAGCGCTGCTGCTGACCGGGCCGGCGCCGACGCTGATCGATCTGGGCGCCGGCAGCTGCGCCAAGGCCGCCCGCCTGTTCGGTGCGCTGCGGCCGCGCCGCTATATCGCGGTGGACATCTCGGTGGACTTCGTGCGCGAGGCGCTGGAGGGGTTGCAGCGCGCCCATCCCGATCTCGAGCTGCTGGGCCTGGGCCTGGACTTCTCCAGCGCGCTGGCCCTGCCGCCGGCCCTGGTCGACGGACCGGCCCTGGTCTTCTACCCGGGCTCCAGCGTCGGCAACTTCGATCCGCAGCAGGCCCTGCGCCTGCTGCGTGAGGCCCGCGCGGCGGCGGCGGGCGGCGCCCTGCTGATCGGGGTGGACCTGCTGCGCGACGCGGCGCTGCTGCAGGCCGCCTACGACGACGAGCTGGGTCTGACCGCGGCCTTCAACCTGAATCTGCTGCGCCATCTGAACCGGCTGCTGGGTGCCGATTTCGCCCCGCGCCAATGGCAGCACTGCGCGCGCTTCGAGCCGCGGCAGGCACGGGTGGAGATGCATCTGCAGGCGCGGTCGGCGCTGACGGTGCGCTGGCATCTGGACGGCCAGGACTGCGAGCGCCGCTTTGCGGCCGGCGAGTGCATCCATACCGAGAACGCCTACAAATGGACGACCGCGAGCTTTGCGGCCCTGCTGCGCGAGGCCGGCTGCAGCGCCAGCCAGCACTGGTGCGACCCGGATGGCAGCTTCGCGGTATTCCTGGCCCGCTGAGCGGAAAATTTTCGAGCTAGCGCCAGGGCTGAGCGGCCGCGCAGCTGCGCAAGCCGGCCGGCACATCGCAGCGCCCGGCCGGGAAGTAGTTGCGGTAGCGCGCGTCGCGCAGCCGGGGCGAGCTCAGGAAGGAGGCGCCGCGCAGCACCGGCCGGCCGTCGAACCAGGGGGCCGAGTAGTCACGGTAGGGGTGCGGTCTGAAGCCGGGGTAGGGCGCGAAGGGGCTGGCCGTCCATTCCCAGACCTCGCCCCAGCGGAAGGCGCCCGGCGCGGTGGCCAGCGCGGCGCGCTCCCACTCGGCCTCGCTGGGCAGGCGGCGGCCGGCCCAGCGGCACCAGGCCTGGGCCTCGTGTGCCGACAGCCAGCAGGCGGCCTCGTCCAGGGCCAGGTCTTGCCAGTGGCCATGGCGCCATTGCTGCCAGCCGCCGGCGGCCCGGCGCAGCCAGCGTGGCTGCCGCCGCCCGGCCAACGCCGCCCAGCCGGCTGCGCTCCACAGGCGTGGATCGCGGTAGGCTCCGGCCTCGACAAAGGGCAGGAACTCGGCCCAGCGCAGCACCTGGGCATCGATCTCGCAAGCGTCCAGCGCCAGTGCATGGACGCCCAGCTCGTTGTCGAAGGCAAAGCCCTCGCCCGCCTGCCCGCTGCGGCCCAGCTGCCAGCGGCCGGCTGGCAGCTGCAGCGGCGCCGGCGGTGCCGGCAGCCGCGGTGCCTGGGCACCGGGCAGGTCGCCGAGGTCCAGCCCCAGGCCCTGGGCCATATAGAGGCCGGCCTCCTGGTGCATGTCCTCGTGCAGCAGGGCCAGGCGGAAGAAGTACAGGCCGGCGTCGCTGGGGTCGGCATCGGCCAGCAGGGTCAGCGTGCGCGCCAGCTGCTCGGCCAGCTCGGCACAGGTCTGCGCGGCATCGGGCAGTGGCAGATGCCAGCGGCTGGCATGGGGCACCCGGCTGGAGTCGTAGAGCGCATCGGCATTGGCCCGGCCCCTTGCCAGGCGCGGGGCATCCGGGTCGGCATCGCAGCCGCGACCGCGCTGCGGGTTGCGCGCCAGCCAGAAGTCCTGGAACCAGCCGATATGGCCCAACTCCCAGAGCGGCGGGTTGAATTCCGGCGCCTGCGGCACGGCAAGACCAGGCCCCAGCGCGGCCCGGTAGCGCTCGAACAGCGCCAGCGTGTCCGCCCGGCTGCGTTGCAGCGCGTCGCCCAGCCAGGCCGCGCCGCCCTGGCGCGCCGCCGCACCGGCTGAGGCTATGCTTGCTGCGTGCGGCATCGAACCCCCATTGTCATCGTCACGCCGGCCCTGGCCGAGGCCAACAACGGCAACTGGCAGACCGCCAGCCGCTGGGCCGGCATGATCCGGCGCAGCCCAGCTTACCGCGTCCGGCTGCTGCCGCAATGGCCGGAAGAAGCTGGGCAAGACCTGGCCCCCGGCGCGACCGAGCCGGCGCTGATGATCGCGCTGCATGCGCGGCGCTCGGCCGCCTCGGTGGCGGCCTGGCGGGCGCGCCATCCGCGCTCGCCGCTGCTGCTGGCGCTGACGGGCACCGATCTCTACCGCGACATCGCCAGCGACGCTGCCGCCCAGCGCTCGCTGCAGCTGGCCGACCGCCTGCTGGTGCTCAACGAGCAGGGCTGTGCCCAGCTGCCGGTCGCGCAGCGCCATAAATGCCTGGTGCTGCTGCAGTCCTGCCCGGCGCGCCGGCCGCTGGCGGCTAAGCCGCGGCGCTGGTTGCGCGCGCTGATGGTCGGCCATCTGCGCGCCGAGAAGGACCCGCAGTGCTTTTTTGCCGCGGTGCGCCAGCTGGCCGGGCGGGCGGATCTGCGCTTTGACCATATCGGCGCGGCGCTGGAGCCGGCGCTGGGCGCCGCGGCCCGGGCGCTGCAGGCGCAGCTGCCGCAGTACCGCTGGCTGGGCGGCCTGGCCCATGGCGAGGTGCGGCGGCGCATCCAGGCGGCCCATCTGCTGGTGCACCCCAGCCGCATGGAGGGCGGCGCGCATGTGCTGATTGAGGCGATGCGCAGCGGCACGCCGGTGCTGGCCTCGCGCATCCCCGGCAACACCGGCCTGCTGGGCGAGGACTATGCGGGCTTGTTTGAACCGGGCGATGCGGCGGGGCTGGCAGCCCTGATCACACGTGCCCGCGACGATGCCACTATGCTGCCGGCTTTGCAGCGGCAGATCGCCGCGCGCGCGCCGCTGTTTGCCCCCGAGGCGGAGGCGGCCGCGCTGCTGGCCCTGCTGCAGCAGATGCTGGCCCCCGATTCATCCCATCGTTCCCAGGAAGCACCATGAGCCAAGCCCCCCAAACCAGCGCCGAACCCCGTCTGACCTCGCTGTCGCATGGTGGCGGCTGCGGCTGCAAGATCGCGCCGGGCCTGCTGTCGGAGATTCTGAAGAGCACGACCGCCATGCCCATCCCCAAGGAGTTGCTGGTGGGCATAGAGACGGCCGACGATGCGGCCGTCTATCAGCTCAACGAGGAGCAGGCGCTGATCGCGACGACGGACTTCTTCATGCCCATCGTCGACGACCCCTTCGACTTCGGCCGCATCGCCGCCACCAACGCGATCAGCGATGTCTACGCGATGGGCGGTCGCCCCATCATGGCGCTGGCCCTGGTGGGCATGCCCATCAATGTGCTGTCCACCGCGACGATAGGCCGGGTGCTGGAGGGCGGGGCCGCGGTCTGCCGCCAGGCCGGCATCCCGATTGCCGGCGGCCACACCATCGATTCGGTGGAGGCCATCTACGGCCTGGTGGCGCTGGGCCTGGTCCATCCCAAGCGGGTGCGGCGCAATGCCGACGCGCGGCCCGGCGACAAGCTGGTGCTGGGCAAGCCGTTGGGCGTGGGCGTGCTCAGCGCGGCGCTGAAGAAGGGCCAGCTCACGGAGGCCGGCTATGCGCAGATGATTGCCTGCACCACCCAGCTCAACACGCCGGGGCCGGACCTGGCGGCCCTGGACGGCGTGCATGCGATCACCGATGTGACCGGCTTCGGCCTGGCCGGCCACGGCCTGGAACTGGCGCGTGGCGCCCGCTGCGAGGTGGCGATCGACTGGGCGGCCGTGCCGCTGCTGGACGGGGTGCGTCAGCTGGCCGACGCCGGCCTGGTCACCGGCGCCTCGGGCCGCAACTGGGCCGGCTATGGCCACGATGTGCGGCTGCCGGCTGGTTTCAGCGCGAGCGACCAGGCCTTGCTGACCGACCCGCAGACCAGCGGCGGCTTGCTGGTGAGTTGCAGCCCGGCGAGCGTGGACGAGGTGCTGGCCGTGTTCCGCCGCCATGGCTTCGAGCGGGCCGCGGTGGTGGGTGAGGTGCGGGCAGCCGAGCAGCCGGGGCTGACGCTTGTCTGAAGCCGCCAGGGCCGACCGCCCCTGGCGGTTGTTCTGGATCTTTTTGCGTCTGGGCCTGACGTCCTTCGGTGGGCCGGTGGCGCATCTGGGCTTCTTCCGCAGCGAGTTCGTCCAGCGCCGCGCCTGGCTGGACGAGCGCAGCTATGCCGATCTGGTGGCCCTGTGCCAGTTCCTGCCCGGCCCGGCCAGCAGCCAGGTGGGCATGGCCATAGGCCTGCAGCGCGGCGGGCTATGGGGTGCCTTGGCGGCCTGGCTGGGCTTCACCCTGCCTTCAGCCCTGGCGCTGACCCTGTTCGCACTGGGCCTGGCCCGCCATGGCGACTGGCTGGCCAGCGGCTGGCTGCAGGGGCTCAAGCTGGCCGCTGTGGCGGTGGTGGCGCAGGCGGTCTGGGGCATGGGCCGCAGCCTCTGCCCCGATGGCCGCCGCCGGCTGCTGGCGCTGGCGGCCGCGCTGGCTTGTCTGAGTTTTCCCGGTGCCTGGACCCAGCTGGCCCTGATCGCCGGCTGCGGCCTGGCGGGCTGGCTGTGGCTGCGCCTGCCCGGCGGCATGCCCAGTCCGCATATTCCTTACCCTGTCAGTGCGCGTCTTGGGGCGACGCTGCTGGCGCTGGCCGGCGTCTTGCTGCTGGGCCTGCCGCTGCTGGCGGCGGCCCTGCAGTCGCCGACCCTGGCGATGCTGGACGGCTTCTACCGCGCCGGCGCCCTGGTGTTCGGCGGCGGCCATGTGGTCTTGCCGCTGCTGCAGCAGCAGTTGCTGCCGACCGGGGTGCTCAGCGAGGCGGAGTTCCTGGCCGGCTACGGCGCCGCCCAGGCTGTGCCGGGGCCGCTGTTCAGCTTTGCCGCCTATCTGGGCGCGCTGATGCAGGGCCCCGGCGCAGGCGTGCTGGGCGGCGGGCTGGGGGCACTGCTATGCCTGCTTGCCATCTTCATGCCGGCAGCCCTGCTGGTGCTGGGTGCCTTGCCCTTCTGGGACCGGCTGCGCCAGCGCCCGGCGCTGCAACAGGCCCTGGCCGGCACCAATGCCGGCGTGGTGGGCCTGCTGCTGGCCGCGCTCTACGACCCGGTGCTGCGCAGTGCCATCCATGGCCCGCTGGATCTGGTGCTGGCGCTGGCCGGTCTGGCCCTGCTGGTCTATTGGCGCGTCTCGCCACTGTGGGTGGTGGGCCTGCTGGCCCTGGCCGGGCAGATGTTTGGCTGAGGCCGGGTGACGTTCAGTCCAGCGGCAGCACCAGCCGCACGGCCAGGCGCTGGCTCTTGGGCAGATCCGGCCTGGCCTCGCCGCTGCCCATATGCACGGCCCAGGCCTGCAGGAAGTTCGTGCCGTCGACGCTGCCCGAGCTGCGGCCCTGCATGATGTTGCCGTAGTTGTAGGGGTTGACCATGTCCTGCTCCAGATTGGCGGTGCCGGTCCAGTGCCACTCGCGCGGTGCGGCCGGGAACAGCGTGCGGTCCAGCCCCGGCTGCGCGCCCCGCCTGAGCAGCAGCTGCAGCTCGCGCACCCGCGGCAGGCGCCAGCCGCCGCCGTCCTGCTTGTTGCGCTGTGCCAGCAGGGCCTGCGCCTCGCCATGGCTCATGCGGCGCGGCTGGCCGCTGCAGCGCTTGCCGTCCCATACCATGCCCTCCACGCAGCGCGGCCAGGCCAGGCGGCTGCGCCTGTCGATCACATAGGCGCCGTCGTCGGACAGCAGCTGCTGGGCCGGCTCGGCCTTGGCCGGCGGTGGCGCGGCGCTGGCGGGCGGGGCGCCCAGCAGCAGGGTCAGCGAGAGCGTTAGCAGGGCGGCGGGCGCTGAGGTGGACAGCAGGGTGGGCAGGGACATGGGCCGATTGGCGCAGGGCGGCTCGACAGAGGGGGAGGCCGATTGTCCATCGAGTGCCGCCGCGGCTGCTGCACAAAGACATCGGTGCACAGTGCCGCGCCGGCGGCAGCAAATCGATACAGATCCGACGCTTGGCTGACAGCTTGCGCCTGCAAGCTGCGGGGGCGGTCGCTAGGCTCGGGATTCACTAGCCTCGGTATCGCATCGATGAAACTGTCAACGGGTTTGGATCTCCCTCTGCTGCTGGCCCTGCTGCTGTTCGGACTGGGTGGCTGCACGCTGCTGCAGCCTGGCCCCAGGCCTCCGATCCCGGCGCCAACGCCGGCCCCGCCTGCCACCAGGACGGCACCTGCGTCTGCCGGCGATGCCCAGCGCCAGGCCGAGTTCGATCAGAGTCTGAGGCGCTGGCATGGGGCAGGCAGCAAGGAGCTTGTGGCCAAGCTGGGCCCGCCCACCACAAGCAGCCGGCAGGCGGACGGATCGCTGCTCTACCGCTACGTGCGCACGGCCAGGCTCAGGGGGGCGAGCGGTCCCAGCACCTTCTCCTGCGTGGTGAACTACCGCATCGACGCGAAGACCGAGCGCATCGTGGGGCATAGCTTCGAGGGCTGCTGAGCGAGGTCCGAAGCCGCGGCTCGGGCTGCCTGCTGGCTCATCCAGTGAGCCAGTGTCATGGGAGCATGGCCCCATGACTGAAGTTGAATTCTGGTTCTGGATGATCCGCGACGCCGCCAGCGGCGAACGATGCCGTTCGGTCGGCCGCCTGACCGAGTCGGAAGCGCGGCGACGCGATCCGGAGGCCCTGCGGGTCGAAGGCTCTTGCGAGCGGCGCGTCCTGCCCAGGCATCCGGATGCCTGGCTGCCGAGGCAGTTGCCGCGAGCCAGCGCCGCTGTGGCTCGGCCGGGGTCGACGCGGCAGCACGCACAGCCGGGCCAGAAACAACAAAGCCCGAGCTTGCGGCCCGGGCCAGGTGCTTGATTGCTCTACGAGCTTTTGGTGCCGGTGAGAGGAGTCGAACCCCCGACCTTCGCATTACGAATGCGCTGCTCTACCAACTGAGCTACACCGGCATCAATCGCTGGCAGACCGCTGCAAAAATATGCCGGTCTGGCCGCGAAAGCCCGCGATTATAGCCTGGGCTCAGGCCTGGGCGTCAAGATGGTAGGCAGTGACCCGTTCGACCTCGTTCTTCGAGCCCAGCACCACCGCGACGCGCTCGTGCAGCTGGCTGGGCTGCAGGTCCAGGATGCGCTGGCGCGCATTGGTGGCGGCGCCGCCGGCCTGCTCGACCAGAAAGGCCATGGGATTGGCCTCGTACATCAGGCGCAGCTTGCCGGCCTTGCCGGGCTCGCGCTTGTCCCAGGGGTACATGAAGATGCCGCCGCGGGTCAGGATGCGATGCACATCGGCCACCATCGAGGCGATCCAGCGCATATTGAAGTCCTTGCCGCGCGGGCCCTCCTTGCCGGCCAGGCACTCGTCGATATAGCGCTTCACCGGGGCGTCCCAGTGCCGCATATTCGACATATTGATCGCGAACTCCTTGGTGTCCTCGGGGATGCGCACATCCTCCTGGGTCAGCACGAAGCTGCCCTGCTCGCGGTCCAGCGTGAACATCGCCACGCCGTCACCCACGGTCAGCACCAGGGTGGTCTGGGGGCCGTAGACGCAGTAGCCGGCGGCGGCCTGCTGATGACCGGGCTGCAGAAAGTCTTCCTCGCTGATGCCCTTGGCCCCTTCGGGCTTCTTCAGCACCGAGAAGATGGTGCCGATGCTGACGTTGACGTCGATATTGGACGAGCCGTCCAGCGGGTCGAACATCAGCAGGTATTCGCCCTGCGGGAAGCGGTTGGGCACCACATAGATGCCCTCCATCTCCTCGCTGGCCATCGCGGCCAGGTGGCCGCCCCATTCATTGGCCTCGATCAGCACCTCGTTGGCGATGATGTCCAGCTTCTTCTGGACCTCGCCCTGCACGTTCTCGCTGCCGGCGCTGCCCAGCACCTCGCCAAGTGCGCCCTTGTTGACACTGATCGAGATGCGCTTGCAGGCGCGTGCCACCACCTCGATCAGCAGGCGCAGCTCCTGCGGGATATGGCCGTGCTGGCGCTGCTGCTCGATCAGGTACTGGGTCAGACTGATGCGACGGGTCATGATGGCTTCACTCCTCGGTGGCTGGGGCGGCGCCGGAGGCCAGCGCATGCTCGACGATCTCGCGCACATCGTTGCTCAGCTCGGCCTTGGCGGCGACGCGGGCGATGGCCTCGCGGGCGGCGCTGCGATAGGGCTCGGCCAGCGCGGTCCAGCGATCCATGCCGCGCGCCAGACGGCTGGCGATCTGCGGGTTGATCGCGTCCAGCGCCAGCACCTGCTCAGCCCAGAACACATAGCCGGCCGCATCCGGGCGATGGAAGGCGGCCGGATTGAACAGGCACAGCGAGAAGATCAGGCTGCGCGCGCGATTGGGGTTCTTCAGCGTGAAGTCGGGATGCTGCAGCAGCTGTTTGACCCGGGACAGGCTGCGGCCCTCACGCTCGGGGGCGCGGGCCTGCAGCGCGAACCATTTGTCGATCACCAGCGGATCGTTCCGGAACTGTGCATGGAAACGCTCCAGCGCCGGCACGGCCAGCTCGGCATGGGCATTGACCAGCGCGGCCAGGGCCCCCAGGCGCTCGGTCATATTGCCGGCGTCCTTGACGCGCTGGTAGGCCCGGCCGGGCCAGACGGCGTCGCCCTGCTCGGTGGCATCGAGCACCAGCATGGACAGGGCCAGATTGGCCAGCGCACGCTTGCCCGAGGAGACCGGGTCGGGCGAGTAGCCGGTCTTGATCTGGTTGGCCTCGAAGGCCTGCTCCCAGTCGGCGCGCAGCGCTGCGGCCAGCTGGCGCTGGGCGGCGTCGATCGTGGCGCGAATCGCCTGCGGGTCGACTTCGCTGCCCATCTGCTCGGCGATATAGGCCTCGCCCGGCAGGGTCAGGGCCAGCTCCTTGAAGGCGGCGTCCAGCTCGGCATGATGCAGCACCGAGCGCATCGCCTCCAGATAGGCGGCATCCAGCTGCAGCGGGCGCTTGGCACGCACCGCCGCCAGGATGCGGTTCAGCGCCAGGCGCTGGCCCGCTTCCCAGCGGTTGAAGGCGTCGGCGTCATGCTTCAGCAGCGTCAGCAGCTCGGCGTCGCCCAGGCCATCGTCCAGCAGCACCGGCGCGGAGAAGCCGCGCAGCAGCGAGGGCACGGGCTGGCTGGGCACATCGATGAAGACGAAATCCTGCTGGGCCTGGTCCAGCACCAGCACGCGCTCGGCCGGCGCGCCGTCCTCGCCCTGCAGCTGCAGCGGCAAGACCTGACCCTGCACGTCGAGCAGGCCCAGGGCCACCGGAATCACCTGGGGCAGCTTGGCCGGCTGGCCGGCGGCGGCCGGGTTGCTCTGCGACAGGCTCAGGGTGTAGGTCCGGGCGGCGGCATCGTAGCGGCCACGCGCCACCAGGCGCGGGGTGCCGGCCTGCGAATACCAGCGCTTGAAGGCCTCCAGCCGGGTCGCCAGCGCCGAGCCGGGGTTGGCATCGGCCATGGCCTGGGCGAAGTCGTCGCAGGTCACCGCCTGGCCGTCGTGACGCTCGAAGTAGAGCTTCATGCCGGCTTCGAAGCCCGCGCGGCCTACCAGGGTCTGGTACATGCGCACCACTTCCGAACCCTTGTCGTAGACGGTGGCGGTGTAGAAGTTGTTGATCTCGACATAGCTGTCCGGGCGCACCGGATGGGCCATCGCGCCGGCGTCCTCGGGGAACTGCATCGCCCGCAGCGTGCGCACATCCTGGATGCGGCACACCGCGCGGGCGCTGGGCGCGGCGGCCATGTCCATCGAGAACTCCTGATCGCGGAACACGGTCAGGCCTTCCTTCAGCGAGAGCTGGAACCAGTCGCGGCAGGTGACGCGGTTGCCGGTCCAGTTGTGGAAGTACTCGTGCGCGACGATGCTCTCGATGCGCGAGAAGTCGGCGTCGGTGGCGGTGGCCGGCGAGGCCAGCAGGGCGCTGGTGTTGAAGATGTTCAGGCCCTTGTTCTCCATCGCACCCATATTGAAGTCGGACACGCCGACCACCATGAAGCGCTCCAGGTCCAGCGGCAGGCCGAAGCGGGCCTCGTCCCAGACGATGGAGGCCACCAGCGAGTTCATCGCATGCTCGGTCTTTTCCAGATCGCCGCGGCGCACAAAGACCTGCAGCAGATGGTCCTTGCCGGCGCGGGTGCGCACACGCTGCTCGCGCGCCACCAGATCGGCCGCCACCAGCGCGAACAGATAGCTGGGCTTGGGGAAGGGGTCGTGCCACTTGGCAAAGTGACGGCCGTTGTCCAGTTCTCCGCTTTCCAGCAGATTGCCGTTGGACAGCAGCACCGGGTACTTCTTCTGGTCGGCGCGCAGCGTCACCGTGTAGACCGCCATCACGTCCGGCCGGTCCAGGAAGTAGGTGATGCGGCGGAAGCCCTCGGCCTCGCACTGGGTGAAGAAGCCGCCGCCCGAGGTGTAGAGGCCGGACAGCGCGGTGTTCTTCTCGGGGGCGCAGCTGTTGCGGATCTCGAGCGTGAAGTCGGCGTCGGGCGCGCTTTCGATGACCAGCTCATGGCCTTCCTGCCGGAAGGAGACGCTCTCGCCATTGATCAGCACGCGCAGCAGGTTCAGCTCCTCGCCATGCAGACGCAGCGGGCCATGGGCCACCGCGCTATTGCGTTCGATCTGCATCTTGCTGGTGACCAGGGTCTTGGCCGGATCCAGGTCGAAGCTCAGATCGACGGTGCGTATCCAGAAAGCGGGCGCGCTGTAGTCCTCGCGGCGGATCAGGGTGGCAGTGCCTTCACGCATCATGGCGGGCATCCTTGTTGTTCAGAACACGAAGCGAAAAAAGCCCCGGTGGATCGCACCGGGGCGCTGGAAAGCATCAAACGCCTTGCTTGAGGCTTTCGGTGATGAATTGATCGAGATCGCCGTCGAGCACCTTCTGGGTGGCCGAGGTCTCGTAGTTGGTGCGCAGATCCTTGATGCGGCTCTGGTCCAGCACATAGCTGCGGATCTGGTGGCCCCAGCCCACATCGGTCTTGGTGTCCTCCAGCTTCTGCTGCTCTTCCATGCGCTTGCGCATCTCATGGTCGTAGAGCCGTGAGCGCAGGCGCTTCCAGGCGGTGTCGCGGTTGCTGTGCTGGCTGCGGCCGTCCTGGCACTGCACGACGATGCCGGTCGGGATATGGGTCAGGCGCACCGCCGAGTCGGTCTTGTTGATGTGCTGACCGCCGGCGCCGGAGGCGCGGAAGGTGTCGGTACGCACATCGGCCGGGTTGATGTCGATCTCGATCGAGTCATCGACCTCGGGGTAGACGAACAGCGAGGCAAAGCTGGTGTGGCGGCCGCCCGAGCTGTCGAAGGGGCTCTTGCGCACCAGGCGGTGCACACCGGTTTCGGTGCGCAGCAGGCCGAAGGCGTACTCGCCCTCCACCTTGATGGTAGCGCTCTTGATGCCGGCCACATCGCCCGGCGTCTCGTCTTCCATCGTGGTCTTGAAGCCCTTGCGCTCGCAGTACTTCAGATACTGGCGCAAGAGCATGCCGGCCCAGTCGCAGGCCTCGGTGCCGCCGGCACCGGCCTGGATGTCGATGAAGCAGTTCAGCGGGTCGGCCGGGTTGTTGAACATGCGGCGGAACTCCAGCTGCTCCACCGTCTCCTGCAACTTGGCGGCATCGGCGGCGATCGCCTCCAGGCCGGCAAAGTCCTCGTCCGCCTTGCTCATCTCGTAGAGCTCGGTGTTGTCGGCGAGGTTGCTCTCCAGGTGATTGATGGTCTCGACCACCGTCTCCAGCGTGCGCTTCTCCTTGCCCAGCTCCTGGGCGCGCTTGGGCTCGTCCCAGACCTTGGGGTTCTCCAGGGCGGCGTTGACCTCGTTCAGCCGCAGCGCTTTGCGGTCGTAGTCAAAGATACCCCCTTAGCGCGGCAGTCCGCGCTGTCAGGTCGGCCAGGCTGGCGCCGATGGCATTGATGTGTTCGATGTCCATGATGTCTTGTCTGTGCAGTTCCGCGGCGCGGGAGCCCTTGCGGCCGCGCGTGGTGGCGCGTTGGCGAAGCCGCTATTTTTACATGGCGGGCCGGTCAGCCCGGTCCGGCCGGTCCAGCTGCAGCGCAGCAGAGGGTTTCCGATAGTGGGACCGGCCCGTAGCCGGGCGCTTTTGTCAGAAAACAGTAAGCGCGTCAGTCGCACAGTACGGGCACTGTCGCCGAGATACCTTTTTTCCATTTGCTGCCCATGTTGCTGCTGACCTCCTCGCTGAAGCTGATCGCCGAGATCGCCCTGCTGGCCATGGCCGGCCAGTGGCTGCTGGGCCTGCTGGCCGGGGCCAAGCGCGAGGGCAACTTCTTCTACCAGCTGCTGGCCGTGCTGACCAAGCCCTTTGTCCGGCTGACCCGCGCGATCAGTCCCCGCGTGGTGCTGGACCGGCATATCCCGCTGGCGGCCTTCCTGCTGCTGCTGAGCATCTGGCTGGTGGTGACCGTCGTCAAGATCAATCTGTGCCTGCAGATCGGAGTCAACCAATGTCAGTGAACCGTAGCAGCAAGTCCTGGCACTACCGCCTGCTCAAGCTCAAGGCGCTGACCTCCCTGGTGCTGGGCCGGCGCGCCCAGGCCGAGGCGATCTACGACGAGATGCTGGCGCAGTGGCCGGACGACAGCTACGCGCTGGCCAGCCGGGCCCATCTGCGCGCCCAGCGCGCGGACCGCCCCGGCGCGATCGCCGATCTGCAGGCCCTGGTGGCCATCGCGCCCCGGCGCAGCGCCGGTGACTGGTTCAACCTGGCCTATCTGCTGGAGGCCGAGAACCGGCTGGAGGCCGCCGAGGCGGCCTTCCGCCAGGCGGTGGCGCTGGACGCCAAGCTGGACCGGGCCTGGTACGGCCTCGGCCTGACCCTGATACGACTGCATCGCTTCGAGGACGCTGTTGCGGCCCTCAAGCGCAACACCGAACTGCAACCCATGAGCCCCTACGGCTGGTACCAGCTGGCCCGGGTGCATATGGACCGTCAGGACCCCGACGAGGCGCGGCGCATCATCGCCCATCTCAAGGGATTCGAGCCCAAGGTCGCCGCGCAACTGGAGCGCGAGATCGCCCAGCTCGGCTGACGGCAAGTCCGGCCCTTGCAGCATGCGTGACGTCGGCGCATGGGGTCGGTCATCGGTGGCCGGTACGCTTTTCCTGAAGCGAACCGGACTTACAACATGAAGGAGACAACAGCGATGCAGTTAACCGAGCGACATCGCCAGTACTGGCAGAAGAATCTACGGCTCACCGCCATTCTGCTGGCCATCTGGTTCGTGGTGACCTTCGTCGTGGCGTTTTTCGCCCGCGACCTGAACTTCACCTTTTTTGGCTGGCCGTTCAGCTTCTGGGTCGCCTCCCAGGGGGCCCTGGTCGTCTACTGCCTGATCATCTGGTACTACGCGCGGACCATGAACCGCCTGGACCAGGAACACGGCGTTGCCGAAGAGGAGAACTGAGATGGCTGGTGCAATCCCTTCCTCCGGTGGCAGTTCCTCGGCGGCCTCCAATGCCGCCTTCAAGAAGCAGCTGAACAAGGTCTACACCTGGTACACCGGCGGCTTCATCGTCTTCATCATCTCTCTGGCCATTCTTGAGCAGATGGGCCTGCCGCGACAGTACATCGGCTTCATCTTCCTGATCGCCACCGTGCTGCTGTATGCGGGCATCGGCTTCATGAGCCGCACCTCCGACGCCAGCGAGTACTACGTGGCCGGCCGGCGCGTGCCCGCGGTCTACAACGGCATGGCCACCGGCGCCGACTGGATGTCGGCCGCCAGCTTCATCGGCATGGCCGGCACGCTGTACCTGACCGGCTACGGCGGCCTGGCCTTCATCATGGGCTGGACCGGCGGCTACTGCCTGGTGGCGCTGTTCCTGGCTCCCTATCTGCGCAAGTTCGGCCAGTTCACCATTCCCGACTTCCTCGGTGCCCGCTACGAAGGCAATCTGCCCCGTATCCTCGGCGTGGCGGCCGCCATCCTGTGCTCCTTCACCTATGTGGTGGCGCAGATCTATGGCGTCGGCCTGATCACCGCGCGGCTGTCGGGCCTGGCCTTCGAGATCGGGGTCTTCGTCGGTCTGGCCGGCATCCTGGTCTGCTCCTTCCTGGGCGGCATGCGCGCCGTCACCTGGACCCAGGTGGCCCAGTACATCATTCTGATCATCGCCTACATGATCCCGGTGGTGTGGCTGTCGGTGAAGCAGACCAATGTTCCGGTGCCGCAGGCCATCTACGGCTACCAGCTGCAGAAGGTCACCGAGGCCGAGAAGAAGATCAAGGCCGACCCCAAGGAGCAGGAGGTCATCGACATCTTCAAGGCGCGCGCTGCCGAGTTCGATGCCAAGCTGAAGGATGTGCCGGCCGCGATGGCGGCCGACAAGGCCAAGGCCGAGGCCAAGCTGGCCGAGCTGAAGGCTGCCAACGCGCCCGCCGCCGAGGTGGAGGCCGCCGAGAAGGCGCTGGCCGCGCTGCCTGCCAACGAGGCCGATGCCAAGAAGGCCTGGAGCGCCGCGCAAAAGGCCAACGCCGACCGCGCCAAGCCGCTGGCCGGCATGCCGGCCCACTCGGCTCAGTTCGCGGGCGACCCGAACGGCGACGAGAAGGCCAAGAAGACCTACGAGGAATCGCGTCGCAACTTCCTGGCCCTGGTGTTCTGCCTGATGGTGGGTACGGCCGCGCTGCCGCACATCCTGATGCGCTACTACACCACGCCTTCCGTCAAGGAGGCGCGCGAATCGGTGACCTGGAGCCTGTTCTTCATCTTCCTGCTGTACTTCACCGCTCCGGCCCTGGCCGTGCTGGTCAAGTACGAGGTCTTCACCGTGTTGGTGGGCACGCCCTTCGACCAGTTGCCGGCCTGGATCACCAACTGGGCCAAGGTTGATCCGGCCCTGCTCGCGGTGGCCGACATCAACAAGGACGGCATCTTCCAGCTCGGCGAGATGAAGATCGGCGGCGACATCATCGTGCTGGCTACGCCGGAGATCGGCGGCCTGCCGTACGTGATCTCGGGCATGGTGGCGGCCGGCGGTCTGGCTGCGGCGCTGTCCACCGCGGACGGTCTGCTGCTGACCATCGCCAACGCGCTGAGCCACGACGTCTACTACAAGATGATCGACCCGAATGCCTCGACCGCCCGCCGCGTCACCATCTCCAAGGTGCTGCTGCTGGTCGTGGCCCTGGCCGCTGCCTATGTGGCGGCCCAGAAGCCGGCCGACATCCTGTTCCTGGTCTCCGCCGCCTTCTCCTTCGCGGCCGCTGCCTTCTTCCCGGCCCTGGTGCTGGGGGTGTTCTGGAAGCGTGCCAACAAATGGGGTGCCTCGCTGGGCATCGCGGCCGGTCTGGGCATCACCTTCTACTACATGGTGATGACCCAACCCTGGCTGCGCGGCATCTTCGGCGTGACCTCGCCGATCGAGCTGTGGTGGGGCATCCTGCCGATCTCGGCCGGCCTGTTCGGCGTGCCGCTGGGCTTTGCGGTGATCATCATCGTCAGCCTGATCACGCCGGCACCGAAGAAGGAAACCCAGGAGCTGGTCGAGCATGTGCGCTACCCGGACCTGCGTCTGGGCAAGGCCTGACCCCGACCCCCGCCTGATCAAGCTGAACAAAGCTTGATCTGATCAAGGTCCCGCAGCTTGCTGCGGGACCTTTTTTATTGTGTGATGCCGCTCATGCAAAACGAGTCAGACCCGGACCTGCTGGACGAGCTGCGCGCCCACGCCCCCTTTGCCCAGATGAGCGCCGCGGCGCTGCAGGCCTTTGTCGCCGCCGCCCAGCCACGCCGGTTCAGGGCCGGCGAGCTGCTGCTGGCGCCCGAGCATGGCCCGGTCGCCGCGCTGTGGTGGTTGCGCCGCGGCGCGGTGCTGGCCCAGCGCGGCGTGGCCGAGGCCATGGGCGGTATACGCTACGAGCGCGGCGAGATGTTCCCGGTCGGCGCGCTGCTGGGTGCCCGGCCGGTCAGCGCCCGCTATACCGCCCAGGGCGAGCAGGGCGAGGCTGAGGGCGAAGCCCTGCTGCTGCCGGCCGCCGCCGTGCAGGCGCTGGCGGCCCAGAGCCCGCCCTTTGCCGATTTCCTCAGCCATCGGGTGGCCCAGTTCCTGGCCCTGTCGCGCCGCGCTCTGCAGGTCAGCTACGCCTCGCAGACCCTGAGCGAGCAGTCGCTGGAGGCGCCGCTAGCCCAGCTGGCGCACAAGACGCCCTATGCGGTGCGGCCCGAGACGCCGCTGCGCGAGGCCCTGCAGACCATGCACGAGCGCCGCATCGGCTCGGTGCTGGTGGCCGACAGCGACGGCGTGCCGCTGGGCATACTGACCCGCCACGATGTGCTGGCACGCATCACGCTGCCGCAGCTGAGCCTGGCCACCCCCATCGCCGAGGTGATGAGCCGGCCGCTGCACTGCCTCAATATCGACGAGGACAGCGCCCAGGACGCGGCCCTGCTGATGTCGCGCCAGGGCCTGCGCCATGTGCCGCTGCTGCGCCAGGGCCGGCTGGCCGGCATCGTCTCGGAGCGCGATCTGTTCGCCCTGCAGCGGCTTTCGCTGAAGCAGGTCAGCAGCGCGATACGCGCGGCCGCCGATGTGGCCACGCTGCGCATCGTGGCCCAGGACATACGGCGCTTCGCCCGCAATCTGCTGGCCCAGGGCGTCGCGGCGCGCCAGCTGACCGAGCTGATCGCGCATCTCAACGATGTGCTGACCCAGCGCCTGGTCCAGCTCTGCGCCGATGCGCTGGGTCTGGACCTGGGCCGGGCCTGCTGGCTGGCCTTCGGCTCCGAGGGGCGCGGCGAGCAGACCATCGCCACCGACCAGGACAACGGCCTGATCTTCGAGAGCGACGATCCGGTGGCCGACCGGCCACGCTGGCTGGCCCTGGGCCAGGCGGTCAATGCAGCGCTGGACGCCTGCGGCTACCCGCTGTGCAAGGGCGGGGTGATGGCCGGCAATCCGGCCTGCTGTTTGAGCCTGCAGGAATGGCTGGAGTCCTTCAGCGCCTGGATGGAGCATGGCGCGCCCGAGGACCTGCTGCGGGCCAGCATCTATTTCGACTTCCGGCCGCTGTACGGGGCCCAGTCGCTGGCGGCGCCGCTGCGCGCCCTGGTGCAGGGCGAGGCCGCGCGGCTGCCGCGCTTCATGCGCCAGATGGCCGACAACGCGCTGCGCACGCGCGCACCGCTGAGCTGGCTGGGCGCGCTGGAAACCCGCGCGATCGACGGCCGCGAGGGTGTGGACCTGAAGCTGCAGGGCACGGCCCTGTTCGTCGACCTGGCCCGGCTCTATGCGCTCGCCCAGGGCCTGGACGAGACCGGCACCCGCGCCCGGCTGGAGGCGGCAGGCCGCGCCCTGCAGGTGCCCGCGCATGAGCGCGAGGGCTGGGTCGGCGCCTTCGAGTTCCTGCAGATGCTGCGCCTGCGGGTGCAGATGGAGCCGCAGGGGGGCGCGGCCGCCAATCCGAACTGGATCGCGCTGGACAGCCTCAACGATATCGACCGCCGCATGCTCAAGGAGAGCTTCAAGATCGCCAAGCGCCTGCAGCAGCGGCTTGAGCTGGACTACCGGCGCTAGCGCTATCAGTCCGCGTCGAGAAAGGCCTCGATGCCATCCGCCAGCGCCTCCGGCCGGTCGTGGTGCAGCATATGGCCGGCGCCTTCCAGGCGCAGGCGCTGCAGGCGCGGCACGACGGCCAGCCGGGCCTCGAAGTCGGCGCGCGGATAGCGCTCGCCCCACCACTGCGAGAGCCGGGTTTCGCTGCCCTCTACCCACAGCAGCGGCGCGGCGATGCGCGCCCAGCAGGCCAGGTGCTCGGCCTTGCGGTAGAGCACCGGGTTGCTCCGCTTGTGGGCCGGGTCGCCGAGGATCTGCCACTGCCCCTCGGCCGTCTGGCGCGACCAGTGCGGCGCCAGCCAGGCGGCCTTGTCGGGGCTCAGGCGCGGATTGGTCTTGATCAGGCGCTGCGCCACCGCCGCCAGGCTGTCATAGGGCTTGAGCGCCTGCGGCTGCTTGAGCTCGTCCAGCCAGGCGGCCAGGCGCTCGGGCGCCTGCTCGGCTTGCGCCTCGGGCAGGCCGAAACCCTCCAGATTGATCAGGCGGCGTAGGCGCGCGGGGCGCACGCCGGCATAGCCCATCACCACATTGCCGCCCATGCTGTGGCCCAGCAGGTCCACCGGCGCAGCGGGGCTGAGCGCGTCCAGCAGGGCGTCGAGATCACCGAGATAGTCGGGGAACCAGTAGCTGTCGGCGCCGCTGCTGTCGCTGAGGCCGAAGCCGCGCCAGTCCATCGCGATCACATGGCGCTCGGCGCGCATCGCGTCGACCACGAACTGGAAGGAGGCGCCCACGTCCATCCAGCCATGCAGCATCACGAGCGGCGGCCGGCCGGGCTGGGGGCTGCCCCATTCCAGCAGATGGTGGCGCAGACCGCGCAGGGTCAGGAAGCGGCTGCGATGGGCGCGCCGGACCAGATAGGGGGTGGCATCGGACATGGCTGCGACTGTAGGGCAGGGCACAACGCCGCGTTGTCGGCCGCGCGACAGCCGGGCATCCGGATCGCTGGGTCACAATGCCGGCCATGCAAAAGCCCTACCTGATTCGCGCGGCCCGGCCGCAGGACGTCGAGACCATCGTCGCGCTGGTGGCCGAGCTGGCCGAGTTCGAGCAGCTCAGCCATCTGCTGGAGCTGCGGCCCGAGCAGCTGCACACCCATCTGTTCGGTCCGCGCCCGGTGGTCGAGTGTCTGGTGGGGGAGACCGTGGGCGAGGGGGCGGGCGATGTGGTTGCCTATGCGCTGTTCTTCACCAACTTCAGCACCTTTCTGGGCAAACCCGGCCTCTATCTGGAAGACCTCTATGTGCGGCCGGCCCAGCGCGGCAGCGGCCTGGGCCAGGCCCTGCTGAGCCGGCTGGCGGCGCTGGCGGTGGAGCGCGACTACGGCCGCTTTGAGTGGAGCGTGCTGGACTGGAACGAAAGCGCCATACGCTTTTACGAGCGCATGGGCGCGAGCCTGCTGCCCGACTGGCGCATCTGCCGCCTGAGCGGTACGGCGCTGCAGCGCCTGGGCGCGCAAGCCTAGGCGGCGGCTTCGTCACGCCGGTACGCTAGCATCGGCCCATCGCCTACTGGGCAGTCGCGGTGAAGGTGCAGACGCATGGTGGATATCCGGGCGATCACCGAGGGGCTTGAACAAGCCGAGGACGGCATCTGGTACAGCGTTGCGCAAGGGCAGCGCGTGTCCTATCCGGACGATGGCCATGAGGCCTGCTTTGCGCTGGAGGAGGCCTCGTTCTGGTTTCGCCATCGCAATGACTGCATCGTCCATGCCGTGCAGGCCTATCCACCGCCAGCGCCCGGCACCATCGTCGATATCGGGGGCGGCAACGGTTTTGTCGCACTGGGGCTGAGCCGGGCCGGCTGCGATGTGGCCCTGCTGGAGCCGGGGCCGCGTGGCGCGGCCAATGCCAGGCGGCGCGGTCTGGATGCGGTGATCTGCGCCAGCACCGACAGCGCCGGCTTCGCGCTGAACTCCTTGCCGGCCATCGGATTGTTCGACGTCGTTGAGCATGTGGCGGACGACCGGGCCTTTCTCAGCCAATGCCGGGCCTTGCTGCAGCCGGGAGGGCGGCTCTACCTGACCGTGCCCGCCTACGGCTGGCTGTGGTCGCAGGAGGATGTGGCCGCCGGCCATTTCCGGCGCTACAGCCTTGGCAGCATCGAGGCGCTGCTCGAAGCCAGCGGCTTCGCGCTCGACTTCTCCTCCTACATCTTTCGTTTCCTGCCCTTGCCCATCGCGCTGATGCGGGCCTTGCCCTACCGCCTGGGCCGTGCTTCGGCGCCCCGCTCCGCCGCACGGGGCGGGCGCGACCACGTGGTGGGGGGCAGCCCCCTGTTGCGCGCGCTGCTCGACGGCCTGCTGCGGTCCGAGATCCGCCGCATCGACTGCGGCCGGGCCATGCACTTTGGCGGCAGTTGCCTCGTCGTGGCGCATCGTCACTGATGCCGGTGCAGCGGCCCCATTCGTTCGGTCCGTGCTGCCGCGGGCCGGGCTCAGCGCAGCCAGTCCTCCAGCAGCGCCGGCGGCCGCGCGATCAGGGCCCGCTGGCCCTGCACGACAATGGGGCGCTGCAGCAGGCGCGGGTGGGCGGCGATGGCCGCCAGCAGCGCCGCCTCGTCGAGCGTCGTGCGGGCCAGGCCCAGCGCCTCGTACTCGGCCTCGCTATCGCGCAGCAGGGCGCGCGCCGGCAGGCCCAGCCGGCCCAGCAGCTGGCGCAGCGCGGCCACATCGGGCGGCTGGTTCAGATAGTCGATCAGCTGGGGCTGCAGGCCGCGGGCCTGCAGCAGGGCCAGGGCCTCGCGCGATTTGGAGCAGCGCGGGTTGTGGAAGATCTGGAGCACGGTATCGGGGCTGTTCATCGGCACAGTCTAGCGGGCGCGTCTCGCCCCGCGCTTGGCGCCCGCTGCGGGAAAGCGATAGGCTGGCGCGCAGCGGCGGCTGACTACGCTCGCTGCTCCTTGCCCCTTGAGTAGGCTCCAAGCGATGACAAGAACAAAGAGCAAAAAAACGGTCCTGGAGGCGGATGCCTATGCGGCCCTCTACCGCCAGTTCCGCTGGCAGGTGCCGGCCGATTTCGGCCTGGCCGAGGCCTGCTGCGGCCGCTGGGCGCGGGAGACGCCCGAGGCGCCGGCCATCCTGTTCGAGAGCGAGGCCGGCTGCCGCGCCCAGTACAGCTATGGCCAGCTGCAGCGGGCCGCCAACCGGCTCTCCAACGCGCTGCGCCGCCAGGGCGTGCAGCGCGGCGATAGGGTGGCGATCGTGCTGCCGCAGCGCTTCGAGACGGCGGTGGCCCATATCGCGATCAACCAGCTGGGGGCGGTGGCGATGCCGCTGTCCCTGCTGTTCGGCCCCGAGGCGCTGGAGTACCGGCTGCAGGACAGTGGCGCGGTGCTGGCCCTGGTGGAATGCCAGGCGCTGGAGGCCTTGCGCGCGGTGCGTCCGCGCTGCCCGCAGCTACGCCGGCTGATCGTTGTCGGTGACTGCCAGCCCCAGGCTGACGAGCACCATGACGATCACCGCAGCGAGATGGGCTGGATGGCCGCGCTGCAGGCCGAGGACGCGCGCTTTGACGCCGCGGCCGCCTATGCCGAGGCGGCGGCGGTGCTGATCTACACCAGCGGCACCACCGGCCCGCCCAAGGGGGCGCTGATCCCCAACCGCGCGCTGATCGGCAATCTGAGCGGCTTCGTGGCCAGCCAGAACTGGTTCGGCTTCGATCCGACGGCGCCGGAGCAGGGCACGCGGGCGGTGTTCTGGTCGCCGGCCGACTGGGCCTGGACCGGCGGGCTGATGGACGCGCTGCTGCCCACGCTCTACTTCGGCCGGCCCATCGTCGCCTACCAGGGCCGCTTCGCGCCCGATACCGCGCTGGCCCTGATGGCGGCCCATGGCGTGACTCACACCTTCCTCTTCCCCACCGCGCTGAAGGCGATGATGAAGGCGGTGCCGCGGCCACGCCAGCAGTATCCGGCGCTGCGGCTGCAGGCCATCATGAGCGCCGGTGAGGCGGTCGGCGATGCGGTCTTCGCCTACTGCCAGCAGCAGCTGGGCGTCACCGTCAACGAGATGTTCGGCCAGACCGAGATCAACTATGTGGTGGGCAACTGCCACCGGCTGTGGCCGGCCCGCGCCGGCAGCATGGGCCGCGCCTACCCCGGCCACCGGGTGGCGGTGATCGACGAGCAGGGCAAGACCTGTCCCCCGGGCGTGGCCGGCGAGGTGGCGGTGCACCGCCGCGACCTCCATGGCCAGCCCGATCCGGTCTTCTTCCTCGGCTACTGGAACAATGAGCCGGCCACCCGTGCCAAGTTCAGCGGCGATCCGGACGACAGCTGGTGCCGCACCGGCGATATGGCGCTGCAGGACGCCGAGGGCTATCTCTGGTACCAGGGCCGGGCCGACGATATGTTCAAGGCCGCCGGCTACCGCATCGGCCCGGGCGAGATCGAGAACTGCCTGGTCAAGCACCCGGCGGTGGCCAATGCGGCCGTCGTGCCCAAGCCCGATGCCGAGCGTGGCGCCCTGGTCAAGGCCTATGTGGTGCTGGCGGCCGGCTTCGTGCCCGGGGCCGATCTGATCGGCGAGCTGCAGGCCCATGTGCGCGGCCGGCTGGCGCCTTACGAGTATCCGAAGGAGATCGAATTCATCGACGCCCTGCCGATGACCACCACCGGCAAGGTGCAGCGCCGGGTGCTGCGCCTGCAGGAGGAGGCGCGGGCCCAACAAGCCCGGGCCGCCCAGCCCTCAGCTCGCGCCTGAGCCGCTGAGCTTCAGTGTGGCCGCGCTGCCGGCCGGCACCAGCAGCCGGGCGCGGTCGGGCCAGGGTTCCTGGCCGTTCAGCAGGGTGCAGAAGGGCAGGGTGGCGGCCTCGTCCGTCTTGGCGGCCTTGTTGGGCCGCTGGGCGGGGGGCTCGGCCGCCAGCGGCAGTCCCAGCAGCTGGCCCTGGTCGTCGCGCCACTCCAGCTCCCAGCCCGGCTTGGGGCTGCAAACCTTCACCCCCTCCACCTGGGGCACCAGCCAGCGCAGGTACCAGGGCAGCACCTCGCTGCGCAGGGTGCGCGCCACCTTGACGGTGCGGCGTACCAGGGCCATGTCCAGCTGATCGGCCGGCCGCACCAGCTCGAAGCGGCCCGAGAAGCGGGCCGTGCCTTTGGGCAGATTGCTGATCAGCTCGGCATTGCCGGCCTGCGCCTCGGGCACGGCGGGCAGGGCAAAGCGGTTCTCGGCATCCAGCGCGATGGGGATGTCGCGATCCTCCAGGGCCAGGGCCAGCTTGGGCCGCGGCGGCAGCGGCTGCTCGGGCTTGCGCGGCAGCAGCTGGAAATCGAGCTTGAACAGGCCCTCGCCATGGCGCTGCAGCGCCAGCAGCACCTGGTTCATGCGGGCATAGGGCATGCTGGCCGGATCGCGCACCATGGCCACCTCCACCGGCTGGAGCTGGGCGGCTGCGGCGCCGTCCGCCGCGGCTGCGGCGGGGCTCTGGGCGAGCGCCGGGCCGCTCAGCAAGGCCAGGGCCAGGCAGGCGGGCAGGGGGCTTCTCGTCTTGCTTGTCGTCATCGGGGCATCTTTCTTGTTTCTCCGTTGTCGCGATCGCGGGCGCCGCTAGCGCCGGCATTTTCCACGCGCCTCGGCCAGCAGCCAGAAGGGCGCGCTGAGCAGGCCCATGCCGGCGCCGGCGAACTCGCCCTTCAGGCAGTCGCCATCGGCGCTGCGTGCGATCTGCTGGCCCAGCTTCTGCTCGGGCGTCAGCGGCGCGGCCATGCCGCTGGACTGTGCCAGCCGCTCGGCCAGCAGCGGGCCGCGGGCCGCCTCGCGCAGCACCTGGCGGGTGGCGGCGCTGTCCAGCAGCGACTCGCCCGGCCTGGCGGCCACTGCCGCTGCAGATGCTGATACAGATGCCGATACAGGCGCCGATGCGGCCGCCCTCAGCGGGGCCGCGGCCTCGGCCGCGAGGGGGGCGACGGGCGGCGGCGCCGGGCTGCGCTGCGCTGGTGGCGCCGGCGCCAGTCGGGCGCTACGGGCGCTGCGAGCGGGCGTGGCCGGGCGGGCCGGCGCCGCCGGGTCGGCCGCCGCGCCGCCCAGCAGGCGCACGCTCAGCAGCAGGCGCGGCTGCACGGGCGCGGCTTGCGGCCGGGTCTGTTGCTGCTGCTGCTGCCGCAGCAGGGCCAGGCCCAGCAGCGCATGGCCCAGCAGCACCAGCAGCAGGGGCAGCCAGCGCCGGCTCATGGCTCGAGCGGCGCTTCCGGCCCGGCCTCGTAGCACAGCAGATCGCCCGGCTGGCAGTCCAGCACCGCGCAGATGCGGGCCAGGGTGTCGAAGCGCACACCGCGCACCTTGCCCGACTTCAGCAGCGACAGATTGGCCTCGGTGATGCCCACCGCCTCGGCCAGCTCGCGCGAGCGCATCTTGCGCCGCGCCAGCATCAGGTCCAGGGTCACCTGTATCGGCATCAGATGAACTCGGCGTTCTCTTCGGCCATGCGCACCGCCTCGCGCATCACCTGGGCGATCGCCAGCAGCACCAGGCCGAACAGCAGGGTCAGGTAATGGTCCATGGTGAAACCCACGCTGAGCAGCTTCTGGCCCTTGGGATTGCCCAGGGTCAGGGCCAGCACCGACAGGGTTTGCGCCAGCGGCAGGGCCGGCGCCAGCGCCAGCAGGCCCAGCGCGGCGCGGCGCAGATGCAGGGCGCAGGCCAGGCTCCAGACCTCGCCGCGCGCATAGCGGCCGAACAAGGCCCAGACCTGGTACAGCACCGCCGCCAGCAGCCCGGCCGGCAGCAGGCAGGCCAGCAGGCCGGCGCTGCGCGCCGCCCCGTCCAGCTGCAGCGGATGCGCGCCGGTGGCCCAGCTCTGGCGCGCCACGCCGGCCAGCCAGTCGGGCTGGCTCCACAGCAGCAGGGGCAGCGCGAGGCTGATCAGGCCGCCCAGCAGGCACAGGCCGCGCACCCAGCGCGACAGGGTCCGGATGCGCTGCAGGCCGGGGAAGGGGGGCATGGGGCTGGTGCTTGTCGTCATAGGCTTGGCGGCGCAGTATGGCGTGAAAATTATCGTAAAACAATAAGAAATTTTCGTGGATTAGAAAATTCAGCAGCTCGCCAGCAGGCCCGGCCGCGCTGGTGCACACTGCGCGTCCGCTTGCAAGACCTGAGGAGTAAGAGCGATGGAAACAAGCCGTCTGGGGCAGTCGGACCTGTCGGTCAGCCGCATCTGCCTGGGCACGATGACCTTTGGCGAACAGGTGGACGAGGCCGGCAGCCAGGCCCTGCTGGACCGCGCGGTGGCCCAGGGCATCAATTTCCTGGACACCGCCGAGATGTATCCGGTGCCGGCGCGCGCCGACAGCTTTGCCGATACCGAGCGCATCATCGGCCGCTGGCTGGCCGCCCGGCCGGGCCTGCGCCAGCAGCTGGTGATCGCCAGCAAGGTCAGCGGGCCCTCGCGCGGCTATGAGTGGATACGCCGCGACCTCAGCGCCGCCGACATCGTGCGGGCCTGCGAGGACAGCCTGAAGCGCCTGCAGATCGAGACCATCGACCTCTACCAGATCCACTGGCCGGCCCGCCATGTGCCGATGTTCGGCGGCCTGTTCTACGAGCCCGCCAAGGACCTGCCCGCGACGCCGATCGCCGAGCAGCTGGAGGGCCTGGACCGCCTGGTGCGCGCCGGCAAGGTGCGCCAGGTGGGCCTGTCCAACGAGAGCGCCTACGGCGTCTGCGAGTTCGTCCACCAGGCCGAGCGCGCCGGCCTGCCGCGCATCGTCTCGGTACAGAACCCCTATTCGCTGCTGAACCGCACGCTGGAGATGGGCCTGGACGAGGCCCTGCACCGCCACCAGGTCAGCCTGCTGGCCTATTCGCCGCTGGCCTTCGGCGCGCTCAGCGGCAAGTACGACGCGCTGGGCCTGGACGATCCGGCCCGGCCGGGGCGGCTGGCGATCTTCGACAGCATGAAGAAGCAGCGCTGGGCCCGGCCCGAGAGCCTGGCCGCGGCGCGGCGCTACAACCAGCTGGCCCGCGACCATGGCCTGAGCCCGGCCCGCCTGGCCCTGGCCTGGTGCTACAGCCGCTGGCAGAGCGCCAGCACCATCATCGGCGTCACCAGCGCAGCCCAGCTGGACGAGAACATCGCCGCCTGGGGCACGCCGCTGGCGCCCGCGCTGCTGGCCGAGATCGACCAGATACGCTGGGAGCTGCGCGACCCGGCGCAGTGAGTGCCGGAGGATAGTCACCGGGCCGGCATGGTTCAAAATGCCGGCCCATGTCCAAGAAGTCTTCTTCCAGCCCCCACGTCAGCGAGACGCCGGCCACGCAGCTGCTGCGTCAGCACAAGATCGCCTTCAGCGAGCATGTCTACGACTATGTGGAACATGGCGGCACGGCCGAGAGTTCGCGCCAGCTGGGCCTGCCCGAGCACCAGGTGGTCAAGACCCTGGTGATGCAGGACGAGCGCGCCCAGCCGCTGATCGTGCTGATGCATGGCGACTGCCAGGTCAGCCTGAAGGAGCTGGCGCGGCAGATACCCTGCAAGAAGGTTGAGCCCTGCAAGCCCGAGGTGGCGCAGCGCCACAGCGGCTATCTGGTGGGCGGCACCTCGCCCTTCGGTACCCGCAAGGCGATGCCGGTGTATGTGGAGGCCGGCATCCTGGCGCTGGAGCTCATCTGCATCAATGGCGGGCGGCGCGGCTATCTGGTGGGCATCGCGCCGCAGGTTTTGACCACGCTGCTGCAGGCCCGGCCGGTGCAATGCGCCATCCGGGCAGAATAGCGCCCCATGCAAGACACTCTCTATCCCCTGCTGGCCGCGCTGGCCGGCTATCTGCTGGGCTCGCTGTCCTTCGCGGTCATCATCAGCCGCCTGATGGGCCTGTCCGATCCGCGCAGCTATGGCTCGGGCAATCCCGGTGCTACCAATGTGCTGCGCTCGGGCAACAAGGCCGCCGCCATCCTGACCCTGGTCTTCGATGCGCTCAAGGGCTATGTGCCGGTGCTGCTGGTGCTGATCTTCGGCCCCCGCCTGGGCCTGGGTGAGGGCACGGCGGCCCTGGTGGGGCTGGCGGCCTTTCTGGGCCATCTGTGGCCGGTGTTCTTCCGCTTCGAAGGCGGCAAGGGCGTGGCCACCGCGGCGGGCGTGCTGTTCGCGCTGAACCCGCTGCTGGGTGTGGCCACCCTGGCCAGCTGGCTGCTGATCGCCTATTTCAGCCGCTACTCCTCGCTGGCCGCGATGGTGGCCTCGCTGTTCGCGCCCTTTTTCCAGATGCTGATCTGGGGCGGTGGCCCCATCGTCCTGACCGCGGGCCTGATGGCCCTGCTGCTGATCTGGCGCCACGAGGCCAATATCAGAAAGCTGCTGGCCGGTACCGAAAGCAAGCTGGGTCAGAAGGCCGGTGCTGCCACCGCCCCGGCGCCGGACGGCGCCAGCCCCCGGCATCCGCATGGCACAGGCCCCAGAAAGCCCGGCCATTCCCACCACCACCATCATCACAGCAAGAGCAGGAAGTAGACATTCCATGAGCGATAGCAGCAGCACCAATATCCAGCGATACGAAGTCGGCGCCCGCATGTCCGAGATGGCCGTGCATAACGGCGTGGTCTATCTGGCCGGCCAGGTGCCGGAAGACGCCAGCCAGGACATCACGGGTCAGACCGCCCAGGTGCTGGCCGCGATCGACAAGCTGCTGGCTCAGGCCGGCAGCGACAAAAGCAAGATCCTGCGCGCCCAGATCTTCATCGCCGACCTGGCCGATTTCCCCGGCATGAACAAGGCCTGGGACGCCTGGGTCGTGCCCGGCCATACCCCGCCGCGCGCCACCGTCGAGGCCAAGCTGGCCCGGCCGGAGTGGAAGGTGGAGATTGTGGTGACGGCAGCCGTGTGAGGACGCGCAGCTGATCGGTTTGCGGATTGAGATGGATCCGTGTGTCGGTGGGGCGATTTCGCCCCAGGCTACCAAATCAATCAATCGATGATTGAGCCCAGCCTTACCCGCTGGGCTTTGTTGTTTCTGGGGCATCTGTCGGCGATCGGTAGGCCGACGTCCGGCAAGTCAAGGCTGACAGCAGTCGGACGCGATCGACCAGTTCAATCGTCGATCCCGACGCTGACCAGTCATCCGCTGTCCCGGTCAGGCCGACTGTCCTCGCTCAAACCCGTATGGCGGGTAGGGGGCAGGTCATACCCCCCAATACCCCAGAGCCTGTATGTCCAGAATGATGGCTCCGCCTTCACGCGCTTGAATAGCGCCGCTGGCGTGAAACCTGTGATCCTGCGCGCATGGCGAATCATGTGGGACTGGTCGGCGTAGCCGGCTGCCGCGGCGACGTCGGGCCAATCGATGTCTTCTTCGACACCATCCTGGGCCAAGGCTTCGAAGAATGCACGTTCGGCGCGTCCCATCGCGAAGAGCTCTCGGTGGGGCAGTCCCAGCCACTGCTTGAAGCGACGCTCGAACTGGCGGGCGCTGCGCCCCTTGCCGCTCAAAGCCGCACGGCGGGCCAGATCCTCGCACCAGTCTTGGATGCGTTCTCGCCGGCGCACAGACTGGGTTTGTTCTGCTCGCCACAGAGGACCGATGAACTGCTCGATGAGCGTCATCCGGGTGGGGTCATCCGACGCCTGCAGCACCAACTGCAGGAAGTCGTGCCACGCAGGTGGCAGCACCTCATGTGCATCCACCCACTGGTCCAGCCACTGGCCGGCGTCCACGCCAGTCAGGCGTCGCAATGCCTCAGGCCTGAAGTTCAGCATCAAGCCGTGAGACGGCGGTGAGCACCAGGTGGTCACCGGGCGTCGTTGGGGTCCATTAAAAGCGATGCGGGGAAGCGCGCGCCTGCGATCTGCTGAAGCCAGTTCGCCGCCGACATCGCACCACTCGCCTTGCCCTTCAATCCACCATGACACCGTGCAGTAGGGCGAAGCCGGGTAGTGGTTGTAGAAGTCGGCGTCGGCCCTCAGTTGCGCCGCATCGCAGCGCCTGGACATCGCCGCCACCACGCAGCCAGAGAGTTCATAGGTGGGCAGCCACAGCTGGCCGTCGCTAACAGGGAGAGTGGTAGGGCTGAGGTGCATCTTGGCGGATGGTATGCCGATCCTGTGCCACATCGGGTGTGTCGCTTGCGTTCTATCCCGGGCCAGGACGGAAGTGCAGCATTCAGGTCATGACTTCCTCGATACTGATTCCCGTCTGTGAAGACATCTGGCAGGTTCGGCAGGCGCTTGTGGTCAATGGTGTGCCGGCGCACACGCGGATGACAGTGGTCCGGTTGGCTAGCGGCCAGCTCTGGGTGCACTCGCCGGTGGCCCTTTGCGCCGACCTGATCACCCAGTTGCAGCAACTCGGCCCGGTAGTAGCAGTGGTGGCACCGAATTGTGCCCACCACCTGTTTGCAGGCTCGTTCATGCGGGCCTTTCCGCAAGCCAAGTTGTACCTGGCACCCGGGCTGGCGCGCAAGCGGCCAGACCTGCAGGGTCATCCCCTGCCCGACGAGCCCGGCAGCTGGCAGCCTGATCTGGCATACCACTTGTGGCGCGGCATGCCGCTGATCAACGAGACGGTCTGGTTCCACGCCCGCAGCGGCACGCTGATCCTCACGGATGTGTGTCAGTGGTGGGAGGGGGATGCATTGCCCTGGCAGGCAGCACTGTGGGCACGGCTGACGCGTGTGCGGAGCCGCGTGGGTGTGCCACTGCATGTCCGTGCCATGGTGCGTGACGCCGAGGCCGCCGCCGCCAGCGCGCGGCAAATCCTGAACTGGCCCATCCGGCGCATCAGTTTGGGGCACGACGCGCTCGTTGAAACGCAGGCCCACGAACAGCTGACTCTGGCACTAGCCCCCCTGCTTCGGTGAGGACGCTGAGCCTTTGCCGGCCGCCACCAGCTTGATCCCGATCTCCCCCTCGCATGCCCGAATGGCCACTGCTGGCCGTCGGCGGCCAGCCAGCGCTACCGGCTAGAGCGGCTGCTTTCGCTGCATGGCCGCCAATAGCAGGAGGTCAGAAGATCCAGCGACGACGGCAACTTGAGACAGCGGGATCGGTCAGGTCGGGCCAGTGTCGGCAGCAGCTATGCCGTAGCGGGCAGAAGCTGAGTCGTCGTCCCTTGACCCAACCCCCTGCATGCTTGACGCCCATCAAGTCCGCCCCGGGTTTGCCCGACTAGAGTGGCAGCCTTCACCACCAAGAAGGACGAGGGAGGCCATCGCATGCTGATCGAGCTCTACCGCCAGGACGCCCACCAATGCCTGATGTTCACCGAGATGAGCAGCGAGGGCGGCGAGGCGGTGCAGTCCAACCAGTTCCTGCTGGTCAATGGCGAGACCGGCGCCATCCTCGACCCGGGCGGCAATATCGCCTACAACGAGCTCTACCTGGGCATGACCCGGCACTTCGCGCCGCACAAGCTGGCCGCCATCCTGGCCTCGCATGCCGACCCCGACATCATTGCCTCGCTGGACCGCTGGATGACGGCAACCAGCGCACCGGTCTATATCTCGCGCATCTGGGAACGCTTCATCCCGCATTTCTGCAAGCCCGGCAAGACCGAGGGCCGGGTCATCGGCCTGCCGGACGAGGGCGGGCGGCTGCAGCTGGGCGAGGGCCGCTCGCGCTTCGAGCTCTGGGCGCTGCCGGCGCATTTCCTGCACGCCGAGGGCAATTTCCAGTTCTACGACCCGGTCAGCCGCATCCTGTTCTCCGGCGATCTGGGCGCCTCGCTGGGGCCGGGCGTCAAGCCGGGCGAGTTCGTCGAGAAGCTCTCGGGCCATATCCGGCATATGGAGGGCTTCCACCGCCGCTATATGGTCAGCAACAAGGTGATGCGGCTGTGGGCGGCGATGGTGCGCGAGCTGGACATCGACATGATCGTGCCCCAGCACGGCGCGCCGCTGCGCGGTGCCGCGGTGGGCGAGTTCATCGCCTGGGCCGAGGAACTGGCTTGCGGTGTCGATCTGATGGGTGCCGGCCAGTACCGGCTGCCGGTGGCGGCCTGAGGCCATGGGGCAGAGGCCGGCAGGCCGGCGCGACTGGTTGAGCCTGGGCCTGTTGCTGGCCCTGGTGCTGGGCCTGGCCTGGGCGGCGCGCTGGTGGCAGGGGCGCGAGGACGCGCAGTCCCTGCGTCAGCTGGCCCGACCGGGAGACATCCTGATGATCGCCTCGGACAGCTGCGTGTTCTGCAAGCAGGCCACGGCCTGGCTGCAGGCGCAGCAGGTGCCGTTCAGCGAATGCTCGATCGAGCGCGACGCCCAATGCCTGGCGCAGTACCGCGCCAGCGGCGCGCGCGGCACGCCGACCTTCCTGGTGCGGGGTCAGCTCGTGCTGGGCTTTGACCGGGCCAGGATCCGGCAGGCGCTGGGCGGGGGCTGAAGGGGGGCTGATGCGGATGAGCGAGGGCGAGGGCTCAGCGGCAGCGCTGGCAGGCGCTGCGGCCTGAAACAGGCATGAGAAGCCAGGCAGCTGGCTTCTCAGGTCCTGTTTCAGTCCTCGTTGCGGAAGACGAGCTTGACCTCGTGGGTCTGCTTGTCGCCGCTGCCGGCGAAGCGCCATTCCATCAGTGCGCTGGTCACCGCGCGGTCGAACACACGCTTGGGTTCGGCTTCCAGGATCTCGACCTCGCTGACCTTGCCTTCACCGTCGATCAGCAGCTTGGCGCGTACGCTGCCGCTGTTGATGCCCTTGCGTGCGGCCTCGGCCGGGAACTCGGGCGGCACCTTCTTGACGACCTTGGGGGCGGCCATGGCGGCCGAGCCCAGCAGCAGGGCGGCGATCAGGCCCAGGCTCAGACGTTTGACGGAAACGGGGGAGGCAAAGCTCATGGATCGTTCTCTCTGGCAATGACGGGTATCAAAAGGAAACAACGCCGCAGCGCATGGCGTCGCACTTTGCCTCTTGATCGACGTCCCGCCCCCCTTGCTTGAGGGACGGGGCAGGCCAAAGCGTGAGCTTTGCCCGGTTTGAGCCGGCTTCGTTGAAACGGCGGGCTCAGGCCTCGAAGCTCAGCCCCAGGCCGGCCGCGTCACCACGGCCGCTGCGCACCAGCACCGGCTCGCCGCCGCTGAGGTCCAGCACCGTGGTCGGCTGCATCGGGCAGGCGCCGGCATCGATGATCAGCTGCAGCTGCCGGTCGAAGCGCGCGCTGATCTCGTCGGCATCGTTGAGCGGCTCGCTCTCGCCCGGCGGTATCAGCGTGGTGGCCAGCAGGGGCTGGCCGAAGATGGCCAGCAGCTCCTGGGTGACCCGGTGGTCCGGCACCCGCAGCCCGATGGTGCGGCGCGAGGGGTGCGAGAGCCGGCGCGGCACCTCCTTGGTCGCCTCCAGGATGAAGGTGAAGGCGCCCGGCGTGCCGCTCTTGAGCAGGCGGTACTGCTTGTTGTCGACCCGGGCGTAGCTGGCCAGCTCGCTCAAGTCGCGGCACAAGAGGGTCAGGTGATGCTTGTCGTCCACCCCGCGTATCTGGCGCAGGCGCTCGGCCGCGGCCTTGTCGTCCAGATGGCAGACCAGCGCATAGCTGGAGTCGGTGGGGATGGCGCCTATGCCGCCCTGGTCGAGGATTTGCGCCGCCTGGCGCAGGAAGCGGGCTTGCGGATTGTCGGGATGAACTTCAAAACGTTGGGCCATGCCCGCATTGTGCGGCGAGCCTGGCGCGCGCGGGGCGTGCCGGGGCTCAATCGGCGATGGTGTCCAGGCTGACCGCGTCGGCGCGTTGCTTCTCGCGCACATTGAGCCAGGCCACGGTCGCGCCGCAGGCCGAAAGCACGGCCATGCCCAGCCAGGCATAGCCGTCCGGCACATGGTCGAAGGCCAGCCAGCCGATCGCGGCCGCGACCGCGATCTGGATGTAGACAAAGGGCATCAGCGTGGCGGTGGGCGCCATGCCCAGGGCCAGGATCAGGAAGAGATGGCCCAGCGTGCCCAGCAGGCCGATGAAGAGCAGGGTGGCCAGCTGCCAGGCGGGCGCGGCCTGCAGCAGGGCCAGCGGCTGCAGCGGCAGCAGCGCGATCAGCGCGCTGAGCAGGGCGGCGCCGATCAGGCCGGTGTAGAAATGCGTGGTGAAGGGGTTCTCCAGCGCCGCCAGCTTGGCGGTCAGCAGCTGGAAGCTGGCATAGCTGAAGGCGCCGGCCAGCGGAAACAGCACCGCCCAGCCGAACAGCCCGCTGCCCGGCCGTATCACGATCAGCGCACCGGCAAAGCCGCCCACCACCAGGGCCCAGCGCAGGCGCGACACCCGCTCATGCAGCACCAGGCCGGCCAGCAGGGTCACCAGCACCGGGGTCAGCATATTGATCGCGGTGAACTCGGCCACCGGCATCCACTGCACGCCGTAGAAGCTCATCGCGCTGGTGGCCAGCAGCAGCAGGCCGCGCAGCAGCTGGAAGCGCGGATGCGTGCTGCGCCAGACCTGGGCGCCCGCGCCGCCCGGCCGCCAGGCCTTGAGCGCCAGCCAGACGGCCATGATCAGGGCCTGGGTGCTGTAGCGCGCCCACAGGATCAGCAGCACCGGCAGAAAGCCGCCGAGGTAGCGGATCGTGCTGTCCATGCTGGCGAAGCAAACCGCCATCAGCACGATCAGCGCGATGCCCAGCAGCGGGCGTTGGCGGACGCTCATGCGCTGGGGTAGTGGATGCGGTCCTGCAGCGCCAGCCAGACCGGCGCGAGCCGGCCCGACAGATCGGGCAGGGCGCCCAGATCGGTATGGCTCTCGTCGGGGCTGTGGAAATCCGAGCCGCGCGAGGCCAGCAGGCCGAACTCCAGCGCGGTCTCGGTGTAGCGGGCCGCATCGGCCGCGCTGTGGCTGCCGGTGACCACCTCCATGCCGCGGCCGCCATGGGCGATGAACTCGGTGATCAGCGCATATTCCTCGGTGGGCGTGAAGTCGTAGCGCGCCGGGTGGGCGATCACCGCCAGGCCGCCGGCCGCGTGGATCCAGCGCAGCGCGTCGCCCAGCGCCGCCCAGCGGTGCTCCACATAGCCGGGCTTGCCGGCGGTGAGGAAGCGGCGGAAGACCTCCGGCACATCGCCGCAGTGGCCGGCCTCGACCAGCCAGCGCGCGAAATGGGTGCGCGAGATCAGCTCGGGGTTGCCCACGTACTGCAGCGCGCCCTCGTAAGCGCCCTTGATGCCCACCTGGGCCAGGCCGGCGGCCATCTCGCGGGCGCGCTGCTCGCGGCCGCCGCGGGTGGCGCGCAGGCCGGCGATCAGCTGTTCGTCGCGATGGTCGAAGCCCAGGCCCACGATATGCACCACCCGGCCGGCGAAGCTGACCGAGATCTCGCAGCCGCTCAGATAGCCCATGCCCAGGGCCAGCGCCGCGTCCAGCGCGCGCTGCTGGCCAGCGACCTCGTCATGGTCGGTCAGGGCCCAGAGCTCGACCCCGTTGGCCTTGGCGCGCGCGGCCAGGGCCTCGGGTTCCAACGTGCCGTCCGATACCTTGGAGTGGCAGTGCAGATCGGCATTGCTGCAGGGGTGGAAGCGGGGGGCGGCGGTGTTCACCGGCCCGATTCTAGGAGGCCGGGGCCCGTGCAGCGGCGGGCGGGGTCTCTCAATCGCCCGGCGCTGGCCCTGGCTCAGGCGGCCAGCCTGAAGGTCTGCACTGTGCGGTCCATGCCGGCGGCCTGCTGGCGCAGCAACTCGGCGGCCGCGGCCGCCTGCTCGACCAGAGCGGCGTTCTGCTGGGTCATCGCGTCGATCGCCCGCACCGCCTGGCCCAGCTCGCTGGCCTGGCCGGCCTGCTGATGCGCCTGGCCGGCCAGGCGCGCAATCACCTGGCCGACCTCGCCGACCTGGGCGACGATCTGCTGCATCGCGCCGCCGGCCTCGCTGGCCAGCACGGCACCGCGCTCGACCCGCTCCACCGATTGCTGGATCAGGGTCTTGATCTCCTTGGCCGCGCTGGCGCTGCGCTGCGCCAGGCTGCGCACCTCGGTGGCCACCACCGCGAAGCCGCGCCCCTGCTCGCCGGCGCGCGCCGCCTCGACGGCGGCATTCAGCGCCAGGATATTGGTCTGGAAGGCCAGGCCGTCGATCAGGCCGGTGATCTCGCTGATGCGGCGCGAGGCCGCGTGGATGCCGCCCATGGTGCCCACCACCTCGCCGACCACCTGGCCGCCGCGCCGCGCCAGCTCGCTGGCGGTGCCCGACAGGGCGCTGGCCTACGCCACCGCGCCATTGCTGGCCTGCACCCCCTGGTCGAGCGCGTCCACATGGGCCGCGGTCTGCTGCAGCCGGGCGGCGGCGGCATCGCTGCGCTGGGCCAGGTCCTGGTTGCCGGCGGCGATATCGTGGGTCGCCACCCGGATGCCGGCGGCACCGTCCTGGATCTGCTCGACCAGCTGGCGCAGCTGCGCCTGCATGCGGGCCAGGGCCTGCAGCACCCGGCCCAGCTCGTCGCGCCGGCCCGGCGGCACCGGCTGGCTCAGGTCGCCGCCGGCGATGCGCTCGGTCACCGCAATGATCTGCGCCACCGGCAGCAGCAGCTGGCGCACCGCCCGCCCCATCATCAGCGCGAGCAGGCCCAGCAGGGCCGGTATCAGCAGCAACAGCAGATTGCGCTTCAGCGCGGCGGCGTCGCGGCGCGCGGCCAGCTCGGCGTCCAGGCTCTGCAGCACCCGGGCCGAGACCTGGGCCTGCAGCGTGGCGGCGGTCTCGAAGCTGGCGGCCAGCTGTTCCAGCGGATAGCTGACGTCCTTGGCCGCGGCCGCCATCGCGCTGTCCACCAGCGCGCGCTGCTGGCGCGCCTGCACCACCAGCGGGGCCAGGTCTTGCGCGGAGGCACCGCCGCGCAGCGCCAGCTGCAGCTGGCGCAGCAGCTGGTCGGCCTGCTCGCGGTAGCGGGTCAGCGCGGCGGCCACCGCGCCCACATCGTCCACCGCGGCCGCGCGGGCCAGGCTGGAGAGCTCGGACAGCGCATCCTCCACCCGCGGCGCGGCCTGCAGGCCGGCCTGTATCGCAAAGTGGCTGCCCGGCTGCGGGTCCAGCAGCAGGCCGCTGTCTGCGTTGATCTCGGCCAGTGCGGCAAAGGCCTGGGCGGCCAGCTGCTGCTGGGCCTGCAGCAGCCGGCCGACATCGAGCTGGCCGGCGTCGAGACTGCTGGCCAGCGCGGCAAAGCCCTGGCGCAGTTGCGCCGCCGCCGCCGCATGGCGTGCATCGCCCAGCGGCGCCAGGGCCATGTCCAGCCGGGCCAGGGCCTGCTGCACCTGGGCGCGGGCCGCGGCCAGCTCCTGGCGCGCGGCCGGCCGGGTGCTGAGGCTCTCGGCAGCGCTGCGGCGGTGCTGCTGCAGGCCCTTGAGCACCGCCTGCCAGGCGGTGTTGGCGGGCAGGCCCCGGTAGGCCTGTTCGCTGCGCTGCAGCTGTTGCAGATAGCTCTGCAGCAGCAGACCGCTGGGCAGCAGGCCCAGCAGCAGCGCGATCAGGCCGATCAGGCCCAGCCGGGCGCGCAGGCTCCACTGGGGGCCGGCCTCGGCGCGCGGGCTCATCGTGGTGGTCGTCGTCATCATCAGTTCCTGCTGGCGGCATGGCGCCGGTCGACAAACAAGCGGCTCAGCCCGCCCTGGCCCTTGACCACCCGCTTGGGCTCGGCCAGCGCGGCCGAGAGCGCGCGGGCGCTGTCGAAGGCGCCGGGCTCCACGCAGATGACACCGGCGCTGAAGCGCGGCAGCGGATGGAAGCCGGGCTGGTTCTGGCGGTTCAGCGTGGTGTAGCCGCCGGCACGCAGATGCTCGGCCGAGAAGAAGGCGGCCACGCCGCTGTCGAAGCGGTGGCAGACCTGCTGCAGCCGGGCCGGCCAGTCGGGCGTGCCCAGCACCATCAGGAAGTCGTCGCCGCCGATATGGCCGACGAAGTCCAGCACCGGGTCGGCGGCATCGCTGAGGGTCTGGGCGCTGAACTTGATCAGCGCATCGCCGGCCTGATAGCCGTAGACATCGTTGAAGGGCTTGAAGTGGTCCAGGTCCCAGGCGGCCACGACAAAGGGCCGGCCCTCGGCCAGCAGGCTGTCGAGCTGGTGGTCGATCGGCACATTGCCAGGCAGCAGGGTCAGCGGATTGGCATAGCGGGCGCAGTGCACCTGCTGGTCCGACACCGCCTTGAGCAGATCGCTGCTGCGGCCGCTGCCGTGGTACTCGCCATGCTTGGTGACGATGAAGCCATCGACCATCAGCCGGTCGTCCAGGCTGGCGATGGCCTCGCTCATTGCGCGCAGCTCGGTCGCCACATCGAAGATCAGCGGCTGCGCATCCATCAGCTCGGTGCAGCTGTGGCGTCCGTGCAGGTCCATGAAGAAGCGCTCGTTGCTGCGCTTGAGCACATGCAGCGAGCGCAGTATGCCGATGGGCCGGTGCGCATCGTCCAGCACCGGCATCGCATAGAGCTGCTCGTCGCGGGTGAACATCTCCACCACGCTCTGGCAGCTGACCTGGGCGGTGACCGTGTGGCCGCGGCGCGCCAGCTGGGCCGCGCAGCGTATCGCGTCGGGTGGCAGCTGCAGGGCCGGCAGGCGGCGCTGGGCGTCGGGACGCAGCAGCGCATCGACCTCGCTGCGCAGGCTGGCGCGCGGGCTGGCGCTGGGCCGGGCCAGCAGATAGCCCTGGCAGACCGGCACGCCCAGGCGGCGTAGCACCGCCAGATCGCCCTGCTGTTCCAGGCCCTCGGCGATCACGGTGCAGCCGCTGGAGGCGGCCATCTCCAGGATGGAGCGCACGAACTGCTGCTTCAGCGGCTCCTGCGCGATGCCGTCGATGAAATGGCGGTCGATCTTGACGAAGTCGGGCCTGATGTCCATCCAGCGCTTCAGGCTGGCGAAGCCCTCGCCCAGATCGTCCAGGGCCACGACAAAGCCCAGCTTGCGCAGGCCCTGCAGGGTCTGACCCAGGGCGGCCGGGTCGAGGATGGGCCGGGTCTCGGTCAGCTCGATGACGATGCGCGAGGCCGGCAGGCCCTGGGTGGCGAAGTCGCGGGCGATGCTGTCCAGGCAGCCATTGGCGGCCATCAAGGTGTCGGCGGTCAGGTTCAGGAAGACCTGGCCCGGCAGATGGAGGCCACGAAAGCGCTGCAGCGCCAGGCGCACGATCAGGCGTTCCAGCTCCACCAGCCGGCCGCAGCGGGCCGCCACCTCGAACAGCACCAGCGGCGAGTGCAGCGGCGAATCGGCCGGTCCGCGGCACAGTGCTTCGTAGCCGATGATGCCGACCCGGTCCAGATCGACCAGGGGCTGGAAATGGATGTCGAAGGCCTGCTGGTCGAGCAGCTGCGCAAGCGTCTGGGCCAGCGGCTCGGCCGGCGGCAGGGCGGTGGCCGGACGTACCGGCAGGGCGGAAACCGCCAGGTCAGGCGGGCTGGGCGGGCAGGCGAGATAGGGCATGCCCGGATTCTTCGGTCGCCCGGTGTCAGGCTCTTGACATGGGCCTGCCTGTCAAATTTGCCGCCGCAAGGCGTGACTTTTGCACGCTAGCTTTGCGCGTTAGCCGCCTCCGGCCTGCGCCTCCACCACCATCTGCACCCGCTGCTGGCCCTGGTACTCGTCCAGGCTCAGCCGGTAGGCCAGGCGCACCCGCTCCGGCAGCGGCTCGATATGGCCGAACCAGATGGCGTCGCGCTGGGCACCGCCCTGGCGCAGACGCAGCTTCAGATGGCGCTCGCCGACGATGCGCTGGGACAGCACCTCGACCTCGTCGCAGAACAGCGGCGCTTCGAAGGCCTGGCCCCAGACCTGGGCCTCCAGCTGCTGCACCACGGCCGGGTTGAAGGCCTCGGGCGGCAGCGGCCCGTCGGTGCGCAGCACCCGGGTCAGCGCGGCCTCGTCCAGCCATTCGCGGGCCACCTGCTGCAGGGCCGCGTTGAAGCGCTCGAAGCCCTGCTCGACCAGGGTGCAGCCGGCCGCCATCGCATGGCCGCCAAACTTCTTTAGCAAGTCGGGATGGCGCTTGGACACCAGGTCCAGCGCATCGCGCAGATGAAAGCCGGGTATCGATCGGCCCGAGCCCTTGAGCTGGCCGTCGGCACCGGTGGCGAACACAAAAGTGGGCCGGTGCAGCCGGTCCTTGAGCCGACCCGCGACGATGCCGATCACGCCCTCGTGGAAGTCGGGCTCATGCAGGCACAGGGCCGGCGGGGCCTCGCCCTTGAGGGCCGGGTTCTGCAGCAGCGCATCCAGCCTGGCCTCGGCCAGCTCGCGCATGCCGGCCTCGATCTCGCGGCGCTCGCGGTTGATCGCGTCGAGCTGGCGGGCCAGCTCCAGCGCCCGGGCCGGATCGTCGGTCGTCAGGCATTCGATGCCCAGCGTCATGTCGGAGAGCCGGCCGGCGGCATTGATGCGTGGGCCAAGCGCAAAGCCCAGATCGAAGGCGGTGGCGCGCAGCGCGTCGCGGCCGGCGGCGCTGAACAGCGCGGCCACACCCGGCTGCATGCGGCCGGCGCGCATGCGGCGCAGGCCCTGGGCGACCAGGCGGCGGTTGTTGGCATCGAGCTTGACCACATCGGCCACCGTGCCCAGCGCCACCAGATCCAGCAGGCTGTCCAGCCTGGGCTGCGCGCCGGCGGCAAAGGCACCGCGGCGGCGCAGCTCGGCGCGCAGGGCCAGCAGCGCATAGAAGGCCACGCCGACGCCGGCCAGGTTCTTGCTCCCGAAGGGGCAGCCGGGCTGGTTGGGGTTGATCAGGCCGTCGGCTGCGGGCAGCTCGATCTGCTCGCCGATCAGGGCCGGCAGATGGTGGTCGGTGACCAGCACCTTGAGCCCCAGGGCCTTGGCATGGGCCACACCGGCCAGGCTGGCGATGCCGTTGTCCACCGTCACCAGCAGCTGCGGTCGCAGCGGCAGGGCCAGCTCGACGATGGTCGGCGTCAGGCCGTAGCCATGGACCGCGCGGTCGGGCACCACATAGTGCAGGGTGCCGGGTCTTGCCCCCAGCAGGGCCAGGCCGCGCAGCATCACGCTGCAGGCGGTGGCGCCGTCGCAGTCGTAGTCGGCCACGATGCAGACACGCTCGCCGCCCTGCAGCGCATCGGCCAGCAGGGTGGCGGCCTGGGCCATGCCCTTCATGCCGCTCTCACCCTCGGGGGGCAGCAGCCGGGCCAGGCCGTCGTCCAGCTCCTCGGCCGAGCGCACGCCGCGGGCGGCGAACAGCCGGGCCAGCAGCGGCGGCACGCCGGCCTGCTCCAGCGCCCAGGCGGCGCGCGGCGGCACATCGCGCAGCAGCAGTTGCGGCGCGTTCACAAGGGCTCCAGCAGGCGCTGCACATCGGCGCGGCCGCCCGCCAGGCGCTGGCGCCAGCGAGCCAGCAGGCCGGCCGGTGCGGCCGGCACAAAGCTCTGGGCGCGGCGCTCGCCCACCAGGGTCAGGCGCAGCGGCGCGCCGGCCCGGGCCTGGGCCAGCAAGGCAGCCACCGGCCCGGCGTCCAGGGCCCGCCAGGCCTCACACCAGGCGGCCCAGTCGCCGGCCAGGGCCGGTTCGGCCAGGCCGCGCTCGAGCTGCAGCGGCAGCGCGGGCCGGCGCGGCTGCGCGCGGCCGCAGCCCGAGATCCAGACCGAATTCAGCGCCAGCGCGCCACGCGCCTCGCGCTGGCGGTTGAAGTCGGCGCGATGCAGCAGCATCTGGGCCTCCATCTGCAGCCGGCGCAGCAGCGGCGCCTCGGGCAGCCAGGCGTCGATATTGCGGTGTATCACCCGCTCCAGGCTCGCGCTGGGTTGCTGCGCCAGCTGCGCGTGGGCGATGTACCAGCGGCTGGGCGCGCCCCAGGCGCGGGTCCAGCCCTCGGCGGCCGGAAACAGCTCGGCCAGGCTGTCGAAGGCGGCGCGCGACTGGGCCTCGTCGAGCTGCAGCGCATCCGGGTGCAGGGCGGTGACCTGGTCGCTGCCCACCGAGAGATGCAGCGGCGTCAGCAAGGCCCAGGCCCGGTCGCCGACGGCCACGCCATCGTCCTCGGCCAGGGCGGCGGCCAGCGGCACGGGGACGGGCGAGGTCGCGCTGGCGGCGGGGGACAGGTCTTGCCCCGGCAGCGGCCAGCCCCAGGCCTGGGCCAGGGCCAGGTCTTGTGGTGCCAGCGGGCTGTAGGCGTCGCCGCCCAGCGGGCGCTCGGGGCGCAGCAGGGCCAGCAGCTCGGCCAGCCGGGGCAGGGCCAGGGTCTGGCGGGCCTGCTCGCCGGCCTCGTCCAGCGGGCTGGCGTGGGGAATCATCAGATGCATGGGCGGGATTATCAGGGCGCTGTCATGCAGGCTTCACGGGCCTGCCATGGTCGGGACATGCGCCGCCCCCAAGCTGGCGAGCCATGAAGCCAGACCCCGACCTGATGCGCGCGGCCCTGGGTCGCGCCCACGCAAGCGCCGCGGATGAGCCGGACGCCGAGCCGGCCGAGGAGGGCGCGCGCCTGCGGCTGCGAACCGTCTGGATCTCGGACCTGCATCTGGGCACGCCGGGCTGCCAGGCCCATGCGCTGCTGGACTTTCTGCGCACGGTCGAGTGCGAGCAGCTCTTTCTGGTCGGCGACATCATCGACGGCTGGCAGCTGCGGCGCAGCTGGTACTGGCCGCAGGCCCACAACGATGTGGTGCAGAAGCTGCTGCGCAAGGCGCGCAAGGGCTGCCGGGTGGTCTTCATTCCGGGCAATCATGACGAGTTCGCCCGCAAGTACCTGCAGCACAACTTCGGCGGCATCGAGGTGGCCGAGGACTGGATGCACGAGACTGCCGATGGCCGGCGGCTGTGGATCACCCATGGCGATCTGTTCGACGGCGTGATCCAGTGCGCCCGCTGGCTGGCCTATCTGGGCGATAGCGCCTACGAATTCACGCTGCGCTTGAACCGCCATCTGAACTCGCTGCGCGCCCGCCTGGGCCTGCCCTACTGGAGCCTGTCCAAATACCTGAAGCTCAAGGTCAAGCGGGCGGTCAGCTATGTCTCGCAGTTCGAGACCGCGGTGGCGCGCGAGGCCAGGCGGCGCGGCGCCGACGGCGTGGTCTGCGGCCATATCCACCATGCCGAGATGCGCGAGATCGAGGGCGTGCTGTACTGCAACGACGGCGACTGGGTGGAGAGCCTCAGCGCCCTGGTCGAGCATGGCGATGGCCGGCTGGAGATCCTGGACTGGAGCGCGGCGGCCCAGGGCCGGCACCGGCTCCCCGCGCCGGCCGCTGCGGTGGCGGTGGCGGCCCAGCGGTGTCACGAATCAGTCACGAGTGCTTCATAGAATCAGGGCATGACTAGCCTGAAACCGGCCGCGGCGCCGGTCGCCTTGCTCAACCGGGAGCAGGCGATTCTGGAATTCAACCGGCGGGTGCTGGCGCAAGCCCAGCGCGCGGATGTGCCTCTGCTGGAGCGGCTGCGCTATATCTGCATCGTCTCCTCCAACCTCGACGAGTTCTTCGAGGTGCGCTTCGCCGACATGCTGGACGCGGCCCGCGACGCCGCCAGCCTGGTCAGCAACCGTGATGTGGAGCGGGTAGGGCGCGCCGCCCATCTGCTGATCGACGAGCAGTACCAGGTTTTCAACGAGGAGGTGATGCCGGCGCTGCGCGAGCAGGGCATCGTGATCCTCAACCATGCGGACCGCAACGAGGCGCAGCGCCGCTGGGTGGCGCGCTTCTTCGAGCGCGAGGTGCGGCCCCTGCTGATGCCGGTAGGCCTGGACCCGGCCCATCCCTTTCCGCAGGTGGCCAACAAGTCGCTGCACTTCATCGCGCGGCTGTCGGGCAAGGACGCCTTCGGCCGCGACAACCGCATCGCCATCGTCAAGGTGCCGCGGGTGCTGCCGCGGGTCATCAAGCTGCCGGCGGCGGTCAGCGGGGGGCAGCAGGCCTTTGTGCTGCTGACCAGCGTGATACGCGCCCATCTGGAGGAACTGTTTCCCGGCCGCACGGTGGAGGCCTTCTCGCAGTTCCGCGTCACTCGAGATTCCGATCTGGAGGTGGACGAGGAGGAGGTGGCCAATCTGCGTCATGCGCTGCGCTCGGGCCTGACCACCCGCCACTTCGGCCGCGCGGTGCGGCTGGAGGTGGTCAACACCTGCCCCGAGGAGCTGGCCAGCTTTCTGCTGGAACAGTTCGCGCTGCCGGCGGCGGCGCTCTACCGGGTCAACGGCCCGGTCAATCTGGTGCGGCTCAACGAGCTGATCGACCAGACCGAGGCCGACGCGCTGCGCTTCGCGCCCTATGAGCCGGTCTGGCCGCAGAGCCGGCTGCCGCGCGGCAAGAGCATCTTCGAGCGCCTGCAGCAGGGTGATGTGCTGCTGCACCATCCCTTCGAGAGCTTCGAGCCGGTGGTGGCCTTTCTGCGCGAGGCGGTCGAGGATCCCGACGTGGTCGCGATCAAGCAGACCGTCTACCGCACCGGCAGCAAGTCCGAGCTGATGGACCTGCTGATCGAGGCGGCCCGGCGCGGCAAGGAGGTGATGGTGGTTGTCGAGCTGAAGGCGCGCTTCGACGAGGAGGCCAATATCAACTGGGCCGAGCGGCTGGAGGCGGTCGGTGCCCAGGTGGTCTACGGCATCGTCGGACTCAAGACCCATGCCAAGCTGCTGATGGTGATGCGGCGCGAGCAGCGCAGGGGCCGCATCCAGCTGCGCCGCTACGCCCATCTGTCCACCGGCAACTACAACCCCAAGACGGCCCGGCTCTACACCGATCTGGGCTATCTGACCGCCGACCCCGACATCACCGCGGACGCCGACACGGTGTTCCGCCAGCTCGCCTCGCTGGGCAAGATCAAGACGCCCAAGCGCCTGCTGCTGGCGCCCTTCAATATGCACAGCCGCATGATGGAGCTGCTGGCCAAGGTGCGGGACGCTGCGCGGGACGGTTATCCGGCGCGGGTGGTGCTGAAGATCAATGCGCTGACCGATGCGGAGCTGATCCAGGGCCTGATCGAGGCGTCTCAGGCCGGCGTACGCATCGACCTGATCGTGCGCGGCGCCTGCATGCTGCCGCCTGGCCTGCCGGGCCAGACCGACAACATTCTGGTGCGCTCGGTGGTGGGCCGTTTCCTCGAACACTCGCGGGTCAGCTACTTCCGCTGGGGCGCCAGCGAAGCTGATGAGGTTCTGTACCTGTCCAGCGCCGACTGGATGAGCCGCAATATGCTGCGCCGCATCGAGGTGGCCTGGCCGGTGCTGGATGCCGGGCTGCGCCAGCGCGTCATCGACGAGGCCTTGCAGCCCTATCTGCACGATCGCCTGGATGCCTGGCAGCTGGGCCCCGACGGCAGCTCGACGCGCGTCGCGAGCAGCGGCATCAGCGCCCAGCAGGCGCTGATGCGACGCTTCAGGAAAGCAGACTGAGCTTGAGGGTCTGCGGCGCCAGGCGCGCCCAGGCCTCGACCTCCTCGCCCAGCAGGTAGAGCGCGCGCGGCTGACGCTGTGCCCAGGGCTTGGCGATGCGCACCTGCACGCCACCGGCCTGGTGGCTCAGCACGATGGCGCCGGCGTCGACATCGGCGCGCGCATGGCAGGCCAGCACCGCCAGGCGCAGCGCCAGCAGCTGGGCCATGAAGCTGGCGTCGTCGAAATGTGCGTCCAGCTTGCGCAGGCCGCCGCGCTGGCCCAGGGCCAGATCGCCCAGGCGGCGCAGCTGGCTCTGCGAGAAGCCGGCCGCATCGACATGGGCCAGCAGATAGGCGCTGTGGCGGTGGTGGTCATGGTGCGAGACCATCATGCCGATCTCGTGCAGATCGGCCGCCCAGCCCAGCTCGCGCTGCAGCTCGCGCTGGGCCTGCGGCGCCAACTGGGCATAGAGCGTCAGCGCCAGGCGCTTGACCCGGCCGGCCTGGGCGGTATCGACCGCAAAGCGCCGCTGCAGCGCGCTGACCGATTGGTCGCGCATGTCCAGGGCCTTGCGTCCACCCAGGCGTTCGGCATCCAGGCGTTCGGCCAGATCGAAGATCACGCCCTGGCGCAGCGCGCCCTTGGTGGGCTGCAGCACCGCGATATCGAAGTGGGTCAGCAGCGTGTAGAGGATGCACAGGCCGCCGCCGACGACGGCACGGCGGTCGTCCTTCAGGCCGGGCAGCTTGAGCTGGTCCATGCTGCCGGCCGCCAGGCATTGCTCCATGCACCAGCGCAGCGCCGCCGGGGTGATGCGGCCGTCGGTGATGCCGCTGGCGGCCAGCAGCTGCGAGACCGCGCCGACCGTGCCGGACGAGCCCAGCGCCTCCTGCCAGCGCGAGCGCTCGAACAGGTTCAACGCCTCCTCCAACTCGGCGCCGGCGGCGATCTGCGCGGCGCGGAAGCGCTCGGCGCTGAAGCGGCCGTCGGGGAAGAAGCGCATCGACAGGCTTACCGAGCCGACCTGGAAGCTCTCGGCCAGCAGCGGCTGGCGGCCCTGGCCCAGAATCATCTCGGTGGAGCGGCCGCCTATGTCTATCACCAGGCGCGGCGCCTCCGAGCTCTGCAGCCGGGCCACGCCGGCATAGATCAGGCGTGCCTCCTCGCGACCCGAGATCACCTCGATGGGCTGGCCCAGCGCCTGCTCGGCGCGGCGCAGAAAGGCGTCGCGGTTGCGTGCCTCGCGCAGGGTCTGGGTGGCCACCGCGCGCACCCGCGCCGGCGCGAAGCCCTGCAGATGGCCGGCGAAACGCTGCAGGCATTCCAGACCGCGCAGCATCGCGGCCTCGGTCAGCAGGTTCTGGCTGTCAAGACCTGCCCCCAGGCGCACCGTCTCCTTCAGGTACTCGATGCGCTTGTATTGGCCGCGGTGCAACTGGGCCAGCTCCAGGCGGAAGCTGTTGGAGCCCATATCGATCGCCGCCAGCGGCGCGGCAGAGGAGGCAAGAGAAATCATGGCTGCGATTGTCGGGGCAAAAAATGGCAGCGCTGCGCCTGAGCGGCCACCTGCCTAGAATCCGCCGCTTTGGTCCACCGCTCAGGAGCTAGCCATGCTGAAAGACGATGTGAACAGCCTGACCCCCGGTCGCGACTACAGCCGCCGCGATTTTGTCCGCACCACCGTCGGCAGCGGTTTCGCTGCGGCCGCGCTGCCGATCTGTGCGCAGACCGTGATCAAGACCGACACCCAGGGCCTGGAGGCCGGCGAGGTGATGATTCCGGTCGGCGACTTCAAGATGCCGGCCTACCGCGCGATGCCGGCCGGCGGCAAGAACCTGCCGGTGGTGCTGCTGATCAGCGAGATCTTCGGCGTGCACGAGCACATCGCCGATGTGGCGCGCCGCTTCGCCAAGGCGGGCTATCTGGCGATCGCGCCGGAGCTGTTCGTGCGCCAGGGCGACCCGAACGAGTACGGCGAGATCGCCAAGCTGATCGCCGAGCTGATTTCCAAGGTGCCGGACGAGCAGGTGATGCGCGATCTGGATGCGACCGTGGCCTGGGCCAAGGGCCAGGGCGGCGACAGTGCCCGCCTGGGCATCACCGGCTTCTGCTGGGGCGGACGCATCACCTGGCTTTACGCGGCCCACAACCCGGCCGTCAAGGCCGGCGTGGCCTGGTACGGCCGTCTGGTGGGCGCCAGCTCGCCGCTGACGCCGCGGCATCCGGTCGACGTGGCCGGCCAGCTGCACGGCGCGGTGCTGGGCCTCTATGGCGGCCAGGACCAGGGCATACCGCTTGACACGGTTGATAAGATGAAGGCAGCTCTGGCTGGGGGCTCGGCGGCGGCGAAGCGCAGCGAGTTCCAGGTCTATGCCGACGCGCCTCATGCCTTCCATGCCGATTACCGCCCCAGCTATCGCAAGGAGGCGGCAGAAGATGGCTGGCGGCGTTGCCTGGCCTGGTTCAAGGCCCAGGGCCTGGGCTGATGCCGAGGCGGTAGCAACGGCCTGAGAGCTGGAACCGCGCCACGGGGCGCGGTTTCTTCATTTGGGGCCGGACGGGAATCTGATGACGCTTTTCTATATCGTGCTGGCCACCCTGGCGGGTGGGCTGCTGTCGGTGCTGATCGCCGCCAGCCTGACCGTGGGCCTGCTGGGCCGGGTTGTCAAGCATCTGGTGAGTCTGTCCACCGGTGTGCTGCTGGGCACCGCGCTGCTGCACATCCTGCCCGAGGCCTTCGAGAGCCAGGCCAGCGCGCACGAGCTCTTCCTGACGCTGCTGGCGGGTCTGCTGTTCTTCTTCCTGCTGGAGAAGTTCGAGCTCTACCGCCACAGCCATCATCACGAGGGCGATGGCCACCACCACCACCATCATTTCGACCACCAGCAGGCGGGCCGTGGCGGCCTGGCGGTGCTGGTGGGCGACAGCATCCACAACTTCAGCGACGGCATCATCATTGCCGCGGCCTTTCTGGCCGATGTGAAGCTGGGCTGGATCACCGCCGCGGCCATCATCGCCCACGAGATCCCGCAGGAGGTGGGCGACTACATCGTGCTGGTCAACGCCGGCTTCAGCCGCGCCCGCGCGCTGCTCTACAACGCGCTGTCGGGCCTGTCGGCGGTGGCAGGCGGGGTGCTGGGCTACTTCGTCGTCGGTCCCTGGGAGGACCTCTTCCCTTATCTGCTGGTCATTGCGTCCAGCAGCCTGGTCTATGTGGCGGTGGCCGACCTGATTCCGCAGCTGCAGCGCCGCCTGCCCTGGCGCGACACCTTGGCCCAGCTGGCCTGGCTGGCCGGCGGGCTGGGCCTGGTCTCGCTACTGATGGCGGGCGGGCACGCGCACTGACGGCGTCAGGCCCCGGCCTTAGCGCACCACCAGCACCGGGATGGTGCTGTGGGTCAGCAGCTTCTGGGTCTCGCTGCCCAGCAGCAGGGCCTGCACGCCGCGGCGGCCATGCGAGGCCATCACGACCAGATCGGCGGTCTTCAGCTTGGCATGCTCCATGATGGCTTCCCAGGCGTGCAGGGCCTCGACGGTATGGCCCTCGCAGGGCACGCCGGCGGCCTCGGCTGCGGCCAGCACCGCCTTGACCCGGGTGCTGGCGATGCGTTCCTGGGCGTCGAAGAATTCCTGCGGCGGGGTGGGCTGCATCTCGGAGACCGCGCTGTAGGGGAAGGGTTCCTTGACGCTGATGGCGAACAGCGTGGCGCCGTGGACCTTGGCCATCTCGATCGCGGTGCCGACGGCCTTGCTGGTGATATCGGAGCCGTCGGTGGGGACGATGATGCGCTTGAACATGGTGGGGCCTCCTTGCGTTTGCCGGGTTTCAGATGGGTTCATCTTGCCCTGGCCCCGGCTGTTTGTCTTGCGCAATATCAAGAACAGCTGCGGGCAATCGGTCGGCTCGCGTCGGCCGACCATTCGCTCCAGGAACCGGGGTAGAGGATGCTGCCACCCAGGCCGGCATGCTGCATGGCCAGGATGTTGTGGCAGGCGGTGACGCCCGAGCCGCATTGCTGCACCACCTGCTCGGCGGTGAAGGGTGCCAGCAGCGGCGCCAGCTCGGCCCGCAGCTGGGCGGCCGGCTTGAAGTGCAGGCCGTCGGGGCCCAGATTGTTCTTGAACGGTCGGTTGAGGGCACCCGGGATGTGGCCGGCCTGCTGGTCCAGCGGCTCCACCTCGCCGCGGAAGCGCTCGGCCGCACGGGCGTCGAGCAGGCGCAGCCGGCCCAGCCGGCGCTGCAGATCGGACGCTTCGATGGTGTGCATCAGGCCAGCGCCGGCGCGGAAGTCGCCGGGCGCCTGGACCATGGGTGTCGTGCTGCTGAGCTGGCCGCCTGCCGCGGTCCAGGCCTGCAGTCCGCCGTCCAGCACCGCCACCGCGGCATGCCCCAGCCAGCGCAGCAGCCACCAGGCCCGGGCCGCATACATGCCGCCCTGGGCGTCGTAGCAGACCACCTGGCGGTCGCTGCGCAGGCCCAGGCCCGCCAGACGCTCGGCCAGAGCCGCGCGCTCCGGCAGCGGATGACGGCCGCGGAACATTCCATCGGGTCCGGTCTTGGTGCCGCTGAGGTCGTCCTCCAGATGCAGGTAATGGGCGCCGGGCAGATGCCCCTGGGCATAGGCGCGCGGGCCGGCGCTCGCGTCGGCCAGGTCGAAGCTGCAGTCCAGCAGCACGACGCTGTCGGCCGGCAGGGCCTGCAGCTGGGCTGCGCTGATGAGGGTCTGGTAGGCGTTGGTCATCATGATTCGCTGAGCTGTTGTTGACTGTCCTTGGGCGTGCTGCGGCTGCGCAGCAGGGTGGCGGCCAGGCCGGCCGCGACGATCAGGGCGATGCCGGCCAGCGTGCCGGCGTCGGGCCGGTCGCCGAACAGCAGCACGCCATAGAGCGCAGCGAAGGCGATGCCCAGGTAATGCAGGCTGGCGATCACCAGCGTGGCGCCCCGGCTGTAGGCGCGGGTCATCAGCAGCTGGGCGGCGGTGGCCAGCAGGCCCACCGCCAGCAGCAGCAGGGCGCCGCGCAGGCTGTGGCCATGCCAGCTGCCCAGCAGGCTGTTCAGCAGCGCGCCGGCCAGCGCACCGCCCAGCGAGAAGTAGAAGACCACCCGGTACTCCGGTTCACCGGCCCGGCCCAGCGCGGTGACCTGCAGATAGGCCAGGGCGGCCAGCATGCCGGAGAGCAGGCCGGCCAGGCCGTGCCAGAGCTGGTCCTGGCTCATCGTCGGGCGCAGCACCAGGGCCACGCCGCCGAAGCCCAGCAGCACCGCGGCGACCAGGCGGCCGTCGAGGCGGCGACCACCCAGCAGCACCGCACCACCGATCAGGAACAGGGCCATCCAGACCGAGGACATGTAGTTCAGCGTCATCGCGGTGGCCAGCGGCAGCTGGGCGATCGCATAGAACCACAGCGACAGCGCGGCCACACCGCTCAAGCTGCGCCAGAAGTGCATGGCCGGTACCGCGGTGCGCAAGGTCTGACCGCGGCCGCGGCTGAAGACGAGCAGCAGCAGCGCACCCACCAGGCCTCGGTACATGACGATCTCGCTGGCGGCGTAATGCGCGGCCGCCAGCTTGACGCACACCCCCATGGTGGCGAACAGAAAACTGGCGGCGATCATCAGCAGCGGGGCGGGCATGGGCCTGCATTGTGGCCGCTCCCGCTGCCGGCGGCACGCCGGCGCGAGGGTCAGGTCTTGCCGGCGGGCGCGGGCGCCTCGGTGTAACCCATCTCACGCCGGTACCACTCGTGGAAGTGCTGCATGCCGTCTTCCATCGGGCTCTGGTAGGGGCCGACCTCGTTGTCGCCACGCTCCAGCAGCGCGCGCCGGCCCTGGTCCATGCGCAGCGCGATCTCATCGTCCTCGATGCAGGTCTCCATATAGGCGGCCTGATTGGCTTCGACGAAGTCACGCTCGAAGGCGGCGATCTCTTCCGGGTAGTAGAACTCGACCAGATTGAGCGTTTTCTGCGGCCCCTTGGGGAAGAGGGTGGAGACGACCAGCACATGGGGATACCACTCCACCATGATGTGGGGGTAGTAGGTCAGCCAGATCGCGCCCTGCTTGGGCGGCTCGCCCCCACGGAACTGCAGCACCTGCTGGTGCCACTTGCTATAGGTCGCCGAGCCGGGCTTCTCCAGCGCCTTGTGTATGCCCACGGTCTGCACCGAATGGTGGCGGCCGAACTCCCAGGCCAGATCGTCGCAGGTGACGAAGTTGCCCAGCCCCGGATGGAAGGGGCCGACGTGGTAATCCTCCAGATAGACCTCGATGAAGGTCTTCCAGTTGTAGTCGCACTCGTGCACCTGCACCTTGTCCAGCACATAGCCGCTGAAGTCCAGCTCGGTGGCCGGACCCAGCCGGGCCAGCTGCGCCGCGACGTCGTGGCCGTTGTCCTCGAATAGCAGGCCATTCCATTCGCGCAGCTTGTAGCGGTTCAGGTTGAGGCAGGGGTCCTCGGCGAAATGCGGTGCGCCGATCAGCTGGCCCTTCAGGTCGTAGGTCCAGCGATGCAGCGGGCAGACGATGTTGGCGCGGGTGTTGCCGCGGCCTTTCAACATCACCGCCTGACGGTGGCGGCAGACATTGGAGATCAGCTCGATGCCGCCGGGCGTACGCACCAGCGCGCGGCCCTCCATCTCCTGCGGCAGCGCATAGAAATCGCCGACCTCGGGCACCGTCAGCGCATGGCCGAGGTAGCGCGGACCGGCATCGAAGATCAGTTCCTGTTCCTTGCGGAACAGGCCCTCGTCGAAATAGGCGGAAACGGGCAGCTGTGTCTTGCTGCGTTCAAGAGCTGAGAGAGAGAGGCTCAGGTCGGACATGATCCAAGAGGTTCTCCAAGAAACCAATGTCAACCCCCCGGTGCCTGAAAGAGGCTGTGGCGGCTGCGGCGATGGCGAGCCGGCACGGCACCGGGTTTGTGTAAAAAGCCCGGCCGATGACGAGTCGTTGCCGGGCTTCGCTGGTGTCGCCCTGCCAAGAGCAGGGGCGAGGGCGGGATTGTAGCCGCAGCCCCGCCGACCCGACTGAGGCAGCGCAAGACAATTGCTGACAACGCCGGCCAGGCGCTTGTGCGAGCCTGTGGCGATGGACTCACAAAGCCATATTGCGGGGGATAGGCCCTGGGTTTGGCCCCACTACAATGCGGCGTTTCGCTTTCTGAAATGACCAAGACCTCCACCAGCAGCAAGGCGGCCCCCGGCAAGCAGGGTGCCACAGAGATGGTTGCGCCCAGTTACGAGCAGGCCCTGGCCGAGCTGGAGCGTCTGGTCGCGGCCATGGAGGCCGGACAGCTGCCCCTGGATCAGCTGCTGGACAGCTACAGGCGGGGAGCGGAGCTGCTGGGAATCTGTCGAAACAGGCTGGAAGCCGTAGAACAACAAGTGAAGGTGCTTGAGGGTGGGGAGTTGAAGCCGTGGGGAGATGCCTGAGCGATGGACAACGGAGTTTTTGAGCAGTGGGTGCAGCGGGTGCTGCAGGCTTTCGAGACCGCACTCGACGGTTGGGTGCCAGCGGATGCACCCGCCGGCCTCGGCGAGGCGATGCGCTATGCGGTGCTCGGGGGGGGCAAGCGCTTGCGGCCGCTGCTGGTGCAGGCGGCCTGCGAGGCGGTGCAGGGTGAGGCACAGGCGGCCATGCGGGCGGCCTGCTCGGTCGAGCTGATCCATGCCTATTCGCTGGTCCATGACGACATGCCCTGCATGGACAACGATGTGATGCGCCGCGGCAAGCCCACGGTGCATGTGGCCTTCGGCGAGGCGCAGGCCATGCTGGCCGGCGACGCGATGCAGGCCCTGGCCTTCGAGGTGCTGACGCCCGAGACCGGTGTCGATCCCCTGCTGCAGGCGCGGCTGTGCGCCTTGCTGGCGCGCGCTTCCGGCCATGCCGGCATGGCGGGTGGCCAGGCCATCGACCTGGCCAGCATCGGCAAGTGCCTGGACGAAGCGGCGCTGCGCGATATGCACCGGCGCAAGACGGGGGTGCTGCTGCAGGCCAGTGTGCTGATGGGGGCGGCCTGCGGGCAGACCTCGGCCCAGGCCTGGCAGGGTCTGTCGGACTACGGTGCTGCGATCGGCCTAGCCTTCCAGGTGGTGGACGACATCCTGGACGTGACCCAGGATTCGGCGGTGCTGGGCAAGACTGCCGGCAAAGACCAGGATGCCAACAAGCCTACTTATGTGTCGGTGCTGGGCCA